>NZ_CP133721.1:0-1200000 GCF_031326205.1 Flavobacterium sp. 20NA77.7 | reverse complement strand
GATTTTAAGCCTGGTGGAAATTACTTAATGCAAAATTTACATCAACATGGTGGACTACCTGCAGTATTAAAATATTTAGTACGAAAAGGTTTGTTACATGATGATTGTCTAACCGTTACAGGAAATACACTCGCTGAAAATTTAAAAAACATTGAAGAAATAAATTTTGAAACCCAAAATATCATTAAACAGATAGAAGAACCAATAAAGACTTCTGGGCATATTCAAATTTTGTATGGCAACTTAGCAGAAAAAGGATCTGTAGCCAAAATCACTGGAAAAGAAGGTGTTTTTTTTAAAGGACCTGCAAGAGTTTTTAATGGTGAAAAAGAATTAATAAGAGGTATTGAAGCAAAAAAAATTACATCGGGTGATGTTGTAGTAATCCGTTATGTGGGACCTAAAGGCGGTCCAGGAATGCCAGAAATGTTAAAACCTACCTCAGCTATTATAGGTGCAGGATTAGGTAAGTCTGTTGCTTTAATAACAGACGGCAGATTTAGTGGCGGAACGCATGGTTTTGTAGTGGGTCATATCACTCCTGAAGCATTTGATGGTGGCACAATTGCATTAGTAGAAGATAATGATAGTATTGAAATTGATATTAGTAAAAACAGGATTGAACTTTTAGTTTCTGAAAGGGAATTAGATAAAAGAAAAAAAAATCGTATTCAACCTGTCTTGAATATTAATCAGGGTGTGTTACTAAAATATGCTAAATGTGTTACGGATGCATCAAAAGGATGTATTACAGATGAATAGAAGAATTAAAAAATGGAGACAAAAGAGAAAAGAAGTAAGTTAATTACAAATGAAATAAGGCAATATTCGGGTAGTGAAGCGGTTATTGATGCACTAATGCAAGAAGGTTGTGCTACTATATTTGGTTATCCTGGAGGCGCTATTATGCCAATTTATGATGCCTTGTTTGATTATAAAAAAGAAATTAATCACATCTTAGTAAGACATGAACAAGGCGCCATTCATGCTGCACAAGGATTTGCTAGAGTAAGTGGAAAAACTGGAGTTGTATTTGCTACAAGCGGTCCAGGCGCAACAAATTTAGTTACGGGTTTAGCGGATGCTATGATTGATTCCACGCCGTTAGTTTGTATTACGGGTCAGGTTTTTGCTCATTTATTAGGAACAGATGCATTTCAGGAAACAGATATAATAAATATTACCACACCTATAACTAAATGGAATTATCAAGTAACAGATGCAACTGAAATTCCAGAAGTTTTAGCTAAGGCTTTTTATATTGCAAAAAGTGGAAGACCTGGGCCTGTACTAATAGATATTACTAAAAATGCGCAGTTACAATTATTTGATTATCAAGGGTATAATTTTTGTAAGTGCATAAGGAGCTATAAACCCAAACCAGAAATAAGGGTAGAGGCAATACAACAGGCTATTTCTGTTATAAACAAAGCAAAAAAACCATTTGTAATTTTTGGTCAAGGAGTAATTTTAGGTAATGCCGAAAAAGAGTTGCAAGATTTTATTGAGAAAGCAATTATTCCTGCTGCATGGACAATTATGGGGAAAGGAGCAATACCCACAAATCATCCGTTAGCTGTTGGAATGTTAGGTATGCATGGAAATTATGGTCCTAATTATTTAACAAATGAATGTGATGTTCTTATAGCTATAGGTATGCGATTTGATGATAGAGTTACTGGAAGATTAGATAAATATGCTAAACAAGCTAAAGTTATTCATTTAGATATTGATCCTTCGGAAATTGATAAAAATGTTGATTCTACCATTGCAATTTGGGGAGATTGTAAAGAGTCATTGCCTTTGCTTACAGACTTAGTGTCAAATTTATATAATGAAGATTGGTTAACTGAGTTTGAAAGAAAGAAAAGTATTGAATATGATGCGCTTATACATAACGAATTATTTCCCCAAATGGGCGGTATAACAATGGGAGAAGTAATTCAAGTTTTAAATGAATTAACTAAAGGTAATGCCATTATAGTGAGTGATGTAGGTCAACATCAAATGATTGCTTGTCGTTATGCAGAACAAACCACAACTAGGAGCAATATAACTAGTGGAGGGTTAGGTACCATGGGATTTGCTTTACCTGCTGCAATTGGTGCAAAATATGGCGCACCTGAACGAATGGTTATTGCCATAATAGGCGATGGAGGTGTACAAATGAACATTCAAGAATTAGGTACTATAATGCAGTTTAAACCTGATGTGAAAATTATTATATTAAACAATAGCTTTTTAGGAATGGTTCGTCAATGGCAAGAATTATTCCATGAAAAACGCTATTCTTTTACAGATATTCAAAGCCCAAATTTCGTTCAAGTAGCTAAAGGATACAATATAAAAGGAAAACAAATAAGTGAACGAAAAGAGTTGCGAACCGCCTTACAAGAAATGTTAAATCATAGTGAAGCTTACTTATTGGAAATAGCAGTTATTCATGAAGACAATGTGTTTCCAATGGTTCCTCAAGGTAAAGGAGTTGCAGATATTGTTTTACGTAAAAAAGATATATAATGAAACAAGAATTTACATTAACAATTTACACAGAAAATCATATTGGTTTAATTAATAAAATAGCCATTATGTTCTCCAGGAGAAAAATTAGTTTAGAGAGTTTAAATACTTCTCCAAGCGAGGTAGAGAATATATATAGATTCACAATAGTTGTTATAGAAACTCCTTCGGTAGTAAAAAACTTAGTCTGTCAGTTAGAAAAAATTATTGATGTTTTTAAAGTGTTTTGTAATACAAATGATGAAATAATTTGGCAACAAATAGCGCTATATAAAGTCTCTACACCCGTTATTATGAAAGAAGTAAAAGTAGAACGCTTGTTAAGAGAATATGGAGCAAAAGCAATTGTTATAAGAGACGATTACACTGTTTTTGAAGTAACGGGACAAGAAGAAGAAATTCATAACGTATTACAAAAACTTACTAAGTATGGCTTAATTGAATTTGTGAAAAGTTCTCGAGTGGCCATAAATAAAGAAAGCCATGGCATACATAAAATGATAGTAGAAATGGAAAATAATAATCCGAAAGGGCAACCCATAACAAATCAATATTTAGATCAAAAACAACAAATATTTCAAATGTAAATTAATATAAAATGGCAAAGATAAATTTTGGCGGAGTTCAAGAAACCGTTATTACAAGAGAAGAATTTCCTTTAGAAAAAGCAATTGATACCCTAAAATATGAAACGATAGCAATTATCGGTTATGGTGTACAAGGTCCAGGGCAATCGTTAAACTTGAGAGATAATGGTTTCAATGTAATAATTGGACAGCGAAAAGGAGGAAAAAGTTGGAAGAAAGCAATCGCTGATGGTTGGATTGAAGGAGAAACTTTATTTGAGATAGAAGAAGCTTGTGATAATGCAACAATTATTCAATATTTATTATCAGATGCAGGCCAAATTGATGCTTGGCAACAAGTCAAAAAATCCTTAACAGCAGGTAAAACACTTTATTTTTCTCATGGTTTTGGAATAATATTTAACGAGCAAACAAATATTATACCACCCGCAGATGTAGATGTAATTTTAGTTGCACCAAAAGGATCGGGTACTTCTTTAAGAAGATTGTTTTTAAAAGGTGAAGGTGTCAATTCAAGTATAGCTGTGTATCAAAATGCTACAGGTAGAGCCTATGAGAAAGCGATAGCTTTAGGTATTGGTGTGGGTTCGGGATATTTATTTGAAACAGATTTTAGAAAAGAAGTGTATTCAGATTTAACAGGTGAACGAGGCATATTAATGGGCGCATTAGCTGGGATGTTTGAAGCGCAATATGAAGTACTTCGGTCAAATGGGCATTCACCTTCGGAAGCTTTTAATGAAACAGTTGAAGAACTAACGCAAAGTTTAATGCCTCTAGTTGCAGAGAACGGTATGGATTGGATGTTTGCCAATACTTCTGTAACCGCACAACGAGGAGCTTTGGATTGGAAAGGTAAATTCAAGCAAGCAGCCAAGCCAATTTTCGAACAATTATATGAAGAAGTAGCTTCGGGTAGAGAAGCAACAAGAGTAATTATAGAAGGTAGTAGCCCAGATTATAGAGAAAAATTAGATGTAGAATTAGCTGAAATTAGAGAATCAGAGCTTTGGAAGGCAGGTGCCGCAGTTAGAAAATTGCGACCAAAATTGTAATAATGAACTTATTTAATAAAACGTTAGAAGCAAAAGAAAATCTAAGAAAAGTTATTTCGCCAACCCCTTTATTGCTTAATGTAAATTTATCAAGCGAATATAAAGCTAATGTTTTTTTGAAACGTGAAGATTTACAAGTAGTTAGATCCTATAAAATACGAGGAGCGTTTAATAAAATACAATCTTTACATGCAAAAGATTCACAACGAGGCATTGTGTGTGCAAGTGCCGGAAACCATGCACAGGGAGTTGCCTATTCTTGTCAATTATTAGGTATAAAAGGAAAAATTTTTATGCCAAAAACAACACCAAAGCAAAAGATTAAACAAGTACAATTATTTGGAAAATCTTTTGTAGAAATTGTTTTGGAAGGAGATACGTTTGATGATGCGTATAATGCCGCATTAGTAGATTGTCAGGCAAGCGGCATGTTGTTTATTCATCCCTTTGATGATGAACACGTAATTGCTGGACAAGGTACAACTGCATTAGAAATTTTAGATTCTTTTAAAGATCCCATAGACTATGTATTTGTTCCTATTGGCGGTGGTGGATTAGTAGCAGGCATAATAAGTGTCTTTAAAGTTTTAAGTCCAATTACTAAAATTATAGGTGTTGAACCTCTAGGTGCACCCTCAATGAAAGCAGCTATTGAGAATAAGAAACCCATTCAACTCCAAAAAATTGATAGATTTGTTGATGGAGCAGCAGTAAAGCAAGTGGGAAAATTAAATTTCGAAATTTGCAAAGACTATCTTCATGAAATTTTAATAGTACCTGAAGGAAAAGTATGTACAACTATTTTAAAATTATATAATGAAGAAGCATTGGTTGTGGAACCCGCTGGCGCATTAACAATTGCCGCTTTAGATTTGTATAGAGAAAAAATTATAGATAAAAATATAATTTGTATTGTTAGCGGAAGTAATAATGATATAGAGCGAACAGAAGAAATTAAAGAACGCTCGTTATTATATGAAGGATTAAAACATTATTTTATTGTTCAATTTCCGCAACGACCAGGTGCATTAAAAGAGTTTGTCAATGATGTTTTAACAGAACATGACGACATAACTTATTTTCAATTCATTAAAAAAAATAATAGGGAAGTAGGCCCCGTAGTAGTAGGAGTTGAAGTCAAAGAGGCAATTACCATTAACAAAATTAAAGAAAAAATGACAGCTAAAGGTTTTGAGTACCAATACTTAAACAAAAAAGAATTATTAATGTCTTTACTTGTTTAAATTATCAATATTAATAATTAAAAACCCTGTGAAATAAATATTTTACAGGGTTTTTTGTGAAAATAGAAGATTTATCTTCGAACTTTTGAACCGAGAACCTTCTTCAAAAAAAATGAAAAAAGGCTTTTGGTACGACTGTGGGCGATATTGATTTAACTTCAAATCAAATTTTAAAATTTATTCAGAATTTTATTGAAGAGTAAAAATAAAAAAAACTAAAGATTTTCTATTAAAAGCAATTATTTTTTGCTATTTTCCTTGTTTACTTGATTTTATTGTATAATTAATTTGAAATACATTATACACATTTCTGTATGTTTTTCATCAAAATACTTCCATTTTTCTTCCATTATTAAAAAAAATGCTTAAAAAAAGATTAAGTATAGAATAATTTTATTTAACCGTTCTAATCGTCTTTAAATACAAAAATTGTATAAAATTTTGAGTCTTTATTTTGTTAGAATCTTCACTCAATTCTTCTAAAGCTTAAATCTAAATGTTTTTTATATCATTGAAAATCAATAAATTATAATTTAACACATTTTAATGCGTATTGTTTTTATATAAATAAAATACTACGTTTGAAACGGTCTCTTTTGCGATTTTTAAAATAATAGCAATTTTAGAATACTTGTATCAATTTACGTGTACTATGTCTAAAAATGGACATGTATTTTTATTGCAAATTGAGTAAAATTACGCAACGTTTTAAAAATAAGACCTCCTATATTGCCCAACTTAATTATACATTACATATATATGAAACACCAAACAAAATTTTTGATTTTAAGTCTCTTGCTATTTGTCAATTCCTTCGCTCAAGAAATCCTTTGGGAAAAATCCTTAGGAGGCAAACATGCAGAGTATCTGTTAGATGCGCAACCTACCCCAGACTATGGCTTTATTTTAGCTGGAAGTTCTATTTCTGGGAAGACGGGTAATAAAGAAGCCATAAACAAAGGCGATTTGGATTATTGGCTTTGGAAGATGAATGAAAAAGGCAAACTCGACTGGCAAAAAAGTTTTGGCGGTGCAGGTGTAGATATGCTGTACAGTGTGAAGTTAACCACAGATGGAGGCTTCATACTAGCAGGAACGTCTAATTCAAACAAAGGATTTGATAAGAAAGCAGATGCCAAAGGACATGACGATTTTTGGATACTAAAATTAGATGCCAAAGGGAATGAACTATGGCAACAAACTATTGGCGGTAGTGGTCAAGAGAAATTACAGACTATTTGTCAAACCAAAGATGGAGGTTATGTTATAGGTGGTACATCAGCTTCATACAAAACAGAAAAAAATGATATGGGTCTGCTTGATGTTTTTGGCAAATCTGAAGATACACGAGGCAATTTAGATTTTTGGATTGTTAAATTAAAAAGTGATGGAAAAATTGAATGGCAAAAAACATTGGGAGGAAGTTATGTAGATGAATTAAAAGATATAGTGGTATTAGCTAACGGAAATATTTTAGCTGGAGGCTATTCTAATTCTCCTCAGTCAGGAGATAAAACACAAGATGCCTATGGATTGGGTGATTTTTGGCTGGTAGAATTAAATAGTCAAGGACAATTACTTTGGCAACAAACCCTTGGAGCAGAAGCGGATGATAATTTATTTGCTCTACAACTGACAGCTGATGGTGGCTTTATGGTAGGAGGTAATTCTAATTCAGGCACATCAAGTAGTAAAACAAAATCGAGTAAAAACGGCAGTGATTTTTGGTTATTAAAATTTGACAAAGATAAAAACCTAGAATGGCAAGAAACCTATGATTATGGCAGTAAAGATGTTTTAACGTCAATAGTAGAAAACAAAGACGGTTCTTATTTGATTGGTGGTTATGCCCAGTCGGAACAAAACGAGCCAACCACAACAAAAATTAAAAAAGCAGACAAGGAAGGCATTAACGATTATATCGCTTTAAAAATAAATGCAAAGGGAGAAGAACTTTGGACACAAACTATTGGAAGTAAAGGAGAAGAAGTATTACGAAAGTTGTTTGAAACACGAGATGGAGGGTATTTATTAGCAGGTACATCAAATGGCGCTACATCAAGAGATAAACAAAGTAGTATTGGTGGTGCAGATTTTTGGATTGTAAAAGTAAAAGACAAACAGAAACCTGAAAAAATTAAATTGCCACTAGAAGCAGCACCAAATCCTGCAATTACGTTTACAAACGTATTAATAGGCTATGAATATCAAGAAGGTACAGCGTCGTTATTTGACATTAACGGTAGATTATTGCAACAATTTACCCTTTCAGGTAGCAGAACCTTACCCGTAGAGCTTACTAATTATCCATCAGGCATCTACATTGTAGAAGTACATACCAACATAGAGAAACATTCAGTAAAAATTATAAAAGATTAAGTTATGAGGAAGTATTATATTTTTATTTTTCAAATAATTATTTTTTCTTGTTTTTCACAAAACCAAGAAAGTTATCAGAAATACTTATCAAATTTTCCTAAAGCACCGTTAACTCCAAACACATACAATTTTCTTAAGCAAGGAGAGGTAAAGATTGATGAATATACAGGTTCAAATCATTATGAAATTGAATTATATAATTTAAAAAACAATGATATTGAAATTCCAATCACTTTAAAATACACAAGTTCAAACGGTATAAAAGTTACAGAAGAAGCTAGTTGGGTTGGACTTGGATGGAATTTAACGCTGCCTACTATAGTTCAAATGGTTAATGATTTTGATGATTTAAGTGTTGAAAGGAGATTTATAAGACCTGATTATTTTAAAACATATACACCATTTGTTTCAGATCAGCAAAATATAAATCAATATTCAGTAGATGTATCTAATTATACTAATGGTTCAATAACTTCTCCAATTATAGCACCTGAAATACAAAATGGAGTTAAAAAATCATTTTATGAGCTATCGTTTTATAATGGTGTTTCACAAAGAAAAGAAGATATTGTTAACTATGTATATGATTCAGAACCGGATTATTTTATTGTAAATCTTCCTGGTCAGCAACTAAAAATGACAACAGTTACTGATTTATATTCTCCAAATGATGTATTGGGTATTGTAAAATTTAAAATTTTAAATAATTTAACGTATAAAGCAGAAAAAACAGCAATGGGTATAAAAATTACAGATGATAAAGGTAATTTATATTTTTTTGAAGAGAAAGAGGAAGTGTTTAATATTGATGGTACAGGAACACAATTCATAACTAATAGAAATTGGTTTTTAACTAAAATTCAAAATTATAATAATCAGTTAATTACATTAAATTATGATAATAAAGGAGATATTAATCATATCACTCAAATAGCCCAAAGACAAAATAAAAATACAGGAATGAATTTCGACCAAGGTTTTACTCCTTTTTACTATAGTATTTTAAATTATTTATCAGTTAATGGCAATTCTTTTTTCAATATGGATTTAGATAATTTAATTCTTACTTCAAATGGAATCGTAACAAATACTGCTAAATCATTAAACATTACAAAAGGACATAAAGTTATTTCGAACATTATTTTTGATTCAGGTAAGATTGAATTTAATACAAGTACAAGAAGTGATAATAATTTTTTTAAATTAGATAACATTTATGTTAAAGACCTAAATAACACGCTTGTAAAACAGATTAAATTTAATTATGATTATTTTCTTAGTGCTAATAATCCAGTGAACAGTAAATATAATATTGTTTTCTATTGGACTTTATTCAATGAAGCACATCTAAAAACTCGATTACAATTAACTTCAGTAAATACTTATGAAGAAAAAGATTATGTGTTTGAATATGAACAAAATCTATTACCAGAAAAAAATTCTTTTGCTAGAGATTATTGGGGGTATGCAAATGGAAAATTAACAAATACCTCTTTGTTACCTAATATGGTAGATATTTATCCTGGATTTAATGATTTAGGTTTTGTAACTTCAAATAATATGAATCCAGATATTTCATATTGCAAAGCAAATATTCTAAAAAAAGTAATTTATCCATCTGGTGGAAGTGTTGAGTTTGATTATGAATTAAACAGTGCAACTAATTTCTTTTTTGATATTGTATTTGACCAAACTTTACGATATGGTAATGGATTGCGATTAAAAAAGAAAATTCTAAATGATGGTAGAGGTAATTTAATAACAGAACAATTGTTTTATGAAGAAGGAAAAGCTTTATTGCCAAAACGATTAACTCGATCAAATAATCAATATAAATATGGAAGGGTTCCAAATGCATATGCAACAAATTGTAATCCACCGGATTGGTGTTCTTCTCAACTTTTTTCAATTGCTTATAATGCATTAAGCAATGATAGTTTTATTTCAAGTGATGGATTTAATTTTTCGGATAATGTTGGATATTCTAAAGTAACAAGAAAAATAGTTGACAGTATTAATAATGGAGCAATAGAAAAAGAATTTTATAACAAGCCACTTATTCCTTGGTTTTGTTCGGAAAATTTTACATTACCATCATTGTATGATAGTAATACTAATAATCAAAATGGAAACATTTTAAAAGAGACAGTAAAAAACAATTTAAATATTTTACAAAAAGAGACATTTTATACGTACAACTTTTATATATCTGATATTGAGTATGGAATCAAATTAAAAAGCTTAGGTCTTAAATCAATGCCGATTGAATTTTTATTTGGGTCAGGTAGTCAGTCTTGGGATTCTAATAAATGTAACTATTATTGTTATTTTAATCCTCAAACTTTTATTAGTTGTTATTTATTAGGGGCTTATCCTATTTACGCATATGATTCAAAACTAAGCAGTGTAAAAGAAGTTTTATATTTAAATGGAAATCCGATTGAAAATTTAACCACTTTTTCCTATTCTCCAAGAAGGTATCTAAAAATGGAGACTAAATTTAATTCTGATGAAGTTACTGAATCTACTACTTATATATACTCTCATGAAAACTTATCTGAACCTTATATGTATGAATATTCGTTTATTAATAATGTAATGGGTGAAACAGTAAAAGAATTAACAACAAAAAATGGTCAACATATTAAAACATTTAATAAGAGTTATGAAAAAAATGGAATTACAAACAATAAAATAAAGCCTGTAAATTTCTTAATCCAAAAAGGTCAAAATGATATTCAAAATATTGCTATTATTAATAAATATGATGATATAGGAAACATACTGGAATTTAGTCAAAATAATAGCCCGAGCATAGTTATGATTTATGGATACAATAAATCCTTGCCCATTGCAAAAATTGAGAACGCAACCTATGCACAAGTGCAACAATATGAAGCAAATTTACAAACGCTTTCTAACGGTACAGATGAAAATGCACTCAGTACAGCATTAAATAATTTACGTACAGCTTTACCAAATGCGATGGTTTCAACCTATACCCACAAACCATTAATTGGAATTAGTACAGCCACAGACCCAAAAGGGGATAAACAAACCTATCATTATGATAGTTTTAATAGACTACAATTTGTCAAAGACAAAGAGGGCAATATACTTTCTGAAAATGAGTACCATTACAAAAACTAAAGCAAGATGAAGAAAATACTATATATACTATTGAGTATCCCAATTGTTGCACTAGCACAAAGCCCAGACCAGAACTGGGTAAAAACAAAGGTTTACAAGCAACCTACGGGTACTGCTTATGCAACTCCATCTGTATCTCAAGCGTCCACCCAAGTAACGTATTTTGATGGTCTAGGCAGACCCATCCAACAAGTAGCACATGGGCAGTCAAATACAGGAAAAGATATTGTGACCCATATGGAGTATGATGCCTATGGAAGACAAACCAAAGAATTTTTACCCTATGCGAGTCAAAACACCAGTTTAAACTATAATGGCAGTGCCGCTACAGCTGTGTATAGTTTTTATACTAGCTATAACGGAGGCACCCAAAACCCCTATGCAGAGAAACTGTTAGAGGCCTCTCCGCTGAGTAGAGTTTTTAAACAAGCAGCACCTGGAAACCCTTGGGCTATGGGAAGTGGTAGAGAGATAAAATTTGCTTACCAAACTAATTTAGAAAATGATGTTAGACGTTTGTTTGCAAAGACAGAGTGGAATCAAGATACTAAATTGTATGCTATTTCATTTACAGATTATAATTTTTATGAGGCAAACCAACTATACAAGACCATCACGTATGATGAGAATTCACCAGGAGAAACAAGTAACGTAGGACGCACAGAGGAATACAAAGACAAAGAGGGGAGGGTAGTTTTAAAACGTACTTATAACAATAACGACCCACATGAAACGTATTATGTCTATGATGTCTATGGCAATTTAACCTATGTTATTCCCCCAGCAGTTAGTGGTACAATTGACCAAACGATACTAGATAATCTATGTTACCAGTACAAATATGACTACAGAAACCGTTTAGTAGAAAAGAAACTACCAGGTAAGCAATGGGAGTATATCGTATATGATAAACTAGACCGCGTAGTTGCCACAGGACCAGCTTATAACCCATGGGGAGGAGGCGATACGGATAAAGGATGGATGCTTACAAAATATGATGTTTTTAACAGACCTGTATATACAGGCTGGTACAACGGCACGGCTGTGGCTACAAGCCAAGACAGAAACAACTTGCAAACAGCTCTAGACGCTAATACAAATTTATCAGAGAGCAAAGCAACAGCTACAGTTACCATTGATGCTGTAGCCACGAAATACACCAACACGGTTTTTCCAACAGACTTTAAATTACTTTCCGTAACGTATTATGACAACTACGATTATCCAAATGCACCTACTATCCCTTCACAAGTAGAAGAACAAAGCATACAAGGTACAAACCTAAAAGGACTAGCAACAGGTACGTGGGTACGTGTGCTAGACAATGTAAGCACTACAACAAACGAAACCAGCTACACGCTATACGATACCAGATATAGACCCGTGAGAGCCTACACCAAAAACTTTTTAGGAGGCTACACCCAAGTAGATACCAAACTAGATTGGGCAGGTAAAACCTTATATACACTTACCAAACATAAATATTATGCTACCTCTACCGAATTAGTTACTAGAGATAGGTTTGAGTATTCCCCACAAGATAGAATAACCAAACACGTACATCAAATCAATGCAGACCCTGAACAGTTACTTACGCTGAACACGTATGATGAACTAGGGCAGTTGCTAAGCAAAAACATAGGCGGTACAGACCTAACAGGAGTACAGCCTTTGCAAAAGGTAGATTACTCATATAACATTAGGGGCTGGTTAAAGACAATTAATGATGTAAATAACATGGGCAATGATTTGTTTTCATTTAAAATAAATTACGACCAAAAGGAAGATGAAAGCGCAGGCTTGTTTAATGGCAACATCACAGAAACTTTATGGAAGACAAGTGCCGATAATGTAAAGCGTAAATACGCCTACAGCTATGATGATTTAAACAGATTATTAAACGCAGATTATAGCAAACCAGGTCTTACTTCTACACCCAACAATTATGCAGAGAGCATGAGTTATGACAAGAATGGCAATATTCAAACATTAACTAGATATGGTGATTTAGATTCAGATGGTATGGTAAGTGCAAATTTAATTGATGATTTGAAATACACTTACGATGCTAATAATGCAAATTTATTAGTCAAAGTTATCGATTTAAGCAATAGTCCACAAGGGTTTAATGAAACCTCAGATATAAACACAGGCGATTGTGATGGAGTAAACGACCAAACAGACGACTACAGCTATGACGCAAACGGCAACATGATAGCTGATGCGAATAAGGGTATAAGCAGTATTATATACAACCATTTAAACTTACCCAAAAAAATAACTTTTGAAGGTACAACTAATGGAGAAATTTCTTATCTTTACAATGCATTAGGTCAAAAACTACAAAAAAAAGTAGTTAATGCCACCACAAATGATGTAACGGATTATGTAAATGGTTACCAATACCTAAATACAAAATTAGAGTTTTTTGTTCATGCAGAAGGGTATGTAAAATATACACCACCAACGGGAAGAGGTTTAGGTATTTACAGTTATGTGTTTAACTACACAGACCATTTGGGTAACATTAGAGTAAGTTATGGCAAAGACCCTGCAACCAACGTTCTTAAGATACTAGAGGAGAATCATTACTACCCATTTGGGTTAAAGCACAAGAATTACAACAGCGATAGGTTAGCATATATAAAAGAAGCCGAGGTATTTAAATTGAAGCCTATCAATACAATACCGCCTACGTACAAGTATAAATACAACGGTAAAGAGCTGCAAGATGAGCTGGGGCTTAACATGTACGACTATGGTGCAAGGAATTATGATGCGGCGTTAGGTAGATGGATGAATATTGACCCACTAGCGGAAACCTCAAGAAGATGGAGTACTTTTACTTATTGTTATAATAATCCATTACGTTACATTGACCCTGATGGTATGTCAGCAGCAGATCCACCTTCAAACTTGAATGGCACGAGTGCTTTGAATAAAATGATTTGGACTGATTCAAATGGTACTTGGATAAGAGCAACAGGTGAATGGATTTCCTTAACTAAAGGTGTTGATAATATCATTGATGACGTAGTTGTTTCGCCAGCATCTATTGAGAATAATTCATCAACTTCTACTGCTTCTGCCGCACTAGCAACGTGTTGGACTGTATCACTCGTTGAACCAACACCTTTTGGAGAGCTTTTGATGACAGCGGTAACTGCTGTAGCTGTACTTACTTATGGTGATGAAGTGCTGAATGGTATGCGAAACATGATGAATGGTGATGCTAATAATGATACTAGTGCTAATGTTAATGATGATGATATTCATATACCTGAAGAAAATAAGGTTGATAGAGATTCGTTAAATCCTCCTGCAACACCTGGTCGTGCACCAACATTTAAAAAAGACGGAATGCCAGTTGAAATACATCATGAAGGTCAAAATGCAAATGGGCCTTTTAGAGAGATGCATCCAGAAGATCATAGGGGCAAAGGAAATTATAGAAAAAATCATCCAGCTGGTCAAAAACCATTAACAAAAGAAGAAAGAGCGAAATTTAATAGACAAAGAGAAAGATATTGGAAGAAAGAATATCCTGATAATTAAATATTTATGAATAAAGTTGATAATATTTTAGAAAGACTATATAAATTTTCCCCTAATATCTTACAGTTAGGTAAAGCTATTGCAGATGATAGATTGGAAATATTACAGTCGAATATTTCGATAAATTTACCAAATGATTTTGTTTATTTGTTAAAAAAACATAATGGAATTTTTTTATGTGGTGTTGAAATACTTGGTTTAGGTATGGATTTTGGAAAGTCCTCTTTAGATAAAGTTTATCAATTTGAACATTTTGAAGTTAATAACCCAATGCCATTAGAATATTTTCCTTTCTCTCCTGATGGTATGGGGAATCATTATTGTTTAGATTTGTCAAAAAAAGAAGGTAATGATTCATGCCCAATTGTATTTTGGCAATGGGATGTAGATTATCAATTAAATGAAGTTGAAACTTGTAATTCTGATTTTCTTGATTGGATGGAAGAAGTTTTAATTGGTTGGACTGAGAATGATTATAATTATGATGGTAGTGAGAAATGATTTTATTAGGTTGTCTAATATATGTTCTCTATTCTTATTCTATTTAAAACAATATTTTTTTAATGAGGTTATTTGTTAAATTTATATATAAAATCTATATGTATATAGTAAACAAATCAAAACCACTTCGTAACTGAGGTGGTTTTATTTTTTATAACTAAAAGGTTGTGTATCGGTAGTGTTTCAGATTTAGTGATACCTACTTTTTTACGAACTAATGATCTGAAAATCAATAACAATTTTAAATTAAACCTTTAAAAGGAGTACAATATTGTGCTCCTTTTTAGGTTATATAATGGCTTAAATCAAATAAAATGGAAAAAATCACACCTCGTGTTTCAGATTTAGTGATAGCAAAAATTGCCCAAGCTGTAATTCAAATCATGTTATAAAAAATGGATTTACTGGTAACAAGAAACAACAGTTTATTTGTTAATTATCTAGAAAGAGTTTTATTGATTAGTGTATATAAAAATTGCGTAATTTTACTCAATCCTACAGATTAAAGATTTCATAATTTTCCCCAAATTTTAAATTATGAAGTTATTATTTTCAAGAGAATTATTATGTATATGTACATCTCCTATTCATACCTATAAGCTTTTAGTTTTTGTATTATTTCCTTTATTAGTTTTCTCACAAAGCCCAGACCAGAACTGGGTAAAAACCAAGACATACAAACAGCCAACAGTTTCGGCTATTGCTACACCATCTGTATCTCAAGCAACAACCCAAGTAACGTATTTTGATGGTCTAGGCAGACCCATCCAACAAGTAGCGCATGGGCAGTCAAATACAGGAAAAGATATTGTGACCCATATGGAGTATGATGTTTATGGAAGACAAACCAAAGAATTTTTACCCTATGCGAGTCAAAACACCAGTTTAAATTACAATGGCAGTGCCGCTACAGCTGTGTATAGTTTTTATACTAGCTACAACGGAGGCACCCAAAACCCCTATGCAGAGAAACTGTTAGAGGCCTCTCCGCTGAGTAGAGTTTTTAAACAAGCAGCGCCAGGAAACCCTTGGGCTATGGGAAGTGGTAGAGAGATAAAATTTGCTTACCAAACTAATTTAGAAAATGATGTTAGACGTTTGTTTGCAAAGACAGAGTGGAATCAAGATACTAAATTGTATGCTATTTCATTTACAGATTATAATTTTTATGAGGCAAACCAACTATACAAGACCATCACGTATGATGAGAATTCACCAGGAGAAACAAGTAACGTAGGACGCACAGAGGAATACAAAGACAAAGAGGGGAGGGTAGTTTTAAAACGTACTTATAACAATAACGACCCACATGAAACGTATTATGTCTATGATGTCTATGGCAATTTAACCTATGTTATTCCCCCAGCAGTTAGTGGTACAATTGACCAAACGATACTAGATAATCTATGTTACCAGTACAAATATGACTACAGAAACCGTTTAGTAGAAAAGAAACTACCAGGTAAGCAATGGGAGTATATCGTATATGATAAACTAGACCGCGTAGTTGCCACAGGACCAGCTTATAACCCATGGGGAGGAGGCGATACGGATAAAGGATGGATGCTTACAAAATATGATGTTTTTAACAGACCTGTATATACAGGCTGGTACAACGGCACGGCTGTGGCTACAAGCCAAGACAGAAACAACTTGCAAACAGCTCTAGACGCTAATACAAATTTATCAGAGAGCAAAGCAACAGCTACAGTTACCATTGATGCTGTAGCCACGAAATACACCAACACGGTTTTTCCAACAGACTTTAAATTACTTACCGTAACGTATTATGATAACTACGATTATCCAAATGCACCTACTATCCCTTCGCTAGTAGAAGAGCAAAGCATACAAAGTACAAACCTAAAAGGACTAGCAACAGGAGCTTGGGTACGTGTGCTAGACAATGTAAGCACTACAACAAACGAAACCAGCTACACGCTATACGATACCAGATATAGACCCGTGAGAGCCTACACCAAAAACTTTTTAGGAGGCTACACCCAAGTAGATACCAAACTAGATTGGGCAGGTAAAACCTTATATACGGTTACCAAACATAAATATTATGCAACTTCAACGGAATTAGTTACTAAAGATAGGTTTGAGTATTCCCCACAAGATAGAATAACCAAACACGTACATCAAATCAATGCAGACCCCGAACAGTTGCTTACGCAGAACACGTATGATGAACTAGGGCAGTTGCTAAGCAAAAACATTGGCGGTACAGACCTAACAGGAGCCCAACCTTTGCAAAAGGTAGATTACTCATATAACATTAGGGGCTGGTTAAAGACAATTAATGATGTAAATAACATGGGCAATGATTTGTTTTCATTTAAAATAAATTACGACCAAAAGGAAGATGAAAGTACAGGCTTGTTTAATGGCAACATCACAGAAACCTTATGGAAAACAAGTGCCGATAATGTAAAGCGTAAATACGCTTACAGCTATGATGATTTAAACAGATTATTAAACGCAGATTATAGCAAACCAGGTCTTACTTCTACACCCAACAATTATGCAGAGCGCATGAGTTATGACAAGAATGGCAATATTCAAACATTAACTAGATATGGTGATTTAGATTCAGATGGTATGGTAAGTGCAAATTTAATTGATGATTTGAAATACACTTACGATGCTAATAATTCTAATTTATTGGTAAAGGTTCTTGATTTAAGCAATAGCCCACAAGGGTTTAATGAAACCTCAGATATAAACACAGGCGATTGTGATGGAGTAAACGACCAAACAGATGATTACAGCTATGACGCAAACGGCAACATGATAGCTGATGCAAATAAAAGTATAACTAGTATTGTATACAATCATTTAAATTTACCCACAAATATTGTTTTTGAAGGTACAACTAATGGAAACATTTCTTATCTTTACAATGCGGCTGGTCAAAAACTACAAAAAAAAGTAGTTGATGCCACCACAAATGCTATAACAGATTATGTAAATGGTTACCAATACTTAAATACAAATTTAGAGTTTTTTCCACATGCGGAGGGCTATGTAAAATATACCCCACCAGCGGGAAGAGGCTCAGGTATTTATAGTTATGTGTTTAACTACACAGACCATTTGGGTAACATTAGAGTAAGTTATGGCAAGGACCCTGCAACCAACGTTCTTAAGATACTAGAGGAGAATCATTACTATCCATTTGGGTTAAAACACACGAATTACAATAGCGATAGGTTGGCATATATAAAAGAAGCTGAAGTGTTTAAACTGAAGCCTATTAATACAATACCGCCTACGTATAAGTATAAGTATAACGGTAAAGAGCTGCAAGAGGAGCTGGGGCTTAACTGGACAGCAATGGATTTCCGTAATTATGATATGGCTATTGGAAGGTTTGTTGTTATTGACCCTATGGCAGAACAAGCACATAGTTTATCACCATATCGTTTTGGCTTTAATTCACCAACATTATTTAGTGACCCTACAGGTTTATGGGAAGAAATTGCAGGTGGGTGGAGTACTAGTGATTCTGGGGAAATAGCAGCTTTTATGTCTAGTTTTAATAGACATAATAGTGGTAAAAGGAATAGTAAAAAGTTAGATATATTTGTTGCTGGGAAAGGTAAAAAAGGTGATGCTCTTGATAATTCTAAAAAAGAAGTTGTTAAAACCGAAAAGATATTAACTGAATTGTTTGGGTATTCAACATTGAGAACAATTGACTTACCGTCAAAGAGTTTTGATACAAATTCTAATACTTCTGGTTGGAATGATTTAGCTGATTCTTTAGAAAAAATTTCAAGTGAAGGATTTGGTTTTAACTCATTTATAATTGATAGTCATGGACGATATGACACACCTCAATTTAAGATTGGATATGATGCTGTCAATTCGTTTAATTATAAAAATACTTCTGTATTAAATAAGTATTTTCAAGGTACATCAGTATATTTGTTAGCTTGTCATTTAGGAGGTGGAAAAGATTTAGATTTATCTAGTAAATTTGTTCAAGGTTTATCAAATTTATGGGGTGCTACTGTTTATGCAAATAGAAGTTGGAGTCCATCTGGTGTATTTGGAATAACTTTAAAAACAAATGCATTTGACGCATGGTGGTCTAATAAAAATAATGACAATGCTGTAAAGCTTAGAGGAGAATGGCTAAAAGCTAGTCCCGCTAATAGTGCTCCTACAGTTATAAAAAATTTAATTTTAAATTCCGGAACAGACGGAAATGGGGTTACTAATTCTTACAATTAAAAATTATGAAATTATTTAAATATTTCCTTTTACTTTCTTGTTTTTCTTGTGTGAAAAATAATAATATTTTTGTACAAAAAACTATGCGTTTTAAAGATTTTGATTTTATAAATTATCAAGGTAGAGATGCTGTAGATAGTAAAGTAAAAGACGGAGTAATAAATGTGGTTAATGGAAAAGATAAAATTACTTTATCCGTAAATTTTTTTGAAAATTCAAATGTTAATTTTAATAATGTTTTTTCAAAAAATGAAGATTATTATATAAATTATCAGGAATATAATGAGGATGACCCTAACATAAAAGTAAAAGAAACTTTTTATTTAAAAAATGGTATTGGGATGAAATTTCATTTAACTTATGATAATAATAAACCAGATTTTTGTAGAATATCAGAAATTAATTTTAGTAAAAAATTAATAAGAGAAGTAGAGTTTTATAAGTATGATATTAGTCCTTCTCCAGATATTACATTTGATAAATTAAAAGATAATAAAAATATTTTTCAAATTAATGAAATTGAAATTAGTGAAGTCAATGATAAATTAGTCAAAAAAATGAAAGTCACTGATTTTAAAACAAAAGAAGTTACTAATTTCACATCTTATTACACAGGTTATCCTGATTCAAAAATTAATCAATATTGGAATCTTTATAGATATTACTTTGGTAAAGAAATAAGATAAAAAAATATTAAAGTAACGTCCCAAATTAGCAAATTGTCTAACTCACAAACTTAACATAACACTAAAACAGTAGCTAGAAATATAATATTTTTTAGTTGGGTAATGTTTCAGATTTAGTGATACTTACTTTTTTATGAACTAATGATCTGAAAATCAATAACAATTTTAAATTAAACCTTTAAAAGGAGTACAATATTGTGCTCCTTTTTAGGTTATTTAATGGCTTAAATCAAATAAAATGGAAAAAAATGACACCTCGTGTTGCAGATTTAGTGATAGCAAAAATTGCCCACAAATATTGTTTTTGAAGGTACAACTAATGGATTAATTTCTTATCTTTACAATGCGGCTGGACAAAAACTGCAAAAGTTTGTTAAAGACATTGTAAGCAACACCAATATCACGACAGACTATTTAAGTGGTTTTCAATACAAGAATGCTACTTTACAGTTTTTTCCACATGCAGAGGGGTATGTGCATTATACAAAACCATTACAGTTAAATGGATTGGGTGCGTTTAATTATGTGTTTAACTACACCGACCATTTAGGCAATGTACGCGTAAGTTTTGCAAAAGACCCACAACAAAATAACGTTCTTAAGATACTAGAGGAAAATCATTACTACCCGTTTGGGATGAAGCATCAAAATTATAATGTTGACCATTTAGATTTTAACCATTATCCGGGTACAGGTGTAGCATTAGTGCCATTACCTGCGGTTGCTAACGTAAGTTACAATTATAAATACAACGGTAAAGAATTACAAGAGGAGTTAGGGCTTAACATGTACGATTACGGTGCAAGAAATTATGATGCGGCTTTAGGTAGATGGATGAATGTTGACCCGCTTGCGGAGAAAATGAGAAGGTTTTCACCGTACAACTATTGTTTTAATAATCCTTTGCGTTTTACTGACCCTGATGGAATGGCACCTGAAAATAGAGTTGACCCAATTCAAAGGGATAAAGATGGTAATATTGTTTATGTTACTAAAGGTGAACAAATAACAGCGAATCATCCTTCAGGAAGTAGTGCTGTTATGGAAAAAGGGTATGTTTTTGCAGACGATGGCACTCCAATTGAAGTTTTTAAAAATAACAGTATGGATGCTGGTTTTGATACAAATTGTCACGGAACTACATTTACTGACGGTAAATATTGGCTGAATAATGACCAAGTATCTTCATTAGTTAAAGGAGATGGATATACTGAACAAACTGTTGAATGTTCTGAAGTCGGTGATAAAGTAGTTTATAAAGAAGGTGAAGATAGTGCACATTCAATGACTGTAACTAAGACTGATGGAACAGCTGAGGGTATGATGGTTTATGGTCAAGGAGGAGTAGAAATTGAAAATCATACTGATAAAGCAACAGAAGCTTGGCCTCAAGCCACAGATGCAAAAATATTAAGAAAAGAAACTCCTGATAAAGTTGTATCGGATGAGCAAATTAAAAAACTGGCTAAAATAATACCACAAGGATAAAAAATAAATTATTATGAATAGAATATTTTTAATTTTAATACTGTTTTGTTTATTTTCTTGTAAAGCACAAAAAGGTATTAATATTGGTTCAAAAATAGAGCAAAATATGAAAGGTAACTCCAAAATATTAATTCCTTCTGGAGCATTGGTAAACTCAGTTACATATTTATATAACAATAATTATTTTACATTAGGGATTAATAATGATAATACCCTTGTTTATATTTCGACCGTTGACCCAAATTTTAAAATTGAAGGATTTAAAATAAATGATGATATATCAAAAATCTATGAAAATTCAAAAGTAAAATATGCAATAGGTTGGGGATATTATATCCAAATTGATTCTGATTGGTATGCTGGTTTTGACATAAATTCAAAGCCTACTAAACTTTCAAAAATACAATGGTTTTTTAAATATAGATTCATAGAAGGTAATAAAAACCTATTTAAGAATTAAAAATTAAATTAGTGTCTATTTCTAACTAGGATTAATACAATCGGTAGTGTTTCAGATTTAGTGATACCTACTTTTTTACGAACTAATAATCTGAAAATCAATAACAATTTTAAATTAAACCTTTAAAAGGAGTACAATATTGTGCTCCTTTTAAGTATATTAAGTAATATTACGCAATGGTTTAAATTTTTAACCTACTACTTTTGTTTTTATTGATTTATAACATCTTTATGCGTATTGTTCACTTTCAAATAAAAATTTAGATTTGAAAAAAACAAAAAATGCTAATTGTAGATAAGTAACATCAATTTTCGTATAGTAACTATAAAACAAGAAAATTATTTTTGAAAAATATTGAGATTTTAAGACGCTAAAATGATAAAAAAGTGAAATATAATCATAACAAACTTTCGCCTATCTTGCCAATAAGGTATGTTAGTAGTCAGAAAGTTTCGTATATATACAAGTTATAGGGCATTTAAAAAATAACATCAAAATAAGAAATATATGGCATCATTAAGAGTATTCGTCTCTTCCACATGTTTTGACCTTGGACCCATAAGAGGACAACTACGAAATTTCCTAACATCAATGGGATATGAACCAATAATGAGTGATTATAATGATGTTTTATATGACCCTCGAATTCATACTCATACTTCCTGTATAGAAGAGATTGCAACATGCGATATAATTATTTTACTTGTTGGCTCTAGATTTGGAGGAAAAGCAATTCCAGAAGCAATTTCAAAAGTCGATTTTGACGCCTTGTTAGAAAAATCAAAAAGTGTTGAACATTTAAAAAAGAAAGAAAATATTTCAGTTACCCAACTTGAAGTATTAAAAGCTGTCGAAATTGAAATTCCTATTTTTACATTTATCGATAGCAGATTATGGAATGACCACGAATTGTATGAAAAGAATAAAAACAAATCAATTTTGAAGGATATTGAATTTCCTTCAATAGAGAAGCCAGAAACAGCAGAATTTATATTTGAATTCATTAACTTTTTAAGACATCGAACTAGAGGAAATAGTATTAATACATTTTCAAAATTTGAAGATATTGATGAAGCATTAAAAAAACAGTGGGCAGGATTATTTCAAAAATTATTAAACGAAAGCAGAAACAAACAATTGGAATTCAAAAGGATTGATTTGTTATCTAATCAATTTGAAGACCTTAAAACTGCAATCTTGACTAGTATAGGCAGTACAAATGAAAGAGATGTTGCAAGAGGTGTTGTTCGTTTTAGGAGACTTGTGGACTTTTTAAGAAATATGCGATTACCTGACTACAGTTCGATACTTAATACGACAATTAGTTGGGCTGATTTCATGCAGGACATTGTAGGAATAAATTCTGTAATTGATTTGGACAGTATAGTTCCTAATTTAAATAGACATTTAAGATTCAGAACTTTATTAGTTAAAAATGACAATACATTTTATGAAGTACGATTTGGTTCTGAATATATTGATGAATTATCACAAGAATTTGAAGCATTTAATAGTCTACCTTCTGAAACAAAAAATATAATTTTTGATGCTCTTGCTGATATGAGAAATGGATTGATGATAATTAGATATCACAGAGAAGATTATAGAGAATATATGAATAGATTCCAACAAGAATATATGCTTAATAGACAACTTTTTGATAATGACAATGAAGAATCCGAAAGTTAAAAACGCCCTATAACAGCACCTACCCAAAAGTGGCGGTTCAGTGGTCAAATCAAGCCTTGTGCTTCTATCAAAGTTTGTGCATGGTTGACAGTGATGTGCTTCTAAAACGCCACCTTCGGGTAGCTGCAAAACGTTATCGGCTATTCTATGACGACAGTGCAATTACTAACCGACAACAATAAAAATGAAGAGTAAAAGTTTCAACATAACGAAAAGGACAGCATTTGAAGTTTGTAAAAAAAACTTTAACGGAATTTGAATGCGATATTATTTCTTCTGACTTTTCCTCTGGGACAATTGAAACAGATCTTGCTTTTAAAAAATGGGTGGCTTCAAACTCCAATATGTTCAAAAATATGTCGAACTATTATAAGACCACTGATACAGTGGGAAAACAACAATTATTGACCACTGTTTTTCCTGCTAGGTTATATTTTCACAATCAAAAATGTCGTACTCTTAAAATGAATGACTTTTTGTTTGAAATGCTACTGAAAGACAATGAGTTAGCAGAAAAAAATAGAGGACAAATCCTTGAAAAATTGGATTTGTCCTCTTGGGTGGAGTCGGAGAGAATCGAACTCTCGTCCAAACAAGCCATCAATAAGCTTTCTACATGTTTAGTTTTTGATTAAATTTTCGACAAAAAGCCAGACCAAAAACAGCCACTTTTTGCTTAGCTTTATCAGTGTCAAAATGGATTTAAAGCATTACCATTTCTAGGTCTACTTTTACGGTTCTCCTAAATCAAACGCCATAAACCAAGGCTGTTGAGGAAAATCTAGCTTTCCGACCTTGTCGGAACTAGGCAAATCTTACTATGATTCAGATTAAGCAGCTAAAGCGTAATTATTTTCGCCGTTTATAAGTGTGTATTCTTGATATTTACGAGCCAAAAATACAATGCTCGACATGCTTACTTGTCAATGCCACTCGCTGTCAAAACCAGTCGACCCCTTTTATGTAATGCATAGATAGCAAAATAGATGCCAAATGTACTACTTTTAATATTATTTTAAAATTCTTGTGTTAATTTGATAATGATTTTTTTGAATCAGTAGTAAAAACATAACATCTAAATCGCAAAAATGTTATATTTGTAACTTAAAAGACCCTAAATATGAAATTTGGAATACTAAAAGAACGTAAGAATCCACCAGACCGACGAGTTGTATTTTCACCAGAAAAACTTCTAGAATTCAAGACTAAATTTCCATTAGCAGATTTTAGTATAGAAGCCTCTTCAATTAGAGTTTTTAAAGATGAGGAATATAAACAATTAGGCTTTCAAATTGCTGAAAATTTAGCATCATGCGATGTATTGCTTGGTGTAAAAGAAGTTCCTGTTGAGGCGTTACTTCCAAATAAAAAATACTTTTTCTTTTCACATACAATTAAAAAACAACCGTATAATAGAAAATTATTGCAAGCTGTTCTAGCAAAAAATATTGAATTATATGACCATGAAACTGTTGTTAATGCTGCAAATAATCGATTAATTGGTTTTGGTCGTTATGCAGGAATTGTAGGTGCTTATAATGGTATAAGAGCTTTTGGAATTAAGTTTGATTTATTTAATTTACCAAAAGCAGAAACGTTACCCAATCAAGAGGCGCTAATACAGCAACTAAAAAGACAGATTTATCCAAATATCAAAATAGTTTTAACAGGTACTGGTAAAGTAGCTCATGGCGCTAAAGAAATGTTAGACGCCATGAAAGTAAAACAAGTTTCGGTAGAAGATTATTTGACTAAAACATTTACTCAACCGGTTTATACTTTTATTGATGTTTTAGATTATAACAAAAGAGAGGATGGTCAAACGTTAGTTAAAAATGATTTTTATCACCATCCAGAGGCTTATGTTTCAAATTTTGAGCGTTTTTCAGAAGTGTCTGATATTTTTATGGCAGGTCATTTTTATGGTAATGGTGCCCCAATTATTCTAACAAAAGAAATGTTAGCTTCTCCAAAATGCAAATTAAAAGTGGTAGCCGATATTTCTTGTGATATTGACGGTCCCGTAGCTTGTACACTTAGAGCAAGTACAATAGCCGAACCATTGTATGGTTATTTACCAAGCGAACATAAAGAAGTAGATGTTTTTCATCCGGGAGCCGTTGTAGTAATGGCGGTGGATAATTTACCTTGTGAATTACCTCGAGATGCCAGTGAAGGCTTTGGAGACATGTTTTTACAGCATGTAATCCCCGCTTTTTACAATAACGATGCAGACGGAATTTTGGAAAGAGCTAAAATTACTGAAAACGGAAAATTAACTCCTCGTTTTGCTTATTTACAAGATTATGTAGACGGTAAAGAGTAGTTTTTTTTGAAGCATTAATGGCTTGTATAGTATCTGTTAACCATATATCCAGCTGTCCGTTTTATTTTTTTTAGTACCTAAAAAAGATGCCACTTCCATCTGGGCTAGTAGTAATCCATATACCTTTTGAATCCTGTTTTTACAGGATTTTTTTTGTTTTCAATCTGTTTTGAGATGCTACAAAAACTATACAACTCTTTTTTTATTAAAATATTATTATAAATTTGAAAGCATAATACAAATACTAACCAAACTAAATTAATTTATGAAATCAAACCAACAAACTAATTATCCTGCATTGTACACACTAATTACAGTATTTTTCTTTTGGGGATTTATTGCCGCAGGGAATAGTATTTTTATTCCTTTTTGTAAAAGTTATTTTTCGTTAGACCAATTTCAATCTCAATTAGTTGATTTTGCGTTCTATACTGCGTATTATGTAGGTGCATTGCTTTTATTTGCACTAGGAAATAGTTCGGGAAAAGATATTGTAGGCTCTTGGGGTTACAAAAAAAGTATTGTTTATGGCTTGTTGTTTTCTGCTTTGGGAGCTGGAGCTATGATTGTTGCTGTAGAAGCAAGTATTTATGCAGGTATGTTGATGGGCTTGTTTATAGTGGCTTTAGGCTTTTCATTACAGCAAACCGCCGCTAATCCTTTTGCTATTTTATTAGGTGATCCAAAAACAGGAGCAAGTCGTGTAAATCTAGGTGGTGGTATTAATTCATTTGGAACTACAATTGGGCCTATAGTAGTTGCATTAGCTTTGTTTGGTTCAGCTGCATCTATTTCTGATGAGCAAATTAAGGCATTAGAATTAAATAAAGTGGTGTTACTCTATATAGGAGTTGGATTGTTATTTGTGGCTGCAGCGGCTTTATTCTTTTTTTCTAAAAAAGTACCTAGTGGAATTTCTAATGAACTAATGGAAAAGGCAAATAAAGCCTTGCGAACATTGGTAATTATGACTGTATTACTAGCAGTAATGTTTACACCTATTTTTCAAAGTTATAAAAGTGACGCTGCTTTAAAAATTGAAAAATTAGAGAAAGAAATTAAAGTATTTGAGAAAGCAGCTAAAACTATTAACAATCCATTACTGTCTTTTGAAAAAATAATTATAGTTAAAAAAGCAGAAATAAAATCATTAAAAGAACCTCTTGAAAAAACGAGAATGCTTTGGCTTTCTGGAGCATTACTTGTTGTTATAGGAGGCTTATTGTTTTCTTATGCATCGGCTAATAAGAAAGCGGAAGGTTGGGGAGCAATGCAATATCCACAATTAGTTTTAGGAATGTTAGCTATTTTTGTTTATGTGGGAGTAGAAGTAGCTATTGGTAGCAATTTAGGTGAATTATTAAAATTAAAAGAATTTGGTAGCTTACAATCTTCGGATATTGCACCTTACATTTCTATGTATTGGGGTAGTTTAATGATTGGTCGTTGGGCTGGCGCAATTACTGTTTTTAATTTACAAGGCATTAAAAAAACAATTGCATTAATTATAATTCCATTACTTGCTTTTGGAGTTATTTTAGGTGTAAATATGCTCTCTGGAAAAGACATGAAGCCTTTGTATTATTATGTGGTTTGTGTTCTTGCTCAAATTATTGCTTTCTTTTTAAGTAAGGATAAGCCAGCACGAACACTAACTATTTTTGGAACCTTTGGAGTTCTTGCCATGTTAATTGGTCTGTTTAGCACAGGGATTGTAGCTATCTATGCCTTTTTAGCAGGTGGTTTAGCGTGTAGTATTATGTGGCCATCAATTTTTAGTTTATCAATTATTGGATTAGGAAAATATACATCACAAGGCTCAGCATTTTTAGTAATGATGATTTTAGGTGGAGGAATTATTCCGCCTATTCAGGGTAAATTATCAGATATAATTGGGATTCATCAATCGTACATTGTAGCGGTAATTTGTTTTGTTTATTTAACGTTATTTGCTGTTTTAGTAAAAGGACTGTTAAAGAAACAGAATATTGATGTCGATGCTATTGAAGCGGAAGGCAGTCATTAAATTCCAACGAATAAACGTAAGTTTAGGTTCTCGATTGGGGTTGAGGTTCTCGAAGCCCAAGTGTGAAATTACTTTGTATTTCTAAAATACAAAATAAAAAGATAAATGCAGAAAGTATAAAACTCCGCCAGAATTAGAATTAAATTTCTGACGGAGTTTTTATTTTTATTTACTCCACTCAATCTTGCGTGAAAAGTACATAACGGCTGCTAAAATGGTAAATAATCCTATGCTACCCACTAACAATGCATAATCTTCTAATTGAATAATTACGAAAATAAATGTGTATAAAACGGTTAGCGAAATACCAATAAATAGCGGAAATTTTTTATTTTTTAAAATGGATATCGAATACAACGAAATTAATCCAATTACTGCAATAGCCGAAATAACATAAGCAAATGTAAAACTACTGTGCTCAGTAATTGAAATCAATAAAGTGTAGAACATTATTAAAGCAATTCCTATCATTGAATATTGAAAAATATGAATGTTAATTTTACTAATTGTTTGAATTAAAAAAAAGATTAGGAATGTTAATCCAATCACTAAAAAGCCATATTTGCTAACTCGCTCGTTTTGTTGATATTCATCAACAGGTGTTATGAAGTCTGTAGCAAAAGCATAATTAGATAAATCTGGTAATGATTCAAAATAGTATTGAGCAAAGGGTCTATTAAAATGTAGAATTTTCCAATATGCTTTAAATCCATTCTCATTAATTTCTCTAGAAATAGGAGAGAAGTTGCCATTAAAATTTGGAGAATTCCAATCAGATGTAATTTTGGTTTCAGTTATTTTTCCTACCGGAACTATTTTGATTTGATTACTACCGTTGAATGAAATATCAAAATTGAACGAACATGTAGCAGGTAGTAATTTGTAGTTGAAGGTAGTTGATTCTAATGTTTCACTAGTAGCATTAATAGTTGAATTTACAGGCTCAAATTTAAGATTTTCATTTCCAAGTTTTATTTTAACTTCATCTTTGAGGCTTTTTAAATTTGTTGTTTGAATGATAACTTTAGCTTGATCCCAATATATATTCGCCTCTGGAATATTTTGCGTTTGAAAATTTGGTTCCGAAAAAGAGCCTTTAAAATTCATTTTTGCAGAAAAAACGTTAGATTTATAAATACCTCTTTCTAAAGGTTTTTCCATTTTGGTCTCAATAAAAGTTTTAAGATCTTCTGGAAAAAAATAGGCATAATTTGATTTTCCTGAAATTGAATTTTTATAAGGAATTTTTATAATAGGTCCATACAAATAAATGTTACCTCCCCATTTTGAAGTTGTTTCTGTTATAACTTCTTTTTGTCTAATACTTCGTTCAGTTATTAAATCCTGTACAAAAAATAGAGGAATTAGTAATGCAAAAGTAAGCATGCCAACCATTATCATTTTAGCGGTTGATGATTTAAAGAATGATTTGTTTTCTGTTTGATTTTCCATTGTTAATTAGGTTTAATTTAATAAATAATCGTAAAGTACTTTGAAATTCAAAGTGTTTAAATAAAAAAAATATTTAGCTTTTTTTAATTAATTTTTCTAGTGCATCAATATGTGAAGTAAAGGCGATTCTTCCTACTTTAGTGGCACTATATTTAGTATTTGGTTTTTTACCTATAAACTGTTTCTCAATTTGAATATAATTTTCTAATTCTAATGCTTTTGTATGCGAAGCTAGATTACCATCAGTTACACCTAAAAGTTCTTTCAACATATTAAAATCTGCATATTCATTCACCATTAATATCGACATAATCCCCAAACGAATTCGGTGATCAAAGGCTTTATTGATATTTTGAATGATGTTCAGCATAGTTACATTGAGGTACGAAGCAATTTCATTTAAGTTACTTTATTTTCTCTCGTATTTAAAATACATCAAACTTCCATATAAAATATGACATACTCCAAAACCTAAAGCCCAAAATAATAATCCATAACCTATAAACCATGTTGATAATATACCTAAAATAATCATTGTAATTCCTAAATAGCGCACATCACCTAACGTATATTTGCTTGCATTTACACAAGCTAATCCGTAGAATATTAAAGTTAATGGAGCAATTAGCCCAAATATGTTTTTTTCAATTAAAAAGATTATGAAAAATCCCCCAGTTGCTAAGGGAATCATAAAATTGATAACTAATCTTTTAGAGGCGGTGTTCCATATATTTTCATTGCTTTTCTTGGCTTTACTGATGCTTAATAATATACCAGTTACAATTGATAATCCTAATACCGATGAAGCAATAATAAGTAATCGAATTATCGCTGTTTCTGAAATATTTAAATCAAAATTAGAAATATCAAGAGAGACAGTTTTATAGGCTAACAAAGCACCAACCAATGCATAAATCCCTGCTAATATTCCGGATAAACCGCTTAATGAAATAAAACGTGATGATTTATTCATCAAATTTTTGATTTCGGAAATGTCGTTTAAATATTTTTCGTTTTCCATTTTAAAGTACTTTGAAACGCAAAGTTAAAATTTATTTTTAAACTACAAAACTTTGTAATAAAAAAACGTGATAAATTATGTTTATCACGTTTTAAATAATTTTAAATAAATAATTTGATACATTTAAAGTTTAAAAATACCTCCAATACTAATAATTCGTTGTAAAAACCAAAAATGTTGTGAAGCTTTATCTATATCTTCTTGATACGTGGTTTGAATGCTATTCATGTTAATATAACCGCCTTTAAGTTCTGTTTGAATAAAGAAATGTTTGAAAAACGTGAAGTTTAAACCTACTTTAGCTGAAATACCATATCCTGCCACATGAAAATCATCGTGTCGTTCTTTACCCATTAAACGTGAATTTGTTTTTGGATATAAAATACCGCCCCCAAAACCTTCTGTAAGATTGACTTGAAATTTATCTGTATTTCTAAGTTTAAATAGATTTGATATGTCGTCAACTCTTGAAATTTCTGAATTGATATAATTTAACCCATCTGTATGCTCAAAAGTTAAAAATGGAGGAGGAGTAGCATTGTCATCAGGATTGTAATTAGTGCTAAAATCAAAGGGAGTGTTATTATAAACGCCATTATAAATAGAACCTGGATCTGTTGAAGGTAAATTTACATAGCCACTTACATTTGCTATTTGATTTTGCCTCATAACATATTTCATATGATCTAAACCAATGGAAATATTATAATGATCAGAAATAAAGTAGCCCATTCTAAAATTAGTTTGTGGAATGGTAATTCTACCTGGATTAATATAATCTACATGCCATCCTTTTGGCTTGTCATCAGCAATTGCATCGTATACTGTGAAATCATAATTTTGGCCGGTAAAATGAATGTCAGATTTGGTATAACTTTCTCTATTTCCTCCCCAGAAAATATAGAATTTACCTTTATTATGTGCCGTGTATTTTTCTGGAGTTTTTGTTTCTTGCGAAAAGGCGTACTTTGTAAATACACAAAAAGTGAGTACAACCAGTAGAAATGGGTGTTTCATGTAAGTATTGAAATGGTAAAAATTAAAATTGATTAATTGTTTTTCTGATGGCTACTAAACGCGTCATTAATCCTTCGAAATAGTCTAAATGTAACATGTTTGCTCCATCGCTTTTAGCATTTGCTGGATCAAAATGTGTTTCAATAAAAATTCCGTCAACACCAACAGCTATTCCTGCTTTAGCAATAGTTTCAATCATATCAGGACGACCACCAGTAACACCACTAGTTTGATTAGGTTGTTGCAGTGAATGTGTTACGTCTAGAACTGTAGTGCCAAATTGTTGCATAGTAGGAATTCCTCTGAAATCAACAATCATGTCTTGGTAGCCAAACATTGTTCCTCTATCTGTAATCATAAAGTTTTCATTGTTGCAGTCTAACACTTTTTTTGCGGCATGTTTCATACTTTCAGGACTCATAAATTGTCCTTTTTTTAGATTGACTGTTTTACCCGTTTTTGCAGCGGCAACAACGAGGTCTGTTTGTCTTACTAAGAAAGCAGGTATTTGCAATATATCTACATAGGCCGCGGCCATCTCAGCGTCTTCATTTGTGTGGATGTCTGTTACGGTAGGCACTCCAAATGTTTTAGATACTTTTTCAAGAATTTTTAAAGCATTTTCATCACCTATTCCTGTAAAACTGTCTACTCTTGAACGATTTGCTTTTTTGAAAGACCCTTTAAATACATATGGAATTTCTAATTTATTAGTAATAGTGACTAATTTATCTGCGATACGCATTGCCATTTCTTCGCCTTCAATAGCACAAGGACCAGCTAATACGAAAAAATTACCACTATTGGTGTGTTTAATTTGTGGAATGTTAGTTAAATTCATCGAATGATTTTTTTCAAATGCAAAGATAATATAATTGCATCAAAAGGAAATGAAATAAAAGTTACATAATTCGTTTTTTTATCTCAAACCCATTTGGACAAAGAATTTTCCCTTTTTCGTAAATATTTATATATACTAACCATTTATCGGTCTTTCCTTCCACACTTACTTCATAGATGTCGAGTGTACCAGCACCAACGCCATTATTTTTTGAAGGGTAAGGACAACAAGTACCTATTTTTTTATAACTTAATGTTTCTCCTGATTTAGAGGTTAGTCCATTAAAAAAACGTTTTATATTAGTAGTATTGGAGTTTTCGTTTTTGTAAAAACCAAGATTAATTGGGTAATTTTCATTAAAACCATATTTGCTATCATTAGCATATTCTTCAATGATAAAAGCATTTTCGTATAGTTTTGGTAATACTGCAGTATTGTCAATATTTTGAATGGTAGATTTGGTACTTATACATGAAATAAATAGTATTAAAGCTACTGCGGCTATTATATTTTTACTAAAATATAGTTTAGATGGAGTTGTCATGATATTATTTTTTAGTTGCATTTTTTTTTGAAATAACATATCCAATAATTATACCAATTGGCAATAATGTAGAATAATTCATTAATAGTAGACTTTTAAAGTTGTAATAGGATTGTGCTTCGGCTAACGAAATTTTTCCACTTTGCATGGTTTTAGCAATAAAGTTTTGAAGCAAATCAGGTGAAATATATTTCAATGAAAAATAAAGCGCTATAGGCAAAAAAAGAGCAAAAACGCCTGTTATTAGTAAACTAGAAATAAAGGATTGCTGAAAAGTGATGGTATTTTTATAATCATTTTGCTTTTTTAAAAATAAGGCTCTCCAATATAAAAAGGTTAATGGGATAAACAGTAAGGAAGAAAAAATAGGCTGAAAAATGATTTTATCTGTATGAAACCCTAACCAACGTTCCACTTGCATCCATACTATAAACGTAAATGCGAGATAAAATCCCCAATAGATTTCTAGTTTTAATTTTGTCATTTTCTTTTTTGATTTTAATTCTTCATAACAAATGTTACAAAAGACATTTTGAATTAATAACTTTGTACAAAAATAATAAATATGAATGTAATATTTGGTACTTGGCATTGGTCTATTTCTGGATTCGTCATAGGAATCATTATGTTAGTTTTGACTTATTTTGGAAAAACCTTTGGGATGTCCTCTAATTTAAGGACATTATGTAGTATGACTCCTGCTAAGAAGCAAAGTTCTTATTTTGATTTTGATTGGAAAGAACAACGTTGGAATTTGGCTATTGTTTTAGGTGCTATTGCAGGCGGTTTTTTTGCGTATCATTTTATGATGGATACTTCAGAAGTGGTACAACTCAATCCGAAAACGCTTAATCAATTACAACAATTACATATTGATGCACCTCAGGGCAAATTAGTGCCCGATGCTATTTTTAGTTTGGATACTTTATTTTCAGTGAAAGGTTTTTTAATCGTGCTTTTAGGTGGATTTTTAATTGGTTTTGGCACGCCTTATGCGGGCGGCTGTACATCGGGACATGCTATTTCAGGATTAAGTAATTTGCAAATTCCTTCCTTAATTGCAGTAATTGGATTTTTTATAGGTGGACTAATAGCGGCTCATTATATAATTCCTTTATTATTTAACTAGTTAAAAAAAGAAAAATGAAATTAATTAAATTTTTTATAGTTGGATTTGTTTTTGGTGTGGTATTAACAAAAGCCGAAGCCATTTCTTGGTATCGTATTTATGAAATGTTTTATTTTCAATCCTTTCATATGTATGGAATTATTATAACAGCTATTTTAACAGGTGTAACAGGAATTTATTTTATAAAGAAAAAGGCTTTAAAAAGTAGTGAAGGCAAACCTATACAAATAGCAGATAAAGATAGAGTGTTTTTTAGATACATAGTAGGAGGTGTCATGTTTGGGTTAGGTTGGGGAATTGTAGGTTGTTGTCCAGGTCCTATTTTTATTTTATTAGGGACAGGTATTTTATCTGTTTTTATTATTCTAATAGGCGCGTTGTTAGGTACTTATGCATATGGAATTTTAAAAGATAAGCTTCCTCATTAATAGTGTGTTAAAGTGATATATGTTACACAAAATCAGAAAAACTATTTGTAAATTTGTGTATTAAACAATACAAAATGAAAACAACAGTTCATATACAAAATTTAAAATGTGGTGGTTGTGCAAATACTATCACTAAAAATTTAAGCGCTCTTGATGATATTTCTGATGTTACAATAGGTATAGAAGACGCGTCTGTAACTTTTGATTATACAGTCGAACATTCTTTAGAGTTAGTAAAAGAAACCTTAGCAAAATTAGGTTATCCAGAAGATGGTGAAGCGAACTCTTTAGGTTCAAAAGCAAAGTCAATGGTAAGTTGTGCTATTGGTAAAATAACATCATAAAAAAAGTCCTTTAATGGACTTTTTTTATATAATTTCAGCACTTAAACCTGCTTCTAAAAGAGCAGAACAGATGGGTTTTAGTTTTTCTAGTTCTCCCGTTTTAACAGTGCATTTTCCTTTGTAGTGCACTAGAATTGCACATTGTTCGGCTTGTTCCCAAGTGTGTTCGCAAACATACACTAGTGTTTCAATTACATGATCAAACGTATTTACATCATCGTTAAATAAAACTATTTCGTTGTTTAAACCAATAGATTCTTCTAACGCAATTTCTTCTTCAACTTGTTCTAATGTATTTATAAGTTTTCTAATGTACATTTTATTATTGTTTAATAAATCGTAAACTTACCCAATTATTTCGTTCTTTTTTATTGATATAGGTTAAACCTAATGCTTCACAACATGCTTGAATAGCCGAAATATCTTCTGTGTAGAAACCACTTAATAATAATATAGCTCCCTGATTCATGCAAGTTACATAGATTGCTATATCATTTAATAAAATGTTTCTGTTAATATTTGCAATAAAAACATCATATTTTTGACCTTGATTTAATATACTAGCGTCGCCTTCATAAACGGAAATATGTTTGCAATTATTACGTTCAGCATTCTCAATAGAATTTAAATAGCACCAATTATCAATATCAATAGCTTCGATAGGTTTAGCTCCTTTCATTTCTGCTAAAATAGCCAAAATAGCTGTACCACAACCCATATCAATTGTTTTTTTATTTTCTAAATCTAGTTCCAGTAAATGTTGAATCATCATATGGGTAGTTTCATGATGTCCTGTTCCAAAACTCATTTTTGGTTCAATTACGATTTCATATTTGGTATTAGTTGCTGGATGAAAAGGCGCTCTAACGTGACAAACTCCATCTACATCAATAGGAGAGAAGTTCTTTTCCCATTCTTCATTCCAATTTACTTGCGCAATTTCTTCAAACGTGTAACTTATTTTAAATTCAGTATTTTGTAGAATATAAATATCCTCTAAAATATCATCATTCCAAAGTTCTTTTTGAATGTAGGCTGAAATTCCTGTTTCGGTTTCAATAAAACTTTCAAAAGGTGTTTCGCCTAATTCAGCAATTAATATCTCTGAACCTAATTCTTTGGGTTCAATTGTAAAATGGTAACCTATATATGTAGTTGACATGTTTTTATTATTTGATATTTGAAGCTAGATGCTTTAGAACTTAAATCATTTATCTTTTATTTTTAAACCATTTTAATATAATTTTGGGAATTTAGCAGGAAAAGCTTCATGCATCATTTCGTATATTTTCTCATAAACATCTTCTATGCTCGGTTTAGAGAAGTAATCTCCGTCTGTTCCATAAGCCGGTCTATGTGCTTTTGCGGTTAATGTTTGCGGTGCACTATCTAAATGATAATAAGCTTGCTGATTCTCTATTATTTCTTGCAATATATAGGCACTTGCTCCACCAGGTACATCTTCGTCGATAACTAATAAGCGATTTGTTTTTGCTACAGATTTTACGATGTCTTTTGTTGTGTCAAAAGGAAGTAACGATTGAATATCAATCAATTCAATTTCAATTCCTATTTCAGCTAATTCTTTTGCAGCTTGTTCGATAATACGTAAAGTTGAACCATAAGATACAACTGTAATGTCTTTTCCAGAAAGAATGGTTTCTACTTTTCCAATAGGTGTTTTGAATTCACCTAAGTTAGTAGGTAATTTTTCTTTTAATCTATACCCATTTAAGCATTCAATAACAAGTGCAGGTTCATCAAATTCCAGTAAGGTATTGTAAAATCCAGCAGCTTTTGTCATATTTCTTGGGACCAAAACATGGATACCACGAATGGCATTAATTATCATTCCCATTGGTGAACCTGAATGCCAAATTCCTTCTAATCTATGACCACGAGTTCTGATAATTAATGGTGCTTTTTGACGACCATGTGTTCGGTATTGTAATGTAGCTAAATCATCGCTCATAATTTGAATAGCATACAATAAGTAGTCTAAATATTGAATTTCAGCAATAGGGCGTAACCCTCTCATTGCCATGCCTATACCTTGTCCTAAAATAGTTGCTTCTCTAATGCCTGCATCAGCTACTCGATGTATGCCATATTTTTCTTGCATACCTTCTAAACCTTGATTAACATCACCAATGGTTCCTGAATCTTCACCAAAAATTAGGGTTTCTGGATATTTAGCAAATAAGGCATCAAAATTATCTCTTAACACTAAACGGGCATCAACTTCTTCAGCTTTTTCGTTGTATACAGGCACTACTTCATTTGCATGTGAAACGGCATGTTGTGATTCAGAATATAAATTGGCGCTATATTTTGGCTGTATTTTAGCAGTATAAAGTGTAATCCAATTGGAAAGAACCATTCGTGCATCATCAGAAAGTAACCGAAGCACTTTTCTTACTGTAACTAAAATGTCTTTTCTAATAGGTTCTTTAATAGAAGTTAAATCTGAGATGTGTTTTTCTATAAAAACTTTATTTTCAGAGTTTTGAGCTACTTGATTTAGAATAGTAACCGCTTCTACAACATCATTTTTAATGGCAGTTGTAAAGTTATTCCAAGCTGTTTTTTTTCCTTCTAATACCTCTTTTTTGCTCGCTTTTTCAATTGTCTCAATTTCTTCAACTGTAGCGATATTATTAGCTACCATCCATTTTTTCAATTGAACAATACAATCATATTCTGTTTCCCAAGCTAATCGTTCTGTATTTTTATATCGTTCGTGTGAACCCGAAGTAGAATGTCCTTGAGGTTGTGTTAATTCTTGCACGTGAATTAATACGGGTACGTGTTCTATTCTTGCTATTTCACTGGCTTTTTGATAGGTTGAAACTAGGGTAGGGTAATCCCAACCTTTTACTCTAAAAATTTCGTAACCTTTTCCATGTTCGTCGCGTTGAAATCCTTTTAAAATTTCAGAAATATTTTCTTTGGTCGTTTGGTATTTAGCATGAACGGAAATTCCATATTCATCGTCCCAGACGCTCATTACCATGGGAACTTGAAGTACGCCAGCAGCATTGATAGTTTCAAAAAATAATCCTTCAGAAGTTGATGCATTTCCTATAGTTCCCCATGCTACCTCATTTCCATTATTTGAAAAGTTATTTTCAGTAGGAATTTCGGCAACATTTCTATAAATTTTAGAAGCTTGTGCTAATCCTAAAAGTCTAGGCATTTGACCAGCAGTAGGTGATATGTCTGCACTTGAGTTTTTTTGTAGGGTTAAATTTTTCCAATTGCCTTTTTCGTCTAGGGAATGAGTAGCAAAATGACCTCCCATTTGACGTCCTGCACTCATTGGGTCAAAATCTAAATCAGGATGCCCATAAAGTCCTGCAAAAAACTGTTCAATAGATAACGAACCAATAGCCATCATAAAGGTTTGATCACGGTAATATCCTGAACGAAAATCTCCATTTTGAAATGCTTTTGCCATAGCTAATTGAGGCACTTCTTTTCCATCACCAAAAATTCCAAATTTAGCCTTACCAGTTAGTACTTCTTTACGTCCTAATAAACTACATTCTCGGCTGATACTTGCTATCTTAAAATCGTTTAAAACCTCTTTTTTAAAATCTTCAAATGTTAAAGTTTCTGTTTTTGCCATTTTATTCTATATTGACTATCCTTTGGTACAAATTTAATTAAATTGCTGTAAAGTAGATAAATAAATTTTATTTTTGTGAATTATATGTGGTTTAATGCTTATTTTAATGAGATTATTTCAGTAAAATAAAGTTTTATTGACTTATATTTAAAAAATAAGGAATATTTCAATTTTTATTTATTCACTATCTATTGGTTTAAATAAATTAAATAGTACCCGTTGTATAAATATTAATACGTATTTTTGTATTCAATTCCCTTTTATATGAAAATACTTTACTTAGTAACATTTTTAGTAGCATCTCTTGGCTATAGTCAAGTGTATATTAATGAAATTGATCCTGACACACCCTCAACAGATGTTAAAGAATTTATCGAATTGCATTCTACAAATCCAAATACTAGTTTAAATGGCTATGTATTAGTGTTTTTTAATGCTGGAAGTACATCTCCTTATTCGGGTACGTTAAGTTATTATGCTATCGACTTAGATGGTTATACTACAGATATTAATGGAAATTTTTTAATTGGAAATTCTCAAGTTTCCCCAACTCCAACATTGGATTTACCAGAAACAACCTTGCAAAATGGTCCTGATGCAATTGCGCTTTATTTAGGAAATGCAACAGATTTTCCAACAAATACAGCAGCAACTGCGACAAATTTAGCGCATGCTATTGCTTATTCTAATGCAGCTACTACACAGCCATCAGCTTTAATGACTATTTTAAATTTGACTACTTGTATTAATGAAAATGCTACATCTAATGCCGCCAATCATTCGATACAAAGAAAAGCAGATGGTACCTTTGAAGTTAAGGCGCCTACACCAGGTATGAATAATGATGGGAGTGGAATTGTGTTGAATTATTTGACCACTGTTTTAAATGCTGCGTCTTACACAGAGGGACAACAAATCTTAATTAACTTTACACTAACTAATCCAGTTGCATCAACTACAACATTTTCTATAGCATTGACGAATGGAACTTTCACTTCGGCTGATTTTTCAGGAACAACATCTTTAAGTATTGCTGCGGGCAGTTCATCAGCTTCTACAACACTGACATTAACAGATGATACAATTGATGAAGGAGATGAAGAATTTGTTTTGATGATTTCTGGTTTGCCAACAGATATTGTGCCTACAACTAATTCGATATTACGAAGAGTGGCAGATAATGATTATGTGGTTTTGAATTTTGGCACACCATTAAATCCAACTTATAACACAGTGTCGAGTACGGCACCTACAAATTATTATGCTTCATTAGAAGGATTGTCTGGTACCGCATTGCGACAAGCGATTCAAGATATTATAGCGAATCCTGCTGTAGTGCATTTACATAGTTATGCTGATATTTGGGAAATATTGAAAACTGCTGATCAAAACCCAGCTAATGGTTCACAAGTTTGGTGTATGTATATTGAACAACCAATGTCTAAAATTGATCAACAACAAGGCAATAGCATAGTAGGAAAATGGAATAGAGAGCATATTTTTTGTCAATCGAGAGGAGGGTTTCAAGCCGCTTCAAATGATACAGCCGATGGTATTAATGTATGGACAACAACGAGTGCGTCAAGTACTGTTGACGGTGTTTCTGATGCGCACCATATTCGTGCTGAAAACGGACAAGAAAATTCGTCAAGAAATAATAAAAACTATGGTTTAGTTAATTCTTCAACGGTGTATGCAGGACCCACAACTACGCAAGGTTCATGGAAAGGCGATGTAGCAAGAGCGCTATTTTATATGGCGGTACGTTTTAATGCTTTAAATGTTGTGAATGGCGATCCAAGCGAATATAACGGTACCAATCCTTCGGGAAATATAGGTGATTTAGCAGCCTTGCTTGCATGGCACACACAAGATCCAAGAGATGATTATGAAATGAATCGAAACAATTATGTTTACACTTGGCAACACAATAGAAATCCGTTTATTGATTATCCGTCATTAGTGAGTTATGTATTTGGTTCAAATTATGGCCAACCTTGGTCATCTGCTTTAGCGATTACAACTATTGAAAATGAACAGCTAAAAGTATTTCCTAACCCTACAACAGATTACATTCAAATTGAAGGGATTGCAACAGCTACACATGTGCAAATCACTACTTTGACAGGACAATTCGTTTACCAAACTACAATAGAACAAAATCAACGATTACCACTTGATTTAGAAGCAGGTATATATTTTGTAAAGCTGAGTAGTCAGGAAAAACAAACCACAAAAAAAATTATTGTGAAATAAATATACATTTACTAAAAATCAATAATTTATTCTGTATTTTTGTAGCATAAAACATCAATTTATTTAATTCATATACAAAATGAAAGTAACTATAGTAGGAGCTGGTAACGTAGGAGCTACTTGTGCTGATGTGATTTCTTATAGAGGAATTGCTAGCGAAGTGGTGTTACTAGACATCAAAGAAGGTTTTGCAGAAGGTAAAGCCATGGACATTATGCAGTGTGCAACTACAACAGGATTCAATACAAGAGTTTCTGGTAGCACAAATGATTATTCAAAAACCGCTAATTCAAACGTAGTGGTTATTACTTCTGGTATTCCTAGAAAACCAGGAATGACTCGTGAAGAGCTTATTGGTATTAATGCAGGTATTGTAAAAACAGTAGCTGATAATGTATTGAAATTTTCGCCAGATGCTATTATTGTTGTAGTTTCAAATCCTATGGATACAATGACGTATTTAACATTAAAAGCAACAGGTTTACCAAAAAATAGAATTATAGGAATGGGAGGTGCATTAGACAGCTCACGTTTTAAATATTATTTATCTCAGGCATTGCAAAGACCAAGTAATGATGTGCAAGGGATGGTTATAGGTGGTCATGGAGATACAACTATGATTCCATTAACGCGTTTAGCTTCTTACAACGGTTCACCAGTTTCTAATTTCTTATCACAAGATGCTTTAGATAAAGTAGCTGCTGATACTATGGTAGGGGGTGCTACATTAACAGGATTATTAGGTACTTCTGCATGGTATGCTCCAGGTGCTTCTGTAGCGTATTTAGTAGACAGTATTTTAAACGACCAAAAGAAAATGATTCCTTGTTCTGTGTTTTTAGAAGGGGAGTATGGACAATCTGATATTTGTTTAGGTGTGCCTTGTATTATTGGTAAAAATGGAATTGAAGAAATTGTTGATATTCAATTAAACGATGCTGAAAAAGTGTTGTTTGCTAAATCAGCAGATGCAGTAAGAGCTATGAATGGCGATTTAAAAGCGGTTTTAGCTTAATATTATATACATAATAGAAAAAAGAGCTGCTTTTTGTAGCTTTTTTTTGTACATTTAAATAATACAAAATGTTTTATTATAAAACTAAAAAACCCTTACTTGAAAAAGTAAGGGTTTTTGTTTGTAGCGAAGACGGGAGTTGAACCCGTGACCTCAGGGTTATGAATCCTGCGCTCTAACCGACTGAGCTACCTCGCCAAATAGTGGTCTTGCATCTTTCAATGCGGGTGCAAATATATAACTAATTCGATACTTTCCAAAAAAATAATACTAAAAAATAGCAGTAACTTTTTATGTTGAAAAATATTTTAAAATTTATAGGTATCGTACAACTTTTTTTTATATTTTGCTAAAAAATTATTTACAACAAATACATGAAGATAACCTTTTCATAGTGAAGTAACTAGAAATGCTAAAAGGTTGTTTGTATTCCCTAAATCCAGCTATAATGAAGCAAAAAATAAAATACGAATTAGAATTTCCCATACATTCTTCGCCACAATTATTATATCAATACATTATTACTCCCTCAGGATTATCAGAATGGTTTGCAGAAAATGTTAACTCACGCGGCGAAATTTATTCGTTTATTTGGGATGATTCTGTGGAAAAAGCCAAATTAGCTTCAAAAAAATCAGGCGAGAAAGTGAAATTTAGATGGCTAGATGAAAATGAAAATGATACCGAGTATTATTTTGAAATTAGAATCCAAGTTGATGAAATTACACAAGATGTTTCATTAATTGTTACCGATTTTGCTGAAGAAGAAGAATTGTTAGAAGCAAAATTATTATGGGAAAACCTTGTTTCAGATTTAAAGCACGTGATAGGTTCAGTATAATAAAATTAAAAATGTATATTTGTCCCGATTTTTATCGGGATTTTTTATGGTTAATTATAACGGAAGTATTAAACAATCAAGTGAGGTAGTTGTAGAAACGAATCGCGGTTTTCTATATGGTGATGCGGTTTTTGAAACACTACGTGTTACCCAATCTATTTTATTTTTAGAAGAACATTATCTTCGATTAATGGCTGCGATGCGTATTTGTAGAATGGATATTCCTATGAATTTTACTATGGAATATTTTGAAGAGCAAATTATGTTGTTAGTGCAACACTTAGAAAAAAGTCCAGCCTATAGAATTCGTTGCACAGTGTTTAGAGATGCTAATGGATTTTATACACCAGATACAAATGCAGCAAGCTTTATTATTTCGGCATTACCTTTGACAGATGAAAAATATCAAATCAATGCAAAACCTTATGAAGTAGAATTGTATAAAGATTTTCATGTAACCAAGCATTTATTAGCAACGCTTAAAACAACAAATAAAATGGTACATACTTTAGCTGGAATTTTTGCTAAAGAAAATTACTATCAAAATTGTTTATTAATCAATGAAGATAAAAATATTGTTGAAGCCATTCAAGGTAATGTCTTTATGAAAATAGGATCTAAAGTGTGCACACCACCTATTAGTGATGGTTGTATTAATGGTGTATTAAGAAAGCAGGTGATAAAATTACTAAAAGCAGATACTACTATTGAATTTGAAGAACGCTCTATCTCTCCTTTTGAACTTCAAAAAGCTGATGAATTATTTTTGTCAAATGTGATTATGGGTATTCAACCTATTACTAAATACCGAAAAAAAGAATACGAAAATACATTTGCAGTAGCTTTAACACATCAATTAAACGAAAGTATTAATTAAGTGCAGGGTTTTCGGGAGCATTAGAAAATAGTAAATAATCACCCCCTAATTCTTGCATTTTATTTTTCCAAAAATGTTGGCTGCTTTTCGCAATTAAATTAGAACCTAATTCGTTAGGAAGACAGAGCCAAGCATTTTGCTCCATTTCTGTTTCTAGTTGTAGGTATTCCCAACCTGTATAACCTAAAAAGAATCGAATGTTCTCTTTTGTAATTAACCCTTGATTGATAAGCACTTTGGTTACTTCAAAATCGCCACCCCAATATATACCAGCTGCAATTTCAATGCTATCAGGAATTAGGTGTGGTATAGTATGTATAAAATATAAATTTTCTTGCCCTACAGGACCACCATTATACACAATAAACTGCGCATTTATTTCGGGGATAAGCTCTTGAATAGTGTGTTGTAAAGGCTTATTGATAATAAATCCTACGCTTCCATCGTCATTGTGTTCAGAAAGTAAAATAACCGCTCGGTTAAATGAAATATCATCTAAAATTGATGGTTCGGCTAGTAGTAAGCATCCTTTTTTAAGTTTCATATAGTACTATTTTGAAAACAATATTGAAAAGTATAAAATAAATTGATACGACAAAAGGGAAGAAATAATTTTTTACATAAAAAAACCTCTCCGAAGAGAGGTTTTCAATTATAAATGAAATCACTTTCAAATATTATTTGTTTACTGATCCTTCTAATTCAGCACCAGCTTTGAATTTTACTACATTTTTAGCAGCAATTTTGATAGTTTTTCCAGTTTGTGGATTTCTACCATCTCTAGCAGCTCTTTTAGAAACTGACCAAGATCCAAAACCTACTAAAGAAACTCTTCCACCTTTTTTCAAAGTTCCTTCTACGCTAGATAAAAATGATTCTAAAGCTAATTTAGCAGCTGCTTTTGTAATTCCAGCAGAAGCTGCCATTGCATCGATTAATTCTGATTTGTTCATAATTAATGTATTAATTGGGTTAAACTTAATTTTACTATGACAAATTTATATGAACTATTAAACTACGCAAGTATTTACAAGTATTTTCGTTGAAAATGTTAATAAATAAGTGCAATTGTTAATAAAGTCAGCTAAAATGGGCGTGTTTTTGTGGTGATTGCTATAAAACAAAGGCTTTAGCGCTTAACTGAATTCCATTTAGTAATTCGTGCGTAAGCATTCTTTTTTTACCTGGAAATTGTAAACTCAGAATATCAATGTAGCCGTCTTTTACTATAATAGATAATTCTTTTTTTGTTGCATGTATTTGGTATAAAGGTAATGTATGCGTTTCTGATCTAAACCTAGCTTCATAAATTTTTACATTCCATTCGTTTTCGCCATCTTTTATAAATGTCCATGCTGCTGGATAGGGTGATAGACCTCTAATGTGATTATGAATACTTAATCCTGGGTTATCCCAATTGATTTTACAGTTGTCTTTGTTTAGTTTGTATGCGGTTTTTAAGTCAGCAGTTTCAGTTTGAAGTGTAGTGGTAACATTCCCTTGCGCAATACGTTCTAACGTTTCAATAACAACTTCACTTCCAATAGATTGTAACCTGTCGTGTAAGTTTCCAGCGTTTTCATCCGGATGAATGGGTGTCGTTTTATTTAATATAATGGCACCAGTGTCTATTTTATCATCTATAAAAAAAGTAGTTACACCTGTTTCTTTTTCTCCATTTATTAACGCCCAATTGATAGGTGCAGCTCCTCTATATTGTGGTAATAAAGACGCATGAAGGTTAAATGTACCGTATTTTGGCATTTTCCATACTGCTTCTGGAAGCATTCTAAACGCTACAACCACTTGTAAATTTGCATTATAGCTTGCTAATTCAGCTAAAAATTGTTCGTCTTTTAAATTAGTCGGTTGTAATAAAGCAAGATTTTTTTCTAAGGCATAGGTTTTTACCGCACTTACAGAAACTTTTTGTCCTCTACCAGCAGGTTTGTCTGGTGCGGTTATTACAGCTACTACATTATATCCTGATGTGTAAATTTCATCTAATATGCCCACAGCAAAATCTGGGGTTCCCATAAAAACAATTCGTAATGCTTCCATTAAATTAATTCGTATTTTTTATTTTCGTTTAAACGAATACTAGTATTGTCTAATAAATATTGTAGTGCAAAGATAAGGTCTTCTGAAGATAAATCTGTTTTTCTTTGTAGTTCTTGCGAAGATAAAGGTCCAAAACGTAAAATTTCTATAACTCTATCATATGTAACTTTTGTGTCTTTTTTTTTATTTTTCATGCAGGTAGAACACATCCCACAATCTGTAGCGTCAGTTTCTCCAAAATAATTTGAAATTAAAACTGATTTACATGTCTTTGTATCAAACACAAAATTTAGCATGGCAGAAAATTGGGCAATTTTTTGTTCGTTCTGTTGAATCAAAAACTTCTGAACCCTATTAATCGTGTAATCATCTTCTCGTGGTTCATTAAAAATTAATTTACTATCATGGGTAACGAGTTGAAGTGAAATGACTTCTTGTTGTGCTAATTTTTGTAAAAGTTGCACAACTTGTTCTTCCGTATGATTAGATTTTGAAGCTATTTGTGCGGTATTAACGGCAATAACTTGTTCAAAAATACCGGGATAAGTTCTAAGTAATGTTTCAATTATTGCTTGATCTTTGGTATGTAAACTACAATAGCGAATAACTTCTTTGCTTGGAATTAAAAATTGTATTTTAACTTTATCATTATTTTCATTACTAAAGGTTACTATTCCTTGACGGTCTAAAAATTGTATTGAAGCAAAGGTGGGTTGAATGGCTAATTGGTACTTTGTGCAAAACTGATGTAAATTAAAAACATAGTTTTCTGTTGTACCTTCACCATAGGCAATTTGAAAAAAATTAGTTAAACATTGATATACTTTTTTTAGAAAAGCTTTATCTGGTAATACACTTATAAATTGCTCTTTTGTAAGTTTAATATCAAATTGATGGGTGAGGAGTATAGCAAAAGACTTTTGACCATTTCTTCCTGCTCTACCGGCTTCTTGGTAATAATTTTCAATGTTTTCAGGTACTTGTAAATGAATAACTGTTTTTACATTTGGCTTATCAATTCCCATTCCGAAAGCGTTTGTAGCAACTATGATTAGGGCTTTTTCGTCTAGCCAAAGTTTCATGTTTTTGTCTTTTTCTTTTGGAAGTAATCCACCATGATAATAGGTACTTCGATAGCCTAATTGATTTAACTGATTGCTTATTTCTAAACAAGCTTTTCTGTTTCGTACGTAAATTATAGCAGGTTGCGGATTTTTATCAAAAATTTGCTTCAATTTACTGGTTTTATCTTCCGTATAGATAACATGATACCCAAGATTTTCTCTAGCAAATGATTTTTTAAATACCGTTGGATTTTTAAGGGCTAATAAATTACAAATATCTTCTTGTACGCGTGGTGTTGCTGTAGCGGTTAATGCAATAAAGGGTACATTAAAAAAAGATTTTAGTATACCAATTTTTAGATAAGCAGGTCGAAAATCATGACCCCATTGACTAATACAATGCGCTTCGTCAATGGCTATTAAATTGATATCTAATTCTTTAATACGGTCTAATACCCATTCTTGTTGTAAACGTTCTGGCGAAACATAAAGCAATTTATAATTTCCAAACTGACAATTGTCTAATAAATTGCTTGTTTCTTCAAATGAAATACCACCTGTTAAGGCAATGGCTTTAATGTCTTTATTTTTTAGATTTTCAACTTGGTCTTTCATTAAAGCAACTAAAGGAGAAATCACTAAGGCAATTCCAGGTCTTAGTATCGCAGGGATTTGATAACAAATCGATTTTCCACCGCCGGTTGGCAAAAGAGCAAACGTGTCATTGCCTTCTAAAACATTTTGAATAATAGCTTCTTGCGGACTTCTGAATGTATCAAAACCCCAATGTTTTTTTAAAACGCTTAACGCACTATCCATCAAAATGAAAAATATTACAAATGATCAATAATAAATTGGTATCTATTTTCTACTGAAACTTTTGGTACCTCAATTAAGTCATACCCATATCTACTATAGGTGTTTACTAAAAAATCATGAATTTGCATGGCTTCTTCATAGCTTTCATAACGCACAGTATCACTGGTGTAGATTTCTTCCCAAGGCGGTAATAAAAATACTTTATCATATTTATATTTGATACAAGCCTCATTAAACTTTTCTGAATAGGTATCGCCTATAAAATCCATATAAGCCACAACATCAGGAATTCCTCTATCTATAAAAACCGTTTGAGCTTCTTTATTTGCTTGTTCAAATTGATTAATTCTGCCTTCTAGCAAAAGTTCGCTAAAAAGTAAGGGGTCTTCTAAAAACAGATGGTCAATACCTTTTTCTCGAGCTTTTAAAGTTACTTCTCTTGAGATTTCGGGGTAACAAATATAACCTTCTTCTTCAAGATGATTAATTAGTGTTGTTTTACCAGAACTTGGTCCGCCGATGAGTAGTATTATTTGTTTATTCATTTTTCGTCTAAAAAGTTCAAAAATACTATTTTTTTGAAATTAATTCCTTCTTTTAAAATTCTTAATTACTAATATTTTTAATTAATGGTATATAAATGTATATTTGTAGTTTTATAGGCAGTTAGAAATGGATAAAAAAACAGCAGATTTTTACGTAAGACTTAAAGATGAATTAGAAGATTCAACTTCTTGGCCTTCAGAATATTTGTATAAATTTATTGTACCAACAAGTAAAGATAAAATTGATAAAATTGAAATTGCTTTTGATAATATGGGTGCAGTAATTCAAACGCATGCATCAAAAACAGGCAAATATACAAGTGTTTCCATACAAGTTGTAATGGAAAATCCAACCCAAGTAATTGCAAAATATCAAGAGTTAGCCACCATAGAAGGAATTATTTCACTATAATATAATATGACATACACCAAAGAAGAAGCCGTTGAATTTTTAGAATATAATTCGCAAAGGGAACATTTAATTATCCCTGAATACGGCAGACATATACAAAAATTAATTGACCAAGTAACAGATATTAAAGATAGAGAAGAGCGCAATAAAGGTGCTAGGTATATTATTACTGTGTTAGGAACGCTTAATCCTCATTTGAGAGATGTACCCGATTTTCAACATAAATTATGGGATCAGTTATTTATCATGTCTAATTTCAAAATGGATGTTGATTCCCCATATCCCATTCCTACAAAAGAGGTAATTGCCTTAAAACCTGAACGTTTAGGTTATCCTCAAAATTTTCCAAAGTACAGATTTTACGGGAATAATATTAAGTATATGATTAATGTAGCATGTAAATGGGAAGATGGCGAATTGAAAAATGCGCTAATCATTGTAATTGCTAATCATATGAAAAAATGTTATTTGAGTTGGAACAAAGAAACTGTTACCGATGATGTCATTTTTGAACATTTATATGAGTTGTCTGATGGAAAAATTAATTTATTAAAATCAGATGAAGAATTATCTACCTCTCAGAATTTAATTAAGGTAAACAAAAAACAATCTAATAAAACACAATTCTTTACCAATAAGAATCAGAAAACCCCAAATCATTCTAATTCAAATAAGAATTTTAAGCAGAATAAAAATCAGAATCAAAAAAATAACAATAGAAAAAACAGCTAAATGGGAACTTTTAAAATTGAAGGTGGCAAACCGTTAAAAGGTATCGTTCAACCACAAGGTGCAAAAAACGAAGCGTTACAGGTGTTATGTCCTGTATTGTTGACGTCAGAAAAAGTTAGAGTAACTAACATTCCTGATATTATTGATGTAAACAAACTAATTACATTATTAGGAAATTTAGGTGTTAAAATTCAGAAGAACGGACCTGGCGATTATACGTTTCAAGCTGATGATGTAAATGTGGGTTATTTAGAAACAGAAGCCTTTAAAAAAGAAGGTGGAAGTTTACGTGGCTCTATCATGATAGTAGGTCCATTGTTAGCAAGATTTGGAAAAGGATTTATTCCAAAACCGGGTGGTGACAAAATTGGAAGACGTCGTTTAGATACCCATTTTGAAGGATTTATCAATTTAGGTGCAAAATTTAGATACAACAGAGAAGACCATTTTTATGGTGTTGAAAATAAAGGGCGTTTAAAAGGTGCTTATATGCTTTTAGATGAAGCTTCGGTAACAGGAACTGCAAACATTGTTATGGCGGCTGTATTAGCAGAAGGTACAACAACAATTTATAATGCTGCCTGTGAGCCTTATTTACAACAATTGTGTAAAATGCTAAATGCAATGGGTGCTAAAATCACAGGAGTAGGCTCAAATTTATTAACTATCGAAGGTGTTGAAGCATTGGGAGGTTGTGAGCATAGAATTTTACCTGATATGATTGAAATTGGTTCTTGGATAGGTTTAGCAGCTATGACTAAGAGCGAAATAACAATTAAAGATGTTAGTTGGGAAAACTTAGGGCAAATCCCAAATGTTTTTAGAAAATTAGGAATTACTTTAGAGCAAAAAGGAGACGATATTTATATTCCTGCTCATACTAATGGTTATGAAGTAAAAACAGATATTGATGGATCTATTTTAACCGTTTCAGATGCACCATGGCCTGGTTTTACACCTGATTTATTGAGTATTATCTTAGTAGTAGCTACACAAGCAAAAGGCGATGTGCTTATTCATCAAAAAATGTTTGAAAGTCGTCTGTTCTTTGTAGATAAACTAATTGATATGGGTGCAAAAATCATGTTGTGCGACCCTCACAGAGCAGTGGTAATGGGACATAATTTTGAATCACAATTGAAAGCGACAATTATGTCTTCACCAGACATTCGAGCTGGGATATCGTTGTTAATTGCTGCCCTTTCTGCAAAAGGAACAAGTACGATACAAAATATTGAGCAAATTGATCGTGGATACGAACGCATAGACGAACGATTACGAGCATTAGGTGCAGATATTGTAAGAGTATAAATAAAAAAGCGACAGTGATGTCGCTTTTTTTATTGTAATTTAAGATTTGAAAATCAATACTTAATTACCAGGAATGGTAGTCTTGCTATTTACTAAACATTTTGGCATCTAAACTATATTTGCCTACACCCGTGAAAAGCAAGCCCATATATATAATAAAATAGGTAAATGCTGAATTAAATTCAAATCCATTATCTCCTTTGGAAAGTATTTGCATCGGAAATACCACTAAGAAAATGTAAGCCATACAAAACCCTAAAACTAATAGGCTAAAGCGAGAAAATAAACCTACAATTAGTAATAAACTACAAAATAATTCTGCAAAAATGGTTAAGGATAAAGGTACAGCTCCACTCATTCCTAAAAAGCTGATGTTTTTACTCCAAAAATCAGAAGCAGCCATTTCGTTAAAATGTATTAGTTTTTCGTAGCCATAAAATGCCATTAAAGCGCCAATCATCAATCGGATAAGTAGTAAACCAAAATCTAAATTAATACTAGCTCCATTGTTTAAAAATAATTTTTTCATAATTTGAGTTTGTTAGTTGATTATCAAATGTATAAAAAATTATTCAATTACCAATTCTTTCAACTGCTCTCGGTATTTTTCTAAAATGGCAGCTTTGGATAAGAAACCAATAAATATTCCATTTTTTAAAACGGGTAAAATAGATTGCTGAGATGTTTCAAACTTATTCATAATGGTTTCTATAGTTTCTTCAAATGCGATACTGTCTTTTACGGGTTGCATAACTTCGGTAATGGAAGTAAATTTTACTTTAAAGGCAGAAAATATGATTGGACGAATGTCATCTAAATAAATTAGCCCAATTAGCTTTGTGTCGTCATTTAAAACGGGGAAAATAACATCGTCAGAAGTAGCAATTTTTTCAATTAATGCTTCTAAAGTTTTAGATTCGGTAACAGGGCTAAAGTTATTGTTAATCAATTTTTTAAAGTCTATAGATTGTAAAATGTTTTTATCTTTATCATCCGTAAAAACTTCTCCTTTGTCAGCTAAATGCTTTATGTCAAATGAATAAGGTTCAAATCGTTTAGAAATTGCAAAACTTATTGAAGAAACGAGCATTAAAGGAACAATTAATTCATAACCACCTGTTATTTCTGCAATTAAGAAAATGGCGGTAAGCGGGGCATGAAATAAACCACTTAAAATACCTGCCATTCCTACTAGTGTAAAATTTCCAATAGGTAATTTCGCGATTCCTATAATATTGCATAAATACGCTACTGAAAAACCTAAATACGAACCTACAAAAAGTGAAGGAGCAAAATTTCCGCCATTTCCACCAGCACCTAAAGTTATTCCCGTTGCAAAAACTTTAATAAGCATAGTAGCACTTATAAAGACCAATAATACCCACTTTTGTTCACTAAATCGTTCAAAAATAGAATTTTCGACAAGGTGCTCCGGGTGATTATCGGCGAGTATTTTAATGCTTTCGTAGCCCTCACCAAAAAGCGTAGGAAACACAAAAATTAATAATCCTAAAAAAACAGATCCAAATAAAGCCCTTCTGAAACTGTTTGTTTTTCGCTTAGAAAAAAAGTGTTCTACTTTTCTAAAACTTCTAGCATAATGAATAGAAACAAAACCTGCTAGTATACCTAAAAGTATGTAATAGGGAATATTGTGGTAGTTAAAACTATATAAATGTTTAAAACTAAATAAAATGTCTTCTTTTAAAACAATTGTTGAAATGATTGCTCCTGTTGCAGCACTAATAATAAGTGGGGTAAAAGCCGCTAAACTGATTTCTGCCAACACTACTTCAATAGCAAATAATACGCCTGCAATAGGTGCATTAAAGGCGGCAGCTACACCAGCAGCTACACCACATGCTAATAATAACGTTCTGTCTTTATAACTTAATCTATAATTTAAGGCATAATTGCTACCAAAAGCCGCACCAGTAATCGTAATGGGTGATTCTAATCCTGCGCTGCCACCCATGCCTACAGTTAATGAACTGGTAATGATTTGTGCATACATTTGTTTAGGTGGCATAACGCTTCTTGTTTTAGCAACGGCATACATTATTTGTGATGTTCCTTTATCAATTTTGCCTTTCAAAACTTTTTTAATAACTAAAACGGTTAGTAGTATACCAATAATAGGTAACGTACTGTTGCTGAAAGGGAGATGAACCAAACTGTCGAAATATTGAGAAGATTTGAACACCCAATGCGCAAATGACTTCAATACAATTACCGCTAAAGCTGCAGAAATACCCACAAGAACAGAAGATATATAGATAAACTGTCTGGGTTCTACCAAGCGTTTTATACTAAATAAAAAAGATTCAATTTTTTTTACAATTCCTGAAAACAAACTCATAGAACAAAGGTACTATTTTATTAGTTTACGTAGTGCTTCTTTTCTACTTAAAGGTTTAAAAGAAGCAGTGTTTACAAATTCAATTACACCATTCGGATTTACAGCGCCATATTCTCGTAAAGCCCAACCGATCGCTTTTTGAATAAAAAATTCATTTGATTGACTGTGTTTTAAACATTCAGCTTTTAATAAGTCAAAGTCCGTCTTTGATTTATATCCTAGTTGAAAAATAATGGCTGTGCGCTGCAACCACATGGAATCAGAATTAGAAAAGTTTTCAATTAGACTGTGTTTTTTTTCAGGAAATTTTACTAAATATGCTCCCACACCATATTTAGCCAGTGTGTCAACGCTATCCCACCAAGAATTAGTTAGTAATAACTTTTCTAATAATACATTGTCGCTTTCTTGCCAATCTTTTTTACTAAACTGCAACAGTAAATCAATTCCACATTGATGCAATTCTCGGTAAGGTTGCTGAAATAATTCTAGCGTGATGGTTCTATAATTTGATTTTACTTCATCAACATGTATAGCTATAAGTTCTTTTAATACGTGTCGACGAGCTTCTGTTTTAACACCTAAATAATAAAAATTTTCTTTCATGTAAGCACGCATAGAAATTGCATCTTCAGGCGATGCTATTTGACGAAGTGCAATAGTAAGTTCGTTACAAAAGTTCATGCAATTCATTTGTTTTTTGTTTGCACATGTTTATTAATTCGGTAAAAAAAATAAAAAACTCAGTTTCAAATTCATTATAAAACAACTTTAGCTCGTGTGTAGCGTGACTCATATTTCCTTTGTATTTTGTTCTATAATCCATTTGCATTAATATGGTTTCAATACCTTCAATTGTTGCATAAGACGCTAGCCAATTATGCTGAATCATATAAGGTAGCATTTTTTGTGTTTTTTCGGTGAGTTTGTCAAAATGCAAAGTTACTAAATCATAAAAATTTTGACTATACAGATGCAGTGAAATAGTTGAAAATAAAGTCCAGTTTTTTGCTAAAAAATGATCATAGAAAATGTCCATAATTACACCTGAATAATGTCCGTATTTTTCGTGGAGTCTATGTTTGCTTTTTCTGTAAACAGGATGAAAATCTGTAAATGAATCAATAAATCGATGTAAAAGAATACCTTTTTGAATTTCATTTTCATAGCTCTTAAATTGACTTCCTTTCACGCTGTCTGCCATGAAGTTGCCAATTTTGATAAAATCATTATCACCAGATAAGTAAATGTGTGCTAAATAATTCAAGGTAATTAAAAATCTAAATTCATTTTTTTTTCAATCTCCGTAAATATATAAAATTCTTTGGGAGTTTTTGGTATAATCAAGGTTTTCCTTTTTATCTTTGCTTAAACTAATTAGCATTATATATTTAAAATAAAATATGACATTAATAAAATCAATTTCAGGTATTAGAGGTACAATAGGCGGTAAAGTAGGAGATAATTTAACTCCAGTTGATGCAGTAAAATTTGCCTCGGCCTATGGAACTTTTTTAAAAAATAGTATTCAAGTTAATCGAAAGTTAAAAGTAGTAATAGGCCGCGATGCTCGAATTTCAGGTCCTATGATTCATAATTTAGTTGTCAATACACTCGTTGGCTTAGGTATAGATGTTGTTGATTTAGGTTTGTCTACAACTCCAACTGTTGAAGTAGCAGTACCTCTAGAAAATGCAGATGGTGGTATTATTTTAACCGCTTCTCATAATCCTAAACAATGGAACGCCTTAAAATTATTAAATGCTAAAGGCGAATTTTTAAGTGGGGCAGAAGGCGCTCAAATATTAGAAATTGCAGATGCAGAAGCTTTTGATTTTGTAGATGTTGATACACTAGGTGAGGTGTTTGTTAACGATTCATATATGGATATTCATATCGATGAAGTGTTGGCGTTACCTTTAGTAAATAGTGATGTGGTAAAAGCAAAAAAATACAAGGTAGTTGTAGATGGCGTAAATTCTTCAGGAGGTATTATTATTCCTAAATTACTTGAAGAAATGGGTGTTGAAGTTGTAAAATTATATTGTGAGCCCAATGGACATTTTCCTCATAATCCAGAACCTTTAAAAGAACATTTGACAGATATTTGTAATTTAGTTGTAGCAGAACAAGCTGATTTTGGAATTGTTGTAGATCCTGATGTTGACCGTTTAGCGTTTATATCTAATGATGGCGAAATGTTTGGTGAAGAATATACTTTGGTTGCAGTTGCTGATTATGTGCTAAGTAAAACACCAGGTAATACAGTATCAAACTTATCTTCGTCTCGTGCGTTAAGAGATATAACCGAAAAGCATAATGGAAGCTATCAAGCCAGTGCCGTTGGTGAAGTGAATGTAGTAGAATTAATGAAAAAAACCAACGCCATAATTGGTGGTGAAGGAAATGGAGGAATTATTTATCCAGAATTACATTATGGTAGAGATAGTTTGGTTGGCGTAGCGTTGTTTTTAACCTATTTGGCGGGACAAGATAAAACGGTTGCCGAATTACGTGCAAGTTATCCGCACTATTTTATGAGTAAAAACAAAATTGAATTAACACCGCAACTAGATGTAGATGCCATTTTAGAAACGTTAACAGCGACTTATAAAAATGATAGTTCAACAAGCTCACTATCTACAATTGATGGGGTGAAAATAGATTTTGCCAATGAATGGGTTCATTTAAGAAAATCAAACACAGAACCTATTATTCGAATTTATACGGAGGCATCTACGCAAAACGATGCAGATGGATTAGCACTACGCTTTGTAAATGAGTTAAAAACTATTGCAGGGATATAGTAGTATTGTCATAAAAAAATCCGATTTGAAATTTCAAATCGGATTTTTTTTATTTTTTTAATTCTAGTAAGTTTTCTTTTGCTTGCTGTTTGGCTTTTTCATCGCCATATTTTTCTGTTAGTTCATAATATTGTATTGCATTTTTTGTATCACCTTTCATTTTATAGGCTTGAGCTATATTATTTAAAACAATATAATCTTTTGGATTTAGTTTTTCTCCTTGTTTTAGATAATCAATAGCTCTGTCATACTTCTTCGTAAGCATCAATGCCACGGCAGTAGTTGATAATATTTCAATGTTTTTTGGGTAATATTTTAATGTAATTTCTCCAATTTGTATCATATTTGAAAGCAAATTATCGTCTTCCGTATTATAAAGTTGGACTAAATAGGCTTGTATGGCATCTAACATGAAAATTTCTGCATTTTCTTGTTTTTTATCTTCTGTCCACAACCAATTATTATTGTTAATCCTTGAATATTCAATAGTTTCAATGATTGTATTGGTAAAGGCTTCATATTCTTCAAGTTGTCCTAATACGTAACATTTTCCAAATCTTATGTCTAGTCTGTTTGGAAATTTCTCAATACCTTTATTAATATAAAACATTGCTTTGTCTAACATTTCAGGATTGTATCCAATTTTAGAAGTTAAAAATCCAGCTACATTTCCTGTACTATCTTTTAATTGAAAGCCTTCTTCTTTAGGTTTTTCGTTTTGAAGTGATAAAATTTCTTGTTTACTTTTTGAATAATAAAAATTAAAAGCAGAAGTGTAAAATTCGGGATCATTCGGATTAGATTTTTCCCATTCGGCAAATAATGTTTTTATTTTTGTAGTATCGTTTTCTTTATATAATTTTTTAAACTTCTCGTAGTTGGTTTGACTAAAATTATAATTTGAAAACAAAATAACAAGTAAGATGTATAGTATTCTTTGCATAAGGAAAGTAATTATAATATATTAAATTTTAATGGGCTTTTATATAACAGTTTCAAATCTAGTATTATTTTTAGTATTAAACTAGTTTACATAAAAAAAATCCGACTTAACACTAAGTCGGATTTTTTAATGGTGTATTTTTATTATATATGAATCACTTCATCATAAGCAGCAGCGACTGCTTCCATTACCGCTTCACTCATCGTAGGGTGAGGGTGAACTGCTTTTAAAATCTCATGACCTGTAGTTTCTAATTTACGTGCTACAACTGCTTCTGCAATCATATCTGTAACACCAGCACCAATCATGTGACAGCCAAGCCATTCACCATATTTAGCATCAAAAATAACTTTTACAAAACCATCAGGTGTGCCAGACGCTTTTGCTTTTCCAGATGCTGAAAATGGAAATTTACCAATTTTTAATTCGTATCCTTTTTCTTTTGCCGCTTTTTCAGTTAATCCTACCGATGCAATTTCAGGTGTTGCATAGGTACAACCAGGAATATTTCCATAATCTAAAGGTTCAACGTGTAAACCTGCAATTTTTTCTACACATAAAATACCTTCAGCCGAAGCAACGTGCGCTAACGCTTGTCCTGGAACTACATCACCAATAGCATAATAACCAGGTACGTTTGTTTGGTAAAATGAATTGACTAAAATTTTATCTCTATCAGTTGCGATTCCTACTTCTTCTAGACCTATGTTTTCAATATTTGATTTGATACCAACAGCTGATAGTAAAACATCCGCTTCGATAATTTCTTCACCTTTAGCTGTTTTAACAGTTGCTTTTACTCCTTTACCCGAAGTGTCTACTTTTTCAACAGATGCATTAGTCATGATGTTGATTCCCGCTTTTTTCAATGAACGCTCAAATTGTTTTGAAATATCTTCATCTTCAACAGGAACAATAGTTGGCATAAATTCAACTATAGTTACTTCTGTTCCCATAGCGTTATAAAAATGTGCAAATTCAACACCAATAGCACCAGAACCTACAACGATTAATTTTTTAGGTTGCTCCGCTAAAGTCATAGCTTGGCGGTATCCAATAACTTTTTTACCGTCTTGAGGTAAATTTGGTAATTCTCTAGAACGTGCTCCAGTAGCAATAATTATATTATCTGCCGTGTATTCAGTAACTTTTCCATCGGCACCAGTTACATCTACTTTTTTGCCCGTTTTTATTTTTCCAAAACCATCAATAACATCAATTTTATTTTTCTTCATTAAAAATTGAACCCCTTTACTCATGTCTCCTGCAACATTTCTTGAGCGTGCAATAACCGCATTAAAATCTTTATCAACATTAGCTACTTTTAGGCCATACTCTTCTGCATGTTTTAGATAATCAAAAACTTGTGCCGATTTTAGTAAAGCTTTTGTTGGAATACATCCCCAATTTAAGCATATACCACCTAAATTTTCTTTTTCGATAACAGCTACTTTAAATCCTAATTGTGAAGCACGAATGGCAGTTACATAGCCACCTGGTCCACTTCCTAAAACGATAATGTCGTATTTCATTTTGTTCTATTTTTCTACGTTGATTGTTATGTGATGCGAAATTACTAATTTTTATTTTTATAATAGAACACAATGTTAAATTTCGGTAACAAATTGTGAATCATATAATTTTTTATAAAAACCATTCGAAATTTGTAGCAAATCATCATGTGTGCCTTGTTCTACAATTTTCCCTTTATCCATTACAATAATTTTATCCGCATTGATGATGGTTGTTAAGCGGTGTGCAATAATTATTGATGTTCTATCTTTTGTTAGCGTTTGTGTAGCTTTCTGTAATAATTCTTCTGCATGGCTGTCAATAGATGAAGTGGCTTCGTCTAAAATTAAAATACTCGGATTGCTTATGTAAGCGCGTAAAAAAGCAATTAATTGACGTTGTCCAGAGGAAAGCATTACCCCTCGTTCTTTTACATCATAATGATAGCCATTGGGTAAGCTCATAATAAAATCATGAATGCCAATTTTTTTTGCTGCGTCTTGTACTTTTTCTTCTGATATAGAAGAATCAAAAAGTGTAATATTATTTAAAATAGTGTCTGCAAAGAGAAAAACGTCTTGCAATACAATTGCTATTTCTTTTCGTAAAGAAGATAAAGTGTAGTTATGTACAGGAATTTCATCTATACTTATAGTGCCACTATCAATTTCATAAAAACGATTAATTAAATTAATAATTGTTGATTTTCCTGCTCCAGTTGCTCCTACAATTGCAACCGTTTTACCATGTTCCACTTGAAGTGAAATTCCTTTTACTATTTCTTCCCCTGCAATGTAACTAAAATGCACATTTTCTAGCTGAATGTTCCCTTTTAATTTTTTTGCTTGTATGGTGCCAAAATCTTGAACTTCTACATTGGTTTCCATAACTTCAAATACTCTGTCTGCGGCTACAATTCCCATTTGCATGACATTAAATTTGTCTGCAATTTGACGCAACGGATTGTATAACATCGCAATGTACATGTTAAATGAAATTAATTGCCCTACACTTGTTTGTGTATCACCATTTAAAATAAACAAGGCGCCAAAATAAACTACTAATCCTAAGGTAATACTGGAAATGATATCTGCAATAGGGAAGAAGATACTATTGTATAAAATATTTTTTAACCACGCTTTATTGTGTTTTTCATTAATTTCTTTGAACTTTTCTAATTCAATTTTTTCTCTGTTAAACAATTGAACAATTTTCATACCTGTTAATCGCTCTTGTATGAAAGTATTAAGATTAGCAACTTCATTTCTTACTTCGTTAAAAGCAACTTTCATTTTTCTGTTAAATATATTTGTTGCTAGTAAAATAACGGGCATAATAAGCAGAACAATGCATGTAATTTTCCAATTAATAATGAGCATAAAACCTAGAACAATTAGCATTTTTAAAACATCGCTAACAATCATGAACAGCCCTTGACTAAAAATACTAGCAATGTTTTCCATATCAGAAACACAACGTGTAATGAGTTTTCCAACAGGTTCATTGTCAAAATATTTCATTTTGAAGCGCGATAAATGCGTAAAAAGTTTTTCACGAATGTCTTTCACTATATCTTGTCCAAGCCAACTCGCCATATAAACAAAATAAAATTGTGCAATTACTTCGAGCAGTAAAATTACAAACATGATTACTACCAATAATTCTAAATTTTCTTTCGAAGTATTTCCTTCAAAAAAGTAGTGCATAAAAGATTCAAATTGTTGTTGAATACTATTTGTTTCTTTTTTGGCAGAAATGAAATAATTGTCTATGGTTAAATTTAATAAAAGTGGCCGTAATGCCGCAACTATTGCTAAGAATAAAGCCCAAAATCCAACAAAAAATAATTTGCTAGTGTAGGGTGTAGCATACTGTAATACTTTATTAAATGAGGATGTTTTCTTCAACTTTTTAGTTATTAATATATGGATAGTTAACGCGTACTAAATATAATCCGTGAGCAGGAACTGAAAACCCAGCTTGACTTCTGTTTTTACTTTCAATTATTTTTCTAAAATCAGTTAGTGTTATTTTTTCTAAACCAATATTAATCAAGGTTCCTACTATAGCCCGAACCATATTTCTTAAAAAACGATCTGCTGTAATGGTAAATTTTAGTTTTGTATCTTCTTGTGTCCAATACGCTTCTGTAATTTTACATATAAATGTTTTGACATCGGTATGTACTTTTGAAAAACATTCAAAATCTTCATATTCAAGTAAAATTTTAGCCGCTTCATTCATTAATTGTATGTTTAGTGGCTGATGTACATACCAACTTCCTTCATGCATAAAAGGATTTTTATAGGTGTGAATATGGTATTCGTATGTTCTAGATGTAGCATCAAAACGAGCATGTGCTGTAGTTGAAACTTCATGCATATTATAAATGACAATGTCTTTTGGTAAAAATGAATTTAAGCGGTGAATAAATTGTTTTTTATCGGGAATAATTGAACTGTCAAAATGAGCAAACATTTGTGTGGCATGTACGCCGCTGTCGGTTCTTCCCGCACCAACAATTTCTATAGATTCTCGAAGTAATGTATGTAAAGCTGTGTTGAGAATTTCTTGTACAGATATAGCATCTGGTTGTATTTGAAAACCAAAATAATTTTTTCCGTTATAGGCAAATTCAATGAAATATCTCAAGTATAGTTAAGTTTCTAAATTTCTGAGTTGCAAAGTTACTAAGAATTTGAATTATTATATTCAATGTTTTCTTAAAAATAAACAATATACTATATTTTTTTGTCAACTTTGCAGCTTAGTTACTCTGTAACTTAGAAACTCTTATTATATGAAAAAAATATTGCTTCTGTCAGATACACACAGTCATATTGACGATACGATTTTAAAATATGTAAAATTAGCTGATGAAGTATGGCATGCCGGAGATATTGGCGATTTAATTGTAACTGATACTATTAAAAAATATAAAACTTTACGAGCCGTTTATGGGAATATTGATAATCATGAAGCGCGTTTAGAATTTCCATTGCACAATCGATTTTTTTGTGAAGGAGTAGAGGTGTGGATTACTCATATAGGTGGTTACCCAGGAAAATATAGTGCTGCAGTCCAAACTGAAATCACTAAAAATCCGCCTAAACTATTTATTTGTGGACATTCTCATATTTTAAAAGTACAATTTGATAAAAAATTAAATTTATTACATATGAATCCTGGTGCTGCTGGAATTCATGGTTTTCATCAAATACGAACCATGTTGCGTTTTGAAATTGATGGGAAAAAAATTCAAAATTTAGAAGTTGTTGAAATAGGGAAGAGGTAATTATGCTAAAGAGTTAATAAAAAAAATCCGAACCTAGGTTCGGATTTTCATTACGCACTAAATAAACTAAGATGATAGGTTTATCGTATTCTATCCACAGATTTTACGAGATCTTCGTCCTTTTTAATAGCCTTGTTTGCCAATGCTAGAAAAACGATAGAAAAAATTGGAAGAAACATCCCAATACCCTTCTCCGAGACTGTTGCCTCTCCGGATAAAGTTAGTGAATGATATACTAACAATCCTATTAAAATAAAGTTTAATATCATGTTCAATCTGTTTATAACAAATTGATTTTGTCTGTTTTTATAACTAAAAATACTAATTAAAGCTAATAAAGCACTAGTTCCAAAAAGGCTAGTATATACTAAATTATCAAAAGCAAAAACGGCTTTCTTAGTTGTTGTTATCCATAAATTAAAAAACAAGGGTAATACACTTGCTACGATTAAGCTAATGAATAAATATACCGATTGAATGCGTTGTAACATATATTTTAATTATAGGAACAAAAATAACGCTTCTTTTTTTAAAAAACTATTGTTTTATGCTAAAATATTTGTATTATTGCATCAGAAAATCGTAAGTACTTCATTCTACGACACTTTAAAATCAAAAAAATCTCACACAATTTTTAATAAAAGTAAAGATTAAAAAATCTCAACACCAAATTCATGTTTGATAATAACACGTTAAAAGAGATGAAACTCTCTGATTTGCAAGAAATAGCCAAAGTTGCAAACATTCAAAAATTCAAAACCTTAAAAAAAGAAGCGTTAATTCAACAAATTTTAGAAGTTCAAAATGCAGCTGAAGTAGTTGAAAAACCTAAAAAGGTGAATAGTTCTGAAAAGATAACGCCTAAAAAAAACATACAAGAAGAAACGCAAACAGATCACTCTTCAGAGAAAAAAGTAGCCAATGAGCCTAGAAAGCGCATTAAAAAATCTGAAGTGATTCAAAAAGCAGCTCAGGAAGAAATTGTTTTTAAAGAAGACAGTAAACCTCAAAACACAGGTGTAATTTCCAATAAAATAGGTGATGACAGCCAAATTTCAAAGTCAGAAGAGGGAGAACCACAAGAACGAAATGGGGGTAATTTTAAAAAGAACCCTAATTTTAAAAAGAATAATCCAAATCAAAAACCTAATTATAGAGATAATGACTTTGAGTTTGATGGAATTATTGAAAGTGAAGGTGTTTTAGAAATGATGCCAGACGGATATGGCTTCCTTCGTTCTTCAGATTATAATTATTTAGCTTCTCCGGATGATATTTATTTATCACAATCACAAATTAGATTATTTGGTTTAAAAACAGGTGATACGGTTAAAGGAGTTGTGCGTCCTCCAAAAGAGGGGGAAAAATTCTTTCCTTTGGTAAAAGTTTTAAAAATTAATGGTCATGATCCTCAAGTTGTTCGTGACAGAATTGCTTTTGAACATTTAACACCTTTATTTCCAGATGAAAAATTAAATTTGGCCGATAGGAGTAAAGCTATCTCAACCCGCATAATTGATTTATTTGCACCTATTGGTAAAGGTCAACGCGCTATGATTGTTGCACAACCAAAGACGGGTAAAACGATGTTGCTTAAAGATATTGCAAATTCTATAGCTGCAAACCATCCTGAAGTATATATGATTGTTTTGCTTATTGATGAGCGACCAGAAGAGGTAACCGATATGCAACGTTCAGTTCGAGCAGAAGTAATCGCATCTACTTTTGATGAACCCGCAGAACGACATGTTAAAGTAGCAAATATTGTATTAGAAAAAGCAAAACGTTTAGTTGAATGCGGACATGATGTGGTTATTTTATTAGATTCAATAACTCGTTTAGCAAGAGCTTATAATACAGTGCAACCAGCATCAGGTAAGGTGTTAAGCGGCGGTGTTGATGCGAATGCATTACAAAAACCAAAACGTTTCTTTGGTGCGGCTCGAAATATTGAAAATGGTGGTTCGTTGAGTATTATTGCAACTGCATTAACAGAAACAGGTTCTAAAATGGATGAAGTTATCTTTGAAGAATTCAAAGGTACAGGTAACATGGAATTACAATTAGATAGAAGAATTGCAAATAAACGAATCTTCCCAGCTATTGATTTAGTATCATCAAGCACAAGAAGAGATGATTTATTACTAGATGAAAAAACAATTCAACGCATGTGGATTTTAAGAAAATATTTAGCAGATATGAACCCTGTTGAATCGATGGAATTCATTGAGTCTAGAATTAAAGGTACACGAAATAACGAAGAGTTTTTGATTTCGATGAATGATTAAACCGAATTATAATATGCACAAAAAAAGCGACCAATTTTAATTGGTCGCTTTTTTTATTTTATATAATGTGTAATTAATTAACAACTATTTTTTTTGTTAATGTACCTTTATTATTTCTTAATTCAATAAGATAAAAACCTTGGGTCAAATTAGTGATTTCAAAAATATTTTCTATAAATAATGGTTTTTCAATTTCTCTAATTACTTGTCCATGTATGGTCATTATCCTTACATTTAATATAGCTTCTGTTGTTTCTATCGAAACTATTCCATTATTAGTTGGGTTTGGATAAATGGCTACCATTTCAGAATTTAAATAGTTTTGCGCAGATAAGAAGTTCCATCTATCTTGTGCAATAGGTCCTCCCCAAATTAAAGTAGCTAAATATGGATTATCTATAAAAGGATTTCTGTTGCCTTGTGCATAAGCATTACTTGAATTTCCATGATAGGTATTTCTGTTGTCTTCATATTGCGAAACAGGATCATCTGCATTCCATTGAAGAAAAAGTTGAAGCATATTGCTGTCACTAGCTACAGTAGCACCTGTTCCTACATTGATGGGTAAACACTGCGAACCATATCTTAGGTACATATACATCATCATTCTGGCTACATCACCTTTCCATTCATCACCAGGATACCAACCACCTGTTACATTTCCTGAATTACCAGTTCCTGCAGCAAATTTTGAATTTCCTCTGTTGGCATTTCTATCTACATCTGCAGAACGAATATGATGTGCGTCTTCTCCAGCATCACTATCTGCGGAAGTTAAGGCTCCATCAACTAAAACAGGTGTACCTAATGATTTTGCATATACGTGTTCTCTGTTCCATTCACAACTATTAGCCCCGCCATTACTGTTTAAATTTCTTTCTCTGTGATCGTTGTCGTCTGAAGTAGAAGTTGGACAAGTATTAGCACTAAATCCATATACTAATAACACATTATTAGAATTGGTTGGGTTCAAGTCCGTAGCTTGTGAGGCATTCCAATCTTCAGAATAAGTTAAAAATTTTGTATGTGTAGTAGTTATTTTATTGGCTAATGCATTTTTTAAAGCCGTACCCGTAAGTGTCCAGTTAAATCCATTATAATAAGGATTTGCGGGTGCACCACTTTGACCTAAAACAAGTAAAGTTAAATGCAAAGCAATAATTGTAAAAGTAATTTTTTTCATTGTATAAACTAATTATTTTTTTCGTTCTAATAAAGCCATATAGAATCCATCAAATCCTGATTCATGAGCTAAGACCTTTTTGTCTTCAACAAATATAAATTTTTTTCCCATTTCTGTTGTTAAAAATTTTTCTACTTGCTCTTGATTTTCAGAAGGTAGAATACTACAAGTGGCATAGACAAGTTTACCTCCTGGTTTTACTATTTTAGAATAATTTTCAAGAACTTCTTGTTGTGTTTTTTTTATATTTTCAATAAATTCAGGTTGTAATTTCCATTTGCTATCAGGGTTTCTTTTTAATACACCCAATCCGCTACAAGGTGCATCAATAAGAACTCTATCTGCTTTTTCGTGAAGTTTTTTAATTGTTTTAGTGCTTTCTATTACCCTACAATCAATATTGTGTACTCCATTTCTTTTGGCGCGTAATTTCAATTGTTTTAATTTACTTTCATATAAGTCCATGGCAATAATTTGGCCTTTATTTTCAAGTAAACTTGCAATATGTAAAGTTTTACCTCCTGCGCCCGCACATGCATCAACAACACGCATTCCTGGTTGAATATCTAAAAATCGAGCCACTAATTGTGACGAGGCATCTTGTACTTCAAATAAACCATTTTTAAAGGCATCTGTCATGAAAACATTTGCACGTTCTTTTAAAATTAGTGCATCTGGATATTCTTTCAAGGTTTCGGTTTCAATATCTAACGTATTAAGAAGCTCTTGTAATTTTTGTGGTGTTGTTTTTAATGTATTTACACGTAAAATAACTCGAGCTTGTTCGTTCTGGGCTTTAATTTCTTTTTCCCAAATGTCATCCCCTAATTCTTTACTGCAAATTTCATCCATCCAATCTGGAATAGATTCTCTAACACTTCTATTTTTTGATAATTCATCAAATTTTCCTTTAATTCTTCTTACAGGAGTTTGTTCAAAATATTTCCAGTCGGGGAGTGTATGTCCTCTTAAAACCGCCCAAATAGCAAACAAACGCCATACATAATCTCTAGTAAAAGGTTCTTTAGCTTCGGCAATTTCAGCATATAAACGCTTCCATCTAACAATATCATAAATAGTTTCTGCAACAAATTTTCTATCGTTGCTTCCCCAGCGTTTATCTAATTTTAATGCCCTTGCGACTACTTTGTCAGCATATTCTTTTTCGTTAAAAATAGCTAATAATGCGTCAATAACCGCAAAACTTATGTTTCTGTGAAATCTCATGAGTATAATAAAAAATGCTGGCAAAGATAATGAAATATAGTCTAAGATAATGGAATAAAGAGTTATTTTAATTTTCTGTATATTAGCCGTACTATACTTATTATTTTATGAAATCGCCATTAATAAAAAGTTTGTGCAAGCAATTGAAAATCATCGAACACGAAGGAGAACAACAAAATTGTGAGATAAACACAGATAAATAAAAAGGCGATAACATATATGATCTTTTACAAATAAAATTTTACATATATGAAAATTATTTATTTTTTGTTGTTAGTGGTAATTTCATGTAAACCCTTACAACTGGTTAAAAACGCACAAACTGTAGTTTTGGAAAAGACAAGTATTCGAGCTATTCATGTTCAAAATGATACTTTATGGTTTGCTGGGAGTGCTGGTAAAATGGGTTGGATTAATTTTGAGAGAAATGAAAAAGCGATATATAAAAATCAATTTACAGAAGCTGAATTGAGAAGTGCTTCATTTTACAATACTACATTTTATGTGTTAAATGTTGCCAATCCCGCACAAATAGTTGGCCTGTCGAATTTAGGAGTACAAAAAAACTATTATTCAGAAAAAAATGAAAAGGTGTTTTATGATAGTATGTATATTGATGCAAAAGGTTTTGGTGCTGCAATAGGAGATCCTACGTCTACTTGTTTGTCTGTTTTAGTCACTACAAATGGGGGGGCAGAGTGGCAAAAAATTCCATGTGAGCAATTGCCTGAAGTTATGGAAGGTGAAGCAGCATTTGCAGCAAGTAATACCAATGTTAAATTAATTGATAATACGATATTTATAGTATCAGGCGGGAAAAAATCTAGACTTTTTAAAAGTATTGATAAAGGTAAAACATGGAACGTTTTTGACACACCAATAATACAGGGAAAACAAATGACAGGCGCATTTTCCATGGATTTTTATGATTCTAAAGTAGGCATGCTTGTAGGTGGTAACTATGAAGACCAGCAAAATAATGAAGCAAATAAAGCTATTACTTTTGATGGTGGAAAAACATGGAAGTTAGTTGCAAATAAGGAAGCTTTTGGATATGCATCATGTGTGCAATTTGTCCCTAGAAAAAAAGGGAATGAGTTATTTGTGTGTGGTACTTCAGGGGTGTATTTTTCAAAAGATTTTGGTGTTACATGGAAAAAAATCCTTGATGATAACGATTATTATACGTTACGCATCAAGGATTCTAAGACCTTGTTTTTAGCAGGAAAAAACAAGGTAACTAAACTAACCTTAAATTAATCTCTAGGTGGTGAAGGTGGACCTTTTCGATCTTTTAATTTATTCAATAATTTTCTATGAAATTCTTGTTCGGCACGTTCTAAAGCGACTACTTTATCTGCACCAATAATTGGTATTAATTCTGTGCGCATTTTTTTCTTTAAGGCCATGATTTCAGCTTCAGCTTGTTCGGCTTCTTCAATTTGCTTAAGTGCTTCTTCGTCTGTTAACTCTTTTTTCTTTAATCGCAATTTCATTTGGCCTTCTTTCAAGTCCATTATTTTAGTATCGTACTTGTTATAGACTGGCCAAAATTTTTCAGCTTCTTCAGGAGTTAAGTTTAATTTTTGAGAGATAAATGCAATTTTCAAGCCTCTAATTTTTTCTTTTTTCTCTTTAAAATCTTGAGAAAATCCCCAATTTGCAATAAATAAAAACAGGAATAAGTATAAAAATTTGGTTTTCATATATGTAAATTTAAATTTTAATTAATAATTTATATGTTGTTGTAAATCAATTCGTTTTCTAGATCTTCTATTTCTGAATCTTGTAATAAAATACCCACTTCATAAGTTGATAGTTCATCGGCATGAATCTCTAAATACTCTTTAGCTGCTTCGTTAGTTTGTTTTACTTCTTGAGTATGATAAAAAATGGGTAACATAATAGATAATAGAAACAATGCAGCTATGCCTGAAACCCAATATTTGTTAACTGACAATTTAAAAATGGGTGTTTCTTTCGGCTGTAATTTACTGTATAAACGTGTTTCAAAATCTGTAAAATATGCATCAGGAACATTAAAACCAGCTGTGGAAGGTGCATACTCTAGAATAGAATCAGTATCTAATTTAGCCTCTAATCTAGTTGAAAAAGTCTCAAAATAATTGTCTGGTATTTTGAATCCTTGCTTTATATGTTGTGAGTTTTGTTTCATTTCTTTGTTATTGGGGATTTTATAATTAGATAGCAGTTTATTAAAAAAGTTTAATCTTGTTTTAAATATTCTTCAATTTTTTTTACGGCATGGTGGTAACTTGCTTTTAAAGCACCTACACTTGTTTCTAGAATTTCACTCATGTATTCATATTTCATTTCTTGAAAATATTTCATTTTAAATACTAATTGTTGTTTTTCAGGTAAAAGAGCAATTGCTTTTTGTAATTTTAGTTGGATAGCTTCACCTTCAAAATATACGTCACTTTCTAATTTCTGTATCGCTTTTGATTGTAATTCTTCATTCGATATACCTTGTTTTTTAGCTCGTTGCTGTATAAAAGACAAGGCCTCATTGGTAGCAATTCTATACATCCAAGAATACAATTTGCTTTCGCCTTTAAATTGCTGAATGTTGGCAAATACTTTTATAAATGTGTTTTGCAATACATCATCAGTGTCATCATGATTCAAAACAATAGCCCTGATATGATAATACAAAGGTTTTTGATACTCTTGCACTAACTTTTTAAAGGCTGCTTGTTGTGTCTTTGGGTGACATAAATCTGCTATGAATTGCTTTTCTTGCTCCACAAATTTCTTTTTGAATTATTTGACTAAAGATACTTAAAAAGGTTTAATGAATAGGAATAAAATATGAAATTATGTAAGTTTGCTTGAAATATAAAGAGAGATGATTCAAACCGTAATTTTTGATATGGATGGCGTAATAGTAGATACTGAACCTGTTCATTATTATGCTTATCAGCAACATTTTAAACAATTAGGAATTCAAGTTTCGGATGAAATGTACGCTACATTTACAGGAAATTCAACCAAAAACGTATATCAAAAATTAATCAATCACTTTGAAATTCAAATCCCTTTAGATGAGCTGGTTATAACTAAACGAAACTTATTTAATAATGCATTTGACACTAAAAAAGATTTGTTTTTACTTGAAGGAGTCGAAAAGTTAATTGAACAGTTATTTAATGAGGGAAAACAATTAATTCTGGCTTCATCTTCCGCTAAAGTAACTATTGACAGAGTATTTACTAGATTTAATTTGCATCGCTATTTTACACATATCGTTTCTGGAGAAGATTTTCCTCAATCTAAACCTCATCCAGCTATATTTGAAGAAGCTGCACTATTATCAGGCGTGACAAAAGATGAGTGTCTTGTTATAGAAGACAGTACAAATGGAATACTAGCTGCAAAAGCGGCTGGTTTATTTTGTGTGGGATACAGAAGTATAAATTCTAAAAAACAGCAATATGAATTAGCTGATTTAGTTGTAGATAAATTTGATGACTTAAAAATTAATTTTTAACCTACCGCTTTTTTATACGTTTCTAGGCATTTTATTCTTGCTAATTTATGATCTACAATAGGCTGTGGGTAAACGGATGTGTTCCATTCAGGCACCCATTTTTTAATGTAGGCATAATCTTTATCAAATTTTTTTATTTGCTCTGCAGGATTAAATATTCTAAAATAAGGCGCGGCATCTACACCACTGCCTGCGGCCCATTGCCAATTACCCACATTGCTGGCTTGTTCATAATCTAATAGTTTTGAAGCAAAATAGGTCTCGCCCCATTTCCAATCAATTAATAGATGTTTACACAAAAAGCTAGCTACTATCATACGTACTCTATTGTGCATATGCCCCGTAGCGTTTAACTCTCGCATGCCTGCATCAACAATAGGATAACCTGTTTTTCCTTCGCACCACATTTGAAATGCTATTTCGTCATTGTTCCATTCAATAGCATCATATTTTGGTTTAAAACTCTTGGTAATTGTATGTGGGAAATGCCAAAGAATTTGCATAAAAAATTCACGCCAAATCAATTCGTTTAGAAAAGTTTCGTTTGCAAATCCAGAAGCAAAGTGCGCCAGTTTTCGAATGCTAATCGTACCAAAACGCAAATGAATACCTAGTAAAGATGTGCCATTTAATGCAGGAAAATTTCTAGTTTTCTCGTAATTTTCTACCAATTGAGTTGAAATATCAAATTGAGGCAATACTATTTTAGTAGCTTCAAATCCAATCGCTTCAAGTGATAAAAAAGGATATTGATGCTTACATAATTTATGTACTAAATCTTCTGAAGGATAAGGCAAATAGTTCTTTTCTCTGTAACTAGCTTTCCATTTTTTTGAATAAGGTGTGTATACAACATACGGACTTCCGTCGTCTTTTACAATTTCAGATTTCTCAAAAATGACTTGGTCTTTGCATGTTTTAAAAAGTATTCCCTTAGATTGTAATAAATCATTGATTGATTTATCTCTTTTTCGTGCTGCTGGCTCATAATCATGATTGCAATACACAGACGAAATGGAATGTGCTGCAATAAGTTCTTTAAAAACAGAAATCGGTTCGCCATAAAAAACAGCTAAATTTTTATTTATTTTCTGTAAAGCTTCTTGAATCGCATGTAGTTGTTGCCAAATAAAAGTTACTCGAGCATCATTTTTATCTAAGTTTGTTAAAATAGAAGTGTCAAAAATAAAAATAGGAAGCACCGCATCATTTTCATTAAGTGCATGAAAAAGCGCTGCGTTATCTTCTAATCGTAAATCTCTTCTAAACCAAAAAATTGTCATTAATGTAATTCTCCAAAAAGTTCGTATAATTTTCTTCTTCTATAAATAAATATCTCTTCTAATTTAGGTTTTACTAGAAAAGGATGTACAAGTCGCCCCAAAAGGCCAAAAGGTACTTTGTAGTCAATAATATCTTCCATTTCCACTCCGCCTTCAATTTCTTTAATAAAATGCTTGTGATGCCAAAACGAATAAGGTCCAAAACGTTGTTCGTCTACAAAATAGTCGCCTTCTACAACATGTGTAATCTCAGTAATCCATTTCGCTTTTATACCAAAAATAGGTGTTACTATGTATTGTATTATTTGTCCTGGAAACATTTTTCTGTCTGCCCCACATAAAATATCAAAACTCATATAGTCTGGCGTAATGGTTTTTAAGTTTTTTGGACTAGAAAGAAATTCCCAAGCTTGCTCTTTTGTTATAGGTAATTTTTGTGTGGTTTGTAATCTATAGATCTTCATTTATGGTAAGAAAATTTAGTATTAATAACTTTTATTTATGATTCTTTAAGTTTACAAATATACTAAAATGTTTAATAAATATTATAAAAAGTTAAACAATAATATTTTTCACGTATATGTTTGTATTGTTTAAAATACTAATTTTGTGTTTTAATCCAACAATAACTTTATGAAAAAAATTATAGTATTAGTAATGGTCTTGGTATCATTTACTAGTTTCGGTCAAATTAAAATACCACAAGCTAGTCCCGTTTCAAAAATTGAGCAAGTAGTAGGATTAACAACTGTTTCTGTTTCTTATTCTCGCCCAAGTGCAAAGGGAAGGTTAGTGTATGGAGAATTAGTTCCGTTTGGAAAAAACTGGCGAACAGGAGCAAATGAAAATACAACTATTATATTTTCTGAAGATGTACTGATTGCAAATAAGCCTTTGTTAAAAGGAAAATATGCATTATTTACTACTCCAAGAGCCGATTCGTGGGATTTTATTTTTTATAAAGAAACTACAAATTGGGGATTGCCAGAAGTATGGGATGAAGCAAATGTAGCTTTACGTGTAACTGTTTCGCCTGAATCGCTTTCAAAATCTATTGAAACTTTTACTATTTCAATAAATAATGTCACAACTGATTCTGCAACACTCGATTTGTCTTGGGAGAAAACAATGGTTTCTTTACGAATTGAAGTACCAACTCAAAAAGTGGTTTTAAAAACTATTGAACAGGTATTAAGTGGTCCTACTGCAAATGATTATTTTACCTGTGCACAATATTATTACCAAACAAATAATGACTTAGTTAAAGCATTAGAGTGGGTTAATAAAGCTATAAATACCACGAAAGAAGTAGAAGTCCCTTTTTGGTATTATAGATTAAAATCTTTAATTCAGTTTAAATTAGGCGATAAAAAAGGCGCCATAGATTCTGCTAAAATTTCGTTGGAAGGAGCTACAAAAGCTAACAATCAAGATTATATAAAGCAAAATACAGATAGTATTACTGCTTGGTCTAAATAATTTATATGCTTTTTAAAGCATTAATAAAACCATCAATATCTTCTTTTGTGTTGAAATGACTAAAAGATATACGTATTGATGGTTTTTTTAATTCTTCGTGTGACAAGAACTCAGCTAATACATGAGATGGTTTTGGACTTCCACTTTGGCACGCACTGCCTCTAGATACTGCAATTCCTTTTAAATCTAAATGGAATAATAACATAGCAGTTTTATCTTCAGAAAAAGGTAGGTTTATATTGAGTATGTTATAAAAAGTATCCTCTCCATTTATTCTAATACCTTCGAAACTTTGCTCTAATTCGCTTACACAGTAGTTTTTTATTTCAGAAATATATTTTTTATGTTCGTCTAATTCAATATGTGCCAATTCAAATGCTTTAGCCATCCCCGCAATTTGATGTGTAGCTTCGGTTCCCGCACGTAATCCTTTTTCTTGTTCACCACCAACTAATAAAGGTTGCAAAGAAATATTTTTGTTTATATATGCAAAGCCAATCCCCTTAGGTCCATGAAATTTATGTGCACTTGCTACTGCAAAATCAAGAGCGGTTTGTTGTAAATCAATTTTTAGTTTTCCCATTGTTTGCACTGTATCACAATGAAAAAGAACTTGATTTTTTTTGCAAAGGAGGTTGACCTTTTCAATATCTAGTTGGGTTCCTATTTCGTTATTAACATGCATCAAACTTACAACTGTTTTGATTGATTTTTCCAATGTATTTTCCAAGTAATTTAAATCTAAATTACCTGAAGGTAAAACGGGGATATATTCTAGTTCTATTTGATATTCTTTTGCTAATTTTTGACACGTGTATAAAGTAGCATGATGTTCTAATTTGCTGGTAACAATTCGTTTAATGTTATGGTTTTTTATCAATTCGGATAAAATCCAATTGGTAGCTTCAGTAGCGTTACTCGTAAAAATGATTTCTTGAGACGAACAGTTTAAGTAGTGTGCAATAGTTTTTCGAGCCGATTCAATAATCGTTTTGGCGCTTCTCCCAAAAGAATGTGTAGAGGAAGGGTTTCCAAAATCTTGCTCTAGCACTTCTAGCATGGTATGAATTACTTCTTTTCGTAGTGGGGTAGTAGCTGCGTTATCTAAATATATTTTTCCCATGTAGTAATACAATAATTATCAATTCTGTTTAATATATAATTCCATTGCTCCCAGTCCGTATTTACTGTAATTAGCTTCCTGTATGCTGATGTTTTCATACCGTTTAACCAAATATTCTAGTTCTGATTTTAATACACCTTCACCAATACCATGTATCAAAACCACCTTAGAATAACGCTTTGAAATAGCAAAATCTAAAGCACGTTTTGCTTCATCCAATTGGATGGTAAGTTTATCAAAATTAGTTAAATTTTTAGATGCTTTTGCAATAATTTTTTCTAAATGTAAATCGACTTCAAAAATAGGCTGCTCTTTTTTAGAATAGCGAACTAAGGGCGCTCCTTTCTTTTTTGCAGGTTCTTTTTCCGCTAAAACCAAATCAATACTTCTATTAAAATTTAGTTCAGGAGCATTCTTAGTAATCGTGACAAGCTCGTTAGGTAAATATTCTAATACAAAACCATCAAGCGTTTCAATTTGTACATACGCAGCATTAAAGCCAACTACTTTTCCTTCAAGTGAATCGTCTAATACCAATACGTTATCTCCAATGTTAACTAATTTTTGCATACTATTTTAGTTTGACACCAAAATTATAAAAATCAAAACGATTATGGAGATTATTAGTTAATTATTATATGGTTTAAAAAAAATATGTAAGTTTGAAAAAAAATGGAAATGAAAGTAGCGCTGATTGATAATTATGATAGTTTTACCTATAATTTAGTACATTATTTAGAAGATTTAGGGGCAGAAGTTACCGTGTTTAGAAATGATGCATTTGAAATAGAAGAATTAGAAAAATTTACTAAAATAATGTTATCTCCAGGTCCTGGTTTGCCAAGTGATGCAGGTTTGTTAAAGCAAGTAATTACAACTTATTCTTCTTCAAAAGATATATTTGGTGTCTGTTTGGGCTTACAAGCTATTGCTGAAGTTTTTGGTGGAACCTTGCTTAACTTACAGCACGTTTTTCATGGTGTAGCTTCTGAAATTGAACAATGTAATGAAGATTATATATTTGAAGGTATTCCACGTCAATTTATTGTGGGACGTTACCATTCTTGGGTAGTAGATAAAACAAGTCTTCCTGAAGTTTTAGCAATTACTTCGATAGATAGTCAGGGGGCTATAATGTCTTTGAAACATAGAGAATTAAATGTTAGAGGCGTGCAGTTTCATCCCGAAAGTATCATGACAACGCATGGAAAAAAAATGATTGAAAACTGGTTAAATAATTAAGATTATTTTATTCCACTTTCATTAATAATGGCATCTTTTTTAAAAGCTATATCTTTCCAATTTGTATTTTTTATCCCTTCTAATAAAATGGTATTCTTTTTTTTAGTTAATTTAAAAATGAAATCCGAATTTTTTACTTCTTCACTATTTTTTAAATCAATCATTCCACTTTCGTTTAAATAAACAGATTTTTTTGTAAATGCCATTAACGAAAAATTAAAACCACTTGATGGAGTAAGTTGAACTTTGTTTCTAACAATTTCAATTTTAACTTCAAATGATTTTTTATTATAAGAAATAAACGAAGAAAGTAAAACTATGCCAAGTATAAATAGTAATTTTTTCATAATTGCTTGATTTTAATGTTAATTTTTGTAAATGTAGAAAATTATCTTGTAAAAACCAGTTTATTTTCTGCAGATAAATTAGCATCAAATGCATAACCCTCATAGTTGAAACCTTTTAAATCTTCAATTGTATCTACATTTGTATCTATAATGTATCTAACCATTAAACCACGTGCTTTTTTTGCAAAAAAACTAATCATTTTTAGTTTACCATCTTTATAATCTTTAAATTCTGGTGTGATTATAGTTGCCTTTAGTGTTTTTGAATCAATTGCACTAAAATATTCATTACTTGCTAAGTTTATAAACAGTTCGTTAGGTTTTAATTCTTCATTTAACGTTTTAGTTATTGTTTTTTTCCAAAATTCATATAGATTTTTTTTGGAGCCAATAGCTAAAGAAGTTCCCATTTCCAAGCGATAGGCTTGAATTAAATCTAAAGGTTTTAATAAGCCATATAGGCCTGAAAGAATTCTAACTTTATCTTGAAGTATTGGAAATTTATCTTCAGAAAGGGTGTAAGCATCTAGCCCAGTATATACATCTCCATCAAATGCAAATACAGCTTGTCGTGCATTTTCTGGTGTGAAAGGTAGGGCCCAATTTTGATTTCGTTCCCAATTTAATTCAGCTAATTTTTCAGAAATATTCATTAACGCCATTAATTTTTTTGGAGATTGTTTCTTTACTACTTTTTGTATTGTAGTTGCTTCTTTCAAAAAACTCGCTTCAGAATATGCAGTTGTAGGTACATTCTTTTCAAAATTTAAAGATTTTGCAGGCGATATAACGATTTTCATGTGTTTAATTATTTTTTCTAAAATTAATTTTTAAATGGTTAAAAACATATCAAAAGTAAAAAAAGAAATACCATTTACAAGCTCATTAGTATAGATTTGTTGCAGGCATTTATAAACAAAATCTATTTCTTTTGCTCAAAGAGGTTTAATTTACTAAATTCGCCGTATGATTAAAATAGTGCTAATAGGTTCAGGAAATGTAGCTACACATTTGTATAATGCATTTTCAGGTGCTTCAGATGTAGAAATTATTCAGGTGTTTGCTCGAACGCAATCATCTGCAATTCCGTTAGCCGTTCAAATTTCAAATTGGCAATATTTAAAAGAAGCAGATCTTTATATTATTAGTGTTTCAGATGATGCTATTGCTGAAGTAGCTTCAAAAATTTCCTTTAAAAATAAACTAATAGTTCACACTTCGGGTACCACTTCAATAGATGTATTACCTTTTGAGAGAAAAGGGGTTTTTTATCCGTTGCAAACTTTTTCAAAAGAGAAACAAATCGATTTTTCAGTTGTGCCAATTTGTATTGAAACGAATCAAAAGGAAGATGAAAACATATTACAAAAAATAGCCTCTTTACTTACTCCTAAGGTGTATTTAATTTCTTCAGAACAAAGAAAAGCATTGCACGTTGCAGCCGTATTTGTTTGTAATTTTACAAATCATTTGTATCAGATTGGAGCAGCCATTTGTGAGGATAACGCCATACCTTTTGAAATTGTAAAACCTTTGATAACAGAAACAGCGGATAAAATTCAAAATTTAGCACCAAAAGATGCACAAACTGGACCCGCTTTTAGAGGTGACGAAAAAACAATACAAGCGCATTTAGAATTTTTAACCAATTCAGAGTATAAAACACTCTATCAATTCATGACTCAATCTATTCAACATCATGTCAAAAAGTTATAAAGAAATTATGAATGACATCAAAGCATTTGTTTTTGATGTTGATGGCGTACTAACAGATGGTACGGTTCACGTAGCCGAAGATGGACAATTATTACGTCATATGAATATCAAAGATGGATATGCGATGAAAGCAGCCATTGATAAAGGGTATCCGGTATGCATTATTTCGGGCGGAAGTAATGAAGGGGTACGTGTTAGATTGCAAAATTTAGGAATAAATTCAGTGCATTTAGGTGTTTCAGATAAAGTTGAAAAATTTTATGAATTTTGTGATGGCTATGAAATTAAACCTGAAGAAGTATTGTATATGGGCGATGACATTCCAGATTATTTAGTGATGCAAAAAGTAGGTTTACCCACATGTCCGCAAGATGCGTCTCCAGAAATAAAAGAAATTAGCAAATACATTTCGCATAAAAATGGTGGTAAAGGTGCTGTACGCGATGTGATTGAGCAAGTGCTGAAAGTACAAGGTAAATGGATGGACGATTTTAACGCGAAGTTTTTTTAAATTAATTAAATAACAAATGAAAAATTTTTTAAAATTAATTCGAATTGAACAATTGACTTTTATTGCGCTTGTTCAACTTATTTTAAAATATACTTTTTTAGATTATGCTACCGTTCAAGCTTTGGCTAACTGGCAATATGCGCTATTAGTAGTCGCTTCTTTATGTATAGCGGCGGGTGGTTTTATTATCAATGATATATTTGATGTAGAAGTAGATGCAATTAACCGACCAAACCAAGTGTATATTGGCACCTATTTTTCTGAAAAAACAGCTTATAATTGGTATTTTGGTTTAAATATTGTTGGAGTTGGTATTGGTTTTTATCTAAGTAGAGTAGTAGAAAGACCTTCTTATGCTGCCATTTTTATTATTTGTTCGGCTTTATATTATGTGTATTCTAATGGTCTAAAACAAATACCAATAATAGGTAATGGTATAGTTGCTTTACTAATGGCAATTAATTTATTGGTTATAGGCTTTTTTAATTTATTTCCTACTGTTTATAAAGGTAATGAAACTTTGATAATGAATCTTTTTTCTATTATTGTAGATTATGCCATCATGATTTTTTTATTGTTTTTTGCCCAAGAAATTTTAAAAACAATTAAAAATAAAGATGGAGATTCTCAATATGAACTGACTACTGTAGCAACTTCATTTGGCACAAAAAAAGCCCTCTTATTAGTGTCTTCACTCATTTTAATATTGCTTGCTTTTATTGTATATTATTTGATAACTAATTTAGCATATATGCCTTATGTTATTGGGTACGTTATTTTATTAATGATTGCTCCATTACTGTTTTTTATACTAAGATCTTTTCAAGCAAACACACAGCGCGATTTTATTTTATTGGAAAAAATTTTAAAAGTTGTTAGTGTTACTACGATGCTATCTTTAAGTGTAATAGTATTAGTGGGTTATCGTCATTAAAAAGAATTAAAAATGCTTAAGGAAAAACTAAAAAAATACAATATCATATTAGCTTCTGGTTCACCAAGAAGGCAACTTTTTTTTAAAGAAATGGATATTGATTTTAGTATTCAATTGAAAGAGGTAGAAGAAGTGTATCCGTCTCATTTACAAGCTGCAGAAATTACCGATTATTTGGCGGAATTAAAAGCAAATGCATTCAAAACATGTTTAGATTCAAACGATTTACTGGTTACTAGCGATACGCTTGTGTGGTTAGAAGAAACAGCTTTAGGTAAACCAAAAGACAGAAAAGATGCTTTTGAAATGTTGACTTGTATGGCAGGAAAAACCCATCAAGTAATTACATCTGTTTGTTTGATGAACTTGTCTTTCACTAAAGTGTTTCATGAAATTACTAGCGTAACATTTAAGGCCTTAACATCGGATGAAATAGAGTACTATTTAGACACCTACCATCCCTATGATAAAGCAGGTTCATATGGTATACAAGAATGGATTGGTTTAATTGGAATTGAAAAAATTGAAGGATCTTATGCTAATGTAGTTGGATTACCCACGCATAGACTATACAAAGAGTTAATGCAATTGTAATACATTTGAAAAAAAATACGTACTTTTACACACCCAACAACACGAACTATGAGTCAAAAAATATTGCTTACATCAAAAGAAGTCAATATCATTCTGCATCGATTAGCTTGTCAGTTAATTGAAAACCACTTAGATTTTTCAAATACCATATTAATAGGCATACAACCCAGAGGGTCTTTTTTAGCTGAACGAATAGCAAAAATATTACGTGACGAATATGCGGTTTCTAATCTAAAATTAGGGTTACTAGATATTACTTTTTTTAGAGATGATTTTAGACGAACGGAAAAAGTTTTGGAAGCTAATCGCACACAAATTGATTTTTTAGTTGAAGATAAGAAGGTAGTGTTTATTGATGATGTACTTTATACAGGAAGAAGTATTCGTGCAGCTTTAACTGCTATACAATCCTTTGGTAGACCAAAATCTATTGAATTACTAACGTTAATAGACAGAAGATTCAGTAGAGATTTACCTATTCAACCTGATTACCGAGGTAGACAAGTAGATGCTATTAATGATGAAAAAGTAAAAGTAAAATGGTTTGAAAAAGACGGAGAAGATGCTGTCTATATAGAATAAAAGTAGAATTGACAAAAAACAACACAACAACAATGAAAGAATTAAGCGTCAATCATTTATTAGGAATAAAATATTTACAAGAAAGCGATATTCAATTGATTTTTGAAACCGCAGACCATTTTAAAGAAGTCATCAATAGACCCATTAAAAAAGTTCCTTCTTTAAGAGATATTACAATTGCTAATATTTTTTTTGAGAATAGTACCCGAACAAAATTATCATTTGAATTAGCTCAAAAACGTTTATCTGCAGACGTGATAAGTTTTTCATCGGCACAATCATCGGTTAAAAAAGGCGAAACATTAATTGACACTGTAAACAATATTTTAGCAATGAAAGTGGATATGGTAGTTATGCGTCATAGTTCGCCAGGAGCTTCTCATTTTTTAGCTAAACATGTGAACGCAAGTATTGTCAATGCAGGTGATGGCGCACATGAACATCCTACACAAGCATTATTAGATAGTTATACAATTAGAGAACAATTAGGTGATGTAGCAGGTAAAAAAGTACTAATAGTGGGTGATATTTTACACTCAAGAGTAGCGCTATCAAATATTTTTGCACTACAAATGCAAGGCGCAGAAGTACGCGTTTGTGGGCCAAAAACATTAATTCCTAAATATATAGATTCACTGAATGTTAAAGTAGAGTCTAATTTAAAAAAGGCATTGGAATGGTGTGATGTAGCAAATATGTTGCGTATTCAAAATGAACGTTTAGATGTGAGTTATTTTCCATCAACAAGAGAATATACACAACAATTTGGTTTAACAAATGAATTGTTAAACGAGTTGAATAAAGATATTGTTATCATGCATCCGGGGCCGATTAATAGAGGGGTAGAAATTACAACTGACGTAGCGGATGGTAAACATTCTGTAATTTTGAACCAAGTGGAAAATGGTGTAGCTATAAGAATGGCAGTGATTTATTTGCTAGCAAGTAAAATAAAAAATTAGACCTAAAAAAGGTAATTATGAAAGTTGAACAAAAGGGTCATACAACAATAGTAAAAGATACTGAGAGCAGTATAAGTCAGTTTATTGAAAAATTAATTTCTCAATATTCAACGTTCAAAAAGTATAATTTAATACTTGATATAACGCATGATAAAAACATGTCAATCAATGCATTAAAAGAATTTACAGAATTAACAAAATTACACAAAGAAAATAGTAAATCATTGATTATTGTGGCTTCAGAAATTGATTTTAATAAAGTGCCTGCTGCTTTACAAGTAGTACCTTCTGTTTTAGAAGCGCATGATATTATTGAAATGGAAGAAATTGAACGCGATTTAGGATTTTAATTTAGAAGGGTGTTGAAAGAAGTGAGTTAGAAGTTTTTAACCCATTACCCAAAACCCATTACCCAATACCAGAAAAAATTGAAAATAAAAATATTGGGCTGTTATGCCGCTACACCAAGAACTATTACCAATCCTACATCGCAAGTTTTAGAGATTAAAAATCATATGTTCTTAATAGACTGTGGAGAAGGAACACAAGTGCAATTGCGAAAACATAAAATAAAATTTTCACGTATTGAACACATATTTATTTCTCATTTGCATGGTGATCATTTTTTTGGTTTAATTGGCTTAATTTCTACTTTTATGTTATTGGGCAGGGAAAAAGATTTGCATATTTATGGTCCAAAAGGAATTAAAGAAGCTATTTTATTACTGTTAAAATTAGGAAATGCTTATACAAGTTATGGTTTGTATTTTCATGAATTAAAAGCTACAGCATCTGAAGTAGTTTTTGAAGATGATAAAGTTAAAGTTTCAACAATTCCATTACAGCATAGAGTTTATACTAATGGTTTTCTGTTTGAAGAAAAGGTTACGGAACGACCTTTAAACATCAATGCTATTCTTAATTATGATATTGATAAAGTATATTATAACAAAATTAAGCAAGGTGGGGCAATTACTTTGGAAAATGGTCAACAAATTCCTAATGATTTATTAACTTTCGAACCATCTGCACCCAAAAGTTATGCGTTTTGTTCTGACACTATGTATTCAGAGAAAATAGTTCCGTTACTTACGAATACTACTGTTTTATATCATGAATCAACATTTTTAGAGAACGAAATTGACTTGGCTGAAAAAACAATGCATAGTACTGCTAAACAAGCGGCAAAAATTGCTAAATTAGCAGCCGTTAAACATTTACTATTAGGACATTATTCTACTCGCTATGGTGATATTGAGCTATTTAAAAAAGAAGCCCAAGAAATATTTGATAACGTCTTACTTGCAGACGATGGATTGGAATTCGAATTTTAAATAAAGAATAACAACCTTACACCTTTCCCTTTACTTATAAAAAATGAAAGATTTATCAAACTATAGAAAATCATACGAAAAGAGCGAATTATTAGAAAACACCATTCCTGGTGATGCGATTCAATTGTTTCATAAATGGTTTTATGAAGCGGAAGAACAAGAAAAGGGAGAAGTTAACGCTATGACAGTGTCGTCTATGGGTTTGGATGGATTTCCAAAAAGTAGGGTAGTACTGCTTAAAAAATTCAATGAAGAAGGTTTTATATTTTACACTAATTATAATTCAGAGAAAGGAAAAGCTATTTTGCAGCACCCAAATGTTTGTATTTCTTTCTTTTGGCCGATATTAGAACGTCAGGTAATAATTAAAGGAATAGCTGAGAAAACAACAGCACAAGTTTCAGATAATTATTTTAATTCTCGTCCAGAAGGCAGTAAGTTGGGTGCAATTGTTTCGAATCAAAGTGAAGTAATTCCATCAAGAGAATATCTAGATGAAAAATTAAAAAACTTAGAAAAAGAAGTATCAGGATCCAAAATTAAACGACCAGAAAATTGGGGTGGATTTTTAGTAAGACCAATATCTGTTGAATTTTGGCAGGGAAGAGCCAATAGACTTCATGATAGAATTCGATATGAACTTCAGGAAGGGTATAATTGGAAAATAGAGCGTTTAGCGCCTTAGTTTATTTTATAGCCAACATTGAAATTTCCACATTTACATTTTTTGGTAAACAAGCTACCTCAACCGTTTCACGAGCAGGTGCAGTTGCTTCAGAAAAATAACTGCCATATACTGCATTTATTTTAGCAAAATTAGACATGTCGCTAATAAATATTGAAACTTTTATAGCATTTTCAAACGTCATGTCAGCTGCTTCTAAAACAGCCTTTAAATTTTCCATTACCATTTTAGTTTCTTCTTCAATGGAGTCTAATACAAGTAAACCTGTCGCAGGATTAATTGCAATTTGCCCTGATGTATACAAGGTGTTTCCAACTAGAACAGCTTGATTATAAGGACCAATTGGTGCAGGAGCTTTTTCTGTAAAAATTATTTTTTTCATTTTTGTGTAGGTTAATATATTTTGATTTATCGTAAACGTGCATCAGGAATTTTTCGTTTTTCCCATTTAATATCGCTAAGCATAGATGATTTAACCCCAATGAAGAAATTCCAGTACGAATAGACACCTACAGGAACAATACTAAAGTTCATTTTCCAGCTTTCTAAATCTCTCTCAAATCTAAGTTGGGTAAAAGAAAGTCCATTTCGAGCAAAGTCATATCCAGAAGAAAATCCTAATTTCCATCTTACTGCAAGATCTAAATTACCAGAAACCATTAAGGAATTAGTGGTAATTTGTCTTTCCTTTTTATCGTTTGAATAGGTTAGGGAATAAGCCAAGCGTAAATCCCATGGAATCTTAAATTTGTATAATTCAGATTGGTTTGCTCTGCCTTGATTTTTTTTATCAAATAACGTTTCGTTGTTGTTGCTTAAATCAGTTCCTCTACCAAATAAATCGTCACTTCTTCCTCCATTTTGAACATTTTGTTTTTCTGTTTTGTCCTTTTTAGTTTTGTCAAAATCATTACTCGATATATTATAACTAAGCGTTAAGTTTGAGCTGGTCATTCTAAGAAGTGCTCCACCATTTGAAATGCTGTATTCATTTATTTTTACGCCATTTTCATCAATAGCATATGGATCAAAAGTAGCTCCAAAATTAACATTCAATTTGTTTTCAAATAATTGTGTTCCACCAACAAATCGAATAGGAGCTAATTTAAATTTATCCCCTGCAAAATTATAATTTGTAGAAAAATTAAATTGGTTTAATAACATAATCTTTTTTGATTCTCCTTTTTTATTTTCTTTGTCAAGAACTTTAGCTTCTAAAGAGTTATTTAATGAAAAACCAATTGCATTTGCAATTGCATTTCCAGGCGCTCCTAAAATAGAACCTTCAAAACGGCTAAAATCAACTTGATTTCCATTTTGATCTAAGTATGTGTCATAGTATTGGTTAAAACTTGGTGTATATCCATACGAGATATTTGGCCGCATAATATGTCGTATTGCTTGAATTTTGTTTGTTTCTTTAAATGTATACGTTCCATAAATAGTGGTTCCTAAACTTGCTCCAAAATTATATGTTCTGTAAGAATCAAAACCATTTATACGAACAGTTTCTACTTTATTAGTTGTGCTATTGTAATATTTATTTATAGTATTAAAAACCCAACTTTCGCTGTAATTTGCATTTGTTGAAACACTAAAATATTTAAATATTTTAAAATTTGTAGTCAATGGGATTGTATGTGAAATACCCGCTAATGCATCATTGAACATTTCCGATTTAAACAAAAATTCTTCTTTTGTTTTTACTCGATTTTCACCTCTTAAATTATATTGAAAATTAATATTTTGAAAAAAACCTTTTTTAATAGCATCTGCTTTTGCAAAAGGAAAAATTCTATCTACACTTGCATTAAATGTTGGTAAAGTCATATTTACATCGCCTGTATTTGTGTTTTGGCTATGCGTAACAGATACAGAGAAATTAATTAATGGCACAATAGGTATTGTTTTTGAATAACTCACAGAGGAACTCATTGTATTGTTTAAATTAGAACCTACATTAATAATATTAATAGATTGTCTAAAATATTTACTACTTCCAAAGTTTACCGATGCAGAGAATCTAGAATTAGCAGAAGCTTTTGCATCCTGTGTATGAGACCATTGAATATTGTATAAATTTGTTTTGGAATAATCAGAGAATCCTCTTTCTCCTGTTATTTGATTTTCGTATCTAAATTGTACATTACCGCCAAATTTATATTTTTTATTATACATTGATTCTGCTCTTAATGCATAACTACCATTTGTATAATAATCGCCTAATAGCGCTAGGTCATAATAGTCACTTAAAGCAAAATAATATCCACCATTTTGTAAAAAGAACCCTCTGTTGTTACTTTGACCCGGTGCAGGCATTATAACTCCTGAAGTATTTTTGTCGGTCATTGGAAAAAAGGCAAAAGGCACACCTATAGGGGTGGGAACATTGGCAATGAACATGTGTGTTAACCCGGAAACAAATTTCTTTCCAGGCACTAATTTCGCTTTGTAGGATAAAAAATAATACTCAGGATCTTCTTTGTTTTCTGAAGTGGTAAATCGAGCTTTTTTAAAGAAAATTACGGAATCATTTTCTCGTTTTGATATTTCGGCTAAAATATTCATTTCGCCTTGTTTGGTTTTAGAATTCCAAATCTTAGCCTTTCCTGTTTTGGTATTATATCTAATAGAATCGGGTTCAATAATATTTTGCCCTTGCTTAAAATAAGGATATTGGTAATACTTCCCCGTGCTATCTTTTAGTCTTCCTGCATAGATTTCATTCTTTTCATAATCTAAAACAATAATCCCAGATTTAATTTCGTAGTCTTGGTAACGTAATTCGGCTTCATTATAAAGTGTAAGTTTCTTTTTCTTTTGGTCAAGTTTTTCATAGTCTTTAGCTTTTCTTTTTACAATACCTTCTAAGAAGACTTTTTTATTTTTTACACTATCATTTTTAACCGTGTCCTTAGATTTTACAAGCGATTTCACATCTACTGTAACACTGTCTGTATTCTTTTTAGTTTGTGAATAAATTTCTGAATTCCCAGCACTTAGAAAAAAAATAAAAAAAACGATATGAATTAACTTTGTACTCAAATGTATATATACTATTTTTGTAAAAAATGGTTCGATTTTTGCGGTGTCAAACTTACGTATATTTTTTGTTAAATTTTATTTAATTAGTAAAATTATAACTTATTTAAAAACATGAAGAAAATTTTAATAGTACTTATACTAACCATATCCTCTCTTTCATTTTCGCAAGAAGGAAAATTTAAATTAGTTTTAGATGCAGGACATGGAGGTAAAGATCCTGGCGCAAATAAAAATGGTTGCGTAGAAAAAGAAATTGCTCTAGATGTAGTATTACAAATAGGCGAACTATTAAAAAATTATTCTGATTTTGATGTCAAGTATACGCGAACTACAGATGTCTTTATTCCTTTACGTGATAGAGCAAAAATAGCAAATGATTTTGGTGCTAATTTATTCGTTTCGATACATTGTAATTCTTCTGTTTCTCCAAATCCTTCTGGCTCAATGACATTAGTAATGGGACTTTCGCGTTCTAATATGAATTTTGAAATTGCTAAAACTGAAAATGCCGTAATTTTTCAAGAAGATGATTATAAGAAAAATTATAAAGGTTTTGACCCAAATAATCCGAGTACGCAAATAGGTTTAAAAATTTTACAAGAAGAAACATTATTACAAAGTATTGAATTTGCAAGTGAAATACAAAACCAATTTAAAAACACACTAACACGAAAAGATTTAGGCATGCATCAACAACCTTTATGGGTGTTAGATGCTACCGTTATGCCAGGAGTACTTATTGAGTTAGGATTTTTATCTAATTATAAAGAATCCAAGTATTTAAATTCTAAAGAAGGAAGACAAAATTTTGCTCAAGTTATAGCTTTGGCAATTCTTAAATATAAAAATCAATTATTAGGAACAGAAACTCCATTGTTTGAACCAAAAGTACTTACACCTATTATTATAGAAGAAACCAAGCCTGAAATTGTACCTATTGTCGATACGGTAAAAACTATTCCTTTAGATGTGCAACCTCAAGTTGATGATCAAAAAAAATACAGAGTGCAAATAGGATATAGTACCACAAAATTAGATTTAGTACCTGCTAATTTCAAAGGTTTACTAAACGTAACTATGAAACAAGAAGGCAATGCATATAAATATTTTTACGGGAACGCTTCGAGTGCTGAAGAATGTAAAAAATTACTCGCTGAAGCTAAAACAAAAGGTTTTAACACTGCTTTTATGGTAGAAGATAAAGAATAATATGGGTAAGAAAAGGAATGTCATACTAGCATGTGTCTTGCTTTCTACAGTTTTTACTTGGGCACAAAACAAAAAGTTTAAAGTTGTTTTAGATGCTGGCCATGGCGGTAAAGACTATGGCGCAACCTACCATGGAAATATTGAAAAAAATATAGCATTAAAGACAGTTTTGAAAATTGGTGCTATATTAGAAAAAGAAGCAGATATTGAAGTTATTTATACTAGAAATACTGATGTTTTCGTAGAACTTGATGAAAGAGCTAACATTGCAAATAAGTCAAAAGGGCATTTGTTTATATCTGTCCACTGTAATGCAAATGCAAATCAAACAGCAGATGGAAATGAAACCTTTGTAATGGGTATCACTCGAAATGCAGCTAATTTAGAGGTTGCAAAGAAAGAAAATGCCGTTGTTACTCTAGAAAAAAACTACAAAATAAAATACGATGGATTTGACCCTAATAAGCCTGAATCAGTTATGGGGTTATCAATTCAACAAGAAGAAAATTTAGAACAAAGCATTGCTATCGCTAGTAAAATTCAAGAAGCCTTTATTAAATATACAGGAAATAAGAATAGAGGGGTAAAGCAAGCTGGTTTTTTAGTGTTAAGAAAGATAACTATGCCTAGAATTTTAGTAGAAATGGGGTTTGTATCTCATAAGACCGAAGGCGCATTTTTAAATTCAGAAAATGGTCAAGATAAATTAGCCGAAGCCATTTCCACTGCTGTACTGAGCTATAAAAAAGAATCATTTACTTCAGAAACACCTAAAAAGGAAGTTGAAAAAATAGAGAAAAAAGAAGAAGTTAAAAAAGAAGAACCAATTAAAAAAGAAGTTGCTCCAGCTGAAAAAACAGTATCTCACGATGCAGTTGTTTTTTCGGTTCAAATTGCTACTAGCACAAAAAAACTAGAAACCATCCCTTCTAATTTTAAAGGTTTAAAGTCTATAACAGTAGAAAAAGAAAATACCTTATATAAATATTTTTATGGCACAGCAAATGAACATAAGGCCGCAAAAGAATTATTAAAAGAAGCTCAAGCGAAAGGATATTCTTCCGCATTTATTGTAGCTACAAAAAATGGTAAAAAAATAAGTATAAGCGAAGCCATCAAATAAATATTAGTATTTTTGTAAAATAAAACAACCTTACATTGAAAGTTACAAGAGAGTTAAAAGTTGCCGTATTAGTTATTTTATCAATAGTATTATTCTATTGGGGATTTAGTTTTTTAAAAGGAAAAAATTTATTTGATACTACTACAAAATTGTATGTGGTGTATGATAATGTGGCTGGTTTGGCGCCTTCTTCTCCAGTTACAGTTAACGGATTAATAATTGGAAAAATTAATAAAATTGATGTGCTTGAAAACGGCAAAATGCTTGTTGAAATGGCAATTACTAACGAACAAGTTCAAATTACAAAATCTAGTTTAGCCGAAATTCAAGGAATGGGCATTGTAGGAGGTAGAGAAATTGCCATTATTGTAAATTTTGCCGATAAAAACTATGCGGTTTCAGGAGATACGTTAAAAGCAGCAAATAAATTAGGTTTAGCCGATGAACTAGCCATACAAATGGAGCCGTTGAAAGTAAAAGTTGAAAAATTATTAGATAACGCTAATCAACTTTTTGAAGGTGTAAATTCTACCCTAGATAAATCTACTCAAGCTAATCTTAGATTAAGTATTGCCTCTTTACAACAAACTTTAGATGAGTTTAGTCAAGTAGCTAAAAACGCAAATGAGCTAGTTACATCAAATAAATCAAAGCTAAATGCTACATTTACTAATTTTGAAAAAACAGCCGCTAACCTAACTAAAATTTCAGATTCTTTAGCCAAAGCAAATTTAGCTTCCACAGTTAAAAATTTAGAGAAAACGTTAACAAACGTTAATGGCGTTTTACAAGATGTTGAACAAGGAAAAGGCTCAATGGGTAAACTTATGAAAGACGATGCATTATATGTTAATGTAACTAAAACAGCAAAAGAATTAGAATTATTATTACAAGATTTGAGATTGAACCCAACACGTTATATCAATGTTTCTTTTTTTGGAAAGAAAAATAAACCATACATTGTGCCAAATGAATCAAGCACAAAAATTAAGGAGCAAACAACTAAATAGAAATCTATGAATTTTTTACCCAATATTATTTTTGCTTGTATACTCGCCATAGGAGTGGGGTATTTCGTTAAAAATGTAAAAAAAATTATTAGAAATATAAAATTAGGAACAGCTATTAATCGCTCAGATAATTCTTCTGCGAGATGGAAAAACATGTTCTTAATTGCTTTAGGGCAGAAAAAAATGTTTTCTCGTCCCATTCCAGCACTTTTACATTTAATAGTGTATATTGGGTTTATTATCATCAATTTAGAATTACTAGAAATTGTTATTGATGGTCTTTTTGGAACACACAGAATATTTTCAGGTTTAGGAAGTCTGTATGGTTTTCTAATTGGCTCATTTGAAATTTTAGCCGTATTAGTATTAGTAGCCGTTTTTGTATTTTGGATAAGAAGAAATGTTATTAAAGTTAACCGTTTTACTAATTCAGAATTAAAAGGATATGCCAGTAAAGATGCAAATACTATTTTGTATTTTGAAGTGGTTTTAATGTCCTTGTTCCTAATTATGAATGCAACAGATATTCATTTTCAACAAGCCGAAAATGGAAACATTATTTCGCAATATATTCATCCTTTTTTCAATTCATTCTCCATTACAGCTATCGAAATTGTAGAAAATATAGCATGGTGGTTACATATTATCGGAATTTTAATTTTTTTAAATTACTTATATTTTTCAAAACATTTACACATCATTTTAGCGTTCCCAAATACATTTTTTGCCGATTTAAATGCTAAGGGTAAATTAGATAATTTAGCAAGTGTTACTAATGAAGTGAAATTAATGTTAGACCCTACTGCCGATCCATTTGCTGCACCTGCAAATCCTGAATCAGCTTCAGCTAAATTTGGTGCAAGTGATGTGCAAGATTTAAATTGGGTCCAATTATTAAATGCATATACATGCACAGAATGCGGTCGTTGTACGTCTTCATGCCCTGCAAATAATACGGGTAAAAAATTATCGCCTCGAAAAATCATGATGGATACGCGTGATAGATTAGAAGAAGTTGGAAAAAATATTGACGCAAATAAAGGCATTTTTGTCCCAGACGGAAAATCGCTACTCAATGATTACATTACCCCTGAAGAATTATGGGCATGTACATCGTGTAACGCTTGTGTGGAGGAATGCCCAGTAAGTATAAGTCCACTTTCAATAATAATTGATATGCGACGCTATTTAGTTATGGAACAAAGTGCCGCACCGATGGAATTAAATACGGTCATGACTAATATTGAAAATAATGGTGCGCCTTGGCAATACAATCAACAAGATAGATTGAATTGGGCAAACGAATCCTAATACACAACTAAAATACATATAATGAAAGCAGAAGAAATCGATGGGAAATTGCAAGCCTTATCTATAAATGGAGAACAGTTAAGTCCAATTTTGCCTGAAGGAATAAAAAATTATTTAATTGATATTGATGGAACTATTTGTGATGATATTCCAAATGAAGAGCCAGAAAGAATGGTAACTGCAGGCGTTTATCCTGATGCATTAGTAACACTTAATAAATGGTATGATGAAGGACATATTATTTACTTTTTTACATCACGTACAGAAGCACACAGAGCAGTTACTGAAGCATGGTTGCAAAATCATGGGTTTAAATATCATGGTATGTTAATGGGAAAACCAAGAGGAGGTAATTACCATTGGATTGATAATCATTTAGTAAAAGCAACAAGATATAACGGAAAATTTACTGATTTAGTAGATAAAGAAGTTACCATTCAAGTTTTTGATGACGAAGAACATCAAGGATAAAAAACTAACATATTTAAAATATAATCTATGTCTGAAAATATAATAGTACCTACTATGGTCGAAATGATGGCGCAAGGCAAACATCCAGACGTGTTGTTTTGGGTAGGATGTTCAGGTAGTTTTGATGATAGAGCTAAAAAAATCACTAAAGCTTTTGTAAAACTTTTAAATCGTGCTCAAGTTTCGTTTGCTGTTTTAGGCACCGAAGAAAGTTGTACAGGTGATCCTGCAAAAAGAGCTGGAAACGAATTTTTATTTCAAATGCAAGCGCTTATGAATATTGAAGTTATGAACGCTTATGAAGTAAAAAAAATAGTGACGGCTTGTCCGCATTGTTTCAATACTCTTAAAAATGAGTATCCAGAATTAGGTGGAAAATATGAAGTTGTACATCATACAGCATTTTTAAAATCGTTGTTAGATGAAGGAAAATTAACTATTGAAGGTGGACAATTTAAAGGTAAAAAAATTACTTTCCATGATCCTTGTTACTTAGGAAGAGCAAACAACATCTATGAAGCACCAAGAGAATTAATTCAAAAATTAGACGCAGAATTAGTTGAAATGAAACGTTCACGTGCTAATGGACTTTGTTGTGGAGCAGGTGGTGCTCAAATGTTTAAAGAACCTGAAAAAGGAACTAAAGACATCAATATAGAACGAACAGAAGATGCCTTAGCTACTAAAGCAGAAATAATTGCAGCGGGTTGTCCATTTTGTAATACGATGCTAACCGACGGAGTAAAGCATACTCACAACGAAGATAAAGCACAGGTTTATGATATTGCCGAATTAATTGCTAATGCACAAGATTTATAATATGTTAAAAAATATAATCTTCTTTCTATTATTGTCCACTATGATGTTTGGACAAACCTATATGGATAAAGTAAGTAAAGAAACTTGTGAATGTATCAATAAGAAAAATATTGATCTTAAATCATCAGATGTAGATAAATTACAAGTCGAATTAGGTTTATGTATTATGCAATCTTATACGAAATTTTCAAATGAATTTCCAAAGAATAAGAGATTAGATTTTTCAGATTCTAAACAAATGGAAACTTTTGGAATGGAAGTTGGAATGAAAATGATTAAAGATTGTCCAGATATCATTTTAACATTAGGCAAAAGCTATAGAAAAAACACACTTAATGATGAATCTGAAGATGATTTAGTGTTAGATTCAACAACAGTAAATACCGAAGAACCTGATGACGACATAACAATTACAGGTGTTTATCAAGGATCTAAAACAGATGGATTTTATTATATAACAGTAAAAGAATCTTCAGGAAAGATAAATCAAATGGCTTTAATTAATAATTTTGAAAATTCATTTTTAATTTTAGACCAAGTATTAAAGCAAAATGATAAAGTACAAGTTTCTTATTTTGATGCGGAACTTTTTGATGTAAAATTAAACCGATTTGTAACCGTAAAAGTAATTTCCGACATAAAAAAACTATAATGTATATACCTTTTGAAGAATTACCCGAAGACGCAAAGATTTGGATTTATCAATCTAATAGAAAACTAACTGATGATGAAGTAGAAAGTATTACTTCTAAATGTCAAGATTTTATAGAAAATTGGGCTGCACACGGCACTTCTTTAGCGGCTTCTTTTGTAATTAAGTATAATAGATTCATAATCTTCGCTGTAAATCAAGAAGTTCAGCAAGCTACTGGATGTTCTATTGATGCCTCTGTTCATTTTATTCAACAGTTAGAGCAACAATTTGTCATAGAGCTATTAGATAAAATGAATGTAACATATAGAAGTGGCGAACATATAGCGCATAAATCATTACTAGATTTTAAAAAAATGGCAAAAGAAAAAGCCGTTTCCGAACATACGATTGTATTTAATAATTTGGTAAATACAAAAGGTGAATGGGAAGAATTTTGGGAAGTGCCAGCAAGTGAAAGTTGGCATAGTAGATTTTTCTAAAAAAATACTTAACTTTGAAATCATCAAGAGTAAATTACTTTTGATGATTTTTTATTTGATAAAACAACACAAATGAAACGCCTATATATTTTATTTTTTTTAGTATTAATTCAATTTGTTTTTTCACAAACTAACAAGAAAATACAACCAGAACCTATTTGGGTTGATAGCATATATAACTCACTAACATTTGATGAAAAAGTAGGACAATTATTTATGGTTGCTGCTTATTCAAACAAAAATGAAACCCATGCTCAAGACTTAGAAAAATTAATTAGTCAATATAAAATTGGTGGTTTAATTTTTTTTCAAGGTGGTCCAGTAAGACAAGCTAAATTAACCAATAGATTTCAATCTCAGTCAAAAATTCCTTTACTCATTGGCAATGATGCTGAATGGGGGTTTAGTATGCGTTTAGATTCTACTGTAAAATATCCATGGAACATGACACTTGGAGCTGTCCAAGATATGAAATTGATTGAAAAAATGGGAATGCAAATGGCTAAACAAGCGAAAAGGTTAGGCGTACATTTTACATTTGGCCCTGTAGTAGATATTAATACAAATCCTAGCAATCCAATTATAGGAAATCGTTCATTTGGTGAAGATAAAGAAAATGTTACCAAACGGGCACTCGCTTACATGAAAGGTTTACAAGAGAATGGTGTTTTTGCAACCGCCAAACATTTTCCAGGTCATGGCGATACCGAAACCGATTCGCACCATACCTTACCTGTAGTTAAATTTGATAAAGCCCGATTAGATGATGTTGAATTGTACCCCTATAAAGAACTCATTAAAAATGGTTTGGCTAGTGTAATGGTGGCGCACTTAAATGTGCCAAGTATAGAGCCGCGCGAAGGATATCCTACTTCTTTATCTTATCACGTGGTGACAAATATTCTTAAAAATGAACTAAAATTTGAAGGGCTTATTTTTACAGATGCACTAAATATGAAGGGCGCTAGTAATTTTAAGCAACCTGGCGATGTTGATTTAGAAGCCTTTCTGGCAGGAAATGATGTCATGTTGTTTGCTGAAAATGTACCCAAAGCCATAGAAAAATTTAATCAAGCGTATCAAGCAAATGTTTTTTCAGAAGAACGTTTAGCGCATTCGGTAAAAAAAATATTAACCTATAAATACAGAGCGGGCTTACATAATTATAAGGCTATTGATTTAGTAAACTTATATTCAGATTTAAATGATGTTTCCTATGACGCATTGAACTATCAATTATTTGAAAATGCAGTTACAGTATTAAAAAATGAATCAAAAATTATTCCTATTCATAAATTAGAAAAAGAGAAAATAGCTTATGTAAAATTAGGCGATGGTGCTAATGATACTTTTTTAACTAAATTAAAAGAATATGCTTCAGTTACAGAAATTACTGCCTTTGATTTAGATACAGCCTTATTAGATTTAGCAAATTATTCTAAAGTCATTATTGGCTATCACAAGCCAGATGGAGCATGGCGAAAAAATGAACTTACTTTTAGAGAACTCAACTGGATTGATAAAATTTCTAAGGAAAATGAAACTATTTTAGCTTTTTTTACTAAGCCGTATTCCTTATTAAAATTCCCAAATTTTCATCATACAGAAACAGTTATTCAGGCGTATCAAAATACAGATATGGTGCAAACCATAGTTGCCGAAATTATTTTTGGTGCCAAAACCGCTAAAGGTAAATTACCCGTTTCTATTAAAGATAATTTTTTAGTTAACGAAGGAATTGTAATTAATGAAATTAAAAGATTAGGCTATAATATCCCTGAAAATGTAGGCATGGATTCAAAAAAATTAGCCCAAATTGAAACCCTTGCTAATTATGCTATAACTCAGAAAACAACGCCAGGTTTACAGGTACTTGTCGCTAGAAAAGGACAAATAATTTATCAAAAATCATTTGGTTACCATACGTATGATACAATTCAAAAGGTTAAAAATACGGATATATATGATGTTGCGTCATTAACAAAAGTATTAGCTACATTACCTGTATTCATGAAACAATATGATAAAAGAAGAATAAGTTTTGATACTCGTTTATGTGAAATGTTACCTCGGTTTGAAAATACAAATAAAGCAAATGCAACTGTTTTAGATATGCTAACTCATCAAGCTAGATTTCAACCTTGGATTCCTTTTTATAAAGCAACATTAGATTCTTTAAAAAGACCTGATTCATTATATTATAGAACAAGTTATTCTGAAGAATTTCCGACGAAAGTGGCGTGGAATTTATATTTAAGAAAAGCGTATAATGATACGATACTTAATTTAATTGCGAAATCACCCTTATTGCCTTCAAAACAATATAAATACAGTGATTTTTCATTTATCCTTTTGAAAGAATATTTAGAACACGCATTACATAAAAAATTAGATGTGCTTGCAGATGAAAATTTTTATTCTTCATTAGGTGCTACCACCATGACATATAATCCTTTACAAAAATTTGAAGTTACACGAATTGCACCAACAGAAATTGACACCTATTTTAGATACCAAACCCTTCAAGGCTACGTTCATGATATGGCGGCAGCAATGCAAGGTGGGGTTAGTGGGCATGCAGGACTTTTTTCAAGTGCTATCGATGTAGCAAAAATGATGCAACTTTATTTACAGAAAGGAACCTATGGCGATCATGACTACTTTTCTGAAAAAACCTTTAATGATTTTAATACGTGCTACTTTTGTAAAGATGGTAATAGAAGAGGCGTAGGCTTTGATAAACCACAATTAGGTAACGAAGGTCCTACTTGCGGTTGTGTATCCATGACAAGTTTTGGGCATACAGGATTTACAGGAACTATGGCTTGGGCAGACCCAGAAAAAGAAATTGTGTATGTTTTTTTATCTAATAGAACATTTCCAAATGCAGATGTGAACAAGTTATCTAAATTAAGTATTAGAGAAAAAATTCAACAAATTATATACGAATCAATTATTGAATAATATGACATCAAATGCAACTACAGTTGAAGAATATATAGCTTCTGTACCAGAAGAGAGACGTCCTTTTATTGAAAATATTAGAAAGATTATAATAGAAAATTTGCCTGAAGGTTTTGAAGAAGGAATGAGCTACGGAATGATAGGGTATTATGTGCCACATAGTATTTATCCTAATGGGTATCATTGTAATCCTAAATTACCGTTGCCATTTATAACATTTGCCTCACAAAAAAACAGCATTAATTTTTATCATATGGCTTTGTATATGGATAAAGGTTTGTATGATTGGTTTGTGGCTGAATATCCAACTTATTCCAAGCAAAAATTAGACATGGGGAAAAGTTGTGTACGTTTTAAAAAATTGGAAGAAATACCTCTTGAATTACTTGGTAAATTAGTAAAAAAAGTAAGTGTCGCTGATTGGATTGCTCAATACGAAAAAGCACTAAAAAAATAGATAAAATGAAAATTGCAATTGTATGTTATCCCACGTTTGGTGGGAGTGGAGTAGTGGCAACTGAATTAGGTTTAGAGTTGGCAAAAAAAGGACATGAAATTCATTTCATTACCTATAAACAACCTGTACGTCTTTCTTTGCTGAATCCTAGCATACATTTTCATGAAGTAAATGTGCCCAATTACCCCCTTTTTCATTACCAACCTTATGAACTAGCTTTATCAAGTAAGCTGGTCGATATGGCAAAATTACATCAAATTGACGTTTTGCACGTACATTATGCTATTCCTCATGCCTATGCAGGGTATATGGCAAAAAAAATGCTAGAAGAAGATGGTATCTTTATTCCTATGATTACGACATTACATGGAACAGATATTACCTTAGTAGGCAATCATCCATTTTATAAAACAGCGGTTACATTTAGCATAAACCAATCAGACTTTGTTACTAGTGTATCTCATAGTTTAAAGGAGGATACATATCGTTTATTTGATATTAAAAAAGATATTCATGTTATTCCAAATTTTATAGAGATTGACGAAAATAAACATAGTGATACAAGTCAAGTTTGTCAACGTTCTGTTTTAGCAAATTCAAATGAACGTATTATAACGCATATATCTAATTTTAGAAAAGTTAAAAGAATTCCGGATGTAATTCAAACCTTTTATAGAATTCAAAAAGAAATCCCTTCTAAATTAATGATGGTAGGGGAAGGTCCAGAAAAAATACATGCCGAAAAATTATGTGATGAATTAGGTATTTCAGATAAAGTAATTTTCTTTGGAAATAGTAACGATATAGAACAAATTTTAAAATATTCAGATTTGTTTTTGTTGCCTTCTGAAACAGAAAGTTTTGGCCTTGCTGCTCTTGAAGCAATGGCGTTTAAAGTTCCTGTTATTTCAAGTAATTCAGGAGGTATTCCTGAAGTAAATAAAGAAGGCGTGTCGGGCTATTTAAGTAATGTAGGGGATATAGATGAAATGAGTAAAAATGCCATTAAGATTTTAAAAGATGATGCCGTTTTACATCAATTTAAAGAATCGGCATTTCAAGTAGCTAAAAAATATGATATTAGTACAATTATGCCTCTCTATGAAGATTTATACAACCAAGCTATTCAACTTACAAAATCTAAAAAATGAAACCACAATTTAGAATATTAAGTGTTTTTTTAATTTTATTTACATATTCGTGTAAAACAAGTTTGCCTGTTGCTTCAACTAAAGAAAGCGCTCAAAAAAATACTGAACAGCTATATTCTATTGTATATAAAAATCAGCAAGGAACAATTAAAACAAAACAAACTCGAATTATTACTACAAACGAAGCTTTTACAAATCTCATTACAGAATTAGCTATACCTGTAACAGATTATGAAACAATATTAAATATAGATTTCAAAAAACATAATTTAGTTGCTTATTTTATGGGAGAAAAACCTTCAAGTGGTTTTGATGTTAAAGTTGAAAATTTTTTTGTTACAGATACTAAAATTGAATTAACAATAACAGAAATCATACCTGCTAAAGGCGATTTAGTAGCAAACGTATTAACAGCGCCGTATGTATTTATAGTCATCCCCAAAGGAAAAGAAATAGTAGTAAAATAATAAGAGCCGTTAATTAACGGCTCTTATTTATTAAAATCTGTATCGAATTCCCAGTGCTATATCTGGACCAAAATCATCACTTACCCCATCTGATAAATAAATTTCTGGTCTTAAATCTAAAGATAATTGCAATGGAAAATCAAAATTATACTCAACACCTATATTTCCAGCTACAAAAAGAAAGGCATCATTTGTTCCGTTTGAAGACCAATTACCTAATCCACCACCAGCTCCAGCATACCAATTAAGCCCATTGTCAATATTCCATACCCATTGGTATAAACCAGCTAACTTAACCGCATCAACTTGTTTACTATTTCGCCAACCTAAGTCAACTTCTACACGATTTTTACTAGTAATACCTCTTTGATAAGAGATTTCACCACCAAAACCATCATTGTCACCTAATCTAAAACCTATTGCGTTTTTAGAAAAATTTTGTGCTTGAGCAGTAAATACACAACCAAGAACAAACAAAGATAAAATAAGTACTTTTTTCATGTTTTTTTAATTTAATACAAAAATAGACTATTTAAATAAGACAGAATCATTTTACGAATTAATTAACATTATAGGTATGTAGATATTCCTTTTGATTTTGTGTGTTTGTTGATGGAATACCTAATTGTGTAGCCACTGCTTGCGCTACTGTATAGTTAGTGTCTGTATTGGAATATACCATACCTTTGTTTTTAGCAATATAAAGCGTAGAAGTCATCACATCTTGGGGTTGCAAATAGGTAATAGTAAATGGTAATCCAGCAATAATTTGTGTGCTCGTAATTTTTAAATTTAATACTATTTTGGTGGTTTTTACATCTGTATAATTAGTGCCGTTTGGAGAGTTAAATGTTGCAAAAGATTCCCCGCCTAATGAGGTTAAAGTATAATCAATAGTTAGTGGATTATTATTAACTGTTTGCTGAAAAGATCCTGTTTTAGTGCTTAACGTTTCATTTGTTGCAGCGCTACTTTTAAAAATTATAAAGTTTTGTAAATCTAAAACAAAACTAATTGGTAATGCCTGTAATTGATTGATTGTTAAACTTCCTGTTAAAAAAAGAGTGTTGTTTTCTTTTCGCACAGCATTGTTTTTTAGTGACGAAGAGTAAAAACCAGTTGCTAAATTATTTTTAGCTTTAAATTTTTTGTAGGTATAAGGTGTAATTAATGTATCGCCCGAAACGTATAAAGAATCTCTGGTAGTAGTGCCATTTCCTACTACATTATAAGTCCACCAATTTCCTGTATTCATTGGAATAGTAAAAACAAGTTCTGGTGTATTTCCTCCTCCATCCGAAACATCACTATTAGAACATGAAATACATACTAAAAATAAGCTAAAAAAGTAGATAAGGGTTTTCATGGATTCTATATTGTTATTTATTAGTAAACATTAATTAACTTTGCTAATATATAAAAAAACAATTTAAATTCAATTTATGTCAAATACAATTGGAACACTTTTTAGATTAACAACTTTTGGAGAATCACATGGTGTAGCCTATGGCGGAATTATAGACGGCTGTCCGTCAGGAATTAAATTAGACTTGGATGCTATTCAAAATGAGTTAGATAGAAGACGTCCAGGGCAGTCTAAATTAGTTACTGCACGAAATGAAAAAGATGAAGTGCAATTTTTATCTGGGATTTTTGAAGGCATAACAACTGGTACTCCAATTGGTTTTTTGGTTCCAAATACTAATTTTAAATCAAGTGATTATACACATTTAAAAGACACCTATAGACCCAGTCATGCAGATTATGTGTACCAACAAAAATATGGCATTAGAGATTATAATGGAGGCGGAAGGAGTTCAGCACGAGAAACTGTGAATTGGGTGGTAGCAGGAGCCGTAGCAAAACAATTCATTTCAAACATCAACATAAAGGCATATGTTTCATCTGTAGGGAATATAGAACTCAATAAACCATATACTTCTTTAGATTTGACTACAATTGAAGCTAACGACGTGCGATGTCCAGATGCGGCTACAGCCCAGCAAATGGAAGAATTAATTAGAGAAATTAAAAAACAAGGCGATACAGTAGGAGGAACAATAACTTGTATCATTCAAAATGTACCTGTTGGACTAGGAGAACCTGTTTTTAACAAACTCCAAGCCGATTTAGGAAAAGCGATGTTGTCTATTAATGCGGTTAAAGGATTTGAGTATGGATCAGGATTTCAAGCTGCTACGCTTAAAGGAAGTCAACATAATGATTTGTTCAATGAAGACGGTACCACACAAACAAATTTTTCGGGAGGCATACAAGGAGGAATTTCTAATGGAATGGATATTTATTTTAAAGTTGCATTTAAGCCAGTAGCTACTTTATTGCAAGAACAAGAGGTGTTAACATCAGATGGAAAATTAGAAATGCAACAAGGAAAAGGCAGGCATGATGCATGCGTAGTTCCTAGAGCTGTTCCTATTGTTGAAGCTTTAGCTGCTTTAGTACTTGCAGACAATTATTTGTTAAAAAATATAAATGATAAAAAATAATACTTACATTTGTAAACAACTCAAAAACAATATTTTATGAAAAAAACTTTACTTTTTACACTTTTAGTCGCAACTTTTGTATCGGCACAAACCTTGCAAACAGAAGATTTTAATACATTAACGCTTGGAAATGTTGCAACTTCAACAGCAGCTGGACAAGGTGGATGGTACTTAGCCGCTTCAAATGGAACAGCACCAACAACTTCAACAAATGCGGCCTACACAAATGCTCAAATTGTTACGTCTGGAGGGTCAAACGCGCTACAGGTTGTAGGGCCTAATGGAGATAAAGGTAGTCGTTTTATATGGAAAGACGGGGTTAATACTGCATGGGCTGCTAGAACCACAGGTAATAATATTATTGAAATTGAGGCAGATATCAACCCAGGAGCATTGAGTACATCGCAAAATTTAATGGGAGTTTATGTATATGATAGTACTTATACTAAAGTTTTAGCTGGATTTGCTGTTAATGCATCAACAGGAGAATTATATTTAGTTTGTTATTCTACTTCAGGAACAACTACAGCAAATTACAGTTGGAGACTTGCCGCAGCTCCAGGAATTATTTTACCTGCAAGTCAAGTGAGCAGAATAGGTGTATCTTATAATAAAACAACAGGTCAAGTACGTATCAAAGGACCAGGAATAGCAACAACTGGATTAGCATTAACGGGAGCTGCAATAGCTACTGACCCTTTTGAAGTTGATGTAATTGCAGTTGCAGGAGGAACTACCACTGCTGTAAATACAGCTGCAGCAACAATGGTATTTGACAATATAACTGTAAAAGCAACTGCTGCTGATAGCTTATTAGGAATAAATTCATTTAATGTAGACCCTACATATGTTTCTTTATTTCCAAACCCAACTACAGGTATTTTACATATAGATACAGCAAACAATGCTGAAGTAAAAAGCATGCAATTAGTAGATGTAAATGGACGTGTAATAAAAATCGTAAATGGCTTTACAGCTCAATTAGATTTAACAACACTTTCAAATGGCGTGTATATGTTAACTATAGAAACAGCTACTGCCAAAGAAACTAAAAAAATAATTAAGAATTAAGAAGCTTTCGACATAAACAAAAAAACCACTTCATATTGAAGTGGTTTTTTTGTTTATTTGTAAAAGTTCATTGAAAATGGCATAAACTCCCCGCTGTGCAAAGTCTCCCGACTTTGAGCTAATACTAAATAAAAAGTTACAGTATTAATTTTGTATTTTTTTTATTAAAAAGTATTGAGTTTGATTATATTTGATAAAATTATTTACACGCCATGAAAGAAGGATATATTATAAGAGAGCAAGAGAAAGCACATTTTGTAACAACTACTGTAGTAGATTGGATAGATGTTTTTTCAAGAAAGAATTATAGAGATTGTATAATTGAATGTTTGGATTATTGTATAAAAAACAAGGGAATGATTTTATATGGATATGTTATTATGAGTAATCATATTCACATGATAATACAATCTAATACTGCTGAACTTTCTAATTTATTGCGAGATTTTAAAAAATTTTCTGCTAAAACAATTTTAAACAAAATACAAACCGAACCTGAGAGTAGAAGAGAATGGATGTTAGAAAGGTTTAAATCAGCAACAGAAACTCATTCAAGAAATAAAAAATTATCAATTTTGGCAATATGGAAATCATGCAGAAGAGATTTATACAGAGCATTTTTTGTGGTCGAAATTAGATTATATTCACATGAATCCAGTACGTGCAGGAATAGTTTCAAATATTGAAGATTATATTTATTCTAGCGCAAGTAATTATGTTAATGGAACTGGAATTATTGAAATAGAATTGTTAGAAATACCAAAAGTTGATGTGTTAAAACCTTCTTCTTTCGATAAATATATAAGTCAAAAGTAGCTCAAAGTCGGGAGACTTTGCGCAGCTGGGGATGATTTAGCCATACAAGATTTTAATAAATCTTTAGAATTTAATCCAGATGATTTATTAATACTATCTTATCAAGGTCAAGTTTATGAAGCAATAGGAGAAAAAGAAAAAGCTTGTACTTGTTATTTAAAGAGCAAATTACTTGGAAATAATCAAATCGATGACATAATAGATAAAATAGGATGTAAAGCCAAATAGACATGAAAAAAATATTAATAACCATTTTTCTTATTAGTTACCAATTAGTTTTATCTCAAAGAAATGATATATTAGATAGGAAAAATGTTTTTACATTAGAAGTCTTTGGGCACTCGGATAGTTTTCTAGCAGTTAATTACGAGCGATTATTTTTATCAGGTAATGAGAAATTAATTTATTCATTCCGTACTGGAGTAGGAAGAAAACCAGGTTATGATTTTCACGGTGAATATTTTAAAGGCGTTACAACTGTACCTTTTGTTTTTTCAGTATTATATGGAAAAAAGCATTTTGCTCAATTAGGTTTAGGCTATTCTGCTCTTTTTAGTCAAAATTTTGTATATAGTTCAAGTGAAGTTTATAAAGAATTTGAATCTGATTTTTCTATAAGTATTGGTTATAGGTTTATGACAAAGGATGGTATAGTAGCTCAAGCTTACCCAGTATTTATTTTAAAAGATAACCCAGTAACAAAAAGTATGCTTTCCTTTGGAGTAAGTCTCGGCTATTCTTTTTGACATTTTATTACAATAACACCCACCCAACCCCAAACAATCGTTTGGGGTTTATTATTATTTATCAAAAGCGGTAATGTAACAGATTTAGTGATGAACACTTTTAAGGTGTTTAATGAGTTGATAATCAATAAAAATCAAAAATAATTGTAAAAAAGATGGGCTATGTAGTTCATCTTTTTTTATGTTTAAAGGGCTTAAATCAAATAAAATGGAAAAAAATGACACCTCGTGTTGCAGATTTAGTGATAGCAAAATTTGTCCTTGTTGTAGTTCAAATCAAATTATAAAAAATGGTTTTACTGGGAACAAGAAACAACAGTTTATTTGTAAATCATGCAAAAAGAGATTCATTGATTTTTATACTTATAAAGCCTATAATCATTGGGTAAACAAAAGCATAATTCAATTTACAAAAGAAGGCCTTGGAATAAGAAGCACGGCAAGAATTTTAAAAATATCAACTACAACTTTATTAAAGAGAATAATTACAATTGCTAAAAACACACATCAGCCCCTTATCAGTAAAGGAAAAACGTACGAAGTTGATGAAATGTACACTTACATTAGAAGTAAGCGAAATTATATATGGTTAGTCTATGCTCTGGAAAAAGAATCAAAAAATATAGTAAGTTTTAATGTTGGTAAGCGAACCAATAAAACTTTAAGACGTGTTGTGGAAACATTAATCCTTTCCGAAGCAAAAAAAATATGCACAGACAGATTAAAGAATTATAAATTTTTAATTGACGAGAGAATGCATTCGGTAAAGAGATTTGGTACAAATCATATTGAAAGGAAAAATCTAACGTTGAGAACTGCTCTTAAAAGATTAAATAGAAAAACAATTTGTTTTAGTAAAAGTCAGGCAGTTTTGGTTTCTATTCTGAAAATTTATTTTTGGAAATGAATTTATCCATTAAAACTTAACTCTAGAAATTCAAAATTTTTCGATTTTTCCAAGATTTGATTTGTTTCTCTTTTAACAGATTCTTCTTTTGAAGAATAATTTTCAGTATAAACGATTGTCCAATCATTAAAATTACCAGTGAAACCTTTATTATTTTGATTGTGTCGAATTAATCTTTCTTCTAGATTAGAAGTAAAACCATTATAAAACGTGTCTTTTATAAAGCTGTAGAGGATGTAAACCTATAAAGGTATATAACAAAATCTAGGAGTATAAAAAAAGTCCTTATTTCTAAGGACTTTGTGGGCGATGAGGGGTTCGAACCCCCGACCCCCTCGGTGTAAACGAGGTGCTCTGAACCAGCTGAGCTAATCGCCCCAATAAATGCCCTACATTAGTGTAATGCGAGTGCAAATATACATTTGTTTTTTATTTCTACAAGTATTTTTAAAGAAAAAGTTAATTTATTTTTACTTCTTCTAAAAGTACCCTATTGCTATAATTGATTACAATAAATGTAACATTTTTACTAGCAGCTAATTGCGATTCAATAACGTATTTTTTGCCTTTCTTATAAGGTAGGTTACTTTTAGAAAAATCTACATCACCATTTAAAATAGCTTGATCAATTTCTTTCAACGTAGTTACCTTTTTAGCGAGTAAGTCATTCACTTGTTTACTCGTTTGAAAAGGCTTGCTTCTAATGTCTTTTAAAACTCTGCAATTAGGAAAATAACAAAAATAAACACCTCGTGAAGCTGCTTTTGCACTTAAAAATTCTCCAACAAAATAAAACCCAATGGTTAACCCAAAAATATAAAAGGCTAATTTATAACGTAAGGACATACTTTTTTTTGCAAATATACTTAAAAATAGAAATTAAAAAACTAATAAATTAATATCTCTATGATCCAAATCAAACCAATCTGCAATAGGTTTATTCGTTAGTATGCCATGATAACTGTATATGCCGTGTTTTAATCCCATATCACATCGTATAGCAGTTTCAATACCACCATCATCTGCTATATTTATTAAAATTGGAGATAGGATGTTGCTTATAGATAAACTTGCCGTTTTAGAATAGCGAGAAGGAATATTAGGAACACAATAATGAATCACATTGTTTTTTATAAACGTGGGCTGCTCATGTGTTGTGATTTCAGATGTTTCAAAACAACCTCCAGAATCAATGCTTACATCTACAATAACAGCACCTTTTTTCATGTATTCTACCATCGTTTCGGTAACAACTATAGGTGTTCGGTTTTTGCCACGCATAGCGCCAATCGCTACATCACAACGTCTCAGTGCTTTTAGTAAGGCTTTGTCATGAATCGTGGAAGTGAAAATACGCTGATTCAACGCGTTTTGTAAACGTCTTAATTTGGTTATGGAATTGTCAAATACTTTTACATTGGCACCCAAACTGATAGCTGTTCTTACGGCATATTCTGCAACTGTACCTGCGCCCAAAATTACTACCTCTGTAGGTGGAACACCAGTAATATTACCAAACAATAATCCTTTTCCATCATGGTTGTTAATCATTAATTCGGCAGCAATAAGAACAGAAGCCGTTCCAGCGATTTCACTTAATGATTTTACTGCAGGATAAGAACCATCATCATCTTTTATAAATTCAAAAGCTAAAGCCGTAATTTTTTTAGCATTCAACGCTTCAAAATAGGCTTTCTTTTGTGTTTTAAGTTGAATAGCAGAAATCAATATAGCTTCCAGATTCATCCATGAAATTTCTTCTAAAGTAGGTGGTTCTACTTTTAAAATAATCGGGCAACTAAAAACTTTTTTTGTGTCGTTAGTAACTTCGGCACCTGCTTGTGAATAATCAGCATCAGAAAAACTAGAATGTATTCCAGCTCCTGCTTCAACCATAACACGATGGCCATGACTAACTAATGAACTCACAGCATCAGGCGTTAAACAAATTCTTCTTTCTTGGTAAGATGTTTCTTTGGGAATACCAATAAAAAGCTGACTTTTATGTTTAGCTACTTCTAATTTTTCTTCTTGAGGAACAAGTTCTTTGGCCGAAAAAGGACTGTAAATTGCCATGATTATTCTTAATTTTGAAGCAAGTTAGCTATTTTTTTTGTAAAACAATAAAAGCACTTAGTCATTTTTTAAAACCAATTCCCTTTTTCCGTTGGGTAAAACTTGAATTTGAATTGAAGCGTGGTCTAACGGAATGAGATGAGGGATTTTTTCAGGCCATTCAATAAAACACCAATTGTCTGAATAAAAATACTCATCTATTCCCATATCATATGCTTCTAATTCATCTTTAATGCGGTACAAATCAAAATGATATACAACTTCATTTGTTTGTGTTTCATATTCATTAACCAAGGCAAATGTAGGGCTGCTAGATGTACCGATAACGCCTAATTCTTTAGCTAATTCCTTTATTAATGTTGTTTTTCCTGCGCCCATTTGTGCGTGAAACGTAATTACTTTTTTTAAGTTGGGCGTAGCTAATATTTCTTTTGCAATCGTATTTATTTCTTCTAAACTAAATGTTTTTTTCATTTTTGTGGGGATAATGTTCAGGGTTATTGGCTTGTACCTAATATTCTTAACTTTTTACCAATTCTACTTTGGATTTAAAACAATACATGGAATAATCATTTCTTCTAATGAAATTCCGCCGTGCTGGTAGGTATTTCGATAATAGCTAACATAGTGATTGAAATTGTTAACATAAGCTAAGAAATAATCATTCTTTGCAAAGATAAAAGAACTTGTCATGTTTATAGAAGGTAGGCCAATTTTTTTAGGATCTTTAACTGCAAAAACGTCTTTATCTTCATAGGATAAACTTCGTCCTGTTTTATAACGTAAATTTAAACTTGTGTTTTTATCACCAATAACTTTTGACGGATTTTTACAATTTATTGTACCGTGGTCAGTTGTGATAATTAATTTAAAGCCGTTTTGTTGTGCCAATTGTATAAGTTCTAAAAGAGGTGAATTTTTAAACCAGCTCAATGTTAACGAACGGTAAGCTTTGTCGTTTGATGCCAATTCTTTAACGACTTCCATTTCTGTTTTTGAATGTGACAACATGTCTACAAAATTGTATACAATGGTGGTAAGATCATTCGTCTTTAAAGATTTGAAATTGTCTACTAATTTTCGTCCATCACGCTGATTTACAATTTTGTAGTACTCTTGTTTAACAGAAAGTCCTAAGCGTTTTAATTGTTCGGTTAAAAATTCAGCTTCGTGCATGTTTTTCCCGCCTTCATCTGTATCATTTTTCCAATATTGCGGGTATTTTTTTTCCATATCTGCAGGCAATAATCCTGAGAAAATGGCATTTCTAGCATATTGTGTAGCTGTAGGTAAAATAGAAAAATAACTTACTTCTTTTTCGGGTTTATAATGGTTCAAAACTAAACTTTCAAACACTTTCCATTGATCATAGCGTAAGTTATCAATAACAACAAATAGAATAGGTTGTTCTTTTTTACGTAATTCAGGAGCTACTAGCTCACCAAATAATTGGTGTGATAATATGGGTTTATCTGCATTGGGTTCAAACCAATCTTCATAATTTCGTTCAATGAATTTGCCAAATTGAACATTTGCTTCGTTCTTTTGACTTTCTAATATCGAAATCATATTTTGATCTTCAATATTTTCTAATTCAATTTCCCAGTAAATCAATTTTTTATATAATTCTACCCAATCTTCATAGTTGTTTACCTGAGCTAATTCCATCGCAATTTTTCTGAATTCTTTTTGGTAATCTAACGTTGTTTTTTCAGAAACTAATCTCGAATGATCTAAATTCTTTTTTAAACTTAATAGTATTTGATTAGGATTAACAGGTTTTATTAAATAATCAGCAATTTTACTACCAATTGCTTCTTCCATAATATATTCTTCTTCACTTTTAGTAATCATGATAATAGGGGTAGAGGATTTAAATTCTTTCATCTCAGAAAGCGTTTCTAACCCTGAAAGACCAGGCATATTTTCATCTAAAAAAACAATGTCAAAATTGGTTTCTTTAAATAAATCAATAGCATCTTGTCCATTATTACATGTGGTAACGGAGTAATTTTTTTGTTCTAAGAAAAGAATGTGCGGCTTCAATAAGTCTATTTCGTCGTCAACCCAAAGGATTTTTATGTTACTCATGTGCTTTATAATTTAGTTGCAAGTTACTTATAGTAAACGTTATTTTTCTTAAAAATTGTTTAAATGTTTTATATTTCATTTTTACAGCTCACTTTACTTTATTTTAAAGGTCTTTTTCTTTATATTTGTTTTTCAAAATGAATACTTGTGAGCCAAATCAATAAATTAAAAATACTAAATGATCCTATTTACGGATTTATTACCATACCAAATACGTTACTTTACGACCTCATTCAGCATCCTTACTTTCAACGATTACGAAGAATAGCGCAAATGGGATTGTCTTATTTGGTTTATCCTGGCGCTCATCACACCCGTTTTCATCATGCCTTAGGTTGTATGCATATCATGCAAAAAGCGGTCCAAACGTTACGTTTTAAAGGAGTTTTGATTTCTGAGGAAGAAGAAAATGCATTATACATTACTATTTTGTTACATGATATAGGCCACGGTCCCTTTAGTCATGCCTTAGAACATAGTGTGGTTGAAGTGCATCATGAAACCTTATCGTTGCTTTTTATGGAGCAATTGAACAAAGAATTTAACGGGCAATTAGCTTTAGCAATTCAAATTTTTAAAGGAGAATATCCTAGAAAATTTATGCTTCAACTTATTTCCAGTCAATTAGATATGGACAGAATGGATTATCTTAAAAGAGATAGTTTCTATTCAGGTGTGAATGAAGGAAATATCAATAGCGAGCGTCTTATTCAAATGCTAAATGTGAAAGACGATGTATTGGTTATGGAGGAAAAAGGAATTTATTCTATTGAAAAATTTCTTATGGCACGAAGATTAATGTATTGGCAGGCTTATTTACATAAAACAAGTGTAGTAGCAGAATTAATTTTGACCAAAATTTTAAAAAGAGCAAAAGAACTTATACAAAAAGAGAGTACACTTTTTGGCAGTCCTTTCTTGTTGTATTTTATGGAAAATCAATTAAGCACTTCTGAAATTGATAAAGATGTGTTAGATAAATTTTCAAATTTAGATGATTATGATGTTATGGGTGCTATAAAACAATGGCAGTTTCATGACGATTTTGTGTTGTCAAATTTATGTAAAATGATTATCAACAGACATCTATTAAAAATTGAATTAAATGATGACAAAATAAACAAAGACAAATATTTAGGTTTAAAAAACAAATACAGCAAACAATTTGGGATTACCGAAAAAGAAGTTGCTTATTTTGTTTTCAAAGGGAAGTTAAAAAATGAAGCTTACAGTAAATCGAGCGAACCTATTAGTATCTTGAAAAAAGACGGTAGTGTTGAGGATATCGTTGAAGCGTCTGATCAAATGCATTTGAAAGCCTTGTCAAAACCCGTGACAAAATATTTTATTTGTTACCCAAAACTCATCGATTAAATGTAGGTATTCATTTTATTTTATTATTTTTGCACCAATGAAATTTACAGCGCAACAAATAGCAGGTATTTTAGAAGGAGAAATTATTGGAAATCCTAATGCCGAAGTATATAAATTAGCCAAAATAGAAGAGGGAACGGAAGGTTCTTTAACTTTCTTAGCTAATCCTAAATATGTAAATTATATTTACACTACAAATGCAACTATTGCTATAGTAAATAAATCTTTTCAACCCGAACAACCCATCAAGGCAACTTTAATAAAAGTAGAAGATGCGTACCAATCATTTTCTAAATTATTAGAATATTACAATCAAATTAAGTTAATGAAATCGGGTATAGAACAGCCTTCTGTTATTTCGGAAGGAGTTACTCATGGATCAGATTTATATTTGGGAAGTTTCAGTTACATTGGCCAAAATGTAAAAATTGGTAACAATGTGAAAATTTATCCCAATTGTTTTATTGGCGATAATGTAGAAATAGGCGATGATTGCGTCTTTTTTGCAGGCGTTCGCATTTACTCCGAAACAGTTATTGGTTCGCGTGTTACAATCCATTCAGGCACTATAGTAGGCGCTGATGGTTTTGGTTTTGCGCCACAAGAAGATGGAAGTTATAAAAAAGTTCCACAAATTGGCAACGTAATTATTGAAGACGATGTAGAAATCGGATCTTGCGCCACAGTAGACAGAGCTACTTTAGGTTCTACAATTATAAGAACGGGTGTAAAATTGGATAATCAAATTCAAGTGGCACACAACGTAGAAATAGGCGCACATACTGTTATAGCTGCACAAACTGCCATAGCAGGTTCAACAAAAATTGGTAAAAATTGTATGATTGGCGGACAAGTGGGTATTGTGGGGCATATTACTATTGGTAATGGTGTTAAAATACAAGCACAATCTGGAGTAGGTAAATCACTAAAAGATGGTGAAACTGTTCAGGGAACGCCAGCATTCGGGTATGGTGATTTTAGCAAATCTTATGTGCATTTTAAAAATTTACCTAAGATTGTTAGAGAAATTGAAGATATAAAAAAAAATAATATAAAGTAAACTATGGTGAAGCAAACTACCATTGGAAAAGAAATTTCATTAACAGGTGTAGGATTACATACGGGTCAAGAAGTGACTATGTCTTTTAAACCAGCTCCTATTAACAATGGAATTACATTTGTGAGAATGGACTTAGAAGGACAGCCTGTTATAGAAGCAGATGCAACTTATGTTGTAAATACACAACGTGGTACTAATTTGGAAAAATTAGGTGTAATGATTCAAACGCCTGAGCATGTTTTAGCTGCGGTAATTGGTTGTGATATTGACAATATAATAATTGAACTTAACGCATCTGAATTACCAATAATGGATGGTTCATCAAAATATTTTGTTGAAGCTATAGAAAAAGTAGGTATTGTTGAACAAGACGCACCTCGAAAAGTATATGTTGTAAAAGATGTGATTTCTTATACTGACGAAGCCACAGGAAGTGAAATTACGGTTATCCCTAGTGAACAATATTGTGTAACAGCTATGGTTGATTTTGGAACTAAAGTACTAGGAACCCAAAATGCAACAATGAAAAGCTTGTCTGAATTTAAAACAGAAATTGCAGATTGTAGAACATTTAGTTTTTTACACGAATTAGAGGCGCTTTTAAATAACGGTTTAATAAAAGGGGGTGACTTAAATAATGCAATTGTTTATGTTGACAAAGAAATTTCAGAGGAAACAATGGAAAATCTTAAAAAAGCGTTCAATAAAGATAAAATTTCCGTTAAACCAAATGGTATTTTAGATAATCTTACACTACATTATCCAAATGAAGCTGCTCGACATAAATTATTAGACGTTATAGGTGACTTAGCTCTAATTGGAACAAAAATTCAAGGAAAGGTAATTGCAAATAAACCAGGACATTTTGTCAATACACAATTTGCTAAGAAAATTGCTAAAATTATTAAAATTGAAGAACGCAATCAGGTTCCTACATACGATTTAAATAAAGAGCCTCATTTAGATATTCATGGTATTATGAATCTGTTACCACATCGTCCGCCATTTTTATTAGTGGACAAAATATTAGAATTATCGGATACACACGTGGTAGGGTTGAAAAATGTAACAATGAACGAACCTTTCTTTGTAGGACATTTTCCTGGAGCGCCAGTTATGCCAGGAGTATTACAAGTTGAAGCTATGGCGCAAACTGGTGGTGTGCTAATTTTAAGTACAGTTCCAGATCCTGAAAATTATTTAACGTATTTTATGAAAATTGATAACGTTAAATTTAAAAGTAAAGTATTGCCAGGCGATACCTTAATTTTTAAATGTGATTTAATTTCTCCTATTCGAAGAGGCGTTTGTCACATGCAAGCTTATGCTTATGCAAATGGAAAGTTAGTTTCAGAGGCAGAACTGATGGCGCAAATAGTAAAAGTAAAAAACGATTAAATTATGAATCAACCATTAGCATATATACATCCCGGAGCAAAAGTAGCTAGAAACGTAGTGATTGATCCTTTTACAACGATACATAATAATGTTGAAATTGGAGAGGGAACATGGATAGGCTCAAATGTAACTATCATGGAAGGCGCTCGAATTGGTAAAAATTGTAATATTTTTCCAGGATCAGTAATTTCTGCAGTGCCACAGGATTTGAAATTTGGAGGAGAAGATTCGTTAGCTATCATAGGAGATAATACTACTATTCGTGAATGTGTTACCATAAATAGGGGAACTGTTGCTTCTGGTAAAACTGTTATTGGAAATAATTGTTTAATTATGGCTACAGCACATATTGCTCACGATTGCCATATTGGAAACAATGCTATTATTGTTAATGGAGTAGCATTAGCGGGTCATGTAACGGTAGGTAATTTTGCAGTTATAGGTGGCCTTGCAGCTGTACATCAATTTATTTCTATTGGTGACCATGCAATGATATCTGGTGGAAGTTTAGTTAGAAAAGATGTCCCTCCTTTTACTAAAGCTGCAAAAGAACCTCTTTCTTATGTGGGCATTAATTCAGTCGGATTAAGAAGAAGAGGATTTACTACCGAAAAAATTAGAGAGATTCAAGACATATATAGAACCTTATATCAAAAAAATTATAATACTACTCAAGCGTTGAGCATTATTGAAGCAGAAATGGAGGCTACACCTGAACGTGATGATATTATCCATTTCATTAGAAATTCCTCACGTGGTATTATGAAAGGGTATACAGGAAGTGCATTATAAATTAAAATTAAAATAAAAATAAATAAACCATTATGGCTACAACAGCAGATATTAAAAACGGGTTATGTATAAAATTTAACCACGATATTTATAAAATTATAGAGTTTTTACATGTAAAACCAGGAAAAGGACCAGCTTTTGTAAGAACTAAATTAAAATCTTTAACAAATGGAAAAGTATTAGATAATACATTTTCTGCAGGACATAAAATTGATGTAATTCGTGTAGAAACACATACATTCCAATATTTGTATAATGAAGGAGTGGATTTTCATTTCATGAATACCGAATCTTTTGAACAAATTACATTAAATAGAGATGTATTAGATGCTCCTGATTTATTAAAGGAAGGAACTAATGTAATGGTTCAAATTAATACTGAAACAGATATGCCTATTGCGGTTGATATGCCACCAAGTATAATTCTTGAAGTTACTTATGCAGAACCTGGTGTAAAAGGAAATACAGCAACTAATGCCACAAAACCTGCAACAGTAGAAACAGGTGCATCAGTAAACGTGCCTTTGTTTATTAATGAAGGAGATAAAATTAAAATCGACACGGCTACTGGAAAATACATGGAAAGAGTATAGTTAACGTACTTAGTAACTAGTGAATTTATATTTTAACTAGAAATTCACTGTGTATGATTCACTAATAACTAAGAAAAAATGAAATTTAACAAAGTATATACGTTAAGACAAATTGCAGAAATCATCAATTCTAAATTTATAGGAGCTGATGATTTTCCTGTTTTAGGCATGAATGAAATTCATGTGGTAGAACCAGGCGACATTGTATTTGTTGATCATCCAAAATATTATGAGAAAGCCTTACAATCTGCTGCTACCATTGTTTTAATTAATAAAGAAGTAGCATGTCCAGAGGGAAAAGCCTTATTAATTTCTGACGATCCTTTTAGAGACTTTAATGTGCTAACTACTTATTTCCGACCATTTACAAGTAGTAGTGTAGCTATTGCTGCTACAGCTAAAATTGGCGAAGGAACGGTAATACAACCAAATTGTTTCATTGGAAATCAGGTGTCAATTGGAAAAAATTGTATCATTCATGCCAATGTAACCATATATGATCATTCCATCATAGGTGATAATGTAATTATTCATTCAGGAACTATACTTGGTGCCGATGCTTTTTATTATAAAAAGCGTGCTGAAGGCTTTGATCAATTGTTATCTAACGGTAGAGTAGTAATAGAAGATAATGTGGGGATAGGTGCATTATGTACAATAGATAAAGGCGTTACAGGAGATACAACTATAGGCGAAGGAACAAAAATTGATAACCAAGTGCATATAGGCCACGATACTCGTATTGGAAAAAAATGTTTAATTGCAGCACAAACAGGAATAGCGGGTTGTGTAATTGTAGAGGACGAAGTAACATTATGGGGTCAAGTAGGTACTACAAGTGGTATAACAATAGGGGAAAAAGCCGTAGTGTTAGGTCAAACAGGTGTTACCAAGTCAATTGAAGGTGGAAAAACGTATTTTGGTACCCCAATTGAAGAATCACGAGAAAAATTAAAACAATTAGCTAATATTAAGAGGATACCTGGTCTAATTGAGAAATTAAAATAAGGATATTAATTTAGCAAAACTATTTAAAAAAAGGTCTGAAAAAATTCAATTATTTCTACCAAAAAACTTACTTTTGCTACGCATTTAAAAAATAAATAACATCATGAGTGTTTTAGTAAATAAAAATTCAAAAATAATTGTTCAAGGTTTTACAGGAAGTGAAGGTACATTTCATGCCTCACAAATGATTGAATATGGAACAAACGTTGTAGGTGGTGTAACACCAGGAAAAGGCGGTTCAACACATTTAGATCGTCCTGTTTTTAATACTGTTAAAGATGCTGTTGATAAAGCAGGAGCAGATACGTCAATTATCTTTGTTCCACCAGCATTTGCTGCTGATGCTATTATGGAAGCTGCTGATGCGGGTATTAAAGTAATTATTTGTATCACTGAAGGAATTCCTGTAGCTGATATGATTAAAGCTTATGATTTTATAAAAGAAAAAGATTGTAGATTAGTTGGCCCTAACTGTCCAGGAGTAATCACTCCAGAAGAAGCAAAAGTAGGTATTATGCCAGGTTTTGTTTTCAAAAAAGGTAAAGTAGGTATTGTTTCAAAATCGGGTACATTAACCTATGAGGCTGCAGATCAAGTTGTTCGTCAAGGTTTTGGAATTACAACAGCTATTGGTATTGGTGGTGACCCAATTATTGGAACAACTACAAAAGAAGCAGTTGAACTATTAATGAATGATCCAGAAACAGAATTAATCATTATGATTGGTGAAATTGGAGGTCAATTAGAAGCTGATGCTGCAAAATGGATTAAAGCTGATGGTAACAGAAAACCAGTTGTAGGATTTATTGCTGGAGAAACTGCCCCTAAAGGAAGAACTATGGGTCATGCTGGCGCTATTGTAGGTGGTGCAGATGATACTGCAGAAGCTAAAAAACGTATCATGAAAGAAAATGGTATTTATGTAGTGGATTCACCTGCAGAAATTGGTAAAAAAGTAAAAGAAATATTAGGATAATCAACAGATACATTAAGTATCCAATACAAATCATAAAGCTCCATCGGTTTTACACTAGATGGAGTTTTTAATTTAATAAACTATATGTATAAAGAGTTAAAAAAATTTAAAAGTACAAATCATTTCAATTACACTACAGACGATCAGTTAGATCAAGTTTGTAATGCTCCAGAATTAGGTGCAGGTATATTTTTAGTGTTTGATGTAAAAGGAGAAGAAAAAACGTTACTAATGGTTGGTTCAACAGGAACTGTGCAAAATAACGGAGATTTAAAAGCTAAAAACGGAGGTCTTTTTGATAAAATTGTGAATGGTAGTCAATTTAAAAAATCTGCCAGAAAATTTTCATGGCCAACGCAAATGAAAAAAGAAGAAATAACAGCATTAGAAGTACATTGGTTTGAAACATTTAATGTAAAAAATAAAAGCATTCCTACTTTTGTTGAAGCACAAATACTTCAATTGTTCTTTGAAGAAAATAATTGTCTTCCTAAGTGGAATGTTGCTTTTTAAAAATAAAAAAGTCCCGATATATCGGGACTTTTCTTATATAACTATTTTATTGTCTAATTAATTAGGAAAAGGATTAGACCATTTTGTATTTGTATAAACATTTGTTCCTGTCAATGTCTGTAAAAAAGCTACAACAGCCTGAACTTCTGTATTTGTTAAATTTAATTGCTGACCTATGCCTCCTGGAGTTAATCTAGGATCTAAATTTGTATTTCCTGGAGCGATGTTAATGTTTCCATAATGGCCAATAGCTTGTTGTAGAGAGGTGAAATTAGCCGTATGCATTAATCTTCCATTAAGTGTTCCCGACGGATTAATTAGATCTCTCAAAGATGGCGCTTTTGTATTTGTAACATCTATAGTTCCTGCTGAGCCAATGACACCTATAATGCCGTTGTTTTTTGTTAATGGATCAATATCAAACTCTGGTGCTCTATGACAGCCAGCACAACCTAAACCTCCTCCAGTTCTTGAACCATTTGCATTAAATGTAGGTGGAGTTAAAAATAAATTTTTACCTTGATTTTCTTGTGCTGTGAAATTTGCAAATGGCGCACCGTCATTAGGTGCAGTTGCACGACCTACATCATATTTTGAATCAAAAGATTGAATACTTCTAATGAATTGTGCTAATGCATTTTGAATTCTAGCTTCAGTAATTGTTTCTGTTCCATAAACAAATTTAAAAAGTTCTTTGTAGTAACCAATTGCACTTAATTTAACTATTAAATCTGAAAAAGACTGGTCTCCATTTAAGCCACTATAACCCATTTCTCCATGGTCTTTAATTGGCATAGTAGTTTGTGTTTCTAAATTGGCTGCGCGTTCATCCCAAAAATACTTAAGTTCTGTTGCAAAACGGTTATTAACTAAACGCATAGAATGTCTCCCGGTTGTTGCATTTACTCCTTGACTAGCAATAGCATCATCACCAAAGGCTAATGCTTGTTTGTGGCAACTTGCGCAAGCAATGGTGTTACTTGTTGATAATTTCTTGTCATAAAATAAAACACGACCTAACGTTGCTGCTTTATCAGTAATTACATTCCCATTTGAATTGTCTTTTGTTATATAAGCGGGTACTGTTTGATTCGCATAATTTTGTAAATTATTTAAATCCAAATTAGTTCCAAAGGTTGCAATTACATTTGGATAAGAATCGGTCGGGAGGGTTTCATAATTATCATCTTTATTACAAGAAATAAATAAAAAAGATGAAAATAAGGCTAATAGTAAATTTTGTTTTTTCATAGATTTTGGTTTTAATTTACAAGTTTAGACAAAAAAAAAATAAAAAGGTTTAATGACTTTAAAATATTATTATATTTGATGATTATATAAAATTGATAATCGTTTTTTTAAATAGTTAATTATGAAATTATTAGAAGGAAAAGTAGCCATAATAACTGGTGCTAGTAGAGGTATTGGTAAAGGAATTGCCGAAATATTTGCGCAACATGGTGCTCATGTAGCTTTTACATATAGCTCATCTGTAGAATCGGCAATGGCTTTAGAAAATGAATTGAAAAAATTAGGGGTAAATGCCAAAGGGTATCAATCTAATGCTGCAAATTTTGATGAAGCACAAAAATTAGTAGATGATGTTATAACTGATTTTGGTACCGTTGATATTTTAATTAATAATGCAGGAGTAACAAAAGATAATTTATTAATGAGAATGTCTGAAGAAGATTTTGATGCTGTAATTGAAATCAATCTTAAGTCTGTATTTAATATGACAAAAGCAGTGCAAAAAATCATGTTAAAAAATAGAATAGGATCTATCATAAACATGAGTAGCGTTGTAGGTGTTAAAGGCAATGCTGGTCAAGCTAATTATGCAGCATCTAAAGCAGGTATGATTGGATTTACAAAATCAATCGCACTTGAATTAGGTTCAAGAAATATCCGTTGCAATGCTATTGCTCCAGGATTTATAGAAACTGAAATGACTGCAAAATTAAATGAAGATGTTGTTAAAGGTTGGAGAGAATCTATTCCTTTAAAGCGAGGCGGTTCACCAGAAGATATTGCGAATGTTTGTGTGTTTTTAGCTTCTGATATGAGCGCTTATGTTACAGGACAAGTATTAAATGTTGATGGTGGAATGTTAACTTAAAAAAAAACAACTATACCACAGCTAACAAGTAAGTATTACTAAACAATGACTTCAAGCACAATTTTTTTACTTTTTTTATCAGTACTTATTGCTGCTAGTTTGTCATTTTATCATTATCTATTTAGAGCCAATACACAGTTAAAATCAAACTGGATATTGGCTCTATTACGTTTTTTTTCAATTCTATGTTTATTAGTATTATTAATTAATCCAACATTTACTCGAAAAACTACGGAACTATCTAAAACACCGTTAGCCCTTTTAATTGATAATTCAAGTTCAATAAAAGAATTAAAGTCAAATAAAACAGCGCTAAATGTATTGGATAAAATTTTAACGAATAAGGAAATAAGTGAAAAATTTGCTGTTCAAAAATATCTTTTCGATAAAGATTTTGGGTTAGATAAACCCATTGATTTTGAGGGAAAACAATCAAATATTGATTTGGCTGCTCAGAATTTAAAACAATTATACAAACATAACGAATTGCCAATAGTATTACTCTCTGATGGAAATCAAACAATTGGTAATGATTATGAATATAGTTTTCAAGAAACAGCGCGCGTTTTTCCAATAGTACTTGGCGATACAACTTCAAATTTTGATTTGAAAATAAGTCGGTTAAATGTGAATAAATATGCTTTTCTGAAAAATAAATTTCCAGTAGAAGTCTTTTTACAATACAACGGTACTAAACCTTGTACGGCTACTTTCAGTATTCAAAAAGAAAAAAATAAAGTTTTCAATCAAACAGTTGCATTTTCTAAAACAAAGAAAACAGTCTCGCTAGAGATTCTTGTTGAAGCCAATAAAATAGGTTTGCAAAAGTATAAAGCCATACTTTCTTCCACTTATAAAGAAAAGAACACCTATAATAACGTTAAAAACTTTGCTGTAGAAGTGTTGAATCAACAAAAAGAAATAGCTTTAGTTTCTGATATTACTCATCCCGATTTAGGTGCAATTAAGCGGGCTATTGAATCTAACGCACAACGTAAGGTAAAGATATATAAATCTAAAGAAATCAGTGATTTAAAAAATATTGATTTATTGATTTTATACCAGCCTACTTCGGCTTTTAAAGTTATTATTGATGCCAATGTAAAGCAGCAAATTAATACTTTTATTATTACAGGTATTTCAACAGATTTCAACTTTGTGAATCAAATTCAAAATGATTTGCAATTTAAAATGACACCTCAAACAGAAAATTTTACTGCAAATTATCAATCTAGTTTTCAATTGTTTGCACAAGAAGATATTGCATTTTCTCAATTGCCCCCTCTAACTCATAAATTTGGTAAAATAATTGCTAAAAATCAAGTAGAAACAATGATAAAGTCTTCTGTTAATGGTGTTTCTTTTGAAAATCCGATACTTACTTTTTCTGAAAATAACACTAAAAGATCGGCTTATTTACTGGGTGAAAATATTTGGAAATGGCGCTTAGAAAGTTATTTGTTCAAAAAATCATTTGAAGATTTTGATTTATTTATGAATAAAATTATTCATTATTTATCGACTAATTCTTACAAGAAAAACTTGCTAGTTACACACGAACAATTTTATAATTCAGGTGAAACAATCGTTATTGAAGCACAGTATTTTAATAAAAATTATGAATTAAATAAAGAGGCTAATTTAACTATTGAATTAAAAAATTCTCGAACGAATGCCGTAAAAAAATATAATTTTTCATCTTCAAATCAAGGCAACATAGTAGAATTTGATGGATTAGAGCATGGAAATTATTCTTTTACTGTTAAAGAAAATACTTCAGGTGCAAGTTATTCAAGCAGCTTTGAAGTGCTTGATTTTGATGTAGAGAAGCAATTTACTAATCCCGATGTGGTAAAATTAAATGCATTAGCTACCAAAACAAATGGTCAAACGTTTTACCCAAATCAAATTGAACAACTTATTAAAAAATTATTAGATCCGTCAGTCTTTCTTCCAACGGAAAAAGAAATCATTAAAAAAACACCACTAATTGATTGGGTAACACTTCTAATCATATTAGCTGTATCACTAGCAACGGAATGGTTTTATAGAAAATACAAAGGATTACTATAAAATTTATTTTTTAGTTACTTGATATTTCTTTGCTTTTAATAAAGAAGTTGCCGTTTGATAATACGCAATTGTTTCTTTTTTTAGTTTTTCATTTGGTGAAGTAAGTAACTTTTCATTGAAATAGAGTTCAAATGGATTTGAAGTCTTAGGCATTATTTCAAATTGTTTTATTTTTTTTACAGGAGAAATAATTGTTAAATGATTTTCTTTTATATACCCTAAATCCTGATAGGTTGCAATAAACGCTCTTGGTTGATACAAAGGACTAAATACATTTTCTCCAAAAAATTTAGAGGTATAATTGAAGTTAAGCAAACTCATTGCGGTAGGCATTAAATCTATTTGTGACATCAACGTATGGCATTGTTGAGGCTTGATAAATCCTGGTGCATATATGAAGGCGGGAATTCTATATTTATCAACAGGAAGTTCTGTTTTTCCTGAACTTGATGCACAATGATCTGCAACGATAACAAAAACCGTATTTTTAAACCAAGGCTGCTTTTCGGCCATGGCAAAAAATTGTTTTAATGCAAAATCAGTATATTTTACACCACCACTTCTTGATTTTGAATCGGATGGAATGTCAATTTTTCCTTCTGGATAGGTAAATGGTCTATGATTACTTACAGTCATCCAATGATTAAAAAATGGTTTTCCGGTTTTATGCTCTTTATTCATTACTTGGATTGCTTTTTTAGCCATATCTTCATCACAGACTCCCCAAATATTTGAAAAACTTACTTCATTAGCTGCAAAATTTGCTTTATCAACTACATCGTACCCGTTTCCTCCAAAAAAATCTTTCATATTATCAAAGAAGGCATCTCCACCATACAAAAACTTAACTTGATAGCCCTTCTCTTTAAAGATACTTCCTGTGCTAAATTTGTTTTTGTTATCAAGGCGTTTTACAATGCTTTCTCCAGGAGTAGGAGGTAAGCACAAAGTAACGGCTTCTAGCCCTCTAACGGTTCTATTACCTGTGGCATATAAATTAGTGAAAAACAAGCTTTTTTGAGCTAATTCATCTAAAAAAGGTGTAATGTTTTCTTGATTTCCATAACATTTCATAAACTCAGCACTTAAACTTTCAACCGTAATTAAAACCACATTTTTATGCATTTCATTACCTTGTGTAGTTGAAGTATGGTTGTATTGATAAGTGGTATATTTTTTCAGCTCATTTTCTGGTAATGTGTCATAAAATTTTATAAAATCTAATTCGCTATTTTTGAAAGCCAAATAAAATTTATAAGTTCCATTGCTTTGCAGTTCATTTGTAAATATATTATTTGTATTTTCTTGTTTAGCTAAAAAAGGAATGCTAAAAACCGCAACACAAATCAACCCTATTTGCATTAGAGAAATTTTAAGTTTACTACTAAAATCTGGTAAATTTGCTAAATATGACTTTGAATGTTTTACAATAAAATAGGTAGTACCTATTGCCAATATACCTACACCTGTAAATAAAGGAACAACAGGATATGACTCCATTATATTGCCAATTACAGTGTTGGTGTAAACCAAGTAATCTACGGCTATGAAATTAAAACGAACCCCAAATTCATTCCAAAAGAAAAATTCGCTTACCGCATTTTGAATAATGAGAAGAACAAATAAAAATAGGGTAACTGAAAATAAAGCAAGTCTAATTTTTCCTCGATATTTTTCTACAAATAAAAGCAATCCAAAAAATAGGGTTTTAAGTCCTACGAATGCCAGTCCAATTTCAGGTAAAACGCCTCCGTATTCAGATAATATACTTTTTCCAGACAAAATGTAAACGAATAAAAGTATAAAAAATGAAAAAATATAGTAGCCGTACGGTTTTTTAAATTTTGAATTGGAAAGAAATAATAAATACAACCAAAGCAAACTTCCAATGAAAATGAAAATAAAAAAGTCTGAAAGTAATCCAAAAATGAATATCTTTACATAGTCTATAAATGAAAAATTGCTTTGTGTAATGGGATGTATTAACAATACAATTCTGGTAATAAATCCTATAATTAAATAGAATAAAGCGATGTTTTTATAGACTAGATAATGCTTTAAGATAGTTTTCATGGAATGAAATAGTATTAGGGAGTAAAGATATAAATTTTAATCTAAATAAGTATGAATGACGCACATTTACACATGGTGGTAAACCATTTTCCACTTATTGGTGGTATTTTTGGAATTGCAATTTTAGTAGTTGGTTTTGGCTTTAAAAATGAAATTATTAAACGAGTTGCTTATGTTGTTTTACTCACAAGTTCTCTTTTTACATTTGCTAGTATGTTTACTGGAGAAGGAGCAGAGGAGTTGGTTGAAGAACTTCCAAATGTTGGTCATCAAATCATACATGAGCATGAAGAAATTGCAGAAAAATTTGCACTATTAATGTATGCTACGGGGCTATTTTCATTAGCTGGACTATTTGCCAGCTTAAAAAATAAATCATGGAATCAAATAGTTGCTGTTTGTACGTTAGTTTGTGCTGTGGGAAGTGCTGTAGTGGCAAAAACTGTGGGGACTTCTGGTGGAGAAATTCGTCACACTGAAATTAGAGCTAATCAAGCCACAACACCTGCAATAGAATCTGAAGAACATGATGACTAAGTTGATGTTAGACCAAGAACTATTTGATTTTTTAAATGACTTACAAGCAAATAATAATCGAGAATGGTTTGCCGCGAATAAAAAACAATTCCAGCTTCAAGAACAAAAAGCTAAATCTTTTTTTGAAAGCATTTATTCAAAATTAGAGCAGGTAGATAGTATTGAGAAAATGCAAATTTTTAGAATTTATAGAGATGTGCGTTTTTCAAAAGATAAATCGCCTTATAAAAATCATTTTTCGGTGGGATTTAGTAGAACAAAACCCTTGTTACGAGGCGGTATGTATTTACATATAGAAAACAATGCAAGTTTTGTTGGTGGTGGATTTTGGGCACCAAATGCAGATGATTTATTTCGAATAAGAAAAGAAATTGAATTAGACGCCTCCGAATTAAATGCTATTATTTCCGCTGATACTTTTGTTACTTATTTTTCTTGTTTGAAAGGTGAGGAGTTGAAAACTGCTCCAAAAGGATTTGATAAAACTCATGAAGCGATAGCACTTATTCGAAAGAAACAATTTTTGTTAACTAGAAATTTTACAAATAAAGAAGTTTTATCACCTAATTTCAGCGAAGAAGTTATTCAAACATTTTGTGCTATGCGTCCGTTTTTTGACTACATGAGCGATGTGTTGACTACTGATTTAAATGGTGAAAGTTTATATTAATATAGCAGCTATTCACTTATATAACCATACTCTGGCTTTTTAAACGCTCAATAACTAAATTCATCATTCTTTTGTTTAAGTTTGATGAATTTTTTATATAATCTTGAAATTCTTCTAAACTAAATAAACCAATAACGATACCTTTTATCGTGTTTCTAAACTTAATGTCTTTTTGGATAACATTTTCTATATAGGCTTCTTTTTTTTCTGGAGAGAGTGAAAAAAATACACCTTTTTGCTTACTTGCATAATTTCTAAAAACTTCTAGTAATAGTTCATTTTGCCACTTTAATATAGGTCTAAGTGTTTGGTTTTGAAACTTTTCCTCCGGTAACGAAGAGGCTAATTCATTACCAAAAGGCATTGATTTAAATTGGTTTAACCATTCTTCTCTAGCACTCATTTTTTTGTTTTAAATTTACAAAAAAAATCAATGACAAAATATATTTCAAAAATTTTCCTAACTGTTGATGTGGTGGTTTTCAATGAAAATCGTAATGAAATTTTATTAATTAAACGAAAAAACAACCCTTTTAAAGACTGTTGGGCGTTGCCTGGTGGTTTTGTAGATGAAAACGAAGACTTAGAGGAGGCGGCCAAACGTGAACTGAAAGAAGAAACAAATGTGACTGTGAGTGAAGTTATTCAAATTGGTGCTTTTGGAAAACCAGGTAGAGATCCGCGCGGACATATGGTTTCTATAGCGTTTAGCGCACAATTAACTAGTCAACAAGATATTAAACCTTTAGATGATGCTAAAGAAGTTAAATGGTTTTTTATCAATAATTTACCTGATTTAGCTTTTGATCATGAAGAAATAATTAATAAAGTAATTAAAATTTAAATTAATTATTTTTTGAAGGTTGTAATTCAAAAAGTTCTAAATCAAAATAACCAATAGATGCCACAATATGATCAAAAATATCAGACATAATGTATTCGTAGTTTTCCCATACTTTATCATTACTAAAACAGTACACTTCAAGCGGAATCCCTTTTTCAGTTGGTTGTAAATAACGAACCATCAATAACATATCTTTATTAATGCCTGGGTGAGACAAAATATATTGCTGGATGTATTTTCTAAAAACCCCTAAATTAGTTAGGTTTCTACCGTTTATCTGCAAGCTTTTGTCTATATTATGACTTTGATTAAATTTGTCAATATCGTGTTGACGTTTATCTAAATAGTTGGTAATTAAACTAATTTGTTTTAATCTTTGAATGTCCTCATCTTTTAAAAAGCGAACAGAATTCCCTTTAATTAAAATATGTCGTTTAATTCTTCTACCATCAGAATTAATCATCCCTCTCCAATTTCTAAAACTATCTGAAATTAAGCTATAGGTAGGAATAGTAGAAGTAGTGTTATCAAAATTACGAACTTTTACTGTAGCTAAGTTGATTTCTTCTACATCACCATCAGCGCCATATTTATCTACTGTAATCCAATCTCCAATTCTAACCATATCATTGACAGTGACTTGAATACTTGCTACAAATCCTAAAATAGTATCTCTAAATACTAAGATAATAATGGCCGAAACTGAACCAAAAGCAGTTAATAGTGTACCTTTTGTAGTATCAAATAGGATTAAAATAAAAGAAATTGCACCATATACCCACATCATTATCATAATGACTTGGATATAGCTGTCTATAGGTTTATCTTTATATTTTGGTTGTTCTTTTAAATAATCCTTAAGGGAATTGAAAATACTTCGTATAATAAGAATGGAAAGTACAATAATATTAAACTTTACTAGTTTGCCAAAAAATGCTTCCCAATAGACAAATTTATCTAAAACTATAGGGACTTTTTTGTATATATAATAAAGCGGAACTAGATGTGCAATGTACTTAGCTGTTTTATTTGCAACCAAAAAATCATCAAAACTTGACTTTGTTCGAATAGCAATAAGGGCTAAAATAACGATTAATACTTTTTTGAAAACATAATCTAATACATACGCAATGATAGCTAAAACAAGTAAATTAACCACTAAATTAGCATATAACGCTAGAGTAGGGTTAACATTTTTTAAAAGGGGTTCAGCAATATCAAATACTTTCATATACAAATTATTTTAAATATTTTGCATCAATGTAAAATGTTCCAAAAGGAAGAAAAGAGGCCAAAATAATAACACTAAGATCTTTGAAATTCCATTTTTTATCTTCTTTAAGTAAGAAGGCTAATACAATGTAAAGTATAAATAAGATACCATGTGCCATACCAATGGGCTTTAATAGTAATTTGTATAAGTCAACATTCAGTGGCTGAATAACTAACATATTTACTAGTAAAACTAAAAAAGAAACACCTTCAGAAAGGGCTGTGTATTTAAAAGATTTAAGCATAATAACTCATTTAAGTTACAACAAAAGTAGTAGTACTTACACAATTAAAACAATTTTGGATAGCTAAATTACTGTTAAAATAGCAGCAATATTATTATGTAAAATAGAATTAATATGCTAAGAATGCTTTATTGTATTCTTTTAAATCTAATAAATTATTTGCTTTTGTAGCGTCTTGTGTAAGCGCAATAAAATAAGCTAAACTTTCTAAATCATTTTCTTTTGAAAAATTAAAAGAAGTAATTTCATCTTCAGAAGTTTCGTCTGCTGGAATTCCAATGTAGAAAGCTTTTTGATTTTCTAAATGTTCATAAGCCAATCTCAAGGCTTTTGTTAACACAGGATTTTTTTCTCCTAATGAAATGGTTCGTAATTCTTTTAAAGTTTCAATAATTGTTTCGCAACCAAATTTTTTAGCTGTTAATTCTTTTTGAATTTTTTGAACGAGGGCAAGGGCAGTTTTATTTTTCAAAATGTGTTATTTTTAAGACGCAAAAATAATTCAATATTTACGGATAAACAACTTATTTATTATTTCTATTATAGTTTTTTGAATTATAATATACATTATGTAAAATATAAAATTTACTTCTAGCATATATATAGTTTTTAAATTAATTGTACATTTGATGTACTATTCCACACACCTATTATGAAGAATACTTTTGCAGAAAATATTGTAGACTTTCTTAAACAGTATGAGCCTTTTAAAAATGTTGATTATGCTGATTTGTTTGAAATTGCATCACACAGCGAAATTATTTATTTAGAAAAAAATAAACGTCTTTTTAAAATAAATGACGAATTGCATGCTAATTTTTATATTGTCAATTCTGGGGTTATTCATTTGACTAAGATAATTGATGCACAAGAAACTTTAATTTCAAAATGTTATTTAGGTTCTATTTTTGGATTAAGACCTTTCTTTGCTAAAAATAATTATGCTTTAAATGCAATTGCTAACGAGGATGCTATTGTTTATGCTATTCCTATTGCACTTTTCAAACCTTTATTAACAAAATATGCTTCTGTATTAGACTATTTCTTAGAAAGTTTTTCACATCAGGCAAAATCTAAAGGAGAAAATTATCAAAATATAAAAGCAGTTTCAGAGTCCACTTCGGACACTGAAACTACTGATTTTTCCTATTTTCAAGAGTTGGAATATGACAAAGAACCTTTGTTAGTACCTACTACTGCTACTATTTCATTAGTTGCTAAGAAAATGGTAGAACTACAAAAATCTTGTGCAATAGTTACTAATAACGCACGTATTATTGGCCTAGTTACGGATGCTGATTTTAGGAAAAAAATTGCGTTTGGCCTCATTCAATTAGATGCAGATATTACACAATTAATGCAAACTAATTTTGTTATTGTAGATGCTGCTATTTCTGTTGCTGAAGCACAATTATTGTTATTAAAAAATGATGCGTCACATCTATGTGTAACAGAAGATGGTTCTGAAAATACCCGCATTAAAGGCATAATTTCAGAGCGAGATATTATTAAATCACAATCCAATAATCCTGGTGTGCTGATTGATGAAATTAGAAATGCGAAAAATTTTGATGAAATTAAATACATTCATTCAAAGTATCTTTTTGTTATTCAAAATTCATTTACAAAAAATATTCCAATTCCTCATATTGCAAATACCGCTGGCGAAATATTACATTCTATAATTCAGCAATGTATAAAATTAGCACTAGAGTCATTAGGAGCACCTCCTGCTCGCTTCGTTTGGTTAGCACTCGGAAGTCAGGCAAGGAAAGAACAACTTGTCTTAAGTGATCAAGATAATATGTTAATTTATGAAGACGTAGCTCCTGATAAACATAGAGATGTTAAGTTTTATTTTGTACAATTAGCAAAATCCGTTATTCAAAAAATGGAAACGCTAGGTTACAAACCCTGCCCAAATGAACATTTAGCTAGCAATATTAAATGGTGTAAATCACTTTCAGATTTTACCAACCTATACACCAATTGGATTAAAACACCAGGTGAAAACATGAGCGATTTTAGTGGTATTTTCTTTGATTATGAATATATTTATGGTGAAACAAAAATTAAAGATGCCTTAGAAATTGCTATTTATCAGAGTTTTAGCAATAATAAACTATTCTTTGATTATATGGGTAACCAATTATTAAAAACACCGCAACCCCTCACCTTCTTCAAAAAATTTGCTGTAGAAGAACACGGTGTTCATAAAGATTTATTTAATATTAAGCTAAAAGGTATTCAATTTTTTGTTGATGCTGCTCGTATTTTTGCGTTAAGTCATAATTTAAAAGGAGTTTCAAATACTTACTTACGTTTTAAACAAATGGCTATGATTGATGTGAAAAATAAAGAAAAATACCTTGATTTCGCTGAAAACTATATGGAATTAGTGCGACTGAGAACGAATGAAGGCGTGCTAAATGATAATGATGGAAGCTATATTAATCCTTCCAAACTAAGTAAAATAGACAAAGAGGAATTGAAAAAATCGCTTCAAGTCATTGATGAAATTATTGATTTAATAAAAGAAAAATACCAATTAACCCGATTTTCATAAGTTATGCTAACCAATTTATTTAATAAAGAATATCCTGAATTTTGGAAAAAATACAATGATTCTTTCAAAAGAAAAGCTACTAAATATGTAGTTATTAGTATGGAAACATCAGGGTTAGATACTGAAAAAGATGTTATTATGGGCATTGCCGCTACTTCTGTTGTAGGTAATAGAATTCTAATTAAAGATTCTTTTGAGCTATTCATTCAGCATGGAAAAGAAAAAACAGATGAATTAGCAAACGAGTTTATTACCGTTAGCAAATTTGATAAACTCTCAGAAGAACAAGCCCTAATTAATTTATTAGGTTATTTGGATAATGCGGTTCTTATAGGGCATCGTATAAATTTTGATATTGAAATGATAAACGAATGCTTGCATAGAATGAAACTAGGTAAACTAAAAAATGAAGCATTTGATATTGAAGCCATGTTTAATAAATGGGTTGACACGAATGATACGCCCTATTCACTTGAAGACATGAGCAAACAGTTAAAAATTTCAATAAGTGAGCGTAATTCAGTGTCTGATGATGCGTATTCTATTGCCATTTTATTTTTAAAACTGAAAGAAAAATTAGGTATTCAGTAATAAAAAAAGCCTATCTCAATGAAATAGGCTTTTTTTAACATAACCAATAAAAAATAAAACTAAATTTTTCCTTCTTTTATTTCTTCAACAATTTCAGGATTTAGTAATGTCGATATGTCGCCAAAGTTTGAATAATCCCCTTCAGCAATTTTTCTTAATATTCTTCTCATAATTTTACCAGATCGTGTTTTAGGCAAACCACTTACAAATTGTATTTTATCTAATTTTGCAATTGGTCCAACTTGATCAGAAATTAATTGATTAATTTCTTTTCTTAAATTATCATGGTTTCTGCTCTCACCACTTTCTTTTAAAATTACATAACCATATAAAGCATTTCCTTTAATATCATGTGGGAAACCTACAATAGCACTTTCTGCCACTGCTGGATGCTCATTGATAGAGTCTTCAATTGGTGCTGTACCCAAATTATGTCCAGAAACAATAATAACATCATCTACCCTTCCTGTAATTCTATAATACCCCACTTCATCTCTTAATGCACCATCTCCTGTAAAATACTTACCTGGAAAAGCGGTAAAATAAGTTTCTTTATAACGTTGATGGTCACCCCATATTGTTCTAGCAATTGACGGCCAAGGGAATTTAATACACAAACTACCCGTAACTTGATTGCCTTCTATTTCATTTCTTAGTTCGTCCATTAAAACAGGTTGAATTCCTGGCAATGGTAATGAGGCATACGTAGGCTTTGTTGGAGTAATAAACGGTAATGGAGAAATCATAATTCCACCTGTTTCCGTTTGCCACCATGTATCCACAACAGGACATCTTTTTCCTCCTACATGGTCATTATACCAATGCCATGCCTCTTCATTAATAGGCTCTCCTACAGATCCAATCACTTTTAAACTACTCAAAGGGAATTTTTGCACATAATCTAAACTTTCTTTTGCCAAAGCTCTAATGGCTGTTGGGGCTGTATAGAATTGATTTACATTATGTTTTTCAATTACTTCCCAGAAACGACTAAAATCTGGATAAGAAGGTACACCTTCAAAAATTACGGTTGTTGCACCATTTAATAAGGGTCCGTATAAAATATAAGAGTGTCCTGTAATCCAACCAATATCTGCTGTACACCAATACACGTCATTTTCTTCGTAATTAAATACATTTTTAAATGTGTAAGCTGTATAAACCATATATCCAGCAGTGGTATGTACCATTCCTTTTGGTTTACCTGTTGAACCAGAGGTATACAAAATAAATAACGGATCTTCTGCGTCCATTATTTCTGCTACATTATTATCTAAAGCCTTTTCTAATAAAGGTTGAGCCCAAATGTCTCTTCCTTCTTTCATGGCTACTTCTTCATTTGTTCGTTTAACCACAAGAACTTGTTCTACACAAGGGCATTTTTCAAGTGCTTCGTCAACAATTCCTTTTAAATTAATGGTTTTATCTCCTCTATATCCTCCATCAGAAGTAATTACCATTTTACAATCACTATCATTAATACGTGCTTCTAATGCTCCAGCGGAAAAACCAGCAAATACAACCGAGTGAATAGCGCCAATTCTAGCACAAGCTAAAACTGCAACGGCTAAATCTGGAATCATTGGAAGATAAATGCACACTCTATCTCCTTTTTTAATTCCTAATTCACGTAAAACATTAGCCATTTTTGAAACGCGAACATATAATTCATTGTAACTTATATGTTGTGCAGGCTCACCAGGATTATTAGGTTCAAAAATGATAGCCGTTTTATCTCCTCTTTTTGCTAAATGTCTATCTATACAGTTTTTTGTAATATTAACTTTTGCATTTAAAAACCACTTAAATTGTGCTTCTTGCATGTCAACTTCAAAAACTTTATCCCATTTTTGGTACCATACAAAATTTTCATCAGCAATACGATCCCAAAATTTTCTTGGTTCGCGTACCGACTTTTTATACATTTTGAAGTAATTTTCTAAATCTTTAACTTTATAATAACTCATTTTGTTAATTTTTTTTAATAGTGTAAATATAAGGAAAGAAAACATTGCTTTTTTAAAAATTGCACTAAATTGATATACATGGAAAAATGTATTACTCCTTCCGACTAACGTTTTTATTTATTTTTTAAAATATCCGTATAAGGCTAGACTATTAGAAATTTCTTCTATAATAGCCTCATCATCAATAGTTGAAGGGATTTGAAATTCCGTTTGATCAGCAATACTTCGAATAAGTTTTCTCAAAATTTTACCCGAACGTGTTTTTGGTAAACGCTGCACAATTACTACATTTCGCAAACTTGCCACAGCACCTATTTGTTCACGGACTAATTTTACAATTTCTTGTTCAAGTAGAAAGTGTTCCATCTCTATACCTGCTTTAGTTACCACAAATGCTAATGGAATTTGACCTTTCAAATCATCATTTGCTCCTACAACAGCACATTCTGCAACCGCTTGATGTGATGCTACAATTTCTTCCATTTCTGCGGTTGATAGTCTGTGACCCGCCACATTGATTACATCATCGACCCTACCCGTTATATAGATATAGCCTTCATCATCTTTATATCCACCATCACCAGAAAAATAATAGCCATCAAATTTAGTTAAATAACCCGCTTTGAAACGTTCACTATCATTCCATAAATCCATTAATGTGCCTGGTGGTAAAGGTAATTTTATCACTACGTATCCTTCTTCATTTGGACCTAATTCTTTACCGTTTTCACCAAATATTCGTATATCATATCCTGTCACAGCTTTACCTGCAGAACCTGGTTTTACAGGTAAGTATTCTACCCCCATCATATTAGCAATCATTGGCCAACCCGATTCAGTTTGCCACCAATGGTCAATAGCAGGAACAGGTATATGTTCGTTATACCATTCTAAAGTCGCTACATCACAACGTTCGCCTGCTAAAAATTGCGTTTTCAAACAAGATAAATCATATTGTTTAATAAAATCACCGTTAGGATCTTCTTTTTTAATAGCTCTAATAGCTGTAGGAGCTGTAAACATAACACGCACTTGGTGTTCAGCAATAATGCGCCAAAATGTAGAAGCATCTGGAGTTTTTATAGGTTTACCTTCAAAAACGATAGTTGTATTTCGGTTTAATAAAGGTCCATACACAATATAGCTATGTCCTACTACCCACCCCACATCGGAAGCTGCCCAAAAAACCTCACCGGGTTGAGCGCCATATATGTGTTGCATTGAAAATTTTAATGCTGTGGCATATCCTCCTGTATCGCGTACTATTCCTTTTGGTTTTCCTGTGGTTCCAGAAGTATATAAAATGTATAAAGGATGTGTTGAAGCAACAGGTACACAAGAAACTTCTTCTGACCCATAGACTAATGCATCATAATCGATGTCGTATTTTTTAAATGGTATTTTTGCGCCTAATTTTCGATTTAAAATAACAACATTTTGTGGTTTGTGATTGGCTAATTCGATAGCTTCATCAACCAATGGTTTATAGGCGATTAAACGTTCAATTTCAATTCCAGAAGATGCCGTTAGTATTACCTTTGGTTTACAATCATCTATTCGGATAGCTAATTCATGAGGTGCAAAACCACCAAAAACTACTGAATGTGTTACACCAATTCTTGCACAGGCCAACATGGCAAAGGCAGCTTGTGGAATCATAGGCATATAAATTACGGCGGTGTCTCCTTTTGTTAATCCTAAAGAAACTAATCCGCCAGCTAGTTTAGCAACTTCTGATTTAACCTCACTAAACGTATATCTTTTTATCGTTTGTGTAACAGGAGAATCATAAATGAGAGCAATTTCATCTCCAAAACCGTCTTGTATATGTTTGTCAATAGCTAAATAACAAATATTTAATTCGCCATCTTCAAACCAAACGGGATAATTATTGCTGTTTTTTGAAACAATAGTAGTTGGTCTTGAAAACCATTCTAAGGCATGAGCTTGTTCTTTCCAAAAGGTTTCAGAGTTTGAAAGACTTTGTGTATAGAGTTCGTTATAATTCATTTAAAAATATTATTTTTCAAGTAATTCATTAATTTTTTCAACTAGCTTTTTTATTGAAAAGGGTTTTGTCATATAGGCATTTGCTCCTAAACTCAATCCTTTTTCAATATCACTTTCTTTATTTTTTGCTGATAAGAAAACGATTTTAGTATGAGTTAACTTTTCATTTTTCTTAATCTGGGTTATTGTAGCATACCCATCAACATTTGGCATCATTACATCTAATATAATAGCATCAGGTGTTTCTGTTTCTAGAATATCTAATGCTTCTTGTCCATCTCTGGCAATAAATACTTTGAAGTTACTTTTCTTAAAAGTATATTCTAATGACATAATGATATTTGGTTCATCATCAACAATTAGTATCTTTTTCATATGTAAAATTTTAATAGCTAATTTCTACTCTTTTTTAGGTAACGTGAAATAAAAACAGGCGCCTCCCGATTCACAATTTTCTACCCAAATTTTTCCTTTGTGGTGTTCAATAATTTGTTTCGTAATGGCTAGTCCTAACCCACTTCCCACTGGTTTTTTTATATTTTGATTATCAGATTGATAAAATTTATCAAATATGGCTTCAAAATCTTTTTTATGTATGCCTTTGCCGTTGTCTTGGATGGAAGTTAATACAAAACCCCCTTTATCAATTACTTGCACGGTAATTAATCCATTTTCTTCAGGGCAAAATTTAATAGAATTTGAAATTAAATTAGTAATGACTTGAATGATACGATCTTCGTCATAATAAGCATAACAATCTTTTGTGTTTTCTAGATATACTGTAATGTTTTTATTTCGAATTAATTGTTGAAGCGGTTCTATGGTTTTATCTATGGTTTCATACAAATTATTTCTACTTGGATAAATGGTTTGTTTACCTGTTTCAAATTTTTCTAAATCGAGAATTTTATCTATCAATCTATTCAATCTATCTGATTCTGATATGATATTTTGAAGAAATTGTTTTTTCATTTCCTCAGGTATTTCATCATCTTCAAAAAGTATTTCACTTGCCGCTCTAATAGCTGTAATAGGAGTTCTTAATTCGTGCGTAACCGTATCTAAAAATTCGTCTTTTTGTTTGTCTTTTACTACTAGTGTTTCGTTGGCTTCTTGCAACTTACTTGTCATCTTTTTTAATTCATTTGACGTTTCAGTTAATTTTTTATTGATTAGAATATTTTCATTTGATTCTTCTAAAATTTTTAAAACTTCATTCAAAGTAACTTTTTCTTCTTGAACCACGCTTGATATTAAAATTTTTGCCGAAGCCGTACCAATATGTCCTGTTAATAAATTTTCAGCAAATTTAACCAAACGAGCATCTGCTAATTCTGCATCTGCATCTACTTTATATTTTAAATTAAAAATGGTCATTGCCCTTTTCGTACGCTCTTTTCCTAAAAACTTTACTAAAACTTCTTCAATATCACTTGTATATGCTGTTCCTTTCCACACAAAAGCACTTTCATGATTTGTACTATATTTATCAATGTCAATATACATTTCGGCATAATTACGTTCGCGATAATTGCCTTTAAAACTTACCGATACACCAAAATAAACGACAGCGTTAAATAACATACTCCAAAAAAAAGCATGTGGTACAGGTTGCAAATAATCTAAGCCAAATAATTGAAATGGTTTTAAAAACGAGCAGCCAAATAGTCCATCATTGATAAATGTATTTCCTTTAACTGAAAGACCTATGGCATAAGGAATGAGTAAGGTATATGTACAAATAATAAAGCCTATAATAATTCCCCAAATAGCACCTTGACGCGACCCTCTTCTCCAAAATATTGCACCAAAAAAAGCAGGTGCCAATTGTGCAATAATAACAAATGAAATTAAGCCAATAGAAACTAAACTATAATCAAGGGCAAAAAAACGATAAATTAAATAAGAGAGAATAATTAAAATAAAAATGCCCACTTTTCTAATGTTTATAATCTTCTGATTATTGATTGATTGATCTTCACTACTCAACTTACCAAGAAAAGTATACGGGATTAATAAGTTGTTACTTAACATTGTAGATAAGCTAATACAAGCTACAATAATCATGGAGATAGCTGCCGAAAATCCACCTAAAAAAACAAGTACAGTTAGCACTTGATTATTAAACAGTTGGGGTATAAGTAGCGAATAAGTATCTGCGTTTACATTCGTGTTTTTAAATAAAATATTACCTCCCCACGCAATAGGATAAACAAAAATATTAATTAGCAATAAATATAAAGGGAATAACCAAATAGCTGTTTTTAAATGTCGTTCTCTGTTATTTTCTACCACAGAAACTTGAAATTGTCTAGGTAATAAGAAAATGGAAAATAGGGATAAAACACATAAAAAGAACCAATTCATGCCTTCAGATAAGCCTCCAATTTTGTTTTTTTCAGCAAACTTGGGTAATAATGAGGCTTTAGTGTAGATATCATCAAACCCATCAAAAACATAATAGGTCACATATATTCCGATTAAAATGAAAAAAAATAATTTCAATACACTCTCTGTAGCTACTGCGGTAACAATTCCTTTTCGTTTTTCAGATGCATCTACATATCTAGAACCGTAGTAAGAGGCAAACATTGCCAAAGCAATAGCCACATATGTAGTGGTGTCATCGAATATATTTTTGCTTGTTTCTGTTTCAGAAACGATATGAAAAGTTTCTGAAATGGCTTTAAGTTGTAGAGCAATATAAGGCAATATTCCTATTAAACATACCACTGTTACAATAGCGCCTAAAAATCTACTATTTCCATATCGAAGCGAAATAAAATCGGCTACACTCGATATTTTATTAGCTCTTGAAATACGTATAATTTTTTTTAATATAATAATCCATGCAGGTATAACAATTACTGGCCCTAAATATATGGGTAAATAACCTAATCCAGATTTTGCTGCTACACCTATACTACCGTAATAGGTCCATGCCGTGCAATACACAGCCAAAGACAAAGAATACACATACGGATTATTAATCCATTTGATATTTGCCTTTTTTTCAGCCCAATGTGCTACATAAAACAAAAAACCTAAATAGGCTAGCAATATTAATATAAGAATAAAACTATTCATAATATCGTTTTAAGATTACATAAGACAAAATAATTGAAAACAACCAAATAGAAAGGATATATAAATAAATAACGGGCATGCCAAATACAAAACCGCCTTTGTCAAATAATAATAAGATAGGCAAATTAAACCCTATTAATAGAATAAAAGATAAAACAATCAATTTTTGCTGGTGTCTTTTTTTCATCTTTCCAAATGCTAGGTTTTAGTAAAATTAATTTCCCTAAAAATAAGTTATTTTTCCGAAACACTAAAATTGAATTTGCTAATTTATTATAGCTAAAAAAAGCCCTTACACAGTAAGGGCTTTAACTTAGATTTTATGCTAAAGAATTAATCTTCATATTCATCTGTTACAGCATAGTAGCCAAAGATTAACAATCCTGATACTACTAAAGGCAATAAGACAAAGAAAATAATAATTCCGAATACTAAATCTTCTTGTTTTCCTGAAGTTAATTTTCCTCCAAAGATATCGATACTATAGTATGCTACAGCTACAGCTAATAGAATCCATACTATTCCTAAATATTTTTTAATTGAGTTCATAATGTATAATATTATTCGTGTAACGTGTTAATTTTTCTATCAATATATATCATTCCAATTACAAATGAAACACCTGCAATAATAATTGGATACCAAAGTCCTTCTAAGTAGAATTCTGGGTTACCCGCATCTTTTGCATTTGTAACAAAATAAGTTGAAATAGCTGGCAATAATCCACCAAATATACCATTTCCTACGTGATATGGTAACGACATGGATGTATATCTAATTTTTACTGGGAACATTTCTACTAAGAACGCAGCAATTGGCCCATAAACCATAGTTACAAAAATAACTTGGATAAAGATTAAGAAAATTAAGAATGTCATATCTGATCTGTTGATTTTCTTAGTTACCTTATTTTCAATTTTATCTTTTCCTTTATCGTCAAGCATCACTTTGCCATCTTCCATGTGGATTGTTTTAATTTCTTCCACAGTTGTACCGTCCGTAAATTCTTTTGTAGTTGTGTAAATAGAGTCAATTTTAGTCCCTTCTACTTCTTTCATTGAAGGAACCATTTTAGTTTTTTCAACGATTTCAGTTTTTAAAGCTAAATCTGTAGTTTGATACATTTGTTTGTAAATAGGTCTGTATAATAATATAGCAACTAACATACCTCCCATCATAATTACTTTTCTACCTACTTTATCACTTAACCAACCAAAGAAGATAAAGAATGGCGTACCTAAAACTAAAGCAATACCTAATAAAGTATCTACTTGTGTAGCATCAATACATTGAACTGTTTTTAAGAAGTTCATAGCGTAGAATTGTCCAGTGTACCAAACTACACCTTGTCCCATTGTAGCACCAAATAAGGCTAATAAAACAAATTTTAAGTTGTATTTGTTACCAAAGCTTTCTTTTAATGGGTTTGTTGCTGTTTTTCCTTCTGCTTTTGCTTTTGCAAATTCAGGAGATTCATGCATGTTTTTTCTAATTAAAACAGATACATATACCATTAAAATTGAAACCCAAAATGGTACTCTCCAACCCCACTCATCAAAAGATTCTTTTGATAAAACTGTTTTAGTTAATAAAATTACCATTAATGAAATGAATAAACCAACAGTAGCTGTTGTTTGAATCCATGCTGTCCAATATCCTTTTTCACCTTTAGGCGCGTGTTCGGCAACGTATGTAGCAGCACCACCATATTCACCTCCAAGAGCTAATCCTTGTAATAACCTTAATACTAATACTAATAAAGGTGCTAAGAATCCAATTGTTTCATAGCTAGGAATACAGCCAATCAAGAAAGTAGCTCCACCCATTAATAGTAAAGTTACCATGAACGTATATTTACGCCCAATTAAGTCACCTAATCTTCCGAAGAATAATGCTCCGAATGGTCTCACAACGAAACCTGCAGCAAATGTTGCTAAAGTTGATAAAAATGCCGCTGTTGGATTGTCTTTTGGAAAAAATTTATCCGCTAATACCACAGCTAAACTTCCAAAAATATAGAAGTCATACCACTCGATCATTGTACCCATTGAGGATGCAGAAATTACTTTCCAAATCCCTGTTGTTTTTTTGTCGCTCATAATTTATTTAGTTTTTAGTTTATTAATAATTAAAATGAGTAAACACAAGAAACCATCGCTCTAAAATTACTCACGTCTTTTAAGTTTGTAGTTGCTTTACCATATGCATCAGCATCTCCCCAAGTTGCACTTGTTAATTCTAACTCTGGTGTAACTCTAAATTTGTTCTTTTTGAAATCAACTCTTCCAGAAACTCTCCATACATTATCAACAACTCTTGAACCCGTAGTGTTAATACCTCTTATATATGCAACAGAACCCGCTTTGTCAGAACCGTTGTTTTTTGTAGTTCCAAAGAATAAACCTGGCGCTACTGATTTACCATTACTAGCAATATCTACCCAAAATGAAGTTGTTTTTGTAGGATCATATGTTTGAATACCATTAGTTGTTGAAGCTGTAAATCCTCCTAACATTACTAAATTGTATAAATTTCCACCTGAAATTCCGTAAGCTTTAATAGAGAATTTATCATTTGCATATTTTGCATATCCAAATAAAGTAGAACTATTCACTTTTTCAGTTGTTACCAAAGTATTAGTTGCATTTTGAGTTAGAGGCTGTAATGATTTATATTCTAAACCTGCACCAAGTAAAAGATTTTTACCTTTAAATTGAAATACCCCATTTAAGCTTGGAATGGATGAGTTAATTGAAGCTGCATTTTGAGTACCAGGTCCTGTAGTTGTAAATTCTCTTTCTTTATAAGCTGTAAATGCAAATGAGAATTCTTTTGTGAAGTTTTGTTTTAATTTAACTTGAGATGCCCAACCGAAAGGGTTAAACATAATTCCAGTACTAAAGTTTGCTACTCCAGGAAATACTTCAGGAATAAAAGTTGGATACCAAGTTTGCCCCATCGTTAAAGATGTTTTAGACCAATCCATAGAAACATAAGCATGTCTTAATCGAAGTAATCCAATAGAAGATTCTGTATTTCCGAAAAAATCACCTTCTAATGTTCCGCTCATTTTAGCACCCCATACGTCTGGACCTTTTACTTTTACACCTAATCTAGAAACAACCGATAAGAAATTTGATTGCCCAACAGCATTCATATCTTTTCCATTTGCATCTAGTGCAACATCTAGAGGATATAAATTAAGGTTGTATTCTCTTACTTGAGCAGATTTTCTAGTGTCCCAAATATAATCTGTTCTGATGAAACCATAAAGGCTAACATCCCATTCTTTCGCTGCAGGAGGCGCAGCAGTTGTAGTAGTGGTTGTTTGTGCAACCCCTGTAAATGAAGCTGCTAAAAAACAGTACATTAAAATTTTTTTCATAATTTCAAATAATTGATTAGTAATTTGATTTTGTTCGACCAAATTCTAAAAAAAATAGTATGAAAAAAATTGTAATATATATTTTTGTTAACTACTATAGTTAATCTTTAAATCGTTCCCATTTAATGAGCATGAATTTATCACCTAATTCAGTAATAATCATACCTGCACCAGACAACCTTTCTTTGTTTTTTAAGAATTCCACTAACTCTAAATGGTTAAATATTTTATAGGTTGGATGGTAATTAGGGTGTGGTGGTTTTTTTATTTTAAATTCTTTCACCCAGTTACTAATAGAAACATGAGAAACACCTATAATACGTTCTATTTCTCTAAAACTTAAACCTTCAAGATATAACTGCAACGCTTTAGTAACGTAGTAATCATCTATCTTCTTTCCTAACTTGTTAACTGTGAAATAGTAATTGCAAGATTTACACAAAAATCTTTGTCTTTCTTTGATAATACCGCTTTTAACAATATTGTTGTTTTGGCATTTTGGGCAACTTAAAATATCCATATATATATAATTTGCATAAATATATTATTTTAGCAAATATATAAAAATAATATTCATATTTTTTATTTCTTTAAATTTTATTAAATTAAAAAAAAATGATGAATTATTATGAATATAGTATTTTTTTAAACATTTTAACAAATGTCTAAATTTTTCATTTCAAGTATTCGATGTATAGGATTAATAGTTTACTAACGCAAGTAATTCAGATTCAAATCGTGCTTTTGGTAAATATTGATCTTCTAATACTTTCATAAATGGTATAGCGCTTTCTAAACTCCCTACTCTTTTAACAGGTGCGTCTAAATACTCAAAACAATTTTCCATTATAGTAGCCGCAATATCGCTTGCAATACCTCCAAACAATGTATCTTCTTGCAAAATGATAACTTTATTTGTCTTTTTAACAGATGCATAAATTGCTTCCCAATCTAAAGGTTGTAAACTTCTTAAATCGAGTAAATCAGCTTTAATTGAAACGTTTTTATTAAGGACTTCAAGTGCCCAATGCACACCAGCACCAAACGAAATAACAGTGACATCATTTCCTTCTTTTAATAAACTTGCTTTCCCAAATGGAATAGTATAATAATTTGTAGGTACTTCTTGATTAATGCTTCTGTACAATTGTTTATGTTCAAAATACATAACAGGATTTGGATCATTAATCGCTGTATTTAACAAGCCTTTTGCATCATAAGGAAAAGCAGGATATACCACTTTTAGCCCGGGAGTTTTAGTAAACCAAGCCTCATTTGTTTGTGAATGAAAAGGCCCTGCTTGTGTTCCGCCACCACAAGGCATACGCACAACAACATCTGCTTGTTCACCCCAACGGTAATGTTGTTTCGCTAATAAATTAACAATTGGATTAAAACCCGTAGATACAAAGTCTGCAAATTGCATTTCTACGATTGCTTTAAATCCATTAATTGACAAACCGTTAGCAGCAGATACCACTGCGCTTTCACAAATTGGTGTATTTCTAACACGTTCTTTGCCAAATTTTTCTACAAATCCTTCTGTTATTTTAAAAGCACCTCCATATTCAGCTACATCTTGCCCCATAATAACTAAATTATCATGGCGTTGCATGGATTCTTTTAAAGCTTCAGTTATTGCGTCTATAAATCGAATTGATTTTTGATCTTCAGAAGGTTCAAAGTGTTCAAAGGTATAGGGTTTATAAACATCTCCTAATTCTTCTTCAACAGAAGCAACTAATTCAGGTTCGGCTTGGGTAATAGCCCAATTTTCGTCTATTTCTTTTTTTATCGCATTTTTTATTTCAACATCCAATTCATCAGATAGTACGTTTGTTAGCTGTAAATAGTTTTTGAAATTTTCTATTGGATCTTTTTCAGCCCATACGTCCATTAATTCTTGAGGAACATATTTTGTACCACTCGCCTCTTCATGACCGCGCATTCTAAACGTTTTAAATTCAAGTAAAATTGGTCTTGGCTTTTCTTTTAACGATACTTTTAGTTCATTGATTTTATGATATACCTCTAAAATATTATTTCCATCAACAATATGGCTTTCCATTCCATATCCTACACCTTTATCTGCTAAATTTTCACATCGATATTGTTCGTTTGTGGGAGTAGACAATCCATATCCATTATTTTCAATTACAAATAAAACAGGTAAATCCCAAACGGCAGCAATATTAAGAGCTTCATGAAAATCACCTTCAGAAGTAGCTCCTTCGCCAGTAAATACTGCTGTTACTTTTCCATTTTGTTTCAATTTATTTGCTAATGCTATTCCGTCAGCCACTCCCATTTGAGGGCCTAAATGCGAAATCATGCCAATAATTTTATATTCTTGTGTGCCAAAATGAAAACTTCTATCTCTACCCTTTGTAAAACCTGATTTTTTGCCTTGCCATTGTGAAAATAATTTATGTAGCGGAATTTCTCGCGTAGTGAACACGCCTAAATTTCTATGCATAGGCAATATATATTCATCTTGATCTAAAGCAGCAGTGATTCCCACAGCAATAGCTTCTTGACCAATTCCTGAAAACCACTTAGATACTTTACCTTGTCTTAGTAAGATGAGCATCTTTTCTTCAATTAATCTCGGCTTGATTAATTTTTTATATAAATCAATTAATTGTTCATTACTTAAATTCTTTCGCTCAAAAATCATCACAACGTATTTTAATTTTTTTCAAAATTACTAAAAAATAACATTTTGGTTAACTTTTGTTATAAAAGAGTTTAGTCGATTTTCATAATTGTTAATAACTATACCCTTTTATATTTTAAATTAATTCAATACATTTGTAAAACAAAGGTGTAACAACTTTTGTAGTTATTAACAAAATTAATTTCAATGCAAAAAATTCCAAGTGTAGACTTGCGTGATTTCCTATCGGATGATCCGATACGCAAACAAAAATTTGTAAATGAAATCGGTAAAGCTTATGAAGAAATAGGCTTTGTAGCATTAAAAGGTCATTTTTTAGATGATCAATTAGTTGAAAATTTATATGCCGAAGTGCGAAATTTTTTCAATTTACCTTTAGAAGTTAAATCCAAGTACGAAATTCCAGGAATTGGAGGTCAAAGAGGATATGTTTCTTTCGGTAAAGAGCATGCAAAAGGGCGTTCTGCGGGAGATTTAAAAGAGTTTTGGCACTTTGGCCAGTATGTAAATGACGATTCAAAATGGGCTGGAGAATATCCTGAAAATGTTGTTGTTACTGAATTACCAAGTTTCAATGACACAGGTAAAGAAGCGTACCAAATGCTTGAAAAAACAGGTGTATATGTGTTAAGAGCTTTAGCTTTATATATTGGTTTAGATGAGTTTTATTTTGACAAATACATTAAAGATGGAAATAGCATTTTAAGACCAATACACTACCCTCCTATTACAGATGAACCAAAAGATGGTGCGGTAAGAGCTGCAGCACATGGCGATATTAATTTAATTACTTTATTAATGGGCGCACAAGGTAAAGGGTTACAAGTTCAAAATCATAATGGTGATTGGATTGACGCTATGGCACAACCTGATGAATTAATGATTAACGTTGGCGATATGTTATCTCGTCATACCAATAATAAATTAAAGTCAACCATTCATCAAGTGGTAAATCCACCTAGAGAATTATGGGGAACTTCAAGATATTCGATTCCTTTCTTCATGCACCCAGTAAGCGACATGAAATTAGATTGTTTGCCAGAATGTATTGACGAAAACAATCCGAAATTATATGAAGACATTACAGCGGGTGAATTTTTAAATGAACGATTAGTTGAATTAGGATTGATAAAGAAATAATAAACAATTAAAATAAATTCCAAGTTCCAATTTGTCTGTTTTATGGATGTTTTGGAATTTGGGATTTTTATTTAAAGATTTAGATTTACAAGCCATATTAGCACGCGAATGAAACGGATTTACTTCGTAAAACGCAGATGAAAAAAGATTTAAACCATATAGAAAGAATATATGCACTTATTACATCAAGATTTAACATCGTTAATTTTAAAAACTTTTTACGAAGTTTACAACGAATTAGGTTATGGTTTCCTTGAAAAAGTTTATCAAAATGCCTTACTAATTGAGTTAAAAAATAAAGGACTTGAAGCAATTCCTAATAAGAAAATTAAAGTTTATTACAAAGGAGAAAATGTTGGCGATTATTATGCTGATATAATTGTAAATGATATAATAATATTAGAACTAAAAGCAGCCGATTATATTGTTGATGAGTTTGAAAATCAATTAATCAATTATTTAAGAGGAACTGATTGCGAAATTGGTTTATTATTGAATTTTGGAAAAAAACCTGAATTCAAAAGAAAAATATACGAAAACAAAAGAAAGAACAAAAAAAATCAGTATTAATTCGCGCTTCGCTTAAAGCGAATCCGTTTTATCCGTGAGCTAAAATATGGACTTACAAGAACAATTAAAAAAGCTTTTTCCAGATCATGAAATTTCCAATGAACCTGAACAAATAGATGAGACACCTCATGAATTATTTATTCAAAAAGAACCCATTCTTTGTAAATATGAAAAAAGAAAAGGAAAGCCTACCACTATAATTTCGGGTTATGAAGGTGAAGACGAAGATTTTAAAATTCTAGCGAAAAAAATTAAAAGTAAACTAGCCGTAGGAGGCTCTTTTAAAGATGGAGAAATCATCATTCAAGGTGATTATCGTGACAAGATTATGAAATTTTTACAAGATAAAGGCTTTAAAACAAAACGAGTAGGTGGATAAATTTGTTTCACGTTTCCCGTTCGAAGTTAATAAGCTGAAACCTGACCCGAGGCGAATCCGAACAGAGCGAAGCTAAACTTTAAACTAAAAAACAAATGATAGCAGCATCAGAATTAATAATAAATCCAGATGGTAGTGTTTACCATTTAAATTTACACCCAGAAGATATTTCGCAAAACATTATTTTCGTTGGCGATCAAGATCGTGTGGAAAAGATTACAAAACATTTTGACAGTATTGAATGTACTAAACAAAAACGTGAATTCAAAACACAAACAGGAATATACAAAGGCAAACGAATAACCGTAATTTCAACAGGTATTGGTCCAGATAATATTGACATCGTAATGAATGAACTTGATGCCTTGGTTAATGTTGATTTAGATACTAGAACCATTAAAAAAGAATTGACTTCATTGAGTATCGTTCGTATTGGCACTTCAGGATCATTGCAAGCTGATATTCCTTGTGATAGTATTGTAATGAGCCAATATGGATTAGGATTAGACAATATGCTTCGATCCTATTTAATTGATACAATTTCGGAAACCGAAATAGAAGAAGCTTTTATTCAGCAAACGAATTGGGACATGAAAAAAGGGCGACCTTATGTGATTTCAGGTAGTAAATTATTAGAAAAAAAGTTTGAAAGCAGTACTGTTTTTAAAGGATTTACAGGAACGGCTGGAGGTTTTTACGGGCCTCAAGGGCGCGTGATACGATTAGGAATTCAAGATTCAGAATTAAACAACAAAATGGATCGTTTCAATTATAATGGAATTAGAATGACAAATTTAGAAATGGAAACAGGTGCAATTTATGGTTTAGGAAAATTATTAGGACACAACTGTTTATCGTTAAATGCTATTATTGCTAATCGTGCAACTGGAACTTTTAGTGAAGATCCTTACAAAGCTGTAGATGATTTAATTGCTTACACTTTAAATAAAATAGTTGAATAAATAAATGAATGTAATACTCGAAAGCGAACGCCTACTCTATCGTCCCTTAGAATTAACGGATGCAGAAGCACTATTTGAATTGAATAAAAATCCAAATGTGCATCGATATCTTTGGCAAAAACCAGAAGTTGAAATTGACGAAAGCTTAAAAGTTATTGAATATGTTCAAAGACAATATAAAGAAAATGGCATTGGTCGTTTTGCAACAATTTTAAAAGAAACAAGCGAATTCATTGGCTGGACTGGAATCAAATTTGTAAATGATCATGTAGAAAACGGAAATACAAATTTTTATGATTATGGTTACCGTTTAGCTGAAAATCATTGGAACAAAGGTTATGCTACTGAAGCTACTAAATTTTGGTTAGACTATGGTTTTAATCAAATGAACATAAACATAATAAATGCCTATACACATGCTGAAAATGGAGCTTCAAATAGAGTTTTAAGTAAATGCGGTATGGTTTTCATGGAAGATTATCCCGATAAAGATGGCATTACATGGAAATGGTGGCAATTAGAAAGTAAAAAATATAAAAGTAAATCACAAAATCCTTAAAGCCATTACCCAAAACCTTATACCTAAAATATGAAAACAGTTAAAATAGCAGGTGTACCAGAACATTTCAATTTACCTTGGCACCTATGTATTGAAAATGGTGAATTTGAAGAAGTTGGTATAGATTTACAATGGATTGATGTACCAGAAGGAACTGGAAAAATGTGTGAGATGTTAAAAGAAGGTGAAGTAGATTTAGCAATTTTACTTTCCGAAGGAATTATTAAATCAATTTCTGATGAAAATCCAAGCTCCATACTTCAAAAATATGTCGAATCACCTTTAATTTGGGGTATACATACTTCGGTTAATTCCAATTTCACTTCTGTTAACGAACTTGAAAATGAAGTAATTGCTATTAGTAGATTTGGTTCAGGATCACATTTAATGAGTCTCATACATGCAAAATCAAAAGGATGGGATCTTGCCAACTTAAAATTTAAAGTAGTTAATACCATTGAAGGTGCTATCAAAGCGTTGTCAGAAGGAGAAGCTTCCTATTTCATGTGGGAAAAATTTATGACAAAACCATTAGTTGATACAGCTATTTTCAATAGAGTTGCAGAATTCCCTACGCCGTGGCCGTGTTTTGTTATTGCAGGACGAAATGAATTTTTATCTCAATCTGCGTTTGTAATGAATCAAATACTTGATATTATTAATACTACTACAGAAGAATTTAAACAAATACCCAGTATTGATAGAACATTAGCTACACGTTATGATTTAAAAATTGAAGATGTACAAGCATGGTTACATCACACTCATTGGTCACAAAATAAATTAGACAAACTTACATTTGAAGCCATACAAAATCAATTATTTGATTTGGCTCTAATAAAATCTAAAAAAGAATATAAAGAAGTTGTTTTGTAGTAACTATTCTTTAATATAAAGATATAGGAAACACTATAAAAACAGACAAAAACAATGCAAAATCTACTAAATAGTATTACTAAAATTCAAAAGTTTATTTATCAACGAAAGATTTTGATAAATACAATTGTTATTGTATTAGCATTTTTAGTTACGTTGCCCGTTTTTGTATACACTAGAAAAAACATACTGAATTTTGAATGGGAAATTCCTTATGATAAAGCATTTGTTTTTTTATTGCTGTTTGGTCTGTTTATTGGATGTATTAAATTATTCTCAAAATATATAATATACTTAATTACAATATATTTAATCATATTTATTATAGCAGCACTTGAAGGTAATTACACTTTTTTTAAAGTATTAAATTCGTATAAAATCATTGTTTATAATGCAGATGATAATTATGAAAAAGAAGCTGTTAAAATCAATACATTACTCCCATTCCCAAATAAAAATCGGGTTTTAGAAAGCGTAGATTATTTAAATCCAAAAGTAAGGAACTTTGCTTTGTATTGTGTAAATAAGCATTTTAAATTAGAGGCAAAACACCAACCTGAAAACAGAAAATTTATTCAGTATTTTGCCGTTTTCAAGGAAATTAACGCAAGATGGAATTATGTAAATGACCCCATAACAGACGAATATTTCGCTAAAGGTAGTGAAAGTTTAACTTATTTTTCAGGTGATTGTGATGATCATGCAATTTTGATGGCCTCAACAATAAAAGCCATTGGTGGCACTATGCGATTAATTCATACAGGTAAACACATGTATCCCGAATTACTTATTGGAAAAGCAAGTGACCTTGAACAAGTTGTTTTTATTATTAAAAAAGAACTCTTTCCTCAATTAACAAATGGAAAAGTATTATTTATACATAGAGAAGAAAATGGATACATTTGGCTTAATATGGATTATACTGCGCACTATCCAGGTGGTCCTTTCTTGGGTGAAGAAATATTAGGAATATTACAATTAAACTAACTACCACTCAATACGTTTTAACCCTTTCTTTTTTAATAAGGCATTAACTTGACTAAAATGTTTATTACCAAACCACAATCCTCTGTTTGCGCTTAATGGTGAAGGATGACCACTTTCTAACACATGGTGCTTTTCTTTATTTATATATGCACCTTTCTTTTTGGCAAAACCTCCCCAAAGTAAAAAGATAACCCCTTCTTTCTCATCATTTATTTTCTTGATAATCGCATCTGTAAATTCTTCCCAACCTTTGTTTTGATGACTGCCTGCTTCTCCTTCCCTAACAGTCAATGTTGCATTTAGCATTAATATGCCTTGTTTTGCCCAACGTTCTAAATTTCCTGAAATAGCTATTGGAATAGTTAAATCAGCTTCTAATTCTTTAAATATATTGACTAATGATGGAGGAAATGAAATACCGTCATTAACTGAAAAACACAATCCATTTGCTTGACCTAAACCATGATAAGGATCTTGTCCTAAAATGACAACCTTTATATCTTCAAAATTACAATTATTTAAGGCGGAAAAAATCAATTCTTTAGGCGGATAACATCTGTTATGAGTGTATTCCACCAGTATGAACGTCATTAATTTTTCAAAATAAGGTTTTTCAAATTCTGCTTGTAAAAGTTGCTTCCAAGATGCATTTAATGGGACTTCCATGAAATATATTTTTTACAAAGATAATTACTTTGTAAATTTGTTAGCTTTTAAAACAAAAAATGATTGCTATAACCGAAAAAACATTAAAAGATTTAGAATTTCAAACCATTCTAGTAACTATTGCTGAAAAATGCAATACGGAATTAGGGTATGAAAAGGCAATGGCAATTGAACCCATCAAAGAAAAAGAAGCGCTTTTTGCTGAATTAGCCTATACTAATGAATATTTAGCTTCGTTTTCAAACAATAATGCACTTCCAAATCACGGATTTGAAACACTTACTACGGATATAAAATTACTGGCAATTGAAGATAGTTTTTTAGAATTACAAAGTATTCGAAAAATCAGCCAATTAAGCTTAACCACTAATCAATATCTACTTTACCTTAAAAAATTTAAAGACTATTACCCAAATTTATTTGAAAAATCTAGTCAAATCGAATTTACAACTGCTATTTCTAGAGTAATTGACGAAGTAATGGATAAGTATGGCGAAATAAAAAATGATGCATCACCTGATTTAGTAAATATCAGAAGATCAATCCAATTAGTTCGAGGAAAAATCAATCAAAGTTTTGGTATGGCTTTGTCGCACTATAATGCGTTAGGTTATTTAGACGAAATTAGAGAAACGATAGTAGATAACAAAAGAGTTTTAGCGGTTTCAGCTATGTATCGTAAAAAAGTAAAAGGTACTATTTTAGGTAATTCCAAAACAGGAAGCATTGCTTATATTGAACCTGAAGCAACCTTAAAATATTCTAGAGAATTAAATAATTTAGAATATGAAGAGCGTGAAGAAATTATTAAAATTTTACGACGACTAAGTGCACAATTAAGACCCTATACTCCTTTACTTATTCAATATCAAGAATTTCTAACAGCTATTGATGTGATTGCAGCGAAAGCAAAATATGCAAAAAGCATACAAGGCGTTTTACCTAAAATCAATACCGAAAAACGTTTGTTTTTTAGGGAAGCATATCATCCCATTCTATATAGCACAAATAAAGCGGAAGGAAGAGCCACTTTTCCACAAACTATTGAATTAACCAATACCAATAGAATAATAGTTATTTCTGGACCAAATGCGGGAGGAAAAACCATTTCATTAAAAACAATTGGTTTGTTACAACTAATGCTACAATGCGGAATGTTAATTCCAGTACATGAAAGAAGTGAAACGTTTTTGTTTGATCGAATTTTAACAGATATTGGTGATAATCAGTCTATTGAAAATCATTTAAGCACCTATAGTTACCGGTTGAAAAACATGAATTATTTCTTAAAAAAGTGTAATTCAAAAACGTTATTTCTTATTGATGAATTTGGAACAGGTTCTGATCCTGAATTAGGTGGTGCCCTTGCCGAAACTTTTTTAGAAGAATTTTACCATAGAGAGGCATTCGGAATTATTACCACACATTATACGAATTTAAAAATTTTAGCAAACGAACTTCCTTTTGCAAGCAATGCAAATATGCTGTTTGATGAAAAATCTCTGGAACCAATGTTTAAGTTGCATCTGGGACAACCTGGAAGTTCATTTACGTTTGAGGTAGCTCAAAAAAACGGCATCCCTTACGGGCTCATCAACAGAGCTAAAAAGAAAATTGAGAATACTAAAGTACGTTTTGATAAAACCATTGCTACGTTACAAAAAGAACGTTCTAAAATGGAAAAAACAGCATTGACACTCAAAGAAGAAGAGTCAAAAGCAAGAGAAGAGGGGCAAAAAATGGAAAAAATTAATGCCAAAATTCAAGAAAAATTAGAGCGTTATCAAGAATTATATGATGCGAATCAACGATTAATTTATATTGGTCAAAAAATAGATGATATTTCAGAAAAATATTTTAACAATAAAGACAAAAAAACGTTAATTGGTGATTTTTTAAAAATGGTTGAAATTGAAAATTCAAAACGAAAAAAAATATCAGCCAAAGAAAAAAAGCAAAAGGAAGTTATTGAAAAAGAAACAGTTAAAGAAGTTACCGTTAAAGTTGAAGCCATACGAAAAGATAAAAAAGTTCAAAAACTGAAAGCTTTAAAGGAAGAAGAAAACAAACCAAAAGTAACTTTGAAAATTGGTGACAGAGTGCGCATGAAAGACGGAAAATCTATTGGAACCATTGATAAAATTGAAAAAAACAAAGCAACTGTAAATTATGGTATTTTTACCTCAAAAGTTGCTTTAGAAGAATTAGAGTGGGTTCAACAGGTTTAAAAAATTAATATGTAAGGGTTAATTTAACTATGGAACTTCCTAAAGATAAAAAAATAATATTGTTTGACGGAGTTTGTAATTACTGTAATGAAAAAGTCAATTTTATCATTAAATATGATGTAAAAGATATTTTTCGTTTTGCTGCGCTACAGAGTGAAATTGGACAAGAAATTGTGAAACAATTAGGAATTAATTCGAGTATAGATAGCATTATTTTAGTTGAACCTGGAAACGCTTATTATATAAAATCTGAAGCTATTTTTAAAATCTTGAAGCAACTAAACACACCTTTAAAAGGATTCATACTCTTTAATATTTTACCTAGTTTAGTTAAGGATATGGTTTATGAATATGTAGCCAAAAACAGGTATAAATGGTATGGTAAAAAAGAAGTTTGTATGATTCCATCACCTACCATTCAATCTAAATTTTTGGACTATTGTGAAGTATAACGAAAAAAAAGACTAAGATACTCTCTTAGTCTTTTTTATTTTTTCTTCTTGCTCTTTCCGAAATAATTAAAGATAATTCCCTTCCCGTTTGACCAGCCACCGAAGTATTCTCTTGTGCTCTTCTTATTAAATAAGGCATCACATCTCTTACAGGACCAAAAGGTAAATATTTAGCAATATTATAGCCATATGCTGCTAAATTGTAACTTATATTATCACTCATACCATATAATTGACCAAACCAAATTCGAGAATCGTTTTTAGATAATCCTTTTTTAGCCATTAATTCCATAACAAGGTATGAACTTTCTTCATTGTGCGTTCCTACAAATATTGCCATAGTGGCTATATGTTCCATCATATAAGCAACAGCTGCGTTAAAATTGTCATCTGTGGCTTGTTTAGAAGCGCAAATTGGATTTGCATAGCCTTTTGCTAAAGCATGTTGCGCTTCTTTTTCCATATAAGCACCACGAACTAGTTTCATACCTATATGAAATTGATTTGCAATAGCTCTTTCATGCAACGCTTTTAAATAATCTAATCGATCCCAACGATACATTTGTAAAGTATTGAAAATAAGAGCTTTTTCTTTATTAAATTGCATCATCATTTCCTCAACCAATTCATCAGCAGCATCTTGCATCCATGACTCCTCAGCATCAATTAGTAATTTCACATCTTTATCAAATGCATATTGACAAACTTTTTGAAATCGCGTACGCACTCTACTCCACTCTTCTTGTTCAACAGCTGTCAATGACGTTTTTGCACCCACTTTTTCATACAAATCAATTCTTCCAAAGCCAGTAGGTTTAAATACTGCAAAAGGAATAGCCTTACTTTCATTCGCAAAATCTATAGTTCTGATTGTCATTGCTAATGCAGCATCAAACTGCATTTCTTCTTCCTTTCCTTCAACCGAATAATCTAATACAGAAGAAACCCCTTTTCCGTACATTTTATCTACTACTTTAAGGCAATCTTGCTCGTTTACACCTCCACAAAAATGATCAAATACTGTTTTTCGAATAAGACCTTCTACAGGTAAATGAAAGCCTAGTGCAAAATTAGTCAATGCCGTTCCTACCTTTACTAAAGAAGGATTGCCGATCATTTTGAAAAGCAAATAAGCCCTATTTAATTCAGCATCAGATTTAAGCGCAAAAGCATTTTCAGTATTATTAAATATTTTTTCCATAACCATGATTTTCATTGGGTATGCAAATATACTTAATGAAGTAATGATATTTAAATATTTTTAATTTATTTTGTACATTATATCACACAACAATGGATGCAATACATGCAATAGACACAGCAATATATTTTGACTCAAATGGTTATGAATATCTTCAACAATTACTTACGCCTACAAACTATTCTAAGATTTTTATTTTAGTTGATAATCATACTAATGAACAGTGTTTGCCTTTGTTTTTAAGTAATTTAGCTACTAATGTAGAAATTGAAATAATAGAAATTGAAGCGGGAGAAGAACAAAAAAACATAAAAACATGTGTAGAATTGTGGGAAGTTATGATTGAATTAGGTGCTGATAGGAAAAGTGTATTAATCAATCTAGGTGGCGGTGTACTCACAGATTTAGGCGGTTTTGTAGCTTCTACATTTAAAAGAGGAATCGATTTTATTCATGTGCCTACAACATTATTAGCTATGGTTGACGCCGCAATAGGTGGAAAAAATGGAATAGACTTAGGAGCGTTAAAAAATCAAGTAGGCTGTATAGTTGCTCCCAAATGTATACTCATTCATTCGGAGTTTTTACATACTTTAGACAGTAGACAAATGCGTTCAGGACTAGCAGAAATGTTTAAACACGGACTCATTTTAGATAAAGCCTATTGGAATAAATTAAAAGATTTAAGTTCTTTATCTACAAATGATTTATACCGTCTTATTAAACAATCTATTCAATTAAAAATCGATGTGATTGCTGAAGATATGTATGAAAAAGGATTACGAAAAATATTAAACTTTGGACACACGTTAGGTCATGCCATCGAAAGTTGTTTTCTCGAAAAAGAAAATTCAAAACAATTGTTACATGGGGAAGCTATTGCTAGTGGAATGATACTAGAAAGCTATATTTCATGGAAATTAAATTTATTAAGTAAAGAGGAATATTTAGAAATTAACTATTTTTTATCAGATGTATTTGAAACCGTTCATTTCAGTGCAAATGATATTGAAAAAATCATTCAACTCTTGCAATACGATAAAAAAAATGAGCACGGAACCATCCAATTTGTTTTATTAAATAAAATTGGAAAAGCAATTAGTAATCAAAATGTTGATAACACACTTATTTATGAAGCATTTACAGATTATTATAAATCCTAATTTTTGACAAAAAGTATTGTTTAAAAGTAATAATATTTGTTAAATTTGCACCCCATGAAAATAGTAACTAAAATCTATAGTTTTATTCACAAAAAGGTGAAATTAAGTGCTTGTAAAGAAACGAGTACTTGCCGCACATCATTTCATTCTTATGATGCAGATTTATTTACGATTTCTAAAGCATACAATGAAAAATTATTAATCATCTATGCTAATATTAGAGTTTGAGAAAGGTACTTGTTTTAGTCCCCAATAACAAACAGAATTACAAACTCAAAAAAGACAGAAATGAATACAAAATATTATGATTTAATTAATCAAACGTTTTATTTTCCTCAAGAAGAATTTACATTAAATAAAGATGCGCTTCAATTTCATGGAATTGATTTAATGAAATTAGTAGAAGAATATGGTACACCATTGAAGTTTACCTATTTGCCAAAAATTTCACAGAATATCAATAAGGCCAAAATGTGGTTTAGAAATTCGATGGAAAAGCATGGCTATGAAGCTAAATATTTTTATTGTTATTGTACAAAAAGTTCTCATTTCGAGTTCGTGTTAAATGAAGCACTGAAAAATAATATTCATATTGAAACTTCTTCGGCATTTGATATTAATATTGTTGAAAAGTTAATGGAAGAAGGAAAAATCAACAAGAATACATTTGTTGTTTGCAATGGTTTTAAACGTGATCAGTATGTTACAAATATTGCTCGATTAATTAATAATGGCCACAAAAACACCATTCCTGTTATTGATAACTTTGAAGAATTAGATTTATTACAAGAGCAAATTGACGGCAAATTTAAAATTGGAATTAGAATTGCGGCAGAAGAAGAGCCTAAATTTGAGTTCTATACCTCTCGATTAGGAATTGGTTACAAAGACATTGTTCCTTTTTACCGTAAACAAATCGCTGAAAACAAAAAAGTGGAATTGAAAATGCTTCACTTTTTTATCAATGCAGGTATTCGTGATACGGCTTACTATTGGAATGAATTGCTAAAGTGTATGAAGGTATATATTGCTTTAAAAAAGGAATGTCCTACTCTAGATAGCTTGAATATAGGCGGTGGCTTTCCTATTAAAAATTCATTAGCATTTGATTATGATTACCAATATATGGTTGATGAAATTTTAAATCAAATCAAGATTGCTTGTGATGATGCAGAAGTGGATGTACCTCATATTTTTACAGAATTTGGTTCATTTACGGTAGGTGAAGCAGGTGGCGCTATTTATCAAGTTTTGTATCAAAAAAAGCAAAATGATAGAGAAAATTGGAACATGATTGACTCTTCATTTATTACCACTTTACCCGATACTTGGGCTATTAACAAGCGTTTTGTTATGATGGCAGTTAATAGATGGAACGATACGTATGAACGTGTTTTATTAGGTGGATTAACATGTGATGGCGACGATTATTACAACTCTGAGCAACATATGAATGCGGTATATTTACCTAAATATAACAAAGAAAAACCATTGTATATTGGATTTTTTAATACTGGTGCATACCAAGAAACAATAGGTGGATTTGGCGGATTAAGCCATTGTATTTTACCACAACCTAAACATATATTAATTGATAAAGATAAAAACGGGATTTTTGCTACAGAAATTTTTTCAGAACAGCAAAAAGCAGAAGACGTTTTAGAAATATTAGGTTATAATAAAAAGAAAGAAGATAAAAAGTAGTAACTAAAACTACATAACATTTTAAATAAAAAAACATGAATAAAGGGCCAATTAGTCAATTTGTAGAAAAACATTATTTACATTTTAATGCGGCAGCGTTAGTTGATGCTGCAAAAGGATATGAAGAACATTTGTTAGACAATGGTAAAATGATGGTTACATTGGCTGGAGCTATGAGTACGGCTGAGTTAGGTAAATCATTAGCTGAAATGATTCGTCAAGATAAAATTCATATTATTTCTTGTACAGGTGCAAATTTAGAAGAAGATATTATGAACTTAGTTGCTCATAATTCTTATAAAAGAGTACCAAATTACAGAGATTTGAGCCCACAAGAAGAATGGGATTTATTAGAAAATCATTACAATCGTGTGACGGATACTTGTATTCCAGAAGAAGAAGCTTTTAGAAGATTACAAACGCATTTATTTGATATTTGGAACAATGCAGACTCAAAAGGAGAGCGTTATTTTCCACATGAATTTATGTACCAAATGATTAATTCAGGCGTATTAAAACAATATTATGAAATTGATCCTGCTGACTCATGGATGGTTGCCGCTGCCGAAAAGAATTTACCTATAGTTGTTCCAGGTTGGGAAGACAGTACAATGGGTAATATTTTTGCTTCGTATTGTATTAAAGGTGAATTTAAACCTACAACTATGAAAAGTGGTGTTGAATACATGATGTGGTTAGCAGATTGGTATACAAAAAACTGCGAAGGAAAAGGCATTGGTTTCTTCCAAATTGGAGGAGGAATTGCTGGGGACTTCCCTATTTGTGTGGTGCCGATGTTATATCAAGATATGGAAATGCATGATGTGCCTTTTTGGAGTTATTTCTGTCAAATTTCAGACTCAACAACAAGTTACGGTTCGTATTCCGGTGCTGTGCCAAACGAAAAGATTACGTGGGGAAAATTAGATATTCATACACCAAAGTTTATTGTAGAATCTGATGCTACAATTGTCGCACCTCTAATTTTTGCTTATATTTTAGGGTGGTAATTACTAAAAAAAATAAAAAGAAAAAAATTTGATTTTTAATTTTTCAATATTACATTTGACGAACTAAACTTGATTAAGCATAACCCAAATGAAAAGAGTAATTGTAGATTACGCCAAATTAACAAATGAGATTTTAAGCCTACTGGTTGAAAAGTTTCCTGACGGATATGACGATTCAGATATTATCCGCTTTAAAAACGCTAAAAATGAGACAGTTGAAGCTGTTGAAGTGCGAACAATTGATACTATTTATTTAGTAAAAGTAAGCACTAAATTATCTGATCGTATTGAAAATTATGATGAAGATGACGATTTTGATGCACCAGAAGAAAGTTTAGACGCATTAAAAGAATTAGAAATTGAAGATGACGCTTCGGAAGAAGAAGAGGAAGAAGAAGAAAAAATTGATATTGACCCAGATGGTGATGCTGGTGAAGATTAATAATATATAAAAAAGGAAATCAAAATGATTTCCTTTTTTATATATTTATAAATAACGTTCTAAAATAATATTTCTATGATGTAATTCATGTCCTAAAATACAATATCCAATTCCTCTAACAGATATACTTGCATTTGAAGCAATTCCTGTTTTTAATAAATCAGATTCTGAAAAATTAGTAAAAAGACTTATTGTAGCATTTCTAACAGCAACATACTCGTTTAATAAGCTCTCAAATTCTCGTTCATTTGCATTTGCAGTAATCACATACTCATTTTCATCAAACCCAGATAAAGCAGTTGAATCGTTTCTAGCAATACGTAAAGCTCGATATGCAAAAATTCGTTCTGCATCAATTAAATGTAAAAGAATATCTTTTATAGTCCATTTACCCTTTTCATAACAAAATGTTTGTTTAAAAACAGGAATTGAATTAAAAAAAAGAATCATTTTTTCCTTTTGTTCAATTAATCCTTTTACAATATTTCCTTCTTCTACCAATTTAATATAATTCATTTGGTAGGAAACATATTCATTTTCTTGTAAATTTTCCATCACTAAAAAGATAAAAAAAAGCCTCTTATGAGGCTTTTGTAATTATAGTTCTTTAAAAATCGTGTGCATCAAACGTTTTTTATCGTTAATACTTTCTTCTAACGAAATCATAGTTTCTGTTCTATATACGCCGTCGATATCGTCAATTTGGAAAATAACTTCTTTTGCATGACTTGTATCCCTTGCTCTTATTTTACAAAAAATATTAAACTTACCCGTTGTTACAGAAGCAACAGTAACAAATGGTATTTCATTGATACGCTCCAATACAAATTTTGTTTGTGAAGTACTTTGCAAAAACACACCTACATACGCAATAAAAGAATAGCCAAGCTTTTCATAATCAAGTGTTAATGATGAACCTTGAATAATTCCTGCATCTTCCATTTTTTTTACTCTTACATGTACCGTACCTGCAGAAATCAATAATTTTTTTGCAATATCAGTAAAGGGGATTCTCGTATTGTCAATCAACATGTCTAAAATTTGATGATCTACTTCATCTAAACGAAACTTACTCATAATTATCTATTTAAAATGTTATTTTATTTAGCCTCTCCATTGACAAATTCAATATTTGCCAAGTAAAAATCAGCTTTTTCGCCAACTTTGGGGATACCTCCATAAGAAGCTTTAAATAGTTTTTCTTTAGCATCAATCTCTTTATGCCCCATAAAACAACTATTACTATCAAATTCTATTATTCTTGCTTCAAAAATTACAGAATTATCAAAAAGTACTTCTTTGTAGTTAACGGCAAAGTTAATGATTTTTTCTACATTATTCTCAATAATTTTAACATTTTTAAAAATTATATCAGCAAAACATTTGTTATTTTCATAAATATCCAAATATTTTTCAATAATATTGTTTACTACAACGTTTTCGTATATGCAATAAAAAGCTGTTTTTAATGAAATAAATACAAATTTCCTAACCTCTTCTCTATCATAATCGTCTTGAAAATGCCCTGCTTCAAACAAAATAGTAGGAATTTCTTTAGAGGTAAAATAATCTCCCGTACAATTAATGTTAAATGAATCGTCAAATCTTCCTACTTGACCTGGTATATAACGCTCTAATTCTTGATGCATAGCAACTATCACTTTAGCCGCAGATTCGCGAGTTGCATTAAATAGTCTTGACTCATCATATGCAGCAGTTAAAAACGAAATAGTCGCAGGTTTTTTTGATTCTAGCAAACCAAATAACGTACGTTGGTCATGAAGATTAAAACAATAATCAGGCTGAAATTGATGAACTAGATTTCGCAAAACGATACTCTCGGGCTGTGTGCATTCAAAAGCATCCCTATTTAGATCCACACCATTTGCATTTTCTCTAGTGTATTGCTTTGCTCCATCTGGATTAAGAAGAGGAACCACCACTACCGTAAACTGATTGGAAAGAGTAGTATAGGCATTAACATCAGTATTTAAGTAATTCAAATAATCTAATAATCCTTTTGTTGAGGTTGCTTCATTACCGTGCATTTGAGACCAAATAAGGATTTTACGTGGTCCATTTCCAAACTTTACAGCAACTATAGGTTGATTCAAAACTGAATTCCCAATGATTTCAATGACGAATTTTGTTGATAAACCAGCACAAAATGTTTGAATAGTTTCAAGAGTGAGGTAACGACCTTTACACTTAGAATATAAATTAGCTGTAGCTAGTTGTAAATTATTTTCCATGTTACAAATGTAAAAACAAATCTATTTACAAATGTAAACATTGAAATTTCTTTGAATTGATACATTTGTAAACACTTGAATGATTAAATTAGTTACAAAAGTAAATACGTGTACTGTTATTATTTTAATATATTTATTTTCAGTTAATTAAATTACTTTAATTAACTACTATGTTTAGATTTAATTCTTTTTAATTATGTTAAAAACAGAAACTATCATCTATAATTATTTTAATTATGTTACATTTGTAAATAAGTTAATTTAATATTATTTTAATTATGAATACAGAAGATTTCATCAAACGCTTAGAACATGTATTAGAGTATTATGGATTAACAGCCTCTTCATTTGCCGATAAGATTAATGTGCAACGATCTAGTATTTCTCACCTACTCTCTGGGAGAAATAAACCAAGCTTAGATTTTATTCTTAAAGTTTTAGAACAGTTTCCCGAAATTGATTTACTGTGGTTTTTAAATGGTGTGGGTGTATTTCCTAATACAAGTAAATCACAATCGTCAAATTCAACCGAAATAAAAGCAGAAAATAAAAATATACCCGAACAAATTAATCTGTTCGATGAAAATAGAATAGAGGAAGAAAATCGAGTAGTTGAAAATAAATTTCAAAAAAAATCAAATACGCCCATTTTAGAGCAAGTATCTCCTACTAGTGAAATTGAAAAAATTATTGTTTTTTATAAAGATGGTACGTTTAAAAGTTACACAGAAAAATAATAAAATTAGTTAGGAATAAAACTATATTCTTTCTTTTTACCTACAGTACCTGAATAAAGTTTCTCGAGTATTTTAATATCTTCATTGAAATTACCAGAAGGATGAAATGGCTGAAATACTTTAATCGTTTTTGTTCCCCAGTCAAAAGCTACTGGAACTATAGGCACCTGTGCCTGAAGGGCTATATAATAAAATCCTGATCGCCATTGTGTAACTTTTTTACGAGTTCCCTCTGGTGCAATAGCTAATCGAAATGTATTTTTGGTTTTAAAAATTTTAGCAATAGAGTCAACTTTGTTTTCATTTTTTTGTCGGTTCAAAGGCGCACCACCCATCCATGAAAAATAATACTTAAATGGCCAAACAAACAATTCCTTCTTTCCTACCCAGTTGATTTCAATACCTAAAACACCTCTTGTAAAAACACCTATTATAAAATCGTACCAACTTGTATGCGGCACCACAATAAAAACACACTTTTTTAGAGTTTTATCAAAACTTCCTTCTTGTTTCCAACCCATTAACTTAAAAAAAATGAACTGATATATTTTTTGTTTCATAAGGTATTTATATGTTGGCAAATTTAATTTATATTTACAAAGTTTCTCTATTATGATAAAAAAAATTCTAAGTTACCTCTATCCTATTGTGTTGCACAAAGAAAATTCGACTACAAGTAACGTTCTTGAAGTAACACTATATAATGGGAAATTACTATTAGACAGCAAACGTACTAATTACTCGTACGGTGCTTTACAAAAAGTTTTACGAAAAGGGCTTCTTTTGATAGGTAAAGAAAGAATTCAGCAAATGAATAATATACTCCTTTTAGGCGTTGCAGGTGGAAGCGTGGCAAAAACATTAGTAAATGAATTTAATTATACAAAGAAAATCACAGGAGTTGAAATAGATGCCAATATTTTACAAATTGCAAATGTTTATTTTGGGTTAAATAAAATTGAAAATTTCAATTGTATTATTGCCGATGCGCAACAATTTATTCACGATTCTACAGAAAAATTTGATTTAATCATCATAGATGTTTTTAATGATGATAAAATGCCCGCCTTTCTATTTGAAAAATCATTTGTGGAAGATTGCCAAAGTGCTCTTGATAAAATGGGCTATATTCTTTTTAACACGATGCTACAAGCTGATGAAAAAGAAAAGTTTTTAAATCAATATAAATCCTATTTCACTAAAGATAGATATGAGATAATACATTTAAAAAATGTCGAAAAACACAATGATTTATTGGCTATAAATTCTTTTTAATGCAAAGGACGCTTTTTAATCATACCTCCCTTTGTATCTTTCACACTATTCATTACTATAAAAGCATCTGGTTCTATTTTTTCAATTTCGATATTTAGTCGATTTATCTCTAATCGTGTAATTACTGTATAAATAATTTCAGTGTTTTTTGTCTCTCCTTTTTTTCCATATCCTTTTTTTCCGCTATAAACCGTTACACCCCGTCCCATCGTTTCTATTATCATTCTTCTAATTTCTACACTATTTGAAGCAATAATAGTTACCCCAATGTACTCATCAATACCTTCTACAATAAAGTCTAGTGTTTTTGATGCCGACAAATAAGTTATCATAGAATACAATGCTATTTCCATGCCCAAAAAATAGGCTGCAGTTGAAAAAATTATTACATTTATTAAAATTATTATATCTCCAATAGTGGTACCAAATTTTTTACTTAAATAAATTGCCAATACTTCTGTTCCATCAATTACAGCACCACCTCTTACCGCAAAGCCAATTCCTGCTCCAAGAAAAAAACCACCAAAAACAGCTACTAATAAATTATCATTTGTTACATTGGGAAATGTTAGTGTTGCTAAACATACTGATAAACCTGTTATGGCTAAAGCTGTTTTAATAGCAAATATTTTACCTACAACTTTATATCCAAGAATTACAAAAGGAATATTAACTAAAAGAATTAATAGCGGTAATGGAATACGTGTTAAAGCTGAAATTAACAAAGAAATACCTGTTGCACCGCCATCAATAAAATTATTAGTCAATAAAAAACCTTTAAATCCAAAGGCAGCAGATAAAATACCAAGCGCAACTAAGAAAAAATCTTTTCCAGCACGTTTCATAACAATTAATAAGATTCGGTAAGCCTTAGCAAATTGATATTCTGAAAAATTGTTCGTTCTTAGATTTTCAGGTTTTTTATTTCTTAGAATGGTTTTAACTAGAACTTGTTTTAAAATTGCTTTCATAACAATGTATAGATTTGGGTTTGTAAACAAGTTACCAAAAACAATCTTAAAACAGAGAAAATATTTATTTCTTAACTTAGATTTAACTAATTAAAAATGCTTTTGCCTTTTCTAAATCTTCAGGTGTATCAATACCTATACTTACATGGCTGGTTTCTACCATTTTAATACGTTTGCCATACTCTAAATAGCGTAATTGTTCTAGTTTTTCTGAAGCTTCTAAAGACAACATGGGTAATTTATAAAAATCTAATAAAGCTTCTTTTCTAAAAGCATATATCCCGATATGTTTCATGTAACGCACTCCTACGTTTTCTTCCCGTGGGAAAGGAATAACAGCTCTTGAGAAATATAAGGCAAATCCTTTTTGATCTACAATAACTTTTACATTATTCGGATTGTTTATTTCTTCTTTAGTAGTAATTTGATACATTAAAGAGGCTAAATCTACTTGTTTAGATACATCTTCTTTAAAAATAGCTAGTAATTGTTCTAACGGTTTTTTGTCAATAAATGGCTCATCTCCTTGTACATTTACCACAATGTCAACATCCATATTTTCAACTGCTTCGGCAATTCTATCGCTACCACTTTCGTGATTTTTTTGACTTCTGATTGCCTTTCCACCATGATTAACTATTTCATCATAAATCACTTCCGAATCAGTAACCACAAAAACATCATCAAAAAGAGCTGTGGCTATAGCCGCTTCATAAGTTCTTAAAATAACTGTTTTACCACCTAAATCTTGCATTAATTTTGCAGGAAATCTGGTAGAGGCATAACGAGCAGGAATAACAGCTATTATTTTCATATATAAAATTTTATTTATACAAACTTACATTTTTGTTTTAACTTTCAAAAAAATCATCTTTAAAACCTATTAAATACAATTTGTTTTGAGCACGTGTAACCGCTGTGTATAACCATCTAACATATTCTCTGTCTATACCATCTGGAAGATACGGCTGTTCTATAAATACAGTACACCATTGTCCCCCTTGCGATTTATGACATGTAATAGCATATGAAAATTTAACCTGTAAGGCATTAAAATAAGGGTTTGACTTCACTTTTAATAATTTTCTATATTGCTGGCGTTCCTCTTCATAGTCTTGAAGTACTTCTTGGTATAACTTATTTGATTCTTCATACGTTAAAGAAGGTGATTCGCTAGTTAAAGTATCTAATAATAGTAAAGTTTCAAAAGGTAATTCATTTGGATAATCTACCATTCTAATGGTCACGCCTGCAAATTTGAAACCATATAATTCCTTAATTGAACGAATGGCTAAAACTTCAATAATATCTCCATTTGCAATAAATCCCGCTTCAGAAGTTTCCTTAAGCCAAAAATAATTATTTTTAACTACCATCAAAAAATCACCTGTAGCAAGTTCACTTTCTTTTCCTAATATTTTTGACCTAATTTGCTGATTATATTGATTGGCTCTTTTATTTGAACGCACAATAAACGCTGTATCTTCTATGCTAAAATTAGCATACGCTTGATGTATAGCATCTTCAATATCATACCCATCTTGAAGCCTAACAATATCGTTGAATCCTTTTATTTTAAATTGAAAATCTGTAAAAAAGTTAAGTTTTAACAATCCTCTTAATTCGGTTGCATTATATAAAATTCCCGATTTTTCGGCTTGACGCATGACTTCATCCAATTCGATTTCAATGATATTCTTATTGTAATGTAAGGCCAATGAATCACTATTTAAGGCAGGACTCACATCGGATTGAATAGGTGGTAATTGGGCAGTATCACCCACTAAAATTAATTTGCAATTTTGCCCCGCATCAACATAAAACAATAAATCATCTAAAAGCGAACCGTTTACATACATAGTATTTTCCGATTGTGAATCACCTATCATAGATGCTTCATCCACAATAAAAACAGTATTTTTAAATTTGTTTGCTTGTAAAACAAATCCCATTCCGCCATTTTTATTTTTTTTTGGAAAGTAGATGCGTTTGTGTATGGTATACGCTTGTTTTTCGGCATAACTCGCCATTACTTTCGCCGCACGACCTGTCGGTGCTAATAAAACATATTTTTGATTAATATATTGAAGATGATTAACTAATGCAGATATAACTGTTGTTTTTCCTGTCCCTGCAAAACCTTTTAAAACAAATAATTCATCTTGTTTTGTGGCTAGCAAATAATGTGCTACTTTTTCAAAAAAAACAGCTTGAGGCGCAGTGGGCTCAAAGGGAAATTTTTCAAGTACTAAACGAAAGAATTGTGCTGGTGACATAGTTGATATTTGCCTTTCAAAGATAGTAAAGCTCTTTATAATTCTGCTAAAATGATAGCATATTTCAACAAAAAATGTAAATTTGTATCATAAACCCTATTCATGCATTCAGATATTACACAAAAAACATACAAAAAGTTAAGTTTTGAGGTTGCTCCTCATGCATTGTCTTTTTGCGTAACAGACTTAGTTAGCAATAAAATTGTTACACATAAAAGTTTTGAAGTAAATGTGAATGAAGTCATGGAAGAAGCTTTTTGGAAAATTTTTGTAGAGCATCCTATTCTTGCTGAAAAATATGATGAAATTGTAGTTGTACACAACTCTAATCTAAATACATTTGTTCCTACCTCTCTATTTGATCCTTTGCAGTTGGGAAGTTATTTACAATATAATTCTAAAGTATTTGAAACAGATTATTTTGCTTACGACTATTTAGATACGTATGAATTAAATAATGTTTTTATTCCTTACACGGCTATAAACAACTACCTATTAGATCATTATGATACCTTTGATTTTAAAAATTATAATTCTATTTTTGTAAAAAAGGCATTAGACTTTTCAAAAAACAAAGATTACAAACAAGTCTGGGTTCATTTTCAAAAAGATAGATTTGAAATTGTTGTAACAAAAAACCAACAACTTTTACTTTTTAATACGTTTACCTATAAAACTTTAGAAGATTTTATTTATTATGTGTTGTTTACTTACGAACAATTACAACTAAATCCAGAAGCCGTTCCTTTACAATTTATAGGTGAAATAGATACAGAAAGTAGTTATTTTAAAATTGCTTACAAGTATATTAGAAACTGTTCTATTCTTGATGTTACGCATTTAACCCATGCTTTTGGCACTACCGAAAAGGAATTATTAAAGCATTTTATACTATTCCATTCATGAGAATAATTTCTGGAAAATTTAAAGGAAGAAGATTACAAGCGCCTAAAAACCTACCTGTAAGACCTACAACAGATATGGCTAAAGAAGCCTTATTCAACATATTAAATAACCATTTTAATTTTTCGGAATTAAAAATATTAGATTTATTCGCGGGTACAGGAAATATTAGCTACGAGTTTGCCTCAAGAGGCTCCGCTCCTATTTTGTGTATTGATGCAGATTTTGGCTGTGTAAACTATATTAAAAAAATAGCAAATGAATTAGATTTTGATATAACAGCTATAAAAAGTGATGTATTTAAGTTTTTAGAAAAAAACAATAGTACGTATGATCTTATTTTTGCTGACCCTCCCTATCATTTAGAACAAAAAGATTTTGAAAAAATTGTTCAATTGACATTTGAAAATGAATTATTAGATGAAGTGGGTATGTTAATAGTTGAACATTCAAAAGATACAAAATTAGATCATTTAGGCTATTTTTCATTCGTTCGAACGTATGGTGGTACTGCTTTTTCATTCTTTGAATATGAAAATGATGAGGAAGAAGACGAATAAATTAAAAATACTAGTCTTACTTTTAGTACTAACTTCATTAATTGGCTATACAGAATGGGGTAATCAACAATCGATGTTCATATTTCAAATGGAGTATGAGTTGTTGACTATAGCTAAAGAAAATACAACTGCTTTTTCACATCCGTTAATACTCTTACCGCTACTAGGACAATTTTTATTAATTTATTGTTTACTCGTAAGTAATCCAAAAAAAGTATTAATTATAAGTGGAGCTTCTGCTATTTTTATTCTTTTGTTTGTTTTCTTTTTAGTGGGACTTTTAACGCAAAAAATAAAAATAATAACTAGTGCTTTACCTTTTCTCACTATTTATTTTTTTACCCTTTGGTACGCTAAAAAAACAAAAAATTAATCTAACGTTAATGCATTTAATAAAAGTTGAGCAGTGGCTTCATTGGTCGCAAGTGGTACATTATGCACGTCACAAATACGAATAAGCATATTAATATCTGGCTCATGTGGGTGACTACTCATAGGGTCTTTAAAGAATAGCACCATTTTACATTTTCCTTCTGCTACTCTAGCCGCAATCTGTGCGTCACCACCTAAAGGACCACTCAACATTTTTTTAACTTTGATTCCAGCAGCTTCAGCTTTACCGCCTGTTGTACCTGTGGCGATTATTTTAATGTTTTCTTGATGGAGTATTGCACTGTTCTTATTTAAAAACTGAACCAAATCTGCTTTTTTGCCATCATGAGCGATTACAGCGATTTCAAATTTCTTATTCATTGTTATCAACGGGTTTATTTTTTAATACTATTTTTAAAAAGACATATCCCAAACTACCTGCCAGTAATGACGCTAACATAATGATTAATTTTGCATGAGTAATAAGCATTTCATTTTCAAAAGCCAATAACGTAATAAAAATAGACATTGTAAAGCCAATACCTCCTAAAAATCCTACTCCAACAATAGTTTTCCAATTTAACCCTTCTGGTAATCTACAAAATCGAAGTTTAACAGCGACAAGTGTCAGTAAAAATATTCCTAGTGGCTTACCAATAATCAAACCTAATGCAATACCAATACTAGATGTAGCAACTAGAATTTCTTCTATATTACCATTAAACGCTATAGCTGTATTTGCTAATGCAAAAATGGGAAGTATTACAAAAGCCACAGGTTTATGTAATGCATGTTGCAATATATAAGAAGTTGATTTTTTTTCTCCCTTTCCAAAAGGTATAGCAAAAGCTAAAAGTACACCTGTAATAGTGGCATGAATACCTGAATGCAACATGAAATACCACATTGCAACACCTCCTATTAAATATGGAATTAAATTTCTAACTTTAAAATATTTTCCTAAAATAAATAAGCCTATAAATAGTGCTAGTGCAATTAGTAAATTTGTCCAGAGTATTGTTTTAGTGTAAAAAAATGCGATAACCAAAATGGCACCTAAATCATCTATTACTGCTAAAGCTGTCAAAAATATTTTTAACGATACGGGCACCCTATTTCCTAATAAAGATAACACACCTAATGCAAAAGCTATATCTGTAGCCATAGGTATTCCAGCACCAGATTGTGTAATTGTACCCCAATTAAAAAACAAATAAATTCCTGCGGGAATTAACATACCTCCTATTGCTGCAAAAATGGGCAATAAAGCATCTTTTATATTTGATAATTCACCTTGATAGATTTCACGTTCTAATTCTAAACCAATAAGTAAGAAAAAAACAGTCATGAGTCCATCATTTATCCAATATTCTAGAGTTTGGCCAAAAACAGGAGCCGCCCAAAAATGATGATAACTAGTACCAAAAGATGAATTAGCTACTAGTAAAGAGATTATTGTACACAAAATTAAAATTAATCCTCCTATTTTTTCGCTCTCAAAAAAGTTTTTAAAAATTTTAGTTCGTAGCATATTCATTTTTATTGAATAACAAAAATACTGAATTTTAAAGAAAAAACCCTTTGTAAATAATCAATTACTTACAAAGGGTTAATAAACCATTTAATTCGGCTAACTATTTATTTAGAATGTGGTATTCTATCAAACCATCAATAGGTCTTCTTAGTACATTGCCTAATTTAATTCCGTATTCATTTAATGTTTTTTCTAATTCATCTTTTAAATAAAACGCTATCGAACCAACAAAATGGACAGGTACTTCTTTACAATTTTCATATTGCATAATATAATTTTCTACAAAAGAAACCATTTCTTCTTTAATAAACGCTTGACAAAAAGCATCGTCTTTGTGTCTTATTAAAAATTCGGCAAATGTAGCTAAATAAGCATTTGGATTAGGTTCTTTATACAAGTTTTGCTTTACAGCATCAGGCTCCACATCAAACTCTTTTTCAAATTCTAAGGCCAAATTTTGAGGCATTTTATTGAAATAATATCCTCTAATTAAATGACGCCCAAAACGATTACCACTACAATCATCCATAGCAATATAACCTAATGATTGTACTTTTTGATGCAAAACAGTTCCATCAAAATAACTACAGTTTGAACCTGTTCCTAAAATACACACAATTGCTTGTTCATTTTTGGGTGTTGTAGCATATACTGCTGCATAAGTATCTTCATAAACCGAAACTTTTGCATTTGTAAAATAGGCTTCAAAAACAGTAGTTAAGAAATTTTTCATTCTGTCCGTACCACAACCTGCTCCATAGAAATACAAATGTGTCGTTTTTGCCTTATTATGAGAAATATCAAATTTATCTTCTAAACGAGATATGATTTCTTCTTTCGTCAACACTTCAGGATTTAAACCTAAAGATTGTGTGGTAAAAAGAACTTTACCATTATCATCTATGGCAATCCAGTCTGCTTTAGTGGAACCACTATCTACAAGTAATTTCATGCTACTAGATTTATTTAATCGAATTGATATGTACTGCTAAATCAATTAATTTTGATGAATAACCATATTCATTATCATACCAAGAAACTAATTTAAAGAATGTACTATTTAAGCCAATTCCTGCTTTAGCATCAACTATTGAAGTTCTAGTATCAGATACAAAATCTTGAGATACAACTAAATCTTCAGTATAGCCTAAAATTCCTTTTAATTCATTTTCAGAAGCATTCTTCAATACATTCATAATTTCATCATACGAAGTTTCTTTAGCAACTTTAACAGTTAAATCAACTACAGAAACATCTACAGTAGGTACACGCATTGACATTCCTGTAAGTTTACCATTTAATTCTGGAATAACTTGACCCACTGCTTTAGCTGCACCCGTAGAAGATGGAATAATATTACATGAAGCTGCACGTCCACCTCTCCAATCTTTCTTTGAAGGCCCATCACAAGTCATTTGAGTTGAAGTGGTAGCATGAACAGTAGTCATTAATCCTTCTACTATTCCAAAGTTATCATGTATAACTTTAGCTAAAGGAGCCAAACAGTTTGTTGTACAAGATGCATTTGATACAATTGTATCATTGGCTGTTACTTTAGTGTGATTTACACCCATTACAAACATAGGTGCGTCAGCTGATGGAGCAGAAATAACTACTTTTTTAGCGCCACCTTTAATGTGTGATTGAGCAGTTTCTAAAGTAGTAAATATACCCGTACATTCTGCTACAACATCAACATTCACAGCGTCCCATTTAATTAAACTTGGATCTCTTTCTGCTGTAACACGAATGTGTTTATCATTTACATATAATTTCCCGTCTTTAACTTCAACTTTACCTTTAAATTGACCATGAACTGAATCATATTTTAATAAATAAGCCAAATGATCTACATCTAATAAATCATTAATAGCGACTACTTCTACATTATCTCTGTTAAATGTTTCTCTAAAAACTATTCTTCCAATTCTACCGAAACCGTTAATTCCTAACTGTAATTTTGACATATTATTTATTTGTTGAGATTATTATTTTTTAGTTATTTTTATTTTTATATTGAAATGATATCAGATACTTTTACTAATTCAGCATCAACTCTTGACTGCCCTTTTATAGCTTGTTCTAATGGTGTTAAAGTGACTTTATCTTGTAATAAGCCTACCATTAAATTTGTTTTCCCTTCTAATAAAGTTTCTACTGCTTTGACACCTAATCTTGAGGCTAAAACCCGATCAAAGCATGAAGGCGTTCCACCTCTTTGCATATGACCTAAAACAGATACTCTTACATCATATTCAGGCATGTTTTCTTCTACATAATCTTTTAATTCAAAGACATTTTTACCTATTTTATCACCTTCAGCTACGACAACAATAGAAGATGTTTTTCCAGATTCTTTACTTTTACGTAACGAATCAATTAGACGATCTAAACCTAAATTTTCTTCAGGGATTAAAATTTCTTCGGCACCAGCACCTATTCCTGCATTTAAGGCAATATGACCTGCGTCTCTGCCCATAACTTCAACAAAAAATAAACGATTATGAGAATTAGCCGTATCTCTAATTTTATCAATGGCTTCTACGACAGTATTTAAAGCTGTATCGTAACCTAAAGTATGACTAGTACCAAAAATATCATTATCAATAGTTCCAGGAATTCCAATCACAGGAAATTTATATTCTGAATTAAATATTTCTGCTCCTGTAAAGGACCCATCACCACCGATAACAACTAGAGCATCAATTCCATTTTCTTTCAAATTGGCATGGGCTTTCTGTCTTCCTTCCGTTGTCATAAATTCTTTTGAACGGGCAGATTTTAGTACAGTACCTCCTTTGTTTATAATATTTTTAACTGCACGGGGTCCCATCTCTTTAAAATCACCTTCAATCATTCCTTGATAACCTCTATAAATACCCACACATTCTACGTTATAAAACGCACAAGCCCTTACTACAGCTCTAATAGCGGCATTCATACCTGGTGCATCTCCACCAGATGTTAAAACGCCAATTTTTTTGATAGATGTTGTCATATCTTATTATATATTTTGTAAAATTATAAAAGGATTTTAGTAATTTTATTATTAAATGTAATTTATTTTATTAAATTCTCATTTTCAAACGATTTCGTTGATAAATAATTCAAAAAATTAAAAATAACAAAAGTCTTAATCAATTTCTGGAACAATTTGCGGAGGGGTTTTCTTTTTCTCTTCATTAATTTGACGTTTACGCGTCTCCTCAATAAAATTAATCATATCTGGCGATATTTCAGAGTCTGGCAAATGATCTTCTGATTTGTTTGTTGTTTTCTTGTTTTTCTTTTGAGATCTAAATAATTCATGCAACAATGATTTAAAATCATCAAAATCTACACTATAAGAAAGTCCAATACCCTGTGTATAACCCGTATTTTGACCTGTAGCTAAATAATTGATATCATTCTCTTTGTTAAAAACATGCGCTGTTAAACTACCGTCTTCATTAAGTTTTAACTCTACTTCTACATTACCCACTACGTAGGATTGATTTACGCCACCAACAGGAACTCCTACATTCCCATTAATACTTAATTTATCGTTGATTTGTGTATTAAGGGTAACTAAAGCTCTATCTGATATAGCTCTTTGCTTATCTCCTACTTGATAGTCTACACCAAATTGTAATTTGTTTTCCCCATCAGAAAGCACTTCTCCAAACAGACCTTTAGCAGTTTCTAAAAATGACCCGTACCATGATGTGTTTGTAGCTGCTACAAAACTTCCCGTAGCTAATAAACCAAAAGCTTGACGTTGTCTAAAATCTTTGTCTTGTAAGCGGTAATCAATTTCACTCTTTAAAGAAGATTGTACCGTAGGGAAATTAATAGTAAAGTCGGATTGTGGGTTACTCAAATCTCCTGTTATAGCAATGACTACTTCTGTTGGTATTTTTTTATTAACAGATGCACTTTCAATTAATACACCGGGGTTAGCCTGAGTAGTGTAAACGGCTTCTAAATCTAATATAGCTGACATTGGATCTCCATCCCATCGTATGGTTCCTCCTTTTTTAACACTAAAGTTTTTATCAAATAAATTTCCATATCTAAATAAATATTTACCTTCTATCACTTGGAAATCCCCCACCATATTAAATTTCCCTAAGGTATTAATATTCATGTTTAAAGAACCCAGTCCTTTACCTTTCATAGCATGTCCTGTTTCTCTATTTAAAATAACTTCTATTTCTGCATCAGTGGTAATATCAAAATTAAAATTTAAATCTATTCCTTTATAGGTTTTTGTTTCTTTCTTAGCTTTCTTTGTTCCAAATTTTTCTTCTCGCGTAACAAAATGAACGTATGAATTATCACCAATAGTTTCTGATTCATTTACAGGTATTTTTAAGCTCGTTCCTTTAGCAGAGGAACCGTTAGCTTCTATTACTAAAGCATTTACTGGACCTTCAATTGTTCCATATCCATTAAAAAATGCTTTTCCAAAGTAATAGGCATCTTCAGAATCTTTTGTGTCTAAAACGAGTAATCTATCTGAATTTATTTTTAAATCCATATCCCAATCTTCTAATTTTTTATGAGATATAGTACCACTTAATACACCACGTGTTTTTTCTGCTACGTCGATAAGATTAATATTTTTAAACAAAAATTTATCTTCCGTAATTCCAATGATTGCATTTTTTTCAAAATCATAATCTACGTTTAAATAAGGTACTTTTAAACCTGCTTTATTTAAATAAATAGCACCATTAATGTCAGGATTTTCAAGTGATCCTACAATATTAGCACTTCCAGAAGCCTCTCCTCTCACATTTTCTAAAATTCCTTTTAAAAATCCTCCCAGAGGTGCAATGTTTAAATTTCGAAAACCTGCATCAAGAGATAAAATAGGTTTTTTATTAACAAATTCTACAATTCCTGTGGTAAAAAATGTTTCACTATCTTGGTAATTTAAATTTGCATTGACATTAAATTTTCGCAAGCTTTCATCTCCTGAAACTTTTACATCTAAATTACCTAACGGTGTATTATTAATCACTAAATCTTTAACACGTAAATCAGTAGTAGGCTCAAATAAAGTTTTTATTTGTTTATAGGTAATCTTACCATTTACTTGACCACCAAAAGAAAGATTCTCCAATTCGGGAGTAATTTTTGCAATATCTACATCTTTAAAATTCAAACTCAAATCTTTATAGGTTGAATCTTTCATTACACCACTAAAATCAATAAATTGATTATTATGAGATAAGGTTAATTTATTAAATTCAAAATTTTGAAATTTCTTGTCAAAAATAATAGCGTTATCATCGGTATCATTTTCGTTAATGTACCATTGGGATTTTTTAAACGTTATATCTGATTTTTTGAAACCAACAACTGAATTTTTATTTTTATCAATCGTGTGAAATACATTTATATCAAAACGATCTTCTCCTTTTGGTCCTCCTTTAAACTCTGAACGAAGAAATAAGGTATCGTTCATGGTAACATTAATTAAATTAAAATCAGAAATCTTATACATTTCCGAATTGATACTATCTAACGTAATATATGTATTGTATAACGGGTTTTTATTGTTAATAGCTACGCTTATTTTGTTGAATTTAGTACCATATACATCAATTAATGGTGATTTAAAATCAAACTTAAACAATCCGTCAGTTGCATTAATTTTACCTTTTACAAAAGTATTTTCAGCAACATGAATATCAGGAAAAAATAGTTCCACAATCTTACTATGAATGGTAATATCAAAGTCTAAATATTGATTTTTTTGTAGTTTATGAGGCGAATAATTTGCATATAAACTTCCTACAGCGTTTTCAACAATTTTATTAATTTCTTGTACTTTATATTTACCTACTACTTGACCATTTATCATATCCGATGAAACCAATGAAACGGTTCTCACATTATTACTATCAAATGTTGAGAATAAAGTTGCTTCATCAAAATAATAGGTTGATTTTGAATTTTTATACGTAATATTGTTTATTGATGCCTGTCCTATTAAATCGTCTAAACTGTTTCCTTTCGCTTTTACTGAAATTTCTCCTGAAAATTCTGATAGTTCATCTTTTTTATACCAATTAATTTTTTTCAAATTTGCATACGCTATTTGAGTAGTAAAATCATATTCTTTTTTCGTTTTACTCAAATCTATTAAACCATTAAAAATCATCTTAAGGTTTGGATCATTACAACTAATGTCACCCTTAAAATAAGGCATTTTAAACAAACCATCTAATTCGATATTTGAATAAGCATACCCATTAAAGGTGAATTTTTGTGCGTTACCCGTGAACGTTGTGTTCAAATATTTTTTTGTAAATCCTCTTCCATCAATTTTTGCGTGTAAACTTGCTAGTCCGAAGGTTGGAGTAGCAAATAATACCCCTAAATTAAATTGATTTAATGTAAATTCACCTTTATATGTTGCTTGATCAATAACATCTAAGCCGTTCAAAGTAAAATCGGCCGTTGCTTGTCCTACTTTAGAGAGTAAAGTTATATCAGCGATTACTTGTTTTTTTGTTAGAAAAAATTCACCTGAAAGCAGTATGTTTCCAAAATTTTTAAAATTTTCGGGTAATTTTTTTCCCAATAATGAAGGCATTACTTTTGCAAGTCCTTGTCGACTAGTGGAAAGTCTATCAAACTTTCCATTTAATGAAAATTTTTGATGTGATTTACCAAAACTGTTTACTAATTTGATTTCTCCTACAATCTCATTTCCATTAAAATCCATTACTTTTAAATTATGAAACGCTAAATTATTGAGCGTTCCTATAACATGTGAATCAATAAAAAACAGTTGATTTTTACCAAATTCTGGATAAAAACAATTTAAGTCATTTGAAGAAATTTTACCTTCATGGATTTGCAAATCAAAAATAACTTTATTGTTAAAATCAGAAAAATCTTTTCTGTTATAGAGCAATTCAGTTCGCCCTTTAAATGAAGAATGAGCCGTAACTAACTCTAATTCATTTAACAAAATATTCTTCTTTGTATAGGTAAAATCTGTAGTTAAATTTTTTACTTCAATACCTCTATGATCTTTAAATGAAAGTTTATAAGCATACGCAGTCACATTAGCTCCTTTAACAAAAAAATCGTCTAATTGACCGTTTAGATTTTTAAAATCAACAACTCGAGTATCCTTTAAATTAGCATCAATATATCTAAATCGGCTGGTTTTAAGATAAATAGAATTAGCTTTCAATCGAAATTTTCCCGAAGAAGGCTTTCCATCGTCAAAAGCAGCTACAAAACGATCTAAATTCGTATCACGTTCCCCTTTATATTGTATAATTTTAAAATTTAAGCCATCAAGTCTTAAGTCGCCAAAATAAGGATGCCCGCTATTATATAATTTTGAAAAACTTAAAATTGAAGTTTGCAATCTATCAATATGTGCCAACGTATCTTGGCGATGATCTGTAATTTGAATATCATTTAACTTCACACCACCAAAAGGAGTAATAGCCACTCGCTTAATAGTAATATTTACACCAAAATCTTCTTTTAATGCGTTAGTTGCATAGCTTCCTAATTTCGTTTGTACAACAGGTAATGACAGTAAAATTGCTGCTGTAACTAGTAGCAATAATACGCCAAATAAGAATCTAAAGACTATTTTTCTAACTTTTTTGATGTGTATTTATTTTTATTTTAAAAAAAGAATGTCATTTTTCTTGCTATTAGCAACAAAAATAAGCAATTTTGTAGGACATTCACAATATTGGGAACCAAATTTCATGCCTAACACTAATGAAAGATAAAAAAACATACATTTTAGCTATTGAAAGTTCTTGTGACGATACTTCTGCTGCTGTATTATGCTACGATAAAGTTTTAGCAAATATAGTTGCCAGACAAAGCGTACATGAGGCATACGGAGGAGTTGTTCCCGAATTAGCATCAAGAGCGCATCAACAAAACATAGTTCCTGTGGTTGATGTAGCGCTCACAAAAGCTGGTATTACGAAAGATGATTTACATGCAATCGCTTTTACACAAGGCCCTGGACTTATGGGTTCATTGCTAGTTGGAGGAAGTTTTGCGAAATCGCTGAGTCAAGGTTTACAAATTCCTCTTATTGCTGTAAACCATATGAAAGCACATATTTTAGCTCACTTTATAGATGAAGAAGGATATGAAAAACCTACATTTCCATTTTTAGCCTTAACTATTTCGGGCGGACATACACAAATTGTAAAAGTATCTAGTTTTTTTGATTTAGAAATAATTGGTGAAACAACTGATGACGCTGTAGGGGAAGCTTTTGATAAAAGTGCAAAAATACTGGGATTACCTTATCCTGGTGGACCTTTAATAGATAAGTATGCCCAAGAAGGAAACCCGAAAGCATTTTTATTTACTAAACCTAAAGTTGATGGATTAAACTTTAGTTTCAGTGGTTTAAAAACTCAAATTTTATATTTTATTCAAAAAAACGTAGCACTAAATCCGAATTTTATTGAAGAAAATAAAGCAGATATTTGTGCTTCCATTCAGCATACAATTATTGAAATATTAATGGATAAATTAAAATTAGCTGTAAATGAAACGGGAATAACCCAAATTGCCATAGGAGGAGGTGTTTCTGCTAATTCTGGTATTCGTTTTACATTAAAAGAAGCTGAGAAAAAATATGGATGGAAAACATTTATTCCTAAATTTGAATATACAACCGATAATGCTGCTATGATAGGAATTGTAGGGTATTATAATTATTTAGAAGAAAATTTTTCTTCCCATCAAGTCGTTTCAAAAGCTAGAATTGAATTTTAACGTATGCAATTATTCTATAATTTAGACATCAAACAAGGTGCTATAACTTTCATTTTCGACAGAGAAGAAAGCAAACATATAATTAAAGTTTTACGTAAAAAAGATGGTGATAAAATATTTATTACTAATGGTTTAGGATTTTTATTTGAATCTGAAATTATATTGGCTTCTGAAAAAAAGTGTGAAATAAAAATTTTAAAAGAAACCTTTATTGAACCTACTTCGTTCTATAGCCATCTTGCTATTGCACCTACAAAAATGAACGATAGGATGGAATGGTTTTTAGAAAAAGCAACTGAAATAGGCATACACGAAATTACACCTATAATTTGTGATCATTCTGAAAGAAAAGTTTATAAAATTGATCGAGCTGAGAAAATTATTCAATCAGCTTTAAAACAATCTAACCAATATTATTTACCAAAAATTAATGAACCTGTAACTTTTTCTCAATTCATTAAGAAAGATTTTGAAGGGCAAAAATTTATAGCACATTGTGAAGAAACAGACAAAAAATCATTTAAAACCGAATTGCAAAAAAATACTAACGTTTTAATTTTAATTGGCCCCGAGGGTGATTTTTCTGTTAAAGAAATTGAATTGGCCCTACAAAATAAATTTATTCCTGTATCTTTGGGAAACACAAGATTACGAACAGAAACAGCTGCTTTAGTGGCTTGTCATACAATTGCACTGACAAATGAATAAACTTATAGTATTAGGGATGTATATTTTTTCAAACTTGGCATTTTCTCAAGATATTGCTTTGTTAAAATATTCTGGTGGTGGTGATTGGTACGCTAATCCTACCTCTTTACCTAATTTAGTTAAATATTGTAACCAAAACATTACTACAAAACTCAATCAAAAAATAGCAACTGTTGAACCCGGAAGTGCTGAATTGTTCTTATATCCTTTTGTTCATATGACAGGTCATGGTAATGTGGTTTTTAGTGCTAGCGATGTTGTAAATTTAAAAAACTACTTATCAGCGGGAGGTTTTTTGCATATTGATGACAATTACGGAATGGACGAATACATTCGAAAAGAAATTAAAAAAATTTTTCCTGAGGCATCTTTAACTGAAATTCCTAAAAGCCATCCCATTTTTCAAGGGCCTTATTCCTTTCCGAATGGATTACCTAAAATTCATGAACACGATAATAAACAACCTCAAGCTTTTGGCATATTTATTGAAAATAGATTAGTACTTTTATATACGTATGAATGTGATTTAGGAGATGGTTGGGAAAATCAAGAAGTGCATGGCGACCCGATTTCTGTGAGAGAGACAGCGCTTAAAATGGGTGCAAATATTATCAATTACGTATTTAAAAATTAATTAACTGTACATCTTTTCTACTAAAATGATGTTGATTTAAAAACGGAAAAATATGATTTCTAAAGAAATTTCAAAAGCACTATTACGTACACTTTTTATATTACTAGCTGTAGCTGGAGGATTTTATATTCTTTATTTAATTTCAGCAATACTCACCTATTGTATTTGTGCTATTTTATTGAGCTTTATCGCACAACCTATCGCGAAATTTCTACAAAAAAAACTAAAATTTTCATCCACATTAGCCATCATTTCCGCTTTATTATTCTTCACAATTATTATCATTGGTATTTTATTATTGTTTGTACCTTTAATAATGACACAGAGTCAAAAATTAGCCTTACTTGATTTGAATGCCCTACAAAAAAATTACCATGTTTTTATTTCACAAATTGACAATTGGCTGCAATCTTATTCGATAGACTATAAAAAATATATCGATTTTCAAAAATTATCTAAATCATTTAATTTCAGTTTCATTACTGATATATTAAACACCATCATTGGTTCAATAGGTAACTTTAGCATGGGGCTTTTTTCAACCTTTTTTATTACCTTTTTCTTAATGAAAGATCAAGATTTATTATTGAGAAATTTAAAAGCTGTTCTTCCCAAAAATCACCGTTGGCAAATCTTAGCTTCATTACTTAAAATAAAAAACATGCTTGCTCGGTATGCAATTGGATTAGTTTTACAACTTCTAGTTGTTTTTATCCTTTATTTTATTGTTTTACTTTGCTTTGGTATTGAAAACGCTTTAATTATTGCTTTTTTAGGAGCTATACTTAACATTATTCCTTACATAGGACCCATTATTGCATTACTAATGACTGCTTTTTTAACAATGACAAATGGTATCACACAAGACTTTAGTTCTGTCACATTGCCCACAACGCTCTATGTAAGTTTAGGATATATTTTTGTTCAAGTAATAGATAACAATATTAGTCAACCTATTATTGCTTCAAAAAGTACTAATTCACATCCCTTAGAAGTTTTTATTGTAATCTTAATTTCTGGTAGTTTACTAGGTATTACGGGTATGATTGTGGCTATTCCTTTATACACTTCAATTAAATTTATTTTAAAAGAATTTTTTCCAAAAAATAAATTTATACAAGTATTAACAGCAGCACTAAAATGATTGTAGGCCTACTATCTAAGGAAATACAAGAATTTATTACTAATTCTTTGCAGAGTAATATTGCCAAATTAGCCCTTTCAAAAAATCCATTTCCTGAAGTGGAATGGAAGGAAATTCTAACTCAAATTGTATCTAAAAATAAAGCTAAAAATAAATTACCTACTTGGTTTCAGAACGAAAATATATATTATCCATCAAGCCTTTCCATAGAACAATCGTCATCTGAAAGCACCGCTAAATATAAAGCTTCTTTAGTAAAGGGAGAAGTTTTAGCAGATTTAACCGGTGGATTTGGAGTAGATTGTTACTATTTCAGTGAACACGTTACAACTGTTTTTCATTGTGAAAAAAATCAGGATTTATCTGAAATCGTGGCTTATAATTACAAAAAACTTAACAAAAGTAATATTAAATGTATTATAGGTGATAGCGCCCTTTTTTTAAAAAATTATACTGAGAAATTTGATTGGATATATATTGATCCAAGTAGAAGAAGTGACAGCAAAGGAAAGGTGTTCATGCTCAAAGATTGTTTGCCAAATGTTCCTGAAAATTTAGCTTTTTATTTTGAAAAAACAAATCAGATACTCCTAAAAACAGCACCAATACTGGATATTGCCGCGGGATTAAAAGAATTAAAAAACGTTAAATCTATTCATGTGGTTGCCTTGGAAAATGAGGTAAAAGAACTCTTATGGGTACTTGAAAAAAATTATGACAAAGAAATTTCTGTTAGCGCAAATAACCTACATGATAAAAAGACAGACACTCTTTCTTTTATATTAAACAGTGAAGAACAGCTAACCTATTCGTTACCTAAACTATTTATATACGAACCCAATGCAGCTATTCTAAAATCGGGAGGAGCAAATTACTTGTGTACTACCTATCCTGTAACAAAGTTACATTCGCATTCTCACCTTTTTACAAACGATAAGCTAATTGATTTTCCAGGAAGGCGATTTATTATTGACCAACAAATACCTTTTACTAAAAATGAGATTAAAAAACAGTTACAAGGTAAAAAAATGAATATTACTACCCGTAACTTTCCTTTGTCTGTAGAAGAAATTAGAGGAAAATATAAAATTAATGACGGTGGAAATGTATATGCTTTTTTTACAACCAATCTAAATGACGAAAAAATTGTTTTACTTTGCAGCAAAATTTAGCCCCACTAAATAAAAAAATACAGATATATAATTGCCTAAAAATAAATTTTACATATATGAAAAAAATACTAGTTATCTTTTTAGTCTGTTTCACTCATTTTAGCTTTGCTCAAACTAAAAATTGTGATTTTGAAATTAATGATGTAACCGACACTACATCTGTCAAAGTGCTTCCAGAAAAAATTATGAACGAAAATATTTTTGGAGGAACAACTAGTTTACTTTCTTTTAAATTGTATGAAATAGATGGTGTTTTAGGTTTAAATTTTCAATACATACAAAAAAGTAAAGATTTTTTAAATCCATATTGTATTGACAAGAACACAAAAGTATATTTGGAATTAAATAACGGCAAACAAGTAAAGCTAATTAACTCTGTTTCAGAAGAATCTTGTAACGAGATAACGTATGATGCTGTAAACAAAAACAACATACGAATACTCAATGGTTATTTCAATTTTACGAAAGAAAATTTTGAGTATTTAAAAACCGAAAAAGTGATGTTGTTTCGAATTGAATCGGAAATTGGAAATTTATCTTTTGTTTTAACTTCTAAAATAGATTCTGAAATTATTAAAAAAAGCTTTATGCCCGAACAATTCTTTATTGAAGCCTTACCATGTTTCGGATTTTAATTAAATAGTATTGTAATACATTGCTTTTACAATGCCATCAGACAAACCAATTTTCGGCACATAAATATGCTTTGCTCCACTCCATCTCATAGCACAAAGATAGATAGTTAATGCAGGAATAATTACGTCTGCTCTATCTTGATTTAGCCCTAATTCTGCAATACGTTGCTCGTATGTTAATCCGTTTAAATAATCAAATTGATTCTTTAAATATTTGTATGACAAGGGTTTGTCTTGGGATTTTCCTGAAAGTTTGAATGTTTTATTTATATTTCCTCCGGAACCAATTAAAATAATATTTTCAATTCCTTCGGTATGTGTTTTAATCCATTTTTCTATTTCTTGCCACACTACCTCATTTACCATATTATTTAACAAACGAACCGTTCCATTTTTAAATGATTTTGACACCACTAATTTTCCATTTGAAAACAACGAAAACTCTGTACTTCCACCGCCTACATCTACATATAAATAATTTTCATTTGTTTTTATAAATTGGTGTAAATCAGATGCAGTAATAATTGCAGCTTCTTTTTTACCATCAATAATATCAATTTTTATATCAGACTTTTGTAAAACAATATCTACTACATCTTTACCATTATACGCTTCACGCATAGCAGATGTTGCACATGCCATATAACGTTCTACCTTATACACTTTCATTAATAATTTAAACGCTTTCATGGCATCAACCATTCTATCAATATTTTCTTCAGAAATTTCTCCAACAGTAAAAGCGTCTTGCCCTAAACGGATAGGTACACGAATTAATGCGCTTTTATTAAATTGAGTAGCTTTATCTTTTTGTTCTACAATATTGGTAATTAATAAACGCATAGCATTAGAACCAATATCAATTGCGGCATATTTCTTAATTTGAATCATCTATCTATACTATTTCTGAAATAACTTCGAGTTGATTTTGATAATGGATATACATTTCTTGTTGCGCTCTAAAAACGCGTTCATTTTCTGTCCGAACTCTATATTTATTATCAAATTTGTCGGAATGTAATCTTGCTTTTACATTCGCTTTCCAACTAATTTCAAATGTATCTAATAAATCCTTTTTAATTTCTTCATCATATATCGGACAAGTAACTTCAACTCTTGCATCTAAATTACGAGTCATAAAATCTGCCGAGGAAATATAAATTTCAGGATCATTATCATTACAAAAAATATACACCCGAGCATGTTCAAGATAATTATCCACGATACTAATCGCTTGAATATTATCACTCATCCCTTTTACCCCTGGAATTAAACAACAAATACCTCTAATTACTAATTGAACCTTTACTCCTGCTTTACTTGCTTCATATAATTTATCAATCATTTTATAATCAGACAAGCTGTTCATTTTTAGCTTGATATAGGCTTGTTTGCCCTCTAAAGCGTTTTTTATTTCTTTATCAATTAACTTTACAAAACGCGCACGAGAATAATGAGGAGAAACAATTAAATGCTTGTAACGGTGAACTCTATAGTTCACTTCAAAAAATTCAAAAACTTTTGAAGCATCTTTTAAAATTCTATTGTCGCTGGTAAATAGGGTTACATCGGTATATATTTTCGCTGAATTTTCATTAAAATTACCTGTTGAAATAAAACCATATCGTTTTACAACCTCATTTTCAACACGTTCCACCACACATAATTTGCTATGTACTTTTAATCCTTTCACACCAAAAATAAGTTGGATACCTTCTTCTTGCATTTGTTGGGCATAAAGTATGTTACTTACTTCATCAAAACGAGCTTGAAGTTCAATTTGTACAGTAACTTTTTTGCCGTTTTTAGCTGCATTAATTAATGAACTTACAATTTGAGAATTACTTGCTAATCGATACAACGTAATTTTAATGGATTGCACTTTTGGATCTAGCGCAGCTTCACGCAAAAATCGAATTACATAAGAAAATGACTGATAGGGCGCGTGTAAAATATAATCTTTTTCACTTATTCGTTTTAATAAACTACCATCTAAGTCTAATCCTGGTACGGGTAAAGCTACATTTTGTTTATATAACAAATCATATCTTCCTAAATTTGGAAAATCCATATAATCACGTCTATTATGATAACGTCCGCCAGGAATAATAGAATCCGAACTGTCAATTTTCATACGTGTTAAGAAAAAATCTAATGTGTCTTTTTCAATATCTTGATCATACACAAAACGCACGGGTTCTCCTACTCTACGTTCTTTTACACTATCAGAAATTTTTTCGATAAAACTTTTACTTAAATCACTATCAAATTCTAATTGTGCATCGCGCGTAATTTTAATCATATGAGCCGAAATACTTTCATAGTCAAAAATATTGAAAATAGTGTGTAGATTATAACGAATTACATCATCTAATAAAATGATATATTGCTTTTCATTAGTTGAAGGTAAAACAACAAAACGATTAATTGTCTTGGGGATTTCTACAATAGCATAACGAACTTCTTTTGGACTCAATATCTTTGAGACCAATGAATTGGAACTCGGTTTCATCGCTAATTTAACAGCTAAATAACCCGAAGTATCTTTTATAAGTGGAAATTCTCGCAAGTCATTTAACATAATTGTTACTAACGCTGGACTTACTTTTTGATAGAAAAAATCTTTAATAAAGACTTCTTGTTCCTTATTAATTTCCTTTTCATTAATGATATAAATGCATTGTTTTTCAAGCTTTTTTTCTATATCGTTTAGAATGCGCAAACTTTCAGATTGTTGTTCAATAACAATTTCTGTAATATCTTTAAGTAATTGGTCTGCAGTAATTGCTCCCAGAATGGGTTTAGTGTCAATGCCTTCTAGACTCATTCGTCTAATTGCAGCATACCGAACTCTAAAAAATTCATCTAAATTATTTGAAAAAATACCTAAAAATCGTAATCTATCTAATAACGGAACTGTTTGATCTGCTGCTTCTTGTAAAACTCTTGCATTAAAAGTCAACCAACTTTTTTCTCTATCAATGTATGTATTCATGCTTATTTGTATCGCTCTATTTTTTTAGGAAAAAATAAATTTACAATTTTTCCTTTTTTTATTTTTTGCCAACAAGTTGTTTCAAATTGAATATGAATTAATCCTGATGTAGGAACATGCTCTATTTTATTATTACCAAATTGATTTACAAAATTAGTAATTGCATCATTATGACCAAAAACAATTAAGTTATCAATATTCGTATCACAAGTTTTAATTATTTTTGTTAACTGACTGACATCAAAGGTATATAAATCATTCCGAAAAATAATATTTTCTATTGGAAATTGCATGTTTTGGGCAAAAATATAGGATGTTTCTTGTGTTCTTTTGGCAATACTACTCCAAACTAAATATTTTTTGGGTAAAATTGAAAGAATTTCCGATGAAATATACAAGGCGTCTTTTATGCCTTTTGCAGACAAAGGTCGGTCTATATCACTAAGCGGTGCTTCCCAACTTGATTTTCCGTGACGAATTAAAATTAAGTTTTTCATAGCGTACCAATTTGTAAAAATTAAATTTACAAAAATTATTTATTTTAGCTCTAATAAATTCTTATATCTTAATTTTTATATCTCACTTTAATAAAAATTATGTACGTTTGATGTAATTTTATTGAAATTTTATGCTGAAATATGGTCTATATATTACATGTTGCTTGTTTGGAGTGATAAGTTTTGCTCAACAAGACTCTCAGTTCACACAATACATGTATAATACTGTAGCCATTAATCCTGCATATGCAGGAAGCAGAGAAACTACATCTATATTCCTGCTTCATAGAAATCAATGGTTAGGTCAAGATGGTGCACCTATTACAAATGTAGTTGCTTTGAATAGCGGGCTATTCAAAAATCAGATAGGAATTGGACTTTCATTTTCAAATGACAATATTGGTGCCACAACAGAAAATGTAGTTTCTGCAGATATGGCTTATAATATACAATTTAGTACAACCTCAAGATTGGCATTTGGTTTAAAAACAAGTGCTAACTTTTATAGTTTAGATGCAAACAAATTAAATATATTTCAGCAAAATGATCCAGAATTTCAAAATTTAAATAGAAAAATATCACCCAATATAGGTGCTGGTATTTATTATTATTCAGATAGTTTTTTTACTGGATTCTCTGTTCCTAATTTCATTAAAACCAAATACTATACTGATAATGAAATTTCAATTAATAAAAAATCAATTCATTATTATTTTTTAGCAGGATATATTTTTACCATCAACCCCACTTTAAAATTTAAGCCGTCCTTTTTATTTAAAGTGACGGAAGGCGCTCCTTTTCAATTAGATATTAATGCTAATTTTTTAATACAAGATAAGTTAACTATAGGAGGTTCTTACAGAATGGGGTCTGCCGTAAGTGGTTTAATTGGGTTCCAAATTTCAACTAGTTGGTTTTTAGGCTATGGATATGATCAAGAAACCACACGATTATCGCATTTCAACAAAGGTTCTCACGAAGTATTTTTGAGATACGAAATTTTTAAACCCACTCGTGTAGTTTCACCACGGTTTTTCTAAAAAAATTTCAATACATAATGATGTGTAAGTACTTTTTGTAAGACGTATTTTTAATACATTCGCAAAATAATTTTTATGCACAAAAGAATGAAGTTAACTATGAAACTTATTTTAGCATGTGGTTTATTACTTACATCTTTACTAAAAGCCCAAGAAGGGAATGACAAAACTAATTTAGAAATGTTTCCCAAGCCTGAATCAGGATATAAGCAAGTATATATAGAACTTCCTACGGAAAGTAATGAAGTAAATTTTAAAGTAGAATTATTTATAGGAATAGAAGCAACAGTAGATTGCAATTATCATACATTATTGGGCACTATTCAAGAAAACAACCTTGAAGGCTGGGGTTATACATATTATCAGGTAAAATCAGAAGGAAAAATGACATCAACATTAATGGGTTGCATGAATAATGAATTAACTAAAAAATTCATACATATGCCTTCACAAATTATAGCATACAATAGTAAGCTTCCTATTATAGTTTATGTTCCAGCTAATTTTATCGTTAAATATAAAATTTTTAAAGCATCTGAAAACTTTTTAGATGCTAAAACAAATGAAGAAAATACAACGCCTACACCTCCAATATTAGGTAAAATTGATTATGTACAACTACATAATTATTTCATTAAGAATACAGTTAAAAAAGTAAAAACCAAAATTACATCTCAAAAAGAATTTGATTCCTATTTTGGCGCTGCAACAGTTATGGGTACGAACGGAAAACCAACCTCCATTGACTTTACCAAACAAACTGTAATTGCTATTTCAAAAGAAGCAACAAATTACAACACATCAATTGAAATTACAGGAGTAGCACTGGGTTCCATGGGAGACATAATCGTTTCTTACAAAATAAGTAAAGGAACTAAACAAACGTATACTTCTCGCCCTTTAGCCTTACTAGTCATTGATAAAAACAATACGGGTAAAGTAATTTTAAAAGAAATTAAGTAGTATAAAGTCATAAGCCCAATATGATTGGGCTTTTTTTTATCCTAACCAACCTTCTCTATCTAAACTTCTATACTGAATGGCTTCTGCAATATGGTGAGAAGCAATAGAAAGTGATCCTTCTAAATCTGCAATGGTTCTCGATACTTTTAATATTCTATCATACGCTCGTGCGGATAAATTCAAACGCTCCATTGCGGTTTTCAATAATTGAAGAGAAACATCATCTAAAGCACAAAATTCTCGAATTAATTTACTACTCATTTGTGCATTATAATGGATATGTTGGTAGTTTTCAAAACGTGCTGTTTGAATAGCTCTAGCTAATGTTACCCGCTTCCTGATTTCAGTACTGCATTCTGCTTTTCTTGTATCAGATAATTTTTCAAAAGGAACTGGAGTTACCTCAATATGAATATCAATACGATCCAATAAAGGCCCTGAAATCTTGCTTAAATAACGTTGCATTTCCATGGGAGATGTTGAAACGGGAGCATTTGGGTCATTAAAATATCCACCAGGGCTTGGATTCATACTCGCTACTAACATAAAAGAAGAAGGATAAGTAATCGTAAATTTAGCTCTTGAAATTGTTACTTCTCTATCTTCTAAAGGTTGGCGCATAACTTCTAACACTTCTCGTTTAAATTCGGGCAATTCATCCAAAAATAATACACCGTTATGTGCCAATGAAATTTCTCCTGGTTGCGGATAACTTCCCCCACCAACTAATGAAACACTTGAGGCTGTATGATGTGGAGAACGAAAAGGTCTTTGCGTTAGTAAGCCCGTATCTTTAATTTTACCTGCTACAGAATGAATTTTAGTTGTCTCTAATGCCTCTTGCATAGACATAGGTGGCAATATGCTTGGCAAACGTTTAGCTAACATTGTTTTTCCTGCTCCCGGTGGCCCAATTAATATAATATTGTGTCCACCTGCTGCAGCAATTTCCATACAACGCTTAATACCTTCTTGGCCTTTAACATCAGAAAAATCAAACTCTGAAAAATCTAGTGTTTTTGTAAATTCTGCTTGCGTATCTATTCGTGTTGGAGTTAAATTTCCTTTATCTTCAAAAAAATCAATTACTTGAAGTACATTTTCTACACCATAGACATCTAACCCTTCCACAATAGCAGCTTCTTTTACGTTTTGAAAAGGCAAAATAATTCCTGTAAATCCTTCTTCTTTAGCTTTAATGGCAATTGACAATGCACCTTTAATAGGTTGCAAACCACCATCAAGCGACAACTCTCCCATAATGATATATTGACCCACTTTATCGGGCTGAATTTGACCTGACGCCGCTAAAATACCAATAGCCAACGTAAGATCATAAGCAGAACCTTCCTTACGTAAATCGGCAGGAGCCATATTAATGGTTATTTTTTTTCCGGGAAGTTCGTACTGATTATTTTTTAGGGCGGCAGCAATTCTATAACTGCTCTCTTTGATGGCAGAATCTGGCAGTCCAACTAAATGGTATCCAATTCCTTTATCAATATTTACTTCTACAGTAATGGTTGTGGCATCTACACCAAAAACGGCGCTACCGAAGACTTTTACTAACATGGCTTATAAATTTTTATTGGCTTATACGGGTACAAATGTAAGAAAATAAATTAAAAATAACTTTTTTAATTTCACAATATTTTATAAATTTATAGAAATTATATAAAAATGAAATCACAATTTTTAACTTTTTTTTTATTTATTAGTTTATTTGCTTCTTCACAAGACAAACTAATTTTTAATAAAAAATTCACCGAATGTGAAGATAAATGGGTTGCATTTACTTCTGATTCTTTAGGTTACCATAGCTTTGGATTTATTTATATTGATGAACAGGCTGGATTAACTTTGGATTATTCTGGTTCTTTTAAAATAGATGCCAATGGTAAAATAATATTGGAAAAAAAAGATATTAAAGGTGCAATGAAATATCGCTTACAACCAAATAGTGTTAAAGTTAGTATTGTTCCAGAATCATTTTACAAAGACTTACAAATTGAAGCAGTCCCAGAATGGCTTAAATTTTACAAAACGAATGAAAATTCAATTGAAAGATTATATAAATGGGGATATATGTATAATGGGTGGAATGAATGTCAAACAGCTTTAACTTTTCTTGAAAAAGCCTACAAAATTAATCCGAATTTTAAAGATTTAAAAGTTGAATTAGGCTTCTCATATAATTGTTTAAGTAACTTTGAAAAAGCTATAGTAATTTTAAAATCAGCACTTGTAGAAGCCCCTACAAGTGCTTATATCTATAAAGAATTATTATATGCTCAAATTCATAATGGACAATTAGAAGATGCTATTAATACTTATGATAAAATCATCAATGAAATTACAGATAAAACTTATAATGGCGAAAATGCATTCAACATTCTAGGAGAATATTTCCGTCAAAAAAATATTGAAAAATTCAATCAATGGATTAAAAAAACAAGTATTGATAAAGATTCTCGATTTATTAAATACATTGAACAAATGAAATATGAATTAAATAAAAAATAAAAAATAGAAGATGAAGATTAAAGAAAAGACCTAACAGTAAATTATTGTTAGGTCTTTTTAATTTCAATTTAAAAATCTATTTTTTATTAGCTAAGGTAATTCCGTCTTCCAACCATTTTTTATATTCTTGAACATCAGTAGTATAAGCAATTGGTTTTGACACATCTTCACCTTTAGCATTTAAAATTACATATAAAGGTTGGGCATTACTAGCATACCTTGTAATTTGAAAATCAGTCCATTTATTACCTATTGTAATAACTTCTTTTCCAGTAGTTTTAGAAATGTATTGCTTATCTTTTGGTAAATGAACTTTTCTGTCACAATACAATGAAATTAGAACTAATTCATTTTTAATTAGCGGTAAAATTTCAGGCTTTGACCAAACTTTATCTTCCATTAATCTGCAATTTGCACAATTATCTCCCGTAAAATCTAACAAAATAGGTTTGTTTACTTTTTGGGCATAGGCTAATCCTTCTTCATAATCTTCAAAGGCAATGATTCCATGAGGTCCTAGATGCGCATGTTCAGGTAAATCTGATTTTGAAGTATTTTGAGTAGTACCATTGATGCCTTGTGGGATTTCACTGTATGTTGAAGGAGGAGTTAAGCCACTTAAAATTTTTAAAGGTGCTCCCCATAATCCTGGTATCATGTAAACTGTAAAAGCTGTTACAATTATGGCCATCGTTAGTCTTCCTACCCCTATTTTATCTGCTTTTTCATAATCGTGCGGTAACATATATTTTCCAAATAAATACAAGGCCCAAGCGGTAAAAATAGCAATCCAAATGGCGATAAACAATTCTCTTTCTAGCCAATGTTTTTGATAGGCTAAATCGGCATTTGATAAAAATTTAAACGCAAAGGCTAACTCTAAGAAACCTAATGAAACTTTTACGGTATTTAGCCATCCACCCGATTTTGGCATTGAATTTAACCATCCTGGAAACATAGCAAACAACATAAATGGCAATGCAATGGCTAATGAAAAACCAAACATTCCTACTATAGGTGCCATCCCTCCATTTCTAGAAGATTCAACTAATAACGTCCCTACAATAGGTCCTGTACAAGAAAACGAAACAACAGCTAAGGCTAACGCCATGAAAACAATACCTATTATTCCCCCTTTGTCCGCTTTAGAGTCAATTCTTGTAGCCCATGAACTAGGTAAAACAATTTCAAAAGCACCTAAAAAAGATAAGGCAAAAACAACTAAAAGCCCAAAGAAAATAATATTAAATGTAGCGCTAGTCGACAATTCATTTAATGCTTCTGGACCAAAAACAGCTGTAATTACAGAACCAAGTAGGACATAGATGAGTATAATAGATAAACCATATAATATAGCATTTCTTATACCTTCAGCTCTTGATTTACTTTGTTTTGTAAAAAAGCTTACCGTCATAGGAATCATTGGAAAAATACAAGGCATCAAAATAGCTGCAAATCCTCCTAATAAAGACAAAATAAAAATTGTCCATAAACTTTTATTTTTCTCAGGTGTATGCGACTGATTAGTAGCTGTTTTTTTTGTTGATTTTACTTCAATACGTTGATTAGAAGTGGAAGTACTAGAATCTGGAACTACTGTTTCAGTAGTAGCAACTGTATTTGTTGCCTCTATAGGTAATGAAAATTGTAAATTAGTTTCTGTAGGTACACATTTACCTTCTATACAAGCTTGACCTTCTGCAAAAACAACAATATTTTTTAATTTCGTATTTATAACTTTTATACGTTGTGTAAATGTTGCAGAACCTATAAAATAATACTCATCAATTTCAAATATCTCATTAAAGGTCTTTTTGTATTTACTTTCTTTTGTTTTTCCGATTAATTGATAATTTCCTTTCTGATTTTTATAATTAAAAATCAACGGTCTTGCGCCACCATCAGGTGTGAATTGTGAGTATAAATGCCAACCCTCCTCAATTGTTGCAGATGTAATTAAGTCAAATTCACTTTCTGATAGTTTGACTACTTTTGCAGACCATTTTACTGGCTCTACAATTTGGGCTGTTCCAAATAAAACAACTACTAAGGCTATTATACTAAATACTTTTCTCATTATTATAGGTTATTTTAATTGTATTTATAGTTTCATTTTTTGACATAAATCGTGCATCTGCTCTGTGACCAATTATCCATACTATTTGACTATTACTCTCTAAAATCCAAATAGATTGTTTTTCAAACAAGGATAACTTTTCATCTTTAAAATACTTACTTACTTTCTTTTTTCCTTGCATTCCTGAAGGATAAAAATAATCTCCTTCTTCCCACTTTCTAATTGTTAAAGGAAATTGAAGTACGTCTGCATTTACAAATATAGTGTTCTTATCTAATGTAGGTATGTTACTTTGGTTACACAAGACTAATTTTAACGGAAAATTCACACTTGAATCAATGGTATTTATAGCATACGTTTCAGAACTTGATGGCTCTATTCTAGCAACAATTAATTCGGTTCTATTTTTCAGCAACACATGTGTGGAGGAAAAAATTTGTTTTCCTGATTGAGCTTCTACTAATTCTGCAATATCGTTCCAAGCTTTAAAACCATATTTTTTTAACCATTGGTACAAATAAAAAGAATAATTTGGTATTTTTTTTAATTCTAAAATATTTATAATTAACTGATTTTCTGTATTTTTTATAGCTTTATCGAAATAAAAACTTGAAATTTTATCGATTGCATTTTCGGCTTCTCTTAAATGTGAAATGGTTTGTTTAAATGCGTTTAAAAAGCTAGGATTTAGTTCTTTTAAAATTGGAATTACTTGATGCCTTACTCTATTCCTAAGGTATTTATCTGATGAATTACTACTGTCTTCTCTCCAAGAAATAGCATTATGAATAGCATAAGCCGTTAATTCTTCTCTAGAATAAGGCAAAAGGGGCCTTACAACAATACCATTTACTTCATTTATCCCTGTTAAACCCTCTAAACCTGTACCTCGAGTAAAGTTAATCAAAAAAGTTTCCACTTGATCATCTAAATGATGAGCCGTTAAAACAAAATCATATCCATGTTTTAAAGCAAGTTCTTGAAACCATTGATAACGTAACTCACGCGCTGCTACTTGTATAGATTTTTTAGTTGTATGGGCATACTTTTCAGTGTCAAACCGTTTACTAAAACAAGCTATTTTTAGACTATTTGCTTGATGTTTTACGAATTCTTCATCTGCATCGCTCTCTTCTCCTCTTAAACTAAAATTACAATGTGCTACACTTATATTCAATTTTAACTGCTGCATGATAGCTAACAAAACCATACTGTCTAACCCTCCACTTACAGCCAGTAACAATTTACTTTTCATTAAAAAAGGCAGATTAGATTTGATATGTTTATGTACAGCGTTTATCATGTTATTAATTTAAAACTTCAAATAATGCCTTAGCTTTAAGCATACATTCTTCATACTCCATTTCTGGAATAGCCTGAGAAGTTATAGCACTCCCAACAGAAAACGATAAATACTGATTGTTAGCATTGTACAAAATACTTCGAATTACCACATTAAAATCAAAGTTTCCTTTTGGTGTAAAATAGCCAATGGCTCCACTGTACAAACCTCTTTTATTTTCTTCTAATTCCTCTATAAACTGCATTGCGGCAATTTTTGGAGCCCCTGTCATGCTACCCATTGGAAAGGTTGTGCGTAAAATTTCTACGGGTGCGGTTTGCGAACTCACTTCTGAAACGATTGTTGAAATCATTTGATGGACTTGTTTGTATGTAAATACCTTACAAAGCTCTTCAACTACGACACTACCTTTTGTAGCGGTTTGTGACAAATCGTTTCGCACTAAATCAACAATCATTATGTTTTCTGAACATTCTTTACTATTCTTACTTAAATTTTCTTTTAAGCGTTCGTCTTCTTCGACATTTGTACTTCTTTTGGCCGTTCCTTTTATAGGTTGAGATATAATTTTAGTTCCTTTTTTCTTTACATAACGTTCGGGCGAAGCAGAAGCTACAAAATGCTGATGCTTCTTAAAATATACTGCAAATGGAGGAAAAGAAATTTCATTTAATTTATAATACACCGCTAATGGATTAATGGTAGCCTTTTCAGCATAAAATTCCATACAATAATTAGCCTCATACACCTTACCTTCTTGAATGTATTGTAGCATTTTAGCCGTTTTCTCTAGATAGACATCTTTAGAAATTCGAGGTTTAATTTCTAAAGATGTATTATTTTTATCCATTAATGAATCAGTCTGAAAATTTGAAATCTCTTCAAAATCCGATTCTAATTCATCATCGCACATATTTAAATACAACATTTCTACCTCATTTCCTTTTACTAAAAAAATTTTCTTAGGTTGAAAGAAAAACAATTCGGGAAATTGTAAACCGTCAAAATTTGTTGAAGCGAGTTCTTCAATATCATTTTTTAAATCATAGGAAAGATAACCAAACAACCAATCTTTTGTTATGGATTGATAAATATGCAATTCTTCAAATGCTTTTTCATAATCGGTTTGAATAGACGTAAATGCATCTACTGCAACTACCAAATCATATGAAGCATACAACTGGTTTAAATTTTGTTCTCTATTACTATCTAAACAGATGCATGTATCAAATTGATTTGCCCAATGCATAAGTTGTTTTTTGAAAACAGCTACATTTTGAATATATTTTGAAACAGAATAACGCAATTTTTATTTGTTTTCGCCTAAATAAATTAAATCATACTGAATCATCATTTCATCATTAGCAATGTAAATTTGCTTTAAAGTTGCTTTTTCTTTGGGAGTAACGACTGTAATTACTGTATCTAATCCTTCATTATCTACACAATAATATTTATTTGAAAAACCAGTTGCTGTTTCAACTCTATCTTCATATTTATAAATATTATACAGTTGAATAATTTCAGAATAAACAACAAAACGATTCTTGTCTCTATCTAAATTAATGAATAATTCTGTCGGTTGAGTTTTAGTCCATTCTGACCAACCTTTTTTAGTTTTCTCTGAAACAGAAAAACCTGTAGTTTTGAATTTATAAGTCTGAGCAACTGCAACTTGTGAAAGAAAAATCACAAATAAGGCTAAAATTATTTTTTTCATTGGTGTCATTAAAATTAAAAATTATAATTATGTATTGAAGCTTTGGCTAATTCAAATTCAGCCATAATATTTTCTATTAAGACCGCTACAGGTTGTATGTCATGAATAAGTCCCGCAATTTGACCTATTTCAAGCTCGCCTTCCACTAAATCACCTTCAAACATTCCTTTTTTGGCTCTTGCCCTTCCTAATAAGTGTTTTAAATCTTCTATAGATGCACAATTAGCATAGGCATTTTGCACATCATTGAAAAATTTATTTTTTATCAATCGCACGGGTGCCAATTCTTTTAATGTAACTAACGTATCTCCTTCATTCGTCTCAATTATTGTTTTTTTAAATGCCTCGTGAGCACTTGACTCTGTTGAAGCTGCAAAACGACTTCCCATTTGTACCCCGTCGGCACCTAAAATCATTGCAGCCAACATACCTCTTCCTGTTGCAATTCCTCCTGCTGCAATTAAGGGTATTTCAATATTCTCTTTTACCATAGGAATTAAAGTCAATGTTGTTGTTTCTTCTCTTCCATTATGACCTCCTGCTTCAAACCCTTCGGCAACAACAGCATCTACTCCAGCTTCTTGTGCTTTTAAAGCAAATTTTGAGCTACTTACCACATGTACAACTGTAATGCCATGCTCTTTAAGAAAAGGTGTCCAAGTCTTTGGATTTCCTGCGGAAGTAAATACGATTTTAACTTGTTCCTCTACGAGTATTTGCATTACTTCTTCCACATTTGGATATAGCATCGGAACATTAACCCCAAATGGTTTATTAGTTGCTTTTTTACATTTTTGTATGTGCTCACGTAAGACATCTGGATACATAGACCCTGCTCCTATTAATCCTAACCCACCTGCATTACTTACAGCACTTGCTAATTTGTAACCGCTATTCCAAATCATTCCTCCCTGAATGATAGGGTATTTTATTCCAAATAATTGAGTTATTCTATTCACTATTTTTTAATTATTTTTCCTTTATGGGATTTTTTTGCATCTAATGTATAATAATAAACCCCTGTTTTAAAATCTTCCACATCAATAAATGCATTATAAGACCTTTCAAATTCTTTAATAGAAATTAATTGTCCCATTACATTATAAACAGAAATTGTTCCTTTATCAGAAGCGTCTTCGATATGAAAGAAAACTAAGTCAGTTGTTGGATTTGGGTAAATATAAAAATCATTTGAAATTTCTATTATTTCCATATTCATAGCATTGTTTAAGGCCAATTGAAAATCTGGAATACCGTAGCCTTTTTGAGGTGTTGGGCTATTATATTGATCTGCTGATTGCTTAACAAACTGAACCACTTGAGCTGCTGTTAAGTTAGGAACAGCTGACCAAAAAGACGCTACCATTCCAGCCATAATGGGGCTTGAAAATGAAGTTCCACTTCCCGTTACTATAGAACCCGTAGTTGTACTAATAGTTGCATTTAAACCTTTTGCACACACATCTGGTTTTACCCTATTATCATAAGATGGCCCTATGGAACTAAAATAAGCATAGGCTTCGTTACTATCTACAGCGCCAATCGTTAAGACACCTATAGCATCTGCAGGTGTACCTATATGAGGATTTGATGTAGCACCAGAATTACCTGCGCTTATAACAACTACTATACCTTTTTGAAAAGCCATATTAGCTCCTCTGGCTGCAAATGTTTTTATTCCTGTCATGTCTGCATATTGATAGGAATAGTTTGGATTATCATATTCAAAATAACCTAATGATGAATTAATAACATCTGCACCATAATAATCGGCTAATTCTGCAGCTTCTACCCAATAGGATTCTTCCACTGGATTTTCTGAATTTACATCTTCTGTAATAAATAAATAATAGTTAGCATCAGGTGCTGTACCTACTAGCTGTCCGTTTACATTTCCTCCCATACAGGAAAGCACCATAGTACCATGATTATGACGTGTAAAATAATTTGAATTGGCATCTGGAAAATTATATCCTCCTAAAATTTGATTATTTGTAAGCAAACTTTGGAAAGGCGCAGCAGTATCAACGCCAGTAAATCCCGAATCTAATATTGCGATTATTTTACCTTGGCCAGTATAATTTTGTTGGTGCAATAAATGACCATTTAGCATTTCTATTTGATTAGCTGATGTTCCGTAGTTGTAATTTACTTGTACATTCCAGTTTTTTGCACTTGAACTATTATTTTGAGCTGAAACAACTCGGCCGGTAGGATTTAAAGCATGATTTGCATATCGCACATGTGAAACAAAAGTCAAATTTGTTAACGACTGAATAGAAGCTTGAGTCCCACGTATATGAAGAGCATTTAGCCATTTTGATTTAGCCATTACAGTAATTCCTGGAACAGCTGTTATTTGTGTAATGTAAGATTGTTCTACAGGAACATCTGTAATATCTAAAGAAATATTTTGAGCTGCTCTTCTATCTAATGCTCTTTGGGTTAGCATAGATAGAGGATTTCCTAAAAATGAATTTGCACTCGGTTTATCATTAAAATATACCCAAGCATCTTCAATTTGAGAAAAACTGAATTGAAATATAAAAATGAATACTAAAAAATAATTTTTCTTCATAGTGTCAATTTTTATCAAATATAGGGAATTTTAAGAAATAACGCCACTACCTAGTAGTTCTTCATTTTCATACCATACAACAAACTGACCTTCAGTTATAGCCGATTGTGGCTCGTCAAATCTTACATACATTCCTTTCTCAAATTGATATAAAGTAGCTGGTTGCAAAGTTTGACGGTATCTTATTCTTGCTTTTACAACACGACTTTGATGTGAAGCTAATCTTAAATCTTCTCTTACCCAATGAACTTCATCATTTGAAATGAATAATGTTTGTTTAAATAAACCTGGATGTTGACTACCCTGTCCCGTGTAAATTATATTCTTTTCAACATCTGTTTCAATGACAAATAAAGGTTCTTTAGTACCTCCTACATTTAAACCTTTACGTTGGCCTTTAGTAAAATACTGTGCACCTTGATGTTTTGCTTTAACAATTCCCAATGTTTCTGCATATATTTTGTTTGCAGATTCGTAAGCTAATTGGGCTTCAAAATTAGCATGTACAGGTTGAGGTTCTTGATAAATAGCTGCGTTTTCAGGAATCTCTATAATTAATCCTTCTTTAGGCTGCAATTTTTGTTGTAAAAATTCGGGTAATCTAACTTTACCAATAAAACATAATCCTTGTGAGTCTTTCTTTTTAGCTGTAATTAAATCTGCTTTTGCTGCAATTTCTCTTACTTCTGGTTTCGTTAATTCACCTATTGGAAATAATGCTTTTGCTAATTGCTGTTGAGACAATTGACACAAAAAATACGATTGGTCTTTATTTATATCTTTTCCCGCAAGTAATTGGTGTATTTCTTGACCTTCAAGTTGCAATGTGTTTTTTCTGCAATAATGTCCCGTAGCTACATAATCAGCTCCTAGAGATAAAGCTATTTTCATAAAAACATCAAACTTTATTTCTCTATTGCATAGTACATCAGGATTAGGTGTGCGACCTTTTTCATATTCATTAAACATATAATCCACAATACGTTCTTTGTACTGTTCTGAAAGGTCAACGGTTTGAAAAGGAATACCTAATTTTTCAGCAACTAAAAGGGCGTCATTACTATCTTCAAGCCATGGGCATTCATTTGAAATAGTAACAGAATCATCGTGCCAATTTTTCATAAAAAGGCCAATGACTTCATATCCCTGCTCTTTCAACAAATAAGCTGCTACACTGGAATCTACTCCCCCAGAAAGTCCTACTACTACTCGCTTCATTATTCTTTTTTTTCTATGTTTTTAGTGGCTTTTTCTATTACTTTCATTCGCTTTTCTTCAAATTTGATTAACTCTTTAGAAAAATTTCGGGCTTTCACTTCTTTAAGCACCTTATCATTTTCATAAAATTTCCACATTCCTACCCTCACGCCTTTTTTATATTGCCCTTCATATAGTTTAATGCCTTGTCCATCATAATAAGTTGCTGTTCCTTCTAAAAGATCATTTTTATATGTTAATGCTTCTATAAGATTTCCTGCTTCAGAATATATTTTTGCAAGTCCATTTTTTTTACCTTCTGTATAAAAAACTTCTTCAGCTAGTTTTGTGTTTTTAAAAAACACTTTTCGCCAACCAGAAAGTTTTCCTGAGTTATAGAACTCTTGCGTCATTAACTCTTTTGATTCTCTATGGTAATACTTCCATTCGCCTTCATAAACTTTATTTACAAGTAAACCTTCACTTACTTTAAATCCTTTTTGATCAAAAAAAGTAATATAGCAAGAACCATCTCCTTTCGAGAAATCCCGAGTAGCAATTAGAGAGGCCGCTTTAGTATCGTCATAATATTTAAAAATTCCTTTTTCTTTACCATGCTCAAATGTGCCTTCATAACGCAAACGTTTCGAACCTTCATGATACCCTTTCCAAATACCATGTCGCAATCCTTTATCATCTAATTGATTACTCGTTTCCTGGGCGTGTAACTGAGTTATTGCTGTGCATATAATCCCTATTAAAAGATATATTTTTTTCATATGTAGATAATTATTTTTTTTCATTGGTCATATGGTATCGCCTATCTTCATAGGTGTTTGCTTACGCAAACTAGTTGTTAATGGCGATTTCATTTATAAACTTATTTGAAAAAATACTATTCACTAATTTTATTTAACTATGTAAAAGTATAAAAACTTTACATTTAGTACTAAAAAAACCTGTCCGAAAGAACAGGTTTAAAATTTATTTTTTATTTTTATTAGCTGCCTTCTGCGCCTCTGCCTGCTCCATCATTTCACGCATTTTCTTTTGAAATTTCGATTCTGTTTTCGGTTTCGATTTATTTTCTTGAATTTGGGCGTGAATTTTATCTTCTTTTACAATATAATTTTTAATCACTAACATGATACCAATTGTGATTGCATTTGAAATAAAATAATACAAAGACAATCCAGAGGCATAACTATTAAAGAAGAACAACATCATTAAGGGAGAGATATAAATCATCACTTTCATTATTTTGCTCATATCTGGCATACCTTCTTGTGGTGGTGCTTGCATAGCTTGATCTCCCGTAGTCATTTTCATATAGAAGAAAATTGCAATAGCAGCTAAAACAGCAAATAAACTGATATGATTTCCAGTTAAAAATGAAACGACTGGAATGTGCTCTTTCCATGAAAGTATAGCGTCATAAGACGATAAATCGTCTGCCCATAAGAAACTTTTTTGTCTTAAATCAAACATAGACGGGAAGAACTGGAATAACGCATAAAATACAGGCAATTGCATTAAAGCTGGCAAACAACCTGCCATAGGGTTTACACCTGCTTTAGAATACAACGCCATTGTTTCCTGTTGTCTTTTTAAAGGATTTGATTTGTGTTTTTCATTAATTTCAGTTATCTCTGGTCGAAGCACTTTCATTTTTGCCTGAGACAAATACGATTTATAGGTAACAGGAGACATAACTATTCTCACTAAAATAGTAAAGAAAATAATAGCTAATCCAAAAGGTAAAAATCCAGATATAAAACCAAATACTGGAATGAAAATATAACGGTTTATCCAACCGAATATTCCCCAACCGAGCGGCATTACTTCATCTAGGTTTTTGTTATATCCATTTAAAATTTCATATTTAGCAGGACCATAATACATGTTCATATTATATGCTAAATTTCCATTTTTAAATTCAAGCGGCATTTTTGCATTGAATTCTTTTGTAAAAATGGTGTCTTTATTTTGATCATCAACTAAATTATCAGATTTTAATTGTACCGTTTTAAAATGTGTATCTGTTAATAATATAGAGGTAAATAAATGCTGTTTGAAAGCAATATAACTCACATCTTCAGCTGTTTCTTCACCATCTTTAGCTGCATTTAAATAATCATCTTTTCGCCCTTCATATTCATATACTAATTCTGTATAGCGGTTTTCATATGAAACGCTTTTTTCGTTTCTATATGTTTTTAACTGCCATTCTAAATCAAGCGGTTTTGATGTATTTAAAACATTTTCTAATCCTTGTGTACGAATTGCGAAATCTAACATATATTCGTTAGGCTTCATAACATAACGGTATTCTAAAAATTGATTTTCACCCGTTTTTAGTTGCATCGTCAAAACTTGATTTGCTCCTTCTTTAGTTAATTTTGGTGTAAAATACAATTCTTTAGAATGTAATACTCTGCTATCTTTAGTTGTTAAAACTAAATTTAATTGAGAATTGTTATTTTTTATTAATTCTACAGCTTGTTTAGAATCTTTTTTAATGGATTCAAAACCTTTTATTAAAGCTTCTTTGATGTATCCACCTTTATTTGAAATTTTAAGTAACAACACATCATTTTCTAATACCGTAACTGTATCTTTTGCTGATGGTAATGTTGCTGAATAAGCAAAAGCGCCTAATTTTGATTGAATTGCTGCTTGAGCAACAGTATCTGTTACAATTGGCTTTTCTTGAATCGTGGAAGTTGCACTCGTTGGTTTAACTTCTTTTTGTGCGTTTTCTTCTTTAGCTTTTTTAGCTTGTTCTTCTTTTGTGGGTTGATTAGAATACATCATCCACATTAATATTCCAAAGATTAGTGTAAATCCAATAAATGATTTAAAATCAAACTTTTTTTCTTCCATTTTTATTTTATTAACAAACTTTAATTTGCGACCAAATTACGTTATTTTTTTTAAACTTATTATTTTAATACTGAAGCAGCCACTAATCCTAAAAATAAAGGATGAGGATTAATAACTGTACTTTTATATTCTGGATGGTATTGAACACCTATAAAGAAAGGATGATTAGCTAATTCTACCACTTCAACCAAACCTGTATCTGGATTTAAACCTGATGCAATTAAACCTGCTTCTTCCATTTGATTTAAATAGGCTCCATTAAATTCATAACGGTGACGATGTCTTTCTAAAATATCGGTTTTAGAATATAATTTTTGTGCTAATGTATGCTCTTTTAATTGGCATTTCCAAGCACCTAAACGCATGGTTCCTCCTTTGTCTGTTATGTTTTTTTGATCATCCATTAAACTAATAACAGGTGCAGATGTTGTAGGATTCATCTCGGTTGAATTTGCATCTGTTAATCCTAAAATATTACGTGCAAATTCAATAACTGCCATTTGCATGCCTAAGCAAATACCTAGAAATGGTAAGTTATTTTCACGCGCATATTTTACAGTTTCTATTTTTCCTTCAATACCACGCTCACCAAATCCTGGCGCTACTAAAACCGCATCTAATCCTTTGAGTTTTTCAGCTACATTCGTTTTATCAATATATTCCGAATGAATACTTATAACATTTACTTTTGTTTCTAACGCTGCGCCTGCATGAATAAATGCCTCTAAAATAGATTTATAAGAATCTTGTAATTCGACATATTTACCCACTAAACCTACATTAACTTTGTGCTTCGGATTTTTATGTTTTTGTAAAAATTCATTCCATTGTGCTAAATCAGGCGACGCTTTTTCTGATAAGTTTAATTTTTTAAGTGCTACTTTGTCTAATCCTTCTTCAAGCATTAAATTAGGCACATCATATATAGTTGAAGCGTCTATAGATTGTATAACTGCTTCTTTTTTTACATTACAAAACAATGCTAATTTTTGTTTTAATTCGGCGGACAACTCATGTTCAGTTCTACACACTAAAATATCAGCTTTAATACCACTTTCCATCAAAGTCTTAACAGAATGTTGCGTAGGTTTTGTTTTTAATTCGCCTGCAGCAGCCAGATAAGGAACTAAAGTTAAATGAATTACAATACCATTTTCTTCTCCTAATTCCCACAATAACTGTCGTACCGATTCAATATAAGGTAATGATTCAATGTCTCCTACAGTTCCGCCAATTTCAGTAATTACAATATCATAATCACCAGTTTGACCAAGCAATTGCATGCGTTCTTTAATTTCGTTAGTAATATGAGGCACCACCTGAACTGTTTTTCCTAGAAATTCTCCACGTCTTTCCTTCTCAATTACCGACAAATAAATACGTCCTGTAGTAACGTTATTTGCTTGCGAAGTAGGCACATTTAAAAATCGCTCATAATGACCTAAATCTAAATCGGTTTCTGCGCCGTCATCCGTTACATAACATTCTCCATGTTCATAAGGATTTAAAGTACCTGGATCAACATTGATATACGGGTCAAATTTTTGAATGGTAGTGCGGTAGCCGCGTGCTTGTAATAATTTAGCTAAAGATGCTGCAATAATACCTTTTCCTAGCGAAGAGGTTACACCACCTGTAACAAAAATATATTTGGTTTGATTCATTGTGTGTTGTTTGTATTAGTTGTGTTGTTTCCTTCGACAAGCTCAGGATGAAAGTTGTAATAATTTATAAAAACGAGCAAAGATAATATTAATTAGTCAATGTGACAATTAGTCGATGTATCAATTTTGTAATTAAATTGTAAACAATTTATTTTTTTTTGGGAAAGTTTTTACGGATGTTTCGAATCAATTCTTCTAACCCATTTAGTTTAAGTTCATAAACTAGTTTTAATTGTTCGCCTAATTGTCCTTTTGGAAAACCTTTATTGGCATACCAAACCACATAATACTCTGGTAAATCAATAAGAAAACGTCCTTCATATTTACCAAAAGGCATTTGAGTATGGGCTAGTTTGATGAGGAGTTCTTGGTTGGTCATTTTTTTTTAGAGGATAGTTGAAAGAAAAAAATTTTATAATTTTAAGAAATATAATCCATAATCAAAAAAAATCAAGTTATTTTTTGATTATCATAGGTAATTATAAAATCTTTTGCTTCTGACATTTTCAAAGGATAAGCAACTTTTATTACTTCATCATTAATAGTCTGGTAGATACTTTGATATCTAAAACCATTTTCAATCAAAAATTTAACAACAAACCATTGCTTATCATCCGACTTTCTTGGAGGTTTGAATTTTTGATTTACTTGAAACATTTTCTCACCACAATCAGGGCAATTTGAATCATATAACATTTCAAAATTCGTACCTTGACTAAATGCTTTTTTGCAATTCAAACAAACTTTTTTATATCCCATGATTTAAAAATTTATAAAAACTATTTCCAATTAAAAACTATTTCCTTTTCAATATCGGGATGCAAACTGTAAAATACAGGACAAGTCATTGCGGTTCTCTCCAAAATAGTTTTTGTTTTTTCGTCGGGATTGATGGAAAAATTAAACGTTACATGGATTTCGGTAATTCTGCGGGGTTCTGTTCCCATAATTTTAGTTACTTCAGCCGTGGAACCTGAAAAATCAACATTCATTTCTCTAGCTTTAATTCCCATAACGGTAAACATGCAACTAGCCAATCCATTAGCAACAGTGTCGGTTGGAGAAAAAGCTTCTCCTTTCCCATTATTGTCTAGCGGTGCATCCGAAATAATTTCTGAACCCGATTGCAAATGAATTGAAGATGTACGTAAATCACCTAAATAAGTTACTTTTGATGTTGCCATTATTGTGCTTGTTTTATTGTTAAATCATCATTATAATACATCATATAAACAGCCGTATTGGCATTGTTTACATACTTAAATTTACTTTCTATTTGTTCAGAAACTTGCGTCTGAGCCGAATTGATAAAGCCTTCTTCTTGACACATTCTTAAAATAGTATCAAAGGTAACATCAAAACCGCGTGTTGCATATTGATTTGGCGCTATTTTATTTTCTTTTCTAAACGAAGTAGCAAAATAATTCGCTTCAATTGATTCATTTTCTCTTAACGCTGAAGGATAAAGCATTTTCAGATAAGCCAAATTTTTAACTTTAACATCTTCAAAATCTAAAGCATCGGTATGATCAAAAATAACTAATTGAATGTCAAATTCTTTTTTAAATTTCACTAAATTATTTACCACAGAAAGCACTTGCATAATTTTATCTGAATCTAAAATCACAAAATTCTTTTTACCTTTTTTTAACTGAGCCTTAAATGATGTAAAATCAAAAACACCTTTGTCATTAAAATAATATTGAATTACCTCTTTTTGATTTGTTTTAATATAGGTACTTAAAGGCGTTTTGCCTGTCGCATGAATAGCAAAAATAACGTCTGATTTTGAATACATATACGTAAATGAGGCTTCTCGTTGCATTTCTTCTGAAGGCATTGCATAGAATACATTAGCACCACCTTTTCCAGTTTCTTTCATTAAAGGTGAAATAATGGGTACATTGTACGATTCCAATAATTGCCCTGCTGTTTCAACAAAAGCATTAGTAAAAGGCCCAATCACTGCATCCACATTTGAAAAATCATTATTTTTTATAATAGCCGCCACATTTGAGGAATATTTAGACGACTCCGCATCGTACACTTTTACAGAAATTGGCAGTCCTAATGTTTTAGCTGAATCTATAGCTTGTAAAGCGCCAGCGTAAAAATCTAGGGTAATATTTAAAAATTTATCTGTTTTAAGATATTCTGTTTTAGTTTTAGTAGAATCGTTTTCAATTCTATTAATATTAAATGGCATTAATAAAACTAAATTTCTCTGTTTCGATTTATTTGCAGAGGCTAACAAATCAACATTTTTTTCAGATGATAAATCCAAAGGCAATGCACTTTTTTTGGTAGGCAAAACTAATTGTACACCTTCAGACAAGGTATCTTTGATACTAGGATTTTTAGCTAAAATAGTGTCAACGCTAATTCCAAATCTTTTCGAAATGGCATACAACGTTTCTCCTTTTTGAACAACATATGTTGTGTCATTTGCAGTAGTTACAATAGTAGAAGGCAAACCATTTTTACTAGGAATTAGTAACGTTTGATTTTCCTTAATTCCATTGACTGCATCAGGATTGTTTTTTATAATATCCTCGGGTGTAATTTGATATTTCTTGGCAATAGCATATAACGTTTCACCTTTTACCACAACATGTGTAGCATTCTTCTGTCCCAAAACACAAAAGAAACTCAAACAAAAAATTAGTACCCAAATATTCTTCATTTTATAATATTATATTTAATCCTTTGGGTGTAATTAGTTTTTGATGAATATTTTACGTCAGTCGAGTCATTTTAGAAATAAAATCTTCCTTCGTCTTTGCTAAGGATGACAGAACAAGTAAAATTTCATTAAAAACAGTTCTCGATACATTTTTTGTTCCATTTTATTTCACAAAAAACACTCGAACGGACGTTTTTAATAATTACATCCCGCGGATTATATTTATTCCCATTCAATGGTTGCAGGTGGTTTTGAACTAATATCATACACCACTCGGTTTACACCACGAACATTATTGATTATTTCATTCGATATTTTCATTAAAAACTCATACGGCAAATGCACCCAATCTGCTGTCATTCCGTCTGTAGATTCTACAGCGCGTAATGCTACTACTTTTTCATACGTACGCTCATCTCCCATTACACCTACACTATTTACAGGCAACAAGATTGCTCCTGCTTGCCATACTTTATCATATAAACCGTGTTCTTTTAATCCGTTAATGAATACCGCATCTACTTCTTGCAAAATAGCTACTTTTTCTGGTGTAATATCACCCAAAATACGAATTGCTAATCCTGGTCCAGGAAACGGATGACGTCCTAATAATTCAGGGTCAATTCCTAATGTTGCGCCTACTCTACGCACTTCATCTTTGAATAACATTCGTAAAGGTTCGACCACTTGCAATTTCATAAAATCAGGCAATCCACCCACATTATGATGTGATTTAATCGTTGCTGAAGGTCCGCCTGTAGCTGAAACCGATTCAATTACATCGGGATAAATAGTACCTTGACCTAACCATTTAACATCGGTTAACAAGTGTGCTTCATCATCAAAAACTTCAATAAAAACACGTCCAATAGCTTTACGCTTCGCTTCAGGATCATCAAGACCTTCTAAAGCGTCATAAAAACGCTGAGAAGCATCAACACCTTTAACATTTAATCCCATTCCTTTGTATTGATCTAATACATTTTGGAATTCGTTTTTACGTAATAATCCGTTATTTACAAAAATGCAATATAAATTACTACCTATTGCTTTGTTTAAAATTACCGCCGCAACTGTAGAATCAACTCCGCCAGATAATCCTAACACTACTTTATCGTCACCAATTTTGGCTTTCATATCAGCAATTACTTCTTCAACAAATGCATTTGGCGTGAAAGTTTGTTCCACTTTTGCAATTTTAACTAAAAAGTTTTCTAACATTTGTTTTCCATCTGTAGAATGATACACTTCTGGATGAAATTGAATGGCGTAAGTAGTCTCACCTTCAATTTTATATGCCGCATTTTCAACGTCTTTTGTACTGGCTATTTTAACACCATTTGCTGGTAATTTTTTGATGGAATCGGAATGACTCATCCATACTTGGCTATTGTCTGAAACACCTTCTAAAAATACTTCGTTTTCTTTGATAAATGAAAGATTTGCTCTTCCGTATTCTCGAGTAGCTGATGCCGCCACTTCTCCACCTGAAAAATGGGCTAAATATTGTGCACCATAACATACCGCTAATAACGGTTTTTTACCTCTAATTTGAGATAAATCTGGGTGCAAAGCGTCTTCTGAACGAACAGAACATGGACTTCCGCCTAAAATTACGGCTTTGTAAGATGATAAATCGGCAGGAATTTTATCAAAAGGGAAAATTTCACAGAAAATATTTAATTCTCTTACTCTTCGAGCAATTAATTGCGTGTATTGTGATCCGAAATCTAAAATTAATACGTTGTTCATTATTTTAAAGTTAGAAGTTAGAAGTTAGAAGTCGGAAGTTAAAAACTTTACGAAAAAAAACTTATAACTCAGTTGTGTGTTTTATTTTATTTTTTGACTAAGAATAGAAACTAATTACTAATTACTCTTCACTAATCACTATAATATTAATATTCAAACGTTCCGTATTCCGAAACTATAGTTAGCTTTTTATTTTCTGATTGCTCTACTCGTCCTACAATTTGTGCATCGATATTAAATGATTTTGAAATTTCGATGATATCTTCTGCAATTTCAGTTGGTACATAAATTTCCATTCGATGTCCGCAATTGAACACCTGATACATTTCTTTCCAATCGGTTTTAGATTGTTCTTGAATCAATTGAAATAACGGTGGTACTGGAAATAAATTATCTTTAATTACGTGAACGTTACCTACAAAGTGAAGCACTTTTGTCTGTGCACCTCCACTACAATGCACCATTCCGTGAATTTGATTTGAATTGTATTTAGATAGTATTTTTTTAATAACTGGCGCGTACGTTCTGGTGGGAGAAAGTACTAATTTTCCAGCGTCAATTGGACTATTTTCAACTGCATCTGTCAATTGGGTTTGACCCGAATACACCAATTCGTTTGGAACAGCTACATCAAAACTTTCTGGATATTTCTCAGCCAAATACTTCGCAAAAACATCATGACGCGCAGATGTTAAGCCATTACTTCCCATTCCGCCATTGTATTCGGTTTCATAAGTAGCTTGACCAAAAGAAGCCAATCCTACAATTACATCTCCTGCTTGAATATTCGCATTATCAATTACATCGGCACGTTTCATACGAGCGGTTACCGTAGAATCAACAATAATAGTACGAACTAAATCGCCCACATCAGCCGTTTCGCCTCCAGTTGAATGAATGGTAACACCGTGTTTTTTTAACTCGGCAATTAATTCTTCTGTTCCGTTGATGATTGCCGAAATTACCTCGGCTGGAATTAGATTTTTATTTCTTCCGATAGTAGAAGACAATAAAATATTATCGGTTGCCCCTACACACAATAAATCGTCAATATTCATAATTAACGCGTCTTGTGCTATGCCTTTCCATACGGAAATATCACCCGTTTCTTTCCAATACATATACGCTAAAGAAGATTTTGTACCCGCTCCATCGGCATGCATGATAATACAATAGTCTTCATCATTAGTCAAATAATCAGGAATAATTTTACAAAAGGCTTTTGGAAACAACCCTTTATCAATGTTTTTTATAGCTTGGTGTACATCTTCTTTTGATGCTGAAACACCTCGTAAATTGTAGCGTTGGCTCGTTTCAGAACTCATTTATTGTGTTGTTGTTTGTTGTGTTTGGCAAAGATATAAATAATTAGAGAATGAGCCAATTTTCAATTAGTCATTTTGCAAATCTTAGCCAAATAAAATTTAATGGCTAAAAAACTATTTATTTCTGTAAAATCATTATCTCAACTCTTCTATTTGCAGCGGCTTGTTCTTCATTAGCTTCTGGAATTGCAAATTTTGGTTTGGACACACCAAATCCTTTAACTACAATTCTATGCTGCTGAATGCGATTAGCCACTAAAACACGTCTTACTTGTTTTGCGCGCTCTAAGGATAAATTCTTAATATCTGCACTTACACAACAAATATGACCTTGAATTTCAATTCGTAAATTTGGATATTTGTCCATTACATACAATAATTCGTCAATTGAACGCTTTGATGAAGGCATAATACCAAATGAATTTTTATAAAACTGAATTTCTGGCAAAACAATTAACGTTCCTGGTCGTGAAAGTATAATTTTTTCTTCTAAATTTGCATCAGGAGGAAAATGCATATCTACTTCTTCAATAGGGATTAAATCTCCTTTTTCAGTTACTACAGGTTGCTCTTCTTTTACTTTTCCTTTTAAAATTTCTGCTTCTTTAGCTAATTCTTTTTGTGTAAGAAAAAAAATAGTTGCATACCTATTCAATGCTTTGTTTTTTGATTTTGCTCCTTTTTCACCCAAACTTATCGTTTTAAAATCAGCACGTATAGCCAGTTGACCTTTTACTTTTTCATAAATAAAGCCCACACGTTTTTGAGATAAGGTATCATTATAACCTGTACTACCCACTTCATCTGTAGAAGCACTGATTGCTAGGATTTTAGATGTTTTGTTTGTCAAAATCCATGTTGAAAGTTTTGCTAATTCTGTTTTATTCAATTCAAATTTATCTGAATCGAAATAAAACGTAACGTGATCTTGCGAAAAGGCGCCAAACCCGAAACCAAACAATAGTATTGAAAATACAACCTTCATTTTTTACTTTTTACGAAATAACAACAAATATATTTATTACTTCATAAAAAACAGTGCTTAAATATATTATTTTAAAATATTTTAGTAGCTTTGAAAAAGTAAAAAGTGTAACCCTAGTTGAGCATATCTAACCAAAATGACTAGCTTTGCTCAACTAAATAGCAAAAAACTGAGCATATAAACAAGTTGGCGGTCAGCATAAACTACCTTACTATAAAATAAAACACATAACAAAACAGACAATATGAAAGCAAAATTATTTACATTATTTTTTATTCTATTTGCAACGAATTCATTTGCTCAAAACACAACATCAGAAACTCCTATTCAAAATATTTCTACAGATAGTGCTGTTGTTTATCGACTCTTTGCTACAAAAAATAAATACACATTTATTAAATTAAATACACGAAATGGACAGATGTCGCATGTACAATGGGGAACTGGAACAAACGACAGCTTTGAGTATTCACTATCTGACATTTCTCTTGTTAGCAAAGAGAATGAGAGTAATGGTAGATTTTTTCTTTACCCAACAACGAACATATATAATTTCATTTTACTTGACCAAATAGATGGCAGGGCATGGCAAGTACAATGGAATACTGAAGAAAAAAGTAGATTAGTTGTCCGAATCTATTAAATTTTATAATTGGCAAATTTGCCAATTATAAAATTATTTTTACCTTTACCAAATAACTTTTAAAAGTGGCGGCAACACCATAAATACGGCAACAAAAATTATGATACAAGCAAGATTTGTAGATGACTCTACTATTGAAGTCATTGCACAAGACGGAGAAAAATTCACTTGGAACACTTATTTTCCAACTCCAAAAACAGACCAACAACAATATGCTGAAAGATTAGCATATTATTTCCAAAAATATTATGAAGATAATATGGGATACAGCACAGGTATGAGTATACAATATTGGGTTTGGATACAAATGAATTATTACGAAGGAATTGGAATTAATGGCGGAAAAGGTGACAAAGACGATGAGAGAATTTTACTTCATCAAGAAAGAGTAAGAATAGGAGCAAAAATCCGTGAATTGCGGAAAGAAAAAAATATTGAAGCAAAAACGCTTGCTCAAATTGCGAATATAGATGCAGCTAATCTTAGTCGCATTGAACAAGGACGTTATTCTGTTGGTATGGATATCCTTTCTAAAATCTCATTAGCACTTGGAGCAAAAATTGAGTTAGTTGATTTCATTGAACAAAAAAAAATATAAAAAAATGCCGAACCACTAACACACATTTGGCGCAATTGCGAATTTTGTGGTAAATTCACGTTCACATTTCGCAAGAAATATTATCTTTAATAGAAAATAATCAGTTTCGAAGTTCGCAACTGACGCCAAGCGTGGGAACGTTAAATAGATGCATATGGCTACTCGCCATTTCAAAAGTATAAACAAAAAAATCCCAATCGTTTGATTGGGATTTCTATTTTTATTACTTCGTAAATAACAATTCTCTGTATTTTGTTAAAGTCCAAAGTTCATCGTCTACTAACAATTCTAATTTGTCAGCGTGGTAACGAATTTCTTCGAAGTAGGGTTTTACTTTATCGCAATATGCAGCTGCCATTTTCTCGGTATTTGTTAAAGTGTTTGCTTTTTTACGCTCTTCGGTCATGGCTTCCACTTTAGTATTGATCCCTTCAATGTGTTCCGAAATTTCTTTGATTAATGAAATTTGTTCTTTAGCAATTTTCTCAAAGTCTTTTCCAAAGATTTCTTTCAATCCTTTTACGTTTTCAATCAATACATTTTGGTAACGAATCGCTGTTGGAACCACATGATTACGAGCAATATCGCCTAAAACCCTTCCTTCAATTTGGATTTTTTTCACGTATTCTTCTAGTTCAATTTCATAACGTGCTTCTACTTCAACATGGTTCATAACGCCCATTTCTCCAAACATTGCAATTGCTTTTTTAGACACTTTTGCTTTTAACGCTTGAGGTGTGGTTTTATGGTTGCTTAATCCACGTTTTTTAGCTTCTTTTTCCCATGCTTCGCTGTATCCGTCGCCTTCAAAAAGAATTGCTTTTGTTTGTTTGATGTATTCTCTCAAGACATTGAAAATAGCCTCGTCTTTCTTTAAATCTTTTTTCTCAATTAACGTATCTACTTCTTTTTTGAAGTCTTTCAATTGTTTTGCCACAATCGTGTTTAACGTTGTCATTGAAACCGCACAGTTTGCAGAAGAACCTACAGCTCTAAACTCAAATTTGTTTCCGGTGAAGGCAAATGGTGACGTTCTGTTTCTGTCGGTATTGTCTAATAAAACGTCTGGTAATTTACCTACCACGTTTAATTTTAAATCGGTTTTTTCTTCTGGCGATAATTTTCCGTTAGACACCCCTTCTAATTCAGCTAATACTTTAGTCAATTGTTGACCAATGAATACTGAAATAATCGCAGGTGGCGCTTCGTTTGCTCCTAAACGGTGATCGTTACTTGCCGAAGCAATGGATGCTCTTAACAATTCTTCGTTATCATGAACCGCTTTAATTGTATTAATAAAGAAAGTCAAGAATTGTAAGTTGCTCATTGGAGTTTTTCCCGGACTCAATAAGTTAATACCTGTATCGGTAGCTAATGACCAGTTGTTGTGTTTCCCTGAACCGTTTACGCCTTTGAATGGCTTTTCGTGAAATAATACTTTAAAATCATGACGCTCTGCAACTTTTTGCATCACATCCATTAATAAGGAATTGTGATCAACCGCTAAGTTGATTTCTTCAAAAATAGGCGCTAATTCAAATTGGTTAGGTGCTACTTCGTTATGACGCGTTTTAACCGGAATTCCTAATAACATACATTCGTTTTCTAAATCACGCATATAGGTTAAAACACGAGTAGGAATCGAACCAAAATAATGATCGTCTAATTGTTGCCCTTTAGCTGCAGTGTGTCCTAATAAAGTTCGACCTGTAGCTAATAAATCAGGACGAGAATTGGCTAAAGCCGAATCTACTAGGAAATATTCTTGTTCCCAACCTAATGTTGGTGTAACTCTTTTTACATTTTTATCAAAATATTTAGCTACATCAATTGCTGCAGCATCAATAGCGTTTAAAGCTCTTAATAAAGGTGTTTTGTTGTCTAAAGCTTCACCTGTATAGGAAACGAAAACGGTTGGAATACATAAAGTCGTACCAAAGATAAAGGCAGGCGATGTAGGATCCCAAGCGGTATATCCTCTTGCTTCAAAGGTGTTTCTGATACCTCCATTTGGAAAAGAAGAAGCATCTGGTTCTTGTTGTACTAATTGACTTCCACCAAATTTTTCAACTGGATCACTTCCATCAGGAAACGTTTCAAAAAAAGCATCGTGTTTTTCTGCAGTTGTTCCTGTTAACGGCTGAAACCAGTGAGTATAATGTGTTACACCTTTTGACAATGCCCATTCTTTCATTCCTAATGCAATATAATCAGCAATTTTACGATCGATTTTTACACCATCTGCTGCAGCTTTAACCGCTTTATAGGCTTCTGGAGTTAAAAATTGACGCATAGATTTGTCATTGAAGACATTAGAACCAAAAATTTCAGATTTTTTTGCCAATTCTTCTACATGAACTGGTTTTCTGTCGGTTGCCTTTCTTAAAGCTTGAAAACGAAATGTTGACATAAAGTTGTGTTTTTAAAATTATACCTTTAATTTTACGATACAAAAATACAAAAAAAATAATATAAAATAATCTTACCCCTATTTTTTTTAGGGGTATGTGAAAATAATTTTAATATATGAAAGAAAACACCCTTAATTTATACATGATTTTAATAGGATGTACACCAAAAAACAGACTTACAGAGCAACACGATATATTTTTTGGAATAGGAGCCTCTTTACATGAAATGATACCTTATATGGAAGCTTTCTGGCCAGAATGCGAAGGTAAATTTCACATTGATTGTTGGAGAAAAGTAACTCAAGTGGGTGCTTATTCAATCTCTATTGAACAAAAAGAAAAAGCTGTAACGAATAATACTAATTTATTTTTTTTGAATTTAGGTGGTTATTTACAAAATTCTTTTGAAGAGTTTCATTACAAAGAACTACTTGTAGCTACTTCAACTTCTGAAGCAATCAAGCAAATAAAAAAAACAGATTTTTATGAAAGCCATTCTTTTAAGGGAGCTGAATCTCATATTGACGACAACCACGGAATAGATGTTGACGATATTTTTAAAATTAAAGATGTTTTACATCCTATATTTAAGAATAAATACCAAATCAAAATCGAGAGAACTAATAACTCATTTAAAGACCAATTACACATTGGATACCTACCTATTTCTAAAATCATTAAAAATAATTTATAGCAACAGAACTAAAAAAATATATGTAAGTTTGTAAAAAATTGATTAATTTATGACTGTTTGGATTGTTTTTTTATGTGCCATAGCTGTTTTTTTAGCCTTAGATTTAGGAGTTTTCAACAAAAACCCTCATATAATTAGCTCTAAAGAAGCTTCAAAATGGACCTTACTTTGGGTGACACTTTCATTTTTATTTTCTGGTATATTATATCTTTTATACAAACACCAATACATTGAAAATTCCACACATTTAAGTCCTTATGATGCGTCTATAAAATATATCACAGGATACCTAATTGAACTTTCGTTAAGTGCAGATAATATTTTTGTAATAGCCATCATTTTTGCTTCTTTTAAAATACCACAAAAATTTCAACACCGCGTACTGTTTTGGGGTATATTAGGCGCAATAGTATTCAGAGGTTTAATGATTTTTTTAGGCGTAGCATTAATCAATCAATTTAACTGGATTACTTATGTTTTTGGTGCTTTTTTAGTATTTACTGCATTAAAAATGTTAGTCAAAAAGGAAGAAGAAGAATTTGACCCACAACATTCAAAAGTCTATAAACTTATTGGTAAAATTTTCCCTATTAAACACGAAATACACGGACAGAAATTTTTTATTAGAGAACACGGAATTAATTACGTAACACCTCTTTTTATTGCTTTACTTGTAATTGAATTAATGGATGTACTATTTGCCATAGATAGTGTACCCGCTATTTTAGCTATTACCGCAGACCCATTTATTGTTTTTAGTTCAAATATATTCGCCATATTAGGACTCCGTTCCATGTATTTCTTTCTGGCCAATATGTTAGAAAAATTCAGCTATATAGAATACAGCCTAATTGCCATTCTAACATTTGTTGGAGTTAAAATGCTTTTAGTACATTATATTAAATTTCCAGAATGGATGTCATTAGGATTTATAGCAATTGCTTTAACAGCAGGAATTTTTATATCCATACAAAAGCAAAAAAAGTAATTAATTTAGAGAGAAAAAAAATGAAAATATATACAAAAACAGGTGACACTGGGTTAACATCTTTATTTGGTGGTACTCGAGTTCCTAAACATCACATACGAATTGAAAGTTATGGTACTATTGATGAACTAAATTCGCACATTGGCTTACTTAGAGATCAAGAAATAGAAAACCATTATAAAGAAGTTCTTTTAGAAATTCAAGATCGTTTATTTACAATTGGTGCTATTATGGCTACTCCTCCCGAGAAAGAAGTTTTAAAAAATGGACAACCTCGTTTAACAATAAATAGAATCTCTACCGAAGATATTCATTTGCTTGAAAAAGAAATTGATGAAATGGATACAGCTTTACCACCAATGACGCATTTTGTTTTACCTGGAGGTCACACCACTGTGTCATATTGTCATATAACTCGTTGTGTGTGTCGTAGAGCTGAACGTTTAGCCACGTATCTAAATGAAGTTGAAGCACTTGAAGAAACTGTTCTAAGTTATTTAAATCGTCTTTCAGATTATTTATTTGTATTGGCACGAAAGTTGTCCTATGATCTACAAGCAGAGGAAAAAAAGTGGATTCCAAAAAAATCCTAATTTAAAAGTAAAGCATATAAATATAAAGGCGGCGATTTGTTAAAAATTAAACGTCTGAGACCTAAAAAATTACGTTCTTAAAAAATTTAAAAAAAAGTTTAAAAAAAACTTGCCTTTTTGAGTTTAAAAATTATTTTTGCATAAATTAAAAATCTATAAAAGATGTATTGGACGTTAGAATTAGCATCTTATTTGAGCGATGCGCCTTGGCCAGCTACTAAAGATGAATTGATCGACTATGCTATTAGAACTGGAGCACCATTAGAAGTGGTTGAAAATTTACAGTCAATAGAAGATGAAGGTGAAATCTATGAATCAATGGAAGAGATTTGGCCTGATTATCCAACTGACGAAGATTATCTTTGGAACGAGGATGAATATTAAAAAAAATAATAACACAACTAAAAAGTCTCTTCCAAGAGGCTTTTTTTTTGGTTATCTTTGCAAACGAACACCAATAAGGTGCACTAAATAACAAATTATGAGTATAGTTAATTCGATATTAAAAATATTTGTTGGAGATAAGTCTGCCAACGACATCAAAGCCATTCAACCGCTTGTTACTAAAATTAAATCATTTGAAAATGCATTACAGCAACTTTCTCACGATGAATTAAGAGCAAAAACTAATTATTTTAAAGAAAAAATAAAAGAGGCTCGTGCGCATCAAGATGCACAAATAGCTACTTTAAAAACTGAAGCTGAAAATACCCAAGATATTGATGCTCGTGAAACTATTTATCTAGACATTGATAAACTAGAAAAAGAAGCCTATGAAGTTTCAGAAAAAGCATTAGCTGATATTCTTCCAGAAGCTTTTGCTGTAGTGAAAGAAACAGCACGCCGTTTTAAAGAAAATACTTCTATTACTGTTATTGCTACACCAAAAGATAGAGAATTATCGGCTACAAAACCCTATATAAAAATTGAAGGAGATAATGCTGTTTGGGCAAATTCATGGGACGCAGCAGGAAAAGCAATTACTTGGGACATGATTCACTATGATGTGCAGTTGATAGGAGGTATTGTTTTACATCAAGGAAAAATAGCCGAAATGCAAACCGGAGAAGGTAAAACACTGGTTGCTACCTTACCTATTTATTTAAATGCACTAACCGGTAATGGTGTTCATTTAGTAACTGTTAATGATTATCTAGCTCGTCGAGATAGCACATGGAAAGCACCATTATTTGAATTCCACGGTTTAACAGTAGATTGCATTGATAACCATCAACCAAATACACCAGAACGAAGAAAAGCTTATGAAGCTGATGTTACCTATGGTACAAACAATGAATTTGGTTTTGATTACTTAAGAGACAATATGGCGCATGCACCTGAAGATTTAGTGCAACGCAAACATAATTATGCCATTGTGGATGAGGTCGATTCTGTATTAATTGATGATGCTCGTACACCTTTAATTATATCGGGTCCAGTTGTAGATGGTGATCGACATGAATTTTTAGAGCTAAAGCCCAAAGTGGAAAACTTATTTAACCTTCAAAAGAAAATTGCAACAGATTGCTTAACAGAAGCTAAACGATTATTAAAAGAAGGAAACACAAAAGAAGGCGGATTCTATTTATTAAGAACCTACCGCGCTTTACCAAAAAATAAAGCTTTAATTAAATTCCTTTCTGAAGAAGGGGTGAAACAAGTTTTGCAAAAAACAGAAAATCAATATATGCAAGACAATAGTAGAGAAATGCATAAAATTGATGAAGCGTTATATTTTGTGATTGAAGAAAAAAATAATCAAGTTGAATTAACAGATAACGGAATCAAGTTTCTTTCTCAAGACACAGATGCTAATTTCTTTGTATTGCCAGATATTGGTATGGAAATTGCTTCGATTGAAAAACAAAATCTTGCTATAGAAGCTGAAGGCGAATTAAAAGAAGCTTTATTCAGAGATTTTTCAGTAAAATCTGAACGCATTCACACCCTAACACAATTATTAAAAGCTTATACCCTATTTGAAAAAGATACAGAATACGTTATCATGGATAACAAAGTATTAATTGTAGATGAACAAACAGGGCGTATCATGGATGGCCGTCGATATTCAGACGGGTTACACCAAGCTATTGAAGCGAAAGAAAATGTAAAAATTGAAGCAGCTACTCAAACCTTTGCTACGATAACTTTACAAAATTATTTCCGTATGTATAGCAAACTAGGTGGAATGACCGGTACTGCTGTTACTGAAGCAGGTGAATTTTGGGAGATTTACAAATTAGATGTAGTAGAAATTCCAACAAACAAACCTATTTCTCGCTTAGATCGCGACGATTTAATTTACCGTTCGGTACGCGAAAAATTCAATGCGGTTATTGAAGATGTAGTTCAATTATCGCAAGCTGGAAGACCTGTATTAATTGGTACTACTTCAGTTGAAATATCGGAATTATTAAGTCGAATGCTTAAAATGCGTGGTATTGCTCACAATGTATTGAATGCAAAAATGCACAAAAGCGAAGCCGAAATTGTTGCGGAAGCAGGAAAACCAGGAGTTGTTACGATTGCTACAAACATGGCAGGGCGTGGGACAGATATTAAAATTTCTGAAGAAGTTAGACAAGCAGGTGGTTTGGCTATTATAGGTACAGAACGTCACGATTCTCGTCGAGTTGACCGTCAGTTAAGAGGGCGTTCAGGACGTCAAGGAGATGTGGGAAGTTCTCAATTTTATGTATCTTTAGAAGACAACTTGATGCGTTTATTTGGTTCTGAAAGAGTGGCCAAAGTAATGGATAGAATGGGATTAAAAGAAGGCGAAGTAATTCAACATTCCATGATGACCAAATCTATTGAAAGAGCACAAAAACGTGTAGAAGAGAACAACTTTGGTGTACGTAAACGTTTATTAGAATATGATGATGTTATGAATGCACAACGTGAAGTTGTTTATAAACGTCGTCGACATGCTTTAGAAGGAGAGCGTCTTAAAGTTGATATTGTAAACATGATTTATGATACTTGTGAAGTAATTGTAGAAAACACAAAAGCTGTTAATGATTATAAAGGATTTGAATTCCAATTAATTAAAACACTTTCTATCAGTTCGCCCGTATCAGAAGCAGATTTTCTTAAATTAAATCCAGCACAAATAGTTGCCGTAGCTTATAAAGCAGCTTATAACTATTATGAAGAAAAAGTACAACGAGATGCGCACCAAGCTTTTCCAGTAATCAAAGATGTTTACGAAAATAACAATGGACAATATGAACGTATAGTTGTTCCGTTTACCGACGGGATTAAAACATTAAATGTGGTAACTGATTTAAACAAGGCCTATCAAACAGCAGGAAAATCTTTAATCACAGATTTTGAAAAAAATATTACATTGGCTATCGTTGATGAATCTTGGAAAAAACACCTAAGAAAAATGGACGAATTGAAACAATCTGTTCAATTAGCGGTGCACGAACAAAAAGATCCTTTATTAATTTACAAGTTTGAAGCATTTAACTTGTTTAAAGCCATGCTTGAGCAAGTAAATAGAGATGTAATTTCTTTCTTGTTTAAAGGAAATTTACCTTCACAAAATGCAAATACGATTCAAGAAGCACATGATAGCAAACAAGAACAGTATATAGAATCTAAAGAAGACTTTGGTGGTGGTAATAAAAATAATGGAGAAACTAACACGCCACAACGTCCAGCGGTAACAGAAACAATTACACGTGACCAACCAAAAATTAATCGTAACGACAATGTAACGATTAAACATGTAATGAGTGGCAAAAGTGAAACTATGAAATACAAAAAAGCGGAACCTTTATTAGCAAAAGGTGAATGGGTTTTAGTTAACGAGTAAAAATTCCAAATATTAAAATCCTCAACATATTCGTTGGGGATTTTTAATTTTCAGATATTTACTAATTTAATATTCTAAAATAAATTAATCATGCTCTTCCCTATTCTATTCATTAGTATACTACTTACAGGTATTGGATTCTTGGTAACAGAAGAAAATGCTTCCTATTTATTATCTGGTTACAACACGATGTCTGAAGAAGAAAGAAAACAATTTGATATTAGGGGTTATATTCCTTTTTTCAAAAAATTCCATATTTTTTTAGGCACCTCATTATGTAGTATTGGTTTAGTTATTTATTATTTCATAGATGCAGATATTAGCGGATTATTTATGGGAATTTATCCTATTTTAGCTTATACGTATTTTATTTGGATAAGTAATAAAAAATATTCACATTCAACCTCTACTAAACAAAGAATACTACTATATGCGGTAATGACGGGCTTATTAGCTTTAATTATTGGTATTCTATATGGCTTTCAAGAAACGTTAAAAGAAAATGAACTACATACTAGTGCAACAAAAATAGAACTAACAGGTTCATATGGTGCAACACTTCAAAAACAAGATATTCTTGCAGTATACTTGGTAAATGAATTACCTCCAATGGCACATAAAACAAATGGTTTTGCACTTGAGACGGTAAAAAAGGGATATTTCAGAACCCAAATAGGGGAAAAAGTAAAACTTTTGCTTAATTCCAATCAAAAACCTATTCTTTTGATAGAAACAAAAGATCACGAAAAAATATATTATTCAGCAAAAACGAAATCTAATCGAATACTATACCAAACATTGAAAAAAGCATTACCTTAGTGCATTGAATTCCATTACCTTTACTTTAAACTTAACATGAACACGGACACCTATTCACACTTTTTTTCTTTAGTACAAGAAAGTATTAAAAATAAAACGTTTGCCAAATTAACGTTAGCTAAAACAATAGGTAAACCCGAACTACAAAACATTTTTGTACGTACAAAAATTATTGACCAAACACTACAAGCTTCTGTTATTTTTAAAATTTATAATGAAGGTTTACAAGAAATTGAAAAGATAATGCCTCTTGATACTTTAGAAAACGAACTTGTTCCTTATATGAATAATCCATTCATGTCGGCATTATTATTTACTATAGAACATGATATTGTTTTAAAGTTAAATAAAAAAAGAATAGCAAATATCAATCATTTACCTCCTACTTTTAAAAATGCTGACGCTACTTTGCTAAAAAAATAAATTATTGTATATTCACAAAATATTTATCTGGTTTTTCTTTTTTTCATCTACAATTTTGATGCAAAATCTAGAATAAGTCAAATACTAACTTAATTTTTTTACCCATGAAATTTAAATTTACATTATTAATTACTTTATTAAGTATTATTGGTTTTGCTCAAGACTTAGCATCATTAAAATCTGAATCTCAAAAAATGTTAGATTATTCGATATCATTAGATTTTGAAAAAATGATGGATTTTACCTATCCTAAAGTATTCGACATAGCATCAAAAGACCAAATGCTGGAAATGATGACAAATATGTTTGAAAATGATCAAATGAGTATCAAATTAGAAAAAATTGATCCAAAATTTAGTTTTGGGGAAATAAAAAAAATTGACAAGCAAGTATTTTGCAAGTTTAGTCATAATAATAAAATGAAGTTATCATTTAAAACTGACATTGCAGGTTCAGAAGAGATGATTGTAGATATGTTAAAAGAAAACACAGGTGCATCAGATGTGACGTATGATGACAAAACAAAATCATTTTATGCTACTTTGCGTGTTGATGTTTTGGCTGTTGCAGATGATTCAACAAAAAACATATGGAAATTCATTACCTTAGAAAAGGATAAAGCCATGTTGAGTATGTTATTAAGTGAAGATATTATAAAACAACTTGGCTTAAATTAAAAAAAAAATGATTCCTTTTGGGAATCATTTTTTTTTAGTCTGGTAAAATTTTACCTGGATTTAAAATGTTTTTGGGATCAAATACTTTTTTAATATTTCTTAAAACATCTATTTGTTTAGGTTGCATAGCTATGGGTAAGTAGTTTTTTTGTACATACCCAATCCCATGTTCGCCAGAAATTGTACCTTTTAAAGCTACGGTCAATTCAAAAATTTCTTTAATTCCTTTCGGTACTTCATTTTGCCAAGCAGTATCTGAAAGTGTTCCTTTAATAATATTTACATGTAAATTTCCATCTCCTGCATGTCCATAACACACAGATTGAAAGCCATATTTTGCACCAATTTTTTTTATACCTTTCAATAATTTAGGCAATTCATATCTAGGTACAACAGTGTCTTCTTCTTTATATATAGAATTTGCTTTAACAGCCTCAGCGACACCTCTTCGCATTTTCCATATGGCATTTTTTTGTTCTTCGGTATCAGCAAACAACACCTCGTCGATAGAAAATTGTTCAACTACTTCAAGTATTTTTTCAGCCTCAAGCATTAATATCTCTGGATAATTTCCATCTACTTCTATAAGCAAATGCGCTTGATGTTCAGGTTGAATAACAATACTTATTCCCTCAATATATTTTACTGCCCAATCAATTGCATCGCGTTCCATAAATTCTAAAGCACTCGGCACAATACCCGCTCTAAATATAGCCGATACAGCCTCACAAGCTTCTTCTGCTTTATAAAAAGGGACTAATAATAACATGTTATACTTATTTAAAGGTAAAAGCTTCAATACTATTTTGGTAACTATACCCAACGTACCTTCACTCCCTACCATTAATTGAGTTAAATTATAACCCGTTGAATTTTTTAATGTATTGGCTCCTGTCCAAATAATTTCACCCGTAGGCAAAACAACTTCTAAATTAAGTACATAATCTTTTGTAACACCATATTTAACCGCTCTTGCTCCTCCCGAATTTTCAGCGATATTTCCTCCAATAAAACAACTTCCCATACTACTTGGATCTACAGGATAAAACAATCCTTTTTCTGCAACTGCGTCTCGAAGCACTTGAGTAATGACAGCAGGTTCAGTTGTAACTTGTAAATTATTTTCATCTACATGAAGAATTTTATTTAATCGTTCCATAGACAAACCAATACCTCCATGAATTGCTAAAGCTCCTCCACTCAACCCTGTTTGTCCACCAATGGGCACAAGCGGAATAGCATATTCATTTGCCAATTTTACAATGGCAGCAATTTCTTGTGTAGTTCTCGGTTTCACTAAAAAATTTGGTGGAAAGGAATAATCTTCCGTTTCATCATGACCGTATTGAAGTAACGTATCGGTATCATAAAAAACAAATTCATGACCAACAATTTGTTGTAAGTTTTGTAATAGTAAGGTGTTTGTATTAATCATAAATCACATAATAAGTCCTGAAACGCATTCAATTAATTAAAAAACCAAATACAGGAATAAGTTCAAAAGTAAATAATAAATTACTATTTTTACAAAAATATTTGTTTTTGGCACCAAAAAAAAACATATCGGCATTAAATGAAGTAGCAGGTGTTTCTGCTACTGATTTTTTGAGTAATAAAGTTGCCAAAGAAATTCAAGAACGCAGGAAACACAAGCTGTCTGAAAGCGAATTAATTGCAAAAATTCTTGCAGGTGATAAAGTAGCTTTGAGCCGAGCGATTACTTTAATTGAAAGTACAAATCCAGAACATTTACCTAAAGCAAATGAAGTCATAAAAGGTTGCTTGCCTTATGCAAATCAGTCTATCCGTATAGGAATTACTGGCGTACCTGGCGTAGGAAAAAGCACTTTTATTGAAGCTTTTGGCAAACACTTAACCTCATTAGGAAAAAAAGTTGCAATTTTAGCCATCGACCCAAGTAGTTCAGTTTCTCATGGAAGTATACTAGGCGATAAAACACGCATGGAAGAATTAGTTAAAGATGAACATGCCTTTATTAGACCGAGTGCTTCTGGTGCTAGTTTAGGTGGTGTAGCAAGAAAAACTAGAGAGGCAATAATTTTGTGTGAAGCCTGTGGTTTTGACACTATAATTATTGAAACCGTAGGTGTAGGCCAAAGTGAAACAGCTGTTCATAGTATGGTAGATTTCTTCCTTTTATTAAAAATTGCAGGAGCGGGTGATGAATTACAAGGAATTAAACGAGGCATCATGGAAATGGCAGATGCGGTAGTTATTAATAAAGCTGATGGTGACAATGTAAAAAAAGCATTTTTAGCTAAAGTCGAATTTAATCGTGCTTTACATTTTTTTCCACCAAAACCATCGGGGTGGCAACCTCAAGTTACAACTTGTAGCGCATTAACAAAAGACGGAATTTCTGAAATTTGGCAACTCATAATGGAGTATATCACTTACACAAAAAGCAACCATTTTTTTAATCACAAACGCGAAGAACAAAACCAATATTGGATGCTTGAAACAATAAATGAGCAATTAAAAGGCCAATTTTATCAGCATCCAAACGTTGCCACTCATCTGGAAGAAATCAAACACAAAGTGGCGCAACACGAAATTTCACCTTTTGTAGGTGCAATTACACTTTTAGATTTGTATAAAAACAAATAAGAATACTACATATTGCGTCGGTATTGCCCTCCCACTTCAAATAATGCACTCGTAATTTGTCCTAATGAACATACTTTAGCGGCATCCATCAATTTTTCAAAAATATTTTGATTTGCAATAGCAGCGCTTTGTATTGCCTCTATATGTTGAGTAATTTCTGTTACTTTTGTCTTGTGTAAATTCGTTAACGTTTGAATTTGAAATTGTTTTTCTTCTTCCGTTGCACGTATTACTTCAGCAGGAACAATCGTTGGCGAACCTTTCGAACTCAAAAATGTATTTACACCAATTATAGGAAATTCGCCCGTATGTTTTAATGTTTCATAATACAATGATTCTTCTTGAATTTTAGAACGTTGATACATGGTTTCCATAGCACCTAATACCCCTCCTCTTTCTGTAATTCTATCAAATTCAGCTAAAACGGCTTGCTCAACTAAATCCGTTAATTCTTCAATAATAAACGAACCTTGTATTGGGTTTTCATTTTTAGCTAATCCTAATTCTTTATTGATAATTAGCTGAATAGCCATAGCACGACGCACAGATTCTTCTGTAGGTGTAGTAATAGCCTCGTCATACGCATTGGTATGTAAAGAATTACAGTTGTCGTAAATGGCATATAAAGCTTGTAAAGTCGTACGAATATCGTTGAAATCAATTTCTTGTGCATGTAATGAACGTCCTGAAGTTTGAATATGGTATTTCAACATTTGTGCTCTTTCATTAGCTCCATATTTATTTTTCATGGCTTTTGCCCAAATTTTTCGTGCTACACGACCAATAACCGCATATTCAGGGTCAATTCCGTTTGAAAAGAAGAACGATAAATTCGGACCAAAATCATTGATATTCATTCCTCTACTCAAATAATATTCCACATAAGTGAAACCATTAGCCAAGGTAAATGCTAATTGAGTGATTGGATTTGCTCCTGCTTCTGCTATATGATAACCAGAAATCGATACGGAATAGAAGTTACGTACATTTTGCTTAATAAAATATTCTTGTACATCACCCATCAAACGCAAAGCGAACTCGGTAGAGAAAATACAGGTGTTTTGTGCTTGATCTTCTTTTAAAATATCCGCTTGAACGGTGCCACGAACTTGTGCTAACGTTTCAGCTTTTATTTTTGTATATACGTCGGCTGGTAAAACTTGATCACCAGTTACACCTAATAATAACAGCCCTAATCCATTATTTCCTTCAGGCAATTCACCATTATATCTTGGACGCTCTAAGCCTTGTTTATCATACAATTCTATTTTCTTTTTCTCAACTTCGTATTCTAAACCGTTTTCTTTGATATATTTTTCACAATTTTGATCAATTGCTGCATTCATGAAGAAACCTAACAACATTGGTGCTGGACCATTAATTGTCATAGAAACTGAAGTGGCTTGGTGACTCAAATCGAAACCTGAGTATAATTTTTTTGCGTCATCTAAACAACAAATCGAAACCCCAGCATTTCCAATTTTACCATAAATATCAGGTCTATGGTCTGGGTCATTTCCGTAAAGGGTTACCGAGTCGAATGCTGTTGATAGACGTTTTGCAGGCATTCCCAAAGACACATAATGAAAACGACGGTTCGTTCGTTCTGGCCCTCCTTCTCCTGCAAACATTCGCGTTGGATCTTCACCTTCACGTTTAAATGGATATAGTCCTGATGCAAAAGGAAATTCCCCAGGAACATTTTCTTGTAAATTCCATTTTAAAATATCGCCCCAAGCTTGGTATTTTGGCAATGCTACTTTTGGAATTTGAGAATGTGAAAGAGATTCAGTATGTGTATCTATTTTAATTTCTTTATCACGAACTTTAAACGAATATACAGGATTTTTATATTTATTGACTTTTTCTTCCCAAGTCAAAAGAATTTCCCAATTGTAAGGATCTAAATTCATTTTTACTCGGTCAAATTCTTTCAATAATAATCTTAAAAAATCTTCATTAGTATCATTTATTTTTAAAGAGCTTTCAATAATTCCAGCCTTGTCAATTTGAGGTAAATTACCATTAACCGACTCAATAGTTTTAAAAATACCATATAATTTTTGAGCTACTTCTACTTGCGTTAAAGCGGTTTCGTCGTATTTTCTATTATTTTCTGCAATTTCAGATAAATAACGTGTTCTGTGAGGAGGAATTACGTAAATTTTCTCACTCATTTCACGCGTAATTTCAAATGTAGATTTTAAATTTCCAGCGGTTTTTTCCACGATTTTGTCCATTATAGCCTTGTATAAGGTATTCATTCCTGGATCATTAAATTGTGAAGCTATAGTTCCAAAAACAGGCATGGTATCTGCATCAACATCCCAGAGATTATGATTGCGTTGGTATTGTTTTTTTACATCACGAATGGCATCTAAAGCACCTCGTTTGTCAAATTTATTCAAAGCTACTAAATCCGCAAAATCTAACATATCGATTTTCTCTAATTGTGTTGCAGCACCAAATTCAGGTGTCATTACATACAATGAAACATCTGAATGATCAAGGATTTCTGTGTCCGATTGCCCAATTCCTGATGTTTCTAGAATGATTAAATCATATTTAGCAGCTTTTAACACTTGAATGGCTTCTGCTACATATTTCGATAATGCTAAATTAGACTGACGCGTAGCTAACGAACGCATATAAACGCGAGAGTTATTAATCGCATTCATACGTATTCTGTCACCTAATAACGCACCACCTGTTTTACGTTTTGATGGATCAACTGAAATTAAACCAATCGTTTTTTCTGGGAAATCAATTAAGAAACGACGTACTAATTCATCCACTAAAGAGGATTTTCCTGCACCTCCTGTTCCCGTAATTCCCAAAACTGGGACTGAAGCCACCCCCGCCCCCGAAAGGGGTGCTTGAAATAGCTTATGAAAATCATCTGGATAATTTTCGGCTAATGATATTAAACGAGAAATTGTATTTACATTTTTTTCTTCTAATCTTTTTTGATTCTCACTAGGATTTGCTCCTACCATTCCCCCTTCGGGGGTTAGGGGGCTGTCAGCTTTCTGAACCAAGTCATTAATCATGCCTTGTAACCCCATAGCACGGCCATCGTCTGGAGAATAAATTTTGGTTATACCATACGCATGCAACTCTTCAATTTCTGAAGGAAGAATTACACCTCCACCACCACCAAATATTTTGATATGCCCTGCTCCTTTTTCTTGAAGCAAATCATACATATATTTAAAGTATTCGTTATGCCCTCCTTGATAAGAAGTCATTGCAATTGCATTTGCATCTTCTTGAATAGCCGTATTTACAACTTCTTCTACACTTCTATCATGTCCTAAATGAATTACTTCAACACCTGTTGCTTGAATAATTCTACGCATGATATTGATTGCCGCATCATGTCCGTCAAATAACGAAGCTGCGGTTACAATTCTAACTTTGTTTTTAGGTTGGTAGGGTTGTACGTTTTCCATGTTCTGATTTTGCTTTAAAAAGTGATGCAATTTAAGGAATAATTAAAAAAAAAGCGAAATCAAAAAGTATTTTTTAGGAATTTCTTTTTTATACTTAATTTTGCTACGAAATATATAAAAACAACTCCCAAATACAACTTGCTTTGCAAAGAAAATAATCCATCAGTATGTATAAAAAAACAATATTAATTGGTTTGATTATAGCTCCAATACTAATATTCTCGCAAGTATTAAAATCAAAAGATAGCTTAACAATTATAAAGGATAAAAATCTAAAATTTAATTATAAACAGCTTGTTGTACCCGCTGCATTTATTACGTATGGTATAGTATCTTTAGAAAGTGATTATTTAAAAACATTGAATTATGATACGAAAGAAGAATTAGCTGAACATATTGACAAGCGATTAACTATTGATGATTTTTTTCAATATACACCTGCTGCAACTGTATACGGATTAAATTTAATAGGAATTCAAGGAAAAAATAAGTTTAAAGACAGAAGTATCATTTTGGCAACGTCTTATTTAATCCTTTCAACATCGGTTTTAACTTTAAAATCAGTCACAAAAATTGAACGTCCAGATGGAAGCGCTAACAACTCTTTTCCTTCAGGTCATACCGCAAATGCTTTTGCAGGAGCTGAATTTTTATATCAAGAATATAAGGATGTTAATATTTGGTATGGAATATCAGGCTATGCAGTTGCTACAGCTACAGGTTTTTTCAGAATGTACAATCAAAGACACTGGTTTTCAGATGTTGTTATGGGAGCTGGAATAGGTATTTTAAGTACAAAAATGGCCTATTGGATACATCCTTTCATTACAGAAAAAATATTCAAATCTAATTCCAAAACAACAACTATGATTACTCCTTTTTACAATGGCAGACAAGGAGGATTAGGATTGGTAATCCATATAAATTAATTATTCTTCATTCAATTGAACTGCTTTGGAGTAATTACGCCATTTTTCAATACATACTTGAATATCTGAAGGAATCTCCGAAGTAAAACGTAAAAACTCACCTGTTGTTGGGTGTTCAAAACCTAATGTTTTCGCATGAAGTGCTTGTCGTGGTAAAACTTTAAAACAATTTTCAACAAACTGTTTATATTTTGTAAATGTAGTGCCTTTCAAAATTTGGTCACCCCCATAACGCTCATCATTAAAAAGTGTGTGTCCGATGTATTTCATATGCACTCTAATTTGATGCGTACGACCTGTTTCTAATTGACAGGAAACCACGGTAACATAACCTAAACGTTCCAAAACTTTATAATGTGTAACGGCTGGTTTCCCTTTTTCACCATCAGGAAAAACAGCCATTTGCATACGATTTGTATTGTGTCTATCTATATTTCCTTCTATAGTACCTTCCTCTTCTTCAATATTTCCCCAAACAATAGCCACATATTCTCTTTCTGAAGTTTTATCAGCAAATTGTTGGGTTAAATGAGCCATTGCTAATTCTGTTTTAGCCACTACTAATAATCCTGAAGTATCTTTATCTATTCGGTGAACTAATCCTGGACGTTCACTACTGTTCATGGGTAAATTATCAAAATGATAAGCCAATGCATTAACCAATGTTCCTGAATAATTTCCGTGTCCTGGATGCACAACCATACCCGCTGGTTTATTCACAACAAGCACTTGATCGTCTTCATAAACAATATCAATAGGTATGTTTTCACCTTTTAATAAATGTTCGTAAGGTGGATGTTCTAAAAGCACTCGAACGACATCATTCGGTTTTACCTTATAATTCGATTTTACGGGTATATCATTAACAAAAATAAAACCAGAATCTGCTGCTTTTTGAATTTTATTTCGGGTTGTATTTTCGATAACATTCATTAAAAACTTATCGATTCTTAAGGTCTGTTGCCCTTTAGCTACTTCAAACCGATGATGCTCATATAAGTCATCATCAAAGTCTTGTGGTTCAACAAAATTTTGCATCATTATTCTATGGAATCTTGTTCTTGACTTGGAATCGAATCATTTTCATCTGAAAACAATTCTTTTCCATCTCCTAATACAAAATCAATGGTAGAGTTTTTAAGTATTTTATCTCCTGCTTTTAATTTTTTACCATTCTGATGTATTTCTAAAACGACATCTTTAGCAATGTTTGGTACGTATTTTAACTTTCCTTCTTGTAAACCTAATGTTCTAATTGTATTAGCGGCTTGACGGAACGTTTTATTAATTAAATCAGGTAAAGTAACGGTTGAAAATCCACCCGCGTTTAATTTTACATATATTTTTCTTCCATCTTTTACTTTAGAACCTGGACGTGGATCCTGTTCAACAATTGTATAAGGTGGAAATTCAGGTTTAAAATCAACCGTGTCTAATAAAAAAACTTCTAAACCCTCTTCATCTAACTTTTCTTCTGCTACTTCAAGTTTCATTTTAGTAATATCTGGTACGTTTATTTCTTCCCCGTGATTGGTACTAAAATCAAGAAACTTAACGATAGCAAATAAAAATACGATTACGATTACTAGTGCTACAACTAAATTTTTAAAAAAGGCAGAACTGGTTAAAAATCTTTTTAAACTCATAGAAATAAATTTTAGCAAAAGTAATGATTTTCTTTATTGTTGTACTATTTTTTAACGTATGAACCGCTAAAATAATTTATTTTCAAATTTATTGTTTACTAGTCCACAAAATATAATAAATTTGTTACACCAAAATTTAGAATAGTATGAGGAACATAGCCGTTGTAATGGGCGGATATTCAGATGAATCAGTCATTTCTTTGAGAAGTGGCCAATTAATCTTAAATCACCTTGATAAAACCAAATACCATATTTATGAAGTACATATAGTATCCGATTCTTGGAATGTGCTTTTAAATGATAAAAAATACGACATAAATCGTGCCGATTTTTCAGTTACTATTGATGACCAAAAAATAACTTTTGATGTAGTAGTAAACACGATTCATGGTACACCTGGCGAAGACGGACACATGCAAGCCTATTGGGAACTTGTAAATTTACCCTATACAGGTTGCAACTTCTATCAGAGCAGTCTAACGTTTAATAAACGCGATACATTATCCGTACTAAGTAAATTTAATATTCCACGAGCAAAATCGATTTATTTAACAGAAGGCATGCCTATTCATGTTGATGATGTAATGGCAGAATTGGGCTTACCTTTTTTTGTGAAACCAAATCAATCTGGGAGTAGTTTAGGTGTATCTATGGTACAAAACCCTAGCGAATTTGATAAAGCATTAGCTTTTGCTTTTGCGGAAGATAAAGACATTTTATTGGAATCTTATTTAAAAGGAACCGAAATTTCTGTTGGTGTTTTAAAATACAAAGGCGTTACAACTGTATTAGGAATTACAGAAATAATACCTAAAAATGCTTTTTTTGATTATGAAGCGAAATATTTAGGAAAATCTGAAGAAATAACTCCTGCACGTATTTCAGTTGAAGTAGAACAACTTGTCAAGGAAACGGCTATTAAAGTATATGATTCATTAGGGATGCAAGGATTTTCTAGAACCGATTTCATCATTATGGATGGTATTCCTCATTTTATTGAAATCAATACCAATCCTGGGCTAAGTCCACAAAGTATATTTCCGCAACAAGCGGCATTTGCTGGTATGAATTTTGCCGATTTATTAGATAATGAAATAAAATTAGCTTTGGACAGAAAACCCATTTGGGAAAAATAATATTTAACGAATTTAAAAATGAAAAAAGCTGTATTTCCAGGTTCTTTTGACCCTATAACAAACGGACATTTTGACATCATTAAAAGAGGCGTTTCATTATTTGATGAAGTAATTGTAGCCATTGGTGTTAATGCTGATAAAAAATACATGTTTAACTTGGAAGACCGAAAACAATTCATTGAAGAAGCATTTAAAGGTGAAACAAAAGTAAAAGTTATTACATATTCTGGCTTAACTATAGATTTATGTAAAAAAGAAAAAGCTGATTTTATTTTACGAGGACTCAGAAATCCAGCAGATTTTGAATTTGAAAAAGCTATTGCACATACTAATCAAACTTTATCTAAAATAGAAACTGTTTTCTTGCTTACAGCTGCTAAAACTTCATTTATATCTTCAAGTATTGTTAGAGATGTGCTTAGAAATGGTGGCGATATTTCTGGATTAGTTCCTGCTTCAGTATTAAAAAAATAAAATTATGTTCAAATACCTTTTTTGCTTTGTAAGCACTGCGTTTTGTTTCGCACAACAAAATTGGAATACTACTTTTGAAAACGGAAATGGAAATCAATCTGCAACCTATGAAGAATGCATTGCTTTTTATAAAAAATTAGATGCTGCATTTGAAACCATTACATTTCAGGAAATGGGAATTACCGACAGCGGCAAACCATTGCATCTTATTTTGTTTTCGGCTGCCAAAAATTTTGACTATACAAAGCAAAAAGCAAAAATACTTATTAATAACGGCATTCACCCAGGCGAGCCTGATGGTATTGATGCGACTATGATTTTGTTTCGTGATTTAGCTTTACAAAAAATTGCTATTCCAAAAAACACATTAGTTGCTGCTATACCTGTATACAATATTGACGGTATGCTGAACAGAAATTCATATTCTCGAGCAAATCAGAATGGTCCTGAAGCATACGGTTTTAGAGGTAATGGCCGAAACTATGACTTAAATAGAGATTTTATTAAATCGGACACCCGAAATTCCAGAAGTTTTCAAGCCTTATTTCATCTTGTACAACCCGATGTGTTTTTAGATAATCATGTTTCAAATGGCGCCGATTATCAATATACTTTCACTTGTATTGCCACACAACACGAACGATTAGGTGAGAAATTAGGCAACTTTTTCAAAAATGAAATGTATCCAGAAATGGTAAAAGACATGCAGAAAAAGAAAATTGACGTGATTCCGTATGTCAACATTCACGGTGCAAAACCTGATTTAGGATACGAACAATTTACCGATACACCACGTTATGCTACTGGTTACACTACTTTATTTAATACCTTAGGTTTTGTACCTGAAACACATATGTTAAAGCCATATAAAGATAGAGTGAAAACGACTTATGAATTTATGGTTACAGCAATTAATTATACTGATACAAATTGGGAAAAAATAAAACAAGTAAGAAAAGCCAATTTAGAAGAATATAAAGTTGGAAATCAATATCCATTGCATTGGGAAATTGATTCCACAAAAGTGTCTTATATTGATTTTAAAGGATATGAAGGCGGTTATAAACCAAGTGAACTATCTGGAAAAGACAGATTGTTTTATGATAGAAATAAACCATTTACAAAGAAAATCCCTTTTTACGGAAACTATAAACCAACGAAATTTGTGACAATACCGAAATATTATGTGGTGCCTCAAAGCCAATGGCAAATTATTGAATTATTAAAATTGAACGCTATTGAAATGACACCTATTACTCAAAATGAAAGTTTTGAAGTAGAAATCTATACAATTGCCACTTATCAAACAGGAAAAAATGCGTACGAAGGGCATTACGGACATTATAATACCACCGTAACAAAAAATATAGAGAAAATGGAATTTAGAGCCGGTGACTATAAAATTTCAACCAATCAATTAGGCATAAAATATTTATTAGAAACCCTTGAACCAGAAGCGGTTGATTCCTATTTTAATTGGAATTTTTTCGATACGATTTTGCAACAAAAAGAAGGGTATTCCAGTTATGTTTTTGAAGATGTAGCCAAACAAATTTTAGAGGAAAACCCAACTTTAAAACAAGAATTCGAAACAAAAAAACAAACCGACAAAGCTTTCGCAGAAAATGGCAACGACCAATTATATTGGGTGTACAAACATTCAAAATACTTTGAAAAAGAGTTTATGCGATATCCTGTTTATAGGGTTTTGGAATAGAATATAGAATATAGAATATAGAATATAGAATATAGAGTAAAGAATATTGATTTTATTAAATATCTTATTTTACTATTTTATCAATTGATAATTTATCTACTTTCAAAAGTTCAAGAATTAATTTTGCTTTGTCTTTGTTGTTCTTCAGGGCTAAATCAAATTCATCCATTAGACCTGAATGATAAAGTCGCTCATTGACAGTCATACCTTCACAATTCCTTCTACTTTTGAAATTGCATTTTCAATTTCTTTATTTGTCATTTTTCTAAAAAAACTATACCACTTTCTCACTTTCAAACAACAATTTAATATTTTCATAAGAATTTCCTAAAGCGGCTTCAATTTCTGAGGGTTTTAACCAAACCGCTTTTGAGATGCCTTCTTTTTCTTGCGGACAAGTTGGTCCTGTAAAATTGGTTTGCATTTTAAACCAATATGTAATTTTGAGTTTATAGCGCCCGTTACGTTTAAAAATGTGATACGTTTTTTGTAATTTATCTATAATTTTTAAGCCTTTTACCCCAGTTTCTTCTTCGACTTCTCTGATAGCTGTATCTTCAATTTCTTCATTTTTTTCAATACCTCCTTTTGGCAAATCCCATTTACCATTTCTAAAAATAAACAACACCTCACCTTTTTTATTGTACACCAATCCTCCACCCGCTTTAGCAACAGGCATTTTTGATTTTAATGTCTTTAAAATCAATTTTTCATCTGGATGATACAAAAGCGCACTATCTATTTTATTTAAAAATAGTTCAGAAATCACTTTTCTAATATTTACTGTTTCCAATAAATAAATTCTAAAATTTGTCTCCTTCTCCACCTTATTTGTTAAAAAAAGTGGTTTGTCGTTCACAAAAACTTTATACATTTGCACTATGATATTTAATACTAATACAGCACAGCAAACCGCAGAATTGCTTTTACAAATAAACGCAATTAAACTGAATTCTAAAAATCCTTTTACATGGGCTTCTGGTTGGAAGTCACCCATTTATTGCGACAACCGCGTAATCCTTTCATTTCCAGCCGTTAGAAATTATGTAAGAGATGAATTCGTGAAACAAATTGAAGCGAAATTTGGCAAACCAGACGTGATCGCAGGTGTAGCAACAGGCGCTATTGGCATTGGAATTTTAGTAGCCGAAGCCATGGGATTGCCTTTTGTTTACGTAAGACCTGAACCAAAAAAACACGGCAGACAAAACCAAGTTGAAGGTTTTTTACAAAAAGGACAAAACGTAGTTGTAGTAGAAGATTTGATTTCTACAGGCGGAAGCAGCTTATTAGCTGTTGAAGCTTTACGTAATGAAGGGGCAATTGTTAAGGGAATGGCTGCTATATTTACATACGGGTTTCCTATTTCTGAAGAGAAAATAAAAGAAGCTAATTTAGATGTCTATACATTAAGTAATTACGATAACTTACTCCAAAAAGCGATAGATAAAAAATACGTATCTGAAAATGAATTAGAAACATTGCAAGCTTGGAATGCTAATCCAGCTGAATGGGGAGTTGATAATGGATAATTAATATTTAATTTTGTGTCTTTTGTGGAAACTTTGTGAAACTCTGTGATACAGCTAATAAAGGGTAATGGGTAATTGGTAAATAAACCCAACAACGAACAACGAACAACGAACAACGAACAACGAACATCTAACATCTAACAAAAAAAACATGAATTTAGAAAGTAAAAAAGTAACGGTAGAAAAATCTGCATCATATATATTTAATGCATTAATTGATGTAAAACAGTATGAAAAATTAATGCCTGAAAACATTGCAAAATTTGAAGTAACAGCTCCTACAGATTTTATTTTTGGATTAAAAGGCATGCCAGAAATAAAATTACGTTTAAAAGAACAAACGCCAAATTCGTTAGTAAAATTAGGTGCTGCAAGTGATAAATTACCTTTTTCATTAACCGCTACAATTGATACCTTAACAGATGAATCTTGTGCCGTACAATTATTTTTTGAAGGTGAATTTAATGCCATGATGGCCATGATGGTTAAAGGGCCTATTTCAAATTTCATTGAAACCTTAGCGGGTAATATGCATAAATTGTAAACCTACTTTCAGTGTTCTGTACTCAGTTGTATAAAGCATTTTAAAATTTCGTAATTCCCAATTTGTTATTACTTATTTGTAATTCCTAAAACGTAAATCGTAATTTATAATTTATAATTTATAACACAAAGTTACACTAAGAAAACACAAAGAATCACGGAGTAGTAAAAAAGATTTACTAAAATGCTAATTGATCAACCTCCCATATCTCACTGAAATCATACCATAATTGTCCTTGTTTTATGACTAAAGGACATGTAAAATTATTAGTGTACAATCCACCCGTTCCTAAACCTTGAGGCATCATATTATTTAAGGTAAACGTAAATTGTGCAATAGCATTTAAACCTATATTACTTTCTAACGCAGAAGTAATCCACCAACCTATGTTTCGTTCTTCAGCTAGCGCTATCCATTCTAAACTACCTTTTATCCCTCCTATCAAACTAGGCTTCAAAATAATATAATGGGGTTGAATAGTGTCTAATAATTTTACTTTTTCGTCATACTCAAAAACACCTATTAACTCTTCATCTAAAGCAATAGGAAAAGGGGTTTGTTTACACAGCTTAGCCATTATTTTTTCTTGACCTTTTTGAATGGGCTGTTCTATGCTATGTAATTTATATACAGCTAATTGATTCAGCTTATGTAACGCTTCACTTTCAGTAAAAGCTCCGTTTGCATCTACACGTAACTCTATGATTTTTTCATCAAAATGGGATCGAATAAAAGCCAATAAATCTAACTCCTGTTGAAAATCTATGGCCCCTATTTTCAATTTTATACATTTAAATCCGTCAGATAATTTTTCTTCAATTTGTGTTTTCATGAATTCAGGCTCACCCATCCACACCAAACCATTTATAGAAATAGCTTGTTCACCCTTTGTAAACGCAGACGGAAACAAAAGAAACGGTGTTTCACTTTCTAAAGATAAAAATGCCATTTCTACCCCAAATTGAATCGAAGGAAATTCTTTTAAGGCTTCCCAAAGGCTGTCTTTTCCTAAATGAATATTTTCACAAACCCATTGTAGTTTTTCTTCATACTCTGGGCGATCGTCAATAGACAAGCCACGCAACAAGCCACACTCCCCTATACCTCTTTTGCCGTTAGCCTCGAGAATCAAAAACCATGTTTCTTTTTCAGTCATAACACCCCGCGAGGTGCCACTTGGTCTTTTAAACTGCAAAATGTGTTTTCTGTAGGTTGCTTTCATTACTATTGCATTGCTATTGCCATTGTTATTGCTATTTATTCAAGAATTCGTATTATTTTTTTAAAATTAGCCGTTGGAAAACCTTTCTTTTCAAATTCAGAAAAATCAGATTTAGTTTGATTTACCCAACTTACTTGTGAAGTTATATTTTGTGTTTTAAATTGATTATGTATGTCTTTTGCCTCCGAGACACGGTCTGTAAATACATACACATGCGCTAAATTTAACTGATGTGTTAAATCTGTTTTTTCTAATGCTATCGCTTTATTTAAATATTCCTCTGCTTTAGTAAATTGTTTTGAAAACAAATAAAAATGCCCCAATAAACCATAATCGACAGCAGTAGCAGCTTTATTAAAAATAATTTCATCATGAATTTTTGAAATCGCTTTATCTACTTTATTTTCATTGTACAACTTAACTGCATCTACTCGAATGGTATTCAAATAACTTTCATATTGATTCGATTTCTTTAAAGCAATTTCCTGAACTTCCTTTATTGCTTTTATTTTTTCAATAGGTATTAATTGTTGAAACTCTGAAAATTTATATTTTTCTGTAAAAATTGTAATGAATTGTGCTAAAAAGACATCTTGATTTGGCGATTTTTTGTACCATTCTAGTTTTTTTCCAATTGAAATTAGTTCTTTTTTTGTTTCTAAATTCCAACCACGACTTGCTTTAACATCAACCCATGCCACAACCTCTAAAACAATTTTAGTTGATAATACCCAATTTTTATTTTCGAAAGCAAACCAAAGATGGGGTGCATTATCAAAACATTTCGTGTTTTTAATGGAAATTACCTTACTGTCTTTGTTAACGGGCTCTTTAATGGCATAACAAGCTTTATCAAACTTACCATCGACTAAAAATTGATTGCTGCTTTTTTCAGATGTAAAAATACCAAACAAACACGTATCATCACCAGAAAATGAATTGGTTAACGTTATTGCACCTGCTGTTCCTTGGCTTATTCCTGTGGGATCGGGAATCATTTTTAAAACAGAGGCTAAACTGTTGGTTATTTTGCTATTTTCATCTATCAAACTAATGCGATACACAAATTCTGATGCTCCTTCAGGTAAATCATCAATTTTAACTACTACTCGGTTTCCTGAACCAAGTTTAATTTCTTTTGTAAATGCACGTTCTTTATCCCAAAACCCATCTTGCTGAGCGTAGGAAAAAAAGGCAGTTAAAAATAATAGTGCAACTAGCTTATTAATCATGTAAATAGTTTTAATGTGTATTAGCAAATTTGGTACCAATAGTTATAAATCAATGCTTTCACCAATTGCTAATAGCATTAAATCTTTTCCTTTCTCAAAGAACTTACGTTTGGCTTCTTCATGAGAAATTTCAATGTATCCAAAAGTATCAAAGTGATACCCTAATACTTTGTCACAAGCCACAAAATCAGAAGCAATAATAGCGTCATCAACACCCATTGTGAAATTATTTCCTATCGGCAAAACGGCTAAATCTAATTGCGTGCGCAAAGGAATTAATTTCATATCCATACTTAATGCTGTATCTCCTGCAATATAAATGTTTTTATGCTCACCTTCAATTACAAATCCACCCGGTTGCCCGCCGTAACTTCCATCAGGAAAAGATGAAGTATGAATAGCATTGACATATTTTACCGTACCAAATTCAAATTCCCAACTTCCGCCATGATTCATTGGATGGTAATTTAATCCTTTGTTACCAAAATAAGAGGCAATTTCATAATTTGAAACGATGACTGCGTCTGTGCGTTTTGCAATGGCTTCAACATCTAAAATATGATCTTGATGCGCATGTGTAACCAAAATATAATCGGCTTCTAAGGTATTACTATCGATTTGCGTCGCTTTAGGATTTCCTGTAATAAAGGGATCAACTAAAATATGTACGCCGTTTACTTGAATTCCAACACATGCATGTCCGTAAAATGTTATTTTCATAGTTTTTATTTTAGTAAAAAGTGATTATTAAAAAGTAATTAGTTCAGAAAGACTATAGTTATCCAAAATAAAATACTTAATGCAAAAGTGCTTAAGGCTACTTTTTTGAGTTCGGGTTCAAAATCTTCATATTTTTCAGCTTTTCGAACTTTACCCATATGTTTAATTATTGGTATATTAACAATCAATACAGGAGTAAGAGAAGTGTTAAGCAATAGAGCAAAAACCATGAAACAAACCATTCCAGATGCTAAAATTACTTCTTGATACGTCTTTGCCCATTTTAATCCCATTTTAACTACCAACGTATTTTTACCTGCTTTTTTATCGTTTTCAATATCGCGCATGTTATTTAAATTGAGTACCGCTGTGGCAAGTAACCCAATAGAAACTGCGGGTAACGTTAATCTCCAATCTAATGTTTTAGTATATAAAAAATTACTTCCTAAAACAGCTACTAAGCCAAAAAAAATAAAAACAAAAACATCACCCAAACCACTATATCCATAGGCTTTTTTACCCACTGTATATTTTATAGCCGCAACAATTGAAGCAATTCCAAGAAGTAAAAACACTAAAGAATATAAAAAATTAGCTTTACCAAAAGAAATATAAATGAGTACCAAAGCAAAAACGAATGACACTATACCCATAATTTGAACTGCTTTTTTCATTTGTAAAGCCGAAACTTCTCCAGAAGCCACTAAACGCTTTTCGCCTATTCTATTTTCATCAGTCCCCTTTATCCCATCGCCATAATCATTTGCAAAATTGGATAAAATTTGAAAGGATAATGTAGTCGCTACTGCTAAAACAAAAATTTTCCAGTCAAATTGGTTTTGGTAATACGCATAAGCGCTGCCAACAATAATTCCAGAAATTGAAAGAGGCAATGTTCGCAATCGTGCCGCTTGAATCCAGTTTTTCATTTTTATTATTTTTGTTTCAGGTTTTATTTTATCTTTAACCAATTACCCATCACTTATCATCCATTACCACTTATGGAATATACTTTTTCTCAAAATTAGGTTTACGTTTTTCCAAAAAGGCATTTCTGCCTTCAATTGCTTCATCACTCATATAAGCCAAACGAGTTGCTTCACCTGCAAAAACTTGCTGCCCCACCATACCATCATCGGTTAAATTCATTGCAAATTTTAACATCTTAATAGAAATAGGTGATTTAGCCAAAATCTCTTGCGCCCATTCATACGCTGTGTTTTCTAGTTCCTCATGAGGAATAACAGCGTTTACCATACCCATTTCATAAGCTTCTTGTGCCGAGTAATTTCTTCCTAAAAAGAAAATTTCTCTTGCTTTCTTTTGCCCTACCATTTTAGCTAAATACGCCGAACCATAGCCGCCATCAAAACTAGTTACATCTGCATCTGTTTGTTTAAAAATAGCATGTTCTTTACTGGCTAACGTTAAATCACAAACCACATGTAAGGAATGACCTCCACCAACAGCCCAACCCGGAACAACCGCAATAACTGCCTTTGGCATAAAACGAATTAAACGTTGAACTTCTAAAATATTTAAACGATGGTAACCATCTTCGCCAACGTAACCTTGCTTTCCTCTTGCTTTTTGATCACCACCACTACAAAAAGACCATATACCGTCTTTAGTAGAAGGGCCTTCTGCTGACAATAAAACCACACCTATAGATGTATCTTCGTGTGCGTCTTTAAAAGCATCTAATAATTCTGAAGTAGTTTTGGGTCTGAATGCATTTCTAACATCGGGTCTATTGAAAGCAATTCGGGCTACACCATTACATTTTTTATAGGTTATGTCGTCAAATTCTTTGACTGTTTTCCATGCTATCGTACTCATAAATGAATTATTTTACTGAGATTTAATTTTTCTGTTACAAATTTAGTTTAATTTTAAGACATTAAAAAACAAAACTGAATGAAACACCTTATATAAAAATGGTTAATAAGTTGTGATAATAAATTTAATGTACTATTTATTTCTCCGAAAAAAAAAGATATTTTTGTGACCGAATTTAAAAATATAATCCCCTTACAGAAGTACTAAAATAATGAAATTTAAACTATACTATCTGCCGCTTCTTTTTTTATTAGTGTCTTGCAACGATAAAAGTAACAGTAAAACGTTTTCATTAAACAACAATACTCAAAACAGTGATAGCGACTTCTTTGTTACTTTCAATCCGCTAGATGCCAATTATGTAGCTAAGAAGAAAAACGACATTGCTTTTTACTATAAAAAACTTATTGGAAATAAAGATTATTTTGGTTCATTTTTAGTAGCCAAAAACGGTAAAATTTTATACGAAAACTATCAAGGGTTAGCTTATATAGAGCGAAAAGATTCTATTCATAAAAACAAACCCTTACACATCGCATCAGTAAGTAAAGTCTTAACTGCTTCTGTTATTTTACGAATGGTTGATGCAGAAAAAATAGCACTAGACGATAAAGTTTCTAAATATTTAGACCATTTTTATTTTGACGATATTACAGTTAGAATGTTATTAAATCACCGTAGTGGATTAAGACATTATGGTTATTTTATTGAAACAGATGTAAAATGGGACCGAAAAAAACGAATTACCAATCAAGACATATTAAACTTAATCAATTCAGGTAAAATTCATTTAGAATCTAAACCTGGTACACGTTTTTCATATTGCAACACCAATTACGCTTTATTAGCATTAATAATAGAAAAAGTTTCAGGCATGCGTTATCATGAAGCGATGCAAGAATTACTTTTCAAACCTTTAGGAATGAAAAACACCTTTGTTTTTGATTATGAAAAACATCATGACACGGTAAGCCAAACTTATAAAGCCAATAGAATGCGTTTAGCATTTGACCATTTAGATTTAGTGTATGGCGATAAAAATATTTATTCTACACCTCGCGATTTATTAAAATTTGATTTGGCCACATATTCTGAAAATTTTTACAGCAAAGCATTACAAAAAGAAATATACAAAGGCTATAGTTATGAATCGAAAGGTGAAAAAAATTATGGTTTAGGAATTCGTCTAAGAGAATGGAAAGAGGCGCCTACATTAACGTATCATAACGGATGGTGGCACGGAAACACTTCGTCATATATTACCATGAAAAACGACAGTTTAACCATTATTTGCTTATCCAACAAAATGTCCTATAGAACTTATCAAACCAAGAAATTCCTAGCCTTATTTGGAAATTATCCTGTAAAATTAGACAATAGTGATGAAGGGAGTGGCGGCGAATAATTAAAGTAAATAAATTCCGTCTGCTTTTAAATCAATTTGTTTTTGTTTATACAAACTACCAATAGCTTTTTTGAAGGTTTTTTTACTCATCTTCAAAACCGTTTTTATTTCCTCTGGATGACTATTATCTGTCAATTTTAGAAAACCTTTATTATCTTTTAAGGCTTGTAGAACGTGCTTTGCAGAATCGTCTATAACTTCAAAACCAAGTTTTTGAAAGGAAACATCAATTTTACCATCTGGTCTAATTTGTTTTATATATCCTTTTGTTTTATATCCTGGTGAAACAGTTTCATACACTTCGTTTTTATAAGCTAACCCTTTATACAAACCATTAATAATAACGTTAATTCCCGCATCTGTGATGTGTGAAACCATTAAATTCACTTCTTGATTAACCATTAAATCGATTTCTTCTTGCTCTAAAAACTGATTTATTTTACTAGACGCTACTAAGCGGTTTGTTTTTTCATCTAAATAAAGAAACACCACATAACGTTTGTCTTTTTCCATTGGACGGGCTTGCTCTTTGAAAGGAACAAACAAATCTTTTTCTAAACCCCAATCTAAAAATGCACCAAAACTATTGGTATAATTTACTTTTAATACAGCAAATTCATTAAGTGTAATATAAGGCTTAAGTGTCGTAGCAACGGGACGTTCTTCATGATCTAAATAGATGAAAACAGTTAAATCATCACCTATATGATATTCAGCTGGTACATATTTATTGGGTAACAATACTTCTTCCGTTTCGTTAACTAAAAAAAGACCCACTTTTGTTGCTCTCGCAGTTTTTAAGGTATGATAAGTGCCAATTTGCAACATGTAAATTAAGGTTTTATTATTAATAGCGATGGGGTATTATTTAACCACACACTACGAGTATCTATTAGTTTTTTCCAACTGTCCATACTCAAAATCAACAAGTCTTGTTCTTTTAAAAAGTCTTTTTCTAATTTTGACGAGTGAACTACTTTTACATTCTCATGAACCACCTTGTTGTTATCGTTCATTACTTCATAAGTATCAAAAATAGAAATTTTAGCTGTCGAATTTTTCTTAAGACGTTTCACATATTCTAACAAAAATTGATCTTCTTTATTGAATAAAATAACCGATATGTTTTCAGTTTTTGTTAGATTTTTGTCTACAAAAACACCTAAGGGCGCCTCTGTTTTAGAAATGATTGCCTGTGTTTTATCGTCAAAATAATTACTTTCAAATAATTTTTCTTTTCCTGTAAATGTATTTAATAAATTTTCAGGATTAATAATCTTAGATGTAATACCTAAAATTTTACCTAAAACGGTACCTTCAAAAATAGATGCACCTATATTAATAATTACAAAATCAAAAGCTCCTTTATTGGCCACATCAACAACATCGGCATCAATATCTCTTGACGCTTTGAAAAGTGTAGTTACTTTAGTATTTGTTTTTTCTGCTTCCTTTAATACAGGTTTAAAGCTTTCTTTTTCATACTCTTCAATCTTATACGGATTGATTTCATTTGTAGAAGAAATATACATGGCAGTAACGGCTTGTTTTTCTTCTTTGGTAGACATAAAATTAGAGGCTACTTTTATTAACGTTTTTCCTTCCTCAGGATTCTCAAAAGAAAGCAGCACTTTATACGCATTGTTCAACGCTTCTTGTGGTACTATATTTTTTCTGCGTTTAAATATAAAATCGATTAAATTCAGGGCTGGACCCGTCATAAAAGTGGTAGCTAAAGCCATAATAACCATCATAGCAAATACTTCCTTAGTCAAGACACCTAAATCATATCCAATGTTTAATACAACAAGTTCCATTAAACCTCTTGTATTCATTAAAGCCCCTATTGTTAAGCTATCGCGCCAATTTTGCCCTACAAACTTAGCGGTTAATGTACTACCTAGAAACTTACCAATTACAGCAACAGCAATAATCAACCCACATACTTTCCATAATTCTATATTATTCAATAGACCAATTTCTGTACGTAAACCTGTAAATACAAAAAACAAAGGCAATAACACAACTAAAGATACATCTTCTATCTTTTCAATAAAGATGGCTCTAAATTTCATGTTTTCTGGCATAATTACACCCGCTACAAAAGCACCAAAAAGGGCATGAATACCTATAACTTCAGTTAAATAGGATGATATTAATAATGTTAAAAAGAAAATTGCTACAACCGGTTTTGTAATTTTTTCTTGTGAGTCAAATAAATTTCCAATTCGTTTTAAGAAAGGCTTGACCAACTTGAACATAGCTACCACATAAATAAATGACAGCACAATTATATACAACGAGCTGGTAATTGACCCTGCTTTTACAATAGCAATTACACCTGCTAAAATACACCAAGCTGTAATATCATCGGCTGCAGCACAGGTAATTACCATAGCTCCAATTCGTGTTTTATTTAAACCTCTTTCTTGAACGATACGCGCCAATACTGGAAAGGCCGTAATACTCATAGCAATACCTAAAAACAATCCAAAGGATAAAAAAGCGACACCAGGAGGAGCATACTGGGTATAGATAGTGTAGGCTAATAATAAACCTAAGGTAAATGGAATAATTATACTAGCATGACTGATTACAACAGCCTCTTGCGCTTTATTTTTTAATACTTTTAAATCCAATTCCATACCCACAACATACATGAAAAATATTAAACCTATTTGGCTTAAAAATTTCAGATTATCCAGAGACGAATCTGGAAACAATAAAGACGAATACGCATGAAAATAATGCCCAAAGAAAGAAGGACCTAAAACAATCCCTGCAAGAATTTCACCTATTACCATAGGTTGACCTATTTTTTTGCATATCCAACCAAAAAGACGAGCTACAAAAATAATAGTAACAATTTGGGCTAATAAAATAGCGAGCGGATGTGTAATATTATGATGCAAAGAATGTATAAACTCTTGCCAATCTGAATTAGTAGAAGTCACTGTTTTTAAATACCTTCCCTTTTCTAATGATTTTCCATTATCAATGGTCCAATAAATTAAAACAGAAAACAGCCCTACTACAAAAACATAAAATAAGCTGTGTTTAATATTTTTCATCCAAATTATAGTATTAACTTTTATTCAACAGGACCTTCCCATTGAGAAATGCCTCCAACTAGATTATACACTTTTTCAAATCCTAGCTGACGCATGATGCCACAAGCTTGTGCACTTCTTCCGCCCGCATGGCAATACACAAAATAAGTTTTAGAAGGATTTAGTTCTTCTAACATATAGATAAATCCTTGTCCTTTATAAATATCTAAATTTATAGATCCAGGAATAGTCCCATTAGCACATTCTTCTTCTGTTCTAACATCTACAATAACAGCATCTTCCGTTGCTAAATAAGATGACCACCACTCTTTTTGATTAACGTCCATAGTGTATAATTTTGCTCAAATTTACAATAAGAAATAAGATATAAAAAATTTAACAAAAAATTAATAACATTTGTATATACAAATAAAAAATTATACATACATTTGTACCTACAAATATGATGAAAATGAAAATTGAAGAAATCATCAAATCGAATTCGGAAATTCCATTAGAAAAGAAAACAATTCTAAATCTAATTTACACACAACATGTTGTGTATGATAAATTTAGTGAATTGTTAAAAAAGCATGACTTATCTTCTGAGCAGTACAATGTATTACGAATTGTAAGAGGACAAAAAGGAAAGCCCGCGAATATGTGCGTTATACAAGAACGTATGATTGCCAAAACAAGTAACACCACTCGCCTGGTTGATAAATTAGTTGCTAAAGAAATGGTACATAGAAATGTTTGCCCTGCTAACAAACGAAAAATGGAAGTTACTATTACACAAAAAGGACTTGACATTTTGACACTGCTAGACCCAATTGTAGAAACTTTTGAAAGCAATTTAGGTAAAAAACTAACCCTTGAAGAATTAACTATTTTAAATACATTATTAGAAAAATACAGAAATTAATATAAACTATGAGCACATTTATCGAACATCAAAATTGGCGTTATGCCACAAAAAAATTTGACACTTCTAAAAAAGTATCCAATTCAGACTTACAAACCTTAAAAAAAGCAATTCAATTAGCGGCTTCTGCTTATGGTTTACAACCTTATAAAGTACTGATTGTTGAAAATCCAGAACTAAGAACACAATTACAAACAGCTTCTTGGGGGCAATCTCAAATTGTAGAAGCTTCGCATTTATTAGTTTTTGCCAATATATCAAAAATCGACGAAGCTTATATTGATGCTTTTTTTGAAAATACAGCAAACACAAGAAATATTCCTATTGAAGCTTTAGACGGATACAAAACATTTATGAAAAATGCAATTTTAAACATGCCTGAAGATCAAATGAATATTTGGACTTCCAAACAAACCTATCTTGCATTAGGAAACTTATTATGTGCCGCAGCAGAATTAAAAATTGATGTTACACCAATGGAAGGATTTGAAGCTCAAAAATACAATGACATTCTTGGTTTATCTGCTAAAGGATTAAATGCGTCATTAGTAGCAACAATTGGCTACAGACATGAAGAAGATCAATTACAGCATTTAGCAAAAGTAAGAAAACCAGAAACCGAATTATTTGAAACAATTTAATAACTAAATATTTTAATCATGAGAAATTTAAAATCAATTGCATTAGCACTTGTAGCTTTAGTGACTTTTTCAGCTACAGCACAAACAAAAAAAATCAATGTTTCTAAAAGTACAATCAACTGGACAGGTAAAAAAGTAACTGGTGAACATTCAGGAACTATTGATTTCAAAGAAGGAAACTTAACATTCAAAAATGGTTACTTAAAAGGCGGTTCGTTCACAGTTGACATGACAACTATTAATACAACTGATTTAAAAGGAGAATGGAAAGAAAAATTAGACGGACATTTAAAAGCTGAAGATTTCTTTGGTGTTGATAAATTCAAAACTGCTACTTTAGTATTCAAAAACATCAGCACAAAAAACAAAACTAACTACACAGTAACGGCAGATTTAACTATCAAAGGCATTACTAAACCAGTTACTTTTGACATTGTTATCAATGGTAATACTGCATCTACTGTAGTTAAAATTGACCGTACAAAATATGACATTAAATATGGTTCAGGTAGTTTTTTCACTGATTTAGGAGACAAGACTATTAATGACGAATTTGAATTAAAAATTAATTTGGCTTGGTAAACAGCTACAAGTATAAAACGTTTTTAAAAGCTATTTCTTAATTGAAATAGCTTTTTTTTTAAACAATTAAATTAGAAAGTATATATTTGATTTTTATTAGAACTCTAAATAAAATACAGTATGCATAAAGTTATATGTAGTATTCTTTTTTCAATTTTATATTCCTGTTCATCGAACAATGAAGAGACAAATACAACTATACCCAATCTTTTTTTTAAAGCTGCTGATATGTCATTTTTACCATTAATTGAAAGTGAAAATGGGCTATATAAAAACAATAATCAAATACAAGACCCACTACTTACACTTAAAAATTCAGGATGTAATACAATTAGATTACGCCTTTGGCACACTCCTTCCGACTTACATTCTGGATTAGCAGAAGTAAAAACGCTAAGTAATCGATGTAGACAATTAGGACTAAAAATATGGCTAACTGTTCATTATTCCGACACATGGGCAGATCCTAGTGCGCAAACCAAGCCAGCAAGTTGGCAAAATATGAATTTCACTAATTTACGTAATGCCGTTTCTGCCTACACTTCTCAAATCATGGATGAAATTAATCCCGATATTATCCAAATTGGTAACGAAACAAATGATGGAATGCTTTGGCCTGAAGGAAAAATATCAAGTAACGAAACGCAATACTTAGAATTAGTAAATACTGCCATTACTAGTGTAAGGCAAAAATCTAATACAACTAAAATCATGTTGCATTATGCAGGGCTTACCGGAGCTGATTATTTTTTCAATAAAGTTAATAATCTTAATTACGATTACATAGGACTCTCCTATTACCCTATTTGGCACGGCCAAAGTTTAGATAATCTACAAACCACAATCAATCAATTAGGACAAACATATAATAAAAAAGTACTGATTGCAGAAACAGCTTACCCATTTACACTGAATTATAATGACTATACAAATAATATTGTAGGTCTTCAAAATCAATTAATTAACGCCTATCCAGCGACTGAAATAGGTCAAAAAGATTTTTTAACGGCTATTCACAACATCATGAAACAAAGTTCAAATGGTTTGGGATATTGCTATTGGGGAGCAGAGTGGATTGCATTCAGAGGACCTACTGCCACAAATGGTTCTTCTTGGGAAAACCAAGCATTATGGGACTTTAATTCCAATGCTCTTCCTGTACTCTCTGTATTTAACTTGAATTAATATCTAACAAAAAAGCCTAGCAAATGCTAGGCTTTTTGTGATCCCGTCAGGATTCGAACCTGAGACCTACTGCTTAGAAGGCAGTTGCTCTATCCAGCTGAGCTACGAGACCATTATTTTTTATTTCAACTAAATACGGTTGAAAATTGTCGGGGTGGCAGGATTCGAACCTGCGACCTCCTGGTCCCAAACCAGGCGCGATAACCGGGCTACGCTACACCCCGAAAACAAAAAAGCGGAGAGACAGGGACTCGAACCCTGGCATCGGTTACCCGATGACAGATTAGCAATCTGCTCCGTTACCACTCCGGCACCTCTCCTATTGTTTTTAGTATAAAGAACTTAACTTTTTTTGCGGTTGCAAATGTAGCATAACATTATAATAATTCCAACACTTTTTACTTTTTTTTTAGCATTATTTCATAAATACACTATATATCAACTATATACAACACAAGGTAATCTTTCATTTATTTAAGTTTTCAAATATATAATGTACAATTATATGTCAAATATCCTTTTTTACTTTACTATTACACATTAATTAATTACTTTCGCAAAAATAAAACATAATTAAAATGAGCAAAAAAGTAGTTATTGTATCGGCTGTTAGAACACCTATTGGAAGTTTTATGGGCGCTTTATCAAGTGTGCCTGCCACAAAATTAGGAGCAGCAGCTATTAAAGGTGCTTTACATAAAATAAATTTAGATCCTGCATTAGTTGACGAAGTATTAATGGGAAATGTTGTTCAGGCAGGTAATGGACAAGCACCTGCACGTCAAGCGGCATTATTTGCTGGTCTTTCAAATGAAGTAGCTTGTACTACGATAAATAAAGTATGTGCTAGCGGAATGAAAGCTGTCATGCAAGGCGCACAAGCTATTTTAGCTGGCGACGCACAAATTGTAGTGGCGGGCGGTATGGAGAACATGAGTTTAATTCCACACTACGTACATTTAAGAAATGGAGTGAAATTTGGACCAACATCGCTAATTGATGGTATGCAAAAAGATGGTTTAACCGATGCGTATGACAACAATGCAATGGGAGTATGTGCTGATTTATGTGCAACAGAATATAATATCACAAGAGAAGACCAAGATAATTTTGCTATTCAATCTTATCACCGTGCTGCTGCTGCATGGGAAGCTGGTAAATTTAATACAGAGATTGTTCCAGTGGAAGTACCTCAAAGAAAAGGAGAGCCGATTCTTGTTACCAAAGATGAAGAATTCACTAATGTAAAATTAGATAAAATTCCTGCTTTAGCACCTGTTTTTACTAAAGAAGGAACCGTAACGGCTGCAAATGCTTCAACTATTAATGATGGTGCCGCTGCATTAGTATTAATGAGTGAAGAAAAAGCAAATGAATTAGGTCTTACACCATTAGCCTACATAAAATCTTATGCCGATGCTGCACAAGAGCCAAAATGGTTTACTACAGCCCCAGCTAAAGCACTTCCAAAGGCTTTAGACAAAGCTGGCTTAGCTATTTCTGATATTGATTTCTTCGAATTTAACGAAGCATTTTCTGTAGTAGGATTAGCCAATGCAAAAATTTTAGGTCTTTCTAATGACAAAATAAATGTAAATGGAGGAGCAGTTTCTTTAGGTCATCCTCTAGGCTGTTCTGGTGCTAGAATTATTGTAACCTTACTTCACGTATTGCAACAAAACAACGCCAAATTAGGCGCAGCAGCAATTTGCAATGGTGGTGGTGGTGCCTCTGCAATTGTTATTGAAAAAGCTTAATTAATAAAATAAAAAGCTTATAAATGTTCGGTATTTGTAATTTAGCTATTGTGCCTATTCGAGCGGAAGCCAGTGATAAAAGTGAGATTGTTTCACAATTACTCTTTGGCGATTCCTTTTCTATTTTGGAACAAACTCCAAAATGGTTAAAAATATGTACGGCTTTTGACCAATATGAAGGTTGGATTGACAGTAAACAATTCCAACCTCTAACCGAAAAACAATATAACCTACTTGAAAACCTACCTTATCAATTAAATGGTGAATTGATTGATTTTATAGCCTATAACAACAACAATCTTATTCCTATTCCACTTGGAAGCGATGTTCGTTTCTTAGCAAATACTGAAATCAATACACAAAATTACCAATTTGAAGGCACTCAGTTAAATGGAGTAAAACCTAAAAGTGAATTAATTAAATCGGCGTTTTTATATTTAAACGCACCTTATTTATGGGGAGGTAAAACGCCTTTTGGTATTGACTGCTCAGGCTTTACCCAAATGGTTTATAAACTCAATGGACACAAACTTTTAAGAGACGCTTCTCAGCAAGCCACACAAGGAGAAGCGCTAAGTTTTATTGAAGAAAGTGAACCGGGTGATTTGGCATTTTTTGATAATGAAGAAGGTAATATTATCCATGTAGGCATCATGATGGAAAATAACTACATCATTCATGCTTCAGGCAAAGTTCGTATTGATAGAATAGACCATTTAGGCATTTACAATGTAGACACCGGTCGTCATACACATAAATTGAGAGTAATTAAGAAATTGATTTAAAAGTAACGTTTCCAATTACCTATTACCCATCACCTATTACCCTTTTTACTTAATATACAATTTTTTGATTCGCATAATAGGTCCGCCGCATTTTACTTCATGGCAAGCAATACATTGGTCAACCATAGCATTATAAGCTGCTTTTGTATCTTTTGCCGTATAAATTTCAGACTGTGCTTTCAAAAACAATTGTGTCTGTTCATTAAAAAAAGTATCTCGCTCCTTCCCCTTTGTAAATTTTGCCTTTTCAATGTTTAAAAAATACGTTGGAAATTGACCCAGTGTATCTTTCTTTTCAATGCGCTCTTTTAAACGTGTATTTTCCACATACATTTGTTCCATCAAAGCGGCCATTTCTGAAACTTCATACATTTGAAACTCTTCGTTAGGCTTTTCACAAGATTCTTCTGTTTTATTTGAATTACAACTAAAAAATAAAACCACTACAACTAAAAAAATACTTCTCATTTACTTTGCAATTAAAACCCCATGTGCTAAAAACTTATATTCTATTTTAGGAGCCACAATACTATCTATAGCGACTTTAGATTTTCCTTCATCTTCAGCATAATGTTTTAATTCGGCAACAGGAGTTTCTTCTATAAATGCTTTTCCTTCTACAACAACTTCTCTTTTTTGCGCATTCATTGGTACAAAAAAGCCATAGTCTTTAAATTTCACAAATGCATGTTCTTTATTTCCTAAGTCTAAAGTCATCCAGCATCCTTTATTTTGACATATTTCATTAATGGTGGTAGTAAACTTTATTGAAAGTGTGTCTCCCTTTTGTAAGGTTTTATATTTTGCCAACATTGTTTCGGCTGTTAAAGCTTTTTCGGCTTGAATACTATCACCAAATACAGCATACGATTTAGTTTCTGTGTTGGTATTTTTTTTTGAATTACATGCGCCAATTGCTACAAGTAAAGTAGCCAGTAGAAGTCTTTTTTTCATATCAAAGGATTAATTTATACTATACAAATCTAATCATTTTTGTCACATTTTAAAGGCTAAATGTGTTAATAATTATTTAATGTTGATTTCATATAGAGACATTTTTTCACTAATTTTGCCAAATTATGTGTTAACCTGTTTAACAATGGGTTACAAATTTTAAACAATGAACACCATAAGCGACATTAAAATTACACAAAGTCTAACTTCTAAAATAAATGAAGTAGATTTTGAAAACCTAACTTTCGGTTCTATTTTTACAGACCATATGCTCATCTGCGATTTTAAAAATGGCGCTTGGCAACAACCTGAAATTAAACCCTACGAACCTTTCTTAATAGATCCTTCTGCAAAAGTATTTCATTACGGACAAGCTATTTTTGAAGGCATGAAAGCCTATAAAGACGCAGCAAATGACGTTTGGTTATTTAGACCTGATCAAAATTTTGAACGTTTTAACAAAAGTGCTACACGATTAGCAATGCCAGAAGTTCCTGAGTTTGTATTTATAGACGGATTAAAAACTTTAATAAATTTAGATAAGGCTTGGGTTAAACATGAAAACGGAAGTTCGTTATACATAAGACCGTTTATGATTGCTACAGGAAGCGGTGTCATTGCACAACCTTCCACCCAATACAGGTTTATGATTATTTTATCGCCTGCTAAGTCTTATTATTCGGGAGAAGTTAAAGTAATTATTGCCGAACATTATAGTAGAGCAGCTAATGGAGGAATTGGAGCTGCAAAAGCGGCTGGAAATTATTCTGCACAATTTTATCCAACTAAATTAGCAAATGATGAAGGGTTTCAACAAATCATTTGGACCGACGATGCCACGCATACGAAATTAGAAGAGGCAGGTACCATGAATGTGTTTTTTAGAATTAATGACACGTTACTTACTGCACCTACTAGCGAACGTATTCTTGATGGTGTAACTAGAAAATCTGTGATTGATTTAGCAAAAAGGGAAAATATTGAAGTAGAAGTACGTTCGGTACTTGTGGAAGAATTGGTACATGCAGCTAAAGAGGGATCGCTAAAGGAAATATTCGGAGCAGGAACCGCAGCAGTCATTAATCCCATTGCTGGTTTTTCGTACCAAGGCACCTATTATGAACTGCCAAAATTAGAAACCTCTTTTGCACAAGACATAAAAACTAAATTAACAGCCATACAAACTAAAGACGCCGAAGATACTTTTGGCTGGACTGTTAAAGTATAAATTTAGAATTGAATTTTGCTATTGAATTACTACTACACAAGTTGCCTTATTAGCTAAGGCAACTTTTTTATTTTAGTATTTCTTCAAAGTTAGGTTTAAAATAATTAGGTCCTTTCATTACTTTACCATCTTCACGATAAATAGGTTTTCCATCTGCGCCTAGTTTACTCATATTACTACGCTGAATTTCATCAAACACTTCTTCAATTTTATGTTGTAATCCATGTTCTAAAATAGTGCCACACAAAATATACAACATATCACCTAAAGCATCAGCAATTTCAACCACATCATTATTTTGAACTGCCTCTAAATATTCCTCATTTTCTTCTTTCATTAAGTTATAACGTAAGAGATTTTTACCCTCTCCTAATGTTCCTTTTATTTCAGAACTCACTCCTAATCCAAATGATGTATGAAATAACGTAACTGCGTCTAATTGTTTTTGCATAATTTTCTTATTTTTTAATGCTTAAAATTATAGTTTATATAATCAATTATGTAACTTTGTTTTTAAATTTTATTAACATGTTTTCAAAAGGTCAAACTATATTTGCTATACTTTTTGCCATCTCTTTTATACTTACTATTTTCGTAATGTATAAAAAAGATATTTCCATACACAAACAACATTATAAAGGTATCAAATGGATTCTTTTAGGTTTTATTTTATTCATTGCCTTTTTAGTTGCAATAAAAACTGTAATTAAAAATTAAAAGTCGGTTCTAAATTAGTGCACACATGAAAATTTTACAATATTTATTTTTGTTATTTTTACTTTTTCTTCTAGCCTTTGTGGTATTTGTAGCCACACAGCCAGCTACTTATGAAGTAACTAAAACAAAAGAAATTAAACTTCCTGTGGCACAAGTTTTTGAATATGTAAACGATTATAGCAACTGGAAAGATTGGCAACAATTTGAAACAGAGGAAGCTGTTGATTATAAATTTTCTGCAAATACAATTGGTAAAAAATCTTATGTTAAGTGGAATAATGCCCTTATGAATACAATCTATGCAGAAAAAGATTCCATTACTCAAGTTTATCTTAAAGATGAAAATAAAGAAACCATACATTGGAAATTTAGCAAGATTAACGAAGGGACATTAATTAAGGTAGTTATTAAAGGAACATTAAGCTTTAAAGAAAAAATATTTTCTGTTTTAAGTGGAGGAATTACCAATTATGCGGGGGAAGCTATTGAAAATAGTTTATTAAAAATTGAAGACTATTTAGTACATGAAGTGGGTAACTATAAAATTACCGTTCATGGATTAGTGCGTCAAATGGGACGAAACTACATAGAACAAAAAGATTCTTGTGCTGTTAAAGATTTTCCTAAAAAATCCAAAGCATTATTAAAAACAATGAAAGAATTCATCAAGAACAACAATATCAAAACATTAGGCGAACCTTTTGTCATTTTTAATGGTGCGCCTTTGGGAACTAAAATAAAGTATGCTATGTGCGTACCTGTTCAAGACGAAATCATGACCACTCCTGAAAGCGAAATGCAAGGCAATCATTTCAACGAATTTTTAGCGATAAAAACAACGCTTAAGGGTGACTACTCACATATGAAAAAAGCTTGGAATAAAGTTAAAAATTATATTGCGACGAGCAAATATGCAGAAGATGAAAATTCCATATATATTGGCGAATATAAAAAAGCCTTACCAGAAGTAGCTATCCCATCAGAATGGGTTACCGAAATATATATTCCAGTTGTTATGAAGTCGTCTCGTAAAAAAGCACAACAAGACAGCACGGCAGTAGCAAAAGATTCAACAAAATAATTTAGCGCTTTTTTAACACTACTTCTACCATTTGATTAGAAGTTTTTGGACCAAAAGAACGAGATTGCTTTTCTGCTTCTGTACTACATAAAATGTAAAGATTCAAACTGCTTAAGGGAATAATTTCAGTTTGATAAATTCCTTTTTTATCTTCTATTTTTACCTGAAAATCTTCTATTGTAATTGTATTTCGAACAACTAAAAAATATTGATCGGTAGCATACGGAAAATACCATTTTACCTGCCCATCAGCAAGCGTTATTTGGTAATTTTGAATAAAAAATAATGGCGCATTCGTATTAATTAAACTAAGCGAATTATTCGTATTAACAACTTCCTTACCTTCTATATCCACCAGAGAAATCTGTAACTCCTTCGGATTTAACTTAGCCTCTGCCTCATGTGCATTGACAACTATATAAGACGTAAAATCATATCCACAATGAGGCACTCCTGAGATTTGGGCATGCCCAAAAAAAGAGAAAAAGAAAAAGAATATGTAATACCTATTTTTCATATAGTGTATGGATATGATTCTAAAAAAATCTAAGAAGTCAATACACTTACAATTCACTTCTTAGATTCATGAGTATTTATGTGTGCTATTTATTTTATTAAATACTCAAAAATTTGCTCTCGTTGTGCGTCAGTAATTTTTGCTTTCTTTTGCATATCTAAAAGTATAGGCTTCCATTCTTCAGTCTTAAATTTTGAAGGACTGTGTAATTCATGACAGCTTCCACATTTTGACTCATATAAATATTGACCTTCACTCAAAGGTATTCCCGCAACTTGAATCGATTGTTGTTTAGGGACTTCTGTCACTTGTTGTTTTGTGGCACAACCTATTGTTACTACTAAGGCTAAACTGGCTACTAAATACTTTACTTGCATGGTTTTAATTTATGATTGAATTCAAACTTACACTTTTTTTTCAAACTACACATACAATACATAAAAAAATCCTAAGACAATTGCCCTAGGATTAGTTTGTATTATTGAATTATTTTGATTTTGAAACAATAAAAGCGTACTAACTTTCATTACCCATTACCCATCACCCATCACCCATTACCCATTACCTTTAACCTTACTTCACATCCATCAACTCAACATCAAAAACCAAAGTTGCATCTGGAGGAATAACACCACCAGCACCTCTAGATCCATAACCTAAATAAGAAGGGATAACAAAACGAGCTTTATCTCCTACTTGAAGTAAAGCAATACCTTCATCCCATCCTTCAATAACTTGTCCAATACCTAATGTAAAGTCTATAGGCTCTTTTCTTTTATATGATGAATCAAACACCATTCCGTTATCTAAAGCGCCTTGATAATGAACAGATACTTTTTTACCTTTTTCAGCTTGTTTTCCACTACCCTTTTGTATAATTTGGTAACGCAACCCGCTTTCTGTTTTTTGAAATCCAGCAGCTAATTTTTCTAAAGCTTGTTCAGCTCTTTCTTTTTCCTCTGCTAATCGTTTTTCTCTAGAACCTTCAAAAGTCCTAAACGCTTCAATAGCATTCCATTTTTGAGCGGCATCACCTACTCGAACAATTTCTATAGCTTCTATTATATCACCTTGTGCAACCGCATCAACAATATCTTGTCCTTCTACAACATGACCAAAAACCGTATGTTTTCCATCCAACCATGGTGTTTCCACATGCGTGATAAAGAATTGAGAACCATTTGTTCCGGGACCTGCATTTGCCATTGACAATACACCAGGAATATCATGTTTCAATTCTGGATGAAATTCATCATCAAACTGATACCCAGGACCACCAACCCCAGTTCCTTGAGGACATCCGCCTTGTATCATAAAATCAGGAATAACTCTGTGAAACTTCATTCCATTATAATAAGGTTTTCCCATAGGATGTGCATTATTTTCTAATTGTCCTTCAGCCAATCCAACAAAGTTACCCACTGTTCCAGGAGTTTTATCATAAGTTAATTTTACTAAAATAGATCCTTTTGCGGTATTAAATCTAGCGTATATTCCGTTTTCCATTGTTATGAATTTTAATTTTAAAGTGCAAAATTACAAAATAAATAGTAGATTTGATATACAAAAATTAATACCATGAAAACAAAAGATTACATAAAAGTCAACAAAGAAACTTGGAACAATAAAGTAGAAGTTCATATAAACTCTGATTTTTATGATATGGAAGGTTTTCTAAGAGGAAAATCAACCTTAAATTCAATTGAACTGGATTTACTTGGTGATGTTAAAGGTAAAAAAATATTGCACTTACAATGTCATTTTGGGCAAGATACAATGAGTTTTTCAAGATTAGGCGCTTTGGCAACCGGAGTAGATTTTTCAGACAAAGCAATTGAAAAAGCAAAAGAAATCAACAAACAATTGAAGTTAGACGCGACTTTTATTTGTTGTGATATTTATGAGTTACAAAATCATTTGGATGAAAAATTCGATATTGTTTTTACCAGTTATGGCACGATTGGTTGGTTTCCTAATCTTGACAAATGGGCTAAAGTAATTTCTCATTTCTTAAAACCAAATGGAAAATTTATTATGGCTGATTTTCATCCAATAGTATGGATGTTTGATAATGATTTTAAAGAAGTTTTTTACAATTATTTTAATACTGAAGAAATTATTGAAGATGAATCAGGTACCTACGCAGATAGATACGCCGAAATTTCTGCACAAACCATTACATGGAACCATCCTACATCGGAACTATTAAATGCGTTAATTACTAACGGATTAAAACTGAACTCCTTCAATGAATTTGATTATTCGCCATACAATTGTTTTAATAAAACAGAAGAATTTGAACCAAATAAATTCCGAATCAAGCATTTGAAAAATAAGATTCCAATGGTGTATTCGTTATCGGCTACTAAAAAATAATCTATTATCTTTGCCTCATGCGAATAGATATTATTACCGTTTTACCAGAATTAATGCGAAGCCCTTTTGAAGGTTCTATCATGAAACGTGCCATTCAAAAAGAGTTGGTAGAAGTTCATTTCCACAACCTTCGTGACTATAGTACGAATAAACACAAAAATGTAGACGATTACCAATTTGGCGGTGGTGCAGGTATGGTTATGAGTGTTGAACCAATTGATTTATGTATTTCTAAACTTAAAAATGAAAGAAAGTATGACGAAATCATTTACATGACACCAGACGGAGAAACGCTTCATCAAAAAATGGCAAACAGTTTGTCCCTATTAGGAAACATTATCATTTTATGTGGGCATTATAAAGGTGTTGATCAACGTGTACGTGATTTACACATTACAAAAGAAATATCTATAGGTGATTATGTATTGAGCGGGGGTGAAATTGGAGCTATCGTATTTTGCGATGCCATTATTCGTTTGATTCCAGGTGTACTTAGTGATGAAACTTCAGCATTAACAGATAGTTTTCAGGATAATTTGTTATCACATCCTATATATACTAGACCAGCAAATTATAAAGGGCTTAGTGTCCCTGATATTTTATTAAGTGGTAATTTTCCTGAAATTGAAAAATGGCGCGAACAAAAAGCGTACGAACATACTAAAACAAGACGACCCGATTTATTAGAAGAATAAAAAAATCCCATTGCAAAAACAATTACGAATTACGATTTGGGAGTTTAGAGTTTAGAGTTTAGAGCTTAGAGTATGAAGAGTTATTACTTTTCACTAATCACTAATCACTTTTTACAAATTACGATTTGGGATTTACGAGTTTAGAATTCAGAAATAACAATATACTAATTACTCCCAACTGAGACTGAGACTGAAAACTCCCATTACCAATTACCCATTACCAATTACCCATCACCTATCACCCATTAAGCATACATTTGCGCTCTTAATTCTTTAATTTTTTCATCTTCTAAATATTCATCAAAAGTCATGTATCTATCAATTACACCCTTTGGAGTTAATTCAACGATTCTATTTCCAACCGTTTGAGCAAACTCGTGGTCATGTGTGGTAAATAATACTGATCCTTTAAAATTCTTCAAGGAGTTATTAAATGCAGTAATAGACTCTAAGTCCAAGTGATTTGTTGGCTCATCAAGCATCAACACATTCGCTCTTATCATCATCATACGAGATAACATACAACGCACTTTTTCTCCACCCGACAATACATTACATTTTTTCAACGCTTCCTCTCCCGAAAAAATCATTTTTCCTAAAAAGCCACGCACATATACTTCATCACGTTCTTCTTCTGTTTTAGCCCATTGGCGTAACCAATCTACTAAATTTAAATCGCTTGTAAAAAATTCATGATTTTCAACAGGTAAGTAAGACTGCGTAGTAGTAATACCCCACTCTACTGTACCTGAGTCAGCTTTAATTTTATCATTTAAAATTTCATAAAAAGCAGTTGTTGCTCTAGAATCTTTTGAAAAAACAACAACTTTATCGCCTTTTGCCATATTTAAATCAACTTTTGTGAATAAAACTTCTCCATCAATTGATGCACTTAAGTTTTGTACATTTAATATTTGGTCACCTGCTTCTCTATCTTGGTCAAAAATAATAGCGGGATATCTTCTACTTGAAGGCTTAATTTCTTCTAAGTTTAATTTTTCAATCATTTTTTTACGTGAAGTAGCTTGTTTAGATTTGGCTACGTTGGCGCTAAAACGACGAATAAACTCTTCTAATTCAGCTTTCTTTTCTTCCGCTTTTTTGTTCTGTTGAGCACGTTGACGGGCAGCTAATTGTGAAGATTCATACCAAAACGTATAATTTCCTGAGTAATGCGTTATTTTTCCAAAATCAATATCAGAAATATGAGTACAAACTGCGTCTAAAAAGTGACGGTCATGCGATACAACTAAAACGGTATTTTCATAGTTTGCAAGGAAATTTTCTAACCAACCAATCGTTTCAAAATCCAAGTCATTTGTTGGCTCATCCATAATCAATACATCTGGATTACCAAATAATGCCTGCGCTAATAATACACGTACTTTTAATTTTCCATCCATTTCACCCATTAAGGTATAATGAAATTCGGGACCTATTTCTAAATTTGACAACAACGTAGCGGCATCACTTTCTGCATTCCAGCCGTTCATTTCATCAAACTGCAATTGCAATTCACCTATACGTTCTGCATTTTCATCTGTATAATCAAGATATAACGCGTCCATTTCTTGTTTAATAGCATGCAATACTTTGTTTCCTATCAAAACAGTCTCTAAAACCGTATGCTCATCAAACATATTGTGGTTTTGGTTTAAAACTGACATACGTTTCCCAGGTTCTAAAATAACTCTACCTGACGTAGGATCCATTTCTCCAGCTATAATTTTCATAAAAGTAGATTTACCAGCACCGTTAGCACCAATAATTCCATAGCAATTTCCTTGAGTGAATGTGGTATTCACCTCATCAAATAAAATTCTTTTACCAAATTGAACGGATAAATTTGAAATTGTAAGCATTGTATCGTATTCTTTTAAAATTGTGGCAAAAGTAACAAAAACGATTGACTAATTGCGTTATTTTTTAAGCCAATTCATCATTTACATCTAATTACAATCTAAAGAATTGTTTTTTAACGCTACATTAACAATAGTGAATAAGGTTATCCAATATATTTGTTTCCGTATTAACAAAAATCTATGCAAAAAAAATACTCTTATTTTATATATTTTTTAGTGTCAATATTGGGTGTAACCCTATTCTCTTGTAAAGATCAATTTAACCAAGAAGATTACACTGCGTATTTTGGCGGCGAAATAGAAAATCCAAAAAACAACTATTTGATTTTCATGAAAGGAGATCAAGTTATTGACACTTTTCATTTAGATAAAAACAACCGCTTTTTTCACAAATTTGATTCATTAACTCCAGGACTTTATAGCTTCAAAAATGAACCCGAATACCAGTATGTTTATTTTGAAAAAAACGATAGCTTACTTATTCAATTAAACGCAAATGACTTTGACAATTCACTCGTTTTTTGTGGACGGGGTGATGAAAAAAACAATTTTTTAATGGAATTATACCTTCAAAATGAAGCAGATAGAAATGCCCTGTTTGAAGCCTATGAAAAAAATGTAACATATTTTGAGAAAAGTTGCAAAAACAGTTACAATAAAGCAAAATCATTATACTTAAAACGAAAAGCATTTATAAAATGGGGTGCCGAATTTGATAAATTAGCATTGGCTAGTGTAGAATTAAATAACGCATATAAAAAAGAAGTCTATCCTATTGCCCATGAATTTAGAACGGGTAACACCATAAAAAACAAGCTACCTGCTGATTACTACAATTACCGAAAAGCAATAGATTTGAACGAATCAGCATTAGTTAACTATTCGCCCTTTGTAAATTATGTAACCGCTTTACTAAACAATATGGTGTTAACACAATCTAAAACAATGGACGATGAAATGTCTTTGAAAAATAATATCCTTAAGTTAGAAATCGCAGATAAATTAATAAAAAACAACCATGTTAAAAATTTAGTCGTTAACAATATTGCGAATATGTATTTGTTGTCTGACCAATGCACAGAAAACAATACTAAATTTTTTAATTTATATGCTAAAATAGCCACCGATGAAAAATTGAAAAAACAAATCATGGCTACCGCAAAAAAAATTCATAAATTACACGAACATGCCAAATTACCAGAGCTAACACTTACAGATACAAAAGGTAATAAAGTACTTTTACCATCAGCTATAAAGCAAAAAACCGTATTGTTTTTTTGGACAAAAGAATCTGAATCACATGCCGTTTTTGCACACAAGAAAATAGCCGAATTAAAGGCTAAATATCCAACCTATCAATTTGTAGCTATCAATGTAGATGAAAACACAAACGATTGGCAAACCGAATTAAACAAGCATACTTTTGAACCTGCATTTGAATTACACACTTCAAATTTTGAAGAACTTAAAGAAAAATGGATCATTAATAAAATCCATAGAACGATGATTATTAATGCAAACGGCACTATTAAAAATGCATTTGTAAGTTTGTTTGATGTTAATTTTGAAGACCAACTAAAAGATTAAATTTCTAACTCTTAAATACGAAAAAAGCCAGAATTAATTCTGGCTTTTATTATTTTAACATAGTGCTATTTTTTACTTATTGCCTTTAGCATAATCGGCTAAAAACTGAGCCAATCCACTATCGGTTAAGGGATGTTTTAATAACCCCAAGATTGACGACAAAGGTCCTGTCATAACATCTGCTCCTATTTTTGCACAATTAACTACATGCATCGTATGACGCACAGAAGCAGCTAATATTTGCGTATCAAATGCATAATTATCATAAATCAATCGAATTTCATCAATCAAATTCAATCCGTCAGTTGAAATATCATCTAATCTACCTAAAAACGGCGATACATAGGTAGCACCAGCTTTGGCCGCTAATAAAGCTTGTCCTGCTGAGAAAACTAAAGTTACATTTGTTTTTATGTCGTTATCAGAAAAATATTTACATGCTCTGATGCCGTCTTTTGTCATAGGAATTTTAACTACAATTTGTTCATGTAATTCTGCTAACTCTTCCCCTTCTTTAATCATACCTTCATAATCAGTAGCAATTACCTCAGCACTTACGTCGCCTTCTACTATATTACAAATGTCTACATAATGTTTCAAGATATTATTTTTACCTGTAATACCTTCTTTAGCCATTAATGACGGATTAGTAGTTACACCATCTAATACACCTAAAGCTTGTGCTTCTTTAATTTCAGCTAAATTTGCTGTGTCAATAAAAAATTTCATGTGAGTTTAATTTATGTGTTGTGTGTTGTTTTGTCCTTCGACAAGCTCAGGATTAATTGTGTTACAAAAGTAAGAAATCTAATTACAACTAACAATTGAAATTTTCACATCTATAAAATATTTAATTTACTAATTGGAAAAGAAGTTAGGAGTTGGGAGTTACAACTATTAACTAATCACCAATTACGATTTGGGATTTACGAGTTTAGAGTTAGGAGTTACAACTTGACCCGAGGCGAAGCCGAACGGAGCGAAGCTAAACTTGAAACCTGACCCGAGGCGAAGCCGAACAGAGCGAAGCTAAACTTTTAATACTAACCACTGAGACTGAAAACTCCCATTACCCATTACCCATTACCCATCACTAATAACTAATAACTAATCCCTACTTCAAGCCATAATGATTCATCAACATTTTTTCATAAACGGTATCAGGCAAAATACGTTTTAAAACAATTGAAAATTTTTGCATAAATGCGCCTACTTTATAATGAATTTTTGGATTTTTTGTTTTGATTATTTGATAAATAGCTACAGCCATTTCTATTGGATCACTGCCAATAGAAACATGTGCATTCAACTTATCTAATTGTGCTGCATAGACTGTTTCATAGGGCGAACCTTTTACAACTGGCGCATGAAATCGTCTGGAAGCAATATCGGTGGCAAAATCACCTGGAGCCACATTAGTTATATCAATTCCAAATGGTTTTACTTCCATTCGAATAGCTTCAGTAAGGACTTCCAAGGCTCCTTTAGAAGAAGAATATACACTTCTAAATGGCAATCCCATATAACCTGCAATTGAAGTAACGTTAATAATTAAACCGCTTTGTTGCTCACGCATAAAAGGCAACACAGCTTTTATCATTTCAATAGGACCAAATAAATTGGTTTCAAAATTATCTTTTATAGCTTCTATCGGAATTTCTTCTAACGGACCAGTAATACCAACCCCAGCATTATTGATTAACACATCAATAGTACCTGCTTCAGCAATTACATTTGCCACACAAGTTTGTATAGAATTTACATTACGTACATCTAAAGCCACTAAAGGAAACGGTGAATCAAGAACCGCATCAGGCATTCTACTTGTCCCATAAACCTTATACCCTTTTTCATGTAAAAACACACCAACCATTCTACCTATCCCGGATGAACCTCCTGTAATTAAAACAACTTTAGACATAAACGTTACAACATTATAAATGAAAACCAAAATAACGACAACATTAAAAAAATCATAATAAAAAAGTTAATGAACAAAATCACTACTGCTTTACTATGAGAAACCCATCTTGATTGTAAATACATGAGATGATGTGAATGAAAAAACACATAAACTATATACAAGAATGTTAGGAATGCAAAAAGTCCGCTTAAAATTGATAAATTCAATTCGTCAAATACAAACGTTACTATTGCGTTTATCGATAACAGCAACAATATTGATGAAAAAAAATGCAATGTATATACACCATGCTCAAAATACCACCATTTTTTTTTATTATGAAATAGCCAAAGAACAAAGGCAAAAAATGGTAAATATAGAAACAATACTTTAGGAAAATAATGTTTAACATTTTCAATAAACTTTTCACCTATTTCATGTATAGTATACTTTTTAAGTAACTCAGGATTATATTCAACAATTAGTTCTGATACACCCTCTAGTTTTGAAGTATTAGCATTCTCTATTTTTTTTTCATTATCCGTATCTATTACACCAATTCTAACTTTTTCTGGAGAGTCACTTGGCAACAGACCAAAAATAAGAAAGGTCAAAAAATTGATAAAAATGAATAATTTAACGGGAGGTACAAACATTTTTCTTTTCCCTTTTAAATAAGTATGAGTCAGTTCAAAAGGTTTGTATAAAAGAAATTTAAGAGACTTCCAAAAGCCATTATCATAATGCGTTAAATCTTCTAAAAAATGTGTAAACAAATAATGAAATGATTGTTTCGTTGGTTTATTCTCTTGCCCACAAGTAGAACAAAAACGAACAGCTACAGAAGCCCCACAATTTTCACAAACTTTTGAATCTCTCAAATTACTTTTCCCCATAAAACTAATTTTGTGTAAAACTACAAAAAACCTATTGACTATCCATAAACTAATCTTTAATACGTATAAATTTGTTGAGATAGTGAAAATTTTCAAAGCAATCTTTATTCCTTACTGTTCCCAAATCGCATTCAATAACAACGAAAACTTCTTGGCGCCTCTATCATTTAGGTGGTCTCCATCAAAAAAATCTGAAGCATTAAAGCTTTTGTGCTTTAAAAAATCAAAATACAACACATTTGAATGTCCTTTTTGAGCGTCACAAATAACCTTGTACATTTCATGAAGTTGCGCCTTTTTTAAATGATTTGTATAGGATGAATAAGCTGGACATGTAACTAAAACTAACTTAATTTGATTCTGTTCCGTAAATTCTACGAACTTATGCAAAACATTTTGCAATTTTTGATTAGATTTATTTTTGGCAGCCGTATGCCTTTTAGCAGCTAATTTACCATTCTCTACTAACTCCAAACTTTTGTATGCTTTATAAGCCGTTCCAAAACCAAGTTCATTACAGGTAATTGGCGTTTCAGATTTAAAATAATAAGCCAAACGTTTAACGGCAAATTCAAACTTCCCATTTATTAGTTCAAAATGATATTTGAAAGGCAAATTATCCAATTCATAATACAACGCATAATTTTTTATTCGCCAAGACTCATCACTTAGTTCTAAAGAATTATACAACGTAAAATAATCTACTGGAACAACAAGATAGTGTAGTTTCTTCAATTGTTTTTCATACTTTTTTAGTATCGCTAAATCAAAATCGATAGATTGAGACACATAAGCGGCATTAAAACTATTTTTAGAAATAAACGCAGGATTCACACCATAATACATATGCGAACTTCCTAAAAACAATACTTCTACTTCTTCTGCATGCGCATCCAAATAATGGTGTTTTACCTTATAATCATTTGGAATATTGCGCAATGCAAATTCTAGTACCACAGCAATAAAACACACTGGAAGCATAAACCAAACATTATGTAAACCAAAACGCTTCATACTAAAACTGAAAATAAATAAATTGTTGGGGTGCACCCGCAAAATAAACAATTAAAAAAAGGATTACATAATAAACACTCCATCGAATGGTTCTGTATTTTACCGAACCTAATTGAACTAAACCAAAATCATGTTTTCTATTCCACCATTCCAGACTCATACAGACTAAAATCCATAAAAGAGTTGTCAAAGCATGCCACTTTCCATTGAATTCAGGTATTTGAAAAAACGAATGTGAAAATACAGTTTCTATAATTTGAAAAGCTTGTGTAACATTCTCGGCTCTAAAAAAAATCCAAGCTAGTGTAACCCATACAAACGTGATTCCCATTTGAATTAATTCACGAAGCGATGGAAAAACTGATCCTTCAGCAACTATTTCAGAAAAATTTTTATGAGTGCGATGTAAAATAGAAGGCAAAATATACAACGCATGTAACAATCCCCAACATATAAAAGTCCAATTGGCTCCATGCCAAAAACCACTGATTATAAAAATAACCAACACATTACGTGCCGTTTGCCACTGTGTTCCTCTATTTCCTCCTAACGGAACATACACATAGTCTTTAAACCAAGATGAAAGTGAAATGTGCCATCTTCGCCAAAATTCAGCAATATCTCTTGAAAAATAAGGGTAATTAAAGTTTTTTAATAAATCTATACCAAATAATTTAGCCACTCCCAGCGCTATATCTGAATAGCCTGAAAAATCACCATATATTTGAAAAGCAAAAAATACCGCTCCTACAAATAACGTACTCCCCGAATATACTTCTGTATGTGTAAATATATCCTGAACAATAACAGCACATTGGTCGGCAATAACAATCTTTTTAAACAACCCCCAAAGCATTTGCTGCAATCCTAAAACGGCTTGGTCGTACTTAAATATACGAGGCTTTTTCAATTGAGGCAATAAATGCGTAGCACGTTCTATAGGCCCTGCTACTAACAATGGAAAAAAACTCACAAATAAAGCATAATTTACAAGGTTACGTTCGGGCTCTATTCTGTTTTTATAACAATCAATGATATAAGAAAGTCCGTGAAACGTATAAAACGAAATCCCCACGGGTAGGATAATATGCAGCGTTTGTATAGTAAGGGAAATTCCAAAGGAATGAAATAAACTCACGAACGAAGTTGCAAAAAAATCATAATATTTGATAACTCCTAAAAAACCAAGGTTTACAACAATACTTAACACAAACCAAAATTTTTTAGTTACTTCATTTTTAGAAGTACTCATTTGTAACCCAGAAATGTAATCTAATGCCGTAGAAAACAGTAATAAAAACAAAAACCGCCAATCCCAGCACGCATAAAAAAAGTAACTTGCCACCACCAGCATAGCATTTTGCACCATTAATTTTCGCGCAGTTACAAACCAATACAGCACAAAAATAACAGGCAAAAAACAAGCAAACGCTATGGAGTTAAATAGCATATAGTAGTTCTAATGTAATACTATACAAACATACATATTTTTTACCAGCAACCCAATATCAATTACGAATTACGTGTTAGGTATTAGGTGTTAGGTATTAGGTGTTAGGTGTTAGGTGTTAGGTGTTAGGTGTTACAACTTGACCCGAGACGAAGCGGAACAGAACGAAGCTAAACCTGACCCGAGGCGAAGCCGAACGGAGCGAAGCTAAACTTGAAACCTGAAACTTTTAACACTGAGACTGAGACTCACCCCCTTCAACATTCGTTATTCCGTGTTCAATCGTAAAGTGAATAGTAATGTAGTATCCTGAGCCTGTCGAAGGATCATCATTCCTTATTCAATCGTAATTCTTAATTCTTAATTATAAACTCCCCGTCCCTTCGAGTAGCGGAGCGTATCGAGAAGCCATTACCCATAAGTAATAAAATTCTTTATTGCAAAATAAATTTCTTATAAACCATTTTACCATTCCAATCAATAGCCAATATATAAGTACCAGCAGCTAAATGTCCTAATGATAATGTTGCTAAAGTTTCGTTTACATAAAGAATCACGTTTTCAATTAAACTACCATTCAATGAATAAATTGTAAACTGAATTGAAGACTTAACAGGATCCGCAAATTTTAAATTCACTATACCATCCGTTGAAGGATTAGGAAACAAAACCACTTGAATAGCATCGTTTTCATCAAAAGTTATGGAATTAATTAAAGTAGGATTAAAAATAGGTAATTTAACATAATTGCCACCCAGTACTTGATTAGCTTCGTCTTCTGACATACACAACCAATCCTGCATTACAGTTGTATACAACTGACGGTAATCAAATTGCATAGGAACTTGATTAGAAACTGTAGCATTAGTAGGTAAAACTGGCGAATTACCTATCATGCCCGGAACAGGATAAGTAGTATTAGCAACCATGGAAGGACTCGTGTTTAATGCACCACCAAAAAAGATAACAGGAGCGCCTGATCCGTGGTCAGTACCCATACTTGCATTACTTTTAATGCGTCTTCCAAATTCACTAAAAGTCATTCCAGTTACTTTTTCTTCTTTACCTATGAAACTAATTTCTTGTTGAAAGGCACCAATGGCTTGTGACAATAAAGTCAAATTTATAGCTTGTGCGCCTTGTGTTTTATCTAAACTATCAACCTGATTTTCATGTGTATCATGAGTTCTTGGATGATTAACAATATATACAGGTGTTTGCAACCCTCCATTAATCAATCGTGCTACTATTTTTAATTGATCAGCAAGTTTGTTAGCACTTGGATAAGTAACTCCTGAATTTAAAGGAACAGCATAAGCGGTTTGAATTGCACTTCTATAAACATTACTTTGATCTTTCATTAAGCGTAAAAATGACAATTCATGACCATAATCAGAATTCGGTGCAGGATCTGTAATTCCGTTGATTACATTTAATAATGTGGACGGATCAGGGGCACTATAACCCATATTCATATTTGGTCCTTGTAGAGAAAAAGGTAAAACTGAACCTATTTGTATAGCTAATGGATCGGGCATCTCAGCAGATGGATAGGCCATAGGATAATTCGGATATTTAATATCTAAAGCTCTTCCCAGCCAGCCACTATCAAGAGTTTGATTACTTCCGGAGGCTGTAAACCAAATATCTGTTGCCCTAAAATGACTATAATTAGGATTAGGATACGAAACACCTTGTACAATCATCATTTTACCATCATTATACAAATTTCTCATCTCTCCCATTGCCGGATGCAAACCTGTGGTATCATTTGCATTTAATGATAAAACACTAGATTGATTCATTAAAATATTGGACCTAGCATTAAATAAATTACTCCATTGATCTAATGGAAAAACAGTATTTAAACCATCATTTCCTCCATTTTGTTGAATGATAACCAATATTCTTCCACAATTAACCGCAGCAGCAGCCATTCTGTCAAGTGCATAACTATCTAGTTCTGATGAAGCAACAACAGGAAATCCTCTTAAAAGTAAAGGAGTTGATGCTAATGCTGCAGTCTTTATAAATGCTCTTCTTTTCATAAAAGTTAATTAGTTAGTGGACATATATGTTATCACTTTTATTTATTGGTGATTGCTTACGCAAACTTGTTGTTAATGGCGATTTCATATACTTACATAAGTTGATATTCTGCTAATTGTGTAATCGCTACGAGTAAACTTTTCAATCTAGATTTAACAATAGACGTAAAAGACGCATTTGATGGATTTCCAGTGTAATTTAACCATGCTGTAGTCCAATAACTATTATTAGTTTGATTCGATAATAAATTTTGTGTTTTTAAATTAGATTTCACACTGGCACTTAAATCTACCGGAAGTAAATATGCAATACATTCATTCACTAATGCGTCTGGATCAGCTACAATTGTAGGTGAAAATTGAGAAACCCATGCAATTACATCAACTTCAATCCTAGTCGACAATCCATTATATGTTAAGGTATAACCATTAAAAATTGCATCTATAAAGGCAGCGCGTTTCTGAATTGTGTTTGAATTGATCCAATATTCATGAAAATTCGGATTCTGATAATAAGCTGGCCATCCTGCTACATTTGGAACGGCACCCATAGTTTGATCCATAGGCGCTAAATAAGTTGAATGTAATGATGCCCAAACATAATATTGAGCTTGGAAATTTAAAGGATTAGCTACATTACAGTTAATATTAAACGTACGCAAACTACCTAAAACCAAATCAAAAGGCGATTTAATACAAACACCATAATTTGCCATATCATAAAAATGCTGACTCTTAAATAACTTATCTAATACGGGCGCAATTTCCCAATTATGAGCCACAAAATGTTGGGCTAAAGGAACAATAACATTGGCTTCAATATTAGCATCAATATCATAATAAACAAAATAACGATACAATCTTCTGCAAATATACTCCGAAACTACTTGTGACTTTGAAAAGAGCAAATCAATGAAAGCGTCTAATTCGGCACTACCATTGTTTGTAATTGTAGCATTGTTAAAAAAGGATGAAAATGTTTTGGTACTAGTATCATGTATTGAAGAAACAAAAGAGGTGGTTGTAGGATGAGTATTTAAATTTTGAACCCGCCATCCTGTTAAAACTTTTGCCGCAGCAACAACATCAGATTCCGTGAACTGACTTAATGGATCTTTTCCTAAAGTAAATAATTCCATTATTTCTCTAGCAAAATTTTCATCAGGTGCCGTAGTTGTATTTGCTTGATTATTTAAATAATACATCATAGCGGGTTGCGTAGCAATAGAGCGAATTAAAGTCTTAAAATTACCCAAAGCATTGGTTCTAAAATTTTGCAGGTATTCATACGATATACGTGCCGAATTTGTTGCACAATATGCATTTTGTGATGCTCTAATCGTACCAAAATCTACTGGAATCAAATGGTACCAAAACCAAGTCATTTTCTCTCTTATTGTCAACGACTGATTTAATCCTAATCCAATGTTCCAATAGGAAACGCCATTCATTCGGTATAAATTGGTAGTACTTCCAACCGTATTTGAATTAAATGCATGTTGGGTCCAATCACTACCATAACTTATATTACCTTCATCAGCAAAAATATTTTGATAATAATTCACAGGTGGTGTAATAGTTGAAACGGGGATATTCAAAAGTGTATTCACTGCAGCTTGCATGCCTAAACTTGCTAAACCGCTTACATCTGAATAGGTAATCCCAAATTGTGTTCTACGAAGAAGATGAAGCACATTAGAAGTATTCCATGCACCCGAATAGGGCGTCAAACCACTCGTAATAGCTCCTATCCTATCTACTTCATTACTAGTACTCGACTGAAAACGCCTACCGCGATAATTTTTACGCTTATATTTTTTAAACAAGGGATCTTCACTAACTGAATGAGGTAGAAATAGATTTTTAAATAACTGTCTTCGTGATTTGTTTACACTCATAATAAAATGTAGGGGATTAAAAACCAATTAGATAGTAAAAATAAAAAAAAGTTTAATACAAAAACTAAATCAAGTACTATTACTTTATTTTAGTGTAAAGAATTTGCTGCGCAGCAATAAACACTCAAAACCCCACCAATTTAGCTTGATAATTATCTTTAAATTCCGAAACAGGTATTGAAGCATCTAACCAAGCTGCCTCTGCCCCTTTTTGCAAAACAACAGGCATACGGTTTTTAGTATTGTGAATGTAAGTCATAATATCTGTGGCCTGCGTTGTAACCATCGTAAAAGAATGATACGGCTGGTCAGCAACTAGCGCGGTTGTATACAATCCAGCCATAGCAAACAATTCATCTTCTTGTGAGTATATCGTAAATTGCGTCTTCTTTTTTAATAGTAGTACCAATATAAGTACATGCTAATTATGTTTTATAGTAGAAAATAGAATGTTATTTTCTACTATTTACTCTTTAATATCCCACTCAATTTCTTCTATTCGTTTAGAAAGAAATACTAAAGTTTCAAAAACCTCATTTTCTGTGGGCGGCTTTATTTTACCAATAAGGAGTTCATTGAATTTTGAGCTAGAGTAAACCTTTTTCAAAGTATTCCAAACCATCTCAGTTTTACTAAAAATTAGCGCATTCATCGGGTGGTTGTACAACCAATTTTTATCGTTAGGTATTGCTTTGTCATCATCTTTAGCAACTTGTAGCAACATGGTGTCAAATAAAGCGGAATTAACAAAGTCCTTGATGTTATCAAACTTCATTAACAGCGTTAAATCATAAGTATGACGAACTTTATTAGCTAAATCTTCAAGTGGATTTTCTGTATATGAAAATCGAACTAAACTAATTATCTTCTCACATAAAGTACGTTCAACAGCTAATGCTCTAACTTCAAAATCTTCTAATCCAAATTGAGCTATTAATTCAGTCGATGGAGTTGTTTTAATATAATCGGCAATCAATGTTCCAATTTTTTTGACATGATTGGGTTCAGTATTACCCACATGAGAAACTTCCAATGCTATATTTTCTCTCACTTCGCCATAAGTTCCCTTTACACCAACTTTCGGAAAAGAATAAATTATCTTTCTAATACTACCTTTTTTATTTGTATTTGGGTCATCTGGTACAACTTCTAGGATAGATTTATCAATTACATTAGTAACATCTTTTAATCTTTCTTTCAAAGCATTTCCGCTATCGCTATCATTTTTTACAACAACAATATCAATATCTTCCGAAAATCGTTGAATTACATTATAGCATTTTGATAATGAAGTACCACCTTTAAAAACAATCAATTTTTTTACTTCTGAATGAAAAAATTGATGCAATGCATATGTAATCCAATAATCTTTTTCAATAAAAATCTCAGGTATTCCAAAATAGTTTGCAGCAGCTACAATAGCACCTTCAAAGTTGTTTTTATCTAAATGTAAATTCATCATACTATATTCCAAGAGTTAACAGTCGAAAGCATTTTAGGAGTAATTCCATACTGATAACTACTTGAGGGATTTATCGATTTTTTCAATAAAGAAAGGTTGGTTGTGTTAACATTCATTGCTTCCAAAAGCGCGCCAAGCAAAGCTCTAACTTTTGGCGGATAAGCAACACCATAAGTAATTAATTTTTTTAATTCTGTGGCTTCGAAGTTATAAATCACTTTTTTTAAATAAACAAGTCCATCACTTTTTTGTAAGTCTGGAATAGTATTCAAATCTTTAATAACATCCAATAGTTCCAAATATTTTACAGTATCGGCAGTTACTTTCACATAACTTTTTGCTGGCTTAATCACAATATTACCTGCTTTACCTTTAATTTGCTTGTCTAATGAAGCCACTCGTATAGAACTAGGGACTTGTGTAGTTAAACCTAATCTATTATACAATTTCGTTCCAGTAATATAGGCAACTTGTTTGTTTTTCTCAAACAAATAAAGCGAAAGTAAAACATCTTCTCTAGGTTTTTGTTCGCCAAATACCGTAACTTTTGGCTTATAGTAAAAACCTTTTCTAGCTCTTTTTATAACTCCTTTATCAACTAATCGACTTAATGCTTTAGCACCAGCAATAATTTCATTTGAAGTCAATCCAAGTGTATCATATCCGAATACATCTCCTGTATCTATTCGATTTATTTTAGCTGTTATTTTATCTGTTACTTTCATATTCAGGAACAAATATAAAGATTTTATTTTAAATGTCAAGTTTTTTCCATGATTTACCTGACATTATATATGCAGTATAAACTATATCATAATAATAAATTACATAAGGAATTATTTTTTTACGGTTTTAATGAAAGAATATTACCTAGCATATCTTTATTATCACGACCGCTATGGACTGGTTTTCTGATTGATTTTACTATTCTTTTCAGTCCAGTTGAAGAAAGAGCTCAACATTCTTAAACTCTTTTGCTTCGCCTATTTTCTTTGCTCGAGCCTGTATCTCATTAGAACCTGAAACAAGTTCAGGTTGACAAGCGTTATGTTTTTTTGTCATTTCTACGCAGGAGAAACGTAAGTTCAGCGAAGCTAAATCGCATCCTTTACTCTCGTTATAAGATTTCTCCCGTAGGTCGAAATGACAAACGATAACCTCTTGTTGTTGCCTTCGAGTGCCTATTACTGTTGCCTGAGGTACTCGAAGGCAACAACAGTAAACGGTGGCTGATCACGATTCTTCGGGACTCGAAAGGGTGGCTGAGGCTCTCGAAGCCACTATTTTCTCAAATCCCTATATGCTTTTGCTAGTTCAGGCAACAAATCACTTTTACCTTCAATTAGGGATTCTTTCTTTTTTCTGCTCCAGCCCTGAACTTGTTTTTCTCGATAAAATGCCTCGTCTATTCTAGAATATTCTTCATAATATAAAAGAGTAACAGGTAAGCGCTTCTTGGTATGATTAGCCCCCTCACCATTTTGATGCTGTTCTAATCTTCGTTCTAAATCTATAGTACTACCCGTATAATAACTACCATCAGAACATAAAAGTATGTACATGTATCCTTTCATAATTAATCAATTAAATGGTGGCTTCGAGTGCTCTGTTGTTGCCTTCGAGTCCCTCAGGCAACAACAGGAAATGATGGCTGACTTCTCAAAACGGTGGCTGAGCTTGTCGAAGCCACTGTTTCACTCCACTAAACTTCGTTTCGCACACGAGCGGCGAAGATTTGAAAAAAATAATGTTAGTTACTAACTCTTATTCCTTTTTCTTGTAATTGTAGTAATTCTTTAATCTTTGACATATCTTGTCCTTTAGAAGAACAAAACTCTATTATATCATTCTCAATTAAATATTGAATACTTTCTGCTTTATCCGAAATAGATTTAATTTTTTGAAATAACGCTTCTTTTATTTTTCCCGAGTTGAAATCTTCTTCATTTCCAATTAATACATTGTGAACCAACCAATTTCTTTGCTCTATAAAAGTACTTAACTCCTTTTCAATATCCGAATCAAAAAATTTCTTTTCTATTGCAATTTTAATTGCGGTACCTAAAGTATAACGCTGCTGTTTTTTTAAAAACGCATCAGCTTTTTCTTTTGTTTCGTCAGGATTCATTTTAATAGTAATTGAATAACTTAAAGCTTGTTCTACTATTTGAATTTTTAACAATGCTTCTCCAAGAAAACAATATAAGGTAATTTCATTAGTATTGGCTATTATCTTTTTCATGTTTTTTCTAAGCCCTCCACTCTTTATACTGTCCTTCTGCTTGTTCCATGATTTCTTGAAGAATAGCATTTAATTCTAAAATACTTACTTTCCCACGCAACTCTTTTTTAACGGCTAGTCTGATTGCTGCCTTAGCATCTTCTTTGTTTGTCCAGTCGATTTGTAGGTTGCTTTTTACGGCTTTTACTACGTTGTGAACCACGTCTTGAATAGGACCCGCTTCGTTGATGATGTCTTTTTTTGCCGCTAAAATATCATAGAACGCTAACTCTTCATCCGACAAACCTAATTCCGATTTACGTTTGTCTTCGTCTTGCATTTCCTTAGCACGTTCTACTAATTCTGCAATTGTGGTGTACGAATCAATTGCATTGGCGTGGTAACGGTCAATGACTTTTTCTAATTCTTCTTTTAGCGATGTGTATTTTTTAATATTCTGAGGCAAACGCATTCTAATTTCGTCTTTCAAAATATTCTTTAAAAGCTCAATCTTAATGGCAATGCTGTCTTTATCTTTTTTAACGCCCAATAAGAATTGCTCATCTAAAATAGAAATATCGGCTTTCTCAATACCTGCCATGGCAAATACATCAATAATATCATCCGATTCAATACTTCTACTAATCAATTCCTTGATTTCGTTTTGAGTGGCTCTACCATTTCCTTTTACCGTTTTAGCATTTCGTATGGCTTTTGAAACGTGTTGCGAAAACAAAATATCAATGGCAAATTCCTGAATTTCGGGTTGCGATTTTACAATGGATAACAAACCAGTCAATTTCTTTTCTTCCATCATAAATTGGTCGGCAACTTCATCATATTTCAATAAAGCGTTTAAAGCTTGTTTTACCAACAACATTTTATCACTTTCACGTAAAGCTTTCCACTGACTGTAATCAATAGTCTCGGGTAACATATTTTTACAAGCTTCCACTTGATTGAAGAACATATTTAAAGCCTGTTCCATATCAATGGTAGGTTCTCCTTTTCCACCGCCACCTGTATATTTATCGGTTGCTTTTCTTAATTGGTCGCCAATACCGATGTAATCTACAATAACTCCCGAAGGTTTATCTTTAAATACACGGTTGGTTCTGGTAATGGCTTGCATTAGATTATGCCCTTTCATAATCTTATCTACATACATCGTATGCACACAAGGCGCATCAAATCCTGTTAACCACATATCACGAACAATAACAATTTGCAACGGGTCTTTCGGATTTCTAAAACGTTTCTTTAACGCTTCGGTAGCTTCTTGTGTTCTAATATGCGGATTCCATGCTACTGGGTCTTTAGAAATATTTCCTGTCATTACCACCGCAATTTCAGGACAGCCTTCTAATTGCGATAAAGCCTCATACATTTTCACGCTATTTCTTCGGCTCATACACACAATCATAGCTTTTCCTGGTAAGGTTTCGGTACGCTTAGTAAAATGACTCAATATATCTTTAGCAATCTTTTCTACACGTTCTTGTGAACCTGCGGCATCTTCTAAAGCAGCCCATTTTAAGTTGCCACTATCTTCTTGTTCCCAAGTTAGTAAATCTACATCCGAATCTAAATTTTCATTCGCTAAATGCAACTTGGCTAAACGGGGTTCGTAATAAATAGGAACTGTTGCTTTATCATCTACGGCTTGTTTGATGTCGTACACGTGAATGGTTTCTCCAAACACTTCTTGCGTATCGGCATCTTTGCTATCTACTGGCGTTCCTGTGAATCCTATAAACGAAGCATTAGGTAAGGCTTTACGCAAATTAGAAGCAAAACCATCTAACAAACCATATTGCGTTCGGTGGGCTTCATCAGCCATGACAATGATGTTTTCACGTTCCGATAAAATGGGATGTTCTAATTCTCCTAAAGAATCTTCATTACTTGATTTCAAACGGAACTTTTCAATTGTGGTAAAAATAACGCCACCACTTCCTGTAGAAAGCAAACGTCTTAAATCATCGGTAGAATCGGCATGTTGTACATCGCCTACTAAGTCTTTAGCTAATACAAAGTTTTCATACAATTGAAAATCCAAATCACTTCTATCTACTTGTACTACGATGGTTGGATTTTTTAATTCGGGTAAGCTTCGTAAGATACCTGCGTAAATCGCCATCGAAATACTTTTTCCGCTTCCTTGTGTGTGCCAAATGACCCCAATACGCCCATCGCCATAAGGACGAATGGCTTTTTTAGCGGCTTCAACTGCAAAGTTCACCCCAAAGAATTGGTGGTATTTTGCGCCTTTTTTAATCAGTGTCCCATTGTGGTCTTCAAAAAAGACAAAGTTTTTAATGTAATTCAGTAAGCGTTCTTTTGGAAACAAACCGAATAACAAGGTATGCATCTGAAAATCGTCTTCTACTATGGTAGTCCCGTTTATACTTTTCCAAGCCGCATACCATTCGTTGGAAGCGTTGAACATACCGTGTTGGGCTTCGTTACCATCGCTTACTATAGTGGCTACATTGTATTCAAACAACAACGGAATATCTTTGGTGTAATGTTGGATTTGATTGAATGCTTCTTGTAAATTGGTATTTTCATCAAACCAATTTTTTAATTCAAAAACGATTAAAGGTAAACCATTTACATACACAATCACATCAGGACGGCGTTTGTTTTTGCCTTTAATACTCAATTGATTCACTACCCAAAAAGTATTGTTTTCAGGGTTTTGAAAATCTATAGGATACACGTGAACGGCTTTTTCGTTACCGTTAGCGTCTTGATATTCGTAATCTAACCCTTTGGTTAGTTTTAAATGAAAATCACGGTTGCGATACAACAAATCAGCGCCTTTATTGTTTACAAACTCCGCCACAATTAACGGATACAACTCCGCAGGCAAATGCGGATGCTGTTGTTGTATAAACGCTAACAACGTAGTTTTATCTACCACTTCGTTTTCTGGAAACGTAAACGTAGTGCCGTGTATGTGGCTATACCCTAAATCGGTTAACCAATCGATGGTAGCTTGTTCTATTTTGGCTTCTGTTGTCATATATAATTATGAATGATGAATTACGAATTATGTTAAATAGCTTAACACATTCATAATTCGTAATTTTTAATTCGTAATTGATTCCCTAAACTCCTTCAACCGCACCTCACCACTAATTAACTTAGGCAATAAGGTATCGCGCAATTGGGTTAGGGTTTGGTTTTCGGTTAGATTTTCTAAAATTTGATTAAAAATTGGCTCAATTATTTTTTGAAATTCTTGTTTGTGAATTTCATTTGGAATAGCTAAAAAAGTTTCTTTTAGATGACTTAATTTAATATGTCCCATTGTTGTTGCTCTATCAGCGGCAATAGCTTTAAAATGAGCAATAATATTTTTTAATAAAAAATAAAGAGTTTCAATTGATAAACTACCATTAGGTAATACATTAAAAATATGTTGATTTAATAAAGCTTCTCCTTTATCCCAAAGAAAAATATCAAGTGTAGCAGACCATGAAAATAAAACCGAACCATTATTTATAATTTGTTCTTGTTTAACTTCTTTGGTTGATTTACCAGTGTTTTTTGTTATGCCACCATTTAACTCAGAAATCTTAATAACATATTTTCCTTCATCGACAAGCTCACTTGGTTTAAAAGCAGCTCCATTGACATAATTCGCAATGTCATATACACTCTTCACCTCCCAACCCTTAGGAATCCTTCCTAACTCGCTTTCTACAAATTCACCGTCTTGAAACGGACCAAAATCAACAAACCAGTGTTTGTATAATGCCATAGCCATTTCTTCTAAGGTTTTGTTGATGGCTAGGTTGTTTTCGATTTTGTCGTCGATGGTGGAAAGGATGGCGGCGATAGATTTTTGTTCTTGGAGTGGTGGAAGTTTAATCTCTAATTTATTTAAATCATTAATTGTTATTTGAGATTGTGCTGAACCACTGTCTAAATATCTTAATGTATTCAAAAAATAATTATAGTAAAAAAACTTATTTTCTACATTTTTTTGATTTAAATCAATTTTTATAGAAAGATTAGTCAAAAAACAATTCTCTTTCACAATCTTTACGTCACCTGTACCACCAACACCTCTAGCAACAATAATAATATCACCTTTACTGCAATTATATTCTGAATATTTGTACTGATATTTATATCCTGAATAAGTTGGATAAATCCCTTTTCCTAAAAGTTCTTTTTTGGGCATTTTCCCATATGAAAAGTTAGCAATATCTCCGAGTTTATATGTTTTCCAGTTGTTTGACATTTATTGTATTTTATGATAAATATATTTTTTCAATAATAGGTAACAAGTTTTCATTGTAATGTAAATATTCTTGTTTGCTTACTCCCCAAAAACCAATATCTGGCTTATTTGTATGAGAAATTGAATTTTGGTTTCTTCTTTCAAAAAAATCAGTTATGAATTTTACTTCCGCTAATTTGTGACCTAAATCATTCATTTTGTTTTTAATTTCTAAAGAAGTTACTTCCTTAGAGTCCATATGTTTAATTTCAAAAAAATATTGAAACTCATTTAAAAAATGATTAAAACATACATTATAAAAACCTAATTTTTCACCAACAACTCTTTGTTTGATTTGTTGTATTAATGCCACACAATTATCATCTGATAAAAAAGCAGAATCATAAATTGGTCTGAAATTATTAAGTTGAAATGAATCACCAATACTCTTGAATAAAATTGAAAAATATTTATTTTCTAATTGAATCAAATTAGAAAGTATTTTCCTTGATTCAGAGATAAAATAAGCATACTCTTTTTCTAATTCTTCTTTTTTAGCATCTTTAAGTTGACCAATTAAAAATTGTATTTGATGCAAAAATTTATCTAAAACCGAAACTTTTTGAGTAATACTATTATTATTTGAAAAAGAGTTCTTTAAAGATTCAAAGAAACTTAATCTTATTTCCTTATCAATTGTTAATAAATGAAGTATTACCTTGTTTTTTATTAATATGAAGTCTAAACATTCAAAATCACTAAATATTTGGGATTCTATAATTTTATTAATCGCTTCTTTACTTTTTGAATAATTCAAACATTCTTTGTGAATCAAAATGTAATTTAAAAAAGCAGAATCTTTATTATCAATTTCAAGCTGAGATAATTGATTGGTTTGTTGTTTTAATGAGACAAGTATATCAATACAATTATCAAATATTTCTGGTGCTTTTTTATTTTCAATATCTATTTTTAAAATAGAATCATTTAAAAAATCTTCATCAAACTCTTGTTCAAAAGGACTTTCAAAACCAGTTAATTTTAAAAAATCAATTTGATCATTTATATCTTTAATAATAGTACGGTCTGATTTTGATGTACTTACTGAAAGTTTTAATTTATCAATTAAAAAATCAGCTATTTTATTCTCAATTGTATAGATTTCTTCTCTAATTTCTCTTGTATTCCTTTCAGAATCTTCTTCAAAAATTAAATAAAAATCATCAACATATCTTAAATATTTAAACTTCTCATTATTTAAAAAATTATCAACTATGAACTCATCAAAATCAGATAAATAAATTGAACTTAAAAAACTTGAAAAAATGTTTTGAGATGATACTGGTAAACCTTTTGTATCTGCCATTATAAATTTAAAAAAAAACTCTATAGCTTCTTTAGAGTAATCATCATAATTATTCTTTTTCTTAGATGTTGGATTGGATTTCCTATCAATAATTTCTAATAAAAGTTGATGATCAATACTATAAAAAAATGTTTTAATATCTAATGAAATTACATATTTAATCTTACCTTCAACTGGCTCTGTGTATTTTTCTTTTAGTTTTAAAAATTCTTGATAGTCTTGATAGTAAAAAATATTTGAATTATTAGGATTTTCAAAATTTATTCTTCCGCCATAAAATGTTTTAAAAGATTTTTTTGAAGATAATTCAATTATGTCATTAATATACTTTTCTAATAATTCATAAATATAAAAACCTAGAGAATAATACATTACAAGTAAATCTTTAGAAAGAAAATGAAATTCTCTTATCTTATAAGCTCTTTGAATATTATAGTAACTTAGTGAGAAAAATTTATTTTGAAAATAATAAAACGCATCTCTTTTTACATATTCCTGATAAAACTTTTCAATTTCAATTGGAGTTGTATCATTTTTGTAAATAGATAAATCTGAAACATTATATAAAGGGTTTGTCTGAGATAATTGCAAACTCAACAAGTCTACAGCTTTTGATATATGCTCTTGTTTGATATAAAATCCTAAATTAAAATTTCTAGGCATAAATTAAATTTTATTAAAGTTTTCTATAATCTTTTGCTGTAACTCATTCCCTCTAGCAAACTGTTCTTGTAAAATAGCTTGTAAACTTGCCATTTTGTCTTCAAACAAAATACCGTCGTCTTCTACTTCTTCGGTGCCTACATAAATACCAGGGGTTAGTTTGTAGTCTTGTTTTTGTACTTCTTCTAAAGTGGCAGCGTAGCAGTAGCCGTCTATGTTTTCGTATTTGGCGGCTGAGGCTCTCGAAGTCCGCCAAGCATGGTAGGTTTGGGCAACTTTTTCAATATCAGCATCAGTAAACACACGTAGTTTTCGGCTTTCCATAGTACCCATTTTACTAGTATCTATAAAAAGGATTTCGTTTGTACGTTCACGGTGTATTCCGTCTTTACCATCTCGGTTTTTACTTAATATAAATATACACGCAGGTATACCCGTAGTTAAAAACAATTTATCGGGTAAACGTACAATACAATCAATCATACTGTTATTTACCATAAACTCACGCACGTTTTTCTCGCCCTTGTTATTGGAGGTCATGGCGCCGTTTGCCATTACCACACTCGCTGTTCCTTTGTTGCTCAAATGGCTCCAAAAGGTTTGCATCCACATAAAGTTGGCATTACCATCGGTAGTAAACTCTTCTTTGGGTCCAAATAAACGTGGGTCGTTTTCGGGTAAGTCTTCAGGGTGCCATTGGCTCACGTTAAAAGGTGGGTTCACAATAATGTAATCGGCTTTTAAATCAGGAAACTGGTCGTTCAATAAAGAGTCGCCCAAACGAACATCAAAAGATAAATCACGCAAGGCTAAGTTCATTTTGCACAAACGCAGCGTGCCATCATAACGTTCTTGTCCGTAAATAGCAATGTTACGTTTGTCGCCACCATGGCTTTCTAAAAACTTCAAAGATTGCACAAACATACCGCCACTACCACAAGCGGCATCAAAGATTTTACCTTCATAGGGTTCAATCATTTCTACCATCAAACGCACGATACTGCCAGGCGTAAAAAACTGCCCTGCACCAGAACCTTCTGCCAAAGCAAACTTACCAATGTAGTATTCATACACACGCCCTAGTACATCGCTTTCAGGGTTTTCCTTTTGCGATAACTTAGGATTAGAAAGCAAATTAATCAGTCCACCCACTTGGCGAGCTGTCAATTGGCTTTTTACAAAAATACGTGGTAAAATCCCTTTTAAATCGGGTCTAAACTTTGCCAAAGTAGCATCTAACACATCAAAAGCATCATCTATAATTACTTTTATGTTGTCTTGTTCGGCATTGGCTTTTAAGTATTCCCAAGTGGCTTCTTTGGGAATGATATAGACATTTTTAGATAAATATTCATCCGCATCTTCCAACACATAGTTGATTTCTGCTTCATCTGTCGTAAAATAATTGGAATTTTTGTCGTGTATTAAAGCCGTCAATTCTTCTCTTCGCATTTCATATCGCTCTGACATGTGCTTTAAGAAAATCATCGGCAACACATAGTCTTTGTATTGATTTTCAGCTACTGCGCCACGCAATTCGTTGGCGGCTTTCCAAAGTTCTTGTTCAAAATTAATATCGGCTTTTACGGTAGTTTTACTCATGCTGGATTTAAAAAAGTATTTGTTTCAAACCTACTAAAAAAAATCAACAATTACAATACACATGATTTAGTGTATAATTCAATTTTTTGTAGAAAATTATTTTAGTATGAATAGAAAAACGCCTATATTTACACCATCATTTCGATACGATTAGCGGGAACTAGTCGAGGCTTTCGAAAGAAATTTAGCTCAAAAACGGGTAACTAGCTCCATTTTTTTGAGCTTTTTTTATGCTTTTTTGTTTAAAATAGTGCTGTTTTTGGTACTCTTTTTTTCGTTTTTTTTACTCATTTCCTCCCATTTTTTTCTTTAAGCAAAAAAATCAGTTCGTCAGGTCGAGTTTTTCAATTCGTCAGGTCGAGTTTTTCAACTGCACCGGTCAAATTGGAAGTGTTTTTTATGCAAAAAAAAGCCCCGAACGCGGGAACGTTCGAGGCTTTCAAAAGAGACTTAGTCTCAATAGCGGGTAACTAGTTCGCTTTTTGGTAACTTAAGGTACCTAACATTTGTTTCAGCTTTTTAGCTGGACGAAACAAAATGCGACTTTTCTTGATGTCCGTTGCTGTAACATCCTCTTCAAAATTTTGACCCGCAGCACTAATGCTTACTTGAAACGTACCTACGTGACCTAATTTCACAATACGTCCTTGGCTAAGTTCCATCAGCATATTGCGTTCTAGTGAACGTAAAACAGCATAACAATCAGTGTCGGTTAACGTACACTGATAAGCTATCATTTCCGCTAACGACTCTAAAGTGGTTTCACCGTTTGCCACCGAAGTTGCATAAAACTTCTCAGGCGCTGTAATGTCCTGCGGGTTCTTCTTTGGAAGAACTTTAAACTTGATACTCATAAATTTTAAAGTATTAAAATTAATATAAAAATTGTAGCTAAGTACACGTTAAATATGCCTTACTGCTTTTGCAAAGATTATAATAATTTTGAATTGTTAAAGGACAAACTTATTCACATTAGGGCAATGTTTTTAACAGTGTTTTTATATTTAAAACCCAAATTATTTAATCTATATATTTGACTATCAATCTTTTTAGTTTTAAACAGTGTATTATACCTTACTTTATCAATTTTTAAAGTATCAAAAAAAAATGCCCCAATAGTTGGGGCATTGAATTCATTTGAATTTATTATTTAATAGCTTTTTTACGTTTTAGAAAATAATATCCTAATCCAAGCCCTATTATAAGGAAGATATACAAATACTGATTTACAGGTACATCTTGAACATCATCATTAAAATATGGTGCTTGTGCATAGATAAACGTATTTATCATAAGAAATAAAACAACCAGACAATATTTACATTTCATTTTCATCTACATATATTGAATTAGTTGATTTTTGTAGCGTAAAAGCGATTAGATTTCCATGTTGTACCACCTAACTGAGCATAAAAAGGTTCAAATCCGTTGAAATTTTCCGTATCTGCGATACCTGATTCATGAAAAAATAAATAATATGTTTTATTTCCCGAAGAAGTATTATTTATAAAAAAAGAACCTTCATGCTCACTACCTAATGAACCTGTTCCCGCGATTGGTTTAGTTATCATACCTGCTCCAGAAAAAAGTACATCAGAAGTTATTAATGTTGGATTACATGGTTGTGAATAATTTAATGGATCAGGGGTATTACTATCTTGCAACCAGTAAGACATTGACAAATTCATAGGTATTCCCCAATTAGTATCATATTGAGTCATTTTACAAGTAATATTCATTTTTACTTCCCACTTTCCAGGAGGTAATGTTATAGTTGCATTACAAGTTTTTGAAGAAGTAGATCCTGGTGCAATCCATTGAGCACCACCCATAAAAGGTGTACCTAAATTGCCATTTACAAATGTAGTAGTAGAAGCAGTAGCTGCAGCCAATTCAGCTTGATTAGTTACTCGTTGCCAAGCAGATCCACTATAATAATAAACTCCTGGTGTAACAGCAGTTGCACCTGATCCGGCAGTTGCCGTATTATATATCATTAATCCAGCAGCTGGAGACGCAATTGTAGTTGCATCTGAAGTACCTGTCAAAGCAACTCTAGGTTGTAAAAAACCTTTACTTGTTGAGGTAACATCTAGCATAGCCGAAGCATTAGGGGTATTGGTTCCCACACCTACTTGAGCAAAAATTGCAGCTGAACATAATAACGTGACTATAGAAATTTTTTTCATCTTATTGTATTTAATATTAATATTTAATTTACTATCCATTTTTTTACTATTGTTGCACCAGTATCACTTGAAATTTTTACATGATAAATTCCTCTTTGTATAGAGTTGGTTAGCATACATTCAATTTGATTTGTTATTGTTTTAGTTTGGTTTAGTTCTATTTTTTGACCTAATTGATTAAACACTTCAATCTTAACATTTTTCAATTGTGAATCAAAACTACAAACAAATGATCCTGTATTTGAAGGATTAGGATAAATATTTACTAAGTTTTCTAAATTATTATTAACTGTAATATTAGATTGAAAAACGAGTTTAAATCTTGAGGCATCAGTTGAAGCAATTTGATTAGAATCAATATTAAAAGAATAAGTCGTATTATTTTCAAGTTGCGTATATGTTCCTAAATACTGATCATATAAATAAGGCGTTAGTCCATGATAATTTTCTAATTTTGCTTTAAAAACATAGTTCTGACCTCTGTAATTACTTAGATTTAACGGATAAACCGTATATAGATTAGGCATATCAAAAGAGGCAATACTGCATTTTGAATTTGACACTAAAACTGAAAAATTTTCATCTAAATTCATTAGCTTTCCTGCATCATTAGCATCTAACTCATTTGAAAATTGATTCCCAAATAGAAGCATAATCCCGTCAAGAGCTGTTTCATCTGGTGAAGTAACAATTGCATTAAATAAATTTAAATGTAAAATAGGAAGGGTAGAATTAGACGTTCTATATATATTTTCATTAGTTGGTAAATACTTATTGCTTTCTTGAAAATTAACGCTTGCAGCACCATTTGATAATGTCTTAACAAAACATGCTTGCATAGGTTGCAAGTATGCATCTACTGCCGAACCATTAACGTTATTTGTATTCGTTAAAAAAGAATATGTAACATAACCACCTCTACCATTTGTTCCTCCAATTTTAGGATCCCAAACATAATAAAAATTAGGATTTACATTTGTGCTATTAAGTAAAACTGCTTTTATATCTACCGCACTTTGATAAGGATTACCAATTAAATTAAATGTATCTGCTAAAGTATTTAAGCTAGTTGCGGTATAATTTCCTATTTGTAATGTTCCTCTAGATCTTAAAACAGTAGGTGTAGGATTAGGTGTATTGGTATTCATGTCTATAGAACGATCTCCTCTGACCATTAATCTATAAGCACTACCCGCTGTAAGTGTAGTAGAAGCAGTATTTGGTATTGAATTCCAATTTTGAGATGTATTATTATATAAAAACAACGATGGATTTCCAGATTGCGTGGCATCAAAACCATTAGCACCTGTAGTAGAACCTGTAATATGTGTACCAAATCCAGCCACTATATTTGAATTATTTGCATATAATGAACTTGTATTATTTTGATTTTCTTGCCAATTGTAAAGAATGGAAGTTGTAGATGTAACTGGAGAACTTAAAATTCTGTATGCTCTTTTAGCAGGAATATAGCGCTCAACAACAATATTATTTACTGTTCCTCCTGATGATTGCTCAACAATTGCTGTTTTAGTACTTGTACTTTTAAGAATCATTTTTTCAGCTGCATCCAAAGTACCTGAAATAGATTTAAATCTATCAGTAATTGTTAATACTCCTCCTGAAACTGTGGCTGTATTGTTTGTTTTATTCAATTCTAATCTTTTAACAATGTCATTATTTTGAAATGTAAAACTTTGAATATTTCCACCAATTATTTCAATTGTTGAATTAGTAGCTTGTAAAGTTCCTTGATTAGTGAAATTAGAAGAAACCAAAAGCCTTCCTGAATTTAATGACATAGTTCCATTGTTTACCAAAGGTTCATTAACCGTTAAAACACCTCCATCAACTAAAGTAAATTGTGTACCACTAGAAATTTTTAATTGTGCAAAAGAGATATTAGACAATAAAGTGACTAGAAAGAATAGTATAGATTTCATAATTAAAATTTTGCAAATCTACTTTAATTAACGTAATTAACAATTGTTTGATTAAAATATTACACATGAATATGTGCAATTTAGATACACTCTAATTAAGAAATCAAAAAATACAAGTCTATTTGAAAAATTCTCGGTAAGCAAAAAATACTAAAAAGTTTGCTAATATACTTCCATAGAAAGAGTGTTACCTTATCGCTGTAAAATTTTTCGTATTTCAAAGTGATACAGTATCACTTTACAGAATCAACTCCGTTGTTCCCAGATAGGTGAGCCTTGTAACATAACCTAAACGACGGCTAAACTGTCTTTTATTTTTTTATTTTCAATACACTTACAAAAGCAAACTTTTGACGTTTTTGAAATAGATGGGATTAACTGCGTTGTTTTCAGAGAGGTGAGCCATGCAATAAAACCTAAACGACGGCTAAACCGTCTTTTATTTTTTTATTTTCAATACACTTACAAAAGCAAACTTTTGACGTTTTTGAAAATAAAAAAACCCGAAACAATCGTTTCGGGTTTTGTTGCGGAGAAAGAGGGATTCGAACCCCCGGACCTGTTACAGTCAACAGTTTTCAAGACTGCCGCATTCGACCACTCTGCCATTTCTCCAATAAGTCGGGCACTACTTGCGTAATGCGAGTGCAAATATAGAAAGCTTTTTGATATTAAAAAACATTTTACTTAAAAAAAACAGAACTTTTTTTTAATGTTTTGAAAATCAAATACTGATGCCCTTATTTTTTTTCTAAACCCACACGGCCTACGCTCCTAGAATTGGATATAATCGGTAATTTCAAGCCCATACCCTATCATACCCACACGCTTTGCCTGAAAGGTATTAGTCATTAATTTGATCTTCGTAATGTCTATATCGTGTAAAATTTGGGCACCTATACCAAAATCTTTACTGTCTATCTTAATCTTTGGCACTTCTTGCGTTCCCTCCTCTTGTGCGCTACGCAAGGCCGCTAAACGATCTAACAATTCCGTAGATTGCATTTCTTGATTGATAAAAATAACCGCAGCCTTGTCTAAATCTGCTATCTTTTTAAATACAGCAGCAACTTTTTTATTGGTATTGTCAAGCAAATTACCCAATATATCATTAGTAATCTGCGTAGAATTGATACGCGTTACCACTTCTTCACCTTTACTCCAGCTGCCTTTGGTCAGCGCTATATGAACCTGTTTATTGGTCACTTGTAAATACGCACGCAACCTAAACGTTCCAAAACGGGTTGTCAATTCAAAATCTTCTTTCTTCTTAATCAAACTGTCGTGCTGCATGCGGTAAGCCACCAAATCTTCAATAGAAACCAATTTCAAATCAAACTTTTTAGCCACCTCAGCCAACTCTGGCAAACGCGCCATCGTTCCATCTTCATTCATAATTTCGCAAATCACCCCAGCAGGAGAAAAACCAGCCAAGCGAGCAAAATCAATCGCCGCTTCGGTATGCCCAGTACGACGCAATACTCCCCCTTGTTTTGCAATCAAAGGAAAAATATGCCCAGGACGTCCCAGCTCATACGGTTTGGTTTCAGGATCTACTAAAGCAGCTACGGTCTTCGCTCTATCAGAAGCCGAAATACCGGTAGTAACTCCATTGCCTTTTAAATCTACAGAAACCGTAAATGCCGTTTCCATATTATCAGTATTGTTAGATACCATCGTGTGCAGTTCTAACTCCTTACATCTCGATTCGGTCAACGGGACACAAATAAGCCCCTTGCCATGAGTAGCCATAAAATTAATCATTTCAGGCGTTACCTTATCAGCAGCAGCTAAAAAATCACCTTCATTCTCCCGGTCTTCATCATCTACCACTATAATCACTTTCCCTTGACGAATGTCTTCTATCGCCTCTTCTATAGTGTTCAAAACTACCTTAGTGTTCATCTTCTTGTGTGTTGTTGTTTGTTAGTTTGTTATACACGTATTTAAACGGTCGGGTAATGCCGTCAAAACTCATCATTACGCCTATGTCATTTGTGGCTCTGTAGGTTAAAAATATGGCTAAAGGAGTTAAAATTATTGCCCCTGCAGCAGCACCTATCAATGGATGCATAGCATCTTGTCCAGCTAACTTTTTCCCAAATGTATTGGCAAAATTAAATGTTATGAAAATAATAATGGCAAATACTATAGGTAGACCTAACCCCCCTTTTCTGATAATAGCACCAAGTGGGGCACCTATAAAAAACATAAGTAAACAAGCATATGCTACTACTAATTTCTCATAAAAAGAGACCCAATAATCGTTAAGGTTATTCTTTTTAACGGTTAAATCAAATTGATACCCGTCAAGCGAAAAGATGTTATTTCCCACCAATCCTTTAGCTTGTTCTCTAATCGTTGCCTGACGATCTGGAGGAAACACAGAAAGCAAGTCTTTATCAAACACATTTTCTTTCTTCACTGGTGCAGGAAATGCCTCTGCAGGAACATAACTCATGTAGGGCATAGACTTTTGGTCTAAGTTTTCACTATATGAAACTACGTCTTTATTGTAATTGGTTTGCAAAGAATCAATGGTGTATTTCAACTCACGCATAGAAAGCATGTTGTGCGCATTCACGATTTCACCACCGTCTTGCGAAGTTCCATTTAAAGTGGCCAAATCAATATTGATGGTGTATTTTTTAAAACTACTTTTGGCAAACGGAAAACGCTCTCTGTCTTCATATTTTTGCGAAGGAATATCCTCATAATAATACCCCTCAAACAAATCTAATTGCAATAAATTGGTGGATTTATCACTTTTCAATACGCCTTTTTTAGCTTTAATAACTGTCGTTACAGGCGCATAGTCTTTCTTCTTTACGTGAAGGGTAACATCTTCTAGAAATTCGCCATTCTCCCCTGTTTTCTTTTCTACCTTAATATTAAAGGTATTTCCTATTTTATTAAATTGCCCCTCTCCTATGGCCATAGCGGGTGACGTTTGCAAAATAGTTTTGCGCAAATTAATAAAACGGTATTGCGCCTCTGGAATAATATTATTGGCAAATAAAAAAGCAATAATACTCATTACAGTAGTGCAATAAACCAATACACGCATAGCACGTTTTAGTGAAATTCCACCCGATTTCATCGCTGCAAATTCATAATTTTCGGCCATACTACCGAAGGTCATGATAGAAGCCAATAATATGGAAAGCGGCAGAACCAAAGGTACCATCGTTGGACAGAAATACAACACGAATTTAACAATGGTAATAAAATCTAAATCTTTACCTGCTAATTCGGCAATGAAAAGCCAAATACTTTGTAAAATGAAAATAAAAAACAAGATGACAAACACCGAAGCAAAAGTCATCAAGAAGGATTTTAAAATATATCTATCTAATATTTTCACGCGTACTAATCAGCTTTATTAATGTAATAATTAGGATACTTACTTTGTACAAACGTAAAATGCGTTTTAGACAGCGGCTGATTAAACTTAAAGGTGTTTACAGTAAGTGTAGTCTTTGTGCCATTTTTTCCTGTTTCTATAAGGGTGTAAATGTGTTTTGTTTTGGTATCAATACCAACTAAAATTTCTTTGCGTTGGTCTTTACCACTAGTCGGCGTAAGTTTCACATATTGAATGGTTTTACCTCCAACCTTTTGTGTAATATCCATCGTGTATTTGAATCCTTTTTGAAAGAACGAAAATATTTTTTGTGGTGTTACTGAATTGGCGTCACTATCATCGTGATTTGAAATGGTTACCTCTTCATCTTCTGGAACAATGGTATATACTTTTTTTCCGTCAAATAGTTTGGTCACACCCATAAAATTTAACACATATTTGTTGCCTTCCATCGCTACATTTCCTTTACTTTCTTGATTTATCTTTTCTTTAGCGTTGTAAATGGAATATTTAAAATCAATCACTACATTTTTATAGGATTTCGTTTTAGCAACCATCTGGTCTAATAAGGCTTTAGCTTTATTTTTCTCTTGAGCTTGTGCACTAACAACTAAGCAAAGCGCTAGCACACTCATTTTTAAAAATTGTTTCATGTAATGGGACTATAAATTATGTTGTTCGTTGGCAAAAAATTGTTCCAAAGCTACTAAATCTGGGATCAATACCGCTCTGGCTTTACTGCCTTCAAAAGAGCCCACAATACCTGCTGCTTCTAATTGGTCAATTAACCTACCGGCACGGTTGTATCCTAATTTTAATTTACGTTGAATTAACGATGCCGAACCTTGTTGTGCGGTTACCACTACTTCGGCAGCTTCTCTAAACAATGAATCGCGTTCTGAAATATCTATATCAAGATTGATGCCACTTTCTTCACCTACATACTCTGGTAATAAATACGCATTAGGATAGGCTTTTTGGGCACCAATAAAATCACAAATCTTTTCTACTTCTGGTGTATCTACAAAAGCACATTGCACACGCACTAAATCATTTCCTTGCGTATACAATAAATCTCCTCGACCAATTAATTGGTCTGCTCCTTGACTATCAAGAATGGTACGTGAATCTATTTTAGAAGTTACTCTAAAGGCAATACGAGCAGGGAAATTGGCCTTAATTATACCCGTAATAACATTTACCGACGGTCGTTGTGTAGCAATAATCAAGTGAATACCAATAGCACGTGCCAACTGAGCCAAACGTGCAATAGGTGTTTCTACTTCTTTACCCGCTGTCATAATTAAATCGGCAAACTCATCGACTACTAAAATAATGTACGGCAAAAAGCGATGACCATTTTCAGGATTTAATCGTCTATTTTTAAACTTCTCATTGTACTCTTTAATGTTTCTAACCGAGGCATCTTTTAATAAGTTGTAACGGTTGTCCATTTCTATACACAACGAATTTAACGTATTGATTACTTTAGCGTTATCTGTAATGATGGCATCGCTTGTATCGGGCAATTTAGCCAAGTAATGTCGCTCAATTTTATTAAATAATGTCAACTCCACCTTCTTTGGATCGACCAATACAAATTTTACCTCAGCAGGATGTTTTTTATATAAAATAGAAGTCAACACCGCATTTAAACCTACCGATTTTCCTTGTCCTGTAGCACCTGCCATTAACAAGTGTGGCATTTTTGCTAAATCGACTACAAAGGTTTCGTTTGAAATTGTTTTTCCTAACGCAATAGGCAATTCCATTTCTGCCTGTTGAAACTTAGGGGAAGCAATAACCCCTTTCATCGATACCATTGACGGATTGGCATTTGGCACTTCTATACCAATAGTTCCTTTTCCAGGAATAGGCGCAATAATACGTATTCCTAATGCGGATAAGGATAAGGCAATATCATCTTCTAAACTTTTAATTTTAGAAATTCGAATACCTGCTTCGGGTACGATTTCATATAACGTAACCGTAGGCCCTACCGTAGCTTTAATTTGCGCAATATCAATTTTATAATTGCGAAGCGTTTCTAAAATTCTGTTTTTATTTTCTTCTAACTCCGTTTGATTAATGGTAATGCCACTTCCGCTGTATTCTTTTAACAATTCAATAGACGGAAACTGGTAATTTGACAACTCTAAAGTAGGATCAAATTCGCCAAAATCTTGAACTAATTTCTGCGCTAGACTGGCTTCTACAACATCTTCTTCTTCTGGTTTTTCAATAACAAAATTAGAATCGTTAGTGGTTATGATTTCAGGTTGCTTAGAGATTGGGGGCGTCAGGACTTCCTTTGGCAAATGCGGTTCAGAAGTGTTTAAAATAGTTGGTTTTAACGCTTCTTTATCTACTTGAAAAGAAGTTGTTTCAGGTTGTTCTATCTTTCTTATTTCTTTCCAAGAATCGTCTTCTTCTTCCTCAATAATAGGCGTTGTACTAGGTACAATTGGAGTTACTTTCTTAGGCTCATCTTCCTCATTTACAACTACTTCATCAGTAGTTTCATCTTTTATTTCTACTGCTTCAAGGTCAGATGTAGCATCTCTTTCTAAAAAGTCTTTTACTTTATCAGGATCTACTTTTAGTTTAAAGATTAAGAAAATAACAACATTTAATATTAATAATAATACAGTTCCAATAGTTCCTATATAATCTGAAATAAAGCTATTGATTTCATACCCCACCACTCCAGACATAAAAGGCATCACATCCCAAAGTAAGCCAAATAGAATTGAAATAGTTAAGACAAGGAATAAATCCCAGAACAATGACTTTCTTAATTTAGCTAAAGGCAAATCAACTACCAAATACGCCCCGAACATAAAGATAATTTTCACAAACAAAAACGAAGCCACACCAAAACCTTGGTAAACAATCATTTGCGCAAGCCATGCACCCGCTTTACCTAGCCAATTTTCTACGGCTACCGTTCTATCTGCTACTTGTGCTACTTGACTTTGATCATTAGCACCTGACACGTAATAGGATATAAACGATAACAGCAAAACCAATGCTGTAAGTATGAGGAATACACCAAAAACAAATTTTTGTCCTCTACTCGTTTTTAATATGGGAGTTGATGTTGATTCTTTCTTTGTCATTTAGTATAATTTATAAAATTTTAGGAAGATAAATTAAGGCACCAATAGCCATAGCGCTCAATGCTGCGAAAAACACAGCTCCTGCAGCTATATCTTTAATAAAACCGATGCGTTCGTGGTAATCTGGATGAATGAAATCAGCTATTTTCTCTACAGCAGTATTCAATCCTTCGATACCTAATACAAGCCCAAAGGCTAAGATTTGTATCATCCATTCTTCACGTGAAATAGAAAAATAAAATCCCGCTCCTGTCATGAATACAGCTAACGAAGATTGAACCATTACACTGTGTTCGGTAGTAATTAATTTAATTGCGCCAAGAACTGCAAATTTTACACTTTTAATTCTTCCTGAAATAAATTGATTATCTTGTTTCATAAAAACCTGTATCCTTTTTATAACGATTTTAGTGCTGCTTCATAGTTAGGTTCGTTAGCTATTTCAGCTACTAACTCAGTGTGTACCACTTCTCCTGCTCCATTAATAACCACGATTGCTCTTGCATGTAAACCTGCTAATTTCCCATCGGTTAACAAAACTCCATACGCTTTTCCAAAACTTGCTTCTTGAAAATCAGATAGGTTAATTACATTTTCTAAGCCTTCGCTTCCACAAAAACGTTTTTGAGCAAAAGGTAAATCTCTAGAAATACATAGTACTTTTGTATTTGGCAATTGAGATGCTAACGTATTAAATGTACGCACGGAAGTAGCACAAGTGGGTGTATCTATACTTGGAAAAATATTTAAAATAACATTTTGTCCTGCAAAATCTGCTAAGTGTACTGTTGCTAAATTGGTATCAATTAATTGAAATGCTGGAGCTGGACTTCCTATAGTAGGTAATGTGCCATTTGTATGTGTAGGGTTTCCACCCAAAGTTACTGTTGCCATTTTTTTAGTTTTAAATGCCAAAAATACAAAATAATATTAGTATTTCTATCACAAACTTATGCTAAAAAATCAAAGTAAATTCCACAAGGTTTCGTCAGGTGTAGGTGCAGTAAACACCATATTTTCTTTGGTTACAGGATGTATTAATACCAACTGTCGTGCATGCAAGTGTATGCCTCCATCTGGGTTACTTCGATCAAAACCATATTTTAAGTCACCCTTTATAGGGCAACCTATAGCCGCTAATTGTGCCCTAATTTGATGATGACGCCCTGTATGCAAATCCACTTCAAGTGCAAAATAACTTGTTAATTCTTGAATAATTTTATAATCCAAACTCGCTTTTTTACTATCAGGCACTTCGTGAATATGCGCTTTCGAAGTATTATTTTTAGGATTACGTTTAATGTAATGAATAAGTGTATCTTGTTGTTGTGGAGGTCTATTTTTAACTATAGCCCAATAGGTTTTTTGTGTTTCTCTATTCTTAAATGTTTCATTCAGTCGAGTGAGCGCTTTAGATGTTTTTGCAAACACCACAACACCAGACGTGGGACGGTCTAATCGATGTACTACTCCTAAAAAAACCGCACCTGGCTTATTGTATTTGACTTTAATATATTCTTTAATAATATCGACCAGAGAAGCATCACCTGTTTGATCTCCTTGAACTAAATCGCCCACACGTTTATTGATAACAATCAAATGATTATCCTCAAAAAGTATGTTTAAATTAGTTGATGTAGATACTATTTTCATTCTATATTACTTATTCGATTTTTAGTTCTGAATGTTTATGAATAGATACTTCCTTTTCATCCATCACCCATCACCCATCACCCATTACCAATCACCCATTACCAATTACCAATTACTAATTACCAATTACTAATTACCCGTCACCTCAATCAATACTGTTCACTCGCATTTGGAAAGTCCTTAGATTTAACATCTGTAACATAATTTCCAATAGCTTTAGTCATATCTTCAAATAAATTCATATAACGACGTAAAAATCGAGGGCTAAATTCGTGGGTCATACCCACCATATCGTGCAACACTAATACTTGTCCGTCTACGCCAGCACCTGCACCAATACCAATTACAGGAATTGAAATACTTTGTGCAACACGAGTCGCTAAATCGGCAGGTATTTTTTCAAGCACCAGAGCAAAACAACCAAGTTGTTCTAATAATTTTGCATCTTCAATTAATTTTTCTGCTTCAGCATCTTCTTTAGCACGAACAGTATACGTTCCAAATTTATATATAGATTGTGGTGTTAATCCCAGATGTCCCATAACAGGTATACCTGCATTTAATATTTTTTTTATTGAACCCGAAATCTCACTTCCACCTTCTAATTTTACGGCATGTCCTCCACTCTCTTTCATAATACGTATTGATGAACGTAAGGCTTCTTTTGAATCAGATTGATAGGTTCCAAAAGGCAAATCTACCACCACTAAAGCGCGTTCAGCAGCACGCACTACTGCAGCAGCATGATAAATCATTTGATCTAATGTGATAGGTAATGTCGTTTCATGTCCTGCCATCACATTACTAGCAGAATCACCCACTAAAATAACATCAACTCCAGCAGTATCAACAATTTTAGCCATTGTATAGTCATAAGCCGTGAGCATAGAAATTTTTTCTCCTTTACGTTTCATGTCAACTAAAGACTTGGTCGTGATTCTTTTGTAATCGTTTTTTGCTACAGACATTTTATTAAGAATTAGAAATCAGAAATCAGAAATTTGTTTTCTAATGATTATCCGAAAAATTTAAGAAGCAAAATTAAGATAAAGTTATGGAATGTAACAATAATTCTAAAAAAACTACTTATTTTGTATAATGAATATTTATTATGATGAAAAAAATTATTGTACTAGGATTATGTTTGATAAGCGTTTCGATGCACGCTCAAGAAGCCAAAGTTAAAGCAACAATACAAACATTTTTTGAAGGATTTCACGCAAAAGATACCATCAAAATGAAAAACTTTTGTCATGAAAAAATGTTGTTGCAATCGATTAATGAAAGTACAAAAGGTACAAAATTAATAGAGGAAAAAGCAACAGATTTTTTTAAATCGATGACAAAAATTCCTGAGAATATCAAATTTGAGGAGCGTTTACTTAATTTTGAAGTTAAAATTGATGGCAGCATGGCACACGTTTGGACACCTTATGAATTTTACATAAATGGAACATATAGCCATGGTGGCGTAAATGCTTTTACCTTGATTTTAGAAAATAATCAATGGAAAATTGTGCATTTGATAGACACACGCAGGAAGAAAAAGTAATGGAGAATTGATAATAGGTAATTGATATTTAATTTTGTATCTTTTGTGGTAACTTTTTGAAACTTTGTGATACAGCTAATAATTTACAATTGAGAATTAATAATGAGTTGATGTGTGAATTTGAAAATTTGAATATTACTAACAACCAAATACTGTATACTGGACAAAGACAGCCATTTCTCAAAACCTAGCATTAATTAGGATTTACGATTTGGGAGTTTTACGAATTGATAATGTAAGATAAAAATATAAATTATAGAAAAATGAATAAACTAAAACAATACATATATGTAGCCATTTCTATACTTATGGTTGTTTGTATCCTTTTTTTTCTTGTTGACTATTTAAATTATAAAATAATTGCATTACTATTACTATTATTAGTATCCTCACATGCAATGGTATTTGATATTATGCCAACGATTTTATCTGCAATTCTAAGTGCAATTATTTGGAATTTTTTGTTTATCCCGCCAATATTTACTTTTCATATTAGCAATCCAGAAGATATACTGATGTTTATAATGTATTTCATTGTTGCCTTAATTAATAGTGTCTTATTATTCAAACTAAAGAAAATAGAAAAAAAAGCATTAGAAAAAGAAGAAAAAGAAAAAACATTGAAATTGTATAATACTTTATTGAATTCCTTATCTCATGAGTTAAAAACTCCAATTTCGGCTATAATTGGATCGGTTGATACATTGCAAGAATTAGAAGGCAAACTTAGTAATGAAAATAGAGTCTTATTATTAAACGAAATAGCTGTTGCTGGTTTAAAGCTCAACTATCAAGTCGAAAACTTACTAAATATGAGCAGATTAGAGTCTGGAACTTTAAAACCTAAACTAGAATGGTGTGATGTTAACGAAGAATTTTATCGAATTATTAAAAATAATTTTCAAAATAACGCAAGAATTAATTTTCAATTCAATGATACCTTACCTATTTGTAAAATGGATGTTGGTTTTTTGGAACAAATTGCAATAAATATCATTAAAAATGCTTTGCTTTATACCACTGAAGATAAAAAAATAATAATAGGATCAAATTATTCGAATAACGACCTTATTTTAACTTTTCAAGATTTTGGAAAAGGAATACCTAGTGAACACTTGCCATATATTTTTGATAAATTTTTTAGAGTACCACAAACCATAACAGGTGGAACGGGTTTAGGTTTGTCTATTGTAAAAGGTTTTGTTGATGCATTAAATGGAAAAATTGATGTGAAAAACAACAATCCTAACGGATTAAAATTTGATATCTTTATACCAGTAGAAACTACTTTTATTAATAATTTAAAAAATGAGTAAAGCTGATATTCTTATAATTGACGACGAACCACAAATTAGAAAACTTTTAGAAATTACACTTGAAAGTAACGATTATAAAGTGATTCAATCTGATAATGGTAAGCAAGGCATCTTATTAGCCGCTAATCATACTCCAGAGGTTATAATTTTAGATTTAGGTTTGCCAGATAAAAGTGGCCACGAAGTTTTGAAAGAACTACGAACTTGGTACAACAAATCAATTATTATATTATCTGTATTAAATCAAGAAGAAGATATTGTAAAAGCATTAGACAATGGCGCTACTGATTATCTAACAAAACCATTTAGGAATGCCGAGCTAATGGCAAGAATTAGAGCATCTGTAAGAAGAAGCACTATTGAAAATACAGAAACTACTTATCAATTTGGATCTATTTGTATTGATTTATTATCACATACTGTTAAAAAAAATAATGAAATAATTAAATTAACGGCCACAGAATTTAATTTGTTATCCTTATTTGTAAAAAATGAAGGGCGTGTTTTAACGCATCAATACATTTTAAAAGAAATTTGGGGTGTTGGCGCACAAACGGAAACACAATACTTAAGAGTTTTTGTTGGCACACTTCGTAAAAAAATTGAAGATAACCCAAATGCACCGGAACATATAATTACCGAAAGTGGCGTAGGTTATAGATTTCAATAAATCTTTATATTTTCTTTACACTAGAGTAATCATTCTTTATATTTTACCAATAAGATTGCTCCGAACTTTGTACCATAAATTAGAAATAAAAATATGGAAACAAAAATCGGTACAACAAACAAAGTAACAGCAGCAACCTTACTAGTCGCATTAGGAATTATTTATGGAGATATAGGTACCAGTCCGTTGTACGCATTAAAAGCGGTTATTGGAACAAGAAAAATTGATGAAGTTTTAGTTTATGGTGGACTTTCTGCTATATTTTGGACACTGATTTTACAAACTTCTGTAAAATACATTTGGTTAACATTAAAAGGCGATAACAATGGTGAAGGTGGAATTTTTTCATTGTATGCATTAGTGAAAAGATATGGTAAAAAATTAGTAATTCCTGCTGTATTAGGAGCTACAACCCTTCTAGCTGACGGAATTATTACACCTCCTATTTCTGTTGCATCAGCCGTTGAAGGTCTAGGAATGGTGAATGGTTTACAAGACATTATCGTTGCTGGAAATAATGTAGTTGTAAGCTTAGTTGTCGTTATTTTGTCCTTACTTTTCTTTTTTCAACGCTTTGGCACACAAACAATTGGTAAGTTTTTTGGTCCTATAATGATGGTTTGGTTTAGTATGCTTTTAATTGCTGGTTTTAGTCAAATTTTACTGCATCCAGATATTTTAAAAGCTTTAAGTCCAAAATATGCGTATGAAATGCTAACTCAATATCCAAAAGGTTTTTGGCTATTAGGTTCTGTTTTCCTTTGTACAACAGGAGCTGAAGCTTTATATTCTGATTTGGGTCATTGTGGTATAAAAAACATTAGAATTAGCTGGATTTTTGTAAAAATAAGTTTAGTTACTGCTTATTTAGGTCAAGCAGCTTGGTTAATGCACCAAAACGAAGATTTTTTAAATGGTAGAAATCCTTTTTTTGAAATAATACCTTCTTGGTTTTTACTGCCTAGTATTATCATAGCTACTTTGGCTACTGTAATTGCTTCCCAAGCTTTAATTAGTGGAAGTTATACTTTAATTAATGAAGCTATAAATTTAAACTTTTGGCCAAGAGTTGCAGTGCGTCAACCTTCTGAATTAAAAGGTCAAATTTATATTCCTAGTGTAAATAATGTGCTATGGTTTGGTTGTGTATTAATGATTTTATATTTCCGCTCTTCAGAACATATGGAAGCCGCATATGGGTTTTCAATAACCATAACTATGATGATGACAACTTTATTATTAGGTTATTTCTTAAGATTTAGATTAAAATGGAATAAATATGCCGTGTTCTTAATTGTAGGATTATTTGCAATAGTAGAATCATCATTTTTCATTGCTAACGTAGCAAAAATCAAAGAGAGATGGATGTTTTTGTTTTTTGAATTAGGAATTTTTATGATTATGTACGTTTGGTATAATGCCAGAAATATACACAATAGATTTACAAAATTTACTGAATTAGGTAAATATAGTAATCAATTAGCCGAGTTGAGTGAAGATGATGGAATACCGAAATTCGCAACTCATTTAATTTATCTTACAAAAGCAGATAGAAGACACCAAATAGAAGAAAAAATTATTAAATCTATTTTCTCTAAAAAACCGAAAAGAGCAGATGTTTATTGGTTTTTACATTTAAACAGAACTAATGAACCTTACACATTAAACTATAATGTCTCAGAATTAATTGATGACAAAGTTATAAAAGTTAATATTAATGTTGGGTTTAGAATTCAGCCTAAAACCGAATTGTATTTCAAAAAAATAGTTCAAGAATTAGTGGCAAATAAAGAATTGAATTTACACATTCGCCCAGATGGTTCTACTAAATACAATTCTGAACCTGATTTTAAATTTGTTGTGATCGAAAAATATTTATCAGTTGAGAATGAATTTAAAGTAATTGATAGTTTATTATTAAATGGTTATAAACATCTTAAAAATCTTAGTATTAGTGATGAAAAAGCATTTGGGCTTGATAAAAGTGATGTTATAATAGAACATGCACCTCTAATTTATCAACCAATAAGTAATATTGAATTAAAAAGAGATAATTATGAAACTAGATAAATCAAAAATTATCTATGACAAATTAAGTACGCTATCTAATTTAAATATTAAAATCAAATTGAAAAATTCTTCAGAAATTATAGGTGTTATTTGTGGATTTTTTCATGGAAGTTCTAATTTTGTCTCAAAATGGGTAATAAAACAAACTGATAACTCAGAAATCATCATAACTAACATTTTTGATTTTAAGGGGGTTGAGCTAATTATAAATCATAAAGATATAATTGAAATTTATTTTTATGATGACAAAACTTTAATACTTTTATAAAATGAAACATCTCTTTTTAGGAATTTTCTTTTCTAGTAATATTTTCCTTTTTTCTCAAGAAAAAGACAGTTTAAATTCTAAGATTTCACTTGACTTCTCAGGCTATGTTGATGCGTATTACAACACGGCAACACACGCTGGAAACGAGACTAAAATAGAGCCTTTTCTATATAATCATACCACAAAATCAAATGCTAAAATTAATTTAGCCTTACTCAAAACACAACTAACCTATCGCAATTTTTATGCTAAAATAGCCATTCAAACAGGGACATATGCTAAAACTAATTATCCTAAAGCACAGCAATGGCTAAATGAAGCTTCAATAGGTGTAACACTCAGTACTAAATCATCTATTGAAGTTGGTATTTTACCAAGTTACATAGGTTTTGAAACAGCAACATCAGCTACAAATTTAACAGCTTCTCGTTCTTTATTAGCTGAAAACTCACCTTATTACATGACTGGAGTTAAATTTAACCACCAATTTAACGAAAAATGGTTTTTGGCCATAATGCTATCCAATGGTTGGCAAACCATTTCAAGCTCAGTAAATAAGCTTCCAAATTTTGGCAGCCAAGTACAATTCAAACCTTCAAAAAACACGTTATACAATTGGAGTACATTCATAGGTGATATTCAAGTTAATGAAAATTATGTAACACGAATTTTTTCTAATTTTTACCTAGATAAAACATGGAACGATTCATTTAAAACACAAATAGGTTTTGATATAGGTTGGCAAAAAAGATATGCCAGTTCAGGGTTTGCAACATGGTTGAGTCCAGTTGTCATTAATCAATACCAAGTAACTAGTAAATGGGCTGTGGCACATCGTTTAGAATATTACCAAGACAGAGAAAACGTTCTGATTCAATCGATTTTATTGGTGCCTTTTAAAACCATCGGCAACAGTATTAACGTTGATTATTCATTTAGTAAAAAAATTAAATTACGCACCGAAGGAAAATGGTACCACGCTACAGAAAACGTCTTAGCTAACAGTACCAAAAAAAACAATTTGTATTGGCTAACCACACTCAGCTATAGCTTTTAATGCCAAACAGAGCAAAACGATGCTTAACCGCAAGGAACGCAACGAATTTGAGAGTTGGGAGTTAGGAGTTACAACTTTTCACTAATAACCGAAAACTGTGACTATGACTGAAAACTAAAAGTTTGCTTCTCGATACGCTACGCTACTCGAAGAGACGGAGGAATGAATACAGTATACTGTAAAAAGACACCCATTTCCCATAACCTATTACCAATAACCAAAAAAAATACGATTTGGGATTTGGAGTTAGAACTTGAAACCTGAAACTTGACCCGAGGCGAAGCCGAACTGAGCGAAGCTAAACCTGAAACTTTTAACACTAACCACTGAGACTGAGACTAACCACTCCCATTAACATTCACTAATTACTAGTCACTAATCACTAACAACTAATTCTGCATGAGTTCATTCAATGCCTGCGTATTAAATGATTTTAAAAGCACAGTGCCTGTTTTATCTACTAAATAGTAAGACGGATTGGAAAACGCATTTAAATCTTGTTGGTACTTGCGTGTCGCGTCGGTAGATTTCAGATTTAGTACATTCGTTAAGTTTTTAGCTATTATAAAAGACTGCCATTTCTCTTCAATTACATCATTAAGAATCGCTACTAATTGGATTTTCTTGTTTGGTAATCGTTTTGTAGCCGTGTTGAAATAAGCAGCAACTTGAGGCATTTTTTCTTCACAATGAGGACATGACGGGCTATAGAAAGCAATAAAGGTATAATCGTTTTCGGTATATATTTTTGAAAGACTGTAAGCAACACTATCCTTCGTAATAAACTCTGCATCAGGAATTGTAGCACCCATAGGCACTTTTTGATTGGTATCAAATCGATTACTATACGAATTCAAATCTGAATTAGTAAATGACTTACACGGATTATCTTTCACATAATTGGTATACAAATGGTTATAAGCCTTTTCTAAATTTTTAGATTCAAAAAAAGTTAAGTTTGATAAAAAGTACTTAGCAAATACAGGATAACTTTTAGAATTACAATCTAAACCTTTTAAAGCCACATCAATATTAGCTATGTAATTTTCATTAGTTACGGGTAAAATTTGAATGTATCTGTATAAAAATTTATTAATATTTGGCAACAAATAAACCCTTTTATCATCGCGCTTCATAAAATTAAAATAGGCATCTCTATACGCTATCTTTTCGATATCAGTAGTAGGAATTGGCGCAACTATTTTATTTTCAATTGCCAAATATAAATTTAAAATAGAAGTTGGATATTTTTGAATTAAAACTGTTCGAGCAGCGGTCTTTACGTCTATTGAAGTAGTCTTGTTTTGTCTTTGAAAATTAATAAAGTCTTTATTTAACTCATTATTATTAACTTGTAGATTATCAATATTTTTATCGTTTATTGTGATTGAAAAACGAGCACCATTATCAATTGCTAATTCTATGGGATTTGATTGTGAAGCTAATTTGAAAAAATAGATGGCTCCAATTATTTTTTTATCTTCTTTAAACTCAATTTTTTGATCATTCGTTTTTATTACAGTACTATCCGTAACAATTTGTTTTTTTGAGGTACCATATTGCATATACAACAGCAATTTTTCGTTTTGTATATTTTTAGCAGCAATAGAAATCACATAGCCATTTGGTTGAAGAGCTTGTTTTTTTTGAGCATGACCAACAGCTATAATAATCAACGTATAAAATAAAACAAATAGATTTTTTTTCATGGTAAATTTTACTAAATTTAATACTACTTAACAATCTGCTAGACCTACTCCTACAGCGAGGCCACCTTCAGAAGTTTCCTTGTATTTTGAGTTCATATCTTTTGCGGTTTCCCACATGGTATTAACGACTTTATCTAAGGGAACTTTAGCATTTTTAGCATCGGTTTCTAAAGCTAATTCTGCCGCATTAATTGCTTTAATGGCACCCATTGTATTGCGTTCTATACAAGGTATCTGTACTAAACCACCTATAGGGTCGCAAGTGAGTCCAAGATGGTGCTCCATGGCAATTTCGGCAGCCATCAATACTTGATCGGGCGTACCACCCATTACTTCACACAAAGCTGCAGCCGCCATAGCACTCGACACGCCGATTTCCGCTTGACACCCCCCCATTGCTGCTGAAATCGTAGCCCCTTTTTTAAAGATACTACCTACTTCACCTGCTACTAATAAAAATTGTTTGATATGAGTTTCGTCTGCTTCATGATTTTCTATCACCATATAATACATCAACACCGCTGGTATCACTCCCGCACTTCCATTTGTTGGTGCCGTTACTACTCTCCCTAATGAAGCATTAACTTCGTTTACTGCCAAAGCAAAACAAGAAACCCATTTTAAAATTTGACGAAACTTTACTTCTGTTTGTCTAATGATTTGAAGCCAAGAATAGGGATCTTCATAAGGCAAGACACCAATTAAATTCTTATGCATATCATAAGCCCGTCTTCTTACATTTAAGCCACCCGGAAGCGTGCCTTCAGTGTGACAACCTATGTACATACATTCGAGCATGGTATCCCAAATACGGAGTAATTCGTTATGTACCTGATCTTCTGAACGCATAGACAACTCATTAGCTAAAACAATTTCAGATATTTTCTTGTTCTCTTTTTCACAGTAAGCCAATAATTCTGTTGCTTTATCCACCGGGAACGGAAAAGCACATTTTAGTTTTTCAGCAGCATCATTCTCATCTTCCTGAACCACAAATCCACCTCCTATTGAATAATAGGTTTCCGTATACTCATTCGTATCTGTTATGGCCGTAAAACGCAAACCATTTGCATGAAAAGGTAAAAAATTACGATGAAAAACGATATCCTTATCTGCATGAAAAGGAATAATAATTTCGTTACCTAAAAAGATTTCATTCTTATTTTTGATAGCCGAAATAATTACGTCTATACTTTCAACAGGTATATATTCTGGATCAGCACCACTTAAACCTAACATAACGGCCAAATCTGTGGCATGCCCTTTACCCGTTAAAGATAATGAACCATACAAATCTACGTTGACACTATTGATAGTATCTATAACTCCTTGCTCTCTAAGTTTTGCCAAAAAACGTTCGGCAGCACGCCAAGGACCCAATGTATGAGAACTTGAAGGCCCCACACCTATTTTCAACATATCAAAAACTGAAATACATTCCATACCTAAAACGTTATCATGCAAATTTAGAATTTAGAATTTAGAATTTAGAATTTAAAAGTAGTTTTTTTAGTTGAAGAAAAGTAGAAATATCTAAAATTCACCCGAAACACAGCCTACCAAAGCGTAGCTAACTTTAAAACTCCTATGGCTAACAAAACAACCTAATACCTTCTCTTTTTTTTCTTGGAAGGATTTGATCCATTAGGTTTTTGTTGATTTTGCTTTCTAGGATTTCTTCTGTCGTTTTGTTTCGCTGCTTTTTCTTCTTCCGTAAATTCTCTAAATGGAAACGGATTGTCTTTAACGACTTTTATTTGCTGACGGGTAAGTTTTTCAATGTCTTTCCAATATGCCAATTCGTCTTTTCCACAAAAAGAAATGGCCAAACCTTCATTTCCGGCTCTACCCGTTCTTCCGATACGATGCACATAGGTTTCAGGAATATTTGGAATATCAAAATTAATCACATAAGGCAATAAATCAATATCAATTCCTCTAGCCGCAATATCGGTAGCCACTAATATAGAAATTTGTTTGGTTTTAAATTCATCTAAAACTCGTAATCGAGCCGATTGCGATTTATCGCCATGAATGGCAGCCGCTGAAATTTCATGCTTTTTAAGTGCTTTTACCACATTGTCTGCACTATGTTTGGTACGAACAAAAACCAAAGCATTCGCATAGTTTTCATTTTGCAACAAATGAATTAATAATTTTCTTTTATCTTCCTTTTGAACAAAATATACTTTCTGATTTACTTTTTCAGCTGTACTTGAAACAGGCGTTACCGAAACAAATTTTGGTTTAGTCAAAAATGCATCTGCTAATTCTCTTATAGCCACTGGCATCGTAGCTGAAAACAAAAGTGTTTGTCTATTTTCTGGAGTTAATTTGATTATTTTTTTTACATCATTGATAAACCCCATATCTAGCATTTGGTCTGCCTCATCAATAACCACATGATGCAAATGATTTAAATCGATATGCCCTTGTTTATGTAAATCAAGTAATCGGCCGGGAGTAGCAATCAATACATCTACCCCTTCTTTTAATTGTTGCACCTGAGGCACTTGATTTACACCACCATAAATTACCATCGCTTTCGTTGTCATGTACTTACCGTAGGTATTAAAACTATCCAAAATTTGATGTGCTAATTCACGGGTTGGTGCTAATATAAGGGTTCGTAGTGTCTTACGTTTATTTTTAGACCCAACAATAGGGTGTAAATAATTTAAAATTGGAATGGCAAATGCAGCCGTTTTTCCTGTGCCCGTTTGCGCACAACCTACTAAATCGTGTCCTTCTAAAATAATTGGAATAGCTTGTTCTTGTATGGGTGTGGGTGCAATGTAGTTTTCTTCTTTAAGTACTTCAACAATATTGCGGTGTAGATTTAAATCTTGAAAGGTCATATATTTTGTATTATGGGACAAAGATACGATTTAATGTATTCAGACTAAATTATTCGTAGGAAATAAAAGTAAAAATGTCTTAAAAATGTCAATCTGTCAGTGCTATTTTTATATTTCTGCCAAAAAACACACAAAAGAACTAATGGCATAAAACTTGACTTATAGCAAACAAGTTTAAAAAAAACGAAACAAAACATACACAATAAAGTAAATAAAGATTATGAGTAAAATTATTGGAATTGACTTAGGTACAACAAATTCTTGTGTGGCAGTGATGGAAGGTGGAGAGCCTGTAGTAATTGCAAACGCAGAAGGAAAAAGAACCACACCATCCGTTATCGCATTTGTGGAAGGTGGTGAAATTAAAGTAGGTGATCCTGCAAAAAGACAAGCAGTAACAAATCCTACAAAAACAATAGCTTCTATTAAACGTTTTATGGGTAACAAATACTCTGAAAGCGCTAAAGAAGCTTCAACAGTAGCGTATAAAGTAGTTAAAGGAGATAACGATACGCCTCGTGTAGATATTGATGGTCGTTTATATACACCACAAGAATTATCAGCCATGACGCTTCAAAAAATGAAGAAAACGGCTGAAGATTATTTAGGAACTACCGTTACACAAGCGGTTATTACCGTACCTGCTTACTTTAATGACGCACAGAGACAAGCTACAAAAGAAGCGGGTCAAATTGCAGGATTAGAAGTAATGCGTATCATAAATGAGCCCACAGCAGCAGCTTTAGCTTATGGATTAGACAAAGGCGGAAAAGATCAAAAAATTGCCGTTTATGACCTTGGTGGTGGTACATTTGATATTTCTATTCTTGAATTAGGAGACGGGGTATTTGAAGTACTTTCAACAAATGGTGATACCCACTTAGGAGGTGACGATTTTGACCAAGTGATTATTGACTGGTTAGCTAATGAGTTTAATAGTGCTGAAGGTGTAGATTTACGTAAAGATCCTATGGCGCTACAACGTTTAAAAGAAGCAGCTGAAAAAGCAAAAATTGAATTATCATCTTCTGCACAAACAGAAATTAACTTACCATACGTTACAGCTACTGCATCAGGTCCAAAACACTTAGTTCAAACTTTAACGCGTGCTAAATTTGAACAATTGGCCCATGAGTTGGTAAAACGTTCTATGGATCCTGTGGCAAAAGCCTTAAAAGACGCTGGATTAGCAACTTCTGATATTGATGAGGTAATCTTAGTTGGAGGTTCTACACGTATTCCTGTAATTCAAGAAGAAGTAGAAAAATTCTTTGGCAAAAAACCTTCAAAAGGAGTTAATCCAGACGAAGTCGTGGCTATTGGCGCTGCCATTCAAGGTGGTGTTCTTACAGGAGATGTAAAAGACGTGTTATTATTAGACGTAACACCTCTTTCGCTAGGTATTGAAACAATGGGTGGTGTAATGACAAAATTAATTGAATCCAACACAACTATCCCAACAAAAAAATCGCAAGTATTCTCTACTGCTGCAGACAACCAACCATCTGTTGAGATTCATGTACTACAAGGTGAGCGTCCAATGGCTAATGATAATAAAACTATCGGTCGTTTTCACTTAGATGGTATTCCACCAGCACAAAGAGGTGTTCCTCAAATTGAAGTAACTTTTGATATAGATGCTAATGGTATCATTAAAGTATCAGCTACAGATAAAGGAACTGGAAAATCTCACGATATTAGAATTGAGGCTTCATCTGGATTAACACCAGAAGAAATTGAAAAAATGAAGAAAGAAGCTGAAATGAATGCAGAAGCAGATAAAGCAGCGATGGAAAAAGCTGGCAAATTAAATGAAGCGGACAGTATGATTTTCCAAACAGAAAAACAATTAACCGAATTTGGTGATAAACTTTCTGAAGGAAATAAAACCGCTATTATTTCGGCTTTAGAAGAATTGAAAAAAGCATATGAAGCAAAAGATATTGCTACAATTCAACCTGCTTTAGATCAAATTAATGAGGCGTGGAAAAACGCTTCAGAAGAACTTTATAAAGCACAAGCTGAAGAACAAGGTGCCGCACAAGGCGAGCCTACTGCTGACACAAATGGAGACGCTACACAAGACGTTGACTTTGAAGAAGTAAAATAATTCAGAACAACTAAAAATAAAAAACCGAGTTAAGCAATTAGCTCGGTTTTTTTATTGAGTTAAACATATTTATAATTACAAATACATGTGGAAAGGTCACTACCGATAAAAAAGAGAAAAACAACGTATTAAACATTTTTAAATCTTTGAAAAGATAATAAAAAACAAACAAACCGATTAAAGCAATTAACCAATAAATCAAGGCGCTTTTACAATACATAATAAAATTAAACATAGTAAAACTACCATATAAATACTGTATTTGATGAATCATAGAGGGCACACTATGCCATATTACAAAATAAATCGTAAAACCCCATATTAAACTTGAGTGATTAAAAATTACTGCCAGTATTACTAAATAAAATAATTCGGTAAATAGGAGTTGAACCTTTAGTTTAGAAGTTATTATGAAATAAATAGACATCAATATAAAACAAGTAGCCGAAAATATAAATAAATATAAAAACAACGACAACTGGAAAAAAACATGAATAAGATCTATAATTATGGGGTGTACAATTTGCTTTTTTAGAAATAAAAGCATGCTAATTACTACTAACCCATAAATCATATAAAATAAGTATCTTATTACTTTAGTGGAGTTCAAATTTAAATGTTGTAAATGTTGCTCACCAAAATGAAAACCACTCACTAAAATAAATAGCAAAAAAATTGATTTTGGAACAAGAAAATTGAGAGCTAAAATGATAGAAATGAACAAAACATACAAAAAAAGAGGTCTAAAATAATTTATTTTACTATTTTTTTTATCTAACTTATTGATTATCAATAAATCATTAGAACCGTGTAAAATACCAAACGTAAAAATAAGGCCAAAGCCTATGTACACTTGGCTTTCCTCAGAAAAAAAAGTAGAAATCCATAACCCAAAGAAACTCAATACGATAGGTAATTTGACGTAATTTTTCATTTTTGTTTATTGTTTTTTTAAAAAAATTAAACATTTATTTGGTTTATTGTTTAATGTTTTTTAATTTTGATTAAACAAATTAACATTTTTTTTAATTAAAAACCAAAAAACTATGAAAAATTTAGTATTAATTTCAAAAATGCTACCAGATGATTACATCGGGTTTACATTTTTTGTAGGATGCATGGCAATGATGGCTGCGTCTGCATTTTTCTTTCTTTCGTTAAACCAATTTGACAAAAAATGGCGTACCTCGGTACTCGTTTCAGGTTTAATTACATTCATTGCTGCAGTACATTATTTTTACATGAAAGAATATTGGGCTGTAGTAGGTGAATCTCCAACATTTTTTAGATACGTAGATTGGATTTTAACAGTGCCATTAATGTGTGTTGAATTCTATTTAATTTTAAAAGTAGCTGGAGCAAAAACAGATTTATTATGGAAAATGATTGCTTTATCTGTAATTATGCTTGTAACAGGTTATTTAGGAGAAACTGTATTCTCTGAATCAGCTGCATTATGGGGTGGTATTTCAGGTATTGCTTACTTCATTATTGTATATGAAATTTGGCTAGGCTCTGCATCTAAACTTGCAACTGCTGCTGGAGGAAATGTATTAAAATCACACAAAATTTTATGCTGGTTCGTATTAGTAGGTTGGGCAATCTATCCATTAGGATACATGTTAGGTACTGATGGCTGGTATACAAGTATATTAGGAAAAGGTAGCGTAGATATCGCCTACAACATTGCTGATGCCATAAACAAAATTGGTTTTGGATTAGTAATTTACAATTTAGCTGTTCAGTCTCAAAAAGAATAGTTTAAATAAGTAATTTAGTTTTTGTAAGAAAACCGAGTTAAGAAATTAGCTCGGTTTTTTTATTTGAAAATAAATTGTATATTGGTAAAACCAAATTTAATCTGTTTTTTATGTTAAAAAAGTGTCTGATTTTCGTTTTTAGTTTGCTTAGTTGCCTGGTTTTTAGTCAAAAGAAAAAAGCAGCACCTCTTCCTCCCCTTGCCAGTTATGAAAACATAACCGCTGAAATTAGTTCCGAAGGAGGAAAAAATAAATTAGTAGCCTATATTCAGTTTGATGATAAAAAAGAAAAAGTAGTACTCAAAGAATTAACTACTTCAGACAAAACTCAATTTCCAACCCAACTAAAAATTACGAGTTTCACTATAAGTGGCGTAAAACTGTATCATTTTAGCTATGTTGAAAATATAAAAATTGAGACCAAATTGAAGAAAGAAGAAACTATTGTAACTTCTAATGAAATTTGGGAATTTTCATCTACCAAAGTTAAAATTCTAGGCAATATTCAAAAAACAAGTAAAATTAAAGAAACCGTATTTTTAGACAAAAACAAAACCACTTCAGAAACCCAAGAAAAAACAAGACGAGAAGGCTTCGATTTTTCTTTAACCAAAGAAAATGATGTCATTCTTTCCAATAAAACGCAGTCAAATCGTTATAAATTCAATCCTGAAACCCGAAGATTTGACCCTAAAAAATAATACTTATTATATATGCATGCATAGCATTTTTTAGTATATTTGGTAAAATTATTCTGTACAATGAAAAAACAAAACCTACACGATTTATTAGGTATTACCCACCCCATCATAATGGCGCCAATGTTTTTAGTATCTAATACTAAAATGGTGATAGAAGGGATGAAAAATGGTGTAGCGGGTTGTATTCCCGCTCTAAACTACAGAACACTAGACGAACTAAAAACAGCCATAGCAACATTAAAAGCAAACAAAGTACCAGGAGGAAGTTTTGGCTTCAATTTAATTGTTAATAAATCCAATATTAAATACAAAGAGCAACTGCGCGTACTTTGTGAAGAAAAAGTAGATTTTATTATTACTTCATTAGGAAGTCCGGAAGAAACAATAAAACAAGCACACCAAGCCGGCATTAAAGTCTTTTGTGATGTTACCGATTTAGCTTTTGCTAAAAAAGTTGAACAACTAGGTGCTGATGCGGTTATAGCCGTAAACAATGAAGCGGGCGGTCATCGAGGTAATTTATCGCCTGAAGCCCTACTTAAAGAATTAAGCATCGCTATCTCCCTCCCTATTATTTCTGCTGGAGGTGTAGGCTGTAAAGCAGAATTAGACGAAATGTTGAGCTATGGAGCCGTAGGTGTTTCTGTGGGTAGTCCGTTTATAGCTTCTTTAGAAGCTGACGTTTCAGAAGAGTATAAACAGGCATGTGTAACCTATACAGATTCAGATATTGTTGTAACCGAACGTATTTCTGGTACTCCTTGTACGGTAATCAATACACCCTATGTGCAAAAAGTAGGCACAAAACAGCCTTGGATTGAACGTTTTTTAAACAAAAGCAAACGTTTAAAAAAGTGGGTAAAAATGGTTCGTTTTTATATAGGCATGAAAGCCACAGAAAAAGCAGCTAAAGAGGTTACCTATAAAACGGTTTGGGTAGCTGGTCCAAGTATTGCTCATACTAAAGCTATTTTGCCTGTTGCATCAATACTAAAAAATTTATTAAATTAACTCGATATAAATTACTATATTTACTTAGAAATCTATATTGTTTTGGAGTTTCTTATTTATTTTATTCTTCTCGCATTACTAGCTGAGATAATTGGGACCGTTGGTGGCTTTGGTTCTTCAATGCTATTTGTACCAATTGCTAGCTATTTTTTTGATTTTCATTCAGTTTTGGGTATAACAGCATTATTTCACTTAAGTAGTAATATTTCAAAAATCTTTTTTTTTAGAGAAGGCTTTAACAAAAAACTCATTATACGAATGGGCTTTTCTGCCATTGTTTTTGTAAGCATAGGTGCATGGCTAAGTAAGTATATCACAAGTGATTTGTTAGAAAAATCGTTAGCTATATTTCTAATTTTAATTAGCCTAACTCTACTCATTTTTAGAAATTTAAAACTCAATCCTACACGCACTACAGCTATTATTGGTGGTGCTCTTTCAGGTTTTTTAGCAGGTATACTTGGCACAGGAGGTACTATTCGAGGTGTCGTTTTAGCTTCTTATCATTTAAAATCCAGTGTATTTATTGCAACTTCTGCTGTAATTGATTTAGGTATAGATGCTAGTAGAAGTATTGTTTATATGGCAAATGGGTTTGTTCATCAACATGATTTATACCTAATCCCTATTCTACTTGTCGTAAGTTTTATTGGTACCTACATCGGCAAACAAATCTTATCCTTACTTACCGAAAATCAATTTAAAAATAGCGTTCTTATACTAATTTTAGTAACTGGTGTACTGACACTTAGTAAAGGTGTTTTTATATAATTATATTAACTAATATAAAAAAATTATCAAAAAATAATATATTTTTATTGATAAACAATAAATATTTAGTAATTTTGATGGAAATTTTAAAAACACGCACAGATGGAAATTAAAATTACTACCCAGCACATCCTAAAAATAATATATGCATTAGCTTGGATTATCTTTATCGGAATTTGTATAGAATTAGGCGGTTTTATTTTTAACACCTTTTTCTCTTTATTTATTAATCCTGAAGGAGCACAGCACTTTTGGAAGGAAACTAATTTAGCGACTTTGCTAAAAAACAGCACCTCTCATTTTGTTAGCATTACAAGTTTAATGATCATTGCAACAGGTTTAAAAGCCTTATTGTTTTACTTAATTGTTAAATTGTTGTACGATAAAAAATTAAGTTTGGCACAACCTTTCAATAAAGATGTATGTCGTTTTATATTTAACTTTATGTATATAACCTTTGGAATAGGTCTATTCTCTTTATGGGGAGCCAATTATACTAACTGGTTACTTGCACAAGATATACCTATGCCAAGTTTGGAAGAATTAAAATTTGGCGGTGCTGATGTGTGGTTGTTTATGGGAGTTGTCCTTTTAGTCCTTGCACACATTTTTAAGCGTGGTATTGAACTACAAGAAGAAAACGAATTAACAATTTAGTGTATGAGAATAATAGTAAATTTAGATGTCATGATGGCTAAACGAAAGATGTCTTTAAACGAACTCTCAGAAAAAGTTGGTATTACACTGGCTAATTTATCTAACCTAAAGACAGGTAAAGCGAAGGCCATACGTTTTAGCACACTTCAATTACTTTGCAACGCTCTTGCCTGCCAGCCAGGTGATATTTTGGAATTTGTGGAAGAGTAACTGAATTAAATAATAGTTAATTTTTTTCTCTTTAAAAAACAGAACCTATAACTTCAATTTGGTAACAACTACTTTTGCATACACTATCCATACACTATCCATACACTATCTATGGAGTATCAAAACACCTGAACCTTCCTAAAATAACAATACAGCCCAAAAATTTATCTTTTTGAAGGACAAGAAAAAAATACGCAATATTCTGCTAGAAGTTTAGAGGAAGTATTGAAAAAAGTATTAAATTAGCCACAATAAAAAAACCTATTACATTACATTGGCTACGACATAGCTATGCCACTCACTTATTAGAAAGTGGAAGCGATTTAAGATATATATAAGAATTATTAGGACATAATAGTAGTAAAACTACTGAAATTTACACGCATGTGAGTACTAAAAACATTCAACAAATTAAAAGTCCTTTTGATGATTTATAAAAAAATAATACGCAACAATAGTTGAGCATAGCTAACCAAAAACAGTAAGCTTTGCTCAACAAAAAAGCAAAAAACTGAGCATATATACAAGTTAGTGGCAATGATGAAAAAACTGTGCAAAACAGAAAATTATTATACCAAAGAGACAATGATGAGAAAACACTTCAACATTTTATTATTTTTAGGATTTTTCATTTCGGTTTGTTCTCAAAACAATCAACAGAATTTTGAAAAAAAACTTTTGGAACATTTTCAAAAACAAAGCTGGAATAAAACTATAATAACACAAGATAGTTTATATAAAAGTCCCTATAAAGAAAAATTCAATGTTTCTGTAAGCAATAGCTTTATAGAATTTGATACAACTCATATTATCGTTAAGAATCCATACTTCTCTAACAAATTTGAAGAAGCTGAAGATGAAATAGATAATATCAAAAATTTTCCAAAATCATTCTCTGTAATATATCAGAACTCACTTGTCTCACTTTTTGAAAACGGAAAATTCGCTTGCTTTAAACTTGATAATTTTGATCGAGATACAAATCTCGAAAATAAATTAAATACTAAAAAATTTAAATATCATTGGATAATTGATAATCAGTTAGGAGGATTATCAAATAATTCAATTTATTTATGGAATGGTAATAAATGGATAAAATCTAAAGACAGTTTTCCTCTAAAGAGTCAACCAAGACTATTTGAAGACGATGAATTTATTGTTTATGGAGATTGTCATGGAGAATGGGGAGGAACAGTTTATTTTTACGAAAAATCAACCTCAAAAACGTTCTTTACAGAATCAACTTGTACTAATTCAGTAATAAAAAATAATAATGGATATGAAGTTCTTGCAGAATTGGGTCATGGAAGTGGCTCGTCGGAAATAAAAATAATTAATAACCCTAGAAAATTAACATTAGCTAAAGATACTGAAATAAACACTAGAGTTAAAGGAGAAGCTCTAGGATATACCGACAAATCAAATGCTTTTGAGAAAAAATTAGATTTATATGGCGTTCAAATATTTTCGCTTTTTAGATGGAAAAACAAAGAACTATTCATTGTAAATCTATCAAATTTGACATTTATAGCTGAAATAAAAAATAATGAAATAGAAATCGTAAATCCATTATTTTTTAGTGATTTGTACACACATAATCCAATTACTTCTCAATATGGAGAATATACTTTAATAAACCTTGATCATTACGGCACTGGATTGGAAAGAGAAATCTCAGTTTTAATTATAAAAGAAAATAAAATAACGAAACTAGATTGGAACGAAAATCACAGCCACTAACAGGCGTAACTGTTGCACAACTATCATTTTCTCAAAACAATTTACAAAAACATAAAAACAAGCCTCTTTTCTCTTCGATAAACTCAGAGACCTAAAGAGGTTTATTTTTTAGTTCCTGAACAAAATTCTAAAATTTCGGGCGCTTAAATTTGAAAATATGAAGTCTTGATAGACCGTTTTTACAAAAGCAAAGCACTTCCCTATTTAAAAAATAAACTGTGGTGTATTTTTTTCTTCCATGAATAAACATACAAATTATCCCGTTTTTATGCAATTTTTTGTATATTTGAGTTTTGCAACAGGCACAACAGTTAGCAGCAATTACAAATCGTTTATTCTGTTCAGAATTTTATTTAACAAGTTTTCTCCTTCAACTAATCACTAATAAATCATCACTATTGTTATAAGCTGCTAAGCATCATAAAAATTCATTAGTTAATTTAGTCATTAAACTTTTCTAGATTTCTGTTGTCTAACGATTATGACACACTATTTTTTATTTAACGTCTTACTTGGTCTCCAAAAAAACTTGAATGAGTATAGTTTATATTTTATGCTAGTGATATTAGGTTTTCTATTCTTTCTTACCTTAATTTCTTTACTTATTTTATTTATACTTGCATTAAGTAAAAAACAAGTAAACAAAATAACATAACCCCATGCTACCCATTGACAGTGATTTTGCCCTACTCTACTTCTTATACGGTGTGTTTTACACCTGGTTTATCGTACATCTATGGTGTACTACTTCTTATAAAAGGGTCAAACTTTTCGCAGTAATAGTTGGGTTAGTCTTCAATTTGTTCCTTTTTACAGATCCCCACCATTTTAAATATGGAAGTGCACTAGTTGTTCTTTTTTATTCTTTTAGTGTACTGCTACTACAACTTGTTATGTTTATACTACTCTATGTGCTTTCAAAAAGAAAAAATAAGCGTTAAATAAAATTTTCGTTTATTTAATTTTAACCCATAAAGTTATATCCTCCCATTTAAATGTTAAAAAAACATTATCCAGTTTTTACCTGCTAATTTTTAATTACCTTTGTAATTACTAGTAAAAATAATGTCCCAAAATCAATATTTTACACTAAAAACCTTTTCTATATTACCTACACTCCACATCTATACTACTTTTACAATTTTTGTTATGTAAGCCCTGCATCAGTACCTTTTCTTGTTTTATAGCTCAGATTTAATACGTTTCACTTAAAAAATAAAAATGAAAATATTTATTCAACACATGGTAAGTCTTCGTTGTAAAATGATGGTAAAATCAGTATTGGAAAAGATGAATATTGCCTATAAATCTGTTGAATTAGGCGAAATTGTATTAGTTAAATCTATTTCTGAAAGCACTAAAGAAGAACTTAAAAGTGAATTACGTAAATCAGGATTAAAAGTAATGGATGATAAAAAAGCAATTCTAATTGAAAAAATTATTGCTATTATCGTAGAAATGGTTCATTATTCTGACGAAATACCCAATGTGAATTTTTCTACCCTTCTTCAGGAAAAAATGCAACAAGATTATCATAAAATGGCAGAAATTTTCTCGGAAACAAAAGGTATTACTATTGAACATTTTATTATTCTACATAAAATAGAAAAAATTAAAGAATTACTTATTTATGACGAACTAAACATTACTGAAATTTCGTACAAAATGAATTATAGTAGTGTCGCACATTTATCCAAGCAATTTAAACAAATTACAGGGTTAACGCCATCTTTCTTCAAAACACTTTCAAAAAAAAACAGAACTAACTTAGAAGATATATAAACTGACACTCTTTAACTTTTAATTATACAAAAATGACTTTTTATTGTATAAATATATTGATCTTAATTGTATCAACTTTGCATAGTTGTAATAATTAAGTTACAGTACTAATTTATACAAAAATGCACAAATACAAAATTAATGTTGCAGCTATTCTATTAATTGGCTTATTAGTTGTAGGCTGCTCAACTTCACACAAAAAAAGGTTTCAAGAAAAAGAATCAAATAGCCTAAGAATCAAAAATCTTGAAGATGAAAACAAGAACTACAAATTAGAAATGGAAGAATTCAGAAAAACTAAATCGGAAGAAATTGCTTCAAACGAAAAAAGTTTAGTGGCGTTTAAATTACGTGTTTCAACTCTAAAAAAGGAAGAAAAAAAGAAGTTTGAAAAGAAAATTTCAAAATTAAACAATAAAAATTCCGACTTGAAAATGAAAATAGCTGATTTCAAGACGGATAATAAAACGAATTGGGAAAATTTTAAATATCATTTTAATCATGATATGAAAAAATTAGGTAATGCAATTAAATTTTTTAGAATAAAAAATGAGTAAACCAAATAATATATTTAGTAACCTATTATATGTAGTTGCAGTAATTTTAGTTATTATATGGGCAATCAATTATTTTGCTTTTAATGCCGGCAACATTATACATATATTATTAGTGTTAGCAGTTATAGCAATACTAATAAAAATAATCAGAGGAAGTTCAATTTAAAACAAACAAATTATGAAAAAGAAAATATTTATTACAGGTGTATTGTTGATAAGTGCTATATGTACATTACATGCACAAATCGAGGATAATCGTGAAAAATTAACTATTGGCATAAAAGCAGGTGTTAATGTTTCAAATGTTTGGGATGAAGAAGGCAACGATTTTGTAGCTGATCCAAAATTAGGATTAGCATTAGGTGCTTTTGCAGGAATTCCCATAGGTAAATTTCTAGGCATTCAACCTGAACTATTAATTTCTCAAAAAGGCTTTAAAGGTTCTGGTACGTTAGTAGGATTCCCTTATTCTTTTACAAGAACAACAACTTACTTAGACGTTCCACTACTATTACAAATTAAACCTGCTCCTTTTCTTACACTTGTTACTGGCCCACAGTTTTCATACTTATTTAAGGAAAAAAACACGTATACATTTGGAAATAATAGTACCGTACAGGAACAAGAATTTCAAAACGAAAATATTCGAAAAAATATCATGGGTTTTGTATTAGGATTTGACATAAATTATAATGCATTTGTATTTTCAAGTAGAGCGGGTTGGGACTTTCAAACTAACAATCAAAATGGTTCGTCTACAACTCCAAGATATAAAAACCAGTGGTTGCAATTCACTGTTGGCTTCAAAATTTAAAAACAAAGCAAAACCTTCAGATACTATCATTAGTTACCTGAAGGTTTAAAATAAAGGTAAAAAAAAAAATGAATACCAATCAACAACTAGAAAAATCAACCCCACATATTATAATTGAAATAATTGAATATGTTCCACATGCAATAGTGAGTAAAACTAATATAAAAAAAACCACTGGGAATATAACCGCTACTTCAATGGATAGTGGTGAAGAATTAGGAGAAAAAACAAGCCCTTTCGATATGTATGTTCAAATTATTGATGGAACAGCAGAAGTACTAATTGATGGCAAAAATATTTCATTAAAATTAGGAGAAGGCATAATTATTCCGGCCCATAGCAAACATAGTTTCAACGCTAATGAACAATTTAAAATGATTACTACAGTAATCAAAAATGGCTACGAAGAGTAAAATTTATTCATCATAAAACGTATTAATAATGGTAAAACAAAGAGAAGGTAAATCAAAATCTGATAAAACAGCTCCTTCCAAAACTCAAAAAGAAAAAAAGGCACAGAAAACCTTAAAAAAACAAGATAAAAAAAACATCAAGAACTTAGACTTATAAGTAAATGATAACAGTAAACAAACTTGGGATTTTACTCCATAAAACCGATAATAATTTTGAAAACAAAGGTGTCTTAAATCCAGCAGTAATTAAGGATAGTAATACCATTCATTTATTCTACCGAGCGGTAACAAAAAACAATTATTCTACTATTGGATACTGTAAGCTTAGTTCGCCTATGGTCATAGAAAATCGTAACGACTATCCTCTTCTTTTCCCCCAATATGAATATGAATTGCAGGGTTTAGAAGATCCGCGAATTGTAAAAATTGAAGATGTATTTTATTTATCCTATACCGCTTTTAATGGCATTAATGCACTAGGTGCCTTAGCAACTTCTACAGATTTAATACATTGGGAAAAACAGGGAATAATTGTGCCCCAAATTACCTACGAAGAGTTCATACATTTTACAGAATCAGAAGGAACAATAAATGAAAAATATATACGCTATAACGATTATCAAAAAACCGTTGAAAAACAAGATATAAAAATTCTTATCTGGGATAAAAATCTAATTTTTTTTCCAAGAAAAATTAAAAACAAATTTTGTTTTCTTCATCGTATAAAGCCCGATATTCAAATTGTAGTAGCCATTGAAAAATTAGAAAATTTAACAATAGCTTTTTGGCAAAATTATTTTATCCATTTTGACGAGCATGTCGTTTTGACACCTAAATACGAACACGAAGTAAGTTATATAGGTAGTGGGTGTCCTCCTATCGAAACGGATGCGGGTTGGTTAATTATTTATCATGGGGTACATGACACTGTAAAAGGCTATGTATACTCAGCTTGTGCCGCCTTGCTTGACTTAAATAATCCAGAAAAGGAACTAGCCCGACTGCCCTACCCTTTATTCTTTCCAGAAAAAGAATGGGAACTTAAAGGTGAGGTCAATAATGTTTGTTTTCCAACAGGAGCAATTTTAGAAAATGATACGCTTTATATATACTATGGGGCTGCCGACGAAAGAATTGCAGTAGCTTCTCTTAGTATTAATGAACTTTTAAATGAATTGACATCAAACAAATAACAACGTGCATGGAAACAAAAATTATCGTATATGGTTCGGCAAATAAATTTAAATTTAAAGAAGCTCAAGAAACACAAAAATCTAATGAATACAGCACGTTAACAAAATCAGAAAATACGTTAACTGAAATTCTTTTTGTCACAACTTTTCCTCCAAGAGAATGTGGTATAGCAACTTATTCACAAGACTTAATTAACGCATTAGATGAACAATTTGGAACTTCTTTTACCCCTACTATTTGTGCATTAGAATCATACACTGAACAGCATGTTTATGCGCAAAAACCAAAATATATTTTAGATACGGATTGTCGCAATTCGTTTATAAAAACTGCATTTCAAATAAATAAAGATAAAAATACTAAACTTGTCATTATACAACATGAGTTTGGTTTTTTTGTTAAAAAAGAAACCGAATTTAAACTCTTTTATACTAGTATCTCTAAGCCTATCATTTTTGCTTTTCATACAGTAATACCTCATCCAAGCGATGAGCTGAAGGCCAAAGTAACAGAAATGTCACTTGTTGCTACTACAATACTCGTTATGACGGAAAATGCAGCCACTATTTTAATTCAACAATATAATGTTTCTTCAAATAAAATTAAGGTAATACCTCACGGAACGCATTTAGTACCGCCCTTAGGACTAAAAAAAATTAAGGAACAATATCTGCTTTCAAATAGAAGAATACTTTCTACTTTTGGTTTATTAGGGAAAAGTAAAAGTATTGAAACTACATTAGAAGCTTTACCTACAATTATAAAAGTACACCCAGAAGTGCTGTTTATTGTACTAGGTAAAACGCATCCTTCTATCGTAAAAGAAGAAGGAGAAAAATACCGAAACATGCTAGAAGAAAAAGTAATTTCTTTAAACCTAGAAAAGCATGTTTTATTTATTAATGAATATTTAAAATTGCCCAAACTATTAGAATATCTTCAGCTTTCAGATATTTATTTATTTACTTCTAAAGATCCTAATCAGGCTGTGAGCGGAACATTTTCCTATGCACTAAGTTGCGGTTGTCCTGTTATTTCTACACCCATTCCTCACGCTAAAGAAGTATTAAACGATAATAATGGAATAATCATTGATTTTGAAAATAGTACACAATTAGCAAAAGCCGTCATTTCATTGCTTGAAAATGAAAAACTAAGAACTAAAATTTCTTCAAATAGTTTGCAAAAAATGGCATCAACGGCTTGGGAAAATTCAGCCATTGCCCATGCCTTACTTTTTGAAGCGTTAACTGGTAATGTTTTCCAATTGACTTATAAAATACCTAGTATCAATTTGGATCATATTAAAAGAATGACCACAAACATAGGAATGATACAATTTGCTAAAATTTCTACTCCAGATCTAAAATCAGGCTATACGCTAGACGATAATTCTAGAGCATTAATTGCAATTTGCCAGTATTATGAATTAGAGCAACAACCAACTGAGATTGGCTTACTAAAAATCTATTTAAACTTTATTAAATTTTGCTTACAACCCAACGGTTCATTTCTAAACTATAGTAATGGTAAAAAGGAATTCACTTACCAAAATTTTTCAGAAAATCTAGAAGACAGTACAGGAAGAGCTATTTGGGCATTAGGATATGTATGCGCTTTAAAAGAGAAACTACCCCTTGAATTTTCTAATGAAGCTGAAAATTTATTACAAATTGCGATAACAAACTTAGATAAAATTCATTCTACCCGAGCAATGGCTTTTATAATTAAAGGATTGTATTACCAAAACAAAAAAGAAAATCTTTCACTCCTTAAACTCTTTGCAAATCGATTAGTACAGATGTATAAACACGAGACAACCGATGACTGGAAATGGTATGAAAATTACTTAACGTATGCTAATAGCCTTTTACCAGAAGCAATGCTCTTTGCTTACCTGAGCACTAACGACATGACCTATAAAAAAATTGCAATAGAAAGTTTTGATTTTTTACTCTCCAAATTATTTATAGCAGACACAATAAAGGTGATATCAAATAAAGGATGGTATATAAAAGATAAGATTAATAACCCCATCGTGGGTGGTGAACAGCCAATCGATGTTGCCTATACCATAATGACTTTAGAACTATTTTATGTTGTGTTTAACAATAATGAGTATCTAAGTAAATTAAACCTTGCGTTTGAGTGGTTTTTAGGTCGTAACCATTTACATCAAATTGTTTACAACCCTTGTACAGGAGGCTGCTATGATGGTATAGAAGAACACAATGTTAATCTCAATCAAGGTGCAGAATCAACCTTAAGTTATTTAATGGCTAGATTAACAGTAGAAAGAATCAACAGACACATCTTGTAATATCAACTACTCCTTTTTTAAATTTCATTACTCCATTACAGTTTATCCCTAGTATTTGACATTTCGGTTAGATAAAATTTTCTATGTTTTTTTTTATGTAGAATTTTGTTAAAGAAAAAGAAATAAACCTATTTATGATTAAACTAATTACATTACTCGTTTTACTCATTATGAGGTTACTTAATTTTTAACTAATTTTATATCAAATTGTCGTTATGCTACATAAATTATTTAAAGAAATACCGAGAGCCTTTCTTATAACCGTTTCTATCTTTATAGTATTAGTATTAATTAAATGGGTAACAGGAATTACAATAGAGCTGAATAAAAATTTAGCCATTAATTTTGGCTACACCATGCTTTATGGTTTTTCGCTTTACTTTGGCAATGCTTTTTTATTCATGTATTTAGATACTATTTTTGAAATGGATCGTTTTTCAAAAAAAAGAATCAGTATTGGTTTTGTTAGCTCTTTTGTAATTTCAGTTTTTATTATTTTTTTACTTCGAATTGTAGAAGATGTACTTATTGAAGGAGAACGTTTTGAGGTATTCATTCAAAATGAAACCATGGCAAATTATGTAGTAACCATAATTATTACGTTTTTTGTAACCCTAGCTTTTCATGCGTTTTACTTTTATAAAGCGTATCAAGAAAACAAAGTGAACCAACAAAAAATCATAGCCGGAACAGCTTCGGCACAGTTTGAAAGTTTAAAGAATCAAATTGATCCTCATTTTTTATTCAATAGTCTAAATGTGTTGAGTTCGCTAATAGAAGAAAATCCAATTGCAGCACAAAAATTTACTACTTCCTTATCAAAAGTATATCGTTATGTTTTAGAACAAAAAGACAAAGAACTGGTTTCGGTAACCGAAGAATTAACCTTTGCCAAAACCTATATGAATTTACTTTTAATGCGATTTGAGAACAGTATCACTTTTGAAATTCCTGAAAAAATTGAGAACGATGAAGCAAAAGTAGTTCCATTATCCTTACAATTATTGCTTGAAAATTGCATCAAACATAATGTTGTAAGCGAAACTAAACCGCTTCATATTAAAATTAGTGTTGAAAATGGTGCGTTAGTTGTGTCCAATAATTTACAAAAGAAAGAAGTATTGACAGACCGAAAAGGTGTTGGATTAGAAAACATTGTAAATCGATATGCCATACTAACCCATCGTAAAGTCATAGTAGAAGAAAATGAAAAGGAATTTAAAATAAGCCTACCTATATTAACCAAACAAATTTCAGTTATGGAAACACAAAATATATTCAATGAAAATTTAGCTTATAAACGGGCAAAAGATAAAGTAGAACAATTAAGAGGATTTTATGGTAATTTAATTTCTTATTGTACTGTGATTCCAATTTTAATTTTGATTAATTTGAATACTTCAAATTTTCAGTGGTTTTGGTTCCCCATGTTAGGTTGGGGAATGGGATTAACTTTTCATGCATTGGAAACTTTTGGATATAGTAAATCTTGGGAAGAGCGAAAAATAAACGAATTTATGAACAAAGAGAACAATAACTTAAAAACATGGAAATAATTATGGAAACAAATCAATTCGATTTAAAAAAATATGAAAATGCAAAAAAAAGAGTGAAAGAACTCAAAGGTTTTTACAGTCATTTAGCTAGTTACATTCTTATAATTTCTTTTTTGTGTTTTATCAATTTTCGATTTTCACCAGAACACATTTGGTTTTATTGGCCAATGTTAGGATGGGGAATAGGTTTGTTTTTCCATGCTGTTGGTGTTTTCAATATCATTCCTTTTTTTGGGAAAGATTGGGAAGATAAAAAAATAACAGAAATAATGGAAAAGGAGAAACAAACAAAATGGGAATAATAGTATTCCAATTAATAACATGAAATCATGAATACACAAGACGAAATCAAATATCAAGAAGCTTTAAAAAGAGTTAAAAAACTTAAAGGCTTTTATACACACTCAATTGTTTATATTTTTATAAATATATTGATATTTTTTCTTAATGTCAAAAATTTAGAGCAAGGCGAAAGCTATTTTCAGTTTAAGAATTTCATGACAGCTTTCTTTTGGGGAATTGGTTTGTTAGCGCACGCATTGTCAACATTTTTACCTTATTTTATTTTAGGCAAAGATTGGGAAGAACGCAAAATTAAAGAGTTGATGGAGAAAGAAAAAGCGAATAAATGGGAGTAATATAATGTGTCAATTTGAAAATGTGTCAATTTGAAAATTTAGAAATTATGCAAAACGAAAACATTCCCCCTTCGGTGGTTAGGGGACTGAACATCATCATCATCGAAGACGAAAAGCCAGCAGCTCGATTATTACAGCGTAAAATTGGAAAATTAGGCTTGCAAGTGCATACATTGCTACATTCTGTGGAGGAATCAATAGTTTGGTTTCAAAATAATCCGCATCCTGATTTGATTTTTTTGGATATTCAATTATCAGATGGACTTTCGTTTGAACTATTTGAATACTTTGACAAAGCGCAGCAACACATAAAAAGTGCAGTTATTTTTACCACCGCTTATCACGAATATGCGTTGCGTGCTTTTAAACTCAATAGTATTGATTATTTACTAAAACCAATTGACGAAGACGAACTTTCAACAGCCATTTCAAAATTCAACAATCAATTTCAATCCCGAAACTTCGGGACGATTTCAAATTTAGATTTTGAAGCCATAAAACGCCTATTAGTCAATCCAGCGGAAAAAGAATATAAAAAGCGATTTTCAGTGAAAATTGGACAACAAATAAAAGTAATTGCTATTGATGAGATTGAATGTTTTTACAGTGAAAATAAAGGCACGTATATGCACACTTTAGACAATAGAGATTATTTAATAGACTCAACTTTAGAAGTGTTAGAAACTGAAATTAATCCGAAAGAATTCTACCGCATCAATAGAAAGTTTATTGTTCCAATGAAAGCGATTAAGGAAATTCAAGTGTACACCAATTCAAGATTAAAAATCATTTTACCTACTTACAAAGACGATGAAGTTATTGTTGCCCGAGAAAGAGTTAGTGAATTTAAGACTTGGATTGGGTGAACTTTGTAGTTTGTAGTAGAATATAAAACTGAACACCAAACAGTAGTGATGCTAAAACCAAATGAGCGGTTTGGCTTCCAAATGGAAAATGTAAGTAACTCATAATAACTCCAGAAAGTATTTCTAAAAGTAAAATACGTAGTACCCAGTCTAGTTTTTGAACACCTAATTGTAATCTTCTGTTTCGCAAAAACAAATACAAATTAGCTAATAAAATCACAATAGAAAAACTTCTGTGAAAGTAAAAAGATAGTGTTGGGCTTTCTAACCAAAATATTTTTGGCAATCCAGATTCTACAAGATGATCTATAGCCTCTCTTACTTGTGTTCCTAGTATAACTTGTAACAAGGTAAAACCTAAAACTACATACAAAACCAATTTAAATTTAGAATCTTTAAGTAAAATGGTGTTTGTAGTAGAAACTGATGCAATTAGACACAACTGAAAAGCGACAATAATCAAAGCGACTAACATATGAGTAGTTATCTTATAAGGGCTCAACACAGAATCTACAACCGTTTTACCCAGCCAGGCCTGAAAACCCATTAGGAAACAAATAAAAAAAGAATAGAATATTATTTTCTTGTTCTCTTTCCAGAATGAAAAAGACAGCATAAAAGTGAGTAAACAAGCTAATCCTGCTAAGGCTCCTACTAGCCTATTGATGTATTCAACCCACGTATGCGACGGATTAAAAATAGCATAATCGTGTTTAGTATAAGCCTCCCAATTACTTGCAAAAAAAGAAGAAGTAGCCGTAAAATCAGATTTTGCTACAAGTAATCTTTCATCTTTAATTATGACTTGACCTTTGTCATACGCTTTATTTGGTGTAAATTCAAGTTCCTTTTGTTCTGTTGGCGGAATGTAATACCCAAAACATTTTGGCCAATCTGGACAGCCCATACCCGAACCTGTCATTCTAACAACTGCTCCTGCAATAATAACCATATACACTAAAACTAAAGCTGTTTTTGCTGATGTAAGAAAATATTTTTTCATTTCATTTATTATGTTACAAAGTTGCTAAGTTACAAAGTTACTGAGTTATAGAGTTTGTTTTATTTTACTCATAAAAGAAGTTAACATTCGTTCAAGTTCTCGGCTATCTTCATAAAGTTTATTAAAATTTTCTAAAGAAATATAGTTTAAGTTATATGCGATTTCAACTTGTGTTTGAAATTCGAAAAGTGAGCCTAGAGAAAAAGTTAAAAATCTATAATAATCTCTATTTGTTCCTCTTCCAAAACCTTCTGATATATTACTTGGAATTGAGATGGAACATCTTCTTATTTGAGAAGTAAGTCCAAATTGTTCCTCATTAGGAAAATCTGCCGATATAGAATAACAATTAGTAACTAAAGTCATCGCTTTCTGCCAAATAAGTAAATCTCTAAATGTTTTCATTTTTTTAGTTTTTGGTTTCAGAGTTTTTTTTTTAGTTTCAGAGTTTTACTTTGCCACTCAGCCACTTTACTACTTTGCCACTCTAAACTCTACTACTCTGTTACTTTGCTACTGTACTACTTTAAACTATGCTACTCTGCTACTTTTTCTAATCCCATTCCTAAAGCCTTATTCAATACAAACTCTTTTGCTGCTTCATACTCATTCTGGATTTCGCCTTCTAAAATGGCTTCTTTCACGGCTTCTTTTAAAATACCAATTTCTCTACAAGGTTTTAAGTTAAATAATTCCATAATTTCTTCGCCAGAAATAGGTGGTTGAAAAACACGAACACGGTCTTTTTCTTCAACCTCAACAATTTTTTGTTTGACTATGTCAAAATTATGATGGTACTTTTGAAATTTCTTTGGGTTTTTTGTTGTGATATCTGCCTTGCATAAGGTCATTAAACTTTCAATGTCTGCACCTGCATCAAATACCAACCGACGAACAGCACTATCTGTTACAATGTCTTCAGCAATTACTATAGGACGAGAACTCATCATAACCATCTTTTGTACAAATTTCATCTTTTGATTTAACGGCATGTGTAAGCGTTCAAATATTTTTTTGACCATTTTTCCCCCTAAAAATTCATGACCATGAAAAGTCCATCCTTGTTTTTTATTGAATTTTTTTGTGGGTGCTTTGCCAATGTCGTGTAACAATGCGGCCCAACGCAACCAAACATCATCCGTATTTATACAAATATTATCTACAACTTCTAACGTATGGTAAAAATTATTTTTATGGGTGTGCCCTTCTACTTCTTCTACATTATTTAAAGCTGTTAACTCGGGTAAAATAGTATCTAATAAACCTGTTTGATACAAATGTAAAAAGCCAATTGACGGTTTATCTGAAGCTATTATTTTATGTAATTCATCTACTATTCGTTCTTCAGAAATAATGGAAATTCGTTCTTTATTTTTGGTAATTGCTTCTAACGATTCCGTTTCAATTTCGAAATTCAATTGGGTGGCAAATCGAATAGCACGCATCATACGTAGTGGATCGTCAGAATAGGTAATATCTGGATTTAAAGGCGTTTTTATTATTTTATTTTTTAAATCTTCTACCCCGTTAAACGGATCAAGTAAATCTCCAAAATCGTTACCATTTAATGAAAAAGCTAAGGCATTTATGGTAAAATCTCTTCGTTCTTGATCGTCTTTTAACGTTCCATTTTCTACTCGGGGATTTCTGCTATCATGTGTATACGATTCTTTTCTGGCGCCCACAAATTCTATATCCATATCGTTGTAACGCAACATCGCTGTGCCGTAGTTTTTAAAAACTTGAACTTTAGGGTGAAATGGAATTAATTCAGAAACTTTTAAAGCCAACTCTATTCCGCTCCCAACAGCGACTATATCGATGTCTTTTTTATGATTTCGTTCCAACAAAACATCTCGAACAAAACCACCAATCACATAACATTCCAAGTTAAGTTCTTGAGCCGCTTGTGAAATAATTTTAAAAATAGTATATTCTAAATGTTGTTTGTAATTCATGCTTTTTGTTTCAAGTTTCAAGTTTCAAGTTTCAAGTTGTTGAATACTTTACGCTCAAAACGAAATTATTTTCTAATCACTTTTACTTGACTATCTAAACCTAATTTGATAATTGTAGAAGGATTTTTGCAAATTTTATCGTGGTGCAAATTTACTACATAGTCTACACCTTTTATAATTTCAGGACTTATTTCTTTAAATGTTTTTGGTGTAGGTTGTCCAGAAATATTTGCCGAAGTGGATACTAATGGTTTTTTCATACGCTCCATTAGTTTAAAACAAAAGGGTTCCGCAACTATTCTAATGGCTAATGTATTGTCTTCTGCAATAATGTTTGGCGCCACATTTCTAGGTTTATCTAAAATTAGTGTTGTGGGTTTTTCTGAATAATCTATAATTTCCCACGCTACATCCGGTATGTCTTTAAATACATTATACATCATTTTTTCGCCATTCATAAGTACAATCATGCTTTTACTTTCTTCACGTTGTTTTAAAGCATAAATTTTCTTAATGGCTTCTTCATTCGTAGCATCACAACCAATTCCCCAAACGGTATCTGTTGGATACAATATTATACCTCCGTTAGCGATTACCTCAAAGGCATGATGTACTTCTTTATTAATGTCCATATACTTATTCTATTGGTGGTAATTCTTTTTTTATAACAGCTGGAATTCCTGCTACCATACAATTATCAGGAATGTTTCTAGTAACAACTGATCCAGCTGCTACAATTACATTTGATCCAATTTCAATAGTAGGTAGAATTGTGCTATTAGTTCCAATAAATGTAAACTTTCCAATTTTACAATTTCCCGATATATTTACATCTGGACAAAGTTCTACAAAATCATCAATTAACACATCGTGTCCAACTGTACAAGATAAATTAATTAATCCTCCTTTACCCACATGAATATCATTTGTTAGTATAGCATTTGTCATAATATTAGAACCTTCTTCTATGGTATTTCCATAGCTTCCTATATGAGCAAAAGGACTAATAACTGAAGTGAATTTACCTCCTATTTCTTCAAATTTTTTATATAATTTATATCTTAAAATAGGATTTCCTATACCTATTGTAAAACGCGGATCTATTTCTAAAAATAATTTTTGTGCTTCTTCCAATGATTTTAATACCGGAAATGTACCGTAGAGAATATTGCCCATATCGTCATTTACATCATCATAGAAATATAGATTGTCTAATTCACTTTTTTGCTTAAAAATTTCTAAAACTTCTTTAGCAAAACCTTTAGCACCAATTATTAACATAATAATGAAGTATTAATTATAGTTGAAATTCTTTCTAAATCGTGTTCTTTTAATCCTACATACAAAGGCAAACAAAGTATTCTTGATGCAATTGACTCTGAAATAGGCATATCCATTTTTTCAACAAAGGAAACTGTATTTAAAGAAGGATAAAAATATCTTCTAGGGGTAATGTTTTCATTTTTTAATTGTTTCTCAACATGCAACAAAACCTTCTCAGATTCAAAAATAATAGGAAAATAACTGTAATTCCAATCTGTTTGTGGTCTAATTTTAATAGACGTTAATTTTGAAAAATCCAGTGTTTTTAGATAATAGTCTGTTACTTTCTTTCGTTCTTCAAAAATATAATCCATTTCATCAAAAACCGCTAATCCCATCGCCGATTGAAGTTCAGATATTTTTGCATTTATTCCAACACCATGAAAAGCTAATGGTCCATTATGTCCAAAATTATGACTATAAAAAAGTTGGTGAAATAAGGCTTCATCTTTACAAAAAATAGCGCCACCTTCTCCTGTATGAAAGACTTTAGTAGCATGAAAACTACAGGTACTTACATCGCCATAATTAAATATAGATTTATTTTTATATACTACTCCAAAACAATGTGCTGCATCATAAATTACTTTTAAATTATGTTTTTTAGCAATGTGTTCAATAGCTTCCACCTCACATGGATTTCCAAAAACATGTGTGGCTAAAATAGCCGTTGTCTTTGATGTTATAGCCGCTTCAATTTTAGTTTCATCTATAGTTAGAAATTCTGGATGAATATCAACAAATACAGGCTTACAATATTCCCAAATGATAGCTGAAGTGGTAGCAACATACGAAAATGGTGTGGTAATAATTTCTCCTTGATTTCCTAATAATTTAAGCGCTATTTGAATAGGAATGGTACCGTTATTTGTGATGAGCATATTTGTTGTGGCGTACTTTTTTTGGATTTTTTCTTCCAATTCCAAAGTGAGTTCTCCCCTGTTTGTTAACCACACTTTATCCCATGCTCTGTCTAATATTTGCTGAAACTTCTTCTTTTCAGGTAAAAAAGTTTTTGTTACGTTAATCATCTATTTGTCTATCTTTGAAAATATTTTATCGGGTCTAAAATTACTAATTAATTAGTCAATAAATGAATTTTTTACAAACAATAGAACGTAAATTTAATAAAAGGTATTATCGGTTACTTGCTAAAAAACAAAAATCAGACTATATACAAAAGAATTACATCGCTAAAGATAAGTTAATATTATTTTTTGTACCCAATGATTTTAATTTTATAAGCGGCGGAATCTTATCGATTTGTACCATTTTTGACAGTATTAAAAAATTTGAAAAACTACATAAAAGTGATGTTTTTGCGAGTTTTCTACCTCATTTTAAAGAAAAATTTGCAAAATATCATCGTTTTAAGAATGATTTAGTAATTTTTAATTTTGAGGAAATTAAAAATCTTTACCCTACTTTAGATACACTAGAAATTCATATTCCGGAAATTTTCATTAAAGATTTAGTCAACACAATTGGTCAAAAAAGTGCTTTTAATGAATGGTTAAAAAACTGTAAAAACATTAAGATTAATATTCTAAATCAAAATGATTTTTACATGCCTGACGCAAAGTATGTTGAAGATTTAAAACAACTAACGGCAAGTATTACAATGACCGTAGCGCATGAAAAGTATGCTACACTCGACAAAAGAAATCAATATAATATTCCGTTACATCTATTTTCACCTTGGCTAAGCCCTACTCCATATGCTTATTCTCACTATTCTGAAAAAGAAAACATAATTGTTTTGTCACCAGATGAAATTGAAAAAAAAATATATCCAACAGAACTAACACGTGAAGATATTGTAACTAAATTAAAAACAGAACTTCCTCTTTACAAATTAATCACTATTAGGGATATGAAATATGACACGTATAAATCACTTATTGGTAAGGCAAAATTTGCCATTACTTTTGGAGAAGGTTTAGACGGTTATTTTATTGAACCTCTGTTTTCGGGTAGTATTTCTTTTGCAGTAAAAAATCCCATATTTTTTAATTATCAATTTGAAGATGCTCGTACCGTTTTTCCATCTTATGATGCATTGATGGAAGGAATTATTGATACTATAAAAAAATTAGACAATGAAAAAGAGTATGACAACTTAAACAATGACCTTATACAAAGAGCCAAGAGCATATACAGTTTAGAACGTTTAGAATCTAATATTGAGAATTATTATTTAGGAAATATTGATTTTAAGTAGAACGTATTAATTGTCGTTTATTAAACCACTTGTCAGTCAAAAATAATACTCTAGCTTTTATAGGATAATGTTGTAACATCGCTTTTTTTAGTTCGTTATATAACGTTTCATTTTCTGCAACTATTATCTTGAAATAATCTTGATAAGGACTTACATACTTCGCTAATAACACATTTCGTTGATGGGCTATAGTGTAGCGTTTTAATTTCTTTTTAGCATTTGAAAAGCTAATTGAAAAATTAGATATGTCAAAAACTTCAACTAGCATTTTTTTAGTTTTTGGTGTATATGCATGAAAAACACCTCCTACTTGTTGGGAGCTATGTATTCTATAGTTAAAATATTTTTCTGGAAGCATTCTAAAACTTTCACTTTTACAAGCAATAATAGCCATCCATTCATCATGATGAAAGTTTTTTATTTCTGGAAAAGGTAAACAATCTTTAACTATTTCTTTTCGTATAGCCATAGAAGCGCCTGTAGCAATGTTAGAAACACAAGAAATTAACTTCGCATACTGAAATAGTATGCCTTCGTTTTCCAACAAATAAGGCACGTCCCAAAAAGCATATTTAGCAGAAATATCGGAATTTTCATCCATACAATAGCCATTTGTAGCAACAACATTAATGGTAGGATTTGCTTCAAAAAAGCGAATAATATTAGCTACTTTTTCGGGTACCCAACTGTCATCTTGATCAGACAGAAAAATAACATCACCTGTGCAAAGTGAAATGGCTTTTTCAAAATTTTTCACACTACGTAGCGTGGTTTCGTTTTTAACTACTTTAAATACATCAGGATAACTTTTTGCATAGACTTCTAAAATTTCAAATGTGCTATCTGTAGATCTATCATCACATACAACAATTTCATCTACTTTTCTAGTTTGATTGAGGATAGAATCTATTTGCTCGTTCAAATAGTTTTCGCCATTATAGGTGCAAAGTGCTACAGATACTTTCATTTATTTCAAATTAAAAATTCGATCTACCCAAGCGCTTAACGTATAATATGAATATATTTCGTCAGGTAAAGATTGATAAGACGTTTCAAAAAAACGTGCTTCAATAATTAAATTATGTTCATCAATAACCCTAATATTATTTGGATTATAGAAATCGTATGTCACAACATTTCTATTTGTCGTAATAACTTTCTTTTCAAATGCCATGGCTTCAAAAATTCGAAAGCTTAATCCCGTTTGGTTAGTTCTTACTAAATCAATGACAACTTGGGTTTGTTTATAATATGTGTGCATCTCTTTTTGATTGACTCTGTTTCTTCTTAAATCAATTTTTTTTAATTGAGATGAAAAAATATGTTTCCATTTATACAAGGTTGTTTTTTTTCCAATAATAATAAATTGATACGATTTTTTAAGTTGGTCAAAATACGTTTGTAAAGCAAATAGATTAGAAATACGTTTATCAAATGAGGCAATATATAATACATCATTTTTTATATCACTTGGAGCAGATTTTTGTATTTTTTCTATATAATTATAATTTGTAGTAGGTTTAAAACCATAGTTTTGAATATCTTCCTTATCAAAAGAATAAATTTCATCAAAAATACCATCTAACAAATGTGAAATTGAACATCTGGCCATACTGTCATATAAATAGGCCATATATTTTTTAGTATAACCTTTAATTTGTTTGTGATAAGCTAAATCAATTAATTCAGGATTAAGCACAAGTATTTGATCTTGAATTCCTCTTAATTTTAAGGTTTCAATTATGTACTCTTGTCTTTTAATTAATTTAGGATTTTTGTTCAGAAAGATTTTACTTAAACTATTATGAATACGTGCCCAAAGATTTTTATGTTTAAACTGTCCAATTTTTATATGAAAACTATCAATGCCTTTTTTTTGTAAAGCAGTAACTATATGATGGTCATAATCCCAATGATCAAAACTAATAATACAAATTTTTTGTGGCATTTCTAATAGATAAAGGACAAAGATATTTATTATTTTATAAAGTTTTTAAATTACATTTGTAATTCAATTTAAAAAAATGGATAACGAATTACAAGCTATTTTAAAAAACTTTGAAAACCAAGGTACACTTTTAGTTGAAGGTAAAAGAAATAAAATTAAAATTTTTGCTTACAATGGAAAGGAAGTAGCCATTAAATCTTTTAGAATTCCCATTTTTATTAACGGTATTATCTATAAATTTTTTAGACCTTCAAAAGCAAAACGCTCGTTTGATTATGCTAAAATTTTAACCCAAAAAGGAATTGGCACTCCTGAACCTATAGCCTATTATGAGCATTCTAATTTTTACAGAATTTTAGACAGCTATTACGTTTGTGAACACATCCAAGCCGATTATGTGTTCAAAGATTTATTTCATCAAGAACTATCAAAAATTGAATTTATCCTCAAACAATTTGCGCATTTTTGTTTTGCTATGCATGAAAATGGGATAGAGTTTTTAGATCATTCGCCTGGAAATACACTTATTAAAATTGATGAGAATCAAAATTGTCAGTTTTATTTAATTGATTTAAATAGAATGAAATTTCATCAAAAAATAGATTTTGACCTAAGAATGAAAAATTTAAGCAAAATAACGCCTAGTAAGGAAATGGTTCAGCTGATTAGCAAAGAATATGCTAAATTATATCAAAAAAACGAAAATGAAGTGTTTGAAAAAATGTGGTATTACACTTCTAAATTTCAAAAAAAATTTTTGAGAAAAAAGAAACTTAAAAACTTTAAAATATAAATTAGAATATGAATTTAAGTTTTTTAAAAAATAGAAAATTAATTATAGGCATTTGGTTAGCCATTAGCATAATAACCGCTATTAAACAATTTTTGATAGAAGGATACAATAATTATTTGATTTTCAAACACGTTTTTTACCATACAATTGAACAAAAATCATTGTATGCTACTTACCCCGAGTTGTATTTTGACCACAATCATTATGGCCCTATATTTAGCTTATTTATAGCTCCATTTGCTATACTTCCAGACGCTGTTGGTATGTTAGTATGGAATGTATTTAATGGTATATTACTTATTTATGCAATCTCTAAAATTCCTGTAGATTCTCAAAAAATAAATTGGATTCTTTGGATTTGTGTGCATGAATTTTTAACGACTATTCTTGGTTTTCAGTTTAACCCAATAATGACTTCGTTTATTATTTTAAGTTTTGTCTTTATTGAGGAAGAAAAAGAAATTTGGGCTGCATTTTGTATTGTGCTAGGCACTTTTATTAAATTATATGGAATAGTAGGGCTTGCCTTCTTTTTCTTTTCAAAAAATAAATTAAAATTTATAACTTCATTAGCTATTTGGTCAATTATTTTATTTGTACTACCCATGCTTATTTCTTCACCCGAATTTATCCTAAATAGTTATGGAGAATGGTTTGCTAGACTTGTAGAAAAAAATAATGAAAACGCGAGTTTTAATTCTATGCAAGATATTTCTATTATGGGAATGGTAAAACGAATATTAAATGAGCCAAGTGTATCAAATTTATTTTTTATTGTACCTGGATTAGTTCTATTTGGATTACCTTATTTGCGTTATTCTTTATTTAACAATACTAATTTTAGGTTGTTAATTTTAGCATCTGTACTTTTATTTACAGTATTATTTAGTTCTGGTTCAGAAAGCCCAACATATATTATCGCATTTGTTGGTGTAGCTATTTGGTTTGTCATTAAAGAAACTCCTATTTCTAAATGGGATTGGGCTCTTTTAATTTTTGCGTTGCTATTAACAAGTCTGTCACCATCGGATTTATTTCCAAAATTTATTCGAGAAAATTATATAAAACCTTATGCATTAAAAGCGTTACCTTGCGTTTTAATTTGGTTTAAAATTAGTTATGAATTACTAACAACACGATTTTCAAAACAACCCTTAACTACTTCGTAATGAAAAAAAACATTAGCATAGTAATTCCCTCTTATAATGAAGCTTCTAATATAGACAAGCTTTTAGCATCGTTAAATGAAACAATTACTGCTCTTCCTTATTCCTTTAAAATCATTTTTGTTGATGATGGAAGTAAAGATGAAACCGTTTCAAAATTAAAAGAAATTGCTTCACAACAAGATAATGTGTATTATGTAGAATTATCTAGAAATTTTGGCCATCAAAATGCATTAAAAGCAGGTATTGATTTGGCAAAATCAAATTCAGACGCTATTATTTCTATGGATGGAGATTTACAACATCCTCCTCAATTAATTCCTGAATTAATAGCAAAATGGGAAGAGGGTTATGACGTCGTATATACAATAAGAGAAGAAGACGCGTCATTATCTTATTTTAAAAACAAAAGTTCAAAGATGTTTTATGGCTTGATGAATCAACTTTCAGAAGTGAAATTTGAACCCGGGACAGCTGATTTTAGGTTAATTGATCAAAAAGTGGCTGAAATATTCTCTGATTTTACTGAAAATGAATTATTTATTAGAGGACTTATCAATTGGGTAGGATTCAATCAATACGCCATTAATTACAAACCTCACGCAAGGTTTTCTGGCGAAAGTAAATATACCCTGACTAAAATGATACGTTTTGCCATTCAAGGTATTACCTCATTTAGTACTCGTCCATTATATTTAGCCATATTTTTAGGAATGGGATTATCTGCATTTGCCATTCTCTTTTTCTTAGTTTATGTCTTTTACAGCTTGTACTTTGGTCATGTAATTTCAGGATGGGCATCAGTCATTACTACAATTGTCTTTTTTGGAGGATTAAATTTAATCGTCTTAGGAATTATTGGTATGTATATTGGTAAATTATTTATGCAATCAAAAGGAAGACCTAATTACTTAATTAAAAACTCCAATTACAAATGATACTTTTAAGCTTTGACATTGAAGAGTTTGACATGCCATTTGAATATGGAAAAGACATTACATTTGAAAATCAAATAGATGTTTCGGCTAGAGGTACAGAAATTATATTAGACCTTTTAAAGAAACACAACGTGAAAGCAACGTTTTTTTCTACGGCAACTTTTGCCATGCATATACCTGAATTATTAAAAAGAATTGTTGATGAAGGCCACGAACTAGCCTCTCACACCTACTACCATAGTTCATTTAATGTTATAGACCTAGTTAATTCAAAGAAAAAACTTGAAGAATTAGCACAAACCAATGTTGTTGGTTTTAGAATGCCTCGTATGCAACCCGTAAATGAAAATGAAATATTTTTAGCTGGCTATACATATAACTCATCAATTAATCCAACTTTTTTACCTGGAAGATATAATAATTTTGACAAACCCAGAACATATTTTAAACAAGATGGGGTATGGCAAATTCCTGCATCAGTGAGTCCAATTGTGCGATTTCCATTATTTTGGTTGTCTTTTCATAATTTGCCTTTATGGTTATACAAACGTATTGCTAGTTGGACATACAAAGTAGACGGCTATTTAAATATCTATTTTCATCCGTGGGAATTTACAAACCTAAACAATAAAGAGGCCTATAATTTTCCTAGGTATGTTTCCAAAAATTCTGGAGACGAAATGACTAAAAGAATAGATAATTTTATATCTTGGCTAAAAGAAAAAAAAGTTCCTTTTGGAACATTTAAATCTTTTCTAGAAAAGCATCAATTAGATTAATTTGAAAAAAGCATCTGTAATACTGACTACTTACAACGCGGAAGAATGGTTACAAAAAGTCCTTATAGGTTATAGTAATCAAACTGAAAAAGCGTTTGAACTTATTATTGCAGATGATGGTTCTTCAGAAAAAACGAAAAATGTTGTTGAATCTATTGCTAAAGAATACTCTTTAGATATTAAACACGTTTGGCAAGAAGACAATGGATTTCAAAAATCTAAAATATTAAACAAAGCCATTATAGAAAGCAGCTGTGAGTATCTCATTTTTTCGGATGGTGATTGCATTCCTCGCAAAGACTTTGTAGCCCAACATATAAGAAATAAAGAAATGGGTTATTTTTTATCTGGAGGTTATTTTAAATTACCCCTTATTACGTCACAAAAAATAACTAAGGAAACGATTCATAATAATGATTGTTTTAAACCAAAATGGCTATTAAACAATGGATTAGAATTTAGCTTCAAACTTACTAAATTGACTCAAAATGGATTTTTTGGTGCATTCATGAATTGGATTACTCCTACTAAAAAAACATTTAATGGACACAATTCTTCGTGTTACAAGTCCGATATTTTAGCCGTGAATGGATTTAATGAAGAAATGAAATATGGTGGCTTAGACAGAGAACTAGGCGAACGATTGTTTAATTATGGTATATTAGCCAAGCAAATTAGATACAGCGCCATCTGTGTTCATTTAGATCATGAAAGAAGCTATGCAACTAAAGAAAATTGGGCGCACAATAATGCTATTCGAAAATACAATAAAAAGCATCAAGTTACCTATATAGATAAAGGAATTATTAAAAAATAATTATCTAGAAATGAAGAAAAAAATATCCATCTCAATCATTACCTATAACGAAGAAAAAATCATTGCAAAATGCTTAGAAAAACTACGATGGGCCGATGAAATACTTGTCATTGATTCGGGCAGTACAGATGATACGGCAGCTATTTGTGAATCTTTTGGTGCAAAAGTAATACAGCATGCGTTTGAAAATTTTGGCACACAAAAACAATTTGCGCTCGACCAAACAGCAAATGATTGGGTGCTTTCTTTAGATGCAGATGAAGTGCTTTCGGATGAGTTAATAGACGAAATCAAAAATTTGAATTTAGATAATGAATATAAAGGCTATTATATCCCAAGAACACATGTTTTTTTAAATACAATTTTTACATACGGATCAGAACATAAAAAACCTATACTTCGATTTTTTAATAAAAAATGCGGAAAATTCACGCCCAATAAAGTACATGAAACTATTGTAGTTGATGGCAAATTAGGCTATTTAAAAAATGAAATGTTACATTATACAGTATTTGATTTTGACATTGCTATTCAAAAGCAAATAAAATATGCGCTACTTAGTGGAGAATTATTCTATGAAAAAAACAAAAAATCAAGCCTGTTAAAAATCTTATTTAAATTTCCGTTTGATTTTATTAAAGTTTATTTTTTACAAAGAAATTTTTTAAATGGTTACCAAGGGTTTACGTGGAGTATGTTTAGTGCATTTAGCAGTTACCTAAAATATGCCTATTTAAAAGAATTACATCACAACAAATCGTTATAAACAGTCATTAGTTTTTGGGCTATTGCGTCATCATTAAATTTTTGAGCAAATTCAAAGCCTTTTTCTTTCATTTCATTGGCTAAACTAGTGTCTAAAAGAATGAGTTTAATTTTTGCATGTAAATCCGATACATCAAAAGGTTCTATATAGCATGAATTTGGACCAGCAGCTTCGGGAAAAACGCCATACTTATTTGTAATTACAGGTACTTTTGAATACAATGCTTCAAGTATAGGAATACCAAATCCTTCAAAAATAGAAGGATACACAAAAACGGAAGCACATTGATATACTATTGCTAGTTCTTGTATGGTTAATCCTTTTAAAAAATGCACACGTTCGGCTAAGTGATGCTGTTTAATAAAATGATGTATTTGTGACGAATAGGATGTCTCCTTACCTACTAATACTAATTGTGTATCTAAATCTTTTATTGCTTTTACGAGAGTCAACGCATTTTTTCGTTCTTCAAGTGTCCCCACATTTAAGATAAATTTTTCGGGTAATTGATATTTTTTTACTACTTCATTGCGCTGGTCTGTTGAATAAATCTCTTTAAATGCGGCATGACATCCTTGATAAATTACTTTTATTTTAGAGGCATCAACTCCTAAAAAATTAATGATATCTATTTTAGTTTGTTCACTAATGGCTATAATTACATCAGCTTGTTTAGCTGCTTTTTTAAATTTATAATAATGAATTTTTCGATCAAAAAAAGAATACAAATGAGGGTATCTCAAAAAAATTAAATCATGAATTGTAACAACCGATTTGATTCCATTTTCTTTAAGTCCGCTGGGTAATTCTCCTGAAAGTCCATGAAATAATCTAGTGTTGTCTTTTTTTAAATCAGCAATAATTCCTCGTTGACGCCACAAATTATAAAATTTTTGATAAAATGAGGTGCGTGGTAGTTTTTCTATACAATTCGTTGATTGTGAAACAAAAAGCGTTTGAGATGCCTCTTTTGGATTGTAAAGAAAATAGTTGTTTTCAGGATAGAATTTTGCTAAAATTCGAATTAAATCCCTACTGTAATTTCCTAATCCAGTTTTATTATGAAAAACTCTTTTTGCTTCAAAACCAATATTCATTATACGGCTACATTATATTCTCGCAAGGCATCGTTTAGAGATGTTTTCAAATCAGTAGATGGTTTTCTCTTACCAATAATAAGCGCACAAGGTACTTGATACTCACCTGCTGCAAATTTTTTAGTATAACTCCCTGGAATTACTACAGATCGAGCGGGTACAATTCCTTTATATTCTATTGGCTCATTACCCGTTACATCGATTATTTTAGTAGAACCTGTCAACACCACATTTGCACCTAAAACAGCTTCTTTTTCTACTCTAACACCTTCCACTACAATACATCTAGAACCTATAAATGCTCCATCTTCAATAATTACGGGAGCAGCTTGTAAAGGTTCTAATACACCACCAATGCCTACTCCTCCTGATAAATGCACATGTTTTCCAATTTGTGCACAGCTACCTACAGTTGCCCATGTATCAACCATTGTTCCCTCATCAACATAAGCTCCAATATTTACATAACTTGGCATCAAAATAACGCCACTAGAAATATAAGCACCAAAACGTGCAACGGCATTTGGTACTACACGAATTCCTTTTTCAGCATAACCTGTTTTTAATAACATTTTATCATGATATTCAAAAATACCTGATTCCCAAGTTTCCATTTTTTGAATAGGAAAATACATTACCACTGCTTTTTTTACCCATTCGTTGACCTGCCAACCATTTGCTACAGGCTCAGCAACTCTTAACGTTCCTGCATCTAATAAAGCTATTACTTCTCGTATGGAATCTTGAGTAGTTTGTTCTTGTAATAAAGCACGATTATCCCATGCTGTTTCTATGATAGATTGTAATTGATTCATGTGTTTTTATTTAACGAGACAAATATATAAAATATGAGAAAATTATTTTAATAAAAAAATCCCGAATGAATCGGGATTATAAATTATTGACAATTTGTAGTGAGATGCCTTTTAGGTCCTAAAAACGCATTATTACAATCTTTAATATTAGCAAAAATGAAATAACCTTTTGTATCTACATCCGAGTTGGCGTCCCATAATTCTTTTTTGGTTAACTTTCCATCATTATCATCATCATAATCTTTATAATCTGGTAGTCCATCTCCATCAGTATCTAATGCAGTAGAAACATTTGTTGGAACAGAACCGTATTCATCTTTAGAATAAATTTTATCGCCATCGTGGTCTTTATACCGCTGCCTCATCAATTTAAATGAAAAAATTAGTGGCGTATATGTACCTATATTACCTATTGACGAACTATAATACGCCAACGCAGAAGGAATAAATACTATTCCTGCTCCAAAGTTGTTATAGGTAACTGTTCCATCTCCATTGGCAACATACGTACCTGTTTTAAATTCAGGAAAAATTTCTTGCCATCCTTGAATTACATCGCCTAACTGAAACCAGACTGGATTTGAAGCTGCATCAAAAACTGTTAAATCTGACTTAAAACCTTTATACGAACTATACACTGAATCTAAACGTGTGGGATTTTCTCCAACTCCTTCTCTCAGTTTTATATAATATAATTTATAATTAATATCATTTTGGGTAATCGTTTTAAACTGCAAATCGGTTCTATCTTTAATTGGTGTTCCTGGATTTGTAGCTGTAATTTCAGTAACTGTTACATTATAATCTGCGTCCACACTCATAGTATGTGTTTGCATAAATGTCTCAATCTCAGCTAAATCTTCAGCATATACTTCAGCAAAAGGTCTAATTTCTATAGTAGTTGAATCGTCCTTTGGACACCCAACTAACAAAAACAAAAGCGGCACTAATGCAAGAAACTTGTAATTCAATTTCATTTTTACAATTTTATTTATAAATATTAAGGCGCAAGATACGATTTTCATTTATTTTTGCATAAATATTAACATTGATTTTTGATTTCTATGCGAATTGACAAGTATTTATGGTGTATGAGATATTTTAAAACTAGAGGACTAGCTGCGGATGCTATAAAAAAAGGACACGTGTCCGTTAATGGGCAAGTTGCAAAAGCCTCAAGAGAAGTCTATGCAACAGATAAAATTGTACTTCGAAAAGACCAAATTAATTATCAACTCACTATATTAGATATCCCTTCTAATAGAGTGGGGCCTAAATTGGTAGATATGTTTCGAAAAGATGAAACTCCTGAAGAAGCATTTGCACATTTAGAACTACTCAAACTTACTAAAGAATTTTATAGAGCTAAAGGAACTGGAAGGCCAACAAAAAAAGACAGAAGAGAATTAGACGATTATACGACGGACGAAAATGACACTATTGAATAAATCATATTGGGAAAATAGATATACGGAAAACGAAACCGGGTGGGATATTGGCGTCGTTTCAACTCCCTTACAAACGTATATAGACCAACTGACAAACAAAAATATAAGTATTCTCATTCCGGGTGCTGGCAATGGATATGAATTTGATTACTTACTAAATAAGGGCTTTAAAGACACCTATGTCATGGATATCGCTCAAAAGCCTCTTGACACTATTTTAGAAAGAAATGAAATTGAAAAAAGACATTTAATTCATCAAGATTTTTTTGAACACAACGGCCAATACGATTTAATAATTGAACAAACTTTTTTTTGTGCATTAGATCCTACTTTAAGAAGAAACTATGTTACAAAAATGCTAGAATTACTAAAACCAAATGGAAAAATAATTGGCTTACTCTTTAACTTCGAACTTACACTAGAAGGCCCTCCTTTTGGTGGTTCAAAAGAGGAATATATTGATTTATTCAATGACTATTTTACAATTAAAATATTAGAAAATTGTTATAACTCAATAAAACCTCGTTCAAATAGAGAATTGTTTTTTATTTTTGAAAAAAAATAACACCACTATGACTAATAATATTATTTTAACTCACCAAGAAATCGTACATAAAACAAGACGAATTGCTTATCAAATCTATGAAACGTTTTCAGATGAAAATGAGCTAGTTATTGCAGGTATTTCAAATAGTGGTTTCCTTTTTGCTCAGAAAGTTAGCGAAGAGCTTAAGCAAATTAGTGACATAAAAATTACGCTTTGTGAAGTTCAAATCAATAAACAAAATCCTGCAGCAACTATTATCACGAGTCTTTCGGAAAAAGAATATACCAATAAAAATTTAGTTTTAGTTGATGACGTACTTAATTCTGGCGCCACTTTAATATATAGTATTAGACATTTTTTAAACGTTCCTTTGAAAAAATTTAAAACGGCTGTATTAATAGATCGCAACCATAAAAATTTTCCAGTCAAAGCTGATTTTAAAGGACTTTCTTTATCAACTTCTCTGCAAGAACATGTACAAGTTGTGTTTGAAGAAAATAATTCTTATGTGTATTTAAGTTAATTGGTTGAATAATATTTCACTTATTTCTTGAATAGAATTTTCATCAGTAGGTTGAACAAGAATTACCTGATTGTAATAGCTATTTCTTTCAAATAGATGTTTTGCAACAAATTCTGTTAACGCTTCTTTATCCAAATTTTGCAATAACGGACGATTTTGTAAATTAAAATAAAGTCTCGAAACCAAAGTAGTAAGGTTAGCTTTCAAATAAATTGAAGTAATGTCATCTGCTTGATACAACTTAAAATTATCAAAGTAACAAGGCGTACCTCCTCCTAATGCTAAAATATAATTTTGCTGTACCTGTAAAAAATTTTCTAAGCACTTTCGCTCTAATTTTCTAAAATACAATTCTCCTTTTTTGTCAAAAATTGCAGCAATAGTATTTTTTTCTTCATTTTCAATAAGTTGATCTAAATCAAAGAAAGGCAAGTTCATTTTTTCAGCCAAAATTTTCCCAATAGCTGTTTTTCCCGCACCCATATAACCCACTAAGACAATCTTCATAAAGTATAAATTAAGGGTCAAATATAGCTAAAATTAACTAATGTTTTTCAATTAAATTAGATTACAAATACGAGTAAAAGCCTAAAAATTAATAGATTATATTTTTTTCAAAAAAAAATCAAAATTTATAATTGTAAAATAAATTTAAGATAGTATATTTGCACCCGCAATCAGGAAATGATTGAAAGACTTGGTAGCTCAGCTGGTAGAGCACATCACTTTTAATGATGGGGTCCTGGGTTCGAATCCCAGCCAGGTCACTTTTTTTAATCATTTCAATCATTGCTACGACTTGGTAGCTCAGCTGGTAGAGCACATCACTTTTAATGATGGGGTCCTGGGTTCGAATCCCAGCCAGGTCACTTAATAAAGTTAAGCAATCGCTTAACTTTTTTTGTTTTAAGGCCATGTGGAGAAATTGGTAGACTCGCCATCTTGAGGGGGTGGTGCTGCAAAGCGTGTCAGTTCGAATCTGATCATGGTCACTTTCAAGGTGTGCAATGCACACCTTTTTTATTTATTTTAACTTTTACTTCTTTAATCAATTTTTTTTGTTATTTTTGTTTAAACTTTGAATAAAAAAGATGAACAATATTAAAACTACATTTAGTATTAAAGATTTAGAAAATTTATCTGGAATAAAGGCACATACAATTCGCATTTGGGAAAAAAGGTACAATCTTTTAGAGCCTATGCGTACCGATACAAACATACGATTATATGACATTCAAAATCTTCAAAAATTATTAAATGTCGTTTTGCTGACCAAATTTGGATACAAAATTTCAAGAATTTCAAAATTATCAACAATAGAAATCGAAAACTATGTACGTAAAGTACAAAATGAAAAAACAGCAAACAACCATGCGCTTAGCGCCTTTAAAATGGCAATGCTAAATTTTGACCAACAATTATTTCTCAATACTTATGATGAGTTATTAAGTGAAAAAGATTTTGGTGTTGTTTTTCTAGAAACGTTTATTCCTTTATTGGAAGAAATTGGGATTTTATGGACTACCAATACCATTTCACCTTCTCACGAACACTTCATTTCCTATTTAATAAAACATAAAATCCTTGTAAATATTGAGAAGCATGTATCAAATAATTTAGATACATCTGAAAATGTATATGTGTTATTTTTACCCGAAAATGAAATTCATGATTTAGGCTTATTATTCCTTCATTATGAAATCGTTTCCAGAGGAAATCACGTAATTTATCTTGGTAGAAGTTTACCCATAGAAGATGTTGCAGAATTAAACAACCATTTTAAATCAGTTACATTTGTAACGTATCTAACTGTAACGCCCGAGGAAGATAATATAATTGATTATTTAAAAGAGTTCAAGGCTAAGGCATTAACTAATGAGAAAAACGAATTATTAGTTTTTGGACGTAGAACAGAATATTTAACAAACTTTTCAGATGCTAAAATAAAAGTATACCCAGAAATTGCACATTTTTTAAATGAAATTTAATTTTTAAAAATTACAAATGAAAAAAAACATTCACATCATCGGTTCAGGTTTTTCATCTCTTGCTGCCGCTTGTTACTTAGCCAAAGCAGGACACAATGTTACTGTTTTTGAAAAAAACGAAACTATTGGTGGAAGAGCCCGTCAACTAAAAAAAGATGGTTTTACCTTTGACATAGGTCCGACTTGGTATTGGATGCCCGATGTTTTTGAACGTTTTTTTGCTGATTTTAACAAAACCCCTGAAGAGTATTACACGCTATTAAAGTTGGCACCTGGATATAAAATTTTCTTTGATCAAAACGATGCCTTAGAAATTTCAGATAATTTGAATGAAATCATTACCACATTTGAGCAAATTGAAAAAGGTGCTGGAAAAAAATTAGAAAAATTTATGGCAACGGCCAAGTCAAATTATGATATAGCCATCAAAGATTTAGTGTACAGACCCGGAGAATCAATTACCGAATTAATTACACTGGAAACAGCCAAACGCGTAAATCAATTTTTTAGTACCATTTCAAAAGACGTTCGCAAAAAATTTAAAAACAAAAAACTTGTTCAAGCCTTAGAATTTCCAGTATTATTTTTAGGTGCAAAACCAAGCAATACTCCTTCTTTTTATAGCTTTATGAATTATGCCGATTTTGGGCTAGGTACTTGGCATCCAAAAAACGGCATGTATAGTGTTATTGAAGGTATTGGAAAATTAGCGCTAGAATTAGGTGTAAAAATTGAAACCAATCAAAATGTAGAAAAAATACTTAGTGAAGATGGATTTGCTATTGGTTTACAAGTAAATGGTGAACGAAGATTTGCAGACATCATAGTGTCTGGTGCAGATTATCACTTTACCGAAACTTTATTACCTGAAAATCAACGACAATATTCTGAAGCCTATTGGGACAAAAAAACATTTGCCCCTTCTTCCCTATTATTTTATGTTGGTTTTGATAAAAAAATGAAAAATGTAGCACATCACACATTATTTTTTGACACCGACTTTGAATTACACGCTAAAGAAATATATGATACGCCAAAATGGCCAAACGAACCTCTTTTTTACGCCAGTTTTCCCTCCATAACAGATGAACATGTGGCACCTGAAGGAAAAGAAGCGGCTATATTTTTAATTCCATTAGCCACAGATTTAGAAGACACTCCTGAGTTAAGAGAATTGTACTTTGAAAAAATAATTTCAAGATTTGAACACATTACTAATCAAAATGTAAGAAATAATATTATCTTTAAAGAATCTTTCTGTGTCAATGATTTTAAAGAACAATACAATTCTTATAAAGGTAATGCATACGGATTGGCGAACACTCTATTACAAACCGCATTTTTAAGACCAAAATTAAAAAGCTCAAAAGTGCAAAATTTATATTTCACCGGACAATTAACTGTGCCTGGACCTGGTGTTCCGCCGTCATTAATTTCAGGAAAATTAGTTGCTAACCTTATCAAAAAATACGAATAAATGAAAGCATTATTTGACACCGTTTCTTTTACCTGTAGTGTAAACGTAACAAAAGCATACAGCACTTCTTTTTCATCTGCTGTAAAAATGCTTGGTCCTTCAATAAGACAAGACATTTATAATATTTACGGATTTGTGCGTTTTGCAGACGAAATCGTTGATAGTTTTCATGGCTATGACAAACAAGTTTTATTAGATAAGTTTGAAGTCGATTTAAACGAAGCTATTACTACAAAAATAAGCCTTAATCCTATTTTAAACTCGTTCCAAAACACAGTAAATAAATACAATATTCCTTATGAATTAATTGCAGCTTTTATGAAAAGTATGCGTCAAGATTTACATCAAGAAATCTATAATACTAGAGAGGAATACCAAGAATACATTTATGGAAGTGCCGATGTAGTAGGGCTTATGTGTTTAAAAGTTTTTGTAAATGGTGACGAAAACAAATATAACGAACTGAAAGATGGTGCCATGCGATTAGGTTCGGCATTTCAAAAAGTTAATTTTTTACGCGATTTAAAAGCCGATTTTGAGGAATTAAATAGAAGTTATTTTCCTAATACAAATGTTACTCATTTAGACGAATTTTCTAAAAAAGAAATCATAGACGACATTGAAGCTGATTTTAATGCCGCTTATGAAGCTATTAAAGAACTGCCTATCGAAGCGCGATTTGGTGTTTATACCGCTTACAGATATTACAAACGCTTACTAAAAAGATTAAAAGCGACACCTTCTACCGAAATTAAAAATACACGTATTAGAGTTCCTGATTATCAAAAAGTGGAGCTTCTTGCGAGATGTTATGTGAAATTTAGATTAAATTTGCTTTAAAATTAACTAACTATGTGGATATATATTGCTGTCTTTTTTGCAACTTTTTTTATGATGGAATTTATGGCTTGGTTTACGCATAAATTCATTATGCATGGATTTTTATGGGTATTACACGCCGATCATCATAAAAAAGACCACGATTCTTGGTTTGAACGAAATGATGCTTTTTTTATTTTTTATGCCGTTGTGAGCATTATATTTTTCTTACTTTGGCAAAATAATATTTTAGAAATAGGTTTAGCCATTGGATTAGGTATTTTCGCATATGGTTTTACCTATTTTATGGTGCACGACATTTTCATTCATCAGCGATTTAAATTGTTTAGAAATGCTAATCATAAATATGCACGTGCCTTAAGACGCGCGCACAAAATGCACCACAAACACATTGGCAAAGAAGATGGCGAATGTTTTGGGATGTTACTATTTCCATGGAAACATTATAAAAACGCATAACATATAACCTTATTGTAAAAATAAAACGTGCCTGTTTCACTTTATGGAGCAGGCATTTTTAGTTTATAAAATTTAATATATTTACAACTAATTATAATCGTTTGGACACGAAACATGTGCATATAATCAAATTAGACGTTATTTATCCAGAGAACTAAAAAAGAAAGAAAACATGAAAAAAATACTGAATTTTATTATTGTATTGTTCTCGTTTGGAACTATGTTTAGTCAAAGTGAAAACCTTAACCAAACTAAATATCAATTTGCAAAAAATGTTTTTGAAAAAGAGTATTTAAAAACAACTTATGAAAAGTTTGGCGGAAAAATAACAATCGAAAATGAAACAACAATTAAATATGATGAAAAAACTTTAATTATTCCAGACTTAAAAAATGAATTTAAACTAATCTTTACAAAGGGAATTTTTTATCCAAATATTGTAACTGGAACCCAAATTGCCGAAGTAAAGACGAAAATTGAATTGGAAAAAATGACAGAAAATGAAAGAATTTTTTATAATATGACTAGAACGGATTCTTTAACTATTGGAAATTTTGATGAACTAAAATTACTTAATCCAAATTACCAAACTAAACGATTCTTAATTTGGATATACAGAAAAGGAATGGCGAATCCAACTGAATGGTATTTTGAATTACAGAATATGAAAGCGAACGAAAAAACAAATCTAACAGAATTTATAGAAAACGCTGAAATAACATTTATCAAAAAAGGGACTATAATAATTTAAATGAACATCCAACAGCTATAACTGTTAAACAACCTCACATTTTATTAAAAAATTTCCAAAAAAACATAAAACTCAACCTCTCTTATCCCCAATTTTCAGAAGATTTAAAGGCAGTTTGTTTTTTTTAATACAGTAAAATTTGAATAGCTAATAATCGATTTTTTTAAAACAAAAAAGCCTATCATTAGATAAGCTTTACAATTCAAAAACTACTTTTGTTTTGTTTCCTTTTTAGTTGCAACGATATTTAAAACAGGTTGTAATTGCTCTATATTAATAGATGACTTTTGTAAGAGCTTCAAAAATTCCATAGCGTTTTCGGGTTTCATATCGTTTCCTAGCACACGTACTACGGTAAAACCTAAATCGTTTTTATTACCAAACAAGACCAGCTCATCTATAGTACCCGCATTATCAACAACCATGATAGAAGCGTTTTTACCTTTCCCATTTAGCTTAATCAAGGGTTGAAAAACCGTATCTTTTAGTAATGTTTTTACTTCTTGCATTTCCTTGTGGTATGCCGCGTTGTTTTTACCATCTTTTTTAAATGCTATTACATTTACTTTATCAAAAGAGGCTAAGGCTTCCTTTTCTGAAGGAGTTAATTTTTTAGTATCAATATTAAATAGCGATGAAGATACATCTACCGCAATAAAATTTTTATTCTCAGCGCTTTTAACAAAATACTTTTGCAACGAAGTTTTCTCTTCGCAGCTCGTTAAGCCTAGTACTAAAAGTAAAATAAAAAAATTCTTCATGTTACTTGGCACCCAATTTACTTAATACATCGGCAACAGGAATGTTTAGCTTTTTCACAAGCATGGCAATATCACTTATAGGGAAATCACCTTTTACAGACAATACAGATGTTTTAATACCTTTAAAATCCCCATTTACTACAACTAATAATTCTTTTACATTTGCTTGATTTGCGTCAGATTTACCATAAACCTTAACAGCATTACCTTCTTGTGTAGTTGTTGAAATTAAGTCTAATGAATTATTTTTTAAATAAGTGGTTACAGATGAATTTAATTCACCTCCTAATTTTGAATTTGACGTATAATAAGCCGCTAAATTGTCAAGTTTTTTCAATAAATTCAAGTACTGTTGTGCTTCTTTATCTTTAGCATCTACTTTTACTTTACTCATCAAATCAAACATTTTTTGAGTAACAATGATGCTTTCAACACCTTCTTTTGATTCAAACTTTTCAAATTCGTTTTGCCCCACCATCAATGACGAAACAAACATCGCGAGTAATAAGATTATTTTTTTCATATTATGTAAAATTTATTTATTTGTTTTAACTATCGTAAATCAAAATCTATTCCAAACTATAAGACTACAAAAAAATTAATTTGTTACAAAAAGAAAAGGTTTTGGCAAACACACACCAAAACCTAATCCAAATTAACGCATTACCAATTATTAAAACAAAACGGTTAAGCCTATTTTAAAATTTCTACCTCTTGTATTGTAACCAATTACTTCTTGAAAATTTGCATTTAACAGATTCGTAACTGCCGCAAATACTTGTAAGCGATTAGGCAATAAATCATAGGAATAAGTGGCATTTACCAATTGGTAAGCTGCCAAACTAACGTTTTGAGAAGTCCAAATCGCAGCATCATAATACATGTCTTCACGCTTGTCTACAAATTGATATTGCAAATTAAGTGCTCCTTTTTCAAACACATATTTCACATCCACATTTGCTTTATGTTTTGGAATTAATCTATTCAAAGGCTTTTGAACCTGATTAAATGTATAATTCCCTTGTATGGTTATTTTTTTTGATAATGGATAGCGTGCAGTTATTTCAACACCTTTTGCATTATAGTTTCCCTCGATATTAATGTAAGAAGATTGAAAGGTCGTTGGATTATAGTAAAATCCAATTGTATTTTGCTCATCTCTATAAAATCCTACTGCATTAATTTGTAACTTTTTAGATAAAAAATACGATTCAAAACCTACCTCAGCCGTTGCGTTTTTTTCAGGTGTTAAAGCTATATTGCCATACGGTCCGTATAATTGATATAAACTTGGCGTAATAAAAGCAGTACTGTAAGAAGTTAACAACTTTAAAGGAATGTTTTTAAACCTAAAACTAGGATTTACGTTATAAACTACTTGATTGCCATAGGCACTATGCGTATTTAAGCGTGAACCTACATTCAAATTCAGACCAAAATCTGAATTAAACACAACCGTAGCATACGGATCGACTAAGGTAAACTTGGCTCCTTCTCTAGAAACATCTGTATAAGTGTCTTTTTGCGACATATCAAAATATTGATATTGCGTTCCTACTACGAAGTGCCATTTTTTATTCAGTGTATAGGTATTGTAAGCATCAATAGAAGCTGTTCTGCCTGCATATATAAAACTATCAATACCGCCTGACCAAGAATTAGACATAGCTACCGTTCTATCTATAGTAGACGCCCCAGCATGAATGATAAATTCGCCATTCGTGTATTTGTATCGGGGTAAAAAACCAACTCTAAACTGCTCTGACAAACTAGCGTTATTAATATCATCTGAATGTGCAATCGTACCATCAAAAGAATTATCAAACGTATTTTTGATACGGTCATAATTGCCAAAAAATTCAAGTTGTAAACGATTATTTATTTTATACCCTATTTTTTGTAGCACATTGACACGAGAAAACATATCTTCTTCAAAATTTTCTCCTGCGGCTTCAGACATTCCTTTTGTTTCCAATCGGTTAAGTGTAGTTAAATAAGAAATTTTATGAGCTGTACCATTAATTGAAAACCCTTGACTCATATCTTGTGCGCTTATTTTTGATGTTTCGGACGTGTTTTGTGTTCCTAAATTTACATAGGCATTACCCGCAAAACTAGTCTGTGAAGCCTTTTTCAATGTAATGTTGATAACTCCTGTTGCCGCACCTGTACCATATAATGTACTAGAAGCACCTTTCATAACTTCAATTTTTTCAATTTGCTCGACTGGAATCAAACGAAGATCATATTCTAAATTAATTCCTGACGCATCGGTTACGGGAACCCCATCAATATAAATTGCAGTTTGACGGTTGCGCCCTCCTCGAATGTAATACCCTAGATTTTTTCCTCCAAAGGATTGATTTCCATTAATTTCGACACCTGCGAGTTGACTCAACACAGCGGCTAAATTTTGTCCTTTTTTGGCTTCCAAGTCTTTTGCCGAAAGCACTTCAATAATTTTACCGGATTTTTCTTTGGGTTGTGCAAATTTTGTGTCTGACACAACAATTTCATCAATAGCGATTGATGGTTGTTCTTGCGCAATAGCAACACCTGTTACCAACGCAAATAACGCTGTTAATCGTACTTGTTTTTTGTTCATTTTTTTAGTTTAAAAATTAAAAAAATGGGAGAAAAGTATAGAATTTACCCATACTCAAACCTTTTTTCCCGAAAGTTTGTATGCAACGAATGAGGCAGGTCTCCTGGCTTGCGTCTTGTTATTGACCTTCCCATCGAAAGTTAGAAACTAGAAATTAGACATTTTCTAAATTCAGAATTCTAAATTAACAACAGTGGTTTTGTAGATAATAACAAGCGTTATAGCTTACAGTTGCGGGTACAGCTCAGGTATTACACCTGATTCCCTTTTAATCAAAGTTTGAAAAAACAAACTCCGAACCACAATTCATGAACAAAAGTACGCTAATTTTTAAATTAAAAAACAAAAAATTCCCATTTACTAAAGTTAAGTTTTACATTTGCATAAATAAATTCTTGTCATGAAACTGTTTATCAACCTATTGCTTTCAATACTACTCTTTTCTTTTATGGGGTGCCAAAATAGCAAGCCGCCAATTAAGAAAAACAGCACAACAAACGAGGTAAAACACGCTACAGGATTTTCATTAAAAAATTATGACGACTTTTCAATAGTAACGGTTTCTAACCCTTGGCCTAATTCAAACAAGACATTTACGTATGTATTACATAAAAAAAATAGCATTATTCCCGATAGCTTAAAACAATTTCAACACATTCAAATACCTATAAAGAATATTGTGGTGACTTCTACTACACATATTCCTTCTCTTGAAATGTTAGATGTAACCGAGAAATTAATAGGTTTTCCAAATTTAAATTACATTTCTTCAGAAAAAGTTAGAGCAAGAATAGAAGAAAAAAAAATAAAAGAACTAGGTTCTAATCAATCCCTTAATACGGAAGCACTTATTGATATGCAACCTGAAGTAATTATAGGTTATGGAATAGACAACTCGAATCCCACGTTAGATAATCTTCAAAAAAGCGGGCTTAAAGTTGTTTTAAATGGTGATTGGAATGAACAGTCTCCATTAGGTAAGGCAGAGTGGATTAAACTTTTTGGTGCTTTATTCGACAAACAAACTTTGGCAAATTCACTATTTAAAAACATTGAACACGAGTATACCACTACCCTTTCTTTAGTTAAAAATAGTGCTCAAAAACCTAGCATTTTAGCAGGAGCCTTATATGAAGATAAATGGTATTTGCCACAAGGCGAAAGTTGGGGTGCGCAATTTTTAGCCAATGCAGGAGGAAATTATTTATTGCAACAAACAAAAGGGACAGGAAGTTTAGCCTTAAGCTTTGAAGAAGTAATTGAAAAAGGACTGAATGCTGATTTTTGGATTGGTCCAGGCCAATTTACATCGTTAGCTGATTTAGCAAAAGCTTCTGAAAATTATACTAAATTTAAAGCGTATAAAACAAAAAACATTTATACATTTAGTGCCAAAAAAGGAAAAACAGGTGGAGTTATTTACTATGAATTGGCTCCTAACAGACCCGACATCGTATTGAAAGATTTAGTGAAAATTTTACATCCAGACTTGTTACCTAATCATACCTTATATTTTTTTCAAAAGTTAAATTAAAATTGGAAGCTAAAAAACATACCCCAAAATTCATAGTATTAACCCTAGTACTCGTGGTGCTTTTGCTTATTAATATTAGTTTGGGGCAAGTTACAATTCCCTTACAAGCTATTTACAAAACCCTTATAGGTACTACGGCTGATGTAAAAGACACCTGGGAATTTATCATTTTGAATTTTAGGTTGCCCAAAGCTATAACTGCATTGCTTGTGGGAGCAGGCTTGTCAATTTCTGGACTTATGATGCAAACCCTATTTAGAAACCCCCTTGCGGGTCCTTATGTATTAGGACTTAGTTCGGGATCAAGTTTGGGCGTGGCGCTTGTTCTATTAGGTGCAGGATTCCTTCCTCCACTTTTTTCGGAGGCATTAGTTTCTAGTGGAAGCTTAGTAGTTGCTTCATGCTTGGGGAGCTTATTAGTCTTATTTCTAATTTTTATAGCTGCAAAAAAACTTAAAGATACCATGTCGGTTTTAATTATTGGACTCATGTTTAGTAGTTTTACAGGCGCATTAGTTAGCGTACTTACTTATTTTAGTACAGCCGAACAATTACAGCGCTATACCTTTTGGTCATTGGGCAGCATAGGAAATTTATCGTGGAGTCAAATCATGCTTTTAAGTCTTTCTGTTGGATTGGGATTAGTTTTAAGCATACGAGCCATAAAAGCACTTGATGCGCTTTTACTAGGGGAAAATTACGCACAGAGTTTAGGGGTTAACATCAAAAAAGAGCGCACAATTATTTTCTTAGCTACAGGAATTTTAGCAGGTAGTATTACTGCATTTGTAGGTCCTATAGCCTTTGTTGGATTAGCTGTACCTCATATTGCAAAACTCTATTTTCAAACTAGTAATCACAAAGTGTTGTACCTTGCTACAATACTAATAGGTAGCTCTATCATGCTTTTTTGCGATGTTGTTTCTCAAATGCCTGGGCAAAATTTTACGTTACCCATAAATGCTATCACATCAATTGTTGGTGCACCTATGGTAATTTGGCTATTAATTAGAAAAAAGGGATTTTAGGCGTAGATTATGGAACAAAAAAAATACATACTAGAAACCATAGATTTAGAAATTGGTTTTACTTCAAAGAAAGAAAAAAAAAACATTGCATCAGGTTTACATTTAAATTTGACCGAAGGAAAATTGGTTACTTTAATTGGAGAAAACGGTATTGGAAAATCCACTTTACTACGCACATTGACAGGAATTCAACCGCCTTTAAAAGGTAAAGTTTTACTTCATGAAAAAGAATTAAAAAAATTGGAATTCAATTACTTGTCTAAAAATATAAGTATTGTTTTAACAGATAAAATCACAGCTAGCAACTTAACTGTATGGGAGCTGATTGCGCTAGGCAGACAACCTTACACAAATTGGATTGGCACCTTAACAGAAGAAGACTATTTTCAAATAAACAAAGCTATTGAAATGACCGAAATTGAACATTTAATTCATAAAAAGCATATTGAAATTAGCGACGGGCAACTTCAAAAAGTATTAATAGCAAGAGCGCTAGCGCAAGACACGCCTATTATTATTTTAGACGAACCTACTACACATTTAGACCTCTTGCATAAAGTTAGCGTATTTCGTTTGTTACAGAAATTAGCACACGAAACCAATAAATGTATTCTGTTTTCTACACACGATATCGACTTAGCTATTCAATTAAGCGATGAAATGATTGTAATGACAAGCAGTAAGACGTATCAAGACTTGCCCTGCAATCTAATAGAACAAGGCGTTTTTGACCAACTTTTTAATGATAGTTCCATTGAATTCAACAAACAATACGGAAAATTTATAGTTAAGTAATAATTTATAATTTGGATTTTTTTAATACAATTTATTCCTTAAATTTACGATTCAAATTTATATACTATGACAACTTCTCTTATTTTAATCGCAGCCATTTTTATTTCGCTACTTGTTGGTTTTTTCCTAGGTAAAAGTATTCAAAAAACACAAAATCAAGCTTCAATTCAAAGTCTTGAGACACAATTATCTGTTCAAAACAACCAACTTGCAGAACTTAAACTTACCTTAGAAAAAAAGAGTGAACACGCGACAAAACTGCAGTCAGATAAAGAAGAGTTGGCTATTTTATTAGCTAAAAAAGAAAATGATTTTGACAATTTGTTGGAACGCACAAAAGAACAAAAGCAAGAACTTAATGAACTACAAGAAAAATTCACGAAAGAATTTGAAAATTTGGCCAACAAAATTTTAGAGGAAAAGACTTCTAAATTTACAGAACAAAACAAAGAAAATTTAAAAAACATATTATCTCCTCTTCAAGAAAAAATTCAACATTTTGAAAAAAAGGTAGAAGACACACATAAAGAAAGTATCGATTATCACGCGGCTTTACGTCAACAAATTACAGGTTTGAAAGAGATGAACGAACAAATGAGTAAAGAAACCATTAATTTAACTAAAGCATTAAAAGGCGATAGCAAAATGCAAGGAAACTGGGGTGAATTGATTTTAGAACGCGTTTTAGAAAAATCAGGCTTAGAAAAAGACAGAGAATATTTTGTGCAACAAAGTCACACGTCTGACGAAGGAACAAGAGTATTTCCCGATGTCATTATCAATCTACCTGATGGTAAAAAAATGATTGTAGACTCTAAAGTGACTCTTACCGCTTATGAACGCTATATTAATGAAGAAGATAGTACACAAAAAGCTTCTTATTTAAAAGAACATATTATATCGATAAACAGACACGTAGAACAACTGAGTACTAAAAATTACCAAGACTTATACAAAATGGAAAGCCCAGATTTTGTATTACTTTTTATTCCTATAGAATCGGCTTTTGCTATTGCTTTAAATGAAGATACTTCGCTTTACAATAAAGCTTTTGAAAAAAACATTGTAATTGTTACGCCTTCCACACTATTAGCCACATTACGAACTATAGACAGCATGTGGACCAATCAGAAACAACAAGAAAACGCTTTAGAAATAGCACGTCAAGCAGGTGCATTATACGATAAATTTGAAGGTTTTATTGGTGATTTGATAAAAATTGGCAAAAAAATGGATGAAGCCAAAGTGGAATACAGCAATGCTATGAACAAACTTACCGAAGGAAAAGGCAATTTAATTACTAGTGTAGAACGACTCAAAAAAATGGGTGCAAAGGCTAAGAAAAATTTGCCAGATACTATCTTAAAACGCGCACAAAACGAACAAGAACTTCTAAACGAAGAATAAATGGAATATACAAACACAGTCGCAGCATCAAAAATAACGATGAGTCAATTAATGTTGCCCTCACATTCAAATTTTAGTGGAAAAATACACGGCGGCTATTTATTGAGTTTAATGGATCAAATTGCTTTTGCCTGTGCATCCAAATATTCGGGGTGTTATTGTGTAACCGCTTCGGTAGATACTGTGAATTTTTTAAATCCTGTAGAAATAGGTGAATTAGTAACGTTAAAAGCTTCTGTTAATTATGTGGGTCAGACTTCAATGATTGTTGGAATTAGAGTAACATCTCAAAACATTCAAACAGGAAAAGAGAAACATACAAACTCGAGTTACTTCACCATGGTAGCCAAAGACGATAAAGGGAATAATGTAGCCGTTCCAAAATTAATTCTATCAAATCTTCAAGAAGTTAGACGTTTTTATGAAGGTGTAGAGCGTGTAAATCAAAAAAAAAAGTTACAAGATCAGGAAAAAATACTTGACTACAGCTCTCCTCAGGCAATTGAAAATTTAAAAAATTATAATGTAATCCTAGCATTGTAACAGCTTTTTTTATATTTAGTTAATTTTTTAACATTTTTTTAGTTTTTTTAGTATATTCGTATTATAAAAAATTATAATATGATTAAAAAAATACTTTTCCCCTTTTTAATTTTAACGTCATTATTACTACAGATAGCATCTTGTTCAAAAGACCAAGACGACGAGTACGAAGTAATATCACCGGTAAGCGTTAACCTATTGACAGTTCCCTATCAAAAACTATCTGATTACCATTTTTTTGAAGGTGAAATGAAAAATCAAATCCCTTCGCTTGATGTTATTCCTTATGAACCTATTGCGACATTATTTACCGATTATGCACATAAAAAACGATTTGTTTGGATGCCAAAAGGTACAAAAGCAACTTATAGCAGTGATGGCGAAATTTTAGAACTTCCTGTGGGTTCTGCAATTATAAAAACTTTTTATTACGACAACGTTCAACCCGCAAATACCACAAGAATTATTGAAACCAGACTCATGATTAGAAAATCTACGGGATGGATTTTTGCTGATTATGTATGGAATGATGAACAAAATGAAGCATTTTTAGATTTGAACGGAAGTACAAAAAGTATTTCATGGCGTGATGAAAACAATAATTTAAAAAATGTTGACTATAGAATTCCTAATGAAGCGCAATGTATTGTTTGCCATAAAACAAAAAACAATATAAATGGCGTATATGTGCAAGTTAATACACCAATAGGCATCAAACCACAAAACTTGAACAAACCATTGAATTATGGAAATGTTACAGCCAATCAATTAACGAAATGGATGGAATTAGGCATATTAGACAATTGTTCGATACCATCAGAAGACAATACTACGGTAAATTATACTGATACGAGTAAACCGCTATCTAAAAGAATGCGTTCTTATTTTGATATTAATTGTGCCCATTGTCATAAAGACCACGGACACTGTGATTATAGACCTTTACGTTTAGCTTTTGCAGAAACAAACAACAACTTGACAAATATGGGAGTTTGTGTAGATACACAAGATATGCAAAACTTTGCTCCTGCACTTTCTAAACTTGTAACTCCAGGTAACATCAATAGATCTATGCTTTATTATAGATTAAACACCACCGATGAAGCATATAGAATGCCTTTACATGGCAGAACCTTAATTCATACAGAAGGTGTACAACTTGTAGAACAATGGATCAATTCTTTAACTCCTTGCAACTAAAAAAATATTATGAAAAAATTAGTACTCTTATTTCTTCTTGGAATAATCTATTCTACAAAAACACAAGCACAAGACACTTGCTCAACCGCACTACCCATAACTGCTGGCACATATGCGGTTGGCGTTATAAACGGTACGCAAATACCTACTCCGGTTTGTGCTGTAAACGGTGATATTCCAGTTGCAAATATTCCAGCTGGAGAGTGGTATAGTTATACTCCCACTCAAAATTATACTGTTACAATATCATCAGATATTGCAGCTAATACACCTAGAAAAGACACTCGTTTTCATGTCTATACAGGAACATGTAGCACATTAACTTGTTACAATGGGGATGATGATTCTGGTGCCAATTATTCTTCTATAGCAACATTTAGTGTAACTGCCGGAACAACCTATTACATTGCATGGGATAATCGATGGTTATCAACTACTACAAACACTGGTTTCTCATTTGAATTAACCGAAAGTACAATTATCATTCCTCCAACACCTATAACCTATACAACTCAAACTATTTCTACAATTAATAGTTCGTATAATATATGTGTGGTTGATATGAATGGTGATAACAAAGATGATATTGTAGGTGTTAATGCAACAAACATGAGAGTGCATTTTCAAGGGAATACACCTGGTACATTTACCTATACCGACTTTCCTTTTACATTTACTGCACCTACAACAGCAGTTTTATTACCTAACTGGAGTATGGCTGCAGGAGATTACAATAAAGATGGATTTAATGATTTAGTTTTAGGCAATGGAAGTGGTGCCTCAATTATTACTTCTAATAATACAGGAACTAGCTATTCTGCTAGCGTACCTGGGCAATATATTTTCTCACAAAGAACTAATTTTACAGATTTAAATAATGATGGTAATTTAGACATTTTTGTTTGTCATGATATTGCACCAAGTTGTTATTATTTAAATAATGGATCAGGAGGGTTAACTTTTTATCAATCTACCGTTACACTAAGCTCAATGAGTGTAGCAACAACAACTGGTAACTATGCTACCTTATTTACAGATTTTGATAACGATGGTGATCCTGATGTTTTTGTTTCAAAATGTTCAGGTCCACCTTGCGAACTATATCGAAACGATGGCAATGGCACCTATACAAATATTTCGGCAATAGCAGGAATAAACATTACCCCTATTCAAACTTGGTCTTCTGCGATTGCAGATTTTGATAATGATGCTGACATGGATATCATCATCACAGCAAGTGCAGGAACGCATAAATTTTTCAAAAACAATTTGGATACTACAAATAATTCTGAAGAAGCCTATACAAACATTACCACAGGCTCTGGTTGGGACACAAATACAGCTACAAACATTGACAATATTGCTTATGATTTTGACAATGACGGTAAAGTTGACGTGCTTGGAGGAGGTAATAAAATCATGTTTAATCAAGGAAACAATGTTTTTGCACCTGTACCCTTCAGTGGACTTACTGTGTGTGCAGTAGGAGACTTAAACAATGATGGTTTTTTAGACTTTCAAAGTGGTAATACATTAAAACTTGCTGTACCAAATGGCAACAATTGGATAAAAGTAACCCTACAAGGTATTCAAAGTAACCGAAACGGAATTGGCGCACGAGTAGAAATCATTGGAACATGGGGAAAACAAATAAGAGACATCAGAAGTGGTGAAGGATTTAAATACATGAGTTCATTAAATGCGCACTTCGGTATAGGAACGGCAACACAAATCAGTCAGGTTATTATTAAATGGCCATCGGGAGTAGTTGACATTATTAATAATCCAGCAATTAATCAAACATTAAATGTTGTAGAAGGTAGTTTTGCACTGCACACACCAAATTTTAGCACACAAGCTATAAAAATTTATCCCAACCCTGCGACAGACATTTTATATATTGATAATCAAGAAAACATTGAAATTTCTTCATTAAAAATATATGCCGTTAACGGAACTCTAGTTAAAACAATAGCTGCTAATGCAACAGAAATAAATGTAAAAGATCTAAGCGATGGCATCTATATGCTTACGATAGAAACAAGGGAAGGTACCAAACTAACCGAACGCTTTATCAAGAAAAATTAATATAAACAACTAAAAAGAGCTTCATAATGAAGCTCTTTTTTTATAGAGTAACCTTTTCTGTTAGATTAAGCCTTGAAATATCTAAGATTGTCTTAGAATTGGTAGCGTTCTTATAAAACATAGATACAAACTGAGCGCCATATACCACTTCATCAAAGGTATAGGAAGTCCGTTTTACTACCGTGCTACTAAACATATCATCAAATGCTTTAATAAACACAATAAATTCACCTGTCGCTTGTTGAAAATCTTCTTGTTGCAAGCCATAAAGCGGACTGTCCTCTGTAATAGGATGCACCAAAGTCCAACTCAACGTAAGTGCACTAATTTTTTCTATTTCTAAATTTAAATTGTAAAACTTATTAGCCACCACCCCATTTTCTTCTGTACTAATTCCTAGTGTAATCTTTGCTTCGGCATCTGTTAAATTCGCATTTTTATGAGGCACCATACGAATCATAAATGCCCTGCCTTCTTTGTAAGGTGCAATAATAGCATGAGTAGAAAACAACAAAAACGCTTTAGGCTTACTAAAACGACCATAAAACAATCCTGTTGCTATGGCAAAACTTAGCAATCCTAACAACGCTTCTACGGATGCTACAAAGCTAGTAGCAAAACCAGACGGACTAATGTGTCCATATCCTACAGTAGTAAATGTTTGAATACTAAAAAAAAATGCTTGTCCAAATTTTTCTATACGTGTGGTTGATGTAATACCTATCAAATGTTCTACACCAATAAGAGAATATATGGTTGCGAAAAATAAATTTACAATAAAATAAAACAACAAAATGATAAAAAAGAATTTCCATCTTGGAATTTTCAACATCGTGTGGTACCAACTGATACTGTCAAAAAAACCAATTCCTATTTTTTGGACATTAGGGTTACCATTTTTATTCAAAAAACGACCACCATAGTTATTAGCATTACTACCAAAACCTGTATTATCTTCCGCTTTCGCTTTCTTATTTATTCTTTTAAATAGTGCCATAAAAAAAGTCTCATTAATGAGACTTTACAAATTTACTATTTATTCCTATTAAAATTATTCAATAGCAATTTTTCTCCAAATTTTTTGTGACTGAGAAGTTATTTCTACTAAATAAACCCCTTTTTCCATATCTGACAAATTTAGTTGAAACTCTGATTCATTCGTAGTTGATTTAAGAACTCTAACTAATTTTCCTGTGATGGAATATACCGCAACTTCATCAATAACTTGACTAGATGTTATTTTAAAATTACCATTTGATGGATTAGGATATACTGAAGTAGTACGCTCTAAAACAAAACCATCATTTGACAACACAGAATTTAACGTTAAAGAACCTCTAGCCGATGTATTACCTGCATGTTGAGCTATACTAGTTGAAGTACCTTTTGCAAAAATAATAGGAATACTTACTGCTGTATTCGTAAATGTGTAATCTCCTATAGAAGCTAATGGTCGTGTAGCAACAACTGTTCTTGTTGAACCAGAAACTACATCTGAAGAAACGGTCCAACTTTGACTTGCATCTGCAGAAGGCGCTGATTGACCACCAGAAGGCGTATAATCTCTGTTGCTGGTAGAGTTCCAAATAAACATATCGGTAACGGCAGACATTGATGTACCACCAAAACCTACGGCTAAAAAGGAAGTACTCGACCCTGTTAATGTCAACGTTACATTCGTTGCATCCGTATCAATTTTAAGCGTCATTCCTGTACTTCCTAAAGTAGTTACTCCTGTAGAAGTAGTTTGGGCATTTGCATTAAACATAAAAAATGCCCCTAATAAAATAAGTAATTTTCTTTTCATAATTTGTGTAAGTATTTGATTATTTAAGTAGATTAATAATTTTCTCATTTGATGTTTGAACTGCTAACATAAAAGCTGTTTGCCCTTCTTTGTTTTGTATATTTTTGTTTGCATTGCGTTTAAGCAACTCATTCACAAAATCTTCATTTCCAACAGTAACCGCAAACATTAATGGCGTATTTCCTTGTTTATCTTGCAAATTTATATCAGCATTTGAATGGAGAATTAACCTAAACATTTCCTCATCTACTTTAAATATAGCAGCCATCAATATAGTACCACTTTCAGAAACAAAATTTACATCAGCACCTAATTCAATTAGTTTTTCTGCTACTTTATAATTCCCTCTATACACTGCAAGTAATAATGGCGTATAACCTTTTTCATTCACTAATTGAACACAAAAACTGTCTTTCTTAACTTCTATTAGCAACTCTTCCACAGAACCCGTTCGAGCTATCTCAAAAATTCGGTTTTGTGCAGAAGACTGAAAAAAAGTAACTATTAGTAGTAAAACAATTGCTTTCATAGTTGCTCCTTAAATTATATTGTAAAAATAATATGATTTACTTTTTTTACCTTTTTATTAGAAAAAAAGTTTATTTGCTTCTATTCAAATAATAAGAATACGTATTAAAACTACATCTTTTTAGTCGCTTATATAGCTTAACACTACCAAAAAAACTAAAAATAGAACGTTTTTTTTAAATCATTTCGTACAAAATTAATTCTAATTTTAGAATTTTACAAGTATTAGTTATAAAATAAACCCTTTAGAAACAATTTATAACTTTTTACATACTAAATACTTAAGAAAAAACATCTATGACAAATATACATTTTTAGATAAGAAACAAGGCGCACTTAAAGTAAATAAAACAATTATGTGAATTATATAATTAAAAACAGATTGGATTTAAGAAAAATTTTATATTTTTAAAAAATAAATTTTAAACATATGAAAAACTTAAAAACAATAGCTCTAGCTATTACTCTTTTTGCCTCACTAGGATCGTTTGCGCAAAAAACTAAAAAAACTGCTGAAGCAAAAGCAATAACAAAAGGAACGGTATCGTATGAAATGGAGTTGCCTGACAACGAAGAAGCTGCCGCAATGGGAAACAGCATTATAAAAGTTTGTTTTGATGGAACCAATCAAGCTACAGAAATTGTTATGATGGGTGGAATGATGAATATAAAAACAATTGCACCTGTTAACAGTCCAAAAGACACAAGAATGCTAATGAATATGATGGGGAAAAAATTTGAACTAATAAATTTACCAGAAGAACAATTAACAAATACACCCGGGGCTAATTTAAGCAATTTAGAAAATGCCATTTCTATTACTTATGATAAAAAAGATGTGAAAGAAATAGCGGGTTACAAATGTCATAAAGCCGAAATTAAAATGGAAGATGGAAGTACTAACGTTTTCTATGTAACAGAATTAATTGCTCAAGCTCAAAACGCTTCGCCTAACTCAAAAGTAAAATTAGAAGGTTTTCCAATGGAGATGACAATAACAACACCACAAGGCAAAACCATTGTTAAAGCAACAGAATTTAAAACAGAAGTGGCTACTGATGCTTTCCAAGTGCCAAATGACTATAAAAAAGTTACACAAGAACAACTACAAGAAGAAATGGGCGGTATGTAATACCACTTTCTTAAAAATACTAAAGCACCGATTTCTCGGTGCTTTTTTTTGCACTTTTTTTGAAAAAATCCGACCTGTCGAACTGAAAAACTCAACCTGTTGAGTTGAAAAACTCGACCTGACAAACTGAAAAAAAGCACCAACAAAATTTAAAAAGGAAAAACAACGAAATTAATCTGAAATTCAAACTAAGAACACTCAAAAAAACGACTAATTTTTGACGAAAAAGCATAAAAAATAGTGTTAGATACCCGTTTTTGAGCTAAAAATTCTTTGAAAGCCTTAAATAATTGGCGCAAATCGTACCTAAGTGTAAGGTAAAGACACCTTGTATTAAAATAATTTTTTACATTTCAAAAGACCATATTGTAAGGCTCGCTATTTTTTTTTAGGTTTGAGCATAGAACAAAATTAATCCCTATGGCACTAAGCCGGAACGAAATTAAAGACAGAGCAGTTAAATTTTCCAAATAATGTAAAGGATTCGCGCGGGAGCGAGGAGTATATTCAAGAATTATTAGGGCATAATAGCAGTAAAACTACTGAAATTTATACTCATGTAAGCACAAAAAGTATTCAACAAATAAAAGTCCATTTGATGAATTGTAGGAATAAAAAATAGTATATTTGAATATACGCTACAAAGTAGCGCATATATACAAGTTGTATGCAAGTTTAAAAAACTGAACTTAAAATGAAACTAAAATATTTAATCTTACTTTTCTCCTCTATTTGTTTTTCTCAAAATAAATCAATTGGAATTTACAAAGATGCTTTTGGAAATAAATTAGAACTTCTTGAGAATAATAATTTTAAACACACTTGGCGATTTGACTTAGCTGCAAGTTGGACAATTGGAAAGTGGAAAATATCAAATGACACTTTAAAACTAGAAATTGTAAAAGTTTTTGATACATTAACTGTTATAGATAAGAAAACTAATTTCATAAAAGATAGTTTGGTATTAGCAAGTGATGAAAATCCTAAAAGAATTACTGAAACCCAAAATGCGATAAAGTCACTTTTATCTGGTGGACAAAATAGAAGTTTACCTAATCTTCTCTTTCTAATTAAAAATAATAAACTGATAATTATTAAAGAAAATGGAAAGCTAGAAACTGAAAAAATAACTTGTTTTTGGGATACTAGAAAAAAAGCTAAAACATGGTATATTAAGCAAGATGAATAAAAAACCTGCATACAACAGGCGTTTGGCAAGATTCCTTCGGCAGTCGCTTCGCTCGTGTGCGAATTTTGTATTAAATACACGTTTATTTCTCGCAAGAAATTTTATCTTTGATAGACCCGAGGCTTTACGCCGAACGGATAAAATAAAATAATCGGTTCCGAAGTTCGCAACCTCGCCAAGCGCCTGAACGTTAAACAAAAAAAGCTATTTATGGCTACTCGCCATTTTTAAAGTATAAACAAAATCCCAATCAAATGATTGGGATTTTTAGTATTACTTCGTTAAGTACATTTTTCGTCGTGAGTACAAGTCATAGAATTGATCGTCTTTTAAATCATCTATAAACAAGATGCTTTCTCCTGTAGATTTCATTTCTGGGCCTAAGGCTTTGTTTACATTAGGAAACTTACTAAAGGAGAACACCGGTTGCTTAATGGCATAGCCTTTTAACTGCGGGTTATACACAAAATCAGTTACTTTATTGTGTCCTAGCATTACTTTAGTAGCATAATTTACATACGGTTCGCCATAGGCTTTAGCTATAAACGGCACGGTACGCGAGGCTCTTGGGTTGGCCTCAATGATGTACACAACATCATCTTTTATCGCAAATTGAATATTGATTAAGCCTACGGTTTGCAAAGCTCTCGCAATTTTTTCCGTATGGTCTTTAATTTGTTGCATCACAAATTCGCCCAAGTTAAACGGCGGCAATGTTGCATTACTATCTCCAGAATGCACCCCACAAGGCTCAATATGCTCCATGATTCCTATAATGTAAACATTGCCATCGGCATCGCAAATGGCATCAGCTTCAGCTTCAATAGCACCATCTAAATAATGGTCTAGCAACAATTTATTTCCAGGAATTGATTTTAACAAGTCAATAACGTGTTCTTCTAATTCTTGTTTGTTAATGACAATCTTCATGCCTTGTCCGCCCAACACATACGAAGGACGCACTAACAATGGGAAGTCTAAACTATCCGCTAAGGTACTCGCCTCTTCTGCGCTTTCAGCAATTCCAAACTTAGGAAACGGAATGTTTAATTGCGTTAACAAATCTGAAAAACGGCCTCTATCTTCGGCTAAATCCAACGCATCAAACGAAGTTCCTAGTATTTTAATGCCATATTTAGCTAATTTCTCGGCTAGTTTTAACGCAGTTTGACCACCTAACTGTACAATAACGCCTTCTGGTTTCTCGTGTTGAATAATGTCGTAAATATGTTCCCAAAAAACAGGTTCAAAATACAATTTATCTGCCGTATCAAAATCGGTAGAAACCGTTTCTGGATTACAGTTAATCATGATGGTTTCATAGCCACATTCTTTTGCGGCTAAAACCCCATGCACACACGAATAGTCAAACTCAATTCCTTGTCCAATTCTATTTGGTCCAGAACCTAAAACGACTACTTTTTTCTTATCGGTAACAATACTTTCATTGTGCACGTATTTGGTTCCGTCTGCTTTTTCGATTTCGGCTTCAAACGTGGAATAAAAATAAGGCGTTACCGCTTTAAACTCAGCCGCACACGTATCCACTAATTTATAGACACGCTTAATGTTTTGCTCTTCACGTAATTTATATACCTGACTTTCTAAACACCCCATCATGTGTGCAATTTGTCGGTCACCGTATCCTTTTTGTTTCGCTTCTAAAAGCAATTCCCTTGGAAGTGTATCTACTTTATAATTTGAAATTTCGCGCTCTAAATGAAACAACTCTTCATATTGTTTCAAGAACCACATGTCAATTTTAGTAATCTCATGAATGCGACTCAATGGAATTCCCATAGCAATGGCATCGTAAATGACAAATACTCTATCCCAACTCGCAAAAGTTAATTTATCGATAATTTGTTCGTAGTTTTTATAGCCTTTACCATCGGCTCCTAACCCATTGCGTTTAATTTCTAACGATTGTGTGGCTTTATGAAGCGCTTCTTGGAACGAACGACCAATCCCCATTACTTCCCCTACCGATTTCATTTGAAGCCCTAACGTACGGTCTGAACCCTCAAATTTATCAAAATTCCAACGAGGTATTTTTACAATTACATAATCCAATGTGGGTTCAAACAATGCTGAAGTCGATTTTGTAATTTGATTTTGTAATTCATCTAAGTTGTATCCTAGCGCTAATTTCGTAGCAATCTTAGCAATTGGGTAACCCGTTGCTTTTGAAGCTAAAGCCGAAGAACGCGACACACGAGGATTGATTTCGATGGCTACAATGTCTTCTTTATCATCTGGTGAAACCGCAAACTGCACATTACAACCCCCAGCAAAATTTCCGATAGAGCGCATCATTAAAATGGCCATATCACGCATTTTTTGGAACGTCGTATCGGATAAAGTCATAGCTGGCGCCACCGTAATAGAATCACCTGTATGGATTCCCATTGGATCCATATTTTCAATGGTACAAATAATAACTACATTATCGTTTTTATCGCGTAACAATTCTAACTCATATTCTTTCCAACCCATTAATGCCTTGTCAATCAAGACTTCATGTATAGGAGAAGCTTCTAATCCATAAGTTAATGCACCATCAAAATCTTCTTTTTTATACACGATTGCAGCACCTGTTCCTCCCAATGTAAAGGAAGGACGAATAACTAATGGAAAACCAAATTCTTGTTCAATTTCTTTACCTTGCAGGAATGAATTGGCCGTTTTTGCAGGCGCTTGAGGAATACCAATTTTATTTAATAATACTTTAAATTTTTCTCGGTCTTCAGTAATATTAATAGCGTTGATATCTACACCTATTAAACGAACACCAAAGTCTTTCCAAATCCCTTTTTCTTCGGCTTCAATGGCTAAATTAAGTGCGGTTTGTCCGCCCATTGTAGGCAAAACGGCATCAATCTGTGGATGTGCTTTTAGAATTTCAATGATTGATTTTGTAGTCAATGGCTTCAAGTAAACATGATCGGCCATAGAAGGGTCGGTCATGATAGTTGCTGGATTTGAATTGATTAAGATTACTTCAATTCCTTCCTCTCTTAATGAACGAGCCGATTGCGAACCCGCATAGTCAAATTCACACGCCTGTCCAATAACGATAGGCCCTGAACCAATAATTAAAACCGATTTGATAGAAGTGTCTTTTGGCATTGTATTGTTGTTTTGTTGTGGGTTGTAGTTCTATTGTGAATATAAAATTACTAATTTTCAAAAGTTTGCATTAAAACGAACTTTAAAACTTATCAAATTTTATAAACAGTTTAAAAAAAAGCCGTTACTAATAAAAGTAACGGCTGATATATTGTTTAAGCTAAACATTATTTTTTGTGTCTTGGTTCACAAGAAACAGTTAATTTATGTCTTCCTTTAGCTCTTCTACGAGCAAGCACTTTTCTTCCATTAGCAGAAGCCATTCTATCCATGAAACCGTGCTTATTTCTTCTTTTTCTTTTTGATGGTTGAAACGTTCTTTTACTCATTGCTAGTATTTTTTAAAATCTATAATAAAACATAAAGGAATTCATATCCTGAAAACCGAGTGCAAATATACAAAGACTTTTTTCATTTACAAGAACTTTTTTAAAAATATTTTTAATAGATTTTATTACCTTTGCAAGACTAATTTATTTATTATGTTTAATAAAAATATAAAATTATTCGTGGCAATTGCCATTATAGCATATGCTATTTATCAATTTGTAGATAACGAAATAGGTAATGGTATTTTTTTGCTTTTATTGAGTAGTATTTTCATATTATTCTACTTTAAAAACGAACTAATTATCTTAGCATTTTTGCAATTAAGAAAACAAAATTTTGAAGGAGCTAAGAAGTACCTTGACAAAATTAAAAATCCTGAAGGAGCTTTAGTTAGAAAACAACAAGGGTATTACAACTACCTAAACGGATTAATGGTATCACAAACCAATTTAAACGCTGCAGAAAAATACTTTAAAAAAGCGGTAGAATTAGGCTTAAGCATGGATCAAGATTTAGCCTTAGCAAAACTACAATTGGCAGGGATTGCCGCTTCAAGAAGAAAGAAAATAGAAGCTGAAAAACTATTGAAAGAAGCCACTAAATTGGACAAACACAACATGTTAAAAGACCAAATTGTAATGCTAAAACAACAATTAAAAAGAATTTAATTACCCTATTTTACATATAAATGCCTGTTTCAATTTATGGAGCAGGCATTTATATTTTTATACAAATATTCTCCCGCTGTTCGCACTACACGGTAGTTTGCTTCCATCGGGGCTATGATAGAAATTTTGCAATTCAATTCATATTTTTTATATATTTACAAATGGTTATAATCGTTTCTACATGAAACATGCGTATATATACAAGTTATAAGCCATTTTGAAACAACAATCGTATGAAGAAAATCGCTCAATTTATTTTTATATTTCTAGTAATTTCTTGCTCAAATAAAAAAAGTGATTCAAAAAAAGAATCATCTCACAAAGTTGCTGAGAAAGATTTATATTTTGCTATTAATATGGTTTTTGAAAACATGATGAGAACTGAAGTCATGGAAGGAAACCAATATCCATACTTAGCTGATAAATTATTAGAGCCGTCTTGTATTAATGAAAATCCAAGTATAAAAAAAAGAATCGATTCAATCTATTTTGGAGATTTTTCTTTTATCAATACTCAAGTGAACCAGTGGAAAAATTTTAAGCTACTTCAAGATTCCATTAAGTTTAAAAAATTAATATCTTCAGACTTGCTAAAAAATATGATTGATCAAAATGCAAAAGATATCAAATCAAGTTTTATAATTAATTACCAAAAGAAATTTGGGGAAAAATATTTCTATAGAATAAGTGTTCCAATCTTTTCAAGAGACAAAAAAATGTTTTTAGTAGATATAAATTACCTTAATGGCGGTGGATCTTACATTTATAAATGGAAAAAAAATAAATGGATTCATTATAAAATCTCAGACTGGTCTTCATAATAAAAACGGCTTATAACAGCGGTTTCAAGAAATGGCGAGGCACGGGATTTATTAGAAATTGGAAAGGTTTTTAATTAAAAGTTTTGGTTATATTTGTAAAGGCTTGGTCTTGGTTCATCGCCACTTCTTGAAGCCGCGAAACGTTAACGGTAAACCTTTCAGAACTACACCAAAAAAATAAATGACAACAAAACATACGATCCAAAAAGAATTTACTTCACTGAATTTCATCAAAACTTTGAATGAGAAATTTTGTAATTTATATATCGTTGAAGATTTCGATATTGATCCATTTACAGAATGGTCAACAGAATTTTCTGCCGAGTATTGGTATTTAAAATATCATTTACTACAAGATGGAGAAGTGGAATTCGATGCAACAGAAGATGGCTTTGTAAATTTATATAAAGAAGAAAATCTAAATATAAATTGGTTGACGTTAACTGACAAAGAAAACTTTAATTTGAAATGTGTTGATGGAAATTGGAAAGTGGAAATTTTAAATGCTAAGTTTAATCGTTTAAACGAGATATTAAATTTATAAAGACCTACCGTTGTTATCGGTAACTGTTGCAGAACTACCATTTTTTTAAATTAAATTCCAAAAAACATAAAACTCAATCTCTTTTCTCTTTGATAAACTCAGAGACCTAAAGAGGTTTATTTTTTAGTTGTCGTTCAAAATATATAAAAATTTAAATACCACTTTTTTGTTGCTTCTACAAAACAAAAAAGCCTGTCTAGTTTATAGACAGGCTTTCTAAAAAAAGGCGGCGACCTACTCTCCCACAGTGATGCAGTACCATTGGCGCAATCGGGCTTAACTTCTCTGTTCGGAATGGGAAGAGGTGAGCCCCGACGCAATAACCACCTTAAATTTTAAGTGATAAGCACTTAGTGATTCGTAATTAGCTTTTGGCTAATCACTACTTGTTACTAGTTACTTTTCACTGTCTCGTTTGTAACGAGACTAATATCGTAACATACTGAGATAAAAACATTTAAAAAAAGAATTCGCTCCCGATATTGCTATCGGGAGACTTGTACAATAAGCTAACGGGTTATTAGTACTACTCGACTATGACATTACTGCCTTTACATCTATAGCCTATCAACGTGGTCATCTTCCACGACCCTTAAAAGAAATCTCATCTTGTGGTGGGTTTCGCGCTTATATGCTTTCAGCGCTTATCCCTTCCGAACGTAGCTACTCAGCGGTGCCCCTGGCGGGACAACTGATACACTAGAGGTTCGTCCAACTCGGTCCTCTCGTACTAGAGTCAGATCCACTCAAATTTCTAACGCCCACAGTAGATAGAGACCGAACTGTCTCACGACGTTCTGAACCCAGCTCGCGTGCCACTTTAATGGGCGAACAGCCCAACCCTTGGGACCTTCTCCAGCCCCAGGATGTGACGAGCCGACATCGAGGTGCCAAACCCCCCCGTCGATATGAGCTCTTGGGGGAGATCAGCCTGTTATCCCCGGCGTACCTTTTATCCTTTGAGCGATGGCCCTTCCATGCGGAACCACCGGATCACTATGCTCTACTTTCGTACCTGATCGACCTGTATGTCTCTCAGTCAAGCTCCCTTATGCCATTGCACTCTACGCACGGTTACCAAGCGTGCTGAGGGAACCTTTAGAAGCCTCCGTTACTCTTTTGGAGGCGACCACCCCAGTCAAACTACCCACCAAGCAATGTCCCCCACAACGCGGGGTTAGGCCTCAGACAAGCAAAGGGTGGTATTTCAACAATGACTCCACAACTCCTAGCGAAGCCGCTTCATAGTCTCCCACCTATCCTACACATCACGTGTCCAAGGTCAATACTAAGCTATAGTAAAGGTGCACAGGGTCTTTTCGTCCCACTGCGGGTAATCGGCATCTTCACCGATACTACAATTTCACCGAGCTCATGGCTGAGACAGTGTCCAGATCGTTACACCATTCGTGCAGGTCGGAACTTACCCGACAAGGAATTTCGCTACCTTAGGACCGTTATAGTTACGGCCGCCGTTTACTGGGGCTTCAATTCAATGCTTCTCCGAAGATAACATCTCCTCTTAACCTTCCAGCACCGGGCAGGTGTCAGGCCCTATACTTCATCTTACGATTTTGCAGAGCCCTGTGTTTTTGATAAACAGTCGCCTGGACCTCTTCACTGCGGCCCCGATTGCTCGGGGCGACCCTTCTCCCGAAGTTACGGGTCTATTTTGCCTAATTCCTTAGCCATGAATCTCTCGAGCACCTTAGGATTCTCTCCTCAACTACCTGTGTCGGTTTACGGTACGGGTACTGTTAATCTAAGTTTAGAGGTTTTTCTTGGAAGCCCTTAGGTACACTATCACTTTGGCCGAAGCCTCCGTGTACTATCGCATTTCACCAAACTCTACGGATTTGCCTATAGAGCCTATAGCTAGGTGCTTCAACGAACTATTCCGTCAGTTCGCGGTACTTTCATCACTCCGTCACCCCATCACAATTAACAGTAGTACGGGAATATTAACCCGTTGGCCATCGACTGTCCCTTTCGGGTTCGCCTTAGGACCCGACTAACCCGCAGCTGATTAGCATAGCTGCGGAAACCTTAGTTTTTCGGTGTGCGGGTTTCTCGCCCGCATTATCGTTACTTATGCCTACATTTGCTTTTCTAAACAGTCCAGCAACCCTCACAGATCACCTTCAACCCAGTTTAGAATGCTCCCCTACCACTTTGTATTGCTACAAAATCCATAGCTTCGGTAGTATGCTTATGCCCGATTATTATCCATGCTCGTCCGCTCGACTAGTGAGCTGTTACGCACTCTTTAAATGAATGGCTGCTTCCAAGCCAACATCCTAGCTGTCTGGGCAGACAAACCTCGTTTTTTCAACTTAGCATACATTTGGGGACCTTAGCTGATGGTCTGGGTTCTTTCCCTCTCGGACATGGACCTTAGCACCCATGCCCTCACTGCTGGTAAACATTATATAGCATTCGGAGTTTGTCAGGAATTGGTAGGCGGTGAAGCCCCCGCATCCAATCAGTAGCTCTACCTCTATATAACTTAAGCCAGCGCTGCACCTAAATGCATTTCGGGGAGTACGAGCTATTTCCGAGTTTGATTGGCCTTTCACCCCTACCCACAGGTCATCCGAAGACTTTTCAACGTCAACCGGTTCGGACCTCCACTATGTGTTACCACAGCTTCATCCTGCCCATGGGTAGATCACACGGTTTCGCGTCTACCATTACTGACTATAGCGCCCTATTCAGACTCGCTTTCGCTACGGATCCATGACTTAACCACTTATCCTTGCCAGCAACGGTAACTCGTAGGCTCATTATGCAAAAGGCACGCCGTCACCCCACAAAAGGGCTCCGACCGCTTGTAGGCGTATGGTTTCAGGATCTATTTCACTCCGTTATTCACGGTTCTTTTCACCTTTCCCTCACGGTACTGGTTCACTATCGGTCTCTCAGGAGTATTTAGCCTTAGCGGATGGTCCCGCCAGATTCAGACAGGGTTTCACGTGCCCCGCCCTACTCAGGATACCACTATTTATTACATCGATTACTTATACAGGACTATCACCCTCTATGGTTAACCTTTCCAGGTTATTCTAATTCTCTTTGCATAAAATGACGTGGTCCTACAACCCCAGAATTGCCGTAACAACTCTGGTTTGGGCTATTCCGCGTTCGCTCGCCACTACTTACGGAATCACTTTTGTTTTCTTCTCCTCCGCCTACTTAGATGTTTCAGTTCAGCGGGTTTACCCTCCTATCGGAGTACCATGTCTTCAACATGGTGGGTTGCCCCATTCGGAAATTTACGGATCAATTCGTGTGTGCCAATCCCCGTAACTTATCGCAGCTTATCACGTCCTTCTTCGCCTCTGAGAGCCTAGGCATCCCCCATACGCCCTTATTTTGCTTATTGCTTTCTTTTTATTTTGTATATACTGTCCTAAAAACAATATACTGTGTCTTTCTACTTTTTAAATGTATTGTATCTCAATATGTCAATGAACTTTTTTCTTAGTAATTAGTTACTAGTAATTAGTGATTAGCACAAGGCTAATTACTATTTACTCTTTACTATTCACCAGAATAGTGGAGAATATCGGAGTCGAACCGATGACCTCCTGCGTGCAAGGCAGGCGCTCTAGCCAGCTGAGCTAATCCCCCAATTTGAATTCAGAATTATGAATTCAGAATTACGAATTATGAATCCCAACTTCCAGAATTTCCTTTTATTTAAGAATAACAGCTTTTTTTTAATTGTGAATTGTAATTACCAATTATCAATTAAAAAAGTAGTCCCGGGCAGACTCGAACTGCCGACCCCTACATTATCAGTGTAGTACTCTAACCAGCTGAGCTACGAGACTCTGTATCTTAAACTTATTTCTTTGAATTAACAGCAAGAGTAAAACCCCTTCTTTTTACAACTTTAACCTAACATAAGATATCTTATGTCTCTAGAAAGGAGGTGTTCCAGCCGCACCTTCCGGTACGGCTACCTTGTTACGACTTAGCCCCAGTTACTAGTTTTACCCTAGGCAGCTCCTTACGGTCACCGACTTCAGGTACCCCCAGCTTCCATGGCTTGACGGGCGGTGTGTACAAGGCCCGGGAACGTATTCACCGGATCATGGCTGATATCCGATTACTAGCGATTCCAGCTTCATAGAGTCGAGTTGCAGACTCCAATCCGAACTGAGACCAGTTTTGAAGATTCGCTCCTTATCGCTAAGTGGCTGCTCTCTGTACTGGCCATTGTAGCACGTGTGTGGCCCAGGACGTAAGGGCCGTGATGATTTGACGTCATCCCCACCTTCCTCACGGTTTACACCGGCAGTCTCGTTAGAGTTCCCGACATGACTCGCTGGCAACTAACGACAGGGGTTGCGCTCGTTATAGGACTTAACCTGACACCTCACGGCACGAGCTGACGACAACCATGCAGCACCTTGAAAGACGTCCGAAGAAAATCTGGTTTCCCAAACTGTCGTCTCCCATTTAAGCCCTGGTAAGGTTCCTCGCGTATCATCGAATTAAACCACATGCTCCACCGCTTGTGCGGGCCCCCGTCAATTCCTTTGAGTTTCACACTTGCGTGCGTACTCCCCAGGTGGGATACTTATCACTTTCGCTTAGCCACTCAGATTACTCCGAACAGCTAGTATCCATCGTTTACGGCGTGGACTACCAGGGTATCTAATCCTGTTCGCTCCCCACGCTTTCGTCCATCAGCGTCAATAAATTGTTAGTAACCTGCCTTCGCAATTGGTATTCCATGTAATATCTAAGCATTTCACCGCTACACTACATATTCTAGTTACTTCACAATTATTCAAGTCTAACAGTATCAATGGCAGTTTGATCGTTGAGCGACCAGATTTCACCACTGACTTATTAAACCGCCTACGGACCCTTTAAACCCAATGATTCCGGATAACGCTCGCATCCTCCGTATTACCGCGGCTGCTGGCACGGAGTTAGCCGATGCTTATTCATACAGTACCGTCAAGCTCCCACACGTGGGAGGGTTTCTTCCTGTATAAAAGCAGTTTACAATCCATAGGACCGTCTTCCTGCACGCGGCATGGCTGGTTCAGGCTCTCGCCCATTGACCAATATTCCTCACTGCTGCCTCCCGTAGGAGTCTGGTCCGTGTCTCAGTACCAGTGTGGGGGATCTCCCTCTCAGGACCCCTACCCATCATAGCCTTGGTATGCCGTTACCATACCAACTAGCTAATGGGACGCATGCTCATCTTGTACCGTTGGAACTTTAATAATCAAGAGATGCCTCTCGAAGATACTATGAGGTATTAATCCAAATTTCTCTGGGCTATCCCTCTGTACAAGGTAGATTGCATACGCGTTACGCACCCGTGCGCCGGTCTTAAGTTAGCAAGCTAACTCTACCCCTCGACTTGCATGTGTTAGGCCTGCCGCTAGCGTTCATCCTGAGCCAGGATCAAACTCTTCATCGTAGTTTGTTATAAATGATATAAAACCATTTAAATATTATCGACGATATCTCTTTTTTTTGCTAGGTCTAATTCGTATACTCAAAAAAGTCTTACTCTCTCTTTTTGTATGCTGTCAATCCAATATGTCTATGAACTTTTTATTCTCTTTTATCTAACACTTCAAATACCATTCTCTGTGTTAGCGGGTGCAAAAGTAGCACTTATTTTATAACCTCCAAAACTTTTTGCGCTTTTTTTTGAAAAAAATTACAACTCGTTTCTAATCAATTTATTATAAGAACTAAACTTTATAACCATCCCGTTTCTAAAGGACGGCAAAGATAAACAATACTAAACATCTTTTCCTAATTACTAAACATCTTTTTTTTATGTTTTTTATAAATCAATAACTTACAACGAGTTACAAATACTAGGGGATGGGGAATGGGAGTTAGGTAATGGGTGATGGGAATTACGAATTATGAATTACGAATTACGAATTTGAAGATTTGAAAATAAGATAATTTGAAAATGAAGTACTATACATGTAGCTAATTAAGAATTACGAAGCCGAACTTGACTACTTACTCCATACTCCAAACTCCAAACTCCTAACTCCTTCTATAGCCCCGGATGAAACGGCAGCTTGGCATGTGTTAAAAAAATAGGAACACCGCGCTTGCAACGCGACCAAAGAAGCGCTTGCAAAAGCTAGTGTGACTTTTTTTAACAAAGGACAACTACAGTGAAACACGGGAATAGCTGGTTGAAAATTTTATACCTATATATATATTGTATTAAATATTGGTTTGTTCTATATTTGCACTTCAAAATTTATACTAATGATTAAAGTTACTTTACCCGATGGTTCGGTTAAGGAGTTTGCACAAGGTGTTACTCCTATGGATGTTGCTAAAAGTATTAGCGAAGGATTAGCTAGAAATGTAATTTCAGCATCATACAATGCTACAACAATTGAAACGACGACCGAATTAACCACAGATGGTAATCTTGTGTTATATACTTGGAATGATACGGAAGGCAAAAAAGCTTTCTGGCACTCTACATCGCACGTAATGGCGCAAGCCTTAGAAGAACTTTATCCTGGTATAAAATTAACCTTAGGACCAGCTATTGATAATGGGTTTTACTATGATGTTGATTTTGACGAACAACGAATTACAGATGCGGATTTTAAAAAAATTGAAGATCGCGTTTTAGAAATTTCGAGAGAGAAACATGAATTTAAAATGCGTCCGGTTTCAAAAGCCGAAGCGTTAGAAATTTATAAACACAATGAGTATAAAACCGAATTGATTTCAAACTTAGAAGACGGAACAATTACATTTTGTGATCATTCAAACTTCTTTGATTTATGTCGTGGCGGTCATATTCCAAACACAGGCATCATTAAAGCGATGAAAATTTTATCTGTGGCAGGGGCCTATTGGAGAGGCGATGAAAAGAACAAGCAACTTACTCGTGTATATGGTATTTCTTTTCCAAAGCAAAAAGATTTAACAGATTACCTAGAATTACTGGAAGAAGCAAAGAGAAGAGACCATAGAAAATTAGGTAAAGAATTAGAATTGTTTCATTTTTCGCAACGGGTAGGTCAAGGTTTACCTTTATGGTTACCAAAAGGAGCTGCTTTGCGTGATAGACTAGAACAATTTTTGAAAAAAGCACAGAAAAAAGCAGGTTACGAGCAAGTTGTAACACCACATATTGGTCAAAAAGAATTGTATGTTACTTCTGGACATTATGCAAAATATGGCGCTGATAGTTTTCAACCTATTCACACACCAGCCGAAGGCGAAGAATTTTTATTAAAACCAATGAATTGTCCACATCACTGTGAAATATACAATGCCAAACCTTGGTCTTATAAAGATTTACCAAAACGTTATGCTGAATTTGGAACTGTATATAGATATGAGCAATCTGGTGAATTACACGGACTTACTCGAGTAAGAGGTTTTACGCAAGATGATGCACATATTTTTTGTACACCTGATCAATTAGACGCTGAATTTAAAAATGTAATTGATTTAGTATTATATGTATTTGGATCTTTAGGTTTTGAAAATTTTACTGCACAAGTTTCTGTAAGAGATCTAAACAATCCAGATAAATATATAGGTAGTGTTGAAAACTGGGAAAAAGCAGAAAATGCGATTATCAGTGCAGCAAGAGACAAAGGCCTTAATTATGTTATAGAAGCGGGTGAGGCAGCTTTTTATGGTCCGAAACTTGATTTTATGGTAAAAGATGCCTTAGGAAGAAGTTGGCAACTTGGTACAATTCAAGTCGATTATAATTTACCCGAACGATTTGATCTTCATTACAAAGGTAGTGACAACGAATTACACAGACCTGTAATGATTCACAGAGCACCTTTTGGATCAATGGAACGTTTTATCGCTATTTTATTAGAACATACAGGTGGAAATTTCCCGATTTGGTTAATGCCAGAACAAGCAATTATATTATCTTTGAGTGAGAAATATGAAAATTATGCAAAAAAAGTTTTAGATTTGCTAGAAAATCACGAAATTCGCGCCCTAATTGATAACCGAAACGAAACAATCGGTAAAAAAATTAGAGAAGCAGAAGTTAAAAAACTTCCATTTATGTTGATTGTAGGGGAAGAAGAAGAAAAAAATGGCACAATTTCTGTTAGACGACATGGTGATGCTGGAAAATCTAATGAAACAATGACAATTGAGCAATTTGCTTCATTAGTAAATGATGAAATACAAAAAACATTAAAACAATTTTAAGTTTAATCCGCCTATTCATTTAGGTATAAAATTATAAAGCCATAGCAATAAGAAACAACAGAGGTTATCAACCTCGAGTAGAGAAAAAAGACTTGCACAGAATAAATACTAATATTCGTGTACAAGAAGTACGTCTAGTTGGTGACAACGTAGAGCCAGGAATTTACAAAATTTTAGACGCTATGAAATTAGCTGATGAATTTGAACTAGATTTAGTAGAAATTTCTCCTAACGCTGAACCACCAGTTTGTAAGATTATTGATTACGGAAAGTTTCTTTATGAACAAAAGAGACGTGACAAAGAACTAAAAGCAAAATCAACTCAAATTACAGTTAAAGAGATTCGTTTTGGTCCTCAAACTGATGAGCATGATTATGAATTTAAAAAGAAAAATGCCGTTAAATTTCTACAAGACGGAGCTAAATTAAAGGCTTTTGTATTCTTTAAAGGGCGTTCGATTATTTATAAAGAGCAAGGACAGATTTTATTATTGCGTTTAGCGCAAGATTTAGAGGAATTTGGTAAAGTTGAGGCCATGCCTGTGCTTGAAGGAAAACGTATGATTATGTACATTGCTCCTAAAAAGAAAAAATAAGAGGAAAATATAATGAGATTGCATCGCAAGCTCACAAAGACAGTAAGTAAGTTAAGTATAAATACCTAGGAAAAGATGCCTAAAATGAAAACGAAATCTAGTGCTAAGAAACGCTTTAAAGTGACTGGCTCTGGAAAAATCAAAAGAAAGCACGCTTTTAAGAGTCATATTTTGACAAAAAAATCTAAAAAGCGTAAATTAGCTTTAACTCATGCTGGTTTAGTTCATAAAACAGACGAGAGAAGCGTTAAAGAACAATTGTGTATTAAATAATACCTTTTGTTTTTTGGTTAAAACAAATTAATAACCCTGGAGTGGGCAGACTTCGCTAGGCTGAGCCTGACAAAAGAAGTCGAAAGTACTTACTAAAGTCGCCTTACTGCAAAAAACATTTAAAATTATGCCAAGATCAGTAAATCATGTTGCTTCAAGAGCAAGAAGAAAAAAAGTATTGAAGCTAGCCAAAGGATACTTTGGAAGACGTAAAAACGTTTGGACTGTAGCTAAAAACGCGGTAGAAAAAGCAATGCAATATGCTTACCGTGATAGAAAGCAAAAAAAGAGAAACTTCCGTGCATTATGGATTATGCGTATTAACGCAGGTGCTCGTTTACATGGAATGAGTTATTCTCAATTTATGGGGAAAGTAAAAGCTAATAATATCGAATTAAACCGTAAGGTTTTAGCTGATTTAGCAATGAACCACCCAGAAGCATTCGCTGCTATCGTTAATCAAGTGAAGTAATAAACGTTTAACCTTACTTAGCTTACTTACAAAATATTAATCCCGATTTTATCGGGATTTTTTTTTATACATTTATGGCATGAAAAAACTTAATTATTTACTAGACAAATTAAAAAATTATACTGGTGTACTCGAAAAAAGAAACAATTTAGTTTCTGAAAGTACTGTAGGCTGGCAAATCGCACATAGTTTAAAAACAATTGAACAAATTGTCTTAGCTATTACTAAATCAGAACCTAAAAAGTATAAATGGACTTTTAACGTTAATAGAATATTAATTTTAAGCATTTTTAAATCTATTCCTAGAGGAAAAGGAAAAGCCCCTAAAAATGTTATGCCAGATGCGCTCATTTCATCGGAAAGCATATTAACGTCATTTGAAAATGTAGAAAACCTATTAAAAAATTGGGAACAGTTACCGAAGCAAGCATACTTTCCACATCCTTATTTTGGAGATTTAAATAAAAAAAATACAGAAGATTTTTTATTTATTCATACCAACCACCACTTAAAAATAATCCAAGATATTTGTGGAGATTAAGTTTTTAATTTCTTCTTCTTCGCTGCAGGGAATAAGACATTGTTTAATATTAATCGATAGCCAGGAGAATTTGGATGCAGATCTAAAACTGTGGGTGCATCCCCTACCCTATGTTGGTAATCTTCGGGGTCATGCCCCCCATAATAGGTAAACATACCCTTTCCTTTTGTACCGTGAATATAACGAGCTTCGCCATTAATCTTACATTCACCCATCACTAATATATTTGATTTTATTTTTTGAGCATCAAAGGCGGTAGTTTGTCCCATAAAACCTTTTACAAGTTGTGTGTGATTTTGACATAACATGGTTGGTATAGGGTCCCATTTTGCAGAATATTCCATCAAAGTAAAATAATCATTTTCCATTGTCATAGCTCCCTTACCGTGTTCTAAAGTTGTATCAATATCTGAAAACTCATAAGTCATTGGATTGCGCTCTAAGATATAGTCTTTAAAGGCAAATGTTGCTGTATAATCAATTTTTAACTGGTAATTTGCCTCACTCGCATCTCCATCAAACATAGGTTCACATATATCAGTTCCTTCTGCTGACAAAGCAATGTCAAAACTATCTGTGGCGGAACACATAGCAAACATAAACCCGCCTCCTATAACATAATCTCTAATCTTTAAAGCAACTGCTCTTTTTTCGTCAGAAACTTTAGCATAACCCAATTTTTGAGCTAATAATTCGGCTTCCTTCTTTTGCTCTATATACCAAGGAGCATTTCTATATGCACCAAAAAATTTACCATATTGACCTGTAAAATCTTCATGATGCAAATGCAACCATTCATATAAAACTAATTGATCACTTAATACTTCTTCATCATATATTTCCGTGTACGGAATTTCTGCATAAGTTAACACCATTGTTACAGCATCATCCCAGGGTTGTTTACCTTTTGGCGTATATACTGCAATTTTTGGCGCTTTTTCTAACAAAACAGCCTCCATATTTTGTGAAGGACTATTTATTTCTTCTAATATACTTGACACATTAGCATCTGAGAGAATTTCAAAAGTAACGCCTCTAATTTGGCATTCTTTTCTTATTTCATCTGAGTCAGGGAGCAAAAACGAACCGCCTCTATAATTTAACAGCCAATTTACTTTATACGATTTTGCCAAAGCCCAATAGGTAATACCATAAGCCTTTAAATGATTTTGCTGGCCTTCAGCCTCCATAGGAAGCAAAATGGAAGAAGGCTTAGCAACGACACTAAACAATACGATTAAAAAGAAAATGAGTTTTCTTACCATACATTAGGTTTAGTTAATTGTATTAAAATGGCACATCACCTTGATCAAAGGAACTAGAATTCATGGCGCTTCCAAACGCTTCATTTGGAGAAGGTAAATTTGGTGTCGCAAATGGATTAGCTTGAGCATCCAAATTCATTTTAGATGGCATTTCATCAAAATTAGATGTAAATTCATCTAAGTTGTCAAATTTACCAAACTGCCCTAAGAATTTTAATCTAATGTTATCCAAACTACCATTTCTGTGTTTAGCTACAATAAATTCGGCTTGATTTGTAGTAGGTGAAGCTTCATCATCATCCCAAGTATCAATTTTATAATATTCTGGTCTATAGATAAATGAAACGATATCCGCATCTTGTTCAATGGCACCCGATTCACGTAAATCAGACAGCAATGGTCTTTTACTAGAACCACGAGTTTCTACAGCTCGAGACAGCTGTGAAAGGGCAATCACTGGAACCTCTAACTCCTTGGCTAAGGCTTTTAAATTTCTTGAAATAGTTGAAATTTCTTGTTCACGATTACCGCCTCCTTTACCGCTATTACCAGCAGACATAAGCTGTAAATAATCGATAACAATAAGTTTAATGCCATGCTGAGAAACCAAACGTCTTGCCTTAGCTCTTAAATCAAAAATTGACAAAGAAGGTGTATCGTCAATGTATAAAGGTGCTTTTTCTAAATCTTTAACTTTTACATTTAATTGTTCCCATTCATGTGGTTCTAAATTTCCTTTTCTTAATTTTTCTGAAGAAAGTCCTGTTTCACTGGAAATTAAACGTGTAATAAGCTGAACAGATGACATTTCTAGCGAAAAAAGAGCTACCGGTGCATTACCATCTATAGCAATATTACGAGCCATGGATAATACAAACGCGGTTTTACCCATACCCGGACGAGCTGCAATAATAATTAAATCTGAAGGTTGCCAACCAGAAGTTAATTCGTCTAATTTTTTAAAACCTGTTGGGATTCCAGATAGTCCTTCTTTATTTGAAATTTCTTCTATTCGATGTTTTGCCTGATTAACTAAACTCTGCGCCGTTTCATACCCTTTTTTAAGGTTTCCTTGTGTTATTTCATATAAATTAGATTCGGCTTTGTCTAATAAGTCGAATACATCCATGGTTTCATCATAACAATCTTCAATTAAACCACTAGAAATTCCGATTAAACTTCTTTGGATAAATTTTTGAAGAATAATTCTTGCGTGAAAATTAATGTGTGCGGAAGAAGCAATTTTTTGTGTTAACTGAATAAGATACAAATCGCCTCCTGCCAATTCTAATTTTCCATTTCTTTTTAATTGAGCAGAAACTGTTAATAAGTCAATTGGTTGTGGAGGAGAGTTATGAAACAATTGTACAATTGCTTCAAAAATATACTTATGAGCATCCTTATAAAAAGCTTCTGGATGCAGTATATCAATTACTTCATCTGTACCTTTTTTATCAATCATCATGGCTCCTAATACCGCTTCTTCTACATCTACAGCTTGTGGTGGTAGTTTGCCTTTTTCTAAATTGATTAATGTACTTTTATCTACTTTTATGGGGCTTATTTGTATTGATTTTTCCATAAAGCGAATATAGTCTTTTTTAAAATAGGGTTATCATTTACTTATCAAATTAACCTGTTGACAAGTTATTTTTGTTTGTTAATATGTTAAAAAAATCCGAAGTGATTAGCTTCGGATTTGATAGTTTAATTATAGAAAATTTAAATTTTATTTTTCTTTAAACTCTCCCATTTTGCTGTATTTATCCATACGTTGTGCTACTAATTCAGCCGTTGATAAATCTTTTAATTCGTTATAGGCTTTTGTAATGTATTGCTCCACCGTCTTAAAAGTAGTTTCTCTATCAAAATGAGCACCGCCAAGAGGTTCTGGAATAATGTCGTCGATTAGTTTATTCTTCTTCATGTCATAAGAAGTTAATTTAAGTGCTTCAGCAGCTTGTTCCTTAAATTCCCAACTTCTCCACAAGATAGACGAACAAGATTCTGGTGAAATTACAGAATACCATGTGTTTTCTAACATATATACTCTATCACCTACACCTATTCCTAACGCACCACCTGAAGCTCCTTCGCCTATAATTACAGTAATAATAGGTGTTTTTAAGCGAACCATTTCTAAAATATTTCTTGCAATTGCTTCTCCTTGTCCACGCTCTTCAGCTTCTAAACCTGGATAAGCCCCGGGAGTATCAATTAATGTTACTACTGGAATGCCAAATTTTTCAGCCATTTTCATTAAACGTAACGCTTTTCTATACCCTTCTGGATTAGCCATTCCAAAATTTCTGTATTGACGCATCTTGGTATTTATACCTTTTTGCTGACCAATAATCATATAGGATTGTCCATTAATCTTACCTAACCCCCCAATCATTGCTTTGTCATCTTTAAAACCTCTGTCTCCGAAAAGCTCTAAAAAAGTTCCGTTAGTTAGATTTGTAATATGCTCTAACGTATAAGGTCTACTTGGGTGACGAGACAATTGTACACGTTGCCAAGCCGTTAGATTTTTATAAATATTTCGTTTCGTTTCTTCTAATTTTTTTTCAATTTGTTTACATGTATCTGACACATCAACACTAGACTCTTGACCTATCACAACACATTTATCCAGCTGATCTTCAAGCTCTTTTATTGGTAATTCAAAATCTAAATATTCCATAAAAGTAATTTTGTTTAATTTGTTTGTAACTACAAAGATATAATTTTAATGTAACTTGAATAAATTTTATAAAATAAAACTACTCATTTTTTTTCCTACTTCGTATTAAGCCATTCAGAATGACGGTGATAAGTATAATGGTTGCGCCTACATAAAATCCCAGTCCCATTTTTTCTTTGGCTTCAAAAATAGCTACAGCTAAAGCTATTCCATACACAGGCTCTAAATTAATTGTAAGCATTACGGTGTAGGGTGATAAATATTTCATTACACCTACCGAAGCAATAAACGCATAAGCGGTACAAATAGACGCTAGAATAAACAACCAAAACAAATCTTCAGTTTTCAACATAAAAAAAGAGCTTGTGAATTGTCCATTTAAGGCTAAAAATAGTGTAAAAAATAACACTCCTCCCAAAAGTTCATAAAATGAAATAATAGTAGGTTGAATTCGTTTTGCGAATTGTCCGTTTATTACTGAAAATAATGCTGATAAAAAAGCAGAAGTTAAAGCGGTAAACACTCCTAACATGGTATTTGAAATATTGGAATGCAAACTATTTTCAATAAAATTGGGTTCGGAAGCATCTATAACAAAATATAAACCTACAAGTACCAATAAACCGAATAAAAGTTCGTACCAAACTATTTTTGTCCTGTAAAATAATGGTTCTAAAAAAGAAGCAAAGAGTGCGCCTGTTGCCAAACAAGCTAAGGTAATAGATATGTTGGAAATCTTAATTGCCTTAAAAAAAGTAAACCAATGTACGGCAATGATTAAACCAGATAACAGCAATAACAAAATATCTCTAAGTCTTATTGCCAGCGATTGTTTTTTAAAGAAAATATAAATAAAAATTAACAAAACAGCTAGTAACATTCTCCACCAAACAAGTGGTAAAGCATCTAAGGAAATTAAGGCGCCCAAAATAGCTGTAAATCCCCAAATGAACACAATAATGTGTAAATGAAGGTAGTGTTTTAAATTATCGTTTGGCATTTTTAAGCAAATAATAAGCTAATATTCCAAATAACACATTGGGAAGCCATACAGCTACAATAGGAGGAATACTTGATTTTTCAGCTAAATTGACAAATATTTTATCAAAGAAAATAAATGCGAAAGCAATACTAATACCTATTGCTAAATTTATACCCATTCCTCCTCTACGCTTCATAGCCGATACCGCAACAGCAATAATGGTTAATATAAAGGCCGAAATAGGATTACTAAAGCGTTTATATAAAACGACTAAATACACATCGACTTTTGCATTTCCTCTACTCTTTTCTCTATTGATATAGTCATAGAGTTCAAATACATTCATCGTTTCTCCCACATATATTGTGGGGGTTAAATCTTTTGGCGTAACATTCAATTTGATTGTTTTTCGTTCTACTTTCTCGAACGAATCATTTTGAATACCAATATTCCTTTTCACATAACCAAATAACGTATAATCCTTAGTGCGCTCATTATATTTCATTCGGTTTGCCGTAATTTTATAAGCTAATTTATTACCTTCAAATTTTTCATACACTACATCAAAGCCTGTTTTTGAAAGCACATTAAAATTGGCCACATAAATATATTCGTTTTTAGATAATTGTTTAAAAATATCTGCCGATTGAATATTTTCTTGATTCTTGATTAAATAGGTATATCTAAAATCCCAATATTTTTCACTGGCTTTTGGCAAAATAAAAAAACCCATTAACAGCACCCCTAGTGAAATTATTGAAGCACCTATCAAATAAGGCTTTAAGAATCTATTAAAAGAAATTCCCGAACTCAAAATAGATATGATTTCTGAGTTATTTGCTAGTTTAGATGTAAACCAAATTATAGATAGAAAAAGAAAAATAGGGAATAATAAATTAGCAAAATAAACCGTAAAACCAGCGTAATAGACGGCTACATCTTTAAATGCCACCTTGTTTTCAATCATTCGATTAATTTTTTCAGAGACATCAATAATGATTCCAATAGGAATGAACATTACTATCATTACTGAAAAAGTAATCAAATACCGTTTTAATATATACCAATCTAATATTTTCATTTACTAAACCTTAATTTATAAACGTTGGTTCATTTGCACTACCATTTTATCTTTCCATTGTCTAAACGTTCCTGCTATAATTTGTTTTCTAGCTTCACGAACTAACCACATGTAAAAACCTAAATTATGAATGGTTGCTATTTGTTTACCTAAAAATTCGTTAGCTGAAAAAAGATGTCTTAAATAGGCTTTTGAGTATTCTAAATCAACAAATGTATGTCCCATTTCATCAATAGGCGAAAAATCAGCTTCCCATTTTTTATTTTTGATATTAATTGACCCATATGCTGTAAACAACATGCCGTTCCTAGCATTTCTAGTCGGCATAACACAATCAAACATATCAATTCCTAAGGCTATATTTTCTAATATATTTATAGGAGTACCAACTCCCATTAAATACCTAGGTTTATCTTCTGGTAAAATAGCCGTAACCACTTCCGTCATGGCGTACATTTCTTCGGCAGGCTCACCTACAGATAATCCTCCAATAGCATTTCCTTGAGCACCTGCATTTGCAATATATTCAGCAGATTGCTGACGTAAATCTTTATATGTACTTCCTTGAACAATCGGGAAAAATGTTTGTTCGTATCCATATTTAAAAGGTAATTTATCTAAATGGTTGATGCATCTATCTAACCATCTATGTGTCATGTGCATAGAACGTTGTGCATATCGATAATCACAAGGGTAAGGTGTGCACTCATCAAATGCCATAATAATATCTGCACCAATTGTTCGTTGAATTTCCATTACACTTTCAGGTGAAAAAAAATGGTAGGAACCATCAATATGAGATTTAAATTTCACCCCTTCCTCCTTAATTTTTCGATTTGAAGATAACGAATACACTTGGTATCCGCCCGAGTCTGTTAAGATATTTCTATCCCAATTCATAAATTTATGTAAACCACCTGCTTGTTCTAATATTGAAGTTTGAGGTCTAAGATATAAATGATAGGTATTACCTAAAATAATATCAGGATTTATGTCGTTTTTTAATTCTCTTTGGTGCACTCCTTTTACAGAAGCAACTGTTCCTACAGGCATAAAGATAGGTGTTTCAATTACGCCATGATCTGTCGTCATAACTCCTGCTCTTGCTTGGCTTTGTGTATCTTTCTTAACTAAATCGAACTTCATACTTTGAAAATAATGGGCAAATATACTTTTAAAAGTTGGAAGTTAGAAGCTACAAATTAGAACTTTTAAAAATTTAAGTAGGAATTAACATTCTTCTGTATTGCAAAAACAAAGTAATTTAAATTTGCAGAATTAGAAAAAAGCTGTAAATTTGCACCCACTTTAACCAACCTCTGGCGAAAGACGTGTATGTTGCTTAGACTTAATATTTTAGATTTTTAACTATGTCAAATTTAGTTGATTTCGTACAAAGCGAATTTGTAACAAAAAAAGATTTTCCTACCTTTAATGCTGGTGACACTATCACTGTGTACTATGAAATTAAAGAGGGTGAAAAAACAAGAACACAGTTCTTTAAAGGAGTTGTAATCCAAAAAAGAGGAACTGGTTTAACAGAAACTTTTACTATTAGAAAAATGTCTGGAGCAGTAGGTGTTGAACGTATCTTCCCTATTAATATGCCAGCATTACAATCTATTGAGGTTAACCAAAGAGGTAAAGTACGTAGAGCACGTATCTTCTACTTTAGAGACCTTACTGGTAAAAAAGCAAAAATCAAACAAAGAAGAGCTTAATCTTTTCCTTGTTACTTATAAAAAAATCCCGACTTGTTCGGGATTTTTTTATTTACTAATTTAAGTTTAAAAAAATTACCAACTTTTCATTTTTTTGGCTTTTTTTTATCAAATCACTAATTATCAATTTTCTACCCTTTAAATTCATTTGAAAACTGTTAAATTCATTATATTTGTACTTCAAATTTTACAACTAAACAAACACTATCATGTCTAAGGCAAAAATTATTTATACAATTACGGATGAAGCGCCTATGCTAGCTACACATTCGTTTTTACCTATTATCAAAGCATTCACAAAAACAGCTGCAATTGATGTAGAAACAAGAGACATTTCATTAGCAGGAAGAATTTTAGCTAACTTTCCCGAATATTTAACTGACACTCAAAAGGTAAGTGATGCTTTGGCTGAATTAGGTCAATTAGCCACAACGCCTGAAGCAAACATTATTAAGTTACCAAATATTTCAGCTTCAATTCCACAATTAAAAGAAGCTATCTCTGAATTACAAGCGCAAGGATATGCGGTTCCTAATTATCCAGAAGATCCACAAAACAATACAGAAAAAAACATAAAAGCAACGTATGCTAAAGTACTTGGTTCGGCTGTGAATCCTGTACTAAGAGAAGGAAATTCTGATCGACGTGCACCAAAAGCAGTGAAAAACTACGCAAAAACGAACCCACACAGCATGGGAGCTTGGTCTGCCGATTCAAAAACAGAAGTGGCACACATGCAAGATGGTGATTTTTATGGAAGCGAACAATCCGTTACGGTTAAAAATGACACTCAATTTGTAATTGAATTTGTTACTGACTCAGGTTCAAGTACTATACTTAAAAATGCGAGCTCTTTAAAGGCTGGTGAGGTTATCGATTCATCAGTAATGAGTCTAAAAGCACTAAAAGCATTTGCTAAAAAAGAAATTGCCGATGCAAAAGCTAAAGGTATATTATTATCTGTGCATTTAAAAGCAACTATGATGAAGGTTTCTGACCCAATTATTTTTAGTGCTATTGTTGAAGTTTATTTTGAAGATGTTTTTAAAAAATATGCAGATTTATTTAAAGAATTAAATATTGATACCAAAAATGGGTTAGGCGATGTATATGCAAAAATTGCAGGACACCCCATGCAAGGTGAAGTTGAACAAGCTATACAAAACGCATTACAACAAGGACCTGCAGTTGCCATGGTAAATTCTGATAAAGGTATTACTAATTTTCATATACCATCTGATGTTATTGTTGATGCATCTATGCCTGCTATGATTAGAACTTCTGGACAAATGTGGAATGCCGAAGGAAAACCAGAAGACACTAAAGCATTAATCCCAGACAGATGTTATGCTGGTTTATATACAGCAACTATTGATTTTTGTAAAAAGAATGGTGCTTTTGACCCTAAAACAATGGGTAGTGTGCCTAACGTAGGTCTTATGGCTCAAAAAGCAGAAGAATATGGTTCACATGACAAAACATTTCAGCTAAAAGAAAACGGTACTGTTAAAGTTACAGATGGAAATGGAACTGTGTTTATGGAACAAAAAGTAGAAGCTGGAGATATTTTTAGAATGTGTCAAACTAAAGATGCACCTATACAAGATTGGGTAAAACTTGCCGTAAATAGAGCCCGTTTATCACAAACACCTGCAGTATTTTGGTTAGACGAAAATCGTGCACATGATAGAGAAATCATCAAAAAAGTTACTGCTTATTTACAAAACTATGACACAACCGAATTAGATATTCGAATTCTAAATCCTATTGAAGCTACTTTATTTACTTTAGAACGCTTAAAAAATGGATTAGACACTATTTCTGTTACTGGTAACGTTTTACGTGATTATTTAACAGATTTATTTCCAATTTTAGAATTAGGCACATCTGCTAAAATGTTATCTATTGTACCCTTAATGAATGGAGGTGGCTTATTTGAAACTGGAGCTGGAGGTTCAGCACCTAAGCATGTGGAACAATTTATTGAAGAAGGGTACTTGCGTTGGGACTCATTAGGAGAAATTTTAGCTTTAGGCGTTTCTTTAGAACACTTAGGTCAAACACTTGAAAATGAGAAAGCTATGGTTTTGTCTGAAACACTTGACGAAGCTACTGAAAAATTCTTAGCAAACGATAAATCTCCTGCTCGAAAAGTAGGTCAATTAGACAACAGAGGTTCGCATTTTTACATTGCTTTGTATTGGGCTCAAGCCTTAGCCTCCCAAAATAAAAACCAAGAATTGAAGGCTGTTTTTACACCAATAGCAAATGAATTAACAGCAAATGAAGCGAAAATTGATGTGGAATTAATTTCGGCTCAAGGAAAAAAACAAACAATTGGTGGTTATTACCATCCAAATGAAACGTTGTTAAATGAAGCGATGAGACCAAGTAGCACATTAAACAGTATCATTGACAAGATATAAAAGCTAATTACATGATTAAAAAGGCGGCTACATGCCGTCTTTTTTATTAACCTCAAATTAACACTTACTTGAAACTTTTTATTCGAAATTTGCACAAATACAAAATCAAATGCAAAAAACACTAGTATTATTAACTTTTCTACTGCTACAAACTGTATATTCACAAGAGAAGTTTACTTTAAATGGAACAGTTATTGACGCTAAGAGCAATGAAACTATCATTGGAGCTACACTGCAAATAAGTACTGGTTCAGCTCAATATATTATACAGTCAAATGAATATGGCTTTTTCGCTATATCACTTCAAAAAGGAACCTATACTATCGCAATTAATGCACTCGGATATGAATCTATTTCAGAACAAGTAGTATTGAGTTCAAATCTTAAAAAAATATTTGTAATTAAAGAAAAAAGCAAAGAAATTGAAGAAGTTGTTATTTCTGCTAATTCAAAATCAATAAAAATTGACAAACCAGAAATGAGTGTCAATAAGTTATCTATAGCCCAAATTAAACAAATGCCTGCCATTTTAGGAGAAGTTGATATAATAAAATCAATTTTAACATTACCAGGTGTTACCAATGCAGGAGAAGGTCAGTCTGGTTTTAATGTAAGAGGTGGCGCTGCAGATCAAAACTTAATATTACTAGATGAGGCTACCATTTATAATTCGTCACATTTATTTGGTTTTTTCTCTGTTTTTAATGCGGATGCAATCAAAGATTTAAAATTATTTAAAGGTGGAATACCTGCAAGATACGGTGGACGTGTAGCTTCGGTATTAGATATTTATCAAAAAGAAGGAAACAGCAATAGATTTCACATGAATGGTGGAATTGGACTCGTTTCGAGTAGACTTTTAGCAGAAGGTCCCATTGTTAAAAACAAAAGTTCATTTTTAATTGCTGGAAGAAGCAGCTACGCACATTTATTCTTAAAACTAACCGACAACCAAAATACAGCTTATTTTTATGATTTAAACACAAAATTAAATTATAAACTAAACGAAAATAACAATTTATATCTTTCGGGCTATTTTGGAAGAGACGTATTTAGTTTAAATAATCAGTTTGTAAATACCTATGGAAATGCGGTTTTAAATGTAAGATGGAATCATTTATATTCAGATAAATTATTTTCAAATATGTCTATTATCTACAGTGATTATTATTATGGTCTTACATTAGACTTTATAGGTTTCAATTGGGATAGCGGTATCAAAAACTATAATTTTAAATATGACTTTAAACATTATTTAACTGAAAAAGTAAAATTATTTTATGGTGCAAATGCCGTTTATTATACATTTAATCCAGGAAAAATTGAACCTATAGATGCCACTTCAAGTATTAATCCTAAACAATTAGCGAAAAAGCAAGCGTTAGAACCATCATTTTACATTGATGCCGAACAAAAAATAACTGACAAATTGGCTATTAACTATGGTGTAAGATATAGTCTTTTTTACCGATTAGGACAAGAAACAGTTAATATATATCAAAACAATCAAGCTGTTTTTTATAATGAAGAATTAAAAATTTATGAAAAAGCAACTCCTATTGGAACCAAATCATACGGCAAAAATGAAATTATGGCTCAATTTGCTAATTGGGAACCAAGAATCTCTTTAGCCTATACATTTTCAGCCCATTCATCTGTTAAAGCAAGTTATAATAGAATGTCACAATACCTGCATTTAATTTCAAACACGCAATCCCCTACTCCTTTAGATGTTTGGGCTCCAAGTGATACTTTTTTAAAACCTCAAATTTTAGATCAATATGCTTTTGGCTATTTCAAGAATATAAAAAATGGAGCCTATACACTTGAAGTAGAAACTTTTTATAAAAAAGTAAAAAACCGCTTAGATTATATTGATGGAGCCGATTTAATTGCAAATGAAGCCATTGAACAAGTGGTATTGGCAGGAAAATCTAGAGCGTATGGTCTAGAAATTATGGCTAAAAAAAATGAAGGTAAATGGAACGGGTGGATTTCTTATACATTGTCACGCTCTGAACAACAAACTGCTGGTAGAACACCTAACGAAATAGGAATTAACAATGGTGCATGGTACAAAACTGGTTGGGATAAAACACATAATTTATCCATTACCACTTCTTATGAACTATCTGAAAAATGGAGTTTTGGAAGTATTTTTGCACTTCAAACAGGACAACCTGTAACGTTTCCTAAAGGACAATACCAGTATCAAGGAATTACTGTTCCAGTGTATGGAAACAGAAACGAAAATAATTTACCAACCTATCACAGACTAGACTTGTCAGCCACATTTAAATCTTCAAAAAACAAAAATAGAACCTATAAAAGCGAATGGGTTTTTAGTATTTATAATGTCTATGGTAGAAAAAATGCTGCTGCAATTAACTTTAGACAAAATTCAGATAGTGGAAAAAATGAAGCGGTTAGATTATCAATTTTTGGTATGGTACCAAGCGTTACCTATAATTTTAAATTTTAAAAAATAGTACTATGTTTACATATATAAAATATCTAGTCGCACTTTGTATTTGTTTCAATTTAGCAGGTTGTGAAGAGGTGATAAATGTTAATTTAGAATCTGGTGAACCAAGACTGGTTATAGATGCTTCTTTAAAATGGCAAAAAGGGACATTAGGTAATGAACAAACCATTTACCTGAGTACTACTGGTAGTTATTATGCTAACACCGTTCCTGCGGCAAATGGCGCAAATGTAACCGTAGTTGATTCAAATGGAACTGTATTTACTTTTAATGAAGTACCAAATACGGGAAAATATGTGTGTTCTAATTTTGTTCCTGCAATCAATAGAACCTATACATTATTTGTATCTTACAATGGTAAAAACTATACTGCTACTGATAAATTATATGCTGTGCCAACTATTACAACTGTGGAGCAACGTAATAATGCTGGTTTTACAGGAAATCAAATCGAACTAAAATATAATTTTTTGGACAACCCAAACGAAGCAAACTTTTATTTAGAACAGTATCAAGTTCCTTTCAGACCTTACCCCTTATATGGTGTTTTTAATGACGAATTCACCAATGGTAATCCTATGTTTTCTTTAATTTTTGGGCAAGATATAGCGACAGGACAACATATAAAATTTACGCTACACGGCATCTCTCAAAGCTATTTTAATTATATGAATATTTTAATTGGCGTTTCAGGAGGCTTAAGCAATGGTCCTTTTAGCACGCCTCCTGCTACAGTAAAAGGCAACATTGTAAATACTACAAATTCTGAAGATTATGCATTAGGGTATTTTAGATTGTCTGAAGTTGATGTAAAAGAATATACCGTTCAATAATTGAAATTCTTTTTGAAAAATTGGATACTTAAAATACAACTCATAACTTTGAAGTAAAAAATAATTTATGTCTTCACATCACATTGTTCGCGATGATCAAGAACCTGCATTAATTATAGCTAATGGTGCGTCATGTAGTGAAGAATTACTTGGCCAACTCCTAGAATGGTCGCCTTATGTTATTGTATTAGACAGCGCTGTAGAACGTGCTATACAATTAGGAATAAAAATAGATGTAATTTTAGGAGATTTTGATAGAGAATTTGACCCTTATATTTACAAGAATGAGCAATTCCCTTTAGAAATTATTCACACACCCAATCAAGACAAAACCGATTTAGAAAAAGCCTTTGATTTTTTAATAGAAAAAGGACATAAAGCCGTAAATGTAGTTTGGGCGACTGGTAAACGAGCTGACCATACGCTAGTTAATTTAACTACTATTGTTCAATATAGAGAGCAACTTAAAATAGTAATTTTTGATGATCATTCCAAAATCCATTTACTCCCTAATCAATTTACAAAATGGTATACTAAAAATACTATTCTATCTTTAATCCCAATTGGGAAAGTAACAGGAATTACTACAGAAAACTTATTTTATGTGCTTCAAAATGAAGAACTTGAATTAGGACTTCGAACAGGCAGTAGCAATCATGTTTCTGAAGATGGAATTGTTCAAATTTCGCATAAAGAAGGGCATTTGCTGCTTATAGAAAGTCTAGATTGATATTATTTTTCAATTTCTTTTAAGGATTCCATTTTTTTGTAAGCCAAGAAGCCTTTAATGTCTTCAAAATGTTCTTTGACACGCTTATTACCAAATTCAAACACTTTTTGAGCTAAACCATCTAAGAAATCACGGTCATGTGACACTAAAATTAACGTCCCATCAAAATCACGTAAAGCATCTTTAATAATGTCTTTGGTTTTCATATCTAAATGATTTGTTGGCTCATCTAAAATTAACACGTTCACAGGTTCTAGTAACAATTTTATCATTGCTAAACGCGTTTTTTCACCCCCTGAAAGTACTTTAACTTTCTTTTGAATGTCATCGCCTTTAAACATAAAAGCGCCTAACATATCTTTAATTTTCGTACGAATATCTCCTACTGCAATTCTGTCAATAGTATCAAAAACGGTTAATTCTCCATCTAATAATGCTGCCTGATTTTGTGCAAAATATCCAATTTGAGCGTTATGCCCTATCTCTATTTTCCCGCCATCATAGTCGATTTCTCCCATAATAGCTTTTATCATAGTTGATTTTCCTTCCCCATTTTTACCCACAAAGGCTACCTTTTGTCCTCTTTCAATAACCATATTCGCATTATTAAACACGACATGGTCTCCATATTGTTTAGTTAATGCTTCAACAACTACTGGGTATTGACCTGAACGTGGCGAAGGTGGGAATTTTAATTTTAATGCGGATGTGTCCACTTCATCAACTTCAACTAAGACTAGTTTTTCCAACATACGAACCCTAGATTGCACTTGCTCTGTTTTGGAGAAAGTTCCTCTAAAACGCTCAATAAATGCCTGATTTTCTGCAATAAATTTTTGTTGCTCATCATAGGCTTTTTGTTGGTGTATTCTTCTATCTTTTCTCAATTCTAAATAATCGGAATATTTAGCTTTATAATCATAAATTCGGCCCATCGTTACTTCAATAGTTCTATTTGTAATATTATCTACAAACGTTCTATCGTGCGAAATAACCATTACCGCTTTAGCCTGATTAATTAGAAAATCTTCTAACCACTGAATACTTTCCATGTCTAAATGATTTGTTGGTTCATCTAGAAGTATTAAATCAGGTTGTTTTAATAGTATTTTTGCCAATTCAATTCGCATTCTCCATCCGCCTGAAAATTCAGAAGTTAAACGAGTAAAATCTTCTCTTTCAAACCCTAATCCTTTTAATACTTTTTCTACTTCAGCTTCATAATTTACTTCTTCAATAGAATAAAACTTTTCAGAAAGTTCCGTAACACGCTCTATCAATTTCATGTAGGCATCACTTTCATAATCGGTACGAGTAGTTAATTGTTCGTTAAGCGAATCTATTTCCTTTTTCATGTTCAATACATCCGCAAACGCTTTAGAAGTTTCCTCTAAAACAGTACAATTATCGGCCGTTAATAAATGCTGTGGTAAATAAGCTATTACAGCATCACTTGGTGCCGAAATTCCGCCACGTGTAGGTTTATTTTCACCTGCAACTATTTTTAATAAAGTTGATTTTCCTGCACCATTTTTACCCATGAGGGCTATTTTATCATTTTCATTAATTGCAAAAGTAACCTCACTAAATAAAGTGGTTCCGCCAAATTCTACGGCAACATCATTAACTGTAATCATTTTGAAGTAAAAAGTTATAAAAGTAAAAAGTTATAAAAACGAGTTACTAAATTTTTGAAAGGTGCAAATATAGCTGAATTAGTCAATTAGACAATTGATTATATTCGGTTTTTGTATGATTATTGCTAATTAATCCATTTCAAAAAAAAGTGGCTCAACCATAATTTGGTCGGCCAAAGACTCTACACGTTCTGAAATAACTTCACAGAAAAGTATTCGTTGTGTTTTAGCTATGCTGTCTGAAATTCTTTTAATTTTTGCCTCTAATCTTACTTTTGCAATTGCATCTGCATCGTCAACAACAAACATTTTTAATTGATTTACATCATATCCTGCTGTACTAAACATATCATTTAATCGTGTTGGAGTGCCAATCAAAATGTCAATTCCAACAGAAATTTGATTTTTGTCATAATCTAAATCACTTTTATCATGTACTGCATAGATACGTAAATCGGTATATTTTGCGAATTGCTTAAAGCGCTCTTCTAGTTCTAAAACACGTTCCTTATTTTCTGAAAATACTAAGGCACGCGGTGAAAGCAGATGTGCTTTTTCCAACTTTTGAATTACGTTAAGTACTAACGTAGTGGTTTTTCCCGTGCCTTTTTCAGCTTGAACAACTACATCAGCACCACTTTTAATAACGGAAAATGTTTCTTCTTGGATTTCATTTGCTTCTACTAATCCTAGTTCTACTAATGCTTGCTGAAGGTGTGGATTTATTTTTTTTAATTGCATTTTTTCTATGGTAATGGGCAAAAGGCAATAGGTAACCAATTACCCATTATCTTTTACCGTTTATCAAATTTATTTACTTGCGAATAATTTTACATCTTGTTCAGAAATTTCATTTCCGCCTAAAATAATAAGTCGTTCTACTACATTTCTTAACTCTCTTATGTTTCCTGTCCAATCATATTCTTGTAACAAAGAAATAGCATTGACTGAAAAATGTTTTACCGCTATTCCTTGTTCTTCAGAAATTTTTATTGAAAAATAACGGATTAATTCTGGTATATCTTCTCTTCTGTCATTTAGAGCAGGAACTTTGATTAATATTACTGCTAATCGATGATATAAATCTTCACGAAATCTTCCTTCTTCTATTTCTTTTTTTAAATCTTTATTTGTGGCAGCAATTACTCTAACATCAACCTTAATATCTTTATCGGCACCCACACGTTGAATCAAATTCTCTTGCAAAACTCTTAAAACTTTAGCTTGAGCGGGCAAACTCATATCTCCTATTTCATCTAGGAAAATAGTTCCGCCATGTGCTGCTTCAAACTTTCCTGCTCTATCTTTAACTGCAGATGTAAATGCGCCTTTTACATGGCCAAACAATTCACTTTCAATTAATTCAGAAGGTATAGCAGCGCAATTTACTTCAATTATGGGTTGAGCAGCGCGATTACTTTGTTGATGCAATTGGTGAGCAACTAATTCTTTTCCTGTTCCATTAGATCCTGTAACTAACACTCTAGCCTCTGTGGGAGCTACTTTTTCAATCATTGCTTTTATGTGAGAAATAGCTTCACTCTGGCCTATCATTTCATAGTTTTTAGAAACTTTCTTTCTCAAGATTTTGTTCTCTACTACTAACTGTTTTTTGTCTAAAGCATTTCGAACAGTATTCAATAATCTATTTAAATCTGGAGGTTTAGAAATATAATCATAGGCACCTAATCTCATCGTATTTACAGCGGTATCTAAATCTCCATGCCCTGAAATCATTACCACAGGAATCTCAGGTTTGATTTTTTTAACGGCTTCCAGCACCTCAACACCATCCATTTTAGGCATTTTAATATCACAAAGAATTAAGTCATAATCTTCATTTTTGACTTTTTCTAAACCTTGCAAACCATCTTCTGCTTCTTCAACTTTATACGAATCATTTTCTTCGGTAAGTATTTTAGTTAATACTCTTCGAATAGCTGCTTCGTCTTCTATAATAAGGATTTTACTCATTTTTTTAGGTTAACTGTTTATTCGTTTAAATGGATTATAATAGACCTATTAAACTGATAAACTCTTTTTAATATTTCAACCATTTATATAATTCTTTCCAAGTTGGTTTTTTACCATGCATTAAAATACCAACTCTATATATTTTAGCTGCTGCCCAAACTACAACAAAAAACGTTCCAAATAGCAACAAGACAGATAATCCTAATTGCCAAAATGGTACACCAAACGGAATGCGCATCAGCATAACAATAGGCGAAGTTAAGGGAATTATTGAAAAAACAGTTGCAACTGTACCATGTGGATCATTAATTACAGTAAAAAAGCCAATATACACACCTAACATTAAAGGCATGATAATAGGCAATAAAAACTGTTGCGAATCTGTTTCTGAATCTACTGCTGCCCCAATAGCCGCGTAAAAAGAACTGTATAAAAAATAGCCTCCAATAAAATAAATGATAAAACAACTCAATAAGGTTGCAATAGGCAAATTTTGTATTTCAACTAAATAGTCATTCAACACATTCATTTTTTGCGCTTGTTGAGCCGCTTCGGCCACTTTAGCTGTTGATCCAGACATTTCCATGCCAAAATAAGAAGAAGCCATAAAAAATAATGCTCCGCCTACAATTGCCCAAATTAAAAACTGTAATATACCCGCTAATGATGTACCAATAATTTTTCCCATCATTAACTGAAAGGGCTTTACAGATGAAATGACAATTTCTATAATACGATTTGTTTTTTCTTCAATGACACTACGCATTACAAAATTGCCATAAATGATAATAAACATCATGATTAAATAACCAAAAAATCCTCCAATAGCTACTTTTATTTCGTTTAATCCTTTAAGGCTTTCATCTCCAGAATATTTTGAAAGTTTTAATTCAGATTTTACAGTAGCTTTCTCAATTGCTTTGGTATCAATTCCTGATGTTTTAAAATTTTCTTGTGTAAGGGTTGAATCTACAATATCTTCAATTGTTTCAATAAAATCTATACTTGGACTTTCATCTGAAATATATTCAACTTTTGCTTTTAAATCTTGGATTTTTGACACTTTTGGCACGTAAATTAATCCTTCATAACTTGCTTTTGCTGTATCCTTGGCTATTTTTAAAGGCATGGTAGAAATATCAATATATTTTGTATGCTTATCGCTTTTAAAATGATTTTTTAATAAACCCGCCTTATCATAAACAGCAATTTCAGTGACTGAATCTTTATTCATATTGGCTAAGTAACTAATCAAAAATGCCATTCCCACAAATAATAATGGACTTAAGAAAGTCATTACGATAAACGATTTATTGCGCACTTTTGCAATAAATTCTCTTTGTATAATTAAATTTAATTTATTCATTTTTTATCTTTTTTACCTAATTCTAAATCTGAATTAGTTGCTTTTATTTTCTATTAATTACCGCTAACTGTTTGAATGAAAATATCGTTAACACTAGGAATTTTTTCAGCAAAATGAGTAATTTGTCCAAACGCGAGTAAAATTTGCAATAACTCATTTGTAGTGTGTGTACCTATTTGGATTTCTAATTTTAATTCGTCGTTTAATGATTTGAAATCCGTTTGCCCGACTGTGAAATTTTTGGTTAGGGCAAGCATTAAACCTTCAACATTCTCTGTTAGAATTCCTATTTGGAATGTATTTGTTCTAAATTGTTTTTTAACATCTGATAATTTTCCTTCAATCAATTTATTTGACTGATGAATTAATGCAATATGATCACACATTTCTTCCACACTTTCCATGCGATGTGTAGAAAAAATAATAGATGTCCCTTTTTTATTTAATTCGATAATTTCATCCTTAATTAAATTCGCATTTACAGGGTCAAATCCCGAAAATGGCTCGTCTAAAATTAACAATTTGGGCTGATGTAATACCGTTACAATAAATTGCACTTTTTGCGCCATACCTTTTGATAACTCCTGAATTTTTTTGTCCCACCAACCTTGTATTTCAAATTTTTCAAACCAATATTTTAATTGTTTTTTTGCATCAGCTTTTGAAAGTCCTTTTAGTTGAGCTAAATACAAGCATTGCTCTCCTACTTTCATAGACTTATACAAACCTCTTTCTTCAGGCATGTAACCGATAATAGACACATGGTCAGGATTTAAATTTTCGCCATTAAGCAAAATTTCACCTGAATCAGGTAACGTAATTTGATTGATGATTCTAATTAATGAAGTTTTTCCAGCTCCGTTTGGACCTAATAAACCATAAATACTACCTTCTGGTACTTGTAAAGAAATAGCGTTCAAAGCGGTGTATTCACCATACTTCTTGACCACGTTTTTTACTTCTAATATATTGCGCATGAATACAAATGTTTAATTAAAATATTAGTCACTAATGTACAAAAATTGTTACATAAAAAACCCACCCTTTTTTAAAAGGATGGGAATTCATATTTGTATAAAAAATTTTCATTTAAGAAAACATATCTTTTACTTTTTCAAAAAATGATTTATCCGATTTTTCTGGTTTTGGAATAAAATTTTCATCTGTTAACATTTTTTCAAAAAATGCTTTTTGTTCTTTATTTAATTCTTTTGGTGTCCAAACATTAATATGTACTAATAAATCGCCGCTACTATATGAATTGATACTTGGAACCCCTTTGCCTTTTAAGCGTAAAATTTTCCCTGACTGTATGCCTTCTTCTAATTTTATTCTTACTTTTCCTGAAACTGTATCTATTTCTTTAGAAACACCTAAAGCTGCTTCAGCAAAACTGATATACAAATCATAATGTAAATTTTCGCCCTCTCTCTTTAAAAACTCATGTTCTATTTCTTCAATAGCTACAATTAAATCTCCCGGAATACTGTTTTTACCTGGCGCTTCATTTCCTTTACCAGACACTTTTAATTGCATGCCATCTACTACACCTGCAGGAATTTTTATGGATACTGTATCTTCTTCAGTAATTAATCCTTGCGCATCGGCATGCGAAGGCTTTGAATCTATCATTTGGCCTGCTCCATGACAAGAATGACAAGTGGTTGCCGTTTGCATTCTTCCTAAAATAGTATTGGTAACTTTTAAAACTTGTCCACTTCCATTACACGGAGAACATGTTTTATAGGTAACACCTGGTGCTTGAACTTTACGTTTTACTTTTACTTTTTTCTCAACACCATTTGCAATTTCTTCAAGTGTTAATTTTACTTTAATCCTTAAATTGCTTCCTTTCATTCTTCGTTGACCTCCGCCTCCGCCAAAACCTCCGAAGCCTCCGCCTCCAAAAGCACTTCCAAAAATATCCCCAAATTGACTGAAAATATCATCCATATTCATATGATGACCTCCATATCCTCCACCGCCGCCTTCAAAAGCAGCATGACCATATTGATCATATCTTGCTTTTTTATCGGAATCACTTAATACTTCATAAGCTTCTGCACACGCCTTAAAATTTTCTTCGGCTTCTTTATCTCCTGGATTCTTATCTGGGTGAAACTCTATGGCTTTTTTTCGATATGCTTTCTTAATCTCGTCTGGAGAAGCATTTTTACTTACTCCTAATAATTCATAAAAATCTTTTTTCATATATGTAAAAGTTATTTTTTAGCGGTCATATATGTAATCGCTTAATAATTTAGATTAAAATTTGCAAATCAAATGAAATGAGCGATTTCATGGGTAGCTGTTTCTGTTTTTAACTGCCTATTACTACTTTTGGGAAACGAATAATTTTATCTCCCAATTTATATCCTTTTTCTATTACATCAACTATTTTTCCTTTCAACTCTTCAGATGGAGCTGGTATTTGTGTAATAGCTTCTGCAAAATCGGCATTAAATTCATCGCCCGCTTTGAGTTCTACTATTTCTAAACCTTTACTTGCTAAAGTGGTTTTTAATTTATCGTGAATTAATGACACGCCTGTTACTAAGGCTTCATCATTTGACTGTGAAATTTGGACCCAAGCTCTATCAAAATCATCTAAAACAGGTAGCATAGCTTGTAAAACTTCTTGACCTGCGGTTTTAAATAAATCGATACGTTCTTTGGTCGTTCGTTTTTTATAATTTTCAAACTCTGCAAATAAACGTAAAAATTTATCTTTTTCTTGTGCCAATTGCTCTTGTAATTGCTCCTCTAAAGATAATTCTGGTGTTTCTACTTCTTGAGGTTCAACAGGTTGTTGCTCTTGAATCGTATCTTTTTCTATAGGTTCTCCTTGGTCTTGACTCATGATTTTGTTTTTATTTTTTGTTTTATTGTGAACTGCAAATGTATTGCCAATATTTAAAAAATGACACATTGTCAGAATTAATAATGCAAAATAGTTAAAAAAACAAAATCAAAAGGCATTCTAAATTTTAGAACTCAGCCTAGTTATGACTTAAGTAAGTGTTGAAGGGCTTTATCAATTGATGCATATTTAAACTGAAAACCTTCATCTAATAACTTCATACAACTAACATGCTGGCTACTCGTAACAATAACATGCATTTCACCCAATAAAATTTTCAGTATAAATGTAGGTACAGATGGAAGAAAAAGGGGTTTATTTAAACCTCTAGCAATCGCTTTAGTTAAAGCACTATTTGTGATAGGATAAGGTGCTACTGCATTATAAACACCTTGTTTATGATGTAGTAAAACATACTTAAAAACAGCTACTAAATCTTGAATATGTATCCAACTTTGGTATTGCTTCCCTGAACCTAAAGCCGCACCAAAACCCATTCTTATAGGCTTAATCATTTCCTGTAAAGCCCCTCCATTTTTAGCCAACACAATTCCTATTCTAATTTTAACCACTAAAATTCCTAATGTTTCAAACTTAGTTACTTCATTTTCCCAGCTTTCAACCACTTCTCCTAAAAATGAAGCCTCAACTTGAGTATCCGTTTCGTGGTAAATTTTTTCTAAACTCGATGGGTAAATACCTATTGCGGATGCTGTAATAATTTGTTTTATAGTATGTGGAATTGTTTGTAAGGTTTTAAAAAGTAATTGCGTAGATTCAATTCTGCTTGTACGTATTTCATTTTTATAAGCAGAAGTCCATTTTTTAGCTACTGATGCACCCGCTAAATGTATAATTGCGTCAACTTGGTCAAAAGCATTTACATCTATTTCTTGTGTAGTTGGATTCCAATAAAATCCTTTATAATTTTTTTCTTGAAGTAATTTATGTTTTGAAGTCGTTAAATAGTGTATAGTATGATTTTCCGCTAGCAAATTATGTACTAGTTCAGTTCCTACCAAACCTGTAGCACCTGTTATTAAAATGGTCATTTTTTTTGTTTTAACCAAAATTACAAACAAATAACTCGAAATATTTTAAATTAACTAAACTTAACATTTGTTAAATTTAGTGGGCTCTCACTTTAATGGTCCATTCAAATTGCATTTCAGAAACTTGCTCGCCTAATTCATTTTGACCTATGGAAGTAAGCCAAATTGTTTGCCCTTCTTTTGTGACCAATGCTTTTTCTATTGTTTCAGCTACTAATTGTCCTTGTTGACAAGTAAATATTATTTTTCCAGTTGCTTTTTTGGTAAATACCGCCTTATTTTGAGCCACTAACATAGAAATATTCCCCTCATTTTTTTTCACATGATACATTACTAATGCGCCTGTGCTCAACTCGGCCCCCATTGCTTGAATAGCAAAATACATAGATTTAAAAGGATTTTGAGTAAACCAAGTATGCTTAACTTTTACGTGACATTCGTTTTCATTTAAAACTTTTACACGAACACCTGACCAAAAAGCAGCAGGTAATTTAAAAAAGGTAAAAAGGTTTACTTTGCTAGGTGTTAACGTCATAAGGCTATATTTTTGGTAAATATACAAATTAATTAAGGTTGAAATAAAACATTCTAAATGTTAAAATTATGTTAATTATTAGTACTATGTAATACAATGTACTTGTTTTTAGATATATATTTGCATAAGAAAATAACTTATTATAAAAAGTAATACATTTTTTGAAAATAATGATTAAAAAAACATGTTTATAATATGAATATAGAAAACACAAAAGCACAAATGCGAAAAGGTGTCTTGGAGTTTTGCATTCTTTCTGTATTAAAAGAAAAAGATGCTTACACTTCTGAAATACTAGACACCTTGAAAAACGCAAAATTGTTAGTTGTAGAAGGTACGATTTATCCTCTACTTACTCGATTAAAAAATGACGGGCTTCTTATCTATAGATGGGAAGAATCTACCTCTGGTCCACCAAGAAAATATTATGGCCTAACCGATGAAGGTAAAGAATTTTTAAATGAACTAAATGGCACTTGGAAAGAATTATCTGATGCTGTAAACATAATCACAACTAAAAACTAAACACTCATGAATAAGACAACTAGTATAAATTTAGGCGGTTTCTTCTTTCATATTGACGAAGATGCATACAACAAGTTAAACAACTATTTACAAGCGGTTAAACGTTCTTTATCTCCTGAAGGAAGAGAAGAAATCATTAAAGACATTGAAAATAGAATTGCGGAATTGTTTCAAGAAAAATTGGGAACAAACAAACAAGTTATTGGGCTGTTAGAAGTAGAAGCAATTATTACTATTATGGGACAACCTGAAGATTATAAAATTGAAGATGAACAAGCCTCTTCTTCAACAGATAACACATTTGAATACCCATATAACTCTAAAAAATTATACCGAGATAAAGACAATGCTTTAGTAGGAGGAGTACTTTCTGGATTAGGTCATTATTTAGGTGTAGATCCACTTTGGCTTAGAATTATTATGGTGATTTTATTGTTTGGTTTCGGAACGGGATTTTTTGTCTACATCATTCTATGGATATTAATTCCAGAAGCCATTACAACTACTCAAAAACTAGAAATGAAAGGACAACCCATCAATATTTCAAATATTGAGAAAAAAGTCAAAGAAGGATTTAATGAATTTACAGATAAAATAAACACGTTAGACCACAAAAAAATAAGTTCAACTGCAGGTGAAGTAATTACTGAGATTTTTAAAGGAATTGGTAAAGCTATTGGGTTTTTCATTGTATTAATTTCAACACTTACTTTTATCGCAATTATTATAGCCTCTGTAGTATTAATATTTTCTTCTTCTTTACCTGAAGTAATGTTACAAGAAAACATTCATACCCCATTTAATTTTGATGTACCACTATGGGGACAAGGTTTATTGTTATTGCTTTCTTTTGGCATACCTTTATTCTTTTTTGTATTGCTAGGCCTTAAATTATTAATACCTCATACAAAATCTATTGGAAACTATGTAAAATATACGCTTTTAGCCTTATGGATTTTTGCATTAGTAGCCTTAACAATAATAGGAATTAAATATGCTACCGAACTCAGTCATGATGGAAAAGCAGTTAAAAAAGAATTTTTACCTCTTTCTGCAAAAGATACATTGGCAATTAAATTTGTAAACAATGATTTCTTTTCAAAGAATATTGAGCACAGAACAGATTTAATGATAACTCAAGATTCTTCAAAAAATGAAATTATTTATTCAAACAACGTAAATATTCATTTAAAAAAGACCGATAAATTACAACCATTTATTATTGTAGAACGAACAGCTCAAGGTAAAAATTTCAATGAAGCAAATAGCAGAGCAGAAAAAATTAAGTATCATTTTAGTTTTAAAAACAAAGAATTAGTACTTGACAATTATTTTATTACTGCAGCTAGTAGCAAATTCAGAAACCAACAAGTACATATTTACTTGTACTTACCAGAAGGCATTGTCTATTTTCCAAATAAAAATGTAGAATATTATTTAAATGGCCATAATTCAGATTTTGACAATTTGTATGGCCCTGAAGGTTACTTATACAAAGTAAATAATGGAGAATTAGATTGTTTAAATTGTCCATCAGATGAAAACAAAGATATTGAAATAGAAACCGTTTCAGGAGAAGTTTTAGGTAATGAAAACGTAGTAAAACCAACAACTATTAAAGACAGTATTGAAAAAGTAAGCGTAAAAGTGAATGGTAAAGAAATAATCAATACTGAAGTTAGAAAATCTCATCGTTAATTTTAACATAAATTTAATGGTAATTAATACATGTAATAGAAAAAAATCGTACATTTACATTGTATAAATAAGTTACCTCAAATACTATAAATATGATACAATTCATCGTAAAAATTATTGAATTTACTGTCAAACTAGTTATTCAATTCATAGAAAGTATTTTTTAAATATCAGAAAACATCAGTAAATCACTGGTGTTTTTTTTTATATTTGTACTTATTAAACATACTATGATGAACAAAAATAACTATGCACTTGTATTACTTGTTTTTGGTTTTTTTCTAAGTTTTGCTCAACAGAAAGAAAAAATCAAAGGCTCAAAAATTGTAACTGTAACGCTAAAAGAAGTTAAAGAATTCCAACAGCTTGAAATTGGAGATAATTTTGAAGTTTTTTTGGTTAAAAACAACACCCCTTCAGTAGAAATTGAAGCCGATGATAACTTACACGAAACAGTTCAACTCATAACTGATGGAAAATCATTAAAAATTAGCGCATCAAAAGAAGTTGTAAGTGCAAAAAAGTATGCTATCCGTATTAATTACAACGATAGTTTGAAGACTATTATTGGGAAAAACGAGACGAAAATAAATGCTTTAGCAAGTTTAGATTTACAAAAAGTAAAAATCACTAATTATGATAAGTCAAAGTCGTTTTTAAATAGTAAATCAACTGATTTTATGCTCGTTTTACATGATAAAGCCACAGCTGAAATCAATGTCACTTCTGAAAAAATAACATTACAATTAGATAAAGAAGCGGAAATAAAAGCATTAGTAAATGCGACTGAAACTAAGATTGATTTGTATCAAAAAGCACGCGCCGAAATTGAAGGAGATGCACAAATAGCAACGATGAGGCTATACAACAACAGTCACCTTACAGCTAAAAAATTTACAGCTAAAAATTTACAATTACTTGCAGAAGGCTATACAAAATGCAGTATTAATGCTTCTATGAACGCTGAAATATCAGCAAGTGGTAAATGTGAAATTGATATTCATGGAGAGCCAAAAATTAATTTAATTCAATTTACAAATACGGCTACGCTTTACAAAAAAGAAAAATAATGCAAAAAGACATTGAAATCCCTAAAGTTGAAAACGTATATGTAGCAGCCATTAAAGAATGGAACGATGATTTTATGGAACAAACATGGTATGCGTATTTAATTAACGATAGTGAACACAAATTAGAAATGGCTATTGTGGTATCTAGAGCGTATGGTCTACTTAATGGAGAACAACGCAAAACAGGTACTTTTAGACACGTCTTTAAAGAAGTTGAACCATTTAGCTATGTAAAAATTGAACTTTTAGAAAACAATGTTTTGCAACTCAATAACGAATTTGCAGTTACCTACTTTATAGACAACATGCTGTATGATAAAACATACACATTTAGAACCAATACAATAAATGAGCATGCATTTGTAGAAGTCCCTTGTATAAATAAAAAAGGAGTAATTGTAAAATAATCTATTTTTAAATTTTATGTAAATATTTTTAGATAAAATTTTACCCCTAAAACAAAATGCTTACTTTTGCACCCAAATTAAAAAACACATAAAACGTTATGGCAACGAACAGAACTTTTACAATGATTAAACCAGATGCTGTTGAAAAAGGACACATTGGTGGAATATTAAATATGATTACTGAAGGTGGTTTCAGAATTGTAGCAATGAAATTAACACAATTAACAGTAGCTGACGCACAGAAATTTTATGCTGTTCACAGCGAAAGACCTTTCTTTGGCGAATTAGTTGAATTCATGACAAGAGGACCAATTGTAGCAGCCATTTTAGAAAAAGAAAATGCTGTTGAAGATTTTAGAACGTTAATTGGCGCTACAAATCCAACAGAGGCAGCAGAAGGAACAATTCGTAAAAAATATGCTTCATCAATTGGAGAAAATGCCGTTCACGGTTCTGACTCTGATGAAAATGCAGCTATTGAGGGTGCTTTCCACTTTGCAAGAAGAGAGCAATTCTAATTTAAAAAATTAATAAAATAAAAAACCGCTTAGATTAAGCGGTTTTTTTTGTGTTATTTAAGCAAATAATATTAAAAACAATAACGGAAATACTATTCCTGCTAAAGCAAGTTTCCAACCTCTCTTCTTAAATGTATTTTTACCCACAGTTATCATCATGGCTCCTGTTAAAGCAATAGTAATTAAACATAAGCCAAAAACATCAGAATAATAAATCCACCAGTTTGATGTGTTTTTATGTAATTTCATTAAATGACTAATTATTGGTGTTTTCTTAAAATAAGTAATCTCACCTTTACCTGTTTTCAATTCAATTTCGACTTCAGTATTTTCAAACATCATTCTGAAATTTCCTTTTTTAACCATTTGACGTTTTAACTTATCTGTTATTCCAATCTCTTTAGCTAAATTTTCAGCATATTTTTCAGTTAAATCATCTTCATGCGGCAGTTTTACTTGAATAGATTTATTTTCAATAGTGTACTTTTCTGGATGCCAATGGTCTCTGTGATTCATCATAATACCTGATAAAGCAAATGAGATAATAAGTCCTAAATAAAAATAACCAAAATCTCGATGAATAGTTCTGATAGTTTGTGCGTTCATGTTTAAAATTTATATTTAATCGTTGTTAAAAATTGTCTTGGAGCAATGGGGTTAATACTGTAATTTTCATGCACCGTATAATTTAATGTATTTGCAATATTAGACATTTTACACAAAATAGAAAACTGATTCCAAGTATAACCTACTGAAGCATCAATAGTAGTATAATCGCTTACAGGAATTGTTCGGTCTGGTATAGTTTGCCCGTTAGTATTATTCCAGCCTCCTAATCTGCTTCCTGTATAACTTGCTAATGCACCAACAGAGAATCCTGTCCATTTTCCGTTTTCTATAGTGTAAAACACACTAAAATTTGCAGTATTTTGTGGTGTTCGCACTAATCGATCCCCTTCAATAAAACTGCCTGTTGCGCCACTCGTTTTTGTATATCGCATATCGTTATAACTATACCCTGCTAATAGTTGTAAACCAATAATAGGTTTAGCTACAATATCTAGTTCAATTCCTTTACTTACAGTTTGCCCCGAAAGTGCTTTTACATTTGTATTTGTATTGATAGTTCCATCCGCTTTTAGTTCAGCTATTTGAGCTAAATTATTATTTACAATGTAATAATAGTTAATATTTGTAGTTAATTTAGTATTCCAAAATCCTTTCTTAATCCCAATTTCATATTGATCAATTATTGAAGGCGCTAAAGTGTTGTTATAAATATCCACTCCTGTATTTGGTGTAAATGAATTAGCAATACTTGCAAATAACGACATGTTTTCTTTGGGTTGAAAAACGAATCCAATTTTTGGAGAAAAAGCCTTGTCTAGTCTTTTTGGATCTTGAATAGGATTGGGATCATTTCCTGGTGTATACACGTTTGCCAAATAATTATACGTAGTAGCTTGAGATTCTTGCCAAGACCATCGTAACCCTGCTAAAACTTTTAACTTAGAAGTTAAGCTCATCAAATCTTGTAAATAGGCACCAAAACGTTTTGTTTTTGTAGTTACAATCTTCGTCTGAATACTCGATGGAATTCCATGATCATTTTCATAAGAAGTAGGATTATAAATGGATACCACATCATATGTAACTGGATTAAAGACATAAGTATCAACGTTTACTTTGGCATATTCTAAATCAACTCCTGTTGAAAGTTGATGTTTAATTTTTCCAGTTTGAAATTTCCCTTGCCAATTGAATTGCTGAGCTAAAATAGTCTCATCAGTATTGTTTTTCCCTAAAGGTCTTGTAAGTGTACCATTTGCAGAGGGTTGAATGCGTTCTGTACCTTCCCAAAATCTACTATAATATTGATAGGATGTATTCGCATTAAATTTCCATTTAGCATTAATTTGATGCGAAATTTGATTTGTAAATGTGGCTTGTTTTGTCAACCCATTTGACCATCTTACGCCTAAATAAGTATTTCTAGGTAAGTTAACAATGTCTTGTCCAATAGCTGCTGTTCCAAAATCGGGAGTCCAATTATCCTTTAAATAATCCGCTTGAAGCACAATAGTTGTTTTTTCATTTAATTTAAATAACACAGACGGGTTGATGTAAATTCGTTTTCTTGCAACTACATCTCTAAAACTTTTTGAATTTTCATAAGAAGAAACAAATCGATAAGCAACCGATTTGCTCAAAGGACCATAAAAATCAATTGTTGGTTTATAATAGTCATAACTACCCGCTTGAAAAGAAATAGCACCTCCTTGAGCAAAAGAGGGGGATTTGGTAACCAAATTTAAAATTCCTCCTGGTGCTACATTTCCATACAATAAAGCCGAACTTCCTTTTAAGAATTCTACTTGATCTAAAGAAGCAACTTCTGGCATCGAACCACTACTTACTCTAAACCCGTTTTTAAACATATTATTGGCAGACATATCATATCCTCTTGACCAAAACGATTCTTGGGCACCTCCTCGAGCCGAACCTACATAAGCCCCATTAACATTTTTTATCACATCACTCAAACGAATAGCTTGTTGTTGTTCAATAATTTTACCATCAATTACTTGAATACTTTGTGGTAAATCAATAGGTTTTATATCTGATTTACCAATCGTAATGGTTTTTCCCTGAACTGTTGACTGAATAATCACCGGTTCAATAATTTTAACTTTTTTTAGGGTATCATTAAGTGTATAGGGTAAAACATCTGACGAAGTTAAATTTGATGTTTGGGTATACCCGAAAAATGAAAAACTAATACTTACTACAACTGCTAATTTCATTTATTTAGACTCATTTAAAATTAAAATGCAAATATATAATGAGTCTAAATAAGAAACAAATTTATTTAGATTAAATTTAAATAATAAATCTATCTATCTGAATATTAAATCTTTAACTAATTTTTTTTGTAATTCTTTATTTATTAAATCAATAATTTTTTGTTTACCTAAAGCTAATTCTTGTTTTAAAACAGCCGAAGAAAGTGTCACATATAGTATGTTTTTATAGAAGTCTACTTGAGTAGTATAATTTACGATTGTGGGCCCCATAAGACTAGCCCATAGTTCTTTTACTTGAACCACATCTAGCCCTTTTTCGAGTTTACTTTCTTTAATAAACTCTTTCATGATATCCCCTATAGTATAGTCGTCGTTAAATCGTTTCATATAGTAAACTATTATTTACTTACGTTTTGCATACGGCACAAATCGTTTGTAGTGATACTTTATTTTAGCATCGTTCTCTAGCGTAAATGCATCTTTTGAAACTGAAACAATTTTTTCTATCCAAGATGTATAGGTAGCTTTTGTCTTTAAATAATAACAATCGTTGCTATCAATAATCTGTAAACTTTCTTTCAAATCATTTTGTATAAATTTACCATCCACTTGAGGTTGCACTTTTTGTCTCCATCCTTTATTTTCTTTCAACTCAAATACATCTATCCATTCGTTAACCTGATATACTTTTTTAGTTCCATCAGGAAATACAACTTGATCTATTTCCCAATATCCATTAAAATGGGTAAAATCTTCTTGACTTGGTTTAGACTGACAAGATACAAGCAAAATAAATACTAAAGAATAAAAAATTGATTTCATATAATAGATAAATAGATAGGGTAAATATACAAAGTAATTACTAGAATGTAATAAAAATAAAAAATCCTTTCCAAATTGGAAAGGATTTTTTGTCGGGGTGGCAGGATTCGAACCTGCGACCTTCCCGATTTCAATCGGGACGCGATAATCCGTCAATCAAAAATTTAATTTTGATTTTACTTTTCCAACGCTTAATTTCATTTTCCCTTTTTAATGCAATTGTTTTTAAAGAATATTCCTCACAATAAACTACTTCCCAATCTTTAGCTTTTGAGGTATATCCAGCGTGATTGCTCAAATGTTTCTGCAACCTTTGAGTTACTGTCTGAGATGTAGAACCTACATAATAAGTATCCAGTTTTTTTGAATATAAAATATAAACGTAAAACATAAGTTAACCAAAATAAAAAAATTCTTTCCAATTTGGAAAGGATTTCTTGTCGGGGTGGCAGGATTCGAACCTGCGACCTTCCCGATTTCAATCGGGACGCGATAATCCGTCAATCAAAAATTTAATTTTGATTTTACTTTTCCAACGCTTAATTTCATTTTCCCTCTTTAATGCAACTGTTTTTAAAGAGTATTCCTCACAATAAACTATTTCCCAATCTTTAGCTTTTGAGGTATATCCAGCGTGATTGCTCAAATGTTTCTGCAACCTTTGAGTTACTGTCTGAGATGTAGAGCCTACATAATAAGTATCCAGTTTTTTTGAATATAAAATATAAACGTAAAACATAAGTTAACCAAAATAAAAAAATCCTTTCCAAATTGGAAAGGATTTCTTGTCGGGGTGGCAGGATTCGAACCTGCGACCTCCTGGTCCCAAACCAGGCGCGATAACCGGGCTACGCTACACCCCGCAAATGCTATAGTGAATTATTATAGTTTTTCAGCTAAGCAGGTTGCAAATATAAAACTATATTTAAACATTCAAAACTAAATTTTGCTTTTTTTTATGTCTATATCAAACTAGCAAAATATTCCTTTTTTTACACCGAAATGATAAAATTCAACAAATATAATTTCTATATTTGCTTCTCATAAAATTTAGTAAAATATGCTAATAATTGGAATTGCTGGTGGTACTGGAAGTGGCAAAACAACTGTTGTACACCAAATTATGAATGAATTACCTTCAACAGAAGTAGGTATTATTTCCCAAGACTCCTACTACAAGGAAACGAGTAATTTAAGTTATGAGGAACGTACAAAAATTAATTTTGACCATCCAAGAGCTATTGATTTTGAATTATTAGTACAACATCTTAAAGAGTTAAAAGCAGGAAATGTTATTGAACAACCCGTATATTCTTTCGTAACGCATAACAGAACCGATGATTCTATTATTACGCATCCCCGAAAAGTAATGATTGTTGAGGGTATTTTAATTTTTACTAATCCAGAATTAAGAGATTTATTTGATATTAAAATATTTGTACATGCCGATTCAGACGAACGTTTAATTCGTAGATTAAAAAGAGATATTGCAGAGCGCGGACGTGACATGGAAGAAGTGTTAAATAGATATCAAAGCACACTTAAACCAATGCACGAACAATTTATTGAACCCACCAAAGCATTTGCAGACATTATCATTCCAAATGACAAATACAATACAGTGGCTATAGATGTGGTTAGAGCGGTTATTAATCAAAGAATTGACAAGTAATGTTTAAAAAATTCCAACTACTTATCCAAAAATACCCCTTTTTACGGTTTTTAAGTAACAAGTACTATTTGATACTCGTCATTTTCATTATTTGGATGCTTTTTCTAGACAACTATTCTTACTTAGAACATAGGCTGTTAAACAAACAAATCGATGAATTAGAAGACAATAAAGCTTATTATCAGTCTGAAATTGGAAAAGATAGCATCAAAATTCAGCACTTAAAAAATGATAATATGGTCGAAAAATATGCACGAGAAAAATATTACATGAAAAAAGACAGTGAAGATATTTACATCGTTGAATTTGAAGAAGAAAAAGAGAAAGATAGTATACTAGAAGCCAAAAATAAAAATAAATAGGACAACTTGTCCTGCTGTTCGCTATATTCCCTCATAAAATCGGGAGATGCCGCTACCATCAGGGCTATTTAAGACTTTTTTTGCACAAAACCCATATATAATGAGTACAAACAAACTTTTTTCAGAATTTGAACCCGTTTCTTCAAAACAATGGAAACAACAAATTCAATTTGAATTAAAAGGCGCCGATTATAACGAAACACTTATATGGGAATCCCCAGATGGCATCAAAGTAAAGCCTTTTTATCATGCTGATGAAACTAAAGACAGCATGACTTCATCAAAATCTGCCAATAGTTTTAAAATTCTGCAAAAAATATTTGTGCACGATATAGCAAAATCAAATGCAAAAGCACTTGATACACTAAAGCGAGGTGCAGAAAGTATTTATTTTACTATTGAAAATGAAAATTGTGTACTTGCGGAGTTAATGCAAAATTTACCGTTTGAGTCGATAACATATTACTTTAATTTACCCTTTTTATCCGTTTCTTTTTGTGATCAAATCAATGAATTTGCACTCAAAAACAAAGTTAAATGCATCATACTCCTTGACCCAATAGGTCAATTAGCTAAAGAAGGTAACTGGTTTAATACTAGTAACAATGATTTTGATGCATTAAACATCCTCGCTTCAAAAGAAACAAACGGATTTATAAACATCAATACACAAACGTATCAAAATGCGGGTGCAACTAGTGTACAGCAACTAGCTTATACATTAGCACATGTAAATGAATATTTTAATCGAATTTTAAACCTAAATCAGCCTATAACTATTGAGGTTGCAATAGGAACAAATTACTTCTTTGAAATTGCAAAACTAAGAGCTTTAAGACTCTTATTCAATACATTAGCAAAAGAGTACAACCACAATTTTGATTGTACTATTATTGCAACACCAACCAAACGCAACAAAACATTGTATGATTATAATGTAAATATGTTGCGCACCACAACAGAATGTATGGCTGCTATTTTGGGCGGAGCTGATGAAGTAGCAAATTTAGCCTACGATGCCATTTATCATAAAGACAATGAATTTGGTGATAGAATTTCAAGAAATCAATTACTGATTCTCAAAAATGAAAGTTACTTTGATAAAGTCAATAATCCTGCAGATGGTGCCTATTATATTGAAACGCTAACCGAACAATTGGCCGAAAAAGCACTAGAACTATTTAAAGATATTGAAGCAAATGGCGGTTTGATTACCCAACTCATTGAAGGAACTATCCAAAGAAAAATAAACGAAAGTGCACAAAAAGAACAAGAACTTTTTGATACAGGAAAAGAAGTTTTAATAGGAACAAATAAATATCCTAATCAAAACGACAGAATGAAAAATGAGTTGGAATTATTCCCTTTCGTAAAACAAAACGCTAGGAAAACATTAATCACTCCAATTATTGAAAAACGATTGGCAGAAAAAGTAGAACAAGAACGATTAGCTCAAGAGCAATAGTCATGAGAAAAGATATACAACATTTAAAGGTAGAAGTTAAAAGTCAGAAATTAGAAGTTTCTCCAAACTCATTTACAACTGCCGAAAATATTGAAGTAAAACCAACTTATTCTAAAGAAGACATCTCATATTTAGAACACCTTGGTTTTGGAGCTGGTTTTGCACCTAATCTTCGCGGCCCCTATGCCACTATGTACGTTCGAAGACCTTGGACCATTCGACAATATGCCGGATTTTCAACCGCAGAGGAAAGTAACGCATTCTACAGAAGAAATCTTGCTGCTGGACAAAAAGGGTTATCCGTTGCGTTTGATTTAGCGACACACCGTGGTTACGATTCTGACCATGAACGTGTGGTGGGCGATGTTGGAAAAGCAGGTGTTGCCATTGATTCAGTAGAAGACATGAAGGTGCTTTTTGACCAAATTCCATTAAATGAAATGTCGGTGTCAATGACTATGAATGGTGCGGTTTTACCCATTATGGCTTTCTATATTGTGGCAGCCGAAGAGCAAGGCGTTAGTCCTAATTTATTATCAGGTACCATTCAAAATGATATTCTGAAAGAATTTATGGTACGTAATACGTATATCTATCCGCCCACACCTTCGATGAAAATTATAGCCGATATTTTCGAATATACGAGTAAAAATATGCCAAAGTTTAACTCGATATCCATTTCGGGTTATCACATGCAAGAAGCAGGAGCTACAGCAGATATTGAGCTAGCATATACGTTGGCAGATGGTTTAGAATACATTCGCACTGGATTAGCTGCAGGAATGGATATTGATACCTTTGCTCCTCGCCTATCCTTTTTCTGGGCAATTGGAATGAATCATTTTATGGAAATTGCCAAAATGAGAGCCGGTAGAATGCTTTGGGCAAAACTATTGAAACAATTCAATCCAAAAGACGAAAAATCACTAGCATTACGAACACATTGTCAAACTTCGGGATGGAGTTTAACCGAACAAGATCCTTTTAATAACGTAGCGCGAACCACAATCGAAGCGGCAGCAGCAGCTTTTGGCGGCACACAATCACTTCACACAAATGCCTTAGACGAAGCCATTGCCTTACCAACGGATTTCTCGGCTCGAATTGCTCGTAATACTCAAATCTTTTTACAAGAAGAAACTAAAATTTGTAAAACCGTTGACCCTTGGGCAGGAAGCTATTATGTAGAAAGTTTGACCGCAGAAATTGCAGAAAAGGCTTGGGCTTTAATTCAAGAAGTAGAAGAATTAGGAGGCATGACGAAAGCCATTGAAGCCGGAATTCCAAAATTACGTATTGAAGAAGCAGCCGCACGCAAACAAGCACGTATTGATAGCAGTCAAGATATTATTGTAGGGGTAAATAAATACCGTTTGGAAAAAGAAGATCCCTTACATATTTTAGATGTGGATAACCAAATGGTGCGCAAACAACAAATTGAACGTTTAGAACAAATCAAAGCTTCTCGAGATACTGCCAAAGTTAAAGCATGTTTAGAAAAATTAACTCAAGCTGCTAAAACAGGTGAAGAAAATTTATTATCTTTAGCGGTAGAAGCAGCAAGAAATAGAGCAACCTTAGGAGAAATAAGTGATGCACTAGAAGTTGTTTTCGGCAGATATAAAGCACAAATTAAATCAGTAAGTGGCGTGTATAGTGCAGCAATAAAAAATGACGAAAGTTTTGAAAAAGCAAAACAATTAGCCGACGCATTCGCGAAGAAAGAAGGTCGTCGTCCGCGTATTATGATTGCAAAAATGGGACAAGATGGCCATGATCGTGGCGCAAAAGTTGTTGCTACAGGCTATGCCGATGTAGGTTTTGATGTAGACATTGGACCACTATTTCAAACGCCTCAAGAAGCTGCCAAACAAGCTGTTGAAAACGATGTTCACATTTTAGGTGTTTCTTCTTTAGCCGCAGGACACAAAACCTTAGTACCACAAGTGATAGCAGCATTAAAAGAATATGGTCGAGATGATATAATGGTCATTGTGGGTGGCGTAATTCCTGTTCAAGATTACCAATTTTTATTTGATGCAGGTGCTGTAGCCGTTTTTGGTCCTGGAACTAAAATTAGCGAAGCAGCAATTAGTATTTTAGAAGTTTTACTAGAGGATTAATTTTTCGTTGTCATTTCGACAAAAGAGAAACGTAAGTTCAGCAAAGCTAAATCACATAATTTAAAAGCAAAAACACTAGCAAAACGTTAGTGTTTTTTTTATTTACTACCCCTCGGATGAAACGTTTCCATGACCTGTGCCAAATGCTTACGATCTAAATGCATGTAAATTTCAGTCGTGGTAATGGACTCGTGGCCTAACATTAACTGAATTGAACGCAAATCGGCACCGTTTTCAAGTAAATGCGTAGCAAAAGAATGCCTAAACGTGTGCGGACTTATGTTTTTTTGAAGGTTTATTTTTTTGACTAAATCTTTAATAATAGTAAACACCATGGCACGTGTCAATTGCTTGCCACGTCTGTTTAAAAATAACGTGTCCTCATATCCTTTTTGAATAGTAATATGGCTTCTCACTTGTTCTTTATAAATAGTAATAAACTTTTGAGTAGAGGACCCAATAGGTACAAAACGTTGCTTATTTCCTTTTCCTGTAATTTTTATAAAACCTTCCTCAAAAAATAAATCGGATATTTTTAAAGTTACTAATTCTGAAACACGAAGTCCACAACTGTACAAGGTTTCTAACATAGCTTTATTTCGTTCGCCTTCCATAGAAGTCAAATCTATAGCGCCTATTAATAAATCAATTTCTTCAGTAGATAACGTATCGGGTAATTTTCTACCTGTTTTAGGCACTTCAATAAGTTCCATTGGCATATCTTTTCTATATTCCTCAAAAACCAAATAAGTAAAAAAACTTTTTAAACCAGAAATAATGCGTGATTGTGAGCGAGGATTAACCAATGAAGCAATATGATAAATAAACCCTTGTATTTGCTCTTCCGTAATGGTTATGGGCGAAACATCAATTTGATTTTCAGTTAAATAGGCAGTCAACTTTTCTATGTCAAAAGAATAATTTTCAATGGTATTTATAGACAAACCCCGCTCCAATTTGAGGTAATTTTGATATTCATTAATATAGGTCGTCCAATTTGCCATAGACACAAAAGTACTAAGAAAAAAACATATAAAAACAAAAAAACCCTACATTGCTGTAGGGCTTTGGGTGAAAGACGGGTCTCGAACCCGCGACCTTCGGAACCACAATCCGACGCTCTAACCAACTGAGCTACAATCACCATTTGTTGTACAACCGAAGCAGAGCTCCATTTGCGAGTGCAAATATAATTGTTTCCAACTATCCTGCAAAGGTTTTTTATTTTTTTTTACTTCAAATCCCCTAACGAATTGACTGTCACATATCTTTCTACTGTAAAACCTTCGGCATAGGCTACGCCTGCAAGTCTTCCAAGGTCTTGAGCACGGTATTTAATGCTTTCAATAAAATTTTTAGAGCTAATAGGTGTTTCAGGTTCGTTAGAATTTTCAGTATAAAACTGCGAACCGTAAGCAAAAACAGCTTCCAATTTTTTATCCATAAAACCAGTAATATCTACCACAAAATCAGGTTCAATGGTTTTCCATTGTATGTAATGATACACAACTTTTGGGCGCCAAGCATCTTGTACTTGTCCGTCTAATTCCGTTTCTATCTTAGTTAAGCCTGCCAAAAAACAAGCATCACTCACTAATTTACTTCCTTTACCGTGATCTATATGTCGGTCATCAATAGCATTACACAATACAATTTCTGGTTTGTATTTACGAATTCTTTTAATAATTTCGAGTTGGTGCGCTTCGTCATTTACAAAAAAACCATCTCTAAAATTTAAATTTTCTCTACAAGAAATACCTAATAGTTGCGCTGCAGCAGTGGCTTCTTGCTCTCTTATTTCTTTTGAACCACGAGTACCTAATTCGCCACGAGTTAAGTCAATAATGCCTACTTTTTTTCCAAGAGAAATTTCTTTAGCAATAGTTCCTGAACAGCCTAATTCTACATCATCGGGATGAGCCCCAAAAGCTACTATATCTAATTTCATATATGTAAAAGTTAATTTGTTAGCGGTCATATATGTTATCGCTTTTATTTGTTGGTGTTTGCTTGCACAAACTTCTTGTTAATGGCGATTTCATAACTTTTTATTTTTTACTTTGTTACTAAAACATTTCGCATCGTCATCGATTTGTTTTCTGTTTCTATATATTCGTTAGTAGGAATGCTGTCACCAGTAATCCCACAACCAACGTAAATAGTTACGGCCTTTTCCTCTATCTCAATACAGCGTAAATTTACAAATAAATTTGTAGAACCTGCTATGGCGTATTCACCTAAAAATCCAGTATAGTACTTTCGGTCATAGCCTTCATGATTGTGTATAAAGGATTGTGCCACATTTTTAGGAACTCCACAAACAGCAGGTGTTGGATGCAAATTTTCAATCAAAGTCATAGCAAAATTATCTGAAGGTAATTGTCCCGTAATTATAGACTTAAGATGGGCTAAATTTCCTGCTTTAGTTGTATTTGGACCAGAAACTTTTATATTTTCTACCTTTTTGTCAATGTTTGAAACTATATAATCAGTTACAATTTTTTGTTCTATAATTTCTTTTTGAGTCCATTTTACTTCTTCTGAATACAATTTAGTTCCTGCCAAAGCTACCGTTTCCAATTGTTGCTGGTTTATTTTAACTAATTGCTCCGGTGTTGCTCCCATCCATAAACCTAATTTGGGATGAAAAAACAAATACTGAAAAGCGGATGAATAGGTCGAAATTAAATTCTGAAAGGTCTCTAAAACTGAAAGTTGTTTCTTTAAAACAATTTTTCGCGATAAAACTACTTTCTCAAATTCACCCTTTTTTATAGCTTCAATTCCGTTTGAAACCAACTGTTCAAAAACGACTTTATCCGTTTGACTGCTTGAGATATCAGAAACTAAATTATAATGTTTTTTCTCGATAATTCCTTGAGAAAAATCTGCCTCTTCAAAAGGGATAACTACTTTATCTCCTTTATCAAAAGGAAAAAAAACAAATCCCGATTGTCCTGAAAACAACTTTAAATCAGCGTCTTTTTGCACCAATAAATTGCATGTTAATTCATTAGGCTTTAAATAAGCTACAAAAGGATTTTGCGCTATTAAACACTGTTCTATTTTCTCAAAAATGGGCATTATTGTCTTCTGGATAAAATCATATTTGTTAATTTACATAATGAAATTAAACGGTCTTGTTCATCAACAATTTTAATTTCCCATAAATGAATGCTAGCTCCTTTATGTAGAATTTTTGCCGTACAATATACCACACCTTCACGTTTTGAGCGTACATGATTAGCGCTAATTTCGATACCTCTAACCTCTTGTTTTTCAGGATTAATGAACATTAATGAAGCAGCACTACCCACGCTTTCTGCTAGCGCAACTGTAGCACCACCATGTAATAATCCCATAGGTTGATGTACACGGGAATTTACAGGCATTTGCGCTTTTAGAAAATCTTCTCCAGCATCGATATATTCAATATCTAACGTTTCCATTAAGGTGTTTTTAGACCATTGATTACATAATTGTAGCATTTCTTCCTTTGATACCATGTTCTTTTTTTTTGACAAAGTTACAAATAATGTTTTTGAAATGTAAACATACCAAAATTCTACTTTTATCGTTATATTTACCGAACAAAATAATCGTATGCGCAATTTTTTTATTTTTCTAATTCTTTTAACAACAGTTATACTAAGCTCTTGTAGAAGTGAATTTACCTTTGAACCTTCTATTGGAAATTTAGCGTTTTCAAAGGATACCGTTTATTTAGATACTGTATTTTCCAATATTGGATCTAGCACCTATACCTTAAAAGTATACAATAAAACCAATAAAAACATTGCCATTCCAAAAGTACGATTAGCAAAAGGACAAGCATCAAAATACCGTCTTATGGTTGACGGATTGTCTGGAAAAGAATTTGAAAATATAGAATTACTAGCAAATGATAGTTTATTTATTTTTGTAGAAATGACCTCATCGATTGCAGATGCTAATCCTGCTGATTTTTTATATACAGATCAAATCCAATTTGGCGATTTCACCAACTTTCAAAAAGTAGAATTGGTAACTTTAATTCAAGATGCTTATTTTATTTATCCCTCTCGTTCTGGCAGCTCAGCTAATTATACCTATGAGCAAATTCAATTGGGTGTAGATGCAAACAATAACCCAATAACTATTACAGGAAGTAATTTAAGCACATCTGACCCTATAAATGGAAATGAATTACATTGGACAAATACAAAACCTTATGTTATCTATGGATATGCCAAAATTCCCGGAAATCAAACCTTAACCGTTGATGCTGGGGCGCGTGTACATTTTCATGCTAATTCGGGGTTAATCGTTTCAGAAAATGCTTCATTAGTTGTCAATGGAAACCATTCAACCACAGATGCGCTTGAAAATGAAGTCATTTTTGAAGGCGATAGATTAGAGCCTCAGTACAGAGATGTAGCAGGACAATGGGGTACAATTTGGTTTCTTCCAGGAAGTAAAAACAATACTCTTGACCATTTAACGATTAAAAATGCTACTGTTGGGCTATTAATTTCAGGCAATGACGGAACAAATATACCTACTCTTGACCTAAAAAACACTCAAATTTACAATTGTACCAATGTAGGTATTCTTGCCCGAACAGGAAATATTACTGGTAAAAATGTGGTGGTTAACAATTGTGGACAAGCTAGTTTAGCCTGTACATTTGGTGGGAAATATGATTTTACACATTGTACTTTTGCTAATTATTGGAGTACGCCAAATCAAACGTGTTTGGTAGTGAGCGATGATAAGATTAATAATGTGCCTACACCTTTAGAAACAGCAAATTTTAAAAACTGTATTTTTTACGGAAGTGCTAATTTGAGTTTAGCCTTGCAAAAAAATGGTATGGCTTTCAATTATCAATTTACAAATTGTTTGATTAAATTTTTTGACAGCAACAACCAATATGGATCTAATGCATTGTATCAATTCGCTACAAATCCTAAATTTATAAATTGTATTATCGGAACAAATTCAACAACAAACAAACCTTATTTTAAAAACACGCCAACAAATGAATTCATCATTGGCGAACAATCCGCTGCTAAGGGAAGTGCAAATCCAACTTTTTCTACATTTAATGATATTTTGAACAAACCTCGAACTGGTTCAACAGATATGGGAGCCTATAATTACATCATTTTTAACTAAAACATCGTTAATAAATGGAGCTTTTTTGTTAGTATCTTTAAAGGTATTTTTTGTTTGTTCAAACATTTTAAAATAAATTTGCACTATAAACAACAACACAACTAATACGGACTATTTTTCAGTCCCAAGAACTAAAAATAACTACACAATGATTCATTTCTTCGGAAACCAATCCAACACTATTTTTGCGATACAAACGCAAACTAATTTATCGACAGAAGATTGCTCTAAATTAAATTGGCTTTTTGGCAACGCACATAAAATAGAAAAATCCGTACTTGCGGATTTTTTTGTTGGACCTCGTGCCGCAATGATTACACCTTGGAGTACTAATGCTGTTGAAATTACTCAAAATATGGGTATTTCAGGAATTATCAGAATTGAAGAATTCGAAAAAGTATCGATTGATTTCAATGATTTTGATCCAATGTTGTTTCAAAAGTATACAGAATTACATCAAGATATTTTCACAATTAATATTCAACCTGAAACTATTTTAGAAATTGACGATATCGCATCGTACAACAAAGCAGAAGGTTTAGCATTGAGCGATGAAGAAGTTGATTATTTAAACAATCTTTCTACTAAATTAGGAAGAAAATTAACCGATTCTGAAATTTTTGCCTTTTCACAAGCCAATTCAGAACACTGCCGTCATAAAATTTTCAACGGAACATTTATTATTGATGGTGAAGAACAACCGACATCTTTATTCAAATTAATCAAAAAAACATCTGAAACACATCCAAACGAAATTGTTTCAGCCTATAAAGATAATGTGGCTTTTGTTAAAGGTCCGAAAGTAACACAGTTTGCACCAAAAAGTGCTGACAAACCCGATTTTTACGAAGAAAAAGAATTTGATTCGGTACTTTCGTTAAAAGCAGAAACACATAATTTCCCAACAACTGTTGAGCCTTTTAACGGAGCCGCAACGGGTTCGGGAGGAGAAATTCGTGACCGTTTAGCTGGCGGACAAGGGTCGTTGCCTTTAGCAGGTACAGCAGTGTATATGACATCTTATTCTCGTTTAGCTGAAAATCGCCCTTGGGAAAAAGCTATGAATGAAAGAGAATGGCTCTACCAAACACCAATGGATATTTTAATTAAAGCCTCAAACGGTGCATCCGATTTTGGAAATAAATTTGGACAACCTTTAATTACTGGTTCTATTTTAACTTTTGAACACGAAGAAACTTCGAGTGCCTCAGTTTCCAAATCGAGTACTTCAGCTGTAGATGGTAGAAAATTAGGTTACGATAAAGTAATCATGCAAGCAGGTGGAATTGGGTATGGAAAATTAGACCAAGCGAAAAAAAAGAATCCAACTGCAGGTGATAAAATTGTCATTCTGGGTGGTGAAAATTATAGAATTGGAATGGGTGGAGCTGCAGTATCTTCAGCCGATACAGGTGCTTTTGGTTCAGGAATTGAACTAAATGCCATCCAACGTTCCAATCCAGAAATGCAAAAACGTGCCGCCAATGCCATTCGTGGATTGGTGGAAAGTGATAACAACCCAATAGTTTCTATTCACGACCACGGTGCGGGTGGACATTTAAATTGTTTATCGGAATTGGTAGAAGAAACAGGAGGTTTAATTGATTTAGATAAATTGCCTGTAGGCGATCCTACCCTTTCTGCAAAAGAAATTATCGGAAACGAATCGCAAGAAAGAATGGGATTGGTTATTGGACAAAAAGACATTGAAACGTTACAACGCATTGCGGATAGAGAACGCTCTCCAATGTATGAAGTGGGAGATGTAACCAACGACCATCGTTTTACATTTCAATCCAAATCAACGGGATTAAAACCAATGGATTATGCCTTGGAAGACTTCTTTGGAAGTTCGCCAAAAACCATAATGACAGATACTACTATAGATAGAAATTACAGCAATTCGGAATATAAAGCAAGTGAAATTCCAACTTATTTAAATCAAGTTTTACGATTAGAAGCAGTAGCTTGTAAAGATTGGTTAACCAATAAAGTAGACCGTTGTGTAGGTGGAAAAGTTGCCAAACAACAATGTGCAGGTCCGTTACAATTGCCTTTAAATAATGTGGGTGTAATGGCTTTAGATTATAAAGGAAAAGAAGGAATTGCTACTTCTATTGGGCACGCTCCTATTTCGGCTTTAATTGATCCGGTAGCAGGAAGTAGAAATGCCATTGCAGAATCGCTTTCAAATTTAGTTTGGGCACCATTAAAAGACGGTTTAGCTTCGGTTTCTTTATCGGCAAACTGGATGTGGGCGTGTAAAAACGAAGGTGAAGATGCCCGTTTGTATCAAGCAGTAAAAGGATGTTCGGATTTTGCTATTGAATTGGGAATCAATATTCCAACAGGAAAAGATTCCTTGTCGATGAAACAAAAATATCCAAATGACGAAGTAATTGCACCAGGAACGGTTATTATTTCGGCAGCTGGAAATTGTTCGAATATTACTAAAGTAGTGGAACCTATTTTACAACGAAATGGCGGAGCAATTTACTACATCAATTTATCACAAGATACTTTTAAATTAGGAGGTTCTTCTTTTTATCAAACGCAAAATAAAATTGGTACTGAAACACCAACTATAAAAGATGCTGCGTTTTTCAAAAAAGCATTCAACACCTTACAAGAGTTAATTAAAGACAGAAAAATAAAAGCCGGACACGATATTGGTAGTGGTGGTTTGATTACGACTTTATTAGAAATGTCATTTGCAGAAGTAGGTTTAGGAGCAACGTATGATTTAACTGTATTAGGTGAAAACGATGCTATTAAAACCTTGTTCAATGAAAATATTGGAGTGGTTTTTCAAGCTGATGCCGAAGTTGAAGCTACATTTAAAGCTAACGGTATAACGATACATAAAATTGGAACCGTGACCGAAGGTGATTTAGTTTCTATTACTAATTTTAATGATTTGTTTAACTTCTCGATAACTGAAACCAGAAGAACTTGGTTTGAAACATCTTATTTATTAGATCAAAAACAAACTAAAAACGGAAAAGCCAACGAACGTTTTGAGAATTTTGATAAACAAGCATTACAATTTACATTTCCATCTCAATTTGATGGTAAATTACCTGTAATTCCTGCTGGTGCAAGACCAAAAGCTGCCATTATTCGTGAAAAAGGAAGTAATTCTGAACGAGAAATGGCAAATGCGATGTTCTTAGCAGGATTTGATGTAAAAGACGTTCACATGACCGATTTAATTTCGGGACGTGAAACTTTAGAAGACATTCAATTTATTGGTGCTGTGGGTGGTTTTTCTAATTCAGATGTGTTGGGTTCTGCTAAAGGTTGGGCAGGTGCCTTTTTATACAATGAAAAAGCAAACACCGCTTTAAAGAACTTCTTTAAAAGAGAGGATACACTTTCTGTAGGAATTTGTAACGGATGCCAATTAATGATGGAATTAGAACTGATTAATCCTGAACACGAAGTGCACGGAAAAATGAAACACAACGATTCTAACAAACACGAAAGTGGCTTTACTTCGGTTAAAATTCAGAAAAACAACTCGGTAATGCTTTCTACATTAGAAGGTGCTATTTTAGGAGTTTGGATTTCGCACGGTGAAGGAAAATTCAATTTGCCAATGCCAGAAAATCAATATAATATTGTTGCAAAATATAGGTATGAAGGCTATCCTGCCAATCCAAATGGTTCGGATTATAATACTGCGATGCTATGCGACACAACGGGTCGTCATTTAGTGATGATGCCACATATTGAGCGTTCTACTTTCCCTTGGAATTGGGCAAATTACCCAGATAGAGGTCAAAAAGATGAAGTTTCACCGTGGTTGGAAGCCTTTGTGAATGCCAGAAAATGGATTGAAAACAAAAACTAATATTCTAATTAAGCTGTCCTAAAAGTAAAAATATTAACTTTTAATTTCTTATTCCGACGTCAGGAGGAATCTCATAATCAGTGTTGTGTGATTTCTCCCTTTGTTCGAAATGACAAACTTTCGACTTTTTAGACAGTCTTTTTTTGTATTATTGCATCTAAAATCGATTCGAAATGGTTTATGTAATTTTAAGTATTTTTTGTAGCGTAACTGTTGGAATTTTATTGAAATTAGCCAAAAAAATGGGATATAGTTTTTACCAAATTATAAATATTAATTATTTTGTAGCTTGGGTAATGACAATATTGTTATACGAGCCAAAACTTAAAAATGGTTTAAGTTTTTCAACAACTAGTATTGTCCTTTCATTATGCTTGTTATTACCCATTGTATTTATATTTCAGGCTAAAGCTATTACATACAGTGGTATTGTAAAAACAGACATTGCACAAAGAATGTCCTTATTTTTACCTCTTTTTTTTTCGTTTTTTATTCTTAAAGAAACGTTTAACAACTACAAATGGATAGGTGTTATTTTGGCTTTTATGGCTATTTTTCTATCTTTTTATCGCAAAAAAAATACTGAAAATGAAACAAACAAGAAATGGTATTTCTTACTTCTTGTCTTACTTGGTTTTGGAAGTATTGATATATTATTTAAACAAGTGGCCAGTTTAAAAGAATTACAATTCACGGAAATATTATTTTTGGTTTTTCCGGGTGCATTTCTCATTTCTTTTTTTATTTCGGGCTATTACCTCATCAAACAAAAAGAAACATTCAACAAACAAGTAATTTCATGGGGCATTGGTGTGGGACTTTTAAACTTTGGTAATATTTCTCTTTACATCAAAGCACATCAAGCTTTATCTACTAGTCCTTCCACAGTATTTGCAAGTATGAATATGGGTGTAATTATACTAGGCAGTCTTGTTGGAATTTTAATTTTTAAAGAAAAAATGAATCGTTGGAATTATCTAGGAATTGTGCTTTCACTACTTGCAATAGGATTAATTACTTACTCGTTAGTAGAAAAATAAAAAGGGCCTTAAGGCCCTTTTTTATTATCTAATTAATTTTTTATATTTAATACGTGTTGGTGTAACTTCTTTACCTAAACGCTTACGCTTATTCTCTTCATATTCAGAGAAACTACCCTCAAAGAAATACACTTGAGAATCGCCTTCAAAAGCTAAAATATGGGTACAAACTCGATCTAAAAACCATCTATCGTGAGAAATAATTACGGCACAACCAGCAAAATTTTCTAATCCTTCTTCCAGCGCACGTAAGGTATTAATATCTAAATCATTTGTAGGCTCATCTAACAGCAATACATTGCCTTCCTCTTTTAATGTCATAGCCAAATGAAGTCGATTTCTTTCTCCTCCTGACAGCGTAGCTACTTTTTTATTTTGGTCACTTCCACCAAAATTGAAACGTGACAAATACGCTCTTGAATTAACTTGACGGCCTCCCATCATAATTAATTCTTGGCCATCGCAAAAGTTTTCCCAAATTGATTTTTCTACATCAATATTTTTATGTGATTGATCTACATAGGCAATTTTAACCGTATCACCTATAGTAAATGACCCGCCATCTGGTTTTTCTTCTCCCATTATCATTCTAAATATGGTTGATTTTCCAGCTCCATTTGGACCAATAATACCCACAATACCGGCTTGTGGTAATACAAAATTTAAATCATCATATAAAAGTTTGTCGCCAAAAGCTTTAGCAACTCCTTTAGCTTCAATTACATTTGTACCTAAACGCGGACCATTAGGAATATAAATTTCTAATTTTTCGTCTAGTTCTTTTTGATCTTCATTTAATAACTTATCATAATTCTGTAAACGTGCTTTTTGTTTGGCTTGACGTCCTTTTGCTCCTTGACGCACCCAATCTAACTCACGTTCAAGTGTTTTTCTACGTTTTGAAGCTTGTTTTTCTTCCTGTTCTAATCGTTTCGCTTTTTGGTCTAACCATGAAGAATAATTACCTTTCCAAGGAATACCCTCTCCTCTATCTAATTCTAATATCCAACCAGCAACATTATCAAGAAAATAACGGTCGTGCGTTACAGCAATTACCGTTCCTGCATATTGTTGCAAATGTTGTTCTAACCATAAAACGGATTCTGCATCTAAATGGTTGGTTGGTTCATCAAGTAACAAAACATCTGGTTGTTGTAAAAGTAAACGACATAACGCTACACGACGTTTTTCTCCTCCAGATAAAACACTAATAGGTGTATCTGCTTCAGGTGTACGAAGTGCATCCATAGCTACTTCTAATTTATTATCAATTTCCCAAGCACCGCAAGCATCTATTCTGTCTTGTAATTCAGCCTGACGATCCATTAATTTTTGCATTTTATCGGCATCTTCATACACTTCAGGTAAACCAAAATCATCATTGATTTTATTAAATTCTTCTAATAGTGAAAAAATTTCTGCAGCACCTTCTCTAACAATCTCTATTACCGTTTTAGACTCATCTAATTGAGGCTCTTGTTCTAAATAGCCAACAGTATAACCAGGCGCAAAAACTACATCACCTTGGTAATTTTTATCTACTCCAGCAATAATTTTTAATAATGATGACTTACCTGCACCATTTAAACCTAAAATACCTATTTTGGCTCCATAAAAGAAACTTAAATAAATATCTTTTAATACCGTTTTATTTGAACTAGAGTACGTTTTACTTACTCTAGACATCGAAAATATTACTTTCTTATCGTCTGACATATTTTGTATATTATTTTATTACACTCTTCCTTTCAACGCATTAAAAACCCATGCAATAGCGAAAAATCCTATTCCAACTGCTCCAAACCCCCAACCAGCTACATCTGCATAGCGATAAACAGCTAATCCAACTAAAACAAGCCCCATGACTAGCATAATAAACGTTGCAATGCCTAATACTGTATTTTTATTCATCATTTTTTTCTGTTTTTGAGTGGCAAATATCGTGATAAAATTTAGTTCATGAAAATGGTTACCAATAACTCTTTCATTAAATCATAATCCGAACTACTCACTGTACCAACTCCCTTACTTTTTACGTCAATATCTCGAAGTTTTTCTACAATTCTACTTACTTTCTTCATGGGATAAATTCGGGCTGCTGTAAAATATTCCTCTATAAAATAAGGATTTACTCCAATCGCTTTTGCTGCATTAGCCTTTGATTTATCTTTTAGACCATGAAAAATTAATAATTGAGAGAAAAAAGCAAACAATTGACTTGAAACAACTACAAGTGGGTGCTCTTTAGGATTTTGAGAAAAATGATTGATAATGGCATACGCTTTCACTTGATTTCCTAATGCCAATGCAGATTTTAATTCAAAAATATTATAATCTTTACTAAATCCAATATTAACTTCGATGTCTTTAGGCGTAAAAACATGTCCTGTGGGGAAAATAATGCGTAATTTTTCTAATTCATTATTAATTTTGGCTAAATCTGTTCCTAAAAACGAAGCTAACATTGCCGCTGCTTTAGGCTCAATACCGTAATTTTTCCCTTTTAATACCTTAATTATCCAATCGGGGACTTGATTTTCATATAATTTTTTACTCTCAAACCATACGCCTTTATCTTTTAATAATTTAAATATTTTTTTTCGAGCATCTGGTTTATCTCTATAGGCAAAGACTAAAATAGTTGTAAGCTGTGGATTTTGTACATAAGCCTCTAATTTGTCCATATTTTTAGCTAAATTTTGAGCTTCTTTAACTACCACAACTTGGTAGTCTGCCATCATAGGAAAACGTTTTGCCGTTCCTACAATTTCTTCAATTGTACTATCTCTACCATATAAAACAACCTGATTGAAAGCGCGCTCATCTTCTGTAAGCACATTTTCTTCAATAAATTCAGTAATCCTGTCTATATAATAAGGTTCTTCCCCACATAAAAAATAGATGGGTTTAAAATTTCTAGACTTAATGTCATTGGTAATTTTTAGTACGTCCGTCATGTTTTAATTTTCAGAATAGTGTAAATAGTTGGCAGTTGATTTTATTTCTTTATTTTTGACCATGCAAAATTTGAATTTTCCAAACTATTCCTTTCGGTTCAAAAATAGTGAAAATAAACACTACATTTTTGATGAAATACGAAAAAAGTTCATCTTGCTTACTCCAGAAGAATGGGTAAGGCAACATGTGATTCATTTTTTGTTACACGAAAAACATTATCCAAAATCACATATAAATGTTGAAAAAGTAGTTGCTGTTAATGGAATGAAAAAACGATATGATTTGGTTGTGTTTAGAGCTGATGGTTCTATTTTCTTAATTGTAGAGTGTAAGGCGCCCTCCGTTTCCATTACACAAGATACATTTGATCAAATAGCACGTTATAATTTTACCTTACAAGCTTCTTATTTAATGGTTACCAATGGATTAAATCATTATTTTTGCCAAATGGATTTTGAGAACCAAAAATATATTTTCTTACACGAACTTCCAGAAAACTTAAATTAATGAAAAAAGTAGCAGTAGTCATTTTAAATTGGAACGGTACGCAATTATTACGAACCTTTTTACCTTCGGTACTTCGCTATTCGAATGAGGCTACTATTTATGTAGCTGACAATGCCTCTACTGATGATTCACTAGATGTACTTAAAAATGAATTTCCTGCAATAAAAATAATTCAGAATAAAGATAATTATGGCTATGCAAAAGGATACAATCAAGCACTTAAAGCTGTGGAAGAACCCTATTTTGCTTTAGTTAATTCAGACATAGAGGTTACAGAAAATTGGTTAGATCGAATCATCGAACTTTTTGACAATCAACCAGAAACAGCAATTATTCAACCAAAAATACTTGACTACAAAGAGAAAACGCATTTTGAATATGCTGGTGCAGCAGGAGGCTATATTGATGCTTTGGGCTATCCGTATTGCAGAGGTAGATTGTTTGATACATTAGAAGAAGATAACGGGCAATATAATGACGAAGTTTCTATTTTTTGGGCTACCGGAGCTTGTTTATTCATTAGAAAAAGAGTCTTTGAAGAGTTAAAAGGTTTTGATGCTGATTTTTTTGCACACCAAGAAGAAATTGATCTTTGTTGGCGTGCTTACAATCTAGGTTATAAAGCAATGTACACTTCAAAATCAGTTGTATATCATGTAGGTGGAGCTACATTAAATGAGGCAAATCCTAAAAAAACATTTCTAAATTTTAGAAATTCATTACTGATGCTCACTAAAAATTTACCTAAAAACAAACTCGTTCCAATTCTTTTTTCAAGATTGTGCTTAGATGGAATTGCAGGAATTCAATTTTTAGTTCAAGGTAGAGGAAAACATACTTTAGCAATACTAAATGCCCATTTTGCATTTTATAAATTGCTAAAAATCTATTTAAATAAGCGCGAAAAAACGCAACTCAATACTTATTATCTACATAAAAACATAATTTGGAGTTATTTTATCCTGCAAAAAAAATATTTTACGCGTTTAAAATGTTAATTTTTTAATCCAAATATTGTTTTGGCATGATTTTTTATATGTAAATTTGCAAAAAATAGTATTCAAATGAAGAAAATTGTAGTTTTATCCCTAGCCCTTCCTTTCGTATTAGGTTCTTGCGTTTCTAAAAAGAAATTTGGTTTATTAGAAGCAAAACAAAAAGAAACTCAAGATTTATTAAATAGTGCAACTGTTCAATTAAACAAATGTTTGGCTGAAAAAGAAGCATCTTTAAAACAAGTTGATTATTTACAAAAAAATAATGAAAACCTCATCAATAGTTCCAAAGAGCTCACTGTTCTTACTATGAAAGGAGCTGAAAATTTAGAGAAATCTTTAGAAAGTTTAAAAGAAAAAGATTTAAAAATTTCTCGTTTGCAAGATGCGTTAACAAAAAAAGACAGTGTTACATTAGCTTTAGTGACAAGTTTAAAACGTGAAGTTGGAATTAACGATCCAGACATTAATATTAATGTAGAAAAAGGAGTAGTTATGATTTCAATTGCTGACAATTTATTATTTAAATCAGGTAGCTACGAAGTTGGAGATAAAGCAAAATCAGTATTAGCTAAAGTTGCTAAAGTAATTAATAGCAAACCAGATTTTGAATGTATGGTAGAAGGTCATGCCGATAATATTCCTATTAAAAGTACTGTTTTAGTAGACAATTGGGATTTATCTGTTAAACGTGCAACTTCGATTGTTCGTGTATTACAAAAAGATTTAGGTGTAAACCCTAAACAATTAATTCCTGCAGGTAGAAGTTATTTTGTTCCATTAACAACTAATGATACTGCTGAAAATCGTGCAAAAAACAGAAGAACACGTATTATCATTATGCCTAAAATTGACCAATTCTACGACATGATTGAAACCGAAATGAAAAATATGGGTAAATAATAATTTACAATGTTATATACTAAAAATCCCCAATCTTATGATTGGGGATTTTTGTTTAATTCTCTATGTAAACCATACATTGCCTTAATTCGGGTTTTTCTTGTGTAAAACTAAGCAGCCATTCTCTTAGTTGGTCAATCTCATAAGGAAGCAACATTCGAGTTGCTTTCTCTAACTCTTTGCAAAATAATTTTGCATCAAAACTTACTCGTTCAAGTATCGATTTGGTATACAAATAAACTTGTCTTGGCATAATTCATCTATTAATACTGCTAATTTACTTCTTTTTTTAGTGATACAATTCAACAAAATGTTAATTTTTATTTAAATTTTAAACGCCCTTAGCATTTCCCTTTTTCCTGGTGCGCCAGGTAATTTTTCGACTTCAAAACCGACAGCTAACATGTTTTTTTTAATTACAGTTCGGCAAGCATATGTTACCAATATCCCATTAGATCTTAATGCTTTAAACATTTTTTCAAATAATGTTTCCGTCCATAATTCAGGTTGTACATCAAATCCAAATGCATCAAAATAAATAACATCAAAAGTAGCTTCAAAATCAATATCTTGAAATAACATTTGATATTTTGTTAGTACAAATGAAGAACTAATTTTATGCTTTTGTTCCCAAGAAACAGCATGCAACTTAGTAAAATTTTCAAGTTGATTATTCATTTCTAACAAGGATGGATAATTTAGCTGTTTCAGTAGTTCACTTGGAACAGGAAACGCTTCAATTGCAACATAATTAATACTAATTGTCAGACATTCTGCAGCACAAATTGTCATCAAAGCATTTAAACCTGTGCCAAAGCCTATTTCTAATACGTTTACCTGATTTGCATTGCACTTATTCACATACGTTTCTAAACCGTTTTTGATAAAAACATGTTCAGCCTCTTGTATAGCACCAAACCTAGAATGATAGGTTTCATTTAATGCAGGAAGAAATAAAGATGTGGAGCCGTCTTTTGTAATGATAATTTCGTGATTCATTGTTAAAAATAAAGAACAAATATACGTGTAAATTCGATAGTTTTTTTATAAATTGAATAGGATAGCTTCTATGTGACTCATGAAGAAACAGACTAAAAGATTGCTTCTCAGAATAGCAATGCCTATCTTTGCCTAAATTTCTATATAATGGTAATATTTGAACATCTACAACTTCCTCTTTCTGTACAAAAGGCTATTGACGAATTAGGGTTCACTCACCCTACTCCTATTCAAGTCAAAGCTTTACCTGTAATTCTTTCGGGTAGAGATGTTATGGCTATTGCACAAACAGGAACGGGAAAAACATTTGCTTATTTATTACCGCTATTAAAACAATGGAAATTTCAAAAAATAGATACGCCAAGAGTGTTAATTTTAGTACCTACTCGCGAATTAGTGGTGCAAGTACATGAAGAAATTGAAAAACTCACAAAATACATGAGTGTTCGCTCATTAGCAGTATATGGTGGGGTAAACATCAATACACAAAAAGCAAACATCTATGAAGGTTTAGATATTGTAGTAGGGACACCCGGAAGAGTAATGGATTTAGCCTTAGATAATGTTTTGCGATTTGATACAGTTCAAAAATTAGTTATTGACGAATTTGACGAAATTCTTAATCTAGGTTTCAGAGTGCAGCTTACCTCAATCTTATCAATGATGAAGGCTAAAAGACAAAATATATTGTTTTCTGCTACTATGACAGAAGAAGTAGACGAAATACTAGACGAATATTTTGAATTTCCCGAAGAAGTATCTTTAGCACCTAGCGGAACACCTTTGGAAAAAATTGAACAAAGGGTATATCATGTTCCAAATTTTTTAACAAAAATTAATCTGCTAAAACATTTTTTAGAAGATGATGCATACAGTAGAATTTTAATTTTTGTTAATAGTAAACGATTAGCTGATTTTGTTCTAGAAAGTCTTGAAGAAGATTTTCCAGATCAATTTGGCGCTATTCATTCTAATAAAACGCAGAATTATCGTTTAAATACCATGGAATTATTTCAAAATGGTGAATTACGTGGTATTGTTACTACAGATATAATGGCACGTGGATTAGATATTTCGGATATTACACACGTTATTAATCTTCAATTTCCAGAAACTTCAGAGCAATATATACACCGAATTGGTAGAACCGGCCGTGCAGACAAAGAAGGTATTGCCATAAGTTTTATTGTACCAAAAGAAGAAGAAGATTTTATTGAAACGGAAGTCTTAATGCAAAAAGAAGTTACTATATTACCTATCCCTGAAGAAGTACATATAGAAGAACGCAGGTTAGAGTTTGAAAAGGACCATAAAAAAGTAAAGTTTTTACTGAAAAGACCCAAAAAAGAAGGCGGAGAAGCATTTCACGAAAAATCTGATAAAAATAAAAAAGTAAATTTAGGGGGTCCCGGAAAAAGAACACCAAGAAAAACAGCACCAAGAAATAGAGCTGTGGAGAAAAAACGAGCAGCAAAACGTAAAAAAAGGTAATTTATGTTCCTTGAACTTTACAATTTAGTTGTTAAACATTACTTCTTGTAAAAAGTATTCCATAAAAAAATATTTTTTCGTACTTTTGAAAAATCTTTTTTCAAAATGGAGTTTAAACATCCTGAAATTTTATATTTTTTATTCCTGCTAATTGTGCCTATTTTGGTACATTTATTCCAATTAAGAAGATTCCAAAAACAGTATTTTACAAATGTAGCGCTACTTAAAGAAATTGAGATTCAAACGAGAAAGAGCTCAAAAATAAAAAAATGGTTGTTGCTTGCTACACGCTTATGCTTACTTACAGCCCTAATTATTGCTTTTGCTCAACCTTATTTTAAAGCTACAGAGGCTACTAAACAAAATAACGAATTGGTAATTGTACTAGACAATTCTTTTTCTATGCAAGCTAAAGGAAACAAAGGGGAATTACTTAAAAGAACTATTCAAGAAATTTTAGAAAATACGCCCGAAAATCAACAATTATCGATACTAACAAATGACAATGCCTTTTATGATACTGATATTAAAAGCGTACAGTCCGATTTGCAAAATATAACATATTCATCAACCCCTTTTAATCCGCAGGGTCTTATTGCTAAAATACAAGCTAAAAAAACCGGGGTACCAAAAGACATCTTATTTATTTCAGATGCTGTAGGTTTAAAAAATAAACTAACCCCTAATTTACATACCGATTCAAATATATATTTCCAACCGCTAACTGCTGTAAAAAAGGAAAATACAGCTATCGAAAATGTGAGTATAAGTGAAGTTTTAGACCAATTTTATAAGCTAAAAATTACATTAAAATATTTTGGTAACCCCATAAATGATTTGCCTATCTCATTATATAATGGCAATAAACTTTTAGCAAAAGCATTACTTTCTAAGGAAAAATTACAGAAAGAAATTTCGTTTACTATTCCGAAATCAAATTTCCATGGGTATGTGCAAATCGAAGACCAATCACTAGCCTATGACAACACCTATTATTTTAGTATAACAAAGCCTAATAAAACTTCTATTTTAGCTATAGGAAATGTAGCTAAATGCAACTTTTTAAGAAAAATTTATACCGAAGATGAATTTAATTATACTCAAACTGAAGTAAAACAATTAAAGTATAGTGCTATTGAAAATCAAGAAGCGTTAGTGTTAAACGAACTACCGTCGGTATCTTCAGCTCTACTTACCACATTAAAAAATTATTATGACAAAGGAGGCATAATCATCTTTATTCCTGACTCAAATGGCGATAAACTTAGCTACAATTCCTTTTTAAAAGTTTTTGGTACGCTTCAATTTAACGAAAAGAACGCTGAAAAAAAAATAACAACTATCAGTTATAATCATCCTATTTACCAAAATGTATTTGAAAAAAAAGTAACAAATTTTCAATACCCAAAAGTTAACAACTCTTGGAGTACAATTGGTACAGCTACATCGGTACTTCAATATGAAGATAAATCAATATTTCTGGGACATCTTACAAATAGAATAGGAAATCTATATGTGTTTACTTCAGCATTAAGTAAAGAAATCACTAATTTTCAAAATGCTCCTTTAATTGTCCCTACTTTTTTCAACATGGGGCAACATAATTTGAGTTCAGGACTAACGGCCTTTACTATTGGAGAATCTAATTCATATAGCATAAACGAAACTATTGCTAAAGACAATGTGTTAACGGTTTCAAATGCCTCGTCTAGTTTTATTCCAATGCAGCAAATATTAAACACTAAAATAAAACTTACATTTGGAAATTATCCTGAAATAGCGGGTAATTATCAAGTAAGGAAAGACAAAGAAATTTTAAATAATATAAGCTTTAATTATCCTCGATCTGAGAGTAATTTAGAAACCGTAAACGAAACTTATTTTGATGCTTGTACTGAAGTAAATTCAATTTCAACATTTTTTAATGACATACATTCTAATCGTTCTGATACCGAAATTTGGAGATTTTTTATCCTCGCCACGCTACTCTTCTTAATTACTGAACTACTAATCCAAAAACTAAAAAAATAGTTGAAAAGCTAAAAAAAATAAACGTATGAATATAGTTCTAAAAAACGCTACTATCATTGAAAAAAACAATCCATTTAATAACCAAAAAGTGGATATTGAAATTACTGATGGTGTGCTATCAAAAATTGGTACAAACTTAGCAATCAAAGAAGGTTATACAACAATTGAAAAAGAAAATCTTCATGTATCTACTGGGTGGGTTGATACGCAAGTAGTATTTGGCGAACCCGGTTTTGAAACAACAGAAACGATAAAAAACGGGTTGCATGTTGCTGCTAAAAGTGGTTTTACAGATGTTTTTGTACATTCTAATACGAATCCTTCGATTGACAATCAGGCAGTAATACATTTGATACAAAACAAAGGATTAGGGCAAGCTACACAACTTCACCTTGTGGGAACTTTAACAAAAAATGCAGAAGGAAATGAATTAGCTGAATTGTTTGATATGAAAAATGCCGGAGCAATTGCTTTTGGAGATTACAAAAAATCACTTACAAACGCTAATTTACTTAAAATTGCTTTACAATATACACAAGACTTTAACGGATTAGTTTTTGCTTTTCCAATGAATAAAGATATTAAAGGAAAAGGATTTGTAAACGAAGGTGTTGTTAGTACTAAATTAGGAATGAAAGGGATTCCTGCACTCGCAGAACTAGTTGAGTTAGCTAGAAATATAGCCATATTAAACTATACAGGGGGTAAAATGCATGTGCCTACAATATCTTGTGCTGAATCTGTTGCATTGATTAGAGAAGCAAAATCAAAAGGATTAAGTATAACGTGTGGCGTATCCATAAATAATTTAGTTTTGAACGAAAATGAAATCACTGATTTTAATACGGACACTAAGGTATATCCTCCTCTTCGTAGTGAACAAGATAGATTAGCTTTGATTGAAGGTGTCAAAGATGGAAGCATTGACGTAATTACTTCTGACCATTGTCCTGTAAATATTGAAAATAAAAGAATTGAATATGATTTATCTGCTTATGGTTCCATCGGTTTAGAAAGCATATTTGGCGCTTTAAATCAAGTCGTACCTCTTGAAATAAGTATTGAAAAATTAACAAATGGGCACCAATTTTTAAATGAAAAACCTGAAATTGCAATAGGTCAAAAAGCAAAATTAACATTATTTAATCCTGATACGCACTGGATTTTTGAATCAAAAAATATAATGTCTTTGTCAAAAAACGCTATCATGTTAGGAAAAAAGATGAAAGGTGAAGTCTATGGGATAATTAACACTAATTCGATTCAAATCTAATGAAGAAAATAGTTTTTGGTGCTCTTGTAGCATATTTTGGAATAATTGGAGTAATTATAGCAGCTGCTATAAATAGTGAAAAAAAAGACAGTTTCATTTCTTTTCATTTAAGACAAGCAGTTTTTATTACAAGTATTATACTATGTTTAAATTTTATGAATTTACAACATGATAATACTACTTTTAGAATCATCACTTGGACCCTTTCATTATCCTTAAAATGTATCGGTATATATAGTGTTACACAGTATAAAATGATTTCAATTCCAGTAATTGGAAATCTAGCACAAAAAATATTTAAAAGTTTATAAGATGAACTTACACTACTTAGTCAAAGAACCAAAAGAAATTCTAGCTAGTAATCCTGCCTTACTTTTGCTTCATGGCTATGGCAGTAATGAAGAAGATTTATTTTCATTTGCTTCACAACTACCTGAAAATTATTATATTATTTCGGCAAGAGCGCCATACAATTTAGACGGATATGGTTTTGCTTGGTATGCCATAAACTTTGATGCAGATGAAAACAAATTTTCTGATAATGAACAAGCTAAAACTTCTATTCAGTTAATTGCTGATTTTATAAACGAAATCACGGAAAAATTTCCTATTAATCCCTCTGACGTAAATCTAATTGGTTTTAGTCAAGGTGCCATTTTAAGCTATGGTGTAGCTTTTCATTATCCTGAAAAAATTAAACGTATTGTGGCGCTAAGTGGCTATTTAAATGAACAACTATTACCTGATACTTTCGATGTAAACACGATGCATCATTTAGGCTTTTTTGCCTCTCACGGAACAGTTGACCAAGTCATTCCAGTGGAATGGGCAAGAAAAACACAACCTTATTTAGAAAAATTAGGTTTAACTATTACTTACAAAGAATATCCTGTAGGTCATGGTGTAGCTCCTCAAAATTTTTGGGATTTTAAAACATGGTTGGAACAGGAGTAAATGTAATTACTTTTCCTCTTGTTCATCACTTTCAATAACTTTTCTGTCAACCGCTAATGCTGGTTTAAAAAGGACTTTATTATTGTATAAAAGTGAATAACCTCCTTTTGCTTTTAGTTCAAAATCCTTAAACATAAAACTTTCGGAGTTGTCTTCACGAGCTAAAATAAATGATTCCTTAGAATCTGGTAAAAAGACTTCCGCTTGTAGACTATCTTCTTGAATAAAAAAATAGGCATTTTTAGCATTCCCTAATGTGTCTTTTGATACGGATGTAAGACGATAGCCTTCTTCAAAAACACGAATACATTTTTGTTGTAAATTTGACCACTTATACCCTGCTTTTATTTCACATCCATGCTCATTTGAATCATCAATTACTTGATTTTTGCGAAGTGAATCCAAAACTACCATTTCATTATCTGAACCAAATGGTGATTTTAATATATAATCACAAGAATAAAAACTTGCAATAACTATAAAAAGTAAGCTTATTTGTTTCATTTTATGCATTCTTATTTTGTATACATTACGGTTTCAATAGTTTCAAAATCTGTTGGTTTATTTTCATTATGAAAATACTTAACCAATACTTCTCCCCAAACTGTTCCGTCAGAGTAATTAGCAATAAGCCATCTATGATTTAAAAAATTTACTTTATCAATAATAAAATTTGCCCCATTAATAGGTTCATAAGGCACTAATTTATTGCCCTTCTTTGCTGTATTCAATTCGTTTATATCTTCTTGAACTTTAGCCTTTACTTTCATAAAATCGGCAGGATGAAAATAATCTTGCGCCTCTTCATTTTGTTCCAATGAAAAAAAGTTTTGCTCATTTACTAATTTTATTGAATCTCTAGCTATTTTGACTTGCTTCTTACTATGCTGTACAACTTGTTCACTTTTGTTCAATATTCTTGTCGCATTCACATATTGAAAAATATTAATGAGAACAGAAAATAAAAATCCATACAATAAAAAACTTCGCTTCATAAAAGTAAATATTTAGTCAAAATTAAATTTCAATTTCCAAATTATCGTAAGCTAAGAACACATTTTTGGGTAAATTTTGTTGAACTTCTTCATGAAATCCCATCAAATGACTAATATGTGTGAGGTAAGCTTTCTTGGGTTGCACCAAATGTATAAAATTTATTGCTTCCTCCATGTTAAAATGTGTAGTATGGGGCTCATAACGTAATGCATTAATAACCAAAAGCTTAACCCCTTTTATTTTTTCAATTTCAAATGAATCCATTTGCTTTACATCGGTTAAATAAACAAAATCAGTAAATTTATAGCCAAAAACTTGTAAATCTCCATGCAAGGCAGTAATAGGCTCAATTTGCTTATTTTTTAAACTAAAGGGTTGATTTTCTTTTACTTCAATTGGCACAACAGACGGTGCACCTGGATATTTATTTTCAGTTTCAAAAATGTAATCAAATCGTTTAACCAAATTTTTCAAAACACGCTCATGGGCATAAATAGGAATAGCCCCTTGCGTGAAATAAAACGGTCGAATATCATCCAATCCTGCCGTATGATCAGCATGCTCATGTGTAAATAATACGGCATCTAGATGCTGACAATTACTCGTTAGCATTTGCTGTCTAAAATCTGGACCACAATCAATGACTATTGAAAAATCAACATCATGAATCCAAACAGAAACACGCAACCTTTTATCTTTAGGATCAGCACTTAAACAAACAGAATGTTTACTCCCTATTACGGGAATTCCTTGAGATGTACCTGTACCTAAAAAATAAACTTTCATATGCTGTTAACTAGTTATAATTATTTAAATGTAAAAACATATCCATATTATACAATTTGCTCTTACTTACTTCTCTACGTTAAATTTTTACAAAAATAACAAAATAGCCTTTTTAAAACTGTATTATTTATTAACTTTGCTTCATAATTAATCAATTGCCCGTATTTATTTACTTGATAAAATAAAAAATGACAACTGAAATAAAATTGAGAGGAGACAAGCAAATTGAGCAAGTTCCGTCAATAAAAGATAAAGCGCTTCGAATCAACCTCAACGAAAATATCTATGGTACTTTTGCTGAAATTGGTGCAGGACAAGAAACTGTAAGACACTTTTTTAGAGCTGGGGCTTCTTCAGGTACTATAGCAAAAGCGATGTCTGCTTACGATAAAGATTTTAGTGATGCTATTTATGGTATTGAAAATGACGGCAGATATGTAACAGAAAGTCGCTTACGTAAAATGTTGTCTCATGAAGTAATGTTAATAGAACAACGCCTAAAGAGAGATAAGCATCCGCATAAGATGTTTTTCAGCTATGCGAATACGGTAGCAACGATTGATTTTGCAAAACAATTTAAAGGCCACGGTTGGGTTGGAATCAAATTTCAAGTCGAACCAGACGAAGATTACAACGAAATTATACTTCATATTCGTTTTAGAGAAAATGATGCTCGTTTACAGCAAGAAACCTTAGGTATTTTAGGTGTAAATCTAATCTATGGTGCTTTTTACAAACATAACGATCCTAAAAAATTATTACGTTATTTATATGACCATTTAGACAAAGACCAACTTGAGATTGACACCATCAACTTCTCAGGCCCGCGTTTTGCAAATGTAGATAATCGTTTAATGAGTTTGCAACTAGTAAAAAATGGCATGACAGATGCGGTTATGTTTAACCCAGATGGCAAAAATATACTCCCAGCCGCCGTGCTTTACAAAAAAAACATCCTTGCACTAAGAGGAAGTTTTAGACCTGTTACGAAAGTAAATATGGACATGTATAAACAATCTTATGAAATGTTTATACAAGAAAATAAAGTAGATAAAGAAAATACTTTTGTTGTTTTTGAAATTACACTTTCAAACTTAAAAGCTGAAGGCGAAATTGACGAAAGAGATTTTCTTGATCGTGCAGAATTACTGTGTTCATTAGGACAAACGGTAATGATATCAAACTTTCAAGAATATTTTAAAGTGGTTGAATATTTCTCAAGTTTTACTAAATCTAGAATGGGATTAGCCATGGGAGTAAGTAATTTGATTGATATTTTTGATGAAAAATACTACCGCCATTTATCAGGAGGTATACTAGAAGCTTTTGGTAAATTATTTTACCGTGATTTAAAAGTATATCTATATCCAATGAAAGATGCTGAAACAGGAGCAATTATTGATTCAGATAATTTAAAAGTACATCCTCGAATGAAAGAATTGTATAAATTCTTTAAGTTTAACGGCAAAGTGGTTGATATAAAATTATACGATGAAAAAATTCTAGAAATTTTCTCTAGAAGTGTGTTGAAAAAAATTACCAAAAACGAACCAGGTTGGGAACAGATGTTACCAGAAGGAGTAGCAGATATTATAAAACGCGACCATTTATTTGGTTATCAAAAAGAAAAAGAATTAGCAGAATAAATAAAAAAATCCCGAATAATCGGGATTTTTTTTTATTTTAATAGTTGAGCAGCATGCGCTTTTGTTTTCACATCGGTAATAATATCCGTTAGTACTCCATTTTCATTAATAACAAAAGTTGTACGATGAATACCATCATATTCCTTGCCCATAAATTTTTTCGGGCCCCAAACACCAAAAGCTTCAATTACTGATTTATCTTCGTCGGCAAGTAATGCAAAAGGGAAATTATATTTTTCCTCAAATTTTTTTTGAGCATTAATAGTATCAGCACTAACTCCTAATAACTCATAATTAGCCGCTTTAAAACGCTCATAATTATCTCTTAAATCACATGCTTCAGCCGTACAACCTGGCGTATTGGCTTTCGGATAAAAAAAGACTACTAATTTTTTACCTTTATAATCCGCTAAAGTATGTTCTTTGCCATTTTGATCTACTCCAGAAAAATTTGGAGCTTGATCACCTATTTTTAAATGTGTCATATTTTTAGTTTAAATTTGTTTAAAGTTAAGCAATAAAAGTAGAAAAATGAATAAAAAGGAAAAAGTAACATTTGTTATAAATACGTTAAAAGAATTATATCCTGAAATTCCTATACCCTTAGACCATAAAGACCCTTATACCCTACTTATAGCTGTACTCTTGTCTGCGCAATGTACAGATGTGCGTGTAAATCAAATTACACCCTTACTTTTTGCAAAAGCAGATAATCCTTATGACATGGTAAAAATGAGTGTGGAAGAAATTAAAGAAATTATTCGACCATGTGGATTATCACCCATGAAATCAAAAGGAATTCATGGTTTATCATGTATATTAATTGACAAATACAATGGTGAGGTTCCTCAAAGTTTTGAAGCATTAGAAGCGTTACCCGCAGTAGGACACAAAACAGCTAGTGTAGTCATGAGTCAAGCATTTGGAGTTCCTGCATTTCCCGTGGACACACATATACACCGTTTAATGTATCGATGGGGGTTGTCTAATGGTAAAAATGTCCTACAAACAGAAAAAGACGCCAAACGTATATTTCCAAAAGACTGCTGGAATGATTTACATTTACAAATCATTTGGTACGGCCGCGAATATTCTCCTGCACGTGGTTGGAACTTAGAAAAGGATATTATTTCGAAAACAATTGGAAGAAAAGAACTAATAAAGTAAAAATAATAAAATGCCTCAATTTTTTTGAGGCATTTTCTTTAATTAGAAAGATTTTCAAAGGTAAGCCTACCCACTTTTACCATTTTTAAAGCTTTCGAATAACTCAAAATAAAATTTACGGTTGTTTTACTAGGTAGTAAGTCTTGCACTTCAGATTTTTTTTTAGTGTAAAGTTTTGCCATATAGGTTGAATTAAAACTATATAACGAAACACCTTTCATATTATTGTATTAGTTAGTCAAAACTATATTATTTTTCTCTACTATTTTTCTTAAATTAATTACAGCATAGCGCATTCTACCTAAAGCTGTATTAATACTCACGCCTGTTAAATCTGCAATTTCTTTAAAACTTAAATCATCATAATAGCGTAATTTCAACACTTCTTGTTGGTCTTCTGGCAAAGATTCTATTAATTTTTGCACATCTGACTCAATTTGACCCTCAATAATTTGACCTTCAATAGTTAAAGATGAATCTGACATAAAGTTAAAAATACTATATTCGTCAGTTTCACGTTGAAAAGGCATCTTTTTTGCATGTCTAAAATAATCGATTGTTAAATTATGCGCAATACGCATTACCCAAGGTAAAAATTTACCTTCCTCATTATACGTATTTGCTTTTAAGGTTTTAATTACTTTAATGAAAGTATCCTGAAAAATATCATCACTTATATCGCGATTGCCTATTTTAGCATATATAAATCCATATACTTTTGCTTGATGTCTTGAAATTAAAATAGACAATGCCGATTCATCGCCATTACAATAGTTTCTTACTAAAACTGCGTCTGAAGTTTGAACATGATTAGCCATAGTTATACCTTTTAGTTGTTTGGGACAATAAAATTTCTAAAAAGTATTTTTATACTATAAGCCTTGTTTTTTGCAGTTAATAAGCAAATATAATGTTAAATATTTTGAAAAAGCAAATTTTATTTAAATTTTTATCAATATTTTTTTTAATTGATAATTATTTTATCTGAAAATATAATTTCATTTTCACTACCATAAATAATAAAGATATACTCCCCATTTAACAAGCTAGATACATCTATTGAATCTGTTGTAAAACTACAATCACAAATTTTACTACCTAATAAAGAGTACACCTCCACTCTATTTATATTAATTTCAGAGTTAAAATTAAGTATTTCATTTGTGGGATTTGGAAATAATTTAATTTTTGTATTAGCAAAATTAGTTAGATTAAGCGCACAATTACTTCCTACCGTATAACTTATGTATTGTGTTACAGACATACCGTTTGCATATGCAAACTTTACAGCATATGTTATTGAAGAACCAATTTGTTGATTAGTTAGCACATATGAAAATGTTGTCCCAAAAACATTTGTCATTGGGTATTCTGTAAAAGGGTTTTGTTTCCATAAATAAGCTACTACACCAATTTTGTCTGTATCCAACATTTGAAAAATAATTTTTACAGAATTACCTATTGTTTCAAAACTGTAGGTGTATCCTGTAGAAAAAGCACCTATTTGTGCTGTTGAGCTTGTTCCTGTACATCCTACAAAACCTAATGTTGTAGCTGTTACTTGTTGAGGATTATTAGCAGCTAAATTACCAGATTGGTCGGCTGCGGTTATTGTAAATGTATAGGTTGTATTGGGGTTTAAATTTGGTATAACTAAAGATTTTTGAATGCCAGATGTACCAGTAGTTGTAACTGTATTAGCCCCATAGGTTATTGTATAAATAACATTACCAGAATTATCCGATCCATTAAGTAATAGTTCTATACTTGAACTAGTAAGTGTTCCTGTTGTAACACTAAATCCTGCAGGTTGTTGTGTGTCGACTTGAGTGTTTTGATACACTCGAACATAATCAATTACCATTTCACTTTGTGTATAGTTCGGATTTATTGTCCCAGCTACTCCTCCCATAGCAATATTTAATAATACATATTGTTCTAAATCAAAAGGCCAGTTTAAAGCATTTTTATTTGATGGGTTATACGTATAAAAAACTATGCCATCAAGTAGAAACGATATTTGATTTGGTGACCAATTCATAGAATAAATATGAAATTGATTAGCTAAATCAGCAGCAAGAGTTCCGCCAATATTAACTGTACTTCCGTATGAAGAAGGTGTATGAATGGCACTTTGAATATAATTTACAGGCTGTGATGATGTAATTCCGTGTTCCATTATATCTATTTCACCACAAGCGGGCCAACTAGTAGTTCCGAAATTTGAATCAAAAAAAGCACCGTCTTCATTGACATTTTTTCCTAACATCCAAATTGCTGGCCAAGTGCCTTGGTCTAAAGGAATTTTTGCTCTGACATCAACCCTACCATATTTGAATGCAAATTTTGAATTTAATCTAGCTGAGGTATACTGTTTCGTTATTCCTTGATCCGTAAAATTTTCTTTTTTTGCAACTATATGCAAATTTCCATTTTGAACATACGAATTAGACATTAAATTGGTATAATGTTGTTCTTCTCCATTAAACCAATTACCTCCTGCAGGTAATTGAGTCTGATGATGCCAATTTACTGAATTAATTGCCCCTGTCCCATCAAATTCATCTGACCAAACTAAATCTGAATAAACAATATCCACTTGTGCATACATTGTACAACTGAAACATAAAAATATATATTTAAAAATTAGTGACGTACGGATTCTCATTTTTTAAAATATATTTCTGTTTCTAATTTTGCATCTGAACTACCTCCAATAAATACTTTAAACAAACCTTCTTCTGTTTCCCATTTATTATTTGCAGTGTAAAAAGCCAACATTTTTTCATCAATTTTAAACGTAACTCTTTTTGATTCAAAAGGGCCTAAATCAATTAATTCAAATCCTTTTAATTCTTTAACGGGTCTTGTCAAACTTCCAATCATATCTCTAGTATATAACTGAACAACTTCTCTTCCAGGAACTGAACTATTATTCTTTAACATTACACTTACTTCAATAAATTGATTTGATTCTAAAATATTTTTTGATGCTGTAATATTTGAATATTCAAAATTTGAATAACTTAATCCAAATCCAAATGGAAATAACGGTGTGTTTTTTTCATCTATGTAATGTGACCAAAAAACACTATCTGGTTCACTCATTGTTGGCCTTCCTGTATTTTTATAATTATAATAAATTGGCACTTGACCTACATTTCTAGGAAAAGTCATTGGTAACTTACCACTTGGGTTATAATCACCATAAAGAACTTGAGCAATTGCATTCCCGCTTTGCGTTCCTAAATGCCAAGTTTCTATAATTGCGGGAATGTGTGTTGCAGCCCAAGGAATTGCCAAAGGTCTTCCGTTAGTTAAAACTAAGACAATATTTTTATTTACTTTATAAACTTCCTCTAACAACTGTTGTTGTACACCCGGCAATCCAATATCTGCTCTACTTCTTCCTTCACCTGATTGTAAACCATGTTCACCTAACACCATAATAACAACATCTGCTTTTTTAGCATTTTCAATTGCTTCACTGAATCCAGAAGTATCAACGTTGTTTATGAGTGTTTCCCACATAAATTCGGTTCTCCCAATTGCAACATCTGCGCCTTTGGCATATTTTAATTCATTATTAGGATAGTTTTTCATTCCTTCTAAAACAGAAACGGCCGAATTTTCATCTGCTGCAATTCGCCAGCTACCCAATGGGCTTGTTTTATCAGATGCTAAAGCGCCAATTAATGCAATTTTTTGACCTGATTTTTTTAATGGCAGTAGGTTGTTTTCGTTTTTTAATAGAACTATTGATTTTTTTGCAATGTCTAAAACTCCTTCTTGAAATTCGGTTTTACCTAATGTAACTTTTTCAATAGAATCATTACAATATTTGTATGGATTGTCAAATAAACCAAGTTCATATTTTACCCTTAATACTCTTCGAACTGACTCATTTAATGTTTGTTCTCTTACTTTTCCCTCTTTTATTAATGCTTTCAAGTTTTCTACATAAGCATATGATTCCATGTCTACATCTGAACCTGCATTAATAGCTAGTTCTGCAGCGTGTTTACTGTCTTTTGCATACCCATGAACAATCATTTCGTTAATTGAGCCCCAATCTGATACTACAAAACCATCAAAATTCCATTCTCCTTTTAATAAATCTCGTTGTAAATACCTATTTCCAGTAGCTGGAATTCCATTTAACTCATTAAATGAATTCATAAATGTTTTTACACCTGCATTAAGAGCTGCCTTAAAGGGTGGTAAAATTGTATTATGTAATAATTCATTACTTACATTAACTGTATTATAATCTTTTCCAGATTCTGCAAATCCATAACCAGCAAAATGTTTTGCACAAGCTAAAATGTTTTTAGTTGATTTTAAATCTCCTTGGAATCCATTAACTCTGGCTTCAGCAATTTTACTTCCAAGAAAGGAATCTTCTCCAGCTCCTTCCATAACTCTACCCCATCTGGCATCTCGAGAAATATCAACCATAGGAGCAAATGTCCAATTAATCCCTACTGATGCTGCTTCTTCTGCAGCAATTTGAGCGGACTTTTTTATTGCTATCAAATCCCAACTTGCAGCTTCTGCTAAAGGAATGGGACTAATTGTTTTATAACCATGAATCACATCAAAACCAAAAAGTAATGGAATTCCCAATCTAGTTTGTTCAACCGCTATTTTTTGAAGGGCATATACATCTTTAAATCCTTTAACATTTAACATAGATCCAACTAATCCTTTTTTAATATGATCATATTTTTGTGCTGCTTGACCGTCTTTTGGCAATGGCCCAGTAATATCCCAAAACCCATTGTATTGATTTAATTGGCCAATTTTTTCATCTAATGTCATTATATTAACTATTGAATCAACTTTAAATTCAATAGTTGTATTTGCATTATTATTTATTTTAATAGGCTTGGAAACACTACAACCAACAACAATATAGTATAAGAAAAGTATAGATAATATATTTGACTTAGATTTCATTATTTTTTAATAGATATAATTATTATGATGTAGGTTACTTATATATTCTTACATAATCAACTAACATTGATTGTGGAAAACTCGTTTGGCTATTTGGCGAACCTGGTAAATTGCCACCAACAGCAACATTTAAAATGAGATAAAAAGGTTTGTTAAATACCCATTCACCTGTTACATCTGCAGGTGTAATCTGATTGTATAAAACATTATCTACATAATAATTGATGTAATTTTCGCCCCATTCAATTCCAAAAATGTGAAATTCAGTATCAAATCTGCTATTTGTCAATGTATATGTTTTTGATATTGATTGGCCACCTGAATATCCTGGTCCATGAACAGTACCAAAAACTTGTGTAGGACTATTACCTAAATATTCCATAATATCAATTTCGCCGCATTGTGGCCAACTAACCATATCAGAATCTGCTCCTAGCATCCAAAATGCAGGCCAAAGACCTTTTCCAAGAGGCAACTTAATTCGAGCTTCAATTCTTCCGTATTTTTGTTCAATTTTATTTTTTGAAAAAATTCTTGCTGAAGTATAACCCGATCCCATATATAACTCTTGCTTTGCCGTAATTTTTAAATTACCATTCACAATTTGTATATTTTCTGGTCTACTTGTATAATATTGTAACTCGTTGTTTCCCCAACCATTAGTTCCTGTTCCAATATTATAATTCCAAAAATTAGAATTTGGACTTCCATTTGTATTAAATTCATCTTGAAAAACTAATTCATGCATCGTAGTAACAGTTTGTTTTTCGTCTGTAGAACAATTTGAAAAAATTAGTAGTGAAATGAATGTAACAAATAGTACTAGCTTATAATTATGTAAATATTTCATAGTATATTTAATTAATTGTATAAATAAACATTATCAATATAAATAGAAGAACCATCACCACCTTCTAAAATGATTTGAGCTAAATGCGCTCTACCTGAAAGTCCAGACATTGCTGTGAATGGAATATCAATTGGTATCCATGATTGCGAAACTAAAGTAGGCACTGTAAATGTGGTAGAATGACTAGTATCATCCCCACCACTGAAAACACCATTTGCCCCAAAATCTACAACTTTTACTCTAAGTTGTCTTCCTGGCGCAATTGTACCTGGTATGAATGCATCAATATGTAAATGTGTCATATTAGTAGCATTAACAGTTGGTGAGCTGAATTCGATGCCTACAAAATTAAAATTTGTATAATGCAGAACATTATTTCCTTGAACTGTAAAATCGTTAGATGTAGTTGTTTGCCAGGGTTGCCAATATCCGTTATAATAATTCACTGGAATATTTGAATAAGTATCTGAAAAAACGGATATGACATTCGCTTGATTTCTAGTTGGTGTTGGTGCTGGTGTAAAAGTTCCTAAACAATTAATTGTCATACTACCTGTTGTAGGTACACCATTAAAATTTGCAGTAACTACAGAAGTACCAGCATTAATAGAACTTACAACTCCTGAAGAATTAACAGTAGCGGTATTTGGATTTGATGATGTAAAATTCAAATATGCTGGACTAATAGTCAAATTTTGATTTACTCCGTTTGGCATATTAAATGTTGCTTTTACACCTGTTATATTAGTTTCCATTCCAACAAACGTTGTTTGAGTTACGTTTGAACCATTTAAAATAAGTGAAGCGCCTTGAGCAATTGTTCCTAATTTTTCATATTTAACATTGTCTATCCAAAATGTGTACCCTAAACCATTCTCAGGTCCTTCAGAATACCAAAACATTCCTTTTTCAATTGTCAATTTAGAAGCGTCTGGTATAGGAATAATAACCTTTTGCCAATTTGTATTTATACTTACATTTTCTAATGTAACTCTAAACTTATTTTGACCAAAGTCCATACCAAAACCAATTTCATTCAAGGAAGCTGCATGTGACGATTTAATCCAAAATGTTAATGCATCGTACTCAGTAAGATTTCTCCCTGTTTGATCTATAAAAGCTCCTCCTGCATAACTTCCAGCAGGATCTCCTTCATTAGGGACATCAAAACGCATTGATGAGGTACCTTGATATTTTACTTGAGTATCAACAGAAAACGCGCTATACTTAGAACCTGAAAATGCACCATAACCTAAGCCTGCGCTGAATTCATCGATGAATACATTTGGGTTTTTAGAAAATGTTGCTAGTTGTGCATCTTCTGATAATTCTCTATCACAGCTCAAATTAAAAAACATTACAAAAAGTAAATACCATGAATTTACTAATAGATTTTTATTTTTTTTCATTTTAATATAAATTAAATTATTTACCAATATTAATATGTATGTACGTTCTAATTTCCCACTCAATACCTTTATTAAACCCAACAGGACTAATAATTGGTTCTGTATCATAAATTGTTGCAGTTTGATTAGGCAAATATCGTGGTGAATATTGATCTAACGAACGCCATATTCCCATAATTCCCATTTTAGTATTTGGTAAAATAAACCAGTCTGGTTTACCCAATGTAGTTGATAAATCAAAAGACAATTGAAGTGGATACGTTAAATTAAAATCTCTATGATAATCATAAGGGCCCCAATCGTTAACTTTTACTGAAGAAACTAATTTTAGTTTATTGTAAATTAATCTTAAATCAGCACCCATTCGCTGAATTAATCTAGTATCGCTTCCATTTGCTTGAGCATTTCCAAAATAAACATTAGCTATCATTCCAAATTCTGAATTAATTTTTGAAACAATTCTGGTGTTTGATTCCCATAAATCGTGTACTGGTGCAGATTTAGCAAATGCAAAAGAGGTTCTATTACTTAAAAAACCGATTGCTGCATCTTGAGTCGTAGGTAAATGTCTAAAAACAAATCCTGAACTAAATGCAAATTTAGCATCCTCTGATCTATCATTGTCCCATTCATACATCCATGTTGCTGGAGTTGGATCATACGTAAGTAAAAGTTCTCCTCCAATCGTTTCTCTATTTACTCTTACTACAAAAGGATCATCAAGAATGTTTCTTAATCTACCAGGAGCATTTACATCATTTGGCATTGCATCAACTAGTGGTTTTTGCCATAAGAAATTTGGCGCAATTTGTAATTTCCCAATTGTATATGTAAATCCAGTTAAAAAATTTGTTTGATTTCCACTTCCACTATCTTTTAGTCTCCAACCTGTAAATGTTTGTGTATTATCAGCACCACCATTCGCAACTAATCCCATTATTGCTCCTTGTGCATAGAAATTAAATCTTCCTCCTGAATACGTTATTTTTGCTTTACCTCCAAAATTATCACTACTTTTCACTTTATCATCAAAAATAGTATATGTGTTGTTAGTAGGAACTGCAAATTGAAAAACTCTTCCATTTAGTGGTTGACCGCCCCAAATACCTCCAAAATCTAAATTAAGTTTTCCAAAACTTGATTTAAAATGAATTGTAGCTCTTCTGGTTTTTGGCATTGGAATAGCTATTGATGTTAATGCAGCAGCGGCTTTATCTATATCTTCATGATAAACTGCTGTAGCGTCAAATTTGCCAATTTTTTTAGTATACTTAAGTAAAAATGCTGGATTTGCACCCCACCAAAGTTGTGGACCAAATGCGGCTTTTAATCCTGAAATTTCTTTTTTTCCATCGATTTCAAAACCTGAAATTTCTCCGTTATACATATCTAAATTTGGACCATAATTTGCCTCTGGATAAAGTGCAAAAAAGTCTCCTTCGTAACCCCAATGGTAATGACCAGTTCTATAAAACCCTCTTAAATTAAAGTGTTTTTCATTCCAACTATAGGATGCATTGTAAACTTGCACTCTGTTCACATCTGATTGAACAACAGTTCCATTTTCAGTTACTAATTTTTGTACTCTACCTCTATTTTCATAAAAAATTTCATTTATTGGATTTTCTGCAACATGCCCCAAAATGTTAACATTTACATTTGCTTTCATGTTTGAAGTTGGGTTTGCTTCAACACCTATATAATAGGATTGCATGTAGTCAAAACCTAATTTATTTGGGTATGATGTTGTTTCTGGATTCGATTGGATTGGAGTTGTCAATAAACTACCTCCAGTATTAAATGTTGTAAATTCTGCTCTTAAATTACTTATTTTTAAAATTTCATTTTCACTAGTACCTAAAGATGCTTTATCACTTCTCGCTTTTAACACTGCGTCTATAATATTAATAGAACTAAAATGTTTTTTTAATTTTTCTAAATTACAATCATTTTCAAGTGGATTAAATTTATGCACTTCTTTTAATACATAATAAGATGCTCTTGGGAACAATTCATAAAATCCTTTGGCATTAGTTTTACCTTTAGCACAAATACCAAACCATTCTTCGTTCATATTATTTTCGCCCGAAACAAAATCAAATTGATACCCTCCATTAGACCAAGAAGCCATATCATCATGAATTTCTAAATTTTTAGTTTGTCCATATTTCCACCATCCATCACTAAACTGAAAAGTAAATCCACCAATACAATTTGCAGCCTTATTTAGTCCTGCGGCATTTTCGTAAATTTCACTCCAATTTTGTTTTAAATAGGTTGCTTGCGCTAATTGATCTTCAGAATTAGTATTTGTATTGTAACTATCCGAACCAAATTCTGTAAATAAAACTGGTTTTCCATATTCTTGCTTAACTCGTTGAAATAAATCTCCAAAAGATTGGCCTCTATATACATTTGTTCCAAAAACATCAACATCTTTACATTCTTGAGCTACAATATTTAAAAATAATAAATCACCATTACAAATCGCAACTGGATGATTCGTATCAATAGATTTTATTGTTAACGAGGCTTCATTAAACAATTTATACATTGCTTTAGCACGTAATGTAGATTTACGTTCATCAACAGGAATATTTTCTGTTTCTGCACCATCCCAAAACAATCCATAGTTGTTTTCATTACCTAATAAAAACAACAATAAACCTTTAGTATCCTTATATTCATTAGCTAATTCTGCAACTTCTTTTAATAAAAGGGTTTTGGTTTTTGTATTAGAATAATCCGTATTAGGCGTCCAATTTCCATCAATAGTTAATCCATATCGGCCAAAAGAATGGTTTAACATAGTATAAATACCATACTTATTATAAACATATTCTATCCATTTTTTTGGTATACCCGTATAAACTCTTATAGTATTTACCCCCATGTTTTGCAACAAACTCATTTCTTGGTCAAGTGCTTGTTGAATAAAACCATCTGATTGTTTCCACAAACTATAATTATAATTTGTACCAATTGGAAAATAATCCCAGTTCATTCCATTTATAATAAAATCACTTCCATTGACTTTAAGTTTAAAACGAGAATTACTATTTTCAACTATTACTTTATCTGCCTGAGAAAAGGAAAGTGTTGAATAAGATAAAAAAACTAATAAAATGATTTTCTTCATTTGTTACTATTAAATTTTGTGAATACTTGTTTAATTTAATTGATTTTATAAAATTAAAGTAATATTTGTTCCGATATATGATAATTAACCTCTACAAAAAATATACAACCCAGAAACATCCTCTGTAAAGCTAAAATTAGCTAAATAGAAAGCCTTCATTGAATAATAAAAAATACGTTCTTAGATAACAACATACTAATTGTTAAGGTAATGTATAGTTTATTGCGCATAAAAAACAAGGTACTAAATAGCTAGTAAATACTCAACTAATCCCATTTCGTGAGGTAAATTCATTTTTTTACGCAAACGATAGCGTTTTATTTCAATGCTTCGAACTGAAATATTAAGTAATGGAGCTATCTCTTTAGATGATAAATTTAATCGAAGATACGCACATAACCTCAAATCATTAGGGGTTAAAATTGGATGACTTTCTTTTACCTTCTTTAAAAAATTATTATCAGCACTATCAAATGCCTCTTTAAATACATTCCAAGTGTTTTCTTCTTTAACGTTCCTATTAATTGTAGTAATTACAGATTTAATGCTTCTATTTGTTGTACTATCTGATGAGTTTTTTAAATCGCTTTTTATAATATTCAAAAGTTCTGTTTTTTTGATAAGATTCATCGTAGAAACAGCTAATTCTTTATTTTTCTTATCAACATCTTGAATTAATTGTTCATTCTTAATCTTCATTATTTTCTGCTCATTTTCTAATTCTTTAAGCTCTAACAAAATATTATTTTCTGCAATAATTTTTTGATGTCTTTTTTCATGATATTGAGTATAAAATTTATGAATATAAAAACCTAATATTATGAGTAGTACAAAATATAATAACTTAGCTAAAGTACTGGCATACCATGGCTTTTGAATTTCAAAAGAAAAAGTAGCAATATTATCTGTAATTGAATTTGCAACTTTAGCTCTTACACTAAAGGTATAATCTCCTGCGGGCAAATTTTTAAAAACTACTTGTGAATTAAATGACCATTCACTCCATTCATCAGTAAAACCGTCTAATTTATACTGATATTCAGCATTAATATATTTGTCATATTCTGGAACAGTAAAATAAAATGTTAGATTGTTTTGATCATGGGATAATTTTACTTCACCGTTTATAGGTATATTAATAGGTTTTGAATTGCCAATAGTGTTAGCAATTCGCATTATAGAAACTTTATAATTAGTAAACTTAAAATCATCATTTTTTAGGATGTAAAATCCATCAGTAGTACCAATTAAGTATTTATTATTTTCTAATTGTAAAATATTTTCATAACCGGGCATTGAATTTGTTAGAGAAGACGGTATAGGTAAACTATTTTTCTTTAATTCCGTAGACAATTTTCCGTAGGAGTAATAATGAATATAATTTTTAGTAAAAAACCAAAGCTTATTTGAATTATCAACAATCATTTTTCCAGTAACATACTCATCATTTTGATACATCGAACTTAAAGATTTATCTTTAATAAAGGTTTTAGTTGTATTATTTAATTTAAAAACACCTTCTTTTGAAGCATAATAAATAAAATTATTATACTTAACTAAACACGCATTCTTACCCTTTTTAGGGTTTTTAAATTTTAAAATATTTGTAGCTTTTGAAATTAAATTATCGATAGTAAATTTATAAACCCCTTTATATTCATGACTAACATAAACATCGTTTTTACCAATAATTTCAAAATGTTTAGAAGAATAATCAAAACCTTGTATTTTATTTTTAAACACCCATTTATTATTCCTTTTTTCTAGTACTGAAATACCATTATAATTGCCTTGTAAAATATAATTGTTATTCCCTCCATACGGCTCAAATTTCCATGTTCCCGAACCTGAAAAAATTAAATTTGCAATAGCCCCATTCACTACATAAGTACCTGAATCATGGCCACAAAAAAGGGTATCTTGAAAAGTAAATAGTGACCATACTTGACCTTTTGTATTTGGCACAAACTCAAATTTGTCAGCCGAATTTAAATTTTTATAAAAAAGTCCTTGATTGGTTCCAATATATAATTTATTGTTATGAGTTACGGCAGCATAAATAGCCCCTAAAACACCCGTATTATCTAAATAACTATTAATAGGAGATTTTAAATTAATACAATTAATACCATTATCTAATCCAATCCATAAATTTTTATCTAAATCTTCAAATAACGAAAGTGCTGTGTTATTACTTAAGCCTGAATTCTGGGTAATATGATATATTTTTTTTCCCTCTTTTGAAATAATAAAAATACCATTTGAAATGGATCCTAATGCAATACTCTCATCGGATAACAATTGACTACTATAAATATTACTTTGTTGAATTTGCGTATCAATATCTGTTACAAACTTAGTTAGTTGTCCATTTTTATATTGATATACACCTAGTTTTTGAGTGACTAAAATTAATCCATTTGGAGTTTCATAAATATTTATCAACTTATTTTGATTAATAATTTGATTACTTAAAAACAATTTACTTTTACCCTGATCTATTTCATATAAGCCATTTTTTGTTTGAAAATAAATCCCATTAGATGTTTTGAAAGCTTTAATTATGGTACTATTAGGTTCAATAATTGTGAATGTCTTTGACTTAGTATTATAAGCATAAATTTTTTCCAACGATTGAAAAAGGATCCAATTATCAAATGGGAAAATTCCCCAAAATTGTTCATCATCTTTTATTTTTGATTTTATGGAGTTACTCAATGAAGTATAATATAATTCTCCATTTGTTGCTCTTTGCCAATAACCAAATTCCATAAAAGCACCTGTGTAAATTTTGTTATTGATACATTTGACCGAACGAATAATAGTTTCATTTGGAGAAGGATTTAAAGTCCATTTTGAACCGTTAAATTCTAATAAACCTTCATTATTAGCAAAATACATAAACCGTTGATTATCTTGAGAAATCATCCAATTTTGAATACCTGCATTGTAAACTTCTTTAGAATATTTTACAATAGGAGGTAATTGCTGGGCTAAACTATTTGTGGTGTTAATTAATACAATTAAAAAAGTAACAATAATTTTAAAATAATACATTTTAAATAAATTTAGATACTAAAGATAACAAAAATATTCTTGTTAATAATTTAAAACAAAAAAAGACTGCATAAATAGCAGTCTTTTTTTTATTGAATGACTTAAAATTATTCTTTAATGAATTTTGTTGATGAAGTTACTCCTCCTATTAGTGTTTTAACAACATACATTCCATTACTAAAACTTGAAACATCAATTCCCGTTGATAAACTATTAACTTCTTTATTTAAAACCTCTTGACCTAAAACGTTATAAACCACAATACTTTGAATAGTATTAGCCGATTGTATATTTAACATATTAGAGGCAGGATTTGGATATAGTTTAACTTGAGAAAGTTGAAATTCTTCATTACTTAACGTAGTATTTTTATGAAAATAAAGATTATCAAAATACATGTATAGAGGCTGTTGATTATCCGCTCTAGCAGCTGTAATTACAATTTCTTTTATTGAGTTTCTAGCTAAATTTGCTGGATTAGATGCCGCTACAAAATCAGCTAATGGAATATCTAATGACACCCACTGACCTCCTTGTGGAACAGGCAATGTTTGTATACCGCTTGTTTCTCCATTTTGAGCTGCATGATTTGATAATTTTATACTTATTGTTTGACCAGTTAAAAGAGGACTTGGTATCCAATAATCCATATGAAAATGTGTAAATTGTGTTAAATCATAATATGAACCAAGTACAATACCTGCAAAAGTTTTTCCACTTATCATACTAATTTTTTTAGTAGGATTTGTAGCAATTGGATTATCAACAATTGTTGAAGAGAATGGTCCCCAATCTGGTCCCCACGCTGAAACTACCTCATTGGTATAAGCATCACTGAACGCTGAAACAACATCAGCAGCTAATCTTGCAGGCGGTGTAGGAGCCGGTGTCATAGGAGCCGGATCAGTAACAGGAACTACAGGAGCTTCTTCTGCTCTTACATTATCAAGGTAAAAGGTTAATGGAACTAATGGGCTGTTAAAACCATCATTTGTTGATTTCCAGTTTCCAAAAAAGATAATTTTTTGATATTCACCATTAGCGGTTGCTGTATTATCCATTGGTACAGCAAAGTTAAATGTTAGCGTTTGCCATTGACCAGGTGTTGTGTATGCTTGCCCATTGGCAGAATTTGGACCAGTTCCACCTTGTTCTACTTTCGCTAATAAATTAAAAGCTTGAGAACAATATACATCTACAGTCATTGTTTTATTAGTAGTTAATTTTGCTTTTTTCTCAGTTTGCACAAATTCTATTCCTTGCCATATATCTCCTCCAGGCCCTTGAACGCCTTTTAATACTAAACCATTAGTACCCCCTGTAACAGGATCACTCACTACTGTTGCAGTAGAACCACTAAACGATGCTAAACTTGTATAAGTATTTGGAGTTTCAAAATTTTGAATTAAAGGAAGTGTAACTGGAATTATTGTTTCTTCTGCTCTAATATTATTTATGTAAAATGTTAATGGAACTAGCGGGTTGTTAAATCCATCATTAGTTGATTTCCAATTTCCAAAAAAGATAATTTTTTGGTATTCACCGTTTGCAACCGAGGTATTATCCATCGGAACTGCAAAGTTAAATGTTAGCGTTTGCCATTGACCAGGTGTTGTGTATGCTTGTCCAGTCGCAGAAATTGGGGCTGTTCCACCTTGTTCTACTTTAGCTAATATGTTAAAGGCTTGAGAACAATAAACATCTACAGTCATTGTTTTGTTTGTGGTCAACTTTGCTTTTTTTGCAGTTTGAACAAACTCAACCCCCTGCCATATATCTCCCCCTGGACCTTGTATGCCTTTTAATACTTGCCCGTTAGAAGTCCCTGTAACAGGATCAGCAACCACTGAAACTGAAGTACCACTAAAAGCAGCTAAATTTGAATACGTTACGGGTGTTTCAAAATCTTGAATCAATGGTAATACTTCAACAACCGATACATTATCAATAAATACATAACCTGTGCCTGCTCCCATATCAAATAATACTCTATCGCCTACAGCATCACCATAAGTTATAGTAATTAAATATGTAAAAGTTTGAAGATTAGAAGTCAACGTTGTCGTTGAAGTAGATGAATTGTAGGGCGCATTATTTTGACCTAATCCAGAAAGTATCGTTCTAGTGCCAGTAGCTGAATCTGTAAAGGCATCAAATGTTAATTTGTAAGTTTTGCCACTTACTAAATTAATATTTTGACTTAAATTAACATCCCAAGGATTACCAGCAGCTGTAATATTTGCTTGATTTACAAAGTTGGATGCACCTAAGTCAACTACGTTTGCTGCATTTCCAGTCCATGGCGTTGCAACTCCAGTTTGAAAATCCCCATTTGTTACCAGATTTTGAGAAAATCCGAGGCAGGAAATCAATACAATAATTAATAAAGTAATTTTTTTCATAATATTTAATTTAATGAGTTAAATGTTAACGATTGTAAAATTATAGATTAAAATTCATAAACAATTCGTAACATATATATAATAACTATACATTTATCTTTTAATAGTAAAAAAATTAAATTTTAGAAGTAACTAATATAACTATTGATTATCAATTAGTTAAATTAATTTTAATAAAAAAATTATACTATTGTATAGCTTTTGTATAGTTGTTAAAATTAAAAAAATCTAACTACAACGTTTTCAAAAGAATAATTTTTGAAAGTTTTGAAGCAGTAATTATAAGATTTTAAATTTCTTAATATAGATTAATTATCTTTGTATTCATTTTACAAAAAAAGTATGATACCTAAAGATATTACAACCTTAAATCCTAAAAAATTCATTCTAATCAAAGGAGCACAATTACACAATTTAAAAAATATTGATGTAGCCATTCCTAGAAATGAATTAGTAGTCATTACAGGGCTTTCAGGATCTGGTAAATCTAGTTTAGCATTTGACACACTTTATGCAGAAGGTCAGAGAAGATATGTAGAAAGTCTATCTTCTTATGCTAGACAATTTTTAGGAAAATTAGATAAACCAAAAGTAGAATACATTAAAGGAATTGCTCCTGCTATTGCTATTGAACAAAAAGTAAACACCACAAATGCGCGTTCAACAGTCGGAACTTCTACTGAAATTTATGATTATCTAAAATTACTTTTTGCAAGAATCGGTAAAACCTATTCTCCTATTTCTGGACTTGAAGTAAAAAAACATACCGTTACAGATGTAGTTACTTACATACAATCATTACCTATCGATTCTAAATGGTTATTGCTTGCTCCTATTCATCTAGAAGAAGGTAGAAAATTACTCAATAAATTAAATGTACTACTACAGCAAGGATTTGCAAGGATTTTGATTGACCATCAAACGGTACGGTTAGATGATTTTGTAGCAACGCTTGAGCTAATTGAGGAAAAAACACTGGTTAACAAAGAAATTCTATTGATTGTAGACCGTATAGTTGTAAAAAACGAAGAAGAATTTTACAATCGAATTGCTGATGCTATACAAATTGCTTTTTATGAAGGAAAAGGTGAATTGTATGTTCAAAATGTGGAATCAAATGAACGTACCATTTTCAATACTAATTTTCAATTAGACAATCTCGATTTTTTAGAACCCAATATTCATTTATTTAGCTTCAATAATCCTTATGGGGCTTGTCCTTCTTGTGAAGGCTATGGAAGTATCATAGGTATTGATGAGGAATTAGTCATTCCAAACACTGCTTTATCTGTTTATGAAAATGCGATTTTTCCTTGGCGAGGCGAAAGCATGAGTTGGTACAGAGACCAGTTGGTAAACAATTCTCATAAATTTGATTTTCCTATTCACAAACCATATTTTGAACTTTCCCTTGAGCAAAAACAATTAATCTGGTCAGGAAACAAATATTTTACAGGACTAAACGATTTTTTCAAAGACCTAGAAGCTACTAATTATAAAATTCAAAACAGAGTACTCCTTTCAAGATACAGAGGAAAAACAAAATGTCCTATTTGTAAAGGCAAACGCTTACGTATTGAAACAAACTTTATAAAAATTAGCGATAGCACTATTTCTGATTTAGTTGACTTACCTATTATTAAATTAATTCCTTTTTTCGAAAATTTACAATTATCTGAATATGATTTTAAAGTAGCTAAACGTTTACTCTTAGAAATTCAGAATAGGTTAGAATTTTTAAATGATGTTGGTTTAAATTACCTAACATTAAATAGAAATTCTGCTACTTTATCAGGCGGGGAATCACAACGTATTAACTTAGCTACATCGTTAGGAAGTAGTTTGGTAGGTTCTATGTATATTTTAGACGAACCAAGTATTGGGTTGCACCCAAAAGACACTGAAAAATTAGTTTCAGTTTTGGAAAATCTAAAAAAATTAGGCAATACTGTTATCGTAGTAGAACACGACGAAGACATCATGAAAGCGTCAGATATGATTATCGATATTGGGCCAGAAGCAGGAACCCATGGCGGACAATTAGTGGCACAAGGATCGTTTAACGAAATCCTTACTAGTGATTCGTTGACAGCAGACTACTTATCAGGAAGAAAAAGTATTGAGGTGCCAAAAAGAAGACGTAGTTATAAAAATTATATCGAGATAAAAGGTGCTAGAGAAAATAATTTAAAAAATATAGATGTTATTTTTCCTTTAGATTGCTTAACCGTAATAACGGGTGTTTCTGGTAGCGGAAAAAGTACATTAGTCAAGAAAATTTTGTTTCCAGCACTTCAAAAAAAATTAACGGGTATTGGCGAAAAAGCAGGTCAATTTTCTACCCTAGAAGGAAGTTTTTCACATATCAAAAACATTGAATATGTAGATCAAAATCCTATTGGAAGAAGTTCTCGGTCAAATCCAGTTACGTATATTAAAGCGTATGATGATATAAGAGATTTATATGCTAAACAAACTACTTCTAAATTAAGAGGATACCAAGCCAAACATTTTTCTTTTAATGTTGATGGCGGACGCTGTGAAACGTGTAAAGGTGATGGCGAAGTAACCATAGAAATGCAATTTATGGCTGATGTCCATTTGGAATGTGAAGTATGTAACGGGAAACGTTTCAAAAAAGAAGTTTTAGAAGTTGCCTTCGAAGGAAAAAACATTGATGATGTATTGAAAATGACTATTGATGAAGCTTTGCACTTTTTTAGCACACATAATCAAACTAAAATTACACAAAAATTACAACCCCTTCAAGATGTAGGATTAGGCTATGTACAATTAGGTCAATCTTCTTCTACTTTGTCTGGTGGGGAAGCCCAACGAATAAAATTAGCTTCATTCTTGGTTAAAGGAGCAACAAAAGAAAAAATGGTATTTGTTTTTGACGAACCTACAACAGGGTTGCATTTTCATGATATCAAAAAATTACTAACTTCTTTTGAAGCCTTAATTGAAAAAGGGCATTCGATTATTGTCATTGAACACAACTTAGAACTCATAAAATGTGCGGATTACATTATTGATATAGGACCAGAAGGTGGAGAAAACGGCGGAAATTTAGTCGCGTTTGGCACACCAGAAGAAATTTCAAAAAATAAAAAATCATTAACAGGTAAGTATTTAGCTGAAAAATTATATTAGCCATGAAATTCCAAGTAGTATCTGATTACAAACCTACAGGTGACCAGCCGCAAGCTATTGAAAAATTAGCTAAAGGAATCGTTGAAGGTGAAAAATATCAAACCTTACTTGGGGTTACTGGTTCTGGAAAAACTTTTACAATGGCTAATGTTATCCAAGAAGTACAAAAACCTACTTTGATTTTAGCCCATAATAAAACATTAGCCGCACAATTATACTCCGAATTCAAGCAGTTTTTTCCTAATAATTCGGTACAATACTTTGTATCTTATTATGACTATTACCAACCCGAAGCTTTTATTCCAGTGACGGGAACCTACATAGAAAAAGATTTATCTATTAATGAAGAATTAGAAAAATTACGTTTAAGCACTACCTCTGCCCTACTTTCTGGACGCAGAGATGTATTGGTTGTTTCCTCTGTTTCTTGTTTGTATGGTATTGGAAATCCCGTTGAATTTCAAAAAAATGTCATTAGTTTAGAAAATGGCCAACAAATTTCGAGAACAAAATTACTACATCGATTGGTTCAAAGTTTGTATGCAAGAACCGAAGCTGAATTTACTGCTGGAAACTTTAGAATAAAAGGTGATACTATTGAAATTTATCCTAGTTATGCTGACGAACCGTTTAGAATTCATTTTTTTGGAGATGAAATTGAAGAAATTGAAGCATTTGATGCAAAGACTTCACAAGTCTTAGAACGGTATGAAAAATTAAATATCTATCCCGCTAATATGTTTGTAACATCTCCAGATGTCTTACAAAATGCGATTTGGGCTATCCAACAAGATTTGGTAAAACAAGTAGATTATTTTAAAGAAATTGGCAAACATTTGGAAGCCAAAAGACTTGAAGAACGAACCAATTTTGACTTGGAAATGATTCGAGAATTAGGGTATTGCTCTGGAATAGAAAATTATTCAAGATACTTAGACGGCCGTGAAGCTGGAACAAGACCTTTCTGCTTACTCGATTATTTTCCAGATGATTACTTGATGGTAGTAGATGAAAGCCACGTAACGATTTCACAAGTTCACGCTATGTATGGTGGGGATCGAAGCAGAAAAGAAAACCTAGTAGAATATGGCTTTCGCTTGCCTGCTGCCATGGATAATAGACCCCTGAAATTTGAAGAATTTGAAGCACTCCAAAATCAAGTAGTTTATGTTTCCGCAACACCAGCAGATTACGAATTGCAAAAAACAGAAGGCGTTTATGTAGAACAGGTCATTCGTCCCACAGGCTTATTAGATCCCGTCATTGAAGTTCGACCAAGTACCAATCAAATTGATGATTTAATTGAAGAAATTCAACTTCGATGTGAGGCAGACGAACGTGTTTTAGTCACTACGCTTACAAAAAGAATGGCAGAAGAATTAGCTAAATATTTGACTAAAGTTTCTATTCGTTGTCGTTATATTCATTCTGATGTAGATACGCTAGAACGTGTGGAGATTATGCAAGACCTACGAAAAGGATTATATGATGTATTAATTGGTGTTAACTTACTTCGCGAAGGTTTAGATTTACCAGAAGTATCGTTAGTCGCAATTCTTGATGCAGATAAAGAAGGATTTTTAAGAAGCCATCGTTCCTTAACACAAACTGTTGGTCGAGCGGCTCGAAATATAAATGGAAAAGCAATTATGTATGCCGATAAAATCACCAATTCGATGCAACGAACTATTGATGAAACGAATTATCGAAGAGAAAAGCAAATTGCTTATAATTTTAAACATAATAAAACGCCGCAAGCTTTAAATAAGTCAATTGATAATGCTTTAAGCAAGAATCAAATAGCAAGTTTTAATTATTCAGATACTCCTAAAGTAGCCGCAGAGGAACCAACCGAATATTTAGCTAAACCAGAAATTGAAAAAAGAATTAGAGAAAAAAGAAAAGCAATGGAAAAAGCGGCTAAAGAACTAGATTTTATGCAAGCTGCTAAATTAAGAGACGAAATAAAAGCATTGCAAGAAAAGTTGTAACTCCTTAATTATATTGTTCAGAAAAAATTGCTAAAAGGGTTTGGCCATCGATAACACCTTTTTTATTTGTTTGCATAAGATGCAAAATGCGCTTCATTGCAAAAGGATTCAGTCCCATTCGAATCCCTATTTCATTTATTTTTACCTGTTCTCGTTCATGCAATATGCCGTCACATTGCATTAAAAGCGCCAAACGATAAAATTGACAAATTCGATTAAACTCATCTTTAATTACTTGAACAGCTGTTTTATTTTTATACAATTCTAATAAAGCCACTTTATCTATGGATAATTCATGCGCAACAACTTCAATAAAATCATATTCATTATCGTGTAACTCCCCATCTACAAGGGCAAAAGCAATCATTTCTTGTAATAAACTTAATTTTTCTTGATGACTATCCATTATTATCTTAATTTTATAATCTTAAAAAGCCAAATATACTAATGAAATTTTACTGTTTTATACTACTTTACTTATTTTTTTCAATGCAAGCTCTGGGGCAACATACGTTAGACTCCATTACACTTTCATCTGAATCTCTACATATCACCAAGAAAATTTGGATTTATAAGCCACTACTTTCCAAAAGCAATTCTAAAAAATTCTCCGTACTTTATATGCATGATGCACAAAATCTATTTGATTCAAAAAAATCATTTTCAGGAGAATGGAATATTGATGAAACATTAGATAGTCTTCATGCTCAAACTATTGTAGTAGGTATTGAACACGGAAATGCTAATCGAATAAATGAATTAACTCCCTATAAAAATGAAAAATATGGTGGTGGCAATGCTGATGCATACTTAGAATTTATAGTAACGGTTGTAAAACCATATATAGATTCACATTATTCAGTAAAAGTTGGCAAAAATCATACTGGTATCATGGGCAGCTCCTTGGGAGGTCTACTTTCGTATTATGCCATTTTAAAATATCCTGAAATTTTTGGAAAAGCTGGAGTTTTTTCACCCGCCTTTTGGATTAATAAAAAAGAAATCATTGATTTAACTGAAAAAACAAAAGATTTAGATGCAAATTTATATTTTATGTGTGGTGATCATGAAAGTGAAAATATGGTATCGGATTGTAACGAAATTATTCATTTGGTTAATACAAAAAGATGTACCTGCAAAATGTTGACAAAAAAAGTAATTATTCCAGGCGGTGAACATAATGAAAAATTATGGCGTGAACAATTTGCAAAAGCGTATCTTTGGCTTTTTTAATTCAAGCGACAACAAAATAAAAATGACAAATAACGATATATTTAAAAAACTACGTGTTGCACTACAACTGCGTGATGACCAAATTACTGAAATACTAGAATTAGTCGATTTTAGAATTTCAAAAGGAGAAGTTGGAAATTTTTTTAGAAATGAAGAACATCCAAAATATGTGGAATGCGGTGACCAAATTTTACGTAACTTTTTAAATGGATTAGTTATCTATTTAAGAGGTACAAAAGAAAATCCAAAAAATCCATTAGCCGTAATTAAAAGTCATTCGGAAAATAAAATTCAATTTAAAAAAGAGTTTGATACCAAATCAGTTGCAGAGAAAAAAAACGTAACACCGCAAAAAAATACTAAACCAAAATTTGGTAAACCAAAAAACACAAAAACCAATCCAGTAGAAAAATTTACTTATAAACCCGGTAAAGCAAAAAAATAATTTTTGTTTTACACATCTTTATGTAATCTTGTTTTTTTTAAAATTATAAAGCAATTAAATAGCTTTGTAAATATTTAAAAACCAACCTTTTCAAGTAACTTAGTTAAGGTAAATTTACAACAGGATTAACATGCGTAAAACAGCACTTCTATTTTATTTTTTTAGTCTTATTTTTTGCATAGGATGCGACAAAATTGATGAAGAAGAAGCAACAAAAGTAGTCGATAATTTTTATAAAATACATGATCAAAATGATAATGATTTTAGAAAAATGGATACACTATTATTGTCTAGAGACTTAATTGATTTAATTAGAAAAACAAAAAAAAGAGAAGAACAAGAAATTGAACTTATTAAAAATAGCGCCTATCCTACCGACAAACCTTTCACAGTGGATGGAGATTTATTTACTCGAGTAAACGAAGGCATTTACAACCATAAAATTCTTGAAGTAAAACTTTTCAAAAATAAAATTAAAGTCTTAGTTGAGTTCAACAATAAAACGTATAAAGAATTAACTAATTATGCAGATGTCATACTTATACCTGATAATGGATGGAAAGTTGACAACATTATTTTTAAAAAGTATGAAGGAAACAAAAGTATTCAAGAGGACTTAAAAAAATATATTTACGATACTAAACTAAATTTTGTTTCTACTAATTAATTTAAAGTTTTAAAATAACGCAATAATACTTTATCGTTTTCTTTCTCTGGCGTAAATACTTCTAAAATACTTGGCGTTGACTCAGCTATAAAAGTATTCCAAACGGAATCAAGTGTTTCAAAATCACAAGCCTCAAAATAAGACAAACCATACATTTTTGCCATATACTCAGCGGTCAATTCATGTGAAGTCTCAAAGTATGTGTTAAACGTCGCTGTTTCTTCATGTCCTGGAAGAATTCTAAATATTCCTCCGCCACTGTTATTTAGTATTATTATTTTAAAATTACGAGGTATGTAATTGTTCCACAGGGCATTACTATCATAGAAAAAACTAATATCACCTGTTAACAAACAAACGGGACTGGTCGCTTTTACAGCGGCACCTATAGCCGTGGAAGTACTTCCGTCAATACCACTTGTACCACGATTACAATATATGCTTGTAAGTGAAGAAAAATCTAATAGTTGCACATAACGTATAGCTGAACTATTACTCACTTGTAATTGAAAATGATTTGGTAAATGCTTACTTATATACTCAAAAACTTTAAAATCAGAAAAAGGCATTTCTTTTAAATAAGTATTATGCTTTTGTACTTTTTTATTCCAAATTTCTAAAACAATAGATGCATAATCCGATTGTTTTTCTAGTGGATGTGCATATAATTGAGCTAAAAATCTATTTGGATGTGTTACAAAATGTTCTTTTAAGGCACCAAAAGTATCATATGCTCGTAATTCATCTACATGCCAATGAGCTTGTGGCTGAAACTTTCTTAAATAAGATTTGATACGTTTAGAAACTACCATTCCGCCAAATGTGAGCAAAATTTCTGGTTTTAAAATAGTTAATTCTTCCTCATTTAAAGGAGTAATCAATGTGTCAATTTTGTCAATAAATTGAACATGATGCAAATTAGATGATTTTTCTGTAAGTACTACAACCGAGGGATCCGAAGCAAGATCTTGAATAAGTTTGTTAGAAATAGAACTAGGTGCTAATTCTCCAACTAATACCATTTTTTTTGAGGCTAAATGCCATTGCTCTTGAAACGATTTATCAAGCACAAAAGCTTCTTCTTTTTGTATTAAATCAACTAAAACAGGAGCTCCATGTAGAAATTCAGTTGTTTCATATAAAGGTTCTTCAAAAGGAACATTAATATGTACCGGCCCTTTTTTTGAAACAGCATAAAAAATAGCTTCTTGTATTTTTAAATCATTTTCTTCTGAAGCTTCTTCATTTAAATTAGCATTATATATGGAATGATTTGCAAATACATTTTCTTGACGTATCGTTTGTCCGTCTCCGATATCTATTTTACTCTGCGGCCTATCTGCTGAAACAATAAGTAGTGGAATTTGACTATAAAATGCTTCCGCAACGGCAGGGTAGTAATTTAATAGTGCAGAACCCGATGTACAAACTACAGCAACGGGTTGTTGTAATTGCTGTGCCATTCCTAAGGCAAAAAATGCAGCACAACGTTCGTCAACAATACTGTAACAATTAAAAAATGGATTAGCAGTAAATCCAATGGTCAAAGGTGCATTTCTTGACCCTGGTGAAATTACGATATGTTGGACTCCTTTTTGTTTAAATATCTCAATAAGATTTTGCGCTAAAGGAATTTTAGGATACATCATTTTATTTATTCTGAAAGACAAAGTTACAAAGTTGAAAAGGTTTTTCTTATTTTTACAACTAAAATTATTCTAAAAAATGGAAATTCTCGTTAGAGCATATGAAACTCAAGATTGCTCAGCAATATTAGATATCATCAACGATGCTATTTTACACTCAACCGCTTTGTATGACTATAATCCTAGGACACTAGAAAATCAACTTGCCATTTTCGATGATAAATTAAAAAAAGGATTTCCCATTTTAGTAGCTACACTAAACGGACAACTAATAGGTTTTGGTTTTTACAGTGAATTTCGTTTCAGAGAAGCCTATAAATTTACCGTTGAGCATTCTGTTTATGCCCATAAAAAAGCAATAGGAATAGGCGTTGGTAAAGTTTTATTAACCGAATTAATCAAAGTAGCTAAACAGCAAGAACTACACACCATGATAGGTGTAATAGACTCAGAAAACACAAATAGTATTGCTTTTCACAAAAAATATGGTTTTGAAGAAGTGGGGTTTATTAAAGAATCAGGGTACAAATTTAATCGATGGTTGCATTCCGTTATTGTACAGAAAATGCTTTAAAATTAGTCACAGTGTTCAGTCGCAGTCAACATAATACTGAACACTGAGACTGAGACTGTTCACTATATTATTTCCCTTCAATCCAATTGATGATTTCTGCGTCATTAGGGAGCGTTCTTGGCGAAATTACTTTTACTAAATGTCCGTTTTCATCAATCAAATACTTTTGGAAATTCCATTGTACTTCACTGTCCTGTAATCCATTCTTAACTTTTTGCGTTAAAAATTGATAAATGGGATGCATATCATTCCCTTTAACCGATATTTTTGCCATCATAGGAAACGTTACACCATAATTCTTTTTGCAAAACGTTGCTATTTGTTCATTCGTTCCTGGTTCTTGAGCGCCAAAATTATTTGCTGGAAAACCTACAATAACAAAATTTTCATCTTTATATGTTTCGTAAACCGTCTGTAATTGTTCATATTGAGGCGTTAAACCACATTCAGAAGCCGTGTTTACAATCATAATTTTTTTTCCTTTTAATGAAGTAAAATCAAATTCAGCTCCAGCTAAATCTTTTACTTTAAAATCGTAAATGGTATTTGTGCTCATTATAGTATTTTCATTTTGTTTTGAATGGTTAATTTCTGAAACAATTGCCATTTTTGGTGTTTGCGAACACGCGAGTAAACCAATAAAAAGCGGCGCGAAAAATGTTACTATTCTCATACTATTTATTTTTTATAAAATTTTTGATATTTCCAAAAAGCTATTACTGCAATTAGAACAACAACTAAAGCAATATACACGTATATTTCTACAGCCTGTTTTTCACCCGTAGCATAAGAATGCATACCACTTAAGTGAAAATTCACTCCAAAATAAGTCATTAAAATACTTGCAAAAGCAAAAACACTCATCACATTATAAATCCATTTACCACGTAAAGCAGGTACAAATCGTGCATGAATCACAAACGCATACACCATAATACTAATTAATGCCCAAGTTTCTTTTGGGTCCCAACCCCAATAACGTCCCCAACTTTCATTTGCCCATTGTCCCCCTAAAAAATTACCTATTGTTAACATGACAAGTCCCACAGTCAATGCCATTTCATTAATATAAGTAATTTCTTGAATGGTTAAATCCATTTTTTGCTTGTTTTTTGCATTGGTAAAAATCATTAAAAACAACGCCACTAAGCCCAAAATCATTCCTAACGTAAAAGGTCCATAACTCGCTACAATAACCGCTACGTGAATCATTAACCAATACGAATTTAAAACAGGTTGTAAATTTCCGATAGCTGGATCCATCCAATTCCAATGTGCTACCATTAAGATAATGGCTGTAACAAAAGCAGTTGAAGCGACTGTTAATTCAGACTTTCTTCCAAAAGCTAAACCAAAAAACATTGTTGCCCATGCTACATAAATCATACTCTCATACGCATCAGACCACGGTGCATGACCCGAAATATACCATCGTATAAGTAATCCTCCTAAATGCATTAAAAATAATAATCCTATAATTATATGCGAAGCTTTAGTTGCTATGGCCACCCATCTCTTTTTACTAAATATTTTCCAAATCACAAATAGGAACATCAAGACACCTGCATATAAATACCATGAAAATAACTTCTTAAAAATATCATATTTATTATACAGAATTTCTGTATTGATTTTTTCCTCTGACAACATCACTTTTGCGCCAAATTTCTTTTGATAATCGCTAATTCCTTTCAAAAGTTGGTCGACCACTTTATAGTTTTTAGTTTGTGTGGCGTTGACACATTCATTCAGATAAAAGGGTAAAGCATTCTTAACAATATCTAAAGGAGTATTTGTGGAATGATTAAGTTCTAAATAAGAAACCCATTTATTATTTTTATCCTTTGGCAAAGGAAACACTTTCAAAATTTCACCACTCAAGGCTTGATTAAGCAATCTAACTTTTTTATCTGCCTCTATAAAATCTTTTTGAAACTGATTGGGTATAGACACTTTGTAAGCTTCTTCTATTTGTTTTTCAATTTTATAATTGCCTTGCGCATCAAAGAAATTAATCATTGAGGCATATTTCGCTTCTTTATCTATTCCTAAAAGATTACGAATACTATCATTCCCCTTCTTCAAATAAATTAAAGGCACATGCACCCAATATTGAGGAAATTGATTCATGGAAATAAATACTTGATCTGAAGTAAAACCTTCAAACGTATCGTTCTTTGATACTTTTCGAAGTAATTCTGATGAGAACGTATTAATAGGTTTCATTCTTCCTCCCTCATCTTGAATAACTAGTTTACCAAACTCAGCTGCTTTTTCTTCGGGAATACTATATTTTTTAATGTATTTTAAAGCTTCTTCAGAAGACGGCATTTTTTGCACTACTTTAGCATCATGAGCATGTATAGCACTATGTTTTTGGGCCATTCCAACAAATGAGAAAAATAAAAAAAGCATGGTTAAGGCGCTCTTTTTGCCTCTCACTTTATCTAATTTTTTCTTTAAATCTGCAAAGCGAGTATTTTTATCAAAAAGTATAGCCATTAAAGCAAAGTACAATAAAAAATAACCAATATAAGTAATCCAAGTTCCCCAAAAGTCATGATTCACAGACAAATGTGTACCTTGTTCATCAGGATCAAAACCTGCCTGAAAAAATCTAAACCCGCGATAATCTAAAACATGATTCATGTATACACTATCTTTAACCGTTGTATTCTCTTGTGTATCTTGTATTTGAATTTTACTTTTAAAAGAAGCGTAACTCTTTTCTGTTCCTGGATATTTTTCCGCAATAAAATCATCTAATTTTATTGAAAAAGGCAATTGATGAATTTTACTTCCATAAAGCAATGTAAATTCTAACTCACCTAATTTAAAACTTTTAGGCTCACTTTGTTTTCCTTTTTGACCAAATAACGTAACTAATTCTTCTTTTCCTTCAGAAGTCACTTTTAAAACAACTGCATCGTCTGTGTTTTTATCTTTGTAATTGTCATCAGATTGCAATTCTAAAGTTCCTTTTACAGGTAATTCTGGTAAAACAAATTGAATACCACCTACATTATATAACGAACGGAATTGTAATTCAGACAAGCTATTCGCTTGAACAACTCCTTGTTTTTTATCTGCCATTCGCATATAATTACCTTCAAATGGCGTTTGTATAGTATAGCTATCTTGTTTTGCAGTAATATTAATGGCGCCAGGTGTTGCTTTATTAAATGCAAATAATAGGTTTGAAATATTTTTTACTTCTCCATCTAAAAGAAAATGCTCTTTTCTATTTCCTTGACTAGCTTCTACTAACTTCAAATAAGTTTTTCCATTTGGATTTGGTTTAAACGTTTGTTTAGCATTTAAAAAAAATTCTTGTAGGTCAATGGTAAAAGGTTTTCCATCAAAATCATCAGAAATTGTTAACGAATTTTTTACTGCTTTAGAAAAAAGTGCTTGTTTTTCAATCGTTTTTCGTTTCATTTCACCTTTGTAGTTGCCATCAACAAAAGCAGTAATATGAGGCATGTCAGAGTATACAATATTCGAAGTAGCTCCTTCTCTTACTAACAACATACCTTCATAACTAATATATCGTGTAACAAATGCACCAATAATTATAAATATAAAAGAAAGGTGTAATAAAAGTGTGGCCCATTTTTCTTTCTTATACAACTGATATCTTTTAATGTTTCCAAAAAAGTTTATCACAAAAAACACCATAATTAATTCAAACCACCAGGCATTATAAACTAAAATTCGAGCGGTTTCAGTATTGTAAGCATCTTCAATAAATGTTCCAGCAGCCATTGCAGCGGCAAAAACAATAAACAAAATGGCCATTAAACGTGTAGAATAAAACGGTGCGAGTATTTTTTGTAACATAGTATAGTTGCTTTTTTAAAAACCAATGCAAAGGTAATTATTTAAGAAGAAATTTTGGTGTATTTAACAAACCTTTGTAGAATGTTAGTTAGAAAAGTAGTTTTATAGATTTAACTTCAAATTCTTGTATAGCATCATCTTCAAGTTGTATCTGGAGAAATCCTGTTTGGGTTACTTTCCGAATGATACCCATAAATTGAGTTCCATCTTGTTTTTCAAAAGCAGCAGGCTGTTTACATTTAAATAAATATTTATGGTAGCTTTCCCAAAAAAAAGAAGATCCCTGACTTTGAAATTGAACTAAGTTTAATTCAAACTGATGTAAAAACTGACGTAACAACACTTCAATATCAACAGTTATTCCTGATATATTTTTTATTGAAGATGCTTGAGGTAACCCAGAAAAATCATCTTGATTTACATTTATGCCAATGCCAACAATAGACAAATATTCACCTGCACTTTTAATACTATTTTCAATCAACACACCTCCTATCTTTTTTTGGTCTGCCAAAATGTCGTTTGGCCATTTTATAGCTAATTTTGGTAAATTAAATTCTTTTAACACCTCAATAAGCGTTACAGCTACACAAACATTTAAATCAAACACTTCGTTTATATTTTTAAGAACATCTTTAACCAATACACTGAAAGTTAGATTTTTATCTTGCTCAGAAATCCAACTTGCCCCCATTTGACCTCGCCCATTCGTTTGATTAGTAGTCCAAACTACAGCCAAATTTTCCACAGTCTTTTGCGATACCAATTCCTTTAAATAAGAATTTGTTGAATCAATGGCACTGAGTTTGATAATATACATAGTAAGATTTTTTGTTAGTACTTAACTTTGTTTCAAAAGTAAAAACAAAAAATGATACCTTTGCAAAAAACGAAAAAATAATAGATGACAAAAAAAAATAACAGTATAGATGATTTACTAGCAAGTATAATCAAAGGAATTGAAGATGTAAAAGGGTTAGATATAGATATATTAGACTTAAGAGGAATTGACAATAGAGTGTGTGATTATTTTGTAATTTGCAATGGTACATCAAACACACAAGTTAATGCTATCGTAAATTCGGTACAAAAAGGTGTTTCAAAGGAATTAAAAGATAAGCCTTGGCACGTAGAAGGAACAGACAATGGAGAATGGGTATTAATGGATTATGTAAGTATTGTAGTTCATGTATTTCAAAAACACATTAGAGAATATTATAACATCGAGAGTCTTTGGGGTGATGCTAAAATCACATCATTAGAAAATAAATTTTAAGCACTTATGTCAGAAAACAATAAACCAAAAATTAAAGTATACAAAATTGGTCCTTGGTTTTTTCCAACACTAATTATTTTACTCTTCTTAGCCATCAATTTTTTTGATAAAAGCTTTTCATTAGGCTTTCCTGAACCTATATCAATTTCAAAATTTGAAGAATTAGTTCAAAAAAATGAGATACAGGAAGTTGTGGTTTATAATGACAAAACAGCTGAAATTGTTTTGAATCAAAGAGGACTTGCAAATCCCCAACTTAAAAAAAACCAAAATAGTGTTTTTAAATCAACCAATAAAACGGGTCCGCACTACGTAATTGAAAGTATTGGTTCCGCTGAATTGTTTCAAAAAAAATTAGATGAAGCAAAGGCGAAAAAATTATTAGCAAACTATAATTTCAAAACAACGAGCGACTGGGGAGAAATTATCACTTTCTTGCTGCCAACATTCTTAATCATTGGGTTTTTCTATTTTATGTCAAGAAGAATGGGAGGCGGTGCCGGCGGTGGCGGACAAATATTTAGTATAGGAAAATCTAAAGCTAAATTATTTGATGAAAAAAATGACACACGAGTTACATTTGAAAATGTAGCAGGATTAGAAGGTGCTAAAGAAGAAATTCAAGAAATTGTAGAATTCTTAAAAAACCCTGAAAAATACACAAGTATAGGTGGAAAAATTCCAAAAGGAGCACTTCTAGTAGGTCCTCCAGGAACAGGAAAAACATTATTAGCTAAAGCAGTAGCTGGCGAAGCTAGAGTACCCTTCTTTTCATTATCTGGTTCTGATTTTGTAGAAATGTTTGTAGGTGTGGGTGCATCACGTGTGAGAGATTTATTCAAACAAGCGAAAGAAAAAGCGCCTGCCATAATATTTATTGACGAAATTGATGCCGTAGGTAGAGCGAGAGGAAAAAATAATTTTTCAGGTGGTAATGATGAACGTGAAAATACACTGAATCAATTATTAACGGAAATGGATGGTTTTGGTACAGATACCAACGTTATTGTTTTGGCAGCAACAAATAGAGCTGATGTTTTAGATAAAGCCTTAATGCGTGCAGGACGTTTTGACAGACAAATTTATGTGGATTTACCAGATATTAGAGAACGAAAAGAAATATTTGAAGTACATTTAAAAAACATTACCAAATTAGAAGAATTAGACACTGAGTTTTTAGCCAAACAAACTCCTGGTTTTTCGGGTGCAGATATTGCTAATGTGTGTAATGAAGCAGCATTAATTGCCGCGAGAAAGGATAAAAAAGGTGTAAACAAACAAGATTTTCTGGATGCCGTTGACCGAATTGTTGGTGGTTTAGAAAAGAAAAACAAAATTGTTACTCCTGAAGAAAAACGTGCAATTGCCATTCATGAAGCTGGACACGCTACAGTAAGTTGGATGTTACAATATGCGGCTCCATTAGTAAAAGTAACGATAGTACCTAGAGGACAAAGTTTAGGAGCAGCATGGTATTTACCTGAGGAAAGACAAATTGTTAGAACAGAACAGATGCTTGACGAGATGTGCGCAACTATGGGTGGTCGTGCAGCAGAAAAAGTAGTTTTTGATAAAATTTCAACTGGCGCTTTAAGCGACTTAGAAAAAGTAACTAGACAAGCAAGAGCTATGGTAACTATTTATGGTCTTAATGACAAATTAGGAAATATAACCTATTATGACTCTACTGGTCAAAGTGATTATAATTTCTCTAAGCCTTATTCTGAAGAAACTGCCAAGGTAATTGATAGTGAAATTTCAACGCTAATTGAAGAGCAATATCAAAGAGCCATTACAATTTTGACAGAAAATAGAGAAAAATTAGAAGAATTAGCTTCCATTTTAATTGAAAAAGAAGTGATTTTCAAAGATGATTTAGAAAATATTTTTGGAAAAAGACCTTTCGAAATAGCAGAAGAACCTATAATTGAATAAAATTTAGTTCGAAAATGAAAAAATCTTAGTTCAAATGTTTTTTGGAACTAAGATTTTTTTATATTTGGAAGTTAAGAATCATTTAGAAGAAAAACATGAATATTTTTAAAAAAATATTTGGTACTCAAAGCGAAAATGAAAATCAGGAGAAAATAGACAATAAAAGTCAATTTTTGCCAGACGAAATATTACCTGTTGACGAATTGTTTACTTTCAAATTCAGAGAAAATGGCGGTAAATTCATATATTGTGTAAACATAAATGAAGTACACGAAAACTTTGAAAATATTTTAGAAGAAAATGATTGGTTTGAAAGGGATGTTTGTTGTTTTGACAGTAGATTATATAACTTTTTAGAAGAAAACAAACTAAACTTTACTGACATTCAAAATCCTTCATTTTTCTTCACTTCTTGTGAAAATCTAATTGCAGATGAAGGTTCTATTCTTTTTTCTTCAAAACAATTAAAGCAATTTAAAATAGACGAGTTACCTGCGAATGTTGTAGTCTTTGCATCAACTAGTCAAATATTAATGTCAAAAGGCGATGGGTTAAGAAGTATTAAATCTAAATATGACAAGGAATACCCAACAAATATTACGGCTATAAAATATTTTGAAAAAACCTCAGAAGATGATTTTTTAAATTATGGAAGTTGTCACAAAAATCTTTACCTACTCCTACTAGAAGATTTATAAAATGAATGAAACTTTAACTCGAACCCTGTCAGGAGCTGTTTATGTAGCTCTATTAGTTTTTTGCACACTTTTTTCGTCAGTTAGTTTTTATATCATTTTTACTATTTTTATGTGTTTGAGTATTTTTGAATTTTCAAAAATGACAAATTATAAATACCCTTATATATTTATAGGCTTAGGCACCTTATTAGCCTTAGCTGTTTTTATAGCGCCTCCCTCTCCTATCCAATTTACATATATAAGTATTGGGTGCTTTTTGTATAATTTACTGTTAATTACTAATTTATTTAAAAACAAGTCCTTTACGCAAAACCATAAAACATATAGTCACTTATTTTTATACATAACGCTTCCTTTTATATTATTACTTCTTCTTCCTAATTTCAAAAGTCCTGCAGAATACAAAATTGTTATTTCCATATTTATTCTAATTTGGTGCAATGACACTTTTGCTTATCTAGTTGGGAAAACGTGGGGTAAAACAAAACTATTAGAACGTGTTTCACCAAAAAAAACGATAGAAGGCTTTATTGGTGGACTATTATTCACTCTTTTAGCGGGAATCATAATTAGTTATTATTTTACTTTTTTTAGTGTAACTTTGTGGCTTATTACAGCTCTATTAGTTGCTTCATTAGGTACTATTGGTGATTTAGTAGAATCTAAATTCAAAAGAGAAGCTGGAATTAAAGATAGTGGAAACATTATGCCTGGCCATGGCGGCATTTTAGATCGATTAGATAGTGTAATTTTTGTTACACCTTTTATATATTTATTTTATTTAATTTATTTTTACTATGTTTCATAAAGAAGGAGCTAAAATAATCTTATTTTCAACGTTTTTCTCAACAGGCAGTATTTTTATACTTGATTATTTTTTAAATGATACCTATCCCGTATTATGTAAAATTTTCCAACTTATAATTGTAGCTTTTTTAATCTTGATATTACAATTTTTTAGAAACCCAGTAAGGAAAGCAGACAATAGTGACAAGCACATCTTGGCACCCGTTGACGGTAAAGTTGTAGTTATTGAAGAAGTATATGAACCAGAATATTTTAAAGACAAGCGCTTAATGGTTTCTATATTTATGTCTCCAATAAACGTACATGTTACTAGATATGCTGCAAATGGAATAGTTAAATACAGTAAATATCATCCAGGAAAATATTTGGTTGCTTGGCATCCAAAAGCCAGCGAAGAAAACGAAAGAACGACAGTAGTTATTGACAACAGAATATATGGTGAAATTCTATATAGACAAATTGCTGGGGCATTAGCACGTAGAATTGTTAATTATGCCCAAGAAGGAATGCGCGTAGTACAAGGTCAAGACGCAGGTTTTATCAAATTTGGTTCAAGAGTAGATTTATATTTACCCATTGGCACTCCAATAGAAGTAAAATTAGGTGATAAAGCCATTGGAAATAAAACTATCATATCAAAATTATCTTAATGTCAAAAAAAACATTAGACGAATTATTCCACGAAGCATTGGAAAATGCTAATAAAATACCAAAAGAGAGTGTTCCTCAAGACATTCAATTGGTATTATATGGCTATTACAAGCAAGGGCTTTCAGAAACTATAACACATTCACATTACGGTTTAGAACCAAATGACTTAAGAAATGCATTTAAAATAAATGCATGGATGCAAGTCAAACACATTTCTCCTGACGAAGCAAAAGAAAAATACATTGAAATTATAAATCAATTGTTAAAAGATAGACAGTAATGTATATCTTTTTTTAATTTTGTAAAGAATCTAAATACTACTTAAAATGAAAAACATACTAAAAACAGGAATATTGTTTTTATCTCTATTATCCTTTGGGGGTTGCAAAAAAGATAAAGACTTGGTAGAAGTAACCATTCCCGAACCAGAAAAAGCAGTCTCACAACAAGTTGGAGACCCAGATGATGTAAAAGCTGAAGATCCAGATGGCCCATTTCAAATGATTCCACTACCTTATGCTTACAATGCACTAGAACCTTTCATCGATGCTAAAACAATGGAAATTCACTATTCGAAACACCATGTAAATTATTGCAACAAATTAAATGCTGCCGTAAAAGGGACTGAATTAGAAAATAAAAACATTGAAGAAATTCTAGCAAAATTAGATCCTAAAAATTCAGACGTAAGAAATAACGGCGGAGGATATTATAACCATAATTTATTTTTTGAAATTTTAGGTCAAAATGCTACCGAACCAACTGATGAAATAGCAGAAAAAATCACTTTAGATTTTGGTTCATTTGATGAGTTTAAAAAACAATTTTCAGAAAAGGCAAACAAAATTTTTGGCTCAGGGTGGGTTTGGTTAATTGTTGACACGAATGGTAAATTAGCAATTACAACAACTACTAACCAAGATAATCCATTAATGCCGAATGCCGAACAAAAAGGAAAACCAATACTAGCATTAGATGTATGGGAACATGCATATTACTTAAAATATCAAAATAAACGTAAAGACTACATTGAGGCTTTTTACAATGTCATCAACTGGAAAAAAGTGAATGAAAAGTTTAATGAGATTAAACCAAAAACAGAATAAAAAAAGGGAGCAAATTGCTCCCTTTTTTTATAGGTTATTCCAAGGAAATTATTTTAAATCAAATGAAGATTTAACTACTACATTTCCTTCTTTATCAAATACATTTACAAAAAACGTACCTTCTTTCAAATTCTTAACAGGTAAATCCTCTTGAATTTGAGTAGTTTTATTTTCATACTTAATCGTTTTTAAAAAACTATAGGATAAGAAATTTCCATTCAAATTTTCACCTTTTTTATCCCCTAACACATTACTTTTACTGTCAATTATTTGTACGTAAAAGGTTCTATCTCCTTTTTTAGCAATTTGATTTTCAGCAATGGAAAAGCTTACTTTTAGCACATCTGCTTTACTTGCTTTATCGGTAGGTATTTGTTTTCCAGAGCTTTTTTGCTTAACGGCCAGCATTTGTAAATTTAATAAAGCTAATTTTTGTCCTTTTTCAATTGTTTTAGCTAATTTACTATTACTGTTCTTTAATGTATCATTTAACGTTTTAGCAACATTTAATTCAGTAGATGTACTGTCTAAATCTTTTGAAAGCTTCGTATTTCGTTCTTTTAAAGAATTGTTTTCTGCAACTAAATTGTTCATATCACGTTTTAATTGTGAAAATTGAACTCTAAATTTAGCTAATGACGATGCATCTCCTTCAGATTTTTTTAATTTCTCTAACAATTCAACCATTTTTGCTTGCTCTTCTTCTAATTCCCCTTTCAAGGCCGTATTATCGGCAATAGCGGTGTTATATTCTGCAATTTTAGCTTCTAACTCAGCTTGTAATTTTTCTTTATCAGAAGTTAACTTAGTAGTTGCTTCTGTAGTTTCTGTTTGCAACTTATACGTATAAGCCAAGCTACCTAACAATAATAAAAGTAGAATAACTATGATAGCTTTCAACCCAGAGTTTCTAGAATTTGATTGTGATAGATTCATTTTTTTAGATTTGATTGTGTTAATTGCAAAAATAAAATTAATTTTAAATTTACTACTAATATAAACGTATTCTTTATTGAAATAGTATATTTGTCAACAGATTTAACATTCTCCTATGGAAAAATTAAAACTATTTAGTAGCACTGATTTAGCTAAAATTACCCAACACAGAAGCGGTGAAGTAAAATTTGGCGAAAAAATAATTACATTACCTAAGGATGAAGATATTTTTGAATCTTTAAAAAATTGTGAAGCAAAATTTGCCCTAATAGGTCTGCCCGAAGATATCGGTGTAAAAGCAAATTTAGGCCGAATTGGAACAGCTTCAGCATTTAGTAGTGCACTAAAAAGCTTAGTAAACTTCCAGCATAATAAATTTTGCAAAGGAAGCGAACTAATTGCATTAGGCGAATTAGATTTTTCAGAAGAAATGGCTATTGCTTCAAAACTAAGTACAAGTAATAAAGAAGAACGAAAACAACTTTTTCAACTCGTAGAGCGAATAGATAAAGAAGTTTCTCATTTAATTTGCTTAGTAGTAAAAGCTGGAAAAATTCCAATAATTATTGGCGGCGGTCACAACAATGCCTATGGCAATATCAAAGGATTAGCATTAGCCAAAGGAAAACCTATTAATGCTATAAATTTTGATGCCCATACTGATTTTAGAATTATGGAAGGTAGACATAGCGGAAATGGTTTTACTTACGCCTTTGAAGATGGATTTTTAAAAAAATATTTCATTTTTGGACTACATGAAAATTTTGTTTCAAAAAGCGTTTTCAATACAATTAAATCTATAACCGAACGCATAAAATACAACACCTACGAAGAAATTGCTGTTAGAAAAGAAAAGAGTTTTACCTCAGAATTAAGTAGCGCTTTAAAATTCATAAATGATACACCTTTTGGAATAGAATTAGATCTGGATGCGTTGCCAGGTATTTACAGTAGTGCTATGACATTAAGCGGGTTTAGCATAGAAAAAGCCCGACATTTCATTCATTTCTTTGGCAAAGAAGAACAAGCAAGTTATTTTCATATTTGTGAAGGAGCACCAGATTTAGACCATTCTAACAACAATCATTTAACAGGAAAATTAATAGCGACCCTAATTGTAGACTTTATAAAAAGCAAACATACTGCTGATTACTAAACATTTAGTACTTATTTAAAAAAAAGATGTAAATTTTTCTAAAAAAACATTGAATTTTAAATTAGTAATTCTAAATTTGTAAAATCAAGAAAAGAAATTTGGTAGTAATGAGTGAATTATCAAAAGTAATTGATTCTCTTGAAGTTAAATTCTTCAAATTATCAAAAAAATTGGAGAATTTAGAGAAGTTAAATCAAGATTTAACCCAAGAGGTCAATGCTGTAAAAGAGATGATGCAAGAGAAACAAAAAACTATTCGCACATTAGAACAAGAGCTTGAAAGCTTAAAAATTACCAATTCTCTTCTAGGCAGTGAAGAATATAAACGAGAAACCAAGCTGAAAATAAACGCTCTAATTAGAGAGATTGATTATTGTATAGCACAACTTTCTGAATAAAATGACAGAAAAGTTAAAAATTAAAATATCGATTGCAGACAGGGTGTATCCATTAACAGTGGAAACCTCACAAGAAGAAGGGTTACGTACCGCTTCAAAAAAAATTGATGCTACGATACGTAAATTTGAAGAAAGCTATGCCGTAAGAGATAAGCAAGATGTATTAGCCATGTGCGCCTTACAATTTGCTTCTCAAATTGAACAAAAGCAAATAGATAAAAGTACAGATTTGGACGATGCTTTTGAACGATTAAAAAAATTAGACGATAAAATCGAAAGTTTCTTAAAATAAATAAAGAAATACGTTCTTAAAAATAAACTAAAGATACTGCCTACATTAGTATAATTTTGATAAACTCAACACTAACTATTAAAGTGAGTAAATCTGCATTACTAAAGCATGTTCCCTTGCGGAAATCCTTGAACAATGCGCTAGCTCAAATCCTGTTTTTACGAGTTTATTCAAACTCCTAATGTAGGCTTTTTTTATATATAACAATTAAATTATGACACTAACAATTATTTTATGTATCGTCGCCGGAATTGCAGGTGGATTTGGAGTTGCTAAATTTTTAGAAAAAAGCAATGTCTCAAATTTAATAAAAAATGCAAAAAAAGAGGCCGCTTCTATATTAAAAGATGCCAAAACAGAGGCAGAAACAATTAAAAAAGACAAATTGCTTCAGGCAAAAGAAAAATTTTTAGAACTAAAATCTGAACATGAAAAAGAGATTTTAGCTAAAGACAAACGTATTGCAGAAGCAGAAAAGAGAACAAGAGACAAAGAGTCTCAAATTTCCAATGAATTGGCAAAAACTAAAAAAGTCAATGACGATTTAGAAGAAAAAATTGAAGAATATAACACTAAAGTTGAATTCTACGAAAAGAAAACACAAGAAGTTGAAAAATTACATAAAAGTCAAGTAGAGCAATTAGAGACTATCTCTGGTTTATCGGCTGAAGATGCAAAAAATCAACTTATTGAAAGCTTAAAAGCGGAAGCTAAAACAGAAGCAATGGCTCATATTCAAGAAACTATTGAAGAAGCCAAACTTACTGCACAACAAGAAGCCAAAAAAATTATCATTAATACGATTCAACGTGTAGGAACAGAAGAGGCAATAGAAAATTGTGTTTCTGTATTCAATATAGAATCTGACGATGTAAAAGGGAGAATTATTGGTAGAGAAGGTAGAAACATTAGAGCTTTAGAAGCAGCCACAGGTGTAGAAATTATTGTTGATGATACTCCTGAAGCTATTATTCTTTCTTGTTTTGATCCAGTTAGAAGAGAAATTGCTCGTTTAGCACTTCATAAATTAGTAACCGATGGACGTATTCACCCAGCGCGAATTGAAGAAGTTGTTGCTAAAACGCAAAAACAAATTGAAGAAGAAATTATAGAAGTAGGTAAACGAACCGTTATTGATTTAGGAATTCACGGATTACACCCTGAATTAATAAAAATAGTAGGAAGAATGAAGTACCGTTCTTCTTATGGTCAAAACTTACTTCAACACTCAAGAGAAGTGGCTAAACTTTGTGGTTTAATGGCCGCTGAACTAGGCTTAAATGTAAAACTTGCAAAGAGAGCAGGTTTATTACACGATATTGGTAAAGTGCCTGAAACAGAAAGTGAATTACCACATGCTATTTTAGGGATGCAATGGGCAGAAAAATATGGTGAAAAAGAAGAAGTATGTAACGCTATTGGAGCTCACCACGACGAAATTGAAATGAAATATTTAATTTCTCCTATTATTCAAGTTTGTGATGCTATCTCTGGAGCAAGACCAGGCGCAAGAAGACAGGTCTTAGATTCTTACATACAACGTTTAAAAGACTTAGAAGAAATTGCTTATGGGTTCCAAGGAGTGAAAAATGCGTATGCTATTCAAGCTGGTAGAGAACTACGTGTCCTTGTAGAAAGTGAAAAAGTAAGCGATGAAATGGCAGCGAGCCTTTCTTTTGATATTTCACACAAAATTCAAACCGAAATGACTTATCCAGGTCAAGTTAAAGTTACAGTAATTAGAGAAACGCGTGTAGTAAATATTGCCAAGTAAAAAAGAGTTATTAAATAAAACAAAAAAACCAGATGAATCATCTGGTTTTTTTTATATGTAAAATTAAATTTATTTTTTTGCCTTTGGTTTAATTTTATTTTCAATTACTTTAATGATTACGTAGTAAATTAATACAAAAGAAATTAAACGTAACCCTAAAAAGATATTTTCACTTTTCATAAATCTCAAAAAATCTAAATCAAAAGGAAAAGCTAATAAAGCAGCTATAATTCCTATTATTAACAGTTTTGAGTTTGTCATATTTTTAAAAAAATTCATTGTATAATACTATTATATGGTTAGTTAAAAAATGAATCAACAAATTCAAATTTATTAAATACTTGTAAATCTTTTATCCCTTCTCCTACTCCAATATATTTTACTGGAACCTGAAATTGATCTGATATTCCAATAACTACTCCTCCTTTAGCTGTACCATCTAATTTTGTAACAGCCAAACTAGTAACTTCTGTAGCAGCAGTGAATTGTTTTGCTTGTTCAAATGCATTCTGTCCAGTTGAACCATCTAAAACTAATAATACGTCATGTGGTGCGTCTTCCACAACTTTTTGCATTACTCGTTTTACTTTAGACAATTCATTCATTAAACCTAATTTATTATGCAACCTTCCTGCCGTATCAATAATAACTACATCAGCATTTTGAGAAACAGCTGATTGTAATGTATCAAAAGCAACAGATGCAGGATCACTTCCCATTTGTTGTTTTACAATAGGCACGCCTACTCTATCTGCCCAAATTTGTAATTGATCTATAGCAGCCGCTCTAAATGTGTCAGCGGCACCTAATACAACCTTATAACCTGCATTTTTAAATTGATGCGCTAATTTACCAATCGTGGTGGTCTTACCCACTCCATTTACACCTACAACCATAATCACATACGGTTTAGTAGTTGACGGCACAATAAATTCAGAGTCATTTCCAGTATTAGTTTCTGCTAATAAAGAAGCGATCTCTTCTCTTAGTATTTCATTTAGTTCTTCTGTACCCAAATATTTATCTTGAGCCACTCGCTTTTCAATTCTTTCGATGATTTTTAATGTAGTAGCTACTCCTACATCTGAAGAAATAAGAACCTCTTCTAGATTATCTAAAACTTCATCATCAACTTTAGATTTTCCAGCTACCGCCTTAGTTAATTTAGAAAAGAAAGTGGTTTTAGTAATTTCCAATCCTTTATCTAAGGTTTCTTTTTTTTCAGATGAAAATATTTTTTTAAAAAAATTCATATTTTTTTCTCTGCTTTATTATGAAAAACAAAAATAAATAAAAAAAGCTATTTTCATGAGAAAATAGCTTTTTAAATATCTTTATTTTAAGATTATTTCTTTTTTAAGAACTCATCTACTTCTTCTGGATTCATAACTGCTTCAACAAACGTATAAGCACCAGACTTTGGAGACTTAACCATTTTAATAGCTTTTGTTAATCTTTTAGAAGATGTCTGTAAAGTTGCTACGGTTTTCTTTGCCATGACTAATAATTATTTAATTTCTTTGTGAACAGTTACTCTTTTTAAGATAGGATTGAATTTTTTAATTTCCATTCTATCTGGTGTATTTTTTTTGTTTTTAGTAGTGATATAACGAGAAGTTCCTGGCATACCAGATTCTTTATGCTCTGTACACTCTAAAATAACTTGAATTCTATTACCTTTCTTTGCCATCTTGATTATTTTTTAATGATTAACAGATTATTTTACAAATCCGTTTGCTTTAGCTTGTTTCAAAACCGCAGCAATACCATTTTTGTTAATTGTTTTTAATGCAGCTGTAGAAATTTTCAATGTTATCCATCTATCTTCTTCAGCTATGTAAAAACGTTTTTTTACTAAATTAACAGAGAATTTTCTCTTTGTTTTATTCATAGCATGCGATACGTTGTTCCCAACCATCGCTCTTTTACCTGTAAGTTCACAAACTCTTGACATTATTACAAAACTTTTTATCGTTATTCAAAATCAGGGTGCAAAGAAACAAATTTTTATAATACTATACAACTATTTTTTACTAGTTTTTAGAAATTTCTTTATAAAGCATTTCCAAAGCTTTGCTAACCGCCCTATCTATAACCTTTTCGCGGGGTTGACCAAAATCAAATTCCTCCACAAAAACTTTACTAGGTGTGGCAATCGCTATGAATACTGTTCCAATTTTTGCTTTAGAATCGCCTTGTAGTGGGCCTGCATTTCCTGTTGTAGCTATAGCAAAATCAGATTGCATGAGTTCTTTACAATTTACAGCCATTTCTGAAGCTACTTCTGCACTAACTACTGAAAAATCTGTAATAGTCTTATGATTTACTTGTAGTAACTGTTCTTTCATTTTGGTTTCATACGCTACTATAGCACCTTTAAAATAAGCCGAAGCACCAGCTACTGACGTCAATTGTTGGGCTATTTTTCCTCCAGTACAACTTTCTGCTGTTGCAATAGACTGTCCAAATTCTTTTAACTTTTTACCAACTACAACTTCTATAGATTCCGTTTCATCATACCCTACAATACAATCTCCTATTAAATCATCTAATTTTTCAATTTCTTTTTGTATAGCTTCTTTTAATTTCAACTCATCATTTCCTCTTGCCGTTAATCGTAATCTTACCCTACCAGGACTGGGCAAATAAGCCAATTTAATAAACGTTGGTAAATTGGTTTCCCAAGATTCTATTTGTTCAGCTAACAAACTTTCTCCTCTTCCATAAGTCATAATCGTTTGATGCACAATAAATGGTCTTTTGAACTTATTTACTAAGTAGGGAATCACTTCATTTTCCATCAAATATTTCATTTCATAAGGTACGCCTGGTAATGAAATAAAAACAGTTTTATCTTGCTCCATCAACATTCCTGGTGCTGTACCAACCGCATTAAAAAGCACCTTACACTTTGATGGAACGAGGGCTTGATCTTTATTTAATTGCGTCAAAGGTCTGTTAAAAATTCGTTCTATCATATCTTTGACATGCACTAGAACAGCATCATTTTCAACTAAAACATCATCAAAATAATCACAAAATGTTTTTTTTGTAATATCATCTTTGGTTGGACCTAAGCCTCCAGTAATTATAACAACATCGACTTTATTTTGTAGCCCATATAACGTTTGCAAAATATGATCTTTCTCATCAGAAATAGACACCATTTCATGTGTTGCAATTCCTATCTTATCTAGCGATTTAGCAATATAAGCCGAATTTGTATCTACAATTTGACCTATTAATATTTCATCTCCTATTGTTATTATGCTAGCTTTCATATATGTTTAATTTTATTTGTAAGAGGCCATATATGTTATCGCCTTTTTATTTATCTGTGCTTGCTTGCTCAAACTTTTTGTTAATGGCGATTTCATATGGCATATTTTTGTAAAAATAAAAAACATGGCCGTTAACCATGTTTTATTTCAATCATTTTTATCTATTAAATTATAACTTAAAATCTTTTTTTATTTCTAATACAGCAGCATCAATCTTTTCTTTTAAAGATTTATAAACATCTTTTATTTCTTTTCTTTTACCCGCTTCTTTAGACCAATTCATAATTAGTAAATTATCTTCATAAGCCAAATCCATGCCTAATAAGTCTAGAGTAGGTTTGATTTTATGAGCAGCGGCATAACTTTTATCATATTGCTTGTCTTCAATAGCTTCTTTTATTATCTTGATTTCAACAGGAACTTCTTGCAAAAACAATGACAATATTTGTAATGCAAATTCTTTATCGTTTTCTGATATTTCATACACCTTTGAAAGATTGTACTGTAAGGCCATATTATTTCACTTGAATTTTAAATACTTGCTTGCCCTCTAAAAATCCTTCTAAGACATCTTTTTCTTGAACTTTGGCAACACCTTTTGGGGTACCCGTAAAAATAATATCTCCTTTTTTTAAAGTAAAATATTGTGAAACATAGGCAATTAATTCATCTATTTTCCACAACATTAAAGAACTATTCCCTTCTTGGACAATTTGTTTGTTATTTCTCAATTCAAAATTAATATTTTCTAAAGAAGGTAACTCTTTTTTCGGCAAAAAGTCACCAATAATCGCTGAATGGTCAAATGCTTTAGCTTTTTCCCAAGGCAAACCTTTTTCTTTTAAGTTAGTTTGTACATCACGTGCTGTAAAATCAATTCCTAAACCGATTTCTTCATAATATTTATGTGCAAATTTTTCATCAATATATTTACCTACTTTAGCTATTTTTACCAAAATCTCTACTTCATGATGCACATCATTACTAAATGCTGGTATAACAAATGGCGTCTGTTTGGGTAAAATAGCCGTATCAGGTTTCATAAATATAACAGGCTCCGAAGGTCTTTCGTTATTTAATTCAGAAATATGATCTGCGTAATTTCTTCCGATGCAAATGATTTTCATATGTATAATTTATCTCTGTTTTTAGTTTGCTTCAAGAGCCTCAGCTAACCCTTAACTTAGAAAACTTGAGCCAACCAAATGGCAACTGAGGTTCTCGAAGTCGCTATTTTGTATTTAATCTTCTTAATTTCAAACCTGTTAATACTTTTTTAGTATAAAGCGGAAAATCGGCATTTTGAATCCAACCGAAATAGCCTGGATCTTTATCAAAAACCTCGTCTACTAAAACATTTTTATATTTTCCAAAGCTAAACATTTCTTGACCTTTATCATTCATTACAATCATACCTGCAAAATCTACAGATTTTTTTCGAGTGGTAAATTCAGATAAAACTTTCATATCATTTTGTAAATCAGGATATCTTTCCAATTGTCCCAATAAAATTTCATAAGTTGCCATTGTGTCCGCTTCTGCAGAGTGGGCATTCTCTAAAGTTTTACCACAATAAAATTTTAATGCGGCAGACAAAGTACGTTCTTCTTTTTTATGAAAAATAGTTTGTACATCAACAGAAACGCGATTTTTCATATCAAAATCAACTCCTGCACGAAGCATTTCTTCTGCCAATAACGGAATATCAAAACGATCTGAATTAAATCCGGCCAAATCTGAATCTTTAATCATATTGTATATTTGGGAAGCTAACGCTGCAAAAGTTGGTTCATTTGCTACTTTTTCATTAGAAATTCCGTGTACAGCTGTAGCTTGTGCGGGAATAGGTATCGTAGGATTTACTAACCATGTTTTGCTTTCTTTGGTTCCGTTTGGATACACCTTAAAAATAGCGATTTCTACAATTCGGTCTTTACCTACATCAATTCCTGTTGTTTCTAGATCAAAAAAACAAATTGGACGATTTAATTTTAATTCCATAGTGATTTTATAAATGACAAATATAAGAAAACCCGATAGCTTACAAAAACTATCGGGTTTACTAATTTATTATTTTTTCTTAAAAATCTCTATTCACATCAAAAGCTTCTAAATATTCGGCTACACGTTTAACAAAACTACCACCTAAAGCTCCATCAACAACGCGATGATCATAAGAATGTGATAAAAACATTTTTTGACGAATTCCGATAAAATCACCTTCTGGAGTTTCAATAACCGCTGGTACTTTTCTGATAGCGCCTAAAGCTAAAATACCTACTTGGGGTTGATTGATAATTGGTGTACCAAATACAGAGCCAAAAGTCCCCACATTCGTTACTGTATAAGTTCCGCCTTGTGTATCGTCTGGTTTTAGTTTTCCCGCTTTTGCACGATTTCCTAAATCATTTACGGCTTTAGCCATTCCTACTAAATTTAACTGATCTGCATTTTTAATTACAGGAACAATTAAATTTCCGTTTGGTAACGCTGCTGCCATTCCTAAATTAATATTTTTACGCTTAATGATAAACTCACCATCAACAGAAATATTCATTCCTGGAAAATCTTTTAACGCTTTAGCAACTGCTTCCATGAAAATTGGCGTAAAAGTTAACTTCTCGCCTTCTCTCTTTTCGAAAGCGTTTTTAACTTTATCTCTCCATTTTACAATGTTAGTAACATCAACTTCAATAAACGACTGAACGTGAGCTGAAGTTTGTATGGAAGCCACCATATAACCCGAAATCAACTTACGCATTCTGTCCATTTCTACAATCTCGTCACCGCCATTCAAAGATATTGGAGCTGTTGAAGTTTCAGGTTTCAAGTTTGAAATTGTTTTTGTTTCCAATATAGGCTGAACACTAGTTCGACTTCCTCTATTTTTAATATAATTTAATAAATCTTCTTTATTTATGCGTCCATCTTTACCCGAACCAGCAATAGATTCTAATTCCGCTAAAGAAATTCCTTCTTGTTTAGCTATGTTTTTAACTAAAGGCGAAAAGAATTTGTCTGAACCTGAAAAATCTGCTGGACTTACAGTTTCAATAGCTCCCGAAGCTTCGGGATTCACTGTTTTCACAACTTCATCAATAGCAACTGGAGCTTCTGCTTTAACTTCTGCAGTTGCAGCTACAGCAACTCCTTCTGTTTCTATAATAGCAATAGTTTGTCCTACTTGAACAACATCATCCACATTGAATAAAATCTCGACAAGTGTTCCGGCTACTTCTGATGGCACTTCGCTATCCACTTTATCTGTAGCAATTTCTAATACTGCTTCATCCATTTCAATAGTTTCGCCCACTTTTTTTAACCAATTTGTAATGGTTGCTTCTGCAACACTTTCTCCCATTTTTGGAAGTTTCAATTCAAATCTTGCCATATTTTTAACGTAACGTTGTGTTCTTTAAATTTGATTGCAAAAATACTAATTATTATCATTTTTTTTAAGAATATGATAATTTATTTTATTTTTTTTACTTCTCCCTTGTCGTTGGAATTTAAACTTCCTATCATATAATTAGATCCTGAAAAATAATTTTTAAAACTGATATTCCTAAAGTTATTTGTCTCCATAAAATGAATAATTGATTTAAAATCATACGATGAAACATCAAAAACAACTTCAATTTTCTTTGTTATGTCATTTTTAAATTGCTTAAAATCAGTTTTATAAATCACTTTATCATTTTCTACATTTAATATATTTAAATGAGGTTGGCTAGAAAAAACAACATATTCGTCAATTTTTCTTTTTTCATTTTGTTGCTGATTTTTTTTAAAAAAACTAAATAACACCGTTCCTATTTTCATCATAACATCAAAAAACAATGATTTTTTAAAATGTTTTTTATAGAAAAACTGCATGGCTTCACGGAAACGTTTCATGTACATTCCGTCTCGAATTGTACTTTCTCCCTTGTAATGTATAATAGTAGTATCTGCAAAATAATAATTTTTTTTGCCTGATTTAATGGCTAAATAACTCAAATCAATATCATCTGAATACATAAAGCAATTTTCGTCAAAACCACCAAGACTGACATATACTTCTCGTTTCATTACCATAAAAGCACCAACCAAAATAGACACTTCTCCAGATTCGTTTTCAGACAAATGTTGCGCATAATATGAATTAAACCAAGATGAATTTGGGAATAATTTATACAATCCAAAAATTTTTGTAAATGCCACCCAAGGAGTTGGAACGCCACGTTTACTTTCGGGAAGAAAATTTCCTGAGCCATCTATAAGTTTGCAACCTATTATTCCGAGTTGCGAATTATGAGTTACGAATTGGGAGTTAAAAATTTTTGAAAACGTATCTTCCGCAAGAACGGTATCTGGATTCAAAATGCAAATGTATTCACCTTTGGCTTGTACAACTCCGATATTATTTCCTTTTGGAAAACCTAAATTTGTTGTATTTTCAATACGTTTGATGTGAGGAAATTTGGTTTTCATCATTTCGCAACTGTCATCTGATGACGCATTATCAACCACAATAATTTCTCCATCAATACCTTCCAATGCTTTTTGAACACTAAGAATGCATTGCTCTAAAAAATAGCGCACATTGTAATTGAGTATGATTACGGATAGTTGCATTATTTATTGAGAATCTTTTTTGTTGTTCCAAAAATACACTAATTCAACTTTTTTCTCCTTCTCAATAATTCTATAAAATAAAGATGTTTGTTTGGAAATAACTAATTTGTAAACGTTCTTGTGAGTTTGACCAATTAAAGGGTTAATTGATAATCTTTTTAAATTTTCATCAACTAACATGACAAAATCATCAACTTCTTTTTGATTCCATTTTAAAAATATAAAATCAATTTCTTTCATATAAGTTTCAACAGCTAAAGGAACCCAAACAATCTTATATTCCATTCAAAAAAGGATATTTCTTTTTCAAATTAGACATAACTTCTTCATGAGTAAAAATATGACCTTCATCGGCTTGTTTAACACCCAATTCAATTGCTTTTTGAACCTGTTCTGGCAATTGGTCCCAAGCATCATTACCAGTAAAAACCTGACTTTTCGGGGTTACTTCATAAGCCTCTGTTGGTTCTTCTATTCTATTTTTCTTTTTGGAAGTCATAAAATGCATTTTCACAAAGTTAAGAAATAATCTATAATCTTTAAATACAATAAACTATTTTTGCAGTTCTAAATTCTAATTTCAGAATTCTAAATTAAAAGAATGAATTACTTATCAGTCGAAAATATCTCTAAATCTTATGGCGAACGCGTGTTGTTTGACAACGTTTCGTTTGGAATTAATAAAGATCAAAAAATAGCTTTTATTGCAAAAAACGGTTCAGGAAAAACAACCATTATGAACATAATAAATGGTTTTGATGAACCTGACACGGGGCAAGTTGTGATTAGAAAAGAAATTAAAATGGCTTTTTTATCACAAAACAATAATTTGCAAGACGAATTAACTATTGAAGAATCTATTTTTGCGAGTGATAATGAAGTTTTAAAAATAATAGAACGCTATGAAAAAGCTTTAGAAAATCCAAACGATGAAGAAGCTTATCAAAAGGCTTTTGATGATATGGATCGTCATAATGCTTGGGATTTTGAAACACAATTCAAGCAAATTTTATACAAACTAAAGTTGGAAGACTTGAAAATGAAAGTCAACAACATGTCTGGTGGGCAAAAAAAACGTTTGTCATTAGCCATTATTTTAATTAGTAAACCTGATTTATTAATTTTAGACGAGCCAACAAATCACTTAGATTTAGAGATGATTGAATGGTTAGAAGATTATTTTGCCAAAGAAAATATTACGTTGTTTATGGTGACGCACGACCGTTTCTTTTTAGAACGTGTTTGTAACGAAATCATAGAGTTAGACAATGGAAAAATATACCAATACAAAGGAAATTACTCCTATTATTTACAAAAGAAAGAGGAGCGAATTGCTTCTGAAAATGCGAGTATCGACAAAGCGCAAAATTTATTTGTAAAAGAATTGGCATGGATGCGTCGCCAACCCAAAGCAAGAACTACCAAATCAAAATCACGTCAGGATGATTTTTATGTAATTAAAGAAAAAGCCGAAAGTCGTAGAAAAGAAAATGTAGTGGAACTCGAAATCAATATGGAACGAATGGGCAGTAAAGTGATTGAAATGGTAAAATTGAGCAAAAGCTTTCATCCAGAAACTTCAGGAAAAACCATTTTAAAAGATTTTTCTTATTCCTTTCAACGAGGCGAACGCATTGGAATTATCGGAAAAAATGGTACAGGAAAATCTACTTTTTTAAACATTTTAACTCAAACCTTACAGCCTGATTCTGGCAAAGTAATTATTGGTGATACCATTAAAATTGGCTATTATACACAAAGCGGCATCAATCCGAAACCGGGACAAAAAGTAATCGATATTATCAAAGAATATGGCGAATATATTCCGTTGACAAAAGGAAAAATTATATCGGCTTCGCAATTGTTAGAGCGCTTTCTATTTGATGCCAAAAAGCAATACGATTTTGTTGAAAAATTAAGTGGTGGGGAATTGAAACGTTTGTATTTATGTACCGTTTTAATACAAAATCCAAATTTCTTAATTTTGGATGAACCTACAAATGATTTAGACATTGTAACTTTGAATGTATTGGAAAGTTTTTTATTAGATTATCCCGGATGTTTAGTTGTGGTAAGTCATGATCGCTATTTTATGGATAAAATTGTGGATCACTTATTTGTATTTAGAGGAGAAGGCGAAATTGAAGATTTCCCGGGCAACTATTCTGATTTTAGAGCGTATGAGGATTCTGCTGAACCGAAAGCTTTACAATCGGTTAGTACCGAAAAATCAAATTGGAAAGAAAAACAAACAAAAGCGGGTTTAACTTTTAACGAGCAAAAAGAATTTCAAAAAATTGAAAAAGAAATTAAAGATTTAGAGTATCAAAAAAAACAAATTGAACAAGAATTTTCCGAAGGAAAAGTTTCTGATGATAAGATTGAAGCCAAAGCAAACGAATTACAAAAAATCATTCAATCTTTAGAAGAAAAAGAGGAACGTTGGTTTGATTTATCAAGTAAAATGGAATAATTTTAGCTCGGAAAGGCACAAAGATACCAAGAAAAATTGCGCCTTCGCGACTTTGCGTGAAACTATGCAACATATTATTAAATCATACCTTAAATTCATCTTACATTCCAAAAACGAACATGGAGTGCATTCGCCTTTTGTGTTTGATTTAGTAACCAAATGTTTTTATGTTTCCAACTTTCCCCTTGAAAATTCAAATTATCCTTCAACTAACAAACTCATTTTAAAAACAATACACTATTTAAATTTAAAGAATTGTGTGCGTTTTGATGCCCAACAAGAATTAAAAACAACAGTAGATGGTTTAATTGTATCGGGTGATTCTTTAAAAAATTTTTCAATTGAAAAAATAATACCACTTTGTACAAATGAAACATGTATTTTCATAGAAAATATTCACCAAACAAAAAAAAACAAAGCAGTTTGGAAAAAATTTCACACAGACCATCGTATTACCGTTAGTATAGAAACTTTTAATTTAGGACTACTATTTATTCGTAAAGAACAGAAAAAAGAACACTTCATTTTGAAAACAAAACCTTCATTATTTTCACTTTTTACAAAAAAAATACGCATTTAAGTGTAACAATTTAATATATTAATGTACTTATTTAGTACTAGAATAGTAAAGTTATGGCTCAACCAATCATTGAAATTAAAGGAATTACTCGAAATTTCCCCTTAGGTAGTGAAACAGTTTATGTATTAAAAGGAATTGATTTAGTCATAAACAAAGGTGAATATGTTGCACTAATGGGGCCTTCGGGATCTGGAAAATCAACGTTGATGAATATTTTAGGTTGTTTAGACACGCCAACAGCTGGATCTTATATTTTAAATGGCAAAGTTGTTAGTGAAATGCACGACGATGAATTAGCCGAAATTAGAAATAAAGAAATAGGATTTGTTTTTCAAACTTTTAATTTAATGCCAAGAACAACTGCTTTAGAGAATGTAGCGCTTCCAATGGTATACGCAGGGTATTCTAAAGAAGACAGGAATAAAAGAGCTACTGAAGTTTTAACACAAGTAGGTTTAGCTGATAGAATGGACCACAAACCTAATCAATTATCAGGAGGACAACGTCAACGTGTAGCCGTTGCTAGAGCATTGGTAAATAAACCTTCTATCATTTTGGCCGATGAACCTACGGGTAATTTAGACAGTAAAACATCGGTTGAAATTATGAATCTTTTCAATGAAATTCATGCGAATGGAAATACGGTAATTCTTGTAACTCACGAAGAAGACATTGCAGCTCATGCACACCGAATTATTCGCGTTAAAGATGGAATTATTGAAAAAGATGAAGTGAAAAACAAATAATTCTATAGTTTTATATTTCCTTCAAAAACGAATTCAGCAGGGCCAATTAAAAAAATATTTTTATAGTGTTGTCCTTCCTTTGAAAAACGCACTTGTAATTTTCCACCAGGCACTAGTAGATCAATACTAGTTGATAAAGTTTTACGCAATTGATGCATAGCAATTGCCACGGCAGTAACTCCTGTTCCACAAGATAAGGTTTCGTCTTCTACACCACGCTCATATGTTCGCACTTTGAATGTATTTTCATTTTCTTGTTCTACAAAATTAACATTACTACCAGAAGCACCATATAAATCTGAGTATCTAATTTTTGCGCCGCACATTTTTACATCATAATCATTCAAATTTGTTACCAATTCTACATGATGTGGCGAACCTGTATATACAAATTGATAGGTATCATTCATCTTAATTTCAGTAACATCTATCATTTGTAATGCAATAGTGTCACCATTTATTTTAGCATAATGATAGCCGTCAGAAGCTTCAAAATGTGCCTCAGAAATAACTAGCCCTAATTTTTTAGCAAATGCCACTAAACAACGGCCTCCATTACCACACATAGTACTTGTACTCCCATCAGCATTATAATAAATCATTCTAAAATCATACGATTCATGTTGTTCTAACAGCATAAGACCATCAGCACCTATGCCAAAACGTCGGTCGCAAAGACGAGCAATTAATTTGGTATCATTTTTGGGAAAATCAAGCTGACGATTATCTATAATAATAAAATCATTTCCTGTTCCTTGGTATTTATAAAAAGTTACTTGCATTTTTTATATTTGAAAAACAAAAATAAACAATTTCAAATTTATGAACAGCAAGAAGTATTAAAATGATGTTAAAGATTGTTAACCATGCGTTAAAGCATTAAAACGAAACAAAAAACCTATTAAATTTACAACTCAAACTATAATTAGAAATGATGAATATGCAACACGTAAAAAGTCTTTTTTTAGTTTCATTGCTAAGTGGCGCCTTCACTTTAGGTGGATACAAGTTATTTATTGAAAAATCAAACAAATCTATTGTTACGAGCGCGCCTGACTATGCCCTACCTGTTGGACTAACCCCCGAAGGTGTCGATTTTACTGTCGCTGCCGAAAAAGCGGTACATAGTGTCGTTCACGTAAAAAATGTTTCTGTCATTACTTACACAGATCCTTGGTCATCCTTTTTTTATGGTAGAAACAATACCCAACAATATGAACAAATTGGAACAGGTTCAGGAGTTATTATATCTGAAGATGGTTATATAGTTACTAACAATCACGTTATAAAAGATGCTAAAGAGCTTGAAGTAACTTTAAATAATAATAAAGCCTATAAAGCAAAATTAATTGGTACTGATTCAAAAATGGATATTGCATTATTAAAAATTGATGCGGATGAAAAACTACCTTTTATTGTTTTTGGAAATTCAGATCAAATTAAAGTGGGCGAATGGGTATTAGCTGTTGGAAATCCATATAATTTAAATTCAACAGTAACGGCGGGAATTGTGTCTGCAAAAGCCAGAAATTTAGACAAAGCAAGTATACAATCCTTCATTCAAACAGATGCAGCTGTAAATCCTGGTAATAGTGGCGGCGCACTTGTAAATGCTCGAGGTGAACTAATTGGCATCAACACGATGATTTCTTCACCAACAGGAAGTTATGCTGGATATTCTTTTGCTGTTCCTTCAAATATCACTAAAAAAATTATTGAAGATTTAGTACAATTTGGCAATGTACAACGTGGTGTTTTAGGAGTAGATGGAAGCGAATTAAATGCGGAGGCTTCAAAAAAATTAGGCATAAAAGAAACTGAAGGTATTTTTGTAAATAAAATAAATAAAAATTCGGGAGCGCAGAAAGCAGGAATTACAAAAGGTGACATCATTATCAAACTTGATGACAAAAAAGTAACTAACAATGCCGAATTAAGTGCTATTGTAAATACAAAAAGACCTAATGATGTTATAAAAGTGTCTTTAATGCGAGAAGGTAAATTAGTAGTTGTCCCCGTAAAACTAACTAAAAAAGAGTTAATTCAATATGAATATAACGGTATTGAATTTGAAGATGTAACAGAAGAAGATAAAAGAACTTTTAATATTACAAGTGGGATAAAAATAAAAGTGGTAACTAATGAAGAGTTTCAAGAATATGCAGAATATTTAAAAGGTTCCATTGTTAGACGAGTAGATGGTATTTTGGCTACTAATATGGAAACTGTATCTGCTTATTTAGCAAAAAAAGAAGAAAAACAGAAAACCCAATATGAAATAATTGGAAAAAACGGACGGGTATACCGTTTCATTTTATAAAATTGTATACCATATAAACAAGTCAATATCCAGTCTTTACGATTGGATATTTTTTTTATAAAAAAAATAAAAAAATCCTTTACGAAAACGATTGAAATCTATACTTTTGCACCAAATAAACAACACTCATTTTCATGAACAACAACACCATTTACGAAAAAGAACTCGCTTTTCAAGCAGACAGAAGAAAAGCATGCGTGGAATTTGTTAGAATCATCAGTGATTTATGGTATGACAAATCCATCGAACTAGTATTATTTAGAAATCAATTAATTGACAGAAATGTAAGTGACATCATCAACTTACACGAATATGCCGTTGCTTTTGTTGAAAAACCAATTAATATTTTTGATTCGGTTGAAATTGCTAGAGCAATTGAAAACCTGGATTTACCTCCATCACGAATTGATATTGGAAAACTTACTTACGAATATCATTTAGAAGACAATAAATACAATGATGCTAGAGCTTTTGTAATTGACAAATTAAAAAATGCAAAAAACACATCTGAAATAAAACCAAAAGATGTAGTTTTATATGGCTTTGGCCGTATTGGTCGTTTACTAGCTCGTGAAATGATGAGTAAAATTGGTAAAGGCCAACAATTGCGTTTACGTGCTATTGTTACACGTGATAAAAATGATGCCGTGTTATTAGAAAAACGCGCTTCATTGCTCCGTTATGATTCTGTTCATGGAGATTTTGAAGGTTCCGTTCAAGCTGATGTTGAAAATCAAGCCCTACTAATAAATGGAACAACCGTTCACATAATTACTGCAAATGGACCAGAAGAAATTGATTATACACAATATGGCATTCAAGACGCATTAGTAATTGACAATACAGGAGCATTTACAACCGAAGAAGCTCTAAAACGTCATTTAACATCTAAAGGCGTAGAAAAAGTTTTATTAACAGCTCCTGGAAAAGGTGTACCAAATATTGTGTATGGTGTAAATCATGAAGAATACAACCCAGATGAAGTTCTTATTTATTCTGCTGCGTCATGTACAACCAATGCAATTACGCCTGTTTTAAAAGCTGTTGAAGACACTCTTGGTGTTGTAAAAGGACATATCGAAACGATACATGCTTATACAAATGACCAAAATTTAGTAGACAACATGCATAAAAAATACCGTAGAGGTCGTTCTGCTGCATTGAATATGGTTATCACTGAAACCGGTGCAGGAAGTGCTGTTGCTAAAGCTTTACCTAGTTTAGCAGGCAAATTAACTTCAAATGCTATTAGAGTACCTGTACCAAATGGTTCTTTAGTTGTTCTAAACCTTGAAGTAGGCAAAACAACATCGCGCGAAGAAGTTGACGCTATTATGAAAAAATATGCTTTAGAAGGCGAATTAGTAGAGCAAATTAAATATTCGTTAAACAATGAATTGGTTTCATCAGATATTGTTGGCACAGCACAACCTTCAATTTATGACAGCAATGCCACGTTAGTTTCTAATGACGGAAAAAATATTGTATTGTATATTTGGTACGATAATGAATATGGTTATAGTCATCAAGTAATTCGTTTAGCAAAGTATATTGCTAAAGTAAGAAGATATACTTATTATTAATAGTTAAATACATAAGTAAAAAGACCGATTCAAACAAATCGGTCTTTTTTTTATTTTTTATGTTGTGACCAAAAATAAACAGGTATTCCCAACAATACAATTAGTAAGCCTAATCCAGTACTCTTTGTGTCATAAATTAACAAAGTAATACAAATTAATGAGGTTATAAAAATATATAACGCAGGAATAATTGGGTAACCAAAAGCCTTATATGGTCGTTCTGCATGAGGCTCTTTCTTTCTTAAAATAAATATCCCATAAATGGTTAAAATATAAAACAAAAGAGAGGCAAAAGTGGAGTATGTTAATAAATCACCGTACTTTCCAGACAAACATAATACCGCAGCCCAAATACATTGTACCCATAATGCTTTTTCTGGTACATTATTTTTATTTAATTCACTAGCTTGTTTAAAAAATAAGCCATCTTTACTCATCGCATAAAACAATCGACCACCAGCTAATATTAATCCACTATTACAACCAAATGTTGAAATCATAATAAGACCTGCCATTACAAAAACACCCACATTGCCTAAAATAACATTAGCTGCTGCAGCCCCTACCCTGTCTTCACTTGCAAACATAATTCCTTTTTCTAAGACTCCTATTCCTTCAGGAGTTCCTTGCATGGGCAACAATGCTAAATAAGCAACATTAGCTAATAAATAAATAACTGTCACTATTAAAGTTCCTAAGAATAAACTTCTTGGTATATTTCGTTTAGGGTCTTTAATTTCCGCAGCAATAAAAGTAACATTATTCCATGCATCACTTGAGAACAAAGAATTAATTATTGTAGCACCAATTGCGCCTACTAATGCTAATCCTGATAATTCTGTGATTGTTGTAGTGCCCTGCTCATTGACTACTGTTTTAAAAGCGTCCCAAGGATGTGCAAAATTTTGCGAAAAAATATCTGTTTGAAGTCCAACATATAATCCTAAAACAATTAAAGCAAATAAGGCAAAAAGTTTGGCAATTGTAAATAATAATTGTACTTTTTTTCCACTTTGAACCCCGTTTGTATTGATATATGTGAGTAATATAATACTCACAATAGCCATGACTTGCTTATATGAAATACTAAAAGCATCGCTAATAGTAACTAACTTTGTTTCCAATTGAGGAATAAATACGGATGTATAATTAGCAAATGCAACGGCAACAGCTGCAATAACACCAGTTTGAATTACCGTAAATACGGTCCAACCATACAGAAAAGAAACTAATTTCCCATAGGCGCGTTGAATGTAAACGTATTGTCCACCTGCATTAGGCATCATACCCGCTAATTCTCCATAACTTAAAGCAGCAGACATTGTTAGTAATCCTGTCAGTAACCACGCAAACAATAACCAGCCCGAAGATCCTAAATCTCTTGACATAGCTGCAGTTACAATAAAAATTCCCGAACCTATCATTGACCCAGCAACAATGCTAGTTGCGTTTAGCAAATTAAGTTCTTTCTTAAACTCCTGTTGGTTTTCCATACTTACTTTATTTATGGCTAAATATAGTAATTTTTTAGATTATAAGAATTTTAAAAATAGAGGAAAAAACAAAACCTAAAGCACTCTATTAATTTGTACAAAACGTTTGGCATAATAGCCTTCTTTAGTAGAAGAAATGACAATACCACTATTGGTAGAGGAATGTATAAATTTGATTTCATCACCATTGATTTCAGTAATCATTCCCACGTGACCTATACCACGTCTAGTAGTTTTAAAGAATATTAAATCCCCTTTCTGAGCCTGAGAAGGATCTATTCTTACACCTAATGTAGCTTGATCTTGAGAAGAATGTGGTAATTTCATCTCAATATGATTGAACATATAGAACATAAAACCAGAACAATCGAAACCTTTAGGATCTGTTCCTCCACTTCTATATCTAATTCCAATATATTCTGAAGCTTTTGCAATTAAGTAATTCGCTTTTTCTTCTGCTGCAGCATCCATTGGCGGAACTGGAATATAATTCACGGGAGTGATAATGGTTAGATTTTCAGAATCAGTTGGATTTGGAGGCAATATTTCAGATAATTGTTTCTTTTTAATTATCAATACTTCGCCTGGTATCAATTTAGTAATACTAGGGTTGAGTGCATCTAATTCTTTTACAGTGAGACCGTATTTCTTTGAAATTCCAAATTTAGTTTCTTTTGGAGTTACTAAATGTGTAGTAATTAATATTTCGCAATCTTCATAAACACTTGTCTGTCCCACAGAATTAACAATGGCCTCAGACTTATTTTCAATTACTCGATTTTGCTTTATGGGTTCCATTACTGGTTTTACAGTTGTCGTATTAGAGTCATTTTTTACCACTACCGTTTTTGATTCCAGTTTTTGTTTTGGAAGTATTTCTTTAGGTTTAACTTCTTTTGAACTAGGAATAGTTAACTCATCACCTACTTTTAGCTTATCATTACTTATTTGCGGATTGGCAGTTCGTAATTCATCTATTGAAATTTGATATTTTTTTGCAATAACATAAAAAGATTCGCCAGACAAAATAATATGCTTAGTGGTAGCTATATCTTGTTTTTGAAGTAGCTTTTTTTCTTCTTTTTTAACTTCCTTTTTTTCCTCTTTTTTACTTTCTTTTTTAGGAATTTCTTTTTTTATTCCTTTAGGCAAAGCCAATAACTCGCCCATTTGAATTTGATCATTGACAATATGTGGATTTGCATCTCGAAGCTTTTCAATGGAAATGTTATATTTATCTGCAATAGTTGATAGGGATTCACCTGGCGCTATCGTATGTGAAGGGCCTTTTGGAACAAATTTTTTCTTTTCTAATTCCTTCTTTTTGGATTTTTTTGGAATTCGCAATTCCATATCAAGTTGTAAAAGCCCTTTTGCTTGTGGATTTAAAGCTAAAATTTCAGATTCTAATACATCATATTTTTTTGCTATCGTATAAACAGATTCTCCTTTAACTACTTTATGTTTAAGGGTTTGCTGTGCAAATGAATAGTTACAAATAAAAAATAAAAAAATAAAAATGTACTTCAATCTCATATCGCGTATATTAGGAAGATTTATGTAAAGGCTTTGCAAGATAAAAAATTACAAAGAATTGTTAGGTTGATTTAACATTATATTATAAAAAAAGGCGGTTAGTCACCTAACCGCCTTTACTAATTATTTCAACTAATTATGCTTTTCCAGCAGCGATTAAGTTTAATGCAGAACCTGCAACAAACCAACCAATTTGCCCTTCATTATATGAATGGTTAGCCATAATAACATCTTTTGTTCCATCTGCATGAACGAATTCTAATGTCAGTGGTTTTCCAGGAGCAAATTCTTTCAAATCTAAGAAATTAATAGTGTCATTTTCTTGAATTTTATCGTAATCTGCTTCGTTAGCAAATGTTAAGGCTAACATTCCTTGTTTCTTCAAGTTGGTTTCATGAATACGTGCAAAAGATTTCACAAGAACTGCTTTCACTCCTAAATGACGTGGCTCCATTGCTGCATGTTCGCGTGAAGAACCTTCTCCGTAGTTATGATCTCCCACTACGATTGAAGGAATTCCAGCTGCTTTATAGGCTCTTGCCACAGCAGGAACTTCTGCATATTCATTGGTTAATTGATTTTTTACTGAATTTGTTTTACTTGTAAAGGCATTTTCAGCGCCAATTAACATATTATTAGAAATATTATCCAAATGACCACGGAAACGCAACCAAGGTCCTGCCATAGAAATATGGTCAGTAGTACATTTTCCGAAGGCTTTAATTAACAATTTAGCACCTGTAATATTTTCACCATCCCATGGTTGGAAAGGATCTAATAATTGTAATCGTTCAGAAGTAGGCGAAACAACAACTTGAACAGAAGATCCGTCAGCAGCCGGTGCTTGAAAACCAGCATCTTCTACATCAAAACCTCTTTTTGGTAATTCATCACCATTTGGCGCTACTAATTTCACTTCTTCTCCTTTATCATTTAACAAAGTATCTGTGATTGGATTAAAATCTAAACGTCCTGAAATTGCTAATGCAGCTACCATTTCTGGCGATGTTACAAAGGCATGTGTATTTGGATTTCCATCTGCTCTTTTTGAGAAATTTCGGTTAAACGAATGTACAATAGTGTTTTTTTCTGCTTTATCAGCTCCTTCTCTATCCCATTGTCCAATACATGGTCCACAAGCATTTGTAAATACTTTTGTACCCATTTTTTCAAATGTTGCAATAATACCATCCCGTTCAATAGTATAGCGTATTTGTTCAGAACCTGGATTAATTCCAAACTCAGCTTTTGGTGTAATTCCATGTGCTACAGCTTGCTCAACAATTGAAGCTGCTCTTGACATATCTTCATAGGAAGAGTTTGTACAAGAACCTATTAATCCCCATTCTACTTTTAACGGCCATCCATTAGCTTCTGCTTCTGCTTTCATTTTAGAAACTGGCGTTCCTCTATCTGGCGTAAATGGACCGTTAATATGTGGTTCTAATTCTGATAAATTAATTTCTATTAATTGATCAAAGTATTTCTCAGGTGTAGCATATACTTCAGCGTCAGCCGTTAAGTAAGTTGCTACTTTATCGGCTGCATTCACAACATCTTGACGACCTGTTGCTGCTAAATATCTTCTCATAGAATCATCATAACCAAATGTAGATGTGGTTGCACCAATTTCTGCACCCATATTACAAATAGTTCCTTTACCTGTACAAGACATCGCTTCAGCTCCTTCTCCAAAATATTCTACAATAGCACCTGTACCACCTTTTACAGTTAAAATATCAGCTACTTTAAGAATAACGTCTTTTGGAGCTGTCCAGCCACTTAATTTTCCAGTTAATTTAACACCAATCAATTTCGGAAATTTTAATTCCCATGACATTCCAGACATTACATCCACTGCGTCTGCACCACCAACACCAATCGCTAACATACCTAAACCACCTGCATTTACAGTGTGTGAATCTGTACCAATCATCATTCCTCCTGGGAAAGCATAATTTTCTAAAACGATTTGGTGAATAATTCCAGAACCTGGTTTCCAAAAACCGATGCCATATTTATTTGAAACAGACGATAAGAAATCGAACACTTCTTTTGATTGTGAATTAGCAACTTGTAAATCTGTTTTTGCACCAACTTTTGCCTGGATTAAGTGATCACAATGAACTGTTGTAGGTACGGCAACTTTAGACTTTCCAGCATGCATAAACTGTAATAATGCCATTTGAGCAGTAGCATCTTGACAAGCTACTCTATCTGGAGCAAAATCAACATAATCTTTTCCTCTTGTAAATGCTTGAGAAGGTGTTCCTTCCCATAAATGAGCATATAAAATCTTTTCAGAAAGTGTAAGTGGACGTCCCACTAACTCACGTGCTTTATCCACACGAGTTGCCATATTTGCATACACTTTTTCAATCATTTCAATATCAAAAGCCATAATATAAATAGGTTTAAATAGTTTGTTTTTATTTTTTGTGGTACAAATTTAACGAATTCGATTGAGATTAAAAAATTTTTAATGAATTTACGTTATAAAGAAATTATTATTTGTAATTATTCTATTTCACTAAATTTAATTCAAAAAAAAAGATTAATTTACCTGTTTATTTAAGAATTGTTAATTTTTTTATTTTAAAATACGAATTCCTAAAAAAACACGAGTTGTTTTTATTAAATCGGCAAAACAAAGACGCATTAAACAATTGATTTAGTGGAATAAAGAATAAAAAAATCCTAATCAACCTTAAAATCTTACGATGATTGATTAGGATTAAGAATTATTTTTAAAATAAAGACTATTAAAATAAATTTTCTATGATTGTTTCTTCAGTAATTCCTTCAGCATCAGCTCTATAATTTTTCACTATTCTGTGTCTTAATACGCCTATTGCAACTGCTCGAACATCTTCAATATCAGGTGAATATTTTCCATTCATAGCAGCATGTGCCTTAGCAGCTAATATTAAACTTTGAGACGCTCTTGGTCCCGCTCCCCAATCTAAATAACTTTTTACAAAATCTGTAGCTAAAGGATTCGTTGGGCGGGTTTTTGCAACCAAACTTACCGCGTATTCAATGACATGATCTGTTACGGGTATTTTTCGAATTAAATTTTGGTATTCAATTATTTCCTCGGCGGTAAATAAGGGTAATACTTCTACTTTCTGTTCTGTTGTCGTGCTTTTCACTACCTGAACTTCTTCTTCAAAGGAAGGATATTCAAGTTTTACAGCAAACATAAATCGGTCTAACTGCGCTTCTGGAAGCGGATAAGTCCCTTCTTGTTCAATTGGATTTTGTGTAGCCAATACAAAAAATGGAAGCTCTAATTTATAATGATGTCCTGCTACAGTAACTGATTTTTCCTGCATGGCTTCTAATAAAGCGGCTTGTGTTTTTGGGGGCGTACGATTTATTTCATCTGCTAGAATAATATTTGCAAAAACAGGTCCTTTTATAAACTTAAAATTTCGTGTTTCGTCTAATATTTCACTTCCTAAAATATCAGAAGGCATTAAATCTGGTGTAAACTGTATGCGTTTAAAATGCAATCCTAACGCTTGTGAAATTGTATTTACCATTAATGTTTTGGCTAATCCAGGAACGCCAATGAGTAAAGCATGACCTCCTGAAAAAATACTCAAAACAATTTGATTAACAACTTCGTCTTGTCCTACAATAATCTTTGCAATTTCTTGTTTTAATAACTTTTGTTTTTGGACTAATTTTTCTAAAGCGGCTACGTCAGACATGTTATTGTTTTTTTAACCAATTATTTGTAAATACACAATCTTTATATTCCCCGTTGATTTTTATATAATTTTTTTCAATGTTTTCTTCGGTCCATTTTGCAATGGTCTTATATTGCTTATCTGAAAGTGCTAATTCTTTAATTTTAATATAATCTGTTGAAAAATCTGCTTTGTGTTCTGCTGTTTTTTTAACCACTTTTAAAATTTTGAAAAACTTAGCACCTTGACGTTCTTGATCTACAAAAACATTGGTCATTTGCCCTTCATTAAGTGTATTAATTTGATTGTAAAGGGCTGGATCTAATTTTGAAACCTCAAATTTAGGTTCTGATGTTCTAGGATTCAATAATAACCCACCATTATTTTTGGTATCTTTATCATCAGAAGAAGACCTTGCAGCATCTTCAAAAGTAATTTCTCCGTTGACAATTTTCGTTCTGATAGACTCCATTTTTTCTTTTGCTTCTGCTACTGCTTTTGAAGATACTTTAGGGCTAATTACAATATGTCTCAACTCAATATCTTGTCCCATAATTTTATCAACTTGAATGATATGGTAGCCAAATTCTGTTTCAAAAGGTTCCGAAATTTCACCTTCATTTAAACGAAAAGCGACATCTTTAAATTCTTTAACAAATTGTGTTTTCTTATTAATTTTGTAATACCCCCCATTTGAACTTGATCCAGGATCTTCTGAATAAATTACAGCTTTACTAGTAAAACTCGATGTGCCCCCCAAAATATCTTTTCTAATACCATTCAATTTATCAATAACAGCTTGTTTATCTTCTTTAGTAATGACAGGCTTCACAATTATCTGAGCAATTTCAACTTCTGCGCCAATAGTAGGTATCTCATCTTTAGGAATGCCATTGAAAAATTGTTTTACCTCTTCTGGTGTTACAGAAACCCCATCAATAATTTTTCGTTGCATTTGAGAAGTTAATTTATTCATTTTAATGATATCAAAAAAGTAAGCCTTAAAATCTTGTTCGTCTTTCTTTTTATAATATTCATATAACTTTTCTTTAGAACCTATTTGTTCAACCATTGAATTAATTTGCTCATTCATAAAGCTAGTCACCTCTTCATCTGTTACTACAATACTATCTTGAATAGCCTGATGCGCATACAATTTATCTTCTAATTGCTTTCCTAACAGTTCACATCTGGTGATGTTTTTGGTGTCAATACCTTGCGATTGCATTTCTATATACATTAAGTCTATATCAGAATCTAATACGATAAAATCACCTACTACAGCAGCAACTCCATCCACTTTTTGTTTCTTTTGTGCTGTCGCAACTAACGAAAATAGAGTGATTAATAGGATAAGGTTTTGCTTATTTAAAAATTTCGAAATCATTGTCTTTAATGGCGTCATTTGTTATTTCTTTTTGAATTTTGTTGATTAAATCTGTTTTTCTATTATTTAATAAAATCTGTTTAATTGTTGGCTTACAATATTGCAAAGGTAAGATGTTATTTTTATTTATCATATCTTTTACTTTGACTAACCAAACGGAACTCGAATCAGTATATTGATAAGCCATTCCTGATGCGATATATTTATCTCTATTTTCCTGATTGATAAAGGGTAGCTTTTCATACACTTGGTTGCTATCAATCCATAGACTATCATTTAACGCATAACTTTTAAATTGTATAGCTTGTTTTTGTAAATCTTGCTTATCTTTTTTTGAAAATCTCGAAAATTTAGTATTTATGGCTGAAAATTTAGACGAACCTTTCACTAAATTAATGTAACGCATTTTTACCAAAGGCTCTGTTGCTCTGAAATTAGTTTTATTTTTTTGATAATACGTTTCTATTTCTTGCTCAGTAATTAATGTATCTATTTTTGTTTGAACCAGACCTTCCAAATACGCTTTAGTATATAAATCAATTTTATACTGGTTGATTAATTCTTCAAATTCTTGTTGTTGTGTTTTATTTACGTTTTTTTCAGCTTTATTCATTAACAGTTGCTGTGTGGCCCATCGTGTAATAAAGTCTTTAACCAAAGTTATGCTGTCTTTTTTTGATGTTCCAGCAGGTACTAAATTTTGAATATCTGCAGGATATAAATAGGCATCATTTACTCGAGCTATAGCATCTGAATTATCTCCCTTTGATGCTTCAGCACAACCCAACAAAAATATAATTCCAACTAAAACAACAACTCTCTTCATTTACTTTAATTGGGCTTTTACTTTTTCAAAAGTCCCATTTTCAATTGTAATTGTAAATTCCTTTTTCAAATTATCTACCCAATGTGATTCTAAAAATTGCTGGTAATCGTTTACTAATTTACTTTTACATTCACTAATAGTTTTGTTTTCGGGCAATTTTATATTTTTGACTTGTACCACAAAATAATAATTACCATCTTTAAAGACTGGATTTACACCAGATTGCACGGATGTCATTTTTTTTAACACGTCATAATCTTCCTCATACAATCCTGATTTTGACATCAAAACCACTTTATTGTCTTTATTTAATTTTTGTTTGATAAAGTCAATATCTTTTCCTTTTTGCAAATAGGAAGAAGCTTTTTGAATAGCTTGCTCATCTGTACTAGATAAAATAGCTACATCATATCTTTTTTTCCATTGATAATTCCCTTTGTTCGATTCATAAAAAGCTTGTAAACCTAGCGTATCTGATTTTGATTTATTCCAAATTTCTTGCTCCATCAATTCAAATAATAACAAACCATCTCTATATTCATCCATAATATATTTAAAATCTGGAAACTCATTTTCTAAATTTTCATTATAATATGCAATCAATTGTTCGTCTTTCCACTTATCATATAGTTCAGCAACCAATTTATTAAGCGGCTTAGTGGTCAATTTATTTTTTTGCTGGGAATTGATATAATTCATAAAAGAAGGCGTTCCTATTTTTTTTGTTTTATTAATAGTTGCAATATCACCTCTTAAATTTTCTTTGTCTTTTGGCAATTCATACGTTTGACTATAAATTTCTTCTGTTACTGCTTTTTCTGCATTTTTATATTCTTTAGTATTCGTTTCAAAACTGTATTTAGATTTTAATTTTTGTGCCAATGTATTGGTAATGATTAATGAGCGTTCATCTCTTTTAATTTTGCTTTCCAACTCTACTTTCATTTGATCTAAGGACTGTATGGGATACGTATCAATTAGCTTAACAATATGCCAGCCAAATTGCGTTTCGAAAGGCTGTGAAATATCTCCTTTATTTTTAAGCGAAAATGCAACGTTTTCAAATTCCTCAGCGCTTAATTGTCCAGCTCCAAAACGTTGCAAAACACCTCCTTTAGAAGCGGTAGATTTATCTTCTGAAAACTGAGCCGCAAGGGCTTCAAAACTTTCGCCTTGTTGAATTTTTGCATAAATCTCGGCTATTGTCTTTTGATTTTTTTCAAGTAATGCAACATTATTGTCTGCCGGTTTTGCTAACATAATATGAGCAACAGCTACTTCTCCTTTATTTGGTCTACTATCTGTTACTTTTATAATGTGGTAACCAAAACGTGTGCGAACAGGATTTGACAATTGACCAACTGGCGTTTTATAAGCAGCACATTCAAAAGGATACACCATTCTGAAAGCTGTAAAAAAACCTAAATCGCCTTTATTGTCTTTTACTGAAGGATCTTGAGATTCTACAACCGCAACATCTTCAAATTTTTCTCCTTTTTCAATTCTATTTTTTAACGCTAAAGCTCTATTGTAAAACGGAATGGTATCCGCTCCTTTAACGCTTTCATCAAAAGAAATAAGTATATGAGAAGCTCTTAATTCCGTTAAATTTCTAGTATATGCTTCTTCAATTAATTTTGAAGTTACTTTTGAATCATTTAAATACGCTTTTGCTAATTGATTTCTATAGGAATTCAGTTCGTTTTGGTATTTTGTACCATGTTGCAACCCTAACTTATAGGCTTTGGCTACTTTTAATTTATACCCTAAAAACAAATCAAAATAATGATTTAAATCTTTTTGAGAGTCGTCTTTTACTAAATCTAAATTCTTTTTATAAATACGAATAAACTCATCTGTGTAATAAGGTTTGTCGTCAATTTTAAATAGAACTTCTTTAGCATTTTGCGCTGAAAGCTGGCTTACCACTACTAGTAAAACGCCTAAAAAAATAGTTTTAAACTTCATTTTTTGTTCTTATGATTTTGTTAATTAACAAAAATAGGAAATGATTGTAATTAAACAAGTATATTGCTACATATTAACTTAATTTTGACATTCTTGGTTGCAAGTAACCGTTTTACTAAAAAAAGCCCTTTTGGGCTTTTTTTATTTTATTCCATTTTCTCTAGCGAGTAAGGTGTTTTTTAATAACATTGCTATGGTCATAGGCCCTACTCCACCTGGAACAGGCGTAATGTAAGAGGCTTTTTTAGATACATTTTCAAAATCTACATCACCTACTATTTTATATCCTTTTTCTGAGGTTTCATCGGGTACACGCGTAATTCCCACATCAATAATTACCGCATCATCTTTAATCATTTCGGCTTTTAAATAATTGGGTACACCCAAAGCTGAAATAATAATATCTGCTTGTGACGTAATTTGATTGATGTTTTTAGTATGTGTATGTGTTAGCGTCACAGTTGAATTACCCGGAAATCCTTTTCTTCCCATTAAAATACTCATTGGACGACCTACGATGTGGCTTCTCCCAATTACTACGGTATGCTTCCCTTGCGTTTGAACATTATAACGTTCTAATAACTCTAAAATTCCGAAAGGCGTGGCGGGTATAAACGTACTCATATCTAAGGCCATTTTTCCAAAATTTTCTGGATGAAAACCGTCTACATCTTTAGAGGGATCAATAGCCATAATTACTTTTTGTGTGTCAATTTGTGGTGGTAGCGGCAATTGCACAATGAAACCGTCAATATTTTTATCGTTATTTAATTCATCGATTTTTTTTAACAGTTCTGTTTCTGAAGTAGTGCCTGGCATTCTAACTAATGTTGACTCAAAACCAACACGCTCGCAGGATTTAACTTTACTGTTAACATAGGTTAAACTTGCCCCATCATTTCCCACAATAATTGCGGCTAAATGGGGTACTTTTTCCCCTCGTTGTTTCATTTTTAATACCTCAGCAGTAATTTCATTTTTGATGTCGTCTGAGATTTTTTTTCCGTCTAGTAGTTGCATTTTTTTTTGTTTTATGTTTCAGGTGTATCGTTGTGTATTACCTGAAACGAGTAGTTAGATTTATAAAAAAAGGTTTAAAAATTCGAACTTGAACCTTTAAACCTTAGACTTTTTTTAGCTCATGCCTTTCATGCTGCCCATCATTTTCATTAAATTTTTTCCCGCACCACCTTGCATCATTTTCATCATTTTGCTCATTTGTTCAAACTGTTTCATTAGTTGGTTTACTTCTTCCATTTTTCTGCCCGAACCTTTAGCAATGCGTTGCTTTCTTTTTACATCAATAATTGCAGGTTTACTTCTTTCTTTTGGTGTCATGGATTGAATAATGGCTTCAACATGCTTAAAGGCATCATCGTTAATCTCTACATCTTTTAGCGCTTTACCTGCACCAGGAATCATGCCGACTAAATCTTTCATGCTTCCCATTTTTTTAATTTGTTGAATTTGGGCTAAGAAATCATCAAAACCAAATTCGTTTTTAGCAATTTTCTTTTGTAATTTTCTGGCTTCTTCTTCGTCATATTGCTCTTGGGCGCGTTCTACTAAAGAAACCACATCGCCCATCCCTAAAATTCGATCTGCCATACGGGAAGGATAGAACACGTCAATAGCATCCATTTTTTCTCCTGTACCAATGAATTTGATAGGTTTATTTACAACGGATTTAATTGAAATAGCTGCTCCACCTCGTGTATCTCCATCTAACTTTGTTAAGATAACCCCATCAAAATTTAATCTGTCATTAAATGCTTTTGCAGTATTTACAGCATCTTGACCTGTCATGGCATCTACAACAAAAAGTGTTTCATCGGGTTGTATAGCTTGATGCACATTTGCAATTTCGTTCATCATCTGCTCATCAACAGCTAAACGTCCAGCTGTATCGACAATAACAACGTTAAACCCATTTGCTTTTGCATGTTTAATAGCATTTTGTGCTATAGAAACAGCGTCTTTATTTTCTGGTTCTGAATAGACCTCAACACCTATTTGTTCGCCAACAACGTGCAACTGATTAATCGCTGCAGGACGATAAATATCACATGCTACTAATAATGGCTTTTTTGATTTTTTTGTTTTTAAGAAATTAGCTAATTTACCAGAAAAAGTCGTTTTACCTGACCCTTGTAAACCTGACATTAAAATAACTGATGGATTACCCGCTAAGTTTATACCTGTAACCTCTCCACCCATTAATTCAGTTAATTCGTCCTTAACGATCTTGACCATTAATTGGCCTGGTTGTAAGGTTGTCAATACATTTTGACCAAGTGCTTTTTCTTTTACTCTTGTGGTAAAATCTTTTGCAATTTTAAAATTAACATCGGCATCTAGTAATGCTCTTCGTACTTCTTTAAGTGTATCGGCAACATTAACATCGGTAATTTTTCCGTGTCCTTTTAATATATGGAATGCTTTATCTAACTTATCGGTAAGATTGTCAAACATAGTTTTTTAAGATTTAATGAAGGGCAAATTTAAGAATTTGATTTGTAAGTTTCGCCATTTATTGGCATAAAAAAACCGTTTAATTACTTAAACGGTTTCGTACTTATCTTAAATCTAATTATTTTTTTGAACAACAAGATTTTTTCTCTGTAGTAGAGCAAGATTTTTTGTCTGCTGCTTTTTTATCTGAACAACAAGATTTTTCTGTTTTTGTCGTTTTTTTCTCTTTTTCTTTGAAATCAACTACAGAAGCAGAAGAAACCAAAAATGCCATTAAAGCAACTACTGATAATACTTTTTTCATAATGTTTATATTTAAATTATTTTAATTCTTGTACCAAAGATAAAAATTATTTTTTACCAAATTGATAATATTTTCTTAATTTTTTTCGAAAGTTAAATAATCTGTTCCTCCATTTCCGCCACTCACATCTCTTAATTCAATCTTCGTATCTGTTCTTGAAACAATATCCCAATCATCTGTTAATTCGACAAAATTTGCTGGGGTAGAAAATGCCAAATTAAAATCTAAGTCATTTAAAGAGTCATCATTACTATTTGAATCCGTTACAGACCAAGTACCAGAAACAGTTAATCCATTACCAACAGCTGTTACCTGATTGTTTGATGCAAATGTAAAATTGTAGCCAGTAAAATTTGTTGTTTCATTAATACCGGAATCAACATAGTTTGTGATTCTCCATGTGCCTGAAATTACTGTATTGACAACCTGTGTTTGATTAACATTTGTAGGCGAATCATTATCATCACTACACATAGATGCTACATTCAAAGTAAAAATCAATACTAACACGATTAAAAATTTAATTTTTTTCATAAGATTAATGTTTAATTACTTTTTTATATAACGCAAAATTATGAAAAATATTGTTTTATTAGTCCTTAATTTTAAACACTTTTCTTAAAATATCTTCCATCAAGCACCACTTGGTAATGGATGATTGAAACAAATTGGCTCCCACAAAAATTGTAAACCAAAACCAATTTTCGTTAACATACATTCCTAACAGCACACTTAAAATAACAAAGGTTCCTGCTATTGCTCTAATTAATCTATTTATCATAATTTTTGTTTTTAATTTTAAACCTACAAGGTTTTAAAACCTTGCAGGTTGATTGTTATTTATTTTTCTCCCATTTTTTGCGTTCCGTGATGTAGTAAATCAATGGAACTACAATTAATGTCAATAACGTAGAAACAATTGCACCCGCTACTAACGAAATCGCTAATCCTTGGAAAATTGGGTCAAACAAGATGATAGATGCTCCAATTACTACTGCTCCAGTGGTTAATAGAATTGGGGTTGTTCTTACTGCTCCAGCCTCAATAATCGCTTGTTTCATTGGAATGCCATCATTTAAACGTATTTCGATAAAGTCAATCAGTAAGACTGAATTCCGAACCATTACACCTGCTAAAGCAATCATTCCAATGAATGAAGTTGCGGTGAAGAATGCTCCTAAAACCCAATGTCCTAATACAATTCCAACTAAAGATAATGGAATGGCAACCATCATCACAATTGGCGTTTTAAAGTTTTGGAACCAACCTACTATCAACATATATATGATAATGATAACCACTAAGAAAGCTGCTCCTAAATCTCTAAATACTTCTAAAGTAATTTGCCATTCTCCATCCCATTTCACCGTGAAATCACTTTCATCAGATGGCGTATCCATGTATAATTCGTTTACTTTATAGCCTTTTGGCAATTGCATTTTTTCTAACTTCTCATTCATTCCTAAAATCGCATACACCGGACTTTCTAATGCTCCAGCCATATCAGCTAAAACATATACCACACGTTTTTGGTCTTTTCTATAAATCGTATTTTGCAAAGTATCTGTGGTAACTTTTACCAAATCGCTCACAGGAACTACGTTTCCACGACTGCCTTTGATTTTCAAATTTTGAATATCTTGAATCGAAGTTTTGTCTTTGTCTTCTAATGAAAGTGTAATGCCCACAGGATTATTTGAACGTTCATCATACAAATTAGAAACTGGCATTTCTCTTAACAAATAAGTTAAGTTACCAACTACTTGCTGCGGAGCAATTCCGTTTAACATGGCTTTTTCTCTGTCTATTTCTAATTTGTATTCTACTTGTGGAGCTTCTACCATCCAGTCGGTATCAACCACATCTGAAGTGGTTTCTAAAATTGTTTTTACTTGATTTGCCACTTTGATTTGCTCATTATAATTTGGTCCGTACACCTCAGCAACTAAGGTTGATAAAACAGGTGGACCTGGTGGAACTTCAACAATCTTAACATTTGCACCATATTTTTTGGCAATTTTTTGAACCTGTGGACGAACGATTTTTGCAATATCATGACTTTGTAAATCACGATCTTCTTTGTGTAGTAAATTCACCTGAATATCTGCCATATTGCTTCCGCCACGCATATCGTAATGACGTACCAAACCATTAAATGTTATCGGAGCAGATGCACCGATATAGTTTTGGTAATCTACCACTTCTGGAATGGTTGACAAATATTGCGCAATTTCTTTGGTAACTGCTGCAGTTCGCTCTAAAGTAGTTCCTTCAGGCATATCGATTACCACTTGAAATTCGTTTTTATTGTCAAATGGTAACATTTTTACTGCTACTGATTTCGTAAAGAACATCAACACGGAACCCAACAAAAGAACAATCGTAATAAGGAACATTGAGTTACGTTTTTTAGAATTATCTAAAAGTGGTTGTTCAACTTTCTTGTAGATTTTATAAATCCAAGACGTTTCTAAACCTTGTTCTTCTTTGTGTTCTTGTTCGTCTTTCTCATGCAATAAATGATACCCTAAATAAGGGGTAACGGTCAAAGCTACAAACAATGACAACATCATGGCAATAGAAGCGCCAATTGGCATCGGAATCATGTAAGGTCCCATCATTCCCGACACAAAAGCCATTGGCAAAATAGCTGCAATTACAGTAAAGGTTGCTAAGATTGTTGGGTTTCCTACTTCATTAATTGCATAAATAGCAGCTTGTTTGAATGGTAGTCGCTTCATCTTGAAATGGCGGTGCATGTTTTCGGCAATAATAATACTGTCGTCCACCACAATACCCACTACAAATACTAAGGCAAAAAGTGTGATTCGGTTTAACGTATAACCCAGTAAATAGTAACTAAATAAAGTTAAGGCAAACGTTAATGGCACTGAGAAAAACACTACTAATCCGCCTCTCCAGCCCATAGCTAGCATTACTAATACTGTTACAGCAAGAATTGCGACACCTAAATGCATTAACAACTCCCCTACTTTATGCGATGCTGTTTCTCCATAATTTCGAGAAACTTCAACATGAACATCTGTTGGAATAATGGTTTTCTTTAAGGCTTCTACTCTATCCAGAATTTTCTCCGAAATTTTCATTGCATCGGCACCTTTTACTTTTGCAATAGAAATGGTTACTGCTGGATATTCAGAATTGTTTTTAGCAAATTTTTCATTCGCTTTTCCGTAACCAAAAGACACATAATTCTTTGGTGTTTGTGGACCATCTTGAATAGCAGCCACTTGTTTTAAATAAACTGGCATATTGTTATTTACACCCACTACCAAATTTTCTACATCTTCAGAAGTATTTAAAAATTTACCGGTTGTAACTAAATATTCCGTGTCATTTTGAACAAAACTCCCTGATTGCGAACTTCCGTTATTGGCCTGAATCATCTGCATAATGCTTAAAGCATCTACCCCATTTTCAGCCATTTTATCTTTGTCTAAAACCACTTTCAATTCGCGGGTTCTTCCTCCAATTTCTTTGGTAATAGCAACATCTTTTACTTTTTCAACTTCCGAAGTAACTTCTTCTGCAATTTGACGCAATTGGAAATCATCATATTTTTCACTCCAAAGCGTTAATCCCAACATAGGAACGTCATCAATAGCACGTGTTTTCACCATAGGTTGATACACCCCTTGCGGAAACATATTTTGATGTTTCATCAATTCGTCATATAATTTCACATAGGAATCTTCACTATTTTGTCCTACATAAAACTGAACCACCATCATGGCTTGACCGTTCATTGCCATACTGTGAATGTGCTCTACTCCTTTGATGTTTGAAATTACTTTTTCAAGTGGTTTAATTACTCTACTTTCTACTTCGCTTGGACTTGCCCCTGGATAACCCACCATTACGTCGGCCATTGGAACATTAATTTGCGGTTCTTCTTCTCTTGGAATTAAGAACGAACTGTATGTACCAATAATCATCAACGCTACCATTAATAAAATGGTTAGTTTTGAGTTGATGAAAAAATTGGCTATTTTACCTGATATACCTTCTTGCATGATATTTATTTGTTTAAAAGTTTATGAGTTTAAAAGTTTAAAAGGCAATGCTTAAAACTGAAAACTGCGACTGAAAACTGATTACTAATTACTGAACACTAACCTTTGCTCCGTTAAATAATTTTCCTTCAGCTGAAACGATATATTGTTCGTCTGCTGCTAATCCTGATAACACTTCTACTTGATTGCCAAATGTTTTACCAATACGCAACCATCTTAAAATAGCTATATTATCATTCCCAATAGTATAAATTCCTGACAATTGACCTTGTCTTACTAATGCGCTCTCAGGAATCATAACTACATCCGATTTCACAGAAGTTACTTCTTTTTTAGCCGTTGGAAATTGCACATTGACAAACATTCCAGATAAAATTTGTTTATCCATTTTGTCCAAAGTTACTTTCACCAAATATTGTCCACCTGTGTTTTTTGCGGATAAACTCACTTCGGATACTTTTCCAGCAACTTCTTTGTTTAACGATTTTACATTGATTTTAACCGACATTCCATTTTTTACATTCGAAATATCGCTTTCTGAAACCATTGCTGTTACTTGTAATCTTGAAGCGCCTTCAATACTTACTAAAGGCATTCCTGGATTAGCCATATCACCTTCTTTTACGAAAGTATTGGTTACCGTTCCTGAAAAGGGAGCCGTAATATTTGAATAAGAAAACTGCGCCATCACTTCATTACGCATTTGTTTGACTGCTTCTAAACCTGCTTTTGCCATTTCATAGCGAGCCGTCATGTCGTCCAATTCTTTTTGCGAAGCCGATTGTTGTGCAAACAAATTCACAAAACGATCATAATCTTTCTTAGCATTATTATAACCCGCAGTTGCTTGTGTGATTGAAGCATCCACTTGTGCTTTTTTTGCTTGTAAATCAGTATTATTGATGCTTACCAAAAGTTGTCCAGCCGAAACATTTTGTCCCACTTTTACATTCACTTTGGTTACATATCCCATCATTCTTGTGCTTAGATTCGCACTATTTTCCGATTCGATTTTACCACTTGCTGTTATATATGCGCTGTTTGAATTTTCAGTATTTCCAGCTACTTTTACTGGAATTGCAGGTAAATCAGCTACATTTTCTTTTTTATCACTTCCACAAGAAGTTAAGATTAGTGATGATAAAGTGATGATTGTTATTATTTTTTTCATATTTATTTGTTTGTTTATACCTACAAGGTTAAAAAACCTTGCAGGAAGATTATTTAGTTAAAAATTGTAAGTATTGTTTGGTAAAGTTATATTCAAAAACAGCTTGCAAATGCTCTAATTCTTTTTGTGCCATTTGCGTTTCAGCTAGTAATAAATCGGTTGTTTTTTCTAATCCTTGTGCGAATCTGTTTTGGCGAATTCTAAAAGCTTCTTGCGATTGTTCAAAGGCTAATTTGGATAAATTCACTTTATTTTCAGCATCTACCAATTGGCGATTGGTTTTGTTCAATTCTAATTGGCTTTGTTTTTTATATTGGTTGGTTTCAATTTCGGCTTTTTCAAAATCAGCTTTTGCTTTTTGTGTTTTTCCAAAAGATTTAAATCCGTCAAAAACATTCCATGATAATTGTGCGCCTACTACATAACCTTTTGCTGAAGTTTGAAACACATGTTGGTCATACAATTCATAACTTCCAAAAGCATTTAATCTTGGTAAGAATCCAAATTTTGAAGATTGTAGCATTTTTTTGTACGCTTCCGAAGATTTTTGCATTGCTTGAATATCCTTTCTGCAATCAGAAATTGTGGAATTTATACTTTCTATGGCAATTACGTTATCTAAAGCTTCGGTAGGCTTGTAGGTTTTTCCAGCCATATCTTCATTCAGAAGAAACGCTAAATATTCAGATGCGTTTTGCACATTCGATTTGGCATACTGCAATTGATTTGTAATTTCATTTACACGAACTTGCACGTTTAGCAAATCTGTTTTTTGCAACATGCAATTTTTGAAATAGTTTTCAACTAATTTTAAGTTTCCTTTTGCTGTTGAATTTGCTTTTTCTAAAACCGAAACCGCTTTATAAGCCAATTGCAATTGCATATAAGCTTTTGACACTTCTAGTTTCAAATATTCTATAGTACGTTCGGTTTGTAATTGAAAAGCATCCATTTTAGCTTTAGCCGCTTGACGACCGTATAAACCATCTAAATTGATTAAGGGTTGTTGTACTTCAATACGAGTAGCGAAGTTTTGCGTTTTAGCAGGGTCATTTAACAACGCTGGATTAAAATCGGAGGCGGTTAAAATTTCCTGATTTAATTTTGAACCAAAAGCCATTAAAGGATTTGTAGTGGAAATTCCCGTATGCGAAACATTGATGTTTGGTAAAAAAAGTGCGTTTGACTGACGATAATCTGCACGAGCTGACTGAAACGCTTTTTCTGTTGCTTTGATTTGGAGATTTTTCTCAATGACTTTTTGCAGCAACTCATTTTTTGAAATGGACAATGTATCTTGCGCTTGAAGTTTTCCAACTCCAAACAAAATACTTAATATTAATAGTAACTTGATTTTTTTCATCGTACATAATTTATTTGCGAACAAAAGTACAATGTCAAAAATCTATTGTTGGTAACAAGAGTTACATTAGCATGTAATAATTGTTACATAAAAAAGCTATTTCTTTTCAAACAAATTAAATAGTAAGCCTCCCATTACTGCCCCATAAAGAGTACTATTTAGAGGTTTTGAAGTAATCGTACAAGTACCTGATGTACAACCTACAAAATGGTAATATGCGTATCCACCAAGTGCACCAATTAAAACTCCAAGTATCGTTAAACTGTATTTATTAAACATATCTCTACATTTTTTGTTTAATGATGGAGACTATTTCTTCTGCTGCAACAACCCCTGATTGACGCCAAAGTACTTTTCCGTTTTTAAACAAAAGTAATGTAGGAACGCTACGAACTTGATAAACAGCGGCTGCTTCTTGGTTAGCATCAACATCTATTTTTACAATAGAAACTTTATCGCCAAGTTCTTCCTTTGCTGCAACTAAATTAGGCGCAAGCAATTTACATGGACTACACCAAGTAGCATAAAAATCAACTAATACAGGTTTGTCGCCATTGATTAATTCATTAAATTTACTCATCATTTTTCTTTTTTAGTGGAACATTACAACCTCGAGAACCACATCCTAAATTGAATACTGCTTGAAGTAAAAAAAACAACCCAAATATTCCGAAAGTACATTCACGCTGTTCAAAAGCGGTGTAAAAACAAAATAAGGCAATAGCCATTCTAAATAATCGCATAAAATGCCAATTAATTGTTAATAATCTCTTCATAGCACTAACTTTATAAAGCAAAGTAAAGTCAATTTAAATGAAAAAATTGTAACAATTATTACATTCATTTAAAACTGAAAATAAATAAAGGGTTGGGGGCCTGCCGTAGCTGTAGCATAGACTAACCAGAAAATAAACCCTAAAACGATAGCTTTTGTTATTAGTGGTAAAGCAACAAAAACATTTTGTACTGCAAGCATTACTTTTTCTGGTATATAATGCCAAAAATACCCGATAAACATCAAAACAAACACGTTTTTATAGCCTTGAATAATTACCCACCATTGTTCGTAATCAAAAGTAATTTTACCAATATTAGTTATAATTTGTAGCGCTGTAGTAAAATCTTTTGCTCGGAAGAATATCCAACAAAAAGCTACAAAATGGAACGTTAACAGAATAGAAAATAGTCGATACGCTGATGTTGCAAATGATGTTTTAGATTCTCTATTTGGGAAAAACTCTAAAATAATTTTATGAACGGCTAAAGCAATACCATGTAAAGCACCCCAAATAATAAAACGTAAACTTGCCCCATGCCATAAACCTCCTAGTAACATTGTGGTAAGTAAATTAACATTAGTAAACATCGTTTTGTTTCTATCCTTTGAAAATAAAAAAGTACAACAAAAAATGAGAACTGAAGCCATTGCTAAGTAAAGTGGTATAACACTTGTTTCATAATAATAGGCTCCCCATGCTAGTAATCCCGAAAAGAATAAAGCAGGGAATAAGAATCCTGCAAAGGTTCCTTTCCTATTCCCTCCTACAGAAATATACAAAAAGTCTTTTAACCAGGTGGATAATGAAATATGCCATCTTCGCCAAAATTCTGTAATTGAAGCTGACTGGTAGGGTGTTCTAAAGTTTGTTGGTAATTTAAACCCTAACAATAAAGCAACGCCTATTGCCATATCAGAATATCCTGAAAAATCACAATATATTTGAATGGTATAGCCATAAGAAGCCATCAGATTTTCAAAAGCCGTATAGCTATTTGGCAAATCAAAAATACGATCAACAAAATTAATAGAAATATAATCTGAAATGACTGTTTTCTTTATTAAACCTCCAATAATTAATAAAAATGCACGGTTTATATCTTCTTGAGAAACATGTAGTTTTTGATAAATTTGTGGTAAAAAATCTTTGGCTCTTACAATTGGTCCTGCGACTAACTGAGGAAAGAACGACACAAAAAACAGATAATCGATATATCCTTTGGTAGGCTCAATCTCCTTACGATATACTTCAATAATGTAGCTGATGGATTGAAAGGTATAAAAAGAAATACCTACAGGTAAGATAACATCAAAAAAAGCAAATTTTGAACCAGTCAAATTATTAATTCCTTCAACTAAAAAGTTACTGTATTTAAAATACCCTAAAAAACCTAAATTCAGCACTATACTAAATGCTAAACATAGTTTTTTGTTGATTTCACTTTGGGTACGATGAACTAAATTACCTAAATTATAATCTACAATAGAGGAAGCAATTAATAAAAGAAAGTAAATACCACTTGATTTATAGTAAAAAAACAACGAAAATGCAATAACATAAATCATTCGTACGGTAGTTGCTTTTCTTAGTAAGATATACCAAAAATAAAAAACCAAAAACAAGCCTAAAAAAAGCCCTGTATTAAACAATAACGGTGCTTTTTCATCAAAAATGAACCAGCTTTTAATTTGTTCTGGTGTTATTGTTCCAATATTTTTATAAAACCACTCTTGTATCATGGTATGCTATCTATTTTGTTGATTTATATAATTCGAAAGATTGCATTAAAGCTTCAAAAAACAATTCTGCTTGTTTTTCATAGCCTAGTTTAGAGTAATGAACTTTATCCTTTGCTAATAAACCCATTCGTGTATTTAATTGAATATTTTTATTTCCTCCAAAAATAGCTAACAAATCCCAAACCGCATACTGACTTTCTTGCGCTTGATTACGAATAGTTTGACTATACGATTCGATATAACTATTTTGCTCTTTTCTATGCAATAATGACGGCGGAGGTGTTGTAACAAGAATAGCTGCGTTAGGCAATTGATTCTTTATAGCGTTTAGCATAGTTTGAAGTTGATTCATATAAACTAGCGCCTCTTGCCTATCAAAACTTTCATTCGTTCCTAATGAAATAATAACTAAATCGGCTTCTAAGACTGGTAATTGCTCAAAAAACATAGGGAATTTATTGTAATCACTACATTTTGCGCCATTTACACCAATACCACTATAAATCACTCCTGCAGCATCGTTTTCCAATACAATTCCATTTAAAGCAAAATCTAATTTACCCTCATTTGGAATTAGAGTAACTTGATCTAAAGGTTTTGACGCCTTATATTGATAGCCAATAAACGCTGACTCTAGAGCAACTGGAACATATGACGTTTTAACAATCGATTGAGGTTTAGTTTGTTTTGAAGGTATAGTTAATAGTTTTCCATCTCTAATAAAATCATTCTTAAGACTATTAGCTTTTTTTAATTGCTTTAATGTAACACCATATTTTTCAGCAATACTGCCCAATACTTCGCCTGACTTCACTTGATGTGTGATTTTTTTGGGTACAGCAATTGTAATTAGTTCTTTTTTTTCTTCAAATGAAAGGGAGAATAAATTTTGATTTTGAGGGGTAATAAGTTGCACTTTTGTAAAGTAGTATTGTGGATCTTTTACTTGCAACTGAATAGCAAAATTTGAAGATTTTGATTGTAACGCAATTCCACTAAGTCCAACTGGTTTAGAGGTATCCGCGAATAAATTTCTTACCGCAGTAAACGAAACTCCTGAAGCATGATAACGAATTGGCGCACTATTATTCGTATTAGCTACACTATAGGGAAATGTAAATCCAAAACCAGCATTACCAAAAATACTTTGCATTCTTTTTCGCATCATAGCTGTAAATAAATCGGCCTGAATGTGCGAATCACCCAGATGAACTATACGTACTTTTTTACGTTTATTTTGCTGTAAATCAAGTAGTTTTTGAAAAAAAATTTCCAATGCAGTTTCATTTAAAACAACATTGTTAAAAGGTTCAAAATTAGACACATCTAACGGAAAATCAATGCTGTCACTTGACACAATCACAGAATCTTTGGCAACCCGAATTGAGTCCAATATTTGTTTTGTAGAATCAACTTGACCTTGCGCAGTAAGTATACCGCTTAGTACCACTATATAAACTAGCCATTTATTCATTAATAGTATCTTTTGGTAATGAAGAATTTGTAGGTTGTGCCTCATTAGATACAGGTGCATTATTTCGGCTTAAAATAGCTTTAGATCTCAGTTTTTTATACTCTTGATAGCCAGCATTTAATTGATTGTAAATCATACCTGCCACTTGTTTAGCACCTCTATGATTAAAATGCGTATAATCTTTATTAGCTCTTGCAGGAACATCTTCTACCCATTGTACCATAGAACCATCACCACCCATAAGTGTATACAGATTTATGAAACCTGTTTCTGCTTGAACCGCATAACGTTTTTGAGCGCTTGAAAGTGGCACAACTGCAGAATCTGTTTTCATTTCTAAATCATATTTTGTCGATTTATCTGCTGTAGAAATAATTAAAATGGCAGCTCCAGGAAAACATTCTTTCAAATGCGCGACCACTGTTTTCATTTTTCTTTCGTACCAAGAATAATTTAATGAGCCATAATTTAAAACATTGGTTCCAAACTGAAGTATAATTAAATCGTAACCCAATTTTTGTTGGAACGCATTCATTAAATCTTTATTTAAATTTCCGAGTGGCAGACCTGAATTGCCTCTTGATGAAAAATTATCTACATGAATACCTTTGCCATTATCAAAATTAAAGCCATAAAAAGGAATAGAATCAGCTTTAGAAAAATTAATTTTTAATGAATTAACTGAAGGGGCTACTTGCAACGTATTTAATATTGCTCTTGGACTCAGCTTTTTAAAGATTGTATCTTTACCGTTTTTATAAAAAATACTTGCATTTTTTTGTGGTGACTTACCATAAAACAATGTCGGATTAGATAAGGTAGTCAAATATTTTTTGCCCGATGCTTTATATTTTACCCAAGTAGCGTGTGCTGTATCTTTTGCAAAAAACACATGTCCGTTGACCCCAAAAGAACGGCTTGGGGACTTTACTTTTAAATAAGATTGTGTTTTCCAATTAGGCGAAAACTCATGAACAATTGTTCCTCTTGAGCCTGCCGATTCAGAAGTGACATTTACAAAGCCAACTCCTTCACCTCCAAATTTATCCTGAAACATAGTTCGTACATCTTGTACAATCAAGTCTCCATCTGTCATAGAATCCCCAAAATAAGCAATACGTGCTTTCCCTTGTTTTTTGGTTTCTAATTGATATAATTTTTCAAAAAACGGGATTAAATATTGATACCCTTTAAAATTTTCAAATTTTTCATCAGGAAATTTAACCCCTAATGGATTGGAATTGAATTTTATGGTTGTATTAGAAAGCGTATCTTTTTCTTCTCCTTGATTAGCCTCAGAAACCGCTTCAAGTAATAAACTATCTACTACTACATTTTTTCCGTCTAATTTTGAATCGGGAAATATTTTTTTGGGTAAAAATGATTTAAACCCAATAAATGAAGCAATAGCTACTAAAACTATTAGCCAAGATTGAAAAAAATAGGATTTATTCGTATTGTTCATTATTTTAATTATTCAAAATATAGAAATTTGAGATTTTACACCTTAAGTTTATACGCTTAATTCAAAATTCTAAGATTATTTTACATTCGCTCAGGCACTTCAATACCTAATAAACGAAATGCGTTTTTAATTGTTTGCCCCACTAGATTTGCTAATTGTACTCTAAAAATTTTTTTATTCTCATCATCTTCACCTAAAATTGAAACGTTTTGGTAAAACGAATTAAATTCTTTTACTAAGTCGTAAGTATAATTTGCTACTAAAGCTGGGCTGTGTTGAACCGCTGCTTGTTGAATCGTTTCGGGGAAAAATTCTAATTGCTTAATTAGCTCTTTTTCTTTTTCATGCAATTCAACGGAATCAATAACAACCGTTTTATATTCAAAAGTAGCTTTTCTCAAAATAGATTGAATACGAGCATAAGTATATTGAATAAATGGCCCTGTGTTTCCATTAAAATCAACAGATTCTTCAGGATTGAATAGCATTTGTTTTTTAGGGTCTACTTTTAACATATAATATTTAAGTGCACCCAATCCTATTGTTTTATATAATGCTTTTTTATCTTGTTCTGAATATCCGTCTAATTTTCCTAATTCTTCAGAAATTGCTTGTGCTGTAGCAGTCATCTCATGCATTAAATCATCTGCATCAACAACTGTACCTTCTCTAGATTTCATTTTTCCTGAAGGTAATTCTACCATTCCATAAGATAAATGATATAAATGTTGGGCCCAATCAAATCCTAATTTTTTCAAGATTAAGAATAATACTTTAAAATGATAATCTTGTTCATTACCAACAGTATATACCATTCCTCCAACATCTGGATAATCTTTAACACGTTGTATAGCCGTTCCAATATCTTGTGTCATATACACTGAGGTTCCGTCTGAACGAAGGACAATTTTACGATCCAAACCATCAGCCGTTAAATCAATCCAAACGGATCCATCTGGATCTTTTTCAAATATTCCTTTTTCAAGTCCAAATTGAACAACTTCCTTTCCAAGCAAATACGTATTCGATTCGTAATAGTAGCTATCAAAATCTACACCTAAATTTTTATAAGTTTCAGCAAATCCATCATAAACCCATTGGTTCATCGTTTTCCAAAGCGCAATTACTTCAGGTTTTCCCTTTTCCCAGTCTAAAAGCATTTGTTGTGCTTCTAAAATAGAAGGTGCTAGCTTTTTTGATTCTTCTTCTGTTTTACCTTGTGTAATTAATTCTGAAATTTCTTTTTTATATTGTTTGTCAAATTCCACATAGAAGTTTCCTACCAGCTTATCTCCTTTTAAGCCTGTTGACTCAGGGGTTTGACCATTACCAAATTTTTGCCAAGCCAACATTGACTTACAAATATGGATTCCTCTATCGTTAATGATTTGCGTTTTATACACTTTTTTTCCAGCTGCTTTCAATATTTCAGCAACCGAATAACCTAATAAATTATTTCGAATATGACCTAAATGCAAGGGTTTATTTGTGTTTGGCGAAGAATATTCTACCATAACGGCCTTTTCATTTGCTTTTGGCGCTACAAAACCAAATGTTTCGTCGTTTTTAATTGTTTGTAAAAAAGACACATAATAATCATCTGCAATTACTAAATTTAAAAAACCTGCAACCACATTAAATTTAGCTACTTGAGAAACATTTTCAACTAGATAAGTCCCTATTTTTGTTCCTATTTCAGCTGGATTTCCTTTTAGCATTTTTACTAAAGGAAAAACTACCATAGTAACATCGCCTTCAAAATCTTTCCTCGTAGCCTGAAATTCAACTTTATCAATAGATAAATAAAACAGTTCTTGAACTGCTTTTTGAATTTGTGGAGTAAGAATTTGGTGTAGGGTCATAGTCTCATTTTTTAAACGTGCAAAGATACATATTTTGATGATTACTTAAATTGTTTTGTAACAAAAAAGAGAAATATATGTCTAACCAATGTGAATTTTATAAAAGCAAAACATTTTAAACATCAATTATGAAAATTAAATTAGTAGTATTTGCCCTCTTTTTAACTATTAGCAACTTGTTTGCCCAAGAAAAATCAGGAAGTGTTACAGGCAAAATTATTGATAGTAAAACCAAAGAAGGTATTGGTTTTTCTACAGTAAAAATTAAAAATGCAACTCAAATTATTGCTAGCGCAATGACTAAAGAAGATGGAAGTTTTTCGTTTTCAAACTTAGAATTAAAACCTTATGTACTAGAAATCAATTTTGTAGGGTATAAAAAATATGTAGAAAATATTGAATTAAGCGCAACAAAGAAAACGGCTTCTATTGGGACGATTACGTTAGAAAGCGAGTCAAAAGAAATTGAAGGGGTAACTATTGTAAAAGAGCGCTCCACAATAGAACAAAAAGCAGACAGAAAAGTAGTAAATGTGGGGAAAGATTTAATTGCTTCTGGAGCTACAGCATCAGAGATTTTTAATAATATTCCAACGGTAAGCATTGACCCACAAACAAAAGAACTAAGTTTACGTGGCAATAGTAATGTACGTGTATTTGTAGATGGTAAACCTACAAATATTGATGCTACACAATTATTGCAGCAAATTCCTTCTGCATCAATCAAGCAAGTAGAGCTTATTACTAATCCTTCTGCAAAATACAATCCAGATGGTAATAGTGGTATCATTAATATAATTTTATATAAAAACTCAAGAACTGGTTTTAATGGTAGTTTAACCTCAGGTGTAACCTTTGGGGTAACACCAAAAACTAACCAATCTCTAAATTTAAATTATAAAGTAGGTAAAGTGAATTTTTATTCTAACTATGGATTTAATCACGGGAAAAACAGAAATTATGGGTATGTAAATAGTGAAAGACCTTCTTTAGAAAACTATCAAAGTTTTGGTTTTACTAATGTAAACACTTCACATTTATTAAAATTAGGTGCTGATTATTACATCAATGACAACAACACATTATCTTTTTTTACTAATTTAAATTTCTTTGACGGAAAAGGAGATTCTAATACCATTGTAGATTATTTTAATAACACAAGTAATACAGATGTATATCAAAAAAACTGGAACAATAGTGGTAATTTTACATACACCTATGACTTAAATTTCAAACATAATTTTAAGAAAAAAGGAGAAACAATTGAATTTCAAGCTAATCATTCTGTAACAGACAATTCGGATTTATCTCATTTTTTAGACAATTCTGTTTCAAGTACAAATGATATTTCTGGGAAAACATCATATAGTCAATTTAATATTGATTATGTAAATCCATTATCTGAAACTTCAAAATTAGAATTAGGATATGAAAGTAGAATTCAAGGAGGTAAAAACAATTTCATCGATTTTTCTAACACCTATTCTGATTTAAACACGTTTGACTTTAATAGAAACATTCATGCTATTTATGCTAATTTCAGTGAATCATTCGGGAAATTTAATGCACAAGTTGGTGCTAGAGCAGAGCAATATGATTTGTTTGCACATCCTGTAAAAATTTCATCAAATAGTGCAAATAACCAAAATGCAGATATAAAAGATGCTATTTTTACCATTTATCCTTCTGCTTATTTAACGTATAAAATGGATGATAACAATACATTCAATTTAAATTATACGAGAAGAGTTGACAGGCCAAGTAACGGACAAATAAACCCTATTAGAGAATGGCGTACACCTCAAATGGAATCTAGAGGAAATCCTGCATTAGAACCTCAATTTACAAATTCATTTGAAGTAAATTATACTAAAAATACAAAAATAGGTTCTATAACTTCAGCTGTTTTTTATAGAATGATTAATGCTGAAATTTCAAGAGTTATCTATTCAGATGCTACGAATCCAAATTACAACATTTTATCTTTTGATAATTTTAAGAACAATCATTCGGTTGGTGCAGAGATTAGTGCCAATCTTCGTTTAACTAAGTGGTGGTTTACCAATGCGAGTGCAGATGTTTACTTTAAAACAGTTCGCGGAACAGTAACTAATCTTACTACAAATTTACCTGAAAACGGAGAAGTAAACGTAACAACTTTTAATACTAGATTAAACAATACGTTTTCAGCAACTAAAAATCTTAAATTCAACTTATTTGGAATGTATAGAGGTAGAGATTTAAGTTTACAATATGCCAGAACTCCTATGTATAGAATTGATTTTGGGGCAAATTATACCATTTTAAAAGGAAAAGGAACTCTTTCTGCTCGATTAAATGACATGTTTAACATGATGCATTTTGGATTTGACGGAAACATCCCTTATAAGCAAGTTGGAGAATTTCATTGGGAAAGCAGAACATTTTATTTAGGTTTCAATTACAATTTTGGAGGCGGAAAAAATAAAGAATTGCAACGCAAACAAAGAGATAAAAACGAAACACAAAGTGGCGGAATGTTTTAATTTTAGTAATTAGTCGTTAGTGATTAGTAAATAGCAAAAACGCTCTGAAAATTCAGAGCGTTTTTTATCTATATTCTGTTTATACTTTTTCAATTTGGTATTACCATCTAATAATCACACTTCCCCAAGTAAATCCAGAACCAAAAGCAGCTAAAACCACCAAATCTCCCGATTTAATTTTTCCTTGTTCCCAAGCGAAAGAATCCGTGATCTAGCGGGGTTTATCACTAAATCTGAAACATTACGACATTACCTAATATTTTGATTCAATACTGTATTCATTTGGTTTTATTTCAAAAAAATTTCTTTCAATCCGAAGTGTGTCTTCTGTTATATTGCCATCTTTAGAAATGGAAATCTTTGATGTACCCCTAAATCTATATCTTATTGTATCATTTGGCGAGGTAAACGTCCTTTCTCCTCCAACAAAGCTAGAATAAAAAACCCCATTTCTATAAACAGATTTTTTAAAATCAAAATCTTCACCATCTCCACTTATGTATGCCAATTCATAAAAATCCTTGACTTTATTATCAATCAGAGATAAAAGAAAGAAAGCTTTTGAGTAATCATATGAATAAAACATTACATAAGTGTTTTTATTGATTTTAGAATAATAATAAATATCATAAAAATTAAAAGCTTTTTTTAAAACCTTGTATAAACCAACACTATCATTTACCTTAAAATCAGATAGTTTATTTTCATTTCTTGACAAACTATCAATAACAGATATGTTTAAAAGAATAGGGGGTTTATCACAAATAAATTTCAAATCATCATTTTTATTGTAGTTAAATTTCTTACAAGAAAACAATAGAGTAGTTAAAACGATAATTATAATATAATTTTTCATATATAGTTATTTATTAAAGCAGGCAACTACCTCGCTATATGTTTCGTGCACCAAAGGTTAAACATTACCTTTTTATTGTCTTTTTAATAATTACTAACACACTCTTCTAGTTCTTTTTTTATTAATCTACTTTCTTTAAAAAATGAAAAATCATTTATTAGTTTATAGTAATCATATTTTTCATCTGCTAAATCGATACACATAGACTGAACTAAAACAACTAAAACTTTATCTTTTATCTGATCTTTTTCTGTTTTCAAATAAACTTGAAAATCATTACAATAACTTTTATTATTCAAAAAGTATTGAAATACTAAATATCCAGTGTTTTCAGATAAAGACTCATCGTTATTATTTATAATATAATGACAAAAAAAACGATACTCATTTGTGCTTAATTTAATGTTTTTCTCAAATTTATTGAAAATAGATCTCATATTAATACTGTCTTTATTAACTACTATATGGTTTTCTTCTTCTTTATCTTTCAAACTAACTATAGCTTTATTATCGTTAAGAGAACTATTAACCTCTGTATTTGTTTCTTTTTTACATGAGATTAACAATAAAACACTAAAAAATACTATATAAAACTTATTTTTAATTTCCATTTGTCTTTTAAAATTCTTCTAGATTACTTTTTATCTATATATTTTTTCTCTAAAAATTACCATCTAATTATCACACTTCCCCATGTAAATCCAGAACCAAAAGCAGCCAAAACAACTAAATCACCCGATTTAATTTTCCCTTGTTCCCAAGCTTCTGTTAATGCAATTGGAATTGATGCTGCCGTTGTATTTCCATACTTTTGAATATTATTATAAACTTGGTCGTCGTTTAATCTAAATTTCTGTTGAATGAATTGTGAAATTCTCAAATTCGCCTGATGTGGCACCAACAAATTAATATCAGAAACTTGTAAATTATTAGCTTGTAAACCTTCGTTAATGACTTCGCTAAAACGTACTACTGCATTTTTAAATACAAATTGTCCGTTCATATAAGGAAAATAACTTTCATCATTAGGGTCGTTGTCTCTAATGATATCGGTTACCCAGCGTTTTCCCATTCCTGGTGCAATTAAAGCTAGTTCCTCAGCAAACTGCCCTTCTGAATGTAAGTGTGTTGAGAGTATTCCTTTTGTAACATCTTCTTCTCTTGAAAGCACTGCTGCCCCTGCTCCGTCACCAAAAATTACAGAAACGCCACGACCTCTTGTGGTCATATCTAAACCTGTTGAATGTACTTCTGAACCAATAACTAAAATATGTTTATACATACCTGTTTTGATGTATTGGTCGGCAACAGAAACAGCATAAACAAATCCCGAACATTGATTACGAACATCTAATGCACCAACTGTTCGTAGACCTAATTCCCTTTGTACTAAAACACCTGGACCTGGAAAATAATAATCTGGACTTAACGTTGCAAAAATGACAAAATCAATATCTTCCTTAGCCACACCCGAACGATCAATTGCAATTTTAGCTGCTTTTACACCCATTGAAGTGGTGGTATCTTCTCCTCTAATTACATGGCGGCGTTCTTGAATTCCTGTGCGCTCTTGAATCCATTCGTCATTAGTATCTATAATTTTAGACAAATCATCATTGGTTACTATATTTTCAGGCACATAATAGCCTAAACCAGATATTTTTGAATGATACATATTCTATTTTTTAATTTCTAAATATAACTCACTTTCTATTTGATGCTCTTTTTCATCTTCAAAATAGATGACACTATCTTTATGAGAGCATTCATATAAATAATGACTTCCTTTATAAAAGAAGTTTTTTATAATTACACTCAATCCTGAATTTGATACCACTTGTAATTGATGAGGATATACTAAATGTATTGTTCCATCAATCCTAATTTCGTTTACATCTCCAAAAAGTGAGGCAACATACTTATTTTTAGGGTTTTGAAATAGTTCTTTAGGATTTGTATGTACTACAATTTTACCCTCTTTTAAAACAACTACTTGATCAGAAAAAGATAACACATCATTACTATCATGTGTGGCAACGAGCGTTGTTATTCTTTTATTTTTTAAATAGGCAAAAATCTTTCTTCGTAATGCATTTTTTCTGAAATTATCAATATGACTAAAAGGCTCATCTAAAAGTAATACTTCTGGCTCTTGTGCTAATACTTTTGCTAGAGCAACGCGCTGCATTTGTCCTCCACTTAAAAGTTTTGCCTTTGTATGTTTATATTCGAACATATCAACGAGTTCTAAAAGTTCGTCAATACGTTTTTGTTTTGCTTCAGGATAAAAATTAGATAAAAACTTTCCAACATTTTCTCCAACTGTAACATAAGGCATTAAATCAAAATCTTGTGCCAAATATTTCATAAATGACATTCCAGGTATGAGGTGAAACTTTGGGCCTAAAATTTGTTCATTTTTCCAAAAAATATTACCAGAATCACAATCATACAAGCCATATATTAATTTTAGCAACGTACTTTTTCCGCATCCGCTTTCGCCAATAATTGCCATTTGTTCGCCTTCATTCAAAACAAAATCAATTCCTTTTAAGATAGGCTTATCTTGGTAGGCAAATTCCTGAATAGTGACTTGGAGCATGAAAATATTCTACTTATTATTTACAGTTTTGATATTCTTTTGCAATAGTAATTAAATTTGACTCTATTTTTAAATCAAATTGATTTCCTTTGATATCTGTTGCCAAAGCTTTGCAAGCTTTTAAGTAATCTGCAAGAACAGGATTTAATTCTTCCGTACTTCTTTTATCAATCATTTGCCCTTTATCTTCAGAAGGAATTTTAAACACATATCTTTCTGTTTCAACAGGATCTTGTAGTACCATTATTTTAGTTTCTTTGTGAATTAATTGATAAAAATAAGAATTGTCAAAACTAAAATTTGTCATGTTTTGTAATTTTTTCATAGAATCACCTTTTACTGGCATTCCATAATAAAATATAGGAGCTGCGCCATCGGTTATGCAAAAATATACTTTAGAATTAGCTTTAAATGTTTTTGTACGCTCTTGTTTTTTCTCATTCAAATAAGTTATTGAAACCGTCTTTCCAAATTTATCTGCAGTTTCTTCTGGCAATACTTGGCCCGTTTCATTAATATCTAACATTTGAAAATTAATACTTATGATTCCATCTAATCGCTTACCATCTTCATCAATTAAATAACCATTTCGTTTATAGATATTTACACTTCTCTCTTTTGCTAAATTAACTTTTGCTTGATATAATTTATTTTTTTCATCCCTAACTTGATGTCCTAGTGTATAACCTCTAGCTACTAAGTCACATAAAAATTCATATAAAAAAGTTGAATTAGTATGGCTATACATGCTCTTCGTATAATATTCATAATTTTTACCATCAAAGGTTGAAATGGCGTAATTGTCAAATGATTTTGTAGAAGCTAATGAAGCAACTTGATTTCCATCTAAATCGGTTACATACACATAGGTTGTAGCACCATTACCAACTATATAAGGATTAGCTGTCATTCTACCTACAATCGTCAATTTTCCATTAATATAAAAGGTAATTGATTTATCATTTTGAATTTGTGGATTATACTGACTTTTAACTTGTTGAATTTTTCTTTTTTGTTCATCTGCTTCAAATTTTGATGCAGCAACAATTTTACCATATTTATCGCTTAAACTTTCTCTTGAAGTTTCAAAAAAAGATTGTAATGACTTATCATTTATACCATTTGCGTCAATTAGGTTATATTTAACTGATAAATTGTGTGCGATAATTCTTTTTACATCAAATGCCGTAATTAAAACATCGTGAGGTATTTCTGTTTTTTGCTTACCATCTGCAGAAGTTACTTCTAACCATTGATAAAATTGAGAAGCATTAACGTTTAAACCTTTAAAATCAACTGAAAATTTTTTCTCCCCCGCTAATGTTGCAAAATCATAATGATCTCTGAACGGCTCTGTTATGACAGCAATTTCTGCCTTATCATATAGTATTTTATCTTTTTTAATTTGAATTTTTTGACCGAATGCTGCAATAGAAAATACTAATGCTAAAAATAATTGTCTCATTTAATTTTCTTTTATATTAAGTGGTAAATATATTAAAAATAATACCAATACAAAAAGAGACTTATGAATTTACTTCTAAATGTCAATTTGTCATTTTAATGAGTTTGGTACTTAATTTGACTAAAAGTAGATGTAAAAATAAATTAAAATAGTACAGATATGGCAACAGGAAAAATTAACGTTTCAGTAGAAAACATCTTTCCCCTAATTAAAAAATTCTTGTATAGCGACCACGAAATTTTTCTTCGTGAATTAGTATCCAATGCAACCGACGCTACTTTAAAATTAAAACATTTAACTAGTATTGGTGAAGCCAAAGTAGAATATGGCAATCCAATGATTGAAGTAAAAATTGATAAAGAGGCTAAAAAATTGCATATTCTTGACCAAGGTTTAGGTATGACTGCTGAAGAAGTAGAGAAATACATCAATCAAGTAGCTTTTTCAGGTGCCGAAGAATTTCTGGAAAAATATAAAGATTCTGCCAAAGATTCAGGGATTATTGGTCATTTTGGACTAGGATTTTATTCTGCGTTTATGGTTGCTGAAAAAGTAGAAATCATTACAAAATCTCATAAAAATGAGCCAGCAGCACACTGGATTTGCGACGGAAGTCCTGAATTTACTCTAGAAACTCATTCCAAAACAGAAAGAGGAACAGAAATTATATTACATATTGCTGAAGATTCAGTAGAATTTTTAGAAGAAACCAAAATTCGTGAATTATTGACTAAATACAATAAATTCATGCCTGTACCAATTAAATTTGGAACTAAAAAAGAAGCTTTACCAAAACCAGAAGACGCTGGTGAAGACTACAAAACAGAATACATTGATGTAGATAACATTATCAACAATCCAAATCCTGCTTGGACAAAACAACCGAACGATTTATCAGAAGAAGATTATAAAAATTTTTATCGCGAATTGTATCCAATGCAATTTGACGAGCCTTTATTCAACATACATTTGAATGTAGATTATCCATTTAATCTGACAGGAATTTTATACTTCCCAAAATTAGATAGCAACTTACAAATTCAAAAAGACAAAATTCAATTGTATCAAAATCAAGTGTTTGTAACAGATAATGTTGAAGGTATTGTTCCTGAATTCTTGATGATGTTAAAAGGTGTGGTGGATTCGCCAGACATTCCATTAAACGTATCGCGTTCATACTTACAAGCTGATGGAAATGTTAAGAAAATTTCAAATTATATCACACGTAAAGTTTCTGACAAATTAAAATCTTTATTTAATGAAAATCGTGAAGATTTTGAAAAAAAATGGAATGATATTAAAATTGTTTTAGAATATGGCATGCTTTCTGAACCTAAATTTTATGAAAAAGCAGGCGATTTCGTTTTATATCCAACAACCGATGACAAATATTACACGTTAACGGAATTAAAAGAAGATTTAAAAGACAACCAAACCGATAAAAATGGGAAATTAGTTGTGCTGTATGCTTCTAATAAAGAAACCCAACACAGTTATATTGCAGAAGCAAATGCAAAAGGTTATAAAGTTTTAGTATTGGATTCTCCAATTGTTTCTCATCTAATTCAAAAATTAGAGGCTGATAATGAAAATATAACTTTTGTGCGAGTAGATGCCGATCACATTGATAAATTAATTCAGAAAGAAGATGAAGCTATTTCAAAGTTATCTGACGAAGAAAAAGAGAAATTAAAATTGGCTATTGAAGCCGTAATACCTAAAGAAAACTATACAGTTCAAATGGAAGCTTTAGACAGCAATGCTTCACCATTCATCATTACACAACCAGAATTTATGCGTAGAATGAAAGAAATGAGTGCTACAGGTGGTGGCGGCATGTTTGGCATGGGTAATTTGCCTGATATGTATAATTTAGTAGTTAATACAAACTCTGAATTTGCTACTTCTATTTTAAATAGCAATGAAGATGCCCAAAAAGAATTAGTTAAACAAGCTCTTGATATTGCCAAACTTTCTCAAGGTTTATTAAAAGGAGAAGAATTGACTGCTTTTGTAAAAAGAAGTTTTGATACGTTGAAGTAATCTAAATTTTCATTCTGAATTTATTTCAGAGTCAAATTAATCCTGTCAGATTTTTGAAGCCTGTCAGGATTTTTTTTTATTACAAAGCTCAATATTTTGTAAATTTGAACCACAAAATAATCTTACATGAACTTATCTTTAGAAACTCCTGCCTTACTTTTTTCAGCCACTTCATTAATTTTATTAGCTTATACAAATCGTTTTTTAACGATTGCACAAATTGTTCGTGGGTTGAAGAAAAATTATGATGACCATAAAAATAAAAGCATTCTTTTAGAAATAAAGAATTTGAATTTAAGGATAACATTAATACGTTATATGCAACTCTTTGGTGTTTTAAGTTTATTTTTATCCGTTTTTGCCATGTTGCTCTTATATTTAAATAAATCCAGCTTTGGTATCTATACATTTGGGGCAAGTCTTTTGTCATTATTGCTTTCTTTAGGTATATCTTTTTGGGAAGTTAGTATATCAGTCACGGCACTTCGTATTCATTTAAAAGATTTAGAAGAATCTACTAATTTATAATCAAATAATATATTGGCATTCCAATCGTAATGTTAATTGGAAAAGTAATCGCCAAAGCCATGGGAATAAACAAACCTGGATTTGCCTTTGGAACAGCAATTTTCATTGCAGCTGGAACAGCTATATAAGAAGCACTTGCCGCTAAAACTGCAAGCATAAAACGATCTCCTGTTGAAGCTAAAAACCATTGTGTAACATAAGCAACTACACAACCATTTAGTAATGGTATAAGTATTGAAAAAATCAATGTGAATTTTCCGTTTTTTATTAAATCTCCAATTTTTTTACCACTAATTATTCCCATGTCTAACAGAAATAATGCGAGAAAACCTTTAAAAATATCTGTTGTAAAAGGTTTAATACCCATAGCTTCTTTTTCATTTGCAAAAAACCCAATTGCTAAACTGCCTAGTATTAAAAAAACACTTCCATTTGTAACAGCATGTTTGATAACTGAACCAAAACTTAAGACCACGTTCTGCTCTTTGGCATACAATTTTATTAATAAAACTCCTATTATTATTGCAGGTGCTTCCATTAAGGCCATAACAGCTACCATATGACCTCCAAAAGTTTCTTTGTGTGCTTCCAAAAAAGATACTGCAGTAACAAATGTAACAGCACTAACCGAACCATATGACGCTGCTATGGCTCCAGAATTTTCTATATTTAATTTTTGTTTTAAGATAAAAAAAGTATATAACGGAATTACTACAGCAATTAAAAATCCTAAAATTATAGCCCAAATAATTTCCAAATTAAATGTACTATGAGCCAATTCTTGACCACCTTTAAATCCAATTGAAAATAATAAGTATAATGAAATAAACTTCGATGAATTTTCAGGAATTTTTAAATCACTTTTAAATCTTACTGATAACAATCCTAAAACAAAAAATAATAAAGCAGGATTTGTAAGGTTTTCTACTAATAAATTTAAATTCATAATAAAATAGTTTTAATTTGATGCTTGTTCTAATCTTTCATTAATTAATGTAGCAAATTCTGAATTAATTGAAATTTTAACTGCCACTATCAAATCGAGTTTTGCTTGATCTAGTTCGAATAGATAAGTGTATAAATTTTTAATAGCTTCCATTTCATTTTCTGTTTCAGAAAGAACTTTAATTTTTCTAAAACCTGATAAAATAGGTCTTTCAGAGAATGTCAAAAGACCTACATATTTACTCATATCTTCTGGTGATAATTCTGATAATTCTTTAACTAATTTTAATGGTGTTAAAGGCGAATAATGTTTTTTATACATTCCAGGCATGTGTATAGATTTTGGCAAATGATGAAAAACTTTACCTACTAATTGCTCTATTCTATCAATTGAAATTGCTCCTTTTCTGAAGATTATAGGCGTATCTTTATCCATACCTACAATAGTAGATTCTATTCCACAGTTACACTGACCTCCATCTAAAATAGGGAGATCTAAGTTTGAAAAATAATGCGCTACTTGTTCAGCGGTTGTTGGACTAATTTGTTGGAACGGATTTGCGCTTGGCGCTGCGATAGGAAAACCTATTTCTTCAATTAATTTTCGAGTTATTTCATGATTTGGAATACGAACAGCAACAGTTGATTTCCCAGCTGTAATATATTTCGAAACTTTTTCATTACTCGGCAAAACTACGGTTAAAGGTCCGGGCATAAATGTATCGATTAATAATTCAATTTTGGGGTGAATTTCTGTAACTAAATCTCTAATTTGAGATTTATTAGATACATGAACAATCAGAGGGTTTTCGAATGGTCTTTTCTTTATGCTAAATATAGATTTTAGAGCATCATCAGAGAATATTGACCCAGCTAAACCATATACAGTTTCGGTAGGAATAACTACATTTTTTCCATCTCTTAAATACTTTTTGACTAAATTAATGTCTTTAGTTATCATAATAATTTATGGATTACAGAAGGAACAATATTGTGGATCTTCTACTTGTTTCCCATTTGGAAACTTATGTTTTTCTAAAAATAAACATTTAGAACAAGTAGCAATTGTGTATAAAATTGATTGTGTAGGATTTCCACACCAGCTACAAGGCAATCCTTTTTCAAATTTAGTGATATCAAAACCTGGTGTAGAACAATTTGGACAAAATTTATTTAACTTTTCTATTAATTTTTCACCTGCTTGCTCTATCACTTTCATTCGTGATGGATTATGCAAAGCCCTCATATCTGTTTCTACATAAGCATAACCTTGTTGGGATTTAATTTCATTAAAATAAAAAATTAAATCATCAAAATTTCCAATGCCTTTTTTTATATCCGTAAAATCTGTTAGGGATTTTCGGATAATTATTTTATGTGACGGAAAATGAACTTTATCTGCAAAATTTATCAATTCTTCTTGTGTTTTGATAATCATTGACGAAAAATTTGTCTCTATAGAAAAAACTTTTGCTACGACTTCAAGATCATTAGAAAAGTCTATTAACATCAAATATTCTTCATTACAAGGCATAAAACCAATTTGTGGATGGGGGCCAAAAGAACCTTCACTTGAAAGCACTAAGTCTATTCCATATATTTCCCTAGCTCTATTGCACTTATCTCTCAATGTTTCTAATACAGACTTACTCCTATTAATTTCACCAGAAAAAGTTCCAAATATATCGGTATCAATATATGCGACTTCTACTCCTACTCCTAATTTATCTAATAATAATGGCGCTAAAGCATGTTCCTTTCCATGCTTGGTAGCAATAAAAAGTGTTCTATTAATAAATGTTGGATGCATTCAAAAAATTTTTACAAAATAAAGACTTTGTTTTTATAAATTTTTATTTAATTTTGCAATTATAATTATAAATATTATTTATGAATTATACTCTACACCAACTAATTCTTTTTTTAAAAATTACGGAAACAAAAAGCATCACCAGAGCGTCTGAGGAATTAAATTTAACTCAACCTGCTGTTTCAATCCAGTTAAAAAATTTTCAAGATCAGTTTGATATTCCTCTTACTGAAACCATTGGTAGACAAATTTATATAACTGATTTTGGTTATGAAATCGCTGAATCTGCGAAAAAAATTCTTGACGAATTAAAATTAGTCAATTACAAAACCCAAAATTATAAAGGCCTATTAACAGGAGATATAAATATTTCAGTCGTATCTACTGGTAAATATATCATGCCTTATTTTTTGACAGATTTTTTTGAAGAACATCCTCAAATAAATTTCAAACTAGATGTTACAAATAGATTACAAGTGCTTGATGATCTGCAAAAAAATAAAATAGACTTTGCCTTAGTTTCAGTATTACCTGAAAATTTAGATGTAGAAAGCATTGAATTAATGGAAAATAAACTCTATTTTGTTGGTTCTAATTCCATTAAAAAAAATGACCTAAATTTTGATGAATTACAAAATTATAATCTCCTATTTAGAGAACAAGGTTCTGCTACTAGAAAAGCAATGGAGAATTTTCTGAAAAAAAATAAAATATCGCATCAAAAAACAACTGAATTAGCATCTAATGAAGCGATAAAACAAGCCGTAATTGCAAAACTTGGTATTTCAATAATGCCGATTATAGGTCTGAAAAATGAACTTTTAAATAATGAACTTAAAATACTAAATGTCAAAAACTTACCTAGTATATCGACCTGGTATTTAATCCATTTAAAAAACAAAAGTTTATCTCCTGCTGCAGAAGCATACAAACAATTTATTAGCACAAATAAAACTAAGGTAATTCAACAACAATTTCATTGGATTACAAAATTTTAAAATTGATTATGACAAACAATTCACTAGTTAAAGGCGTTACGCTTGTTGGACTTGGCGCAACAAGTTATGGCATGTTGGCTACATTCGTAAAGTTAGCCTATAAAAATGGATATACTACGGCAGAAGTAACTACTTCGCAATTTGTCATAGGTATTATTGGGATAGTACTTATAAACTTGTTTCAAAAAAACAGTGCGAGAAATACATTTAAAGTAGTTTCTAGAAAAAATATTTTTCAATTAATGTTAGCAGGAACTTCTTTAGGGATGACAAGTGTTTTCTATTATTTATGTGTAAAGTACATAAATGTATCTATTGCCATTGTACTGCTTATGCAAACCGTATGGATGGGAGTACTACTTGAATGGATTCTTGATAAAAAAGCACCATCAAGTAAAAAAATACTTGCGGTTAGTATAGTACTTGTTGGAACTATATTGGCAACTAATATAATCTCTAATACAGTACAAATAGATTGGAAAGGTATCCTTTGGGGATTATTAGCGGCAGCATCATTTACAACTACTATGTTTACGGCTAACAAAGTTGCTCTTGAACTTTCATCTGCGCAAAGAAGTTTGTATATGCTTTTAGGTGGTGCTGTTATTGTATTTTTGTTTGCCTTATTTACACAACAAACATCTTTTAACTATTCTATTTTTTTAGAATACGGTCTGTTTTTAGCACTTTTTGGCACCATTATACCTCCACTTTTGATGAATGCTGGTTTTCCATTAACAGGTATAGGACTCGGTAGTATCGTTTCCTCTTTAGAATTACCAGTATCCGTATTAATGGCATTCTTTATATTAAATGAGCAAGTAGTATTTTTACAATGGGTTGGTATTATACTTATATTAATAGCTATTGTATTAATGAATGTTCAAAAAAAATAATTTGTGACTAAAACTATATGGAAACCTTATTTTCATTAGATCCCATACATCTTGATTTACCAGACGCTACCTTTATTTATTATCCTAACTTTTTAAATCAAGAAAAAGCAGACTTGTATTTTGAAAAATTGCTTCAAGAAACGCCTTGGCAACAAGACGATATTACTATTTTTGGAAAGAAAATTGCCCAACCCAGATTAACCGCACTCTATGGAAATTTAGGTAAGCCCTACTCCTATTCAGGTATAACAATGCACCCAATAGCGTGGAGTCCCCTAGTGTGGTTACTAAAAGAAGAAGTGGAAACTATTGCGCAACATTCATTTACTTCAGTTCTTTTAAACTTATATAGAAATGAAAAAGATAGCAATGGGTGGCATGCAGATAACGAAAAAGAGTTAGGCCAGGATCCTATAATAGCATCACTTAGTTTAGGTGAAACCAGAAAATTTCAAATTAAACATACTACAAACAAAAATATAAAATGTGATATATTGCTCGAACATGGCAGTTTATTACTTATGAAAGAAGGTGCTCAAGTACATTACAAACATCAATTACCCAAAGCGACTCAACCTAAAAACACACGAATTAATCTAACTTTTCGAACCGTTTTTTAGACTTATTTTATTTTTGAAAAAAATATATTCATTTTTTATTTTTTTATTTTTTTTTATTAATATTGAACTATATTTAAAATATAACAAATTATAACCAACATTAATTGTGCTTTTCGACTAATGAAAAAAAGTAAAAGAGTAGAACTAAACAACGAAGAAATAGATAGAGTTGTTAGTATGGCTCAAGAGGAAAAAAAACCTTTTGAAGTAATTAAAGAAGAATTTGGAATTTCAGAAAGTGAAGTTACTGAAATTATGCGTAAACGTCTATCTAAAGACAATTTTGAATTGTGGAAAAAGAAAATTGCTGCAGGCAAACCCAAGCCAAAACCACAAAAATTTAATGCCTTTGATGACGATGATGAATTAGACAGCAAGTATTATTTTAAAAATAAATTTGACTAAATAATATAATCCCGAAAATTTCGGGATTTTTTTGTAACAATACCAACCTAATTGCTACTTATGAGTAGTAAACATTTGAAATCAAAAAAATGAAAAAAATTCTTAAATCTTTCGGTTTAGCTTTATTAATTTTAGCTTGTAAACCAACTTTTGCTGCTGAAACACCCAAAAAAACAGTCTCAGTAAGTATTGATTTAGTTAATGTAAAAGAAGACAAAGTACAAGTTACTATTATGCCGCCAACTTTTACAACAGAAACAATAACATTCAACATACCTAAAATAGTCCCAGGCACCTATTCTGAAGATGATTATGGACGATTTGTAGAAAACGTAAAAGCATTTGACAAAAAAGGAAATCCATTAAAAATTGCAAAAATGGATGATAACTCTTATACCATTTCAGATGCTAAAGCACTTGCAAAAATAACCTATTGGGTAAACGACACCTATGACACAGAAGCGGGTGAAGGTTTTGGAAAAGGAGATGATATTTTTTCTCCAGCAGGTACAAACATAATTGCCGGTGAAAATTTTGTTTTAAACACACACGGCTTTGTTGGGTATTTTGATGGACATTTAGAGACACCTTATTCGGTTGAGATTAAACATCCTGCTACATTGTGGGGAGCAACTTCTATGATTGACACAAACGCTAGTAATGAAATTGACCAATTTAACACATCTAGATATGCTGAATTGGTTGACCATCCAATCATGTATTCAAAACCAGATTATACCGCGTTTAATGTAGAGGGCATGGACATTGTAATTAGTGTATATTCTCCAAAAGGCAAGTATAAAGCAGCAGATATTACTCCGGAAATGGAAAACTTTATGCGTGCACAAAAAAGATTTTTAGGCAAATTTAATAGTACAAAAAAATATACTATTTTATTATATTTATCTGATGTAATGGGTAAAGATGCTAAAGGATTTGGTGCTTTAGAACATACTACTTCAACTACAGTAGTTATGCCAGAAATGATGCCGTTAGAAGCACTTAAAGAACAACTAAAAGATGTTGTTTCACATGAGTTTTTTCACATTGTAACGCCATTAAGTGTGCATTCTAGAGAAATTCATTTCTTTGATTATAATAGTCCAAAAATGTCAGAACATTTATGGATGTATGAAGGTATTACAGAATATTTTGCAAATTTATTCCAAATCAATCAAGGACTTATATCTGAAGAAGATTTTTATAAAAGAATGGCAGGAAAAATTGAACAAGCCAACGCAATGAATGACAAAATGAGTTTTACTAAAATGAGTAAAAACGTTTTAAACCCTCCTTATAAAGATCAATACATCAATGTGTATCAAAAAGGGGCATTAATTGCTATGTGCTTAGATATTCAACTTAGAGAATTAAGCGGTGGTAAAAGAGGAATTTTAAGTTTAATGCAAGATTTGTCAAATGAGTTTGGAAGCCAAAAACCATTTAATGATAATGAATTATTTGCCACTATCACAAGAATCACATATCCAGAAATTGGTGCCTTTTTAGAGAAATATGTGGCTGGTGAAACGCCAATTCCTTACGATTTTTACTTTGCTAAAATGGGTGTAAAAAATGCTAAAATTCAAGTACCTGGAAATGCATTCTTGAAAGATGAAAGAACACCTTATATTAGAGTTGACCAAAGCACAAAAGAAATTATAGCATTGCCGATGGTAAATGAAAACAGCTTTATGACCACGTTAGGCATTAAAGGTGAAGATCACATATTAGCCATAAATGGAACAGCTTATAATTTTGATAATATTTATGATTTAATCATGGCTAGTGAAGATTTTAAAGAAGGAGATAACATTACAGTCAAAATTAGTCGAGATGGTAAAGAACAAACCTTAACGGGTAAAATTGTATTACCAAAAACTGAAAAAGACGGATTTATGGCAACTGATAAATCTAAAGAAAATTTGAAAAATGCTTGGTTAAAAGGCTAATTTCGATAATTTAAATAAAATCTAATCCTCAAACAGCTTATTGTTTGAGGATTTTTTTATTACTTTGCACATCAAAATTTAAATGAAAAATGAAAAAAATAGTAGCATTGGCCATTCTTGTTTTAGCATTGGCTTGTTCAAAAGAAAATACTAAAAAAGGGAATTTACATTTAGTTGGAAACATTGATGGATTAAAACAAGGCAAAATATACATTCAACAACTAAAAGATACTTCTTTAATCAATTTAGATACTATTCAATTTGAGGGAAAATCATCATTTGACACCTATTTACAACTCGAAGAACCTCAAATGTTATACATTTTTCTTGACAGAGGACAAACTAAATCTATTGACAATACCTTACAATTTTTTGCAGAACCTGGCGTAATGAAATTTGAAACTACGTTAAAAGAATTTTATGCAAGTGCAAGATTTACAGGTTCTAAAAATCAAAAAGTATACGAAGAATACCAAAAAATTAAAAACAATATTGCTAATGATAAAATAGAATTAGTAGCAAAGGAATTAAAAAATCTTAAAACAAATAACACAAGTATTTCTGAAAAAATAAAAGCTGATAAAGACAAACTTACTATTAGAAAATACTTATACACAGCTAATTTTGCTGTTGTAAATGGAAAAAGCGAAGTAGCTCCTTACTTAGCATTAAGTGAAATTCCAGATGCTAATTTGAAATTATTAGACACCATACAAAAATCTATGAGTCCACAAGTAGCTAAATCTTTATATGGTAAAAGGCTAACCCAGTGGATTAAAGAACGAAGAGAAATTGAAAAATAAAATAATAAACTGCTCCTAATAGGGCAGTTTTTTTATAACCTATGCAAACCTATTACGACCAAACGTTTAGCAAAATAGATTTTGCTATGCAACCCATAGCAAAAGGCATTTATGAAAATTGTATTTTTAATGGATGTCAATTTAACCAAGTTGATATAAGTAAAATAGAATTTTCAAATTGTCAATTTACCGATTGTATATTTACAAGCCCTAACCTATCGTTAACAGCTTTTAAAGAAGTAGTATTTACTTCATGTAAATTAGTTGGGCTTCATTTTGAACATTGCAATACATTTCTATTTGAAGCCGCTTTTGAAAATTGTGCTTTACAATTATGTTCATTTTATAAAATGAAGTTAAAGTATTGTTCTTTTTCGAAAAGTACGTTGCAAGAAATTGATTTTACTGAAAGTGATGTAAGTGGAATTGTTTTTGATTCGTGCGATTTAACCCGAAGTATTTTTGAACAAACGAATTTAGAAAAAACAAATTTTAAAACCGCAACAAACTTTAGTATTAATTTAGCTTCAAATAAAGTAAAAGGAGCAAAATTTAGTGCAGACAACCTAAAAGGACTACTTGAATTCTATAAGATTAGTATAGAATAATAGAAATAAAAAAAGGAAAGTTTTCACTTTCCTTTTTTTGAGCCGATGGAGGGACTCGAACCCACGACCTGCTGATTACAAATCAGCTGCTCTAGCCAGCTGAGCTACACCGGCAACTCAATTATTGTGGTGCAAATATACAGCCCTATTTCAATATTCCAAAAAAATAAAAGTTTTTTTTAAGAACTTTTTTTTAGTTTAATGCATTTACTTTTGCAACAAATTGATTTGCAGCATCTTCAAAATCTTTTTGGATTTGTTTGAAATGTGATTTTTTATTTTCAACCTTTTTTTCACTAATTCTTGTCATTAATGAATCAAAAGTATCCATAATATCATCTAATAATGCATCTGAAGCTTCAGTTGGTTTTCCTGTAGTTGTCATTTCCCAAATGTAAACTATGTTGATGATGTCACCTAATACATAGTTAATCTCTTTTTTCAAGTTTTTAACGCTTGCCATTTTTTTATCTTTAAAAATTATGTTGCAAAATTAGAATAATATATTGACACCGCAATAGTTAAATTGAAATTTCAAGTAAAGTTGCACTTCCTTCAAGTAAAAAATGTGTTATAGAAGCCGGAATTAGTATGGTTTGACCTTTTACTAAAGAAAATAGTTCTCCTTCATACGTAAGTGTACATTTTCCTTCCACACACATAAAAACAGTAAAAGCATCTTCTTTTTTTATCCAAGAATAAGAAGTAGACAACTGTAAATAATTTGTTTTAAAATAAACCGAATCTACAACAGTAACCGACTTGTTTTCAATAACATTATCATACGTAATTTTAGATTTTGTAGTATTGTAATTTATAGCTTCAAGGGCTAAATCGGTATGTAGTTCTCTGGAAACTCCTTTATCGTCAACTCGTCCCCAATCATATAAACGGTATGTAATGTCGCTTGTTTGCTGAATTTCTGCCAATAATATGCCTGCCCCTATCGCATGAATTGTTCCTGTCTCTAAAAAAAATACATCCCCTGTTTGTACGGGATATTCTTTTAATAATTCAGTAAGTGAATTAGTTTGCAAATGTGAAAGATAGTCTGTTTGGGTTGATTCTTTATTGAAGCCTACGATTAAACGAGCATTTTCATCAGCTTGCATAATATACCACATTTCAGTTTTACCAAAAGAATTATGTCTTGCCTGTGCCAACTGATCATTTGGATGTACTTGAATCGATAAATCTTCTTTAGCATCAATAAATTTAAATAACAAAGGAAATTGTTTCCCAAATTTTAATAGTACCTTTTCACCTAATAACTCTTCTGGAAATAAATCAATTAATTCCGTTAATGTTTTACCTTTAGCAGCGCCATTATTAACCACACTTATATCGTCGGAAACAGCTGATAGTTCCCAACTTTCTCCCATATTTTTAGATAAAGAAGATTTGTGAAGTACTGTTTGTAATTTAGTACCTCCCCAAATGCGCTCTTTTAAAATGGGCGTGAATGATAGTGGATATAACTTCATCTTATTTTAATTCATTTTGTAAAACTTCTAATGCTTTATCAATATGGTGTTTTGCACGCATACTATCAAACACAAAGATAGCTTTTCCATTTTTATCAAAAACATAGGTTACCCGACCTGGTAATAGTCCAAAAAATGCTGTTGGTACGCCAAACAATTTCCTAATTTTTTTATCCAAATCAGCAATAAGTGTAAAGGGTAATTGGTGTTTTTCTTGAAAATTTTGATGCGAAGCAACAGAATCGCTACTTACCCCTACAACAACCGCACCTAAATCTTGAAAATCTTGATACGCATCACGAAAACTACATGCTTGTACGGTACAACCTGGTGTATGATCTTTAGGATAAAAATAAATTACAGCCTGTTTCCCTTTTAAGCTTGAACTATCAAAAAGTTGATTATTTTGATCTATACCTTGAAAATCAGGCAAAAAATCTCCTACTTGAATTGCCATATTAGTTTCCGTTATAAGTTACAAAATTTCGTGGTGTTTCATACAAGACAACCCCTAATTCCAATTCATTTGAAATATGCATTCTTAATTTATTCCAAATGACAACAGCTATGTGTTCGGCAGTTGGATTTAATTCTTTAAATTCTGGTACATCTAAATTCAAATTTTTATGATCAAATGCCTCTTCAATATGAATTTTTATCAAATCTGAAAGCACTTTTACATCGATTACAAAGCCCGTTTCTGGATTAATTGCTCCTGTAACACTTACAATCAATTCATAATTGTGCCCATGAAAATTTGGGTTATTACACTTTCCAAAAACAGCATCATTTTGCTCCATAGTCCAATCTTTGCGATACAAACGATGTGCAGCATTAAAATGGGCTTTTCTACTTACAGTTACATTCATAATCGCTTTATTTTATTTCGGTTTCAAAATGATGATAAAATTCTTCAAAAATTATTTTAAACCAAACCGTATATAACTGAGGTTGATTTGTGATGTCTTGTTTTACCGCTTCAATACTCATCCATTTCCAATCTTCCACTTCATCTTTATTGATATCAGGTGTAGCATTAGAATAACCAATCATGACATGGTCTAATTCATGTTCCGTTAATCCATTATCAAAGGGAGCTTTGTAAATAAAATGAAACATTTCTTTCAATTCAACTTCAAATCCCATTTCTTCTCGCAACCTACGTTTTCCAGCTTGTATATTTGTTTCTCCTTCTCTTTGATGACTGCAACATGTATTTGTCCAAAGCAAAGGTGAATGGTATTTATGATGTGCACGTTGCTGCAACATGATTTCATTTTTATCATTTAAGACAAAAACTGAAAAAGCCCTATGAAGCACTGCTTTTTCATGTGCTTCAAGTTTATTCATAAGCCCAATGGGACAATCATTTTCATCCACTAATATTACTTTTTCTTCTATCACAGTCTTAAATTTTGTTGTAAAATTACAAAAAATACATTTAAAAAGGGCCAGTTAAAACGAAAACAAGACTTTAACGCATTGTTAATAAATTTGGGTTGCGAATACCATAAATAATTGTATTTTTACCATTCGAAAATTTTAAGAATAAAATGGGTAAAATCATTGCAATTGCAAACCAAAAAGGTGGTGTAGGAAAAACAACTACTTCTGTTAATTTAGCAGCAGCATTAGGTGTTTTGGAAAAGAAAGTATTATTAATAGATGCCGATCCACAAGCAAACGCTACTTCTGGATTAGGTATTGATGTAGAACAAGTTGAAATTGGAACGTATCAAATTTTAGAACATAGCAATGCACCAGAAGAAGCCATAATAGGATGTTCGGCACCAAATGTTTCTGTAATTCCTGCACATATTGATTTAGTAGCCATAGAAATTGAGTTAGTTGATAAAGAAAATAGAGAATACATGCTTAAAGAAGCACTAAAAACTATTAAAGAAGCGTATGACTACGTAATCATTGATTGTGCACCATCTTTAGGCTTATTAACACTAAATGCATTAACCGCAGCAGACAGTGTGGTTATACCTATTCAATGCGAATATTTTGCCTTGGAAGGGTTAGGAAAATTATTAAACACAATTAAGAGTGTGCAAAAAATTCACAATCCTAATTTAGACATTGAAGGTCTTTTATTAACGATGTATGATTCGCGCTTAAGACTTTCAAATCAAGTAGTTGATGAAGTACAAAAACATTTTAACAATATGGTTTTTGATACTATAATTCAAAGAAATGTAAAACTAAGCGAAGCACCAAGTTTTGGTGAAAGTATCATAAATTATGACGCAACAAGTAAAGGTGCTTCAAATTATATTAATTTAGCAGAAGAAATTATCAAGAAAAATAATTAATACAGATGACAAAAGCAGTAAAAAAACCTGTACTGGGAAGAGGATTATCAGCCCTTTTGAGTGACCCTTCAAATGACATAAAATCTGTTGAAGATAAAGGTGCAGATAAAGTTGTGGGAAACATTATTGAACTTGATATCAATACGATTGAAATTAATCCGTTTCAACCGCGAACTAATTTCAACGAAGAAACATTACAAGAATTAGCAAAATCAATTAAAGAAGTTGGTGTAATTCAACCTATTACGGTTCGCAAAATTGATTTTAATAAATACCAACTTATTTCGGGAGAACGCCGTTTACGTGCTTCAAAATTGATAGGTTTAGCTACCATTCCTACTTATGTAAGAATTGCAAACGATAACGAATCATTAGTAATGGCACTTGTTGAAAATATTCAACGTCATGATCTTGACCCTATTGAGGTTGCTATTTCGTATCAAAGACTTATTGATGAAATAAATCTTACACAAGAAGAATTAAGTGACCGCGTGGGTAAAAAACGTTCAACTATTACCAATTACCTTCGTTTGTTAAAATTAGACCCAATTATTCAAACGGGCATGCGAGATGGTTTCATCTCTATGGGTCACGGAAGAGCGCTAATTAACATTGAAGACTTAGATGTTCAAAGTGACATTTACCATAAAATTATCACTCAAAATCTCTCTGTAAGAGAAACTGAAGCTGTTGTAAAAAAATACCAAGAAAGTTTAAAACCAAAAACTTCAAAATCAGCCGCTTCAAAATCATATGCTATTTCGGTACAAGAGAAAAAAGCAATTGCTGATTTTTTTGGTGCAAAAATAGCCGTTGATGTTACTTCTAATGGTAAAGGTAAAATTACTATTCCTTTTCATTCCGAAGAAGATTTCAATAGAATCATTAAATTAATTCAATCTTAAGTGAAATTTTTAGTACATATCATTTTATTTTTTTGCGTAAGTTGGCAAACCCTTCATGCACAGACTAAAGATGAATTAAAAATTACAACAAAAAAAGAAGTTAAAGATTCAATTAATCCATTAGCACCTTCAAAAGCAGCTTTTTATTCAGCTCTTCTACCTGGTTTAGGTCAAGCGTATAATAAGAAATATTGGAAGATACCCATTGTCTTTGCTGCAATAGGTACAGGTATTTATTTTATTGTGGATAATAATACAAAATACACTAGTTATAGAAATGAATATAAAGCAAGACTTCTAGGAACAAACAATACAGCTGATCCAAATTTTGGCAGATTGTCTACAGAAAGTGTGATTAGGGGTCAAAAATTTTATCAAAAAAATAGAGACTTATCCATTTTAATTACTGCAGGTTTATACATTTTAAACATTATAGATGCTAATGTAGATGCCCATTTACTTCAATATAATGTAAGTGATGACCTAACCTTAAAACCACAAATTAATCAAAATTTCTTAACCAAGAAACACGAAGTAGGTTTGTGTTTAAGCTATCAATTTTAACAAAAAATTAATTAACAATTTTGTTTGTAATACTACTTATCAATAGTTTTAAATCATAGAAGATGAAAATTGCATTATTAGGATACGGAAAGATGGGAAAAGTAATTGAAAAAATTGCTTTAGAACGCGGACATCAAATTGTGCTAAAAAAAGGGAGTGATAGCTCTTTTGAAGGCCTTTTAAATGCTGATTTAGCTATTGATTTTAGTATTCCTAGTGTGGCAGCAACAAATATTTCAGAGTGTTTAAATAATTCAATACCTGTAGTTTGCGGCACAACGGGTTGGTTAGCTGACTATGACAAAATGGTTGCTTTATGTAACGAAAAGAATGGAAGTTTTATTTATGGATCTAATTTTAGTTTAGGTGTCAATATTTTTTTTGAACTGAATAGTTATTTAGCTAAAATGATGACAAACTTGAAACAATATAATGTATCCATGGAAGAAATTCATCATACACAAAAGTTAGATGCACCTAGTGGCACTGCAATCTCATTGGCCCATGGAATTATAGAAAACTCAAATTACTCCAGTTGGGTTTTAAGGGATAATGAGGCGTCTACTACTACCGAAAAACAAATTCCTATAACAGCCAAAAGAATTGAAAATGTTCCTGGCACACATAGCATTTATTATGACAGCAATGTGGATCAAATAGAAATAAAACATACCGCACATAACAGGGAAGGTTTTGCATTAGGCGCAGTAATTGCTGCTGAATGGTTAGTTGGCAAAAAAGGTGTTTTTACAATGAAAGACGTACTTGAATTAAAATAAAACAGCATACACAATTTGATAATTTAACAATTAAACGATATAAAAAATGGAAACAACAGGTTGGATTTTAGCTATTATCATACTTAGTACATTACATGGTATTTCTACGTGGAAATTATACACTGTCGCGGGTAAAAAAGCATGGGAAGCATTTATTCCTGTATACAACGGATTTGCATTAATGCAACTCATAAATCGACCAAAATGGTGGGTAATACTAATTTTTATTCCAATTATTAATCTATTGCTATTTCCTGTAATTTGGATAGAAATCTTACGCACATTTGGTAAAAAATCTACCAAAGACATGTGGCTAGGTGTACTTACACTAGGATTTTACATTACTTATGTTAATTATACCCAACAAGTTAGCTATGAAGCAAACAGAAGCACAAAACCTGCTACGAAAGCTCTTGACACTTTAGGATCATTGAGCTTTGCTATTATTGTAGCTACCCTAGTGCATTCTTATTTTATACAGCCTTTTGTTATTCCAACCTCATCTTTAGAAAAATCATTATTAGTTGGCGATTTTCTTTTTGTAAGTAAGTTTCATTATGGGGCAAGAACACCCATGACTACAGTTGCTGCACCAATGGTACATGACACTATTCCATTAATTAAGAAGAAATCCTACTCTAGTTGGCCTCAATTACCTTATTTCAGATTGCCAGGCTTACAAAAAATTGAACGCAATGATATCGTTGTATTTAATTGGCCTGTTGATACTGTTGCAAAGTTTAGAGACAATTCTGGAATTAAATATTACAAACCCATTGACAAAAAATCCAACTATGTAAAACGTTGCGTGGGAATACCTGGTGATGTTATTACAATTAAAAATAGCGACTTATATGTTAACAATAAATTAGTGCACTTACCAGAAAGAGCAAAACCTCAGTTTAATTATATTGTAAAAGTTTCTTCAGATAATTTGAATAATTTTTTAATTGAAAATGACATTACAGAAAGCAGAAAAATAGTAAAGTTTGAAACAAAATTATGGGAAGATATTAATTTCCAAAAATATTTGTCTGAAATTAAAAGAAACAATAAAGGTGGATTCATAAAAACATATCAAGACTCTTTAATTACTCTAGCCTTTGGAGATGTTGATATAGAAGAAGCTGAAAAATTAAAAACAGTAAATGTTGATGTTAACAAGCTAGAATATGCCATGCTAAATTTAACAGCTGAAAAAGTTAATTTGATTAAACAGTTACCTAATCAATTTCAAATTATCACAAAATTTATAGAAAAAAATGAAGATTTTAGAATTTTTCCACATACAAAGAATTGGACACAGGACAACTTAGGTCCTATAAAAATTCCTACTGCGGGAGAAACGGTAAAGCTAAACACAGAAACTTTACCTTTCTATAAAATGATTATTACCGAATATGAACACCACAAACTTCAAGTAAATGGAAACGAAATTAGAATTGATGGTAAACCAGTCACTTCCTATACTTTTGAACAAAACTATTATTGGATGATGGGAGATAACAGACACAATTCTGAAGATTCACGCTATTGGGGCTTTGTTCCAGAAGATCATATTGTAGGAAAACCTGTTTTTATTTGGATGAGCATAGATTGGAATACACCTGGCTTATTAAATAAATTTAGACCTGAACGTATATTTACAACCGTTAGTGGTGAAGGAGAACCAAAATCTTATTTTAAATATTTCCTTGGATTAGTAATTGCCTATTACGCTTTTGATTATTTCAGAAATAAAAAGAAGAAAGAAAAAGAAATAAACAATTAATATTATTCCATTTTGTCATTTCGACGAAGGAGAAATATCATAAAGAGAATAATTTCATGTGATTTCTCCTTCGTCGAAATGACAATTAATTTTTTTGTATTTGTCAATATTAAACGATTTTTCTAAATGAACATTCTCCTGTATCCTACTTATTTTCCTTCAATTAGTCATTACGTTGCTATGGTTCAGGCAGAAGGTGTAAAATTTGAAGTGGAAGATACCTTTCAAAAGCAGTCCAATAGAAATAGAATGTATATCTATAGTCCAAATGGATTACAAATGCTTAATATTCCTATTAAACATGCTTTAGAGAGACAAAAATTTAAGGATGTAAAAATTGAATACGCTTTTGACTGGCAAAAAAATCATTTTAAATCGTTAGAAGCTGCCTATCGTACTTCCCCATTTTTTGAATATTTTGAAGATGACATTCGCCCTATTTTTGAAAGAAAAACTATTTTCATGCAGGATTTAAATTTTCAAATAATGGAAATACTAAATAACTGTCTAGGGTTTCAACTAGCATTTGATAAAACCACAGAATACCATCACGAAAATAAAGATTTTGTTGACTTTAGAAACCTAGTAAATGGAAAAAAAGATACCACACAAATTGAACCTTACATACAAGTTTTTGACGATAAACACGGTTTTATAAATAACTTGTCAATTTTAGATCTATTGTTTAACGAAGGTCGTTATGCGGTAGATTATCTAAAAAACCAATCGTTACCTACGATGCTTTAAATTTAGACGAGCCAATAGCGGAAAATGGTCGCTGTTATAAAAATCATTAAACGTATCAAATTGTTTTACAAGCATAGTTTTATCCACCAAAATATAATCTATTCGAGCAGGATAATACTTGAAATTATAGGTTTTCCCAAATCCTGAACCATTTGTCTCAAATGTATCTTGCATCGTTTCTTTAACTGCTCTATACACATAAGAAAAAGCGCTATTATTTAAATCACCACACACAATTTTTTTATAGGGACAAGCTCTATAGTGTTTTTTTATCAATTCGGCCTGTTCTTGCTGTTTCTTAAACGCGTTACTTAAGCGTTTATAAATATACTTAGACTTAGATTCATCCATCTTTTCAATAGCTTCATCTTCAATATCTGTACTAATTTTAATGGATTGTAAGTGCATGCTATATAAACGTAACGTATCTTTTTCTTTTAGAATATCTGCAAAAACAACATTATTACTAGATCCTGGAAACGAAATTTTACCTTTATTAATAATTTTATACTTTGAAAAAATAGCATTTCCTACAATAATATTTTTCCCTTCTTTAAAAACCTGTTTATAAGGATAGGTCGAAAAACGCGTTTTTTCAAGTTCAGAATATTCTTGAACACATAAAATATCAGGATTTTTTTCAGAAACAAATTGGGCAATTTGCTGAGGTATATTTGCCTTTGAATACCATTTAAATTTATTAAAAAGGCGCACATTATAGCTCATCACTGTAAAATCACTTTCCTCTTTTGGCAAAATTGTTTCTTGTAAATTGTAAAACTTATTAATAAAAGTAATACCTAATAAAAGTGTAATACCAGAGACAAAAATGAATTTTTTTAATTGGATAAACCAAAATAAAAAAAACAATAAATTAACAATTAACAAAAATGGTAAGAATAAGGTTAAAACACTTAAAAAAGCAAACCATCTAGGGGCTAAAAAAGGCAATAAATAGGCTAATAACGTTGTAGTACTCACTATAACATTAAGAAATAACATGATTTTTGATATCAAAGATATACCTTTAAACAACTCTATTGATTCACTTTAAATAAAAACTCTTTCTCTTCTTTGGTTAGGCTATCATAACCCGATTTACTAATTTTATCTAATATATCATCTATTTGTTTTTGAGTGATGTCTTTCTCCTTGATTTGGGGAATAGCAGAAACATTAGATTTAGTTTTATAAACTTTTTTAAAGGTAGTATTTTTTTTTGACTTTTTAAAAACAAATAATTTACTCAAATCGACTCCTTTATTTAATAAAAATAAATTCAGATAGCCAAAGCCAATACCTGCGAGATGCGCCACGTGTCCACCAGTGTTCTCAACGGCAAAATAAATAACATTTAACAACAAGATAATGAAGCCAATATGCCATAATTTCACGATTCCAACTAATGGAATTCGAATCAAATAAAGGGGCGAATAAAAAACAACGGTAAAAAAAACAGCTAGCACAGCGCCACTTGCACCAACAATTTGATTATCAGAAAAATAAAAATGTTGCACTAAAACATATACAATTCCTGAAACAATTGCGCCAAAAAAATAGGTAGCTAAAAATTGATTGGCATTGAAAAACGTAAAAAATAATCGTCCGGCGAAAAACAAAAACAACATGTTGCTGAGTAAATGTAAAAAATCAGCATGAAAAAAGGAATAGGAAATAAATGTCCAAGGAAAAAAACGGAATTGTTCAGGATTCGAGCTTAGTGCCACATAGTTAGGAAAACTAAAAATACCCAGTTTAAATTGAAAAAACATCGCTAACGAAAGGATAAAAATAGCAATATTCCAAAAAATCAGTTTTTGGGAAACATCATTGTAACGGTATTGTTCTTTTATATCTTTAAAAATTTCGTTCATATATTAATTCCAACGTCTATGATTAAATTTACTATTTCGCCAAAGTAGCATTATTAAAAATCCTGTTACTGCGCCACCAACATGTGCAAAATGTGCTATATTTCCTCCTGAAAAAATTGAAAAGCCGGTTATACCTGAAAATAAATCTAAAAGCACAATAGCTGGTACAAAATATTTAGCTTTGATTGGAATTGGAATAAATAACATAGCTAATTCAGCCATTGGAAACATAAATGCAAACGCAACTAATAAACCATATATAGCACCTGAAGCACCTACCGCTGGAATAAATCCATTTGTTAGTACATTAAATTGTTCTTGAGAACATTGAACCTTATTTAAAATATGCACAACCGCTTCATTAGTCATTTGCCCATCGGCACTAAATAATGAACGATAAGAATGTGCATATAGCGTTTGTATATCTTGACTGCTTAAACCTAAAGCGTCTGTAACTTGATGAATTTCATAGTAATTCATACCCATATGTAAGGCTGCAGCTCCCAAACCACAAGCAAAATAAAAAATTAAAAAGCGTTTACCTCCCCAAAAATGTTCTAAAGCCGAACCAAATGAAACTAAAGCAAACATATTAAAAAAGATATGCATCAAACTATCTTTAGAATGCATAAATAGATGTGTGAAGGGTTGCCAAATTCTAAATTGACTGTTTTCAAAATAATATAAAGAGAATAAATCGTAAGCCTGAGGCACAACTTGACTCATTATAAAACAAACAATATTAATAATCAGTAGTTGTTTCACTACTGGTGTCATGTTATTGAACATAGTTAAAATCTTTTATCTAAATCTTCTGTAGTTAATGTAATAAATATAGGTTTATTATAAGGCGAAAAATTGGGTTCTTTACAAGCAAATAAGGCATTGACCAAATTACTTAATTCTGTTTCGTTCAATAATTTTCCCGACTTTACAGCTACACTTTTTGCCATAAATTTGGCAATACTATCGCTTAACGAAAAACTATCTTCGGGTACTTCTTTCTGTAGGTTATAAATCAAATCCTGTAAAATAGGTGCTACTTCAGATTCTGTTACTTGAGCAGGAATACCTAAAATGATAAGTGCATCTTGTTTACTTGCTTCAAACAAAAAACCTATTCCTTCTAATGTAGGTTGTAACTCTTTAAGTAAACGCAACTCATCTTTTGCAAAAATTAATGATAAAGGAAATAACAATTGCTGACTAGAAGCTTGTTGTAACGTAATGTTAGTTAAAAATTGCTCATACAAAACACGTTGATGTGCCCTACTTTGATGAATAATCAATAAGCCTGACTTAATACTATTGACTATATATTTTCGGTTTAATTGATAGAGTAATGATTTTGATTCTGTTGTTTCCTCATCAAATAACTTACTCATTACACCATCTGTTTCTAATATGCTTTTTTCGACTTCAAATGTATCTCGTTTTAATCCAACGTATAAACTTTCCCAAGAGCCATTATTTTCATTCTTATTTACATTACGCGAATATACTGAAGATTTTACCGACTCATTAGAAGCTGTAAATGGGTTATATGTACTATCAACTTGAATAATTGGCACATCTGCCTCTTTATTTTTATAATTATACGGCGTATCTAATGTTGCATCTCTTTCAAAATCTAGTGCTGGCACAACATTAAACATACCTAAACTGTGTTTAATTGTAGAACGAAGTATAGCATAGAGAGCTTGCTCATCATCAAATTTAATTTCTGTTTTTGTAGGATGAATGTTAATATCTATGGTATGTCTAGGAACTTGCAAAAATAAAAAATAACTCGGTTGATCATTGGTTCTCAATAGGCCTTCATAGGCACTCATTATAGCATGATGTAAAAACCCACTCTTTATAAATCGATCATTGACAAAGAAAAACTGCTCTGATCTTGTTTTCTTAGAAAATTCTGGTTTACCAACAAAACCAGTAACTGAGACAATTTCTGTTTCTTCATTAACAGGAACTAATTTTTCATTTGTTTTTCCACCAAAAATATTGACTATACGTTGACGGTAATTAGAACTAGGTAAATTAAAGACTTCTGATCCATTACTTATCATTATAAAATGAATAGACGGATGGGCCATTGCCACACGCTCAAATTCATCAATAATGTGTTTTAACTCTATGTTATCTGACTTTAAAAAATTGCGACGAGCCGGAATATTAAAAAATAAATTCTTAACTAAAAATGAAGTTCCTTTTGGCACAACAGCTACTTCTTGAGAAACAAATTTACTCCCTTCAATAATAATATGTGTTCCTAATTCTTGCTGATCTTGCTTGGTTTTCATTTCTACATGTGCTACAGCAGCAATAGATGCTAAAGCTTCTCCTCTAAAACCTTTAGTGTGTAAGGCAAATAAATCTTCAGCATGTTTAATTTTTGAAGTAGCGTGTCGTTCAAAGCACAAACGTGCATCAGTTACATTCATACCTACTCCATTATCTATCACCTGAATCAATGTTTTTCCGGCATCTTTAACAACAAGTTTTATCTCACTTGCTTTTGCATCAACGGCATTTTCAACCAATTCCTTAACAACAGAGGCTGGTCGTTGTACGACTTCTCCAGCTGCAATTTGATTAGCTACATGATCAGGTAATAATTGAATAATCCCAGACATTAGTCTTTATTTTTTATTATAGGACAAATTTAGTGAAAATCTATTGGCTTTTTATGTTTACAAAATCATAAAAATAAAAAAACCTAACAGTTATTTATTCTGTTAGGTTTTTACACTAAATATTGTGAAACTATTTTTTATTTAATTCGACCATATTTATGGCAGCGATAGCGGCCTCAACACCTTTATTTCCATGTTTACCTCCACTCCTATCTATAGATTGCTGCATCGTATTATCTGTTAATACACAAAAAATTGTAGGAATAGTGTATTTCAAATTTAAATCTTTTATTCCATGTGTAACGCCTTCACAAACAAACTCAAAATGCATGGTCTCTCCTTTAATTACACAACCTATGACAATTACAGCATCTAGTTGTAGTTTCTCATGCATCTGTTTGGCACCAAAAATAAGCTCAAAACTTCCTGGAACATTCCATCTAACAATGTTTTCAGGCAACGCACCGCAATCAGTTAATGCTTGATACGCGCCTTGAAAAAGACCTTCGGTTACTTGTTCATTCCATTCTGAAACAACAATCCCAAACCGAAAGTCTTTCGCGTTTGGGATTGTGTTTTTATCGTAATTAGATAAATTTTTATTTTCAGTAGCCATTATTGTTCTAATGTAGCAATTAACGCATCAATATTATAACCTTCTTGTGAAGTTTCGTACTTTTCTTTAATTGTTTTCAAATATCCTAATGCTTCTTCTTTTTTATTAGCTAGGATAGCTAAGTTTGCTGCTTTAAATAAAAATCTAGGTGTAATAAAATCGTTATCGTCTAAGTTTGCAGCTTCTACATACAATTTAAGCGCTTCATCATTTTTATTTAATTCAACATTCGCATCGCCTTTTGCTCCAAGTGCTAAAGCAGTTAATACTTTATCCGATGAAGTAAACTGGTCTAAATGCTTTATTGCATTATTAAAATCTTTTAAATTCAAAAATGATATTCCAGCGTAATATTCTGCTAACTTAGCTGCTTTAGTACCTGAATATTCATTAATAATACCTTCAAAACCTAATTTACCTTCTCCTCCTTTTAAGGCTAACTTATATAATGAATCTTGTTTCTCCGTAGCATCAACGGCTTGTTGAAAATACGTTTGTGCTTGGAACATTTCTTTGAAAGCTTCTTCTTCTTTTGGTGTAGCTACAAATTTATTATATAATATGTAGCCTAAAGTAATAAAAGCTAAAATTCCAATAACAGTAAGAATAGCTTTTTGATTTTTAATTACCCATTCTTCTGTCTTATTTGCTTTTTCGTCTAACGCATTAAAAACACCTGCAGTGGTGCTTTCATTTTCGTTAACGTTGATATCTTCAACAGTTGTGTCAAATGCTGGCTCTTTTGCTTCTTTCTCTTTAGCCGCCTTAAATCCTCTTTTATTATACGTTGCCATTTGTCTAAACTTTTATTAGAGGTGCAAAAATATAACTTTTATTGAAATTTGCATAAATTTTTTAGGGTATTTTACGAGTTATTTAAAAAAATAATACAATTGATTTAATTTAAGGATAAAACAAAGACTTTAAACAATTTTAGTATTCTATATACAAGTTTTAAAAATTGAACTTACATTTGTATGCTAAAAATTAAATTTTAAGGTGTATTTAAAGTCGCTTTCTCTTATTAATTATAAAAATATTGCCGAAAATTCATTTGAATTTGAAAGCAAGATTAATGCTATTGTAGGTAAAAATGGCGTAGGCAAAACCACTATCCTAGATGCAATTTATCATTTGGCAATTGGAAAAAGTTACTTTAATCCTTTAGCTACACAAAACATTAAACATGGCGAAGATTTCTTTGTAATTGATGGTATTTTTGACAAAGAACTTAGAAACGAACACATTGTCTGTAGTTTTAAAAAAGGGCAAAAAAAGGTTTTAAAACGAAATGGCAAAGCCTATGAAAAGTTTTCTGAACATATTGGTTTAATTCCAATAGTTATTATTTCTCCAAGTGATGTGGATTTGATAATTGAAGGTAGTGAAACGCGAAGAAAGTTTATTGACAATGTCATTTCAACATCAGACCCTGCTTATTTACAACATCTTATAAATTATCAAAAAACAGTTGCGCAAAGAAATGCATTGTTAAAATATTTTGCACTTAATCAAACATTTGACAAAGATAACTTGGCTATTTACAACGAACAAATTTCGTATTTAGGTCAACTCATTTTTGAAAGACGAAATTCATTTTTACAACAATTTGTACCTATTTTTCAAAAGTACTACGAAATTATTTCTGAAAATGCCGAACAAGTTACCATTGTATATGAAAGTCAGCTACATGAAGCCTCGCTCGAGGAGCTTTTGGAAATACATTTACAACGTGATAGGATAGCACAATTTAGTACTTGCGGAATACACAAAGATGATTTACGTTTTGAGATAAATGAATATCCAGTAAGAAAATTTGGTTCTCAAGGGCAACAAAAATCTTTTTTAATTGCTTTAAAACTAGCGCAATTTGAATTTGTAAAAAATCAAAGTAAAACCTTGCCTATTTTATTATTTGATGATATTTTTGATAAATTAGATGCATACAGAGTACAACAAATTGTAAACATGGTTAATGATGATGTATTTGGACAAATTTTTATATCCGATACGCATCCTGAACGAACAGAAGAAATAATCAAACAAACACATAAAGCCTATAAGATATTTACTATTTAAAAAGATGAAAAATTTAAAATCAATTATTGCAACTGTAGTTGTAACATTATCTATAAGTTGTACCAATAGTCAAAATTTTAAAAGTGTAGACGTAGCAGAATTTAAATCTACATTAGAAAAAAATTCAGAAATACAGCTTATTGATGTAAGAACGGAAGATGAATTTAAAGGTGGTCACATAACTAATGCTAAAAATATTAGTTTGTCAAGCGAAACTTGGCGTCCATTAGTGGGTGAATTAGACAAAACAAAACCTGTTCTTGTTTATTGCCTAAGTGGCGGAAGAAGCAAAAGAGCAGCTTCTGAACTTAAAGAATTAGGTTTCAAAGAAGTGATTGAATTAAATGGCGGCTATTTAGCATGGAGCAAAGCAAATCCTCAAACAAATTCAGCTTGGACAGGAATGACTAAAGAAGAATATGCCAAATTACTAATTTCTGATAAAATTGTAGTTGTTGATTTTTATGCAGAATGGTGTGCACCATGCAAAAAAATGGCTCCTTATTTAGAAAAAATGAATACTGAATTGGCAAACAAAGTTATTATTTATCGTATAGATGCTGACAAAAACAAATCGTTATTTAATGACTTAGGTTATCAAGGATTGCCTGTTATTTTAGTTTACAAAAATGGCAAAGAAACCTTTAAGAAAAACGAATTTGTAAGCGAAGAAGATTTGAGAAAAGAAATAAATTAAAAATAGTTCTTTTTACTTTTTACTTTTTACTTTTTACAATAAACCCATGAACATCATACAAAATCAATCCTTAAAAAAGTATAATACTTTTGGCATTGAAGCCTCAGCAAAAGAATTTGTAGCCATTCAAAATGAAGCTGATTTGGCTACTATTTTAAAAGAAAATCAACAGAAAAAATTATTTGTTTTAGCTGGTGGAAGCAACATGCTCTTAACCAAAGATATTGATGCTTTAGTACTACATATCAACAATAAAGGAATTGAAGTTATAGATGAAAATGATGATTTTGTTTGGGTAAAAGGACAAGCAGGTGAAGTATGGCATGAATTTGTCGTTTGGTGCATGGAACGTAATTTTGGAGGCATTGAAAACTTATCTCTCATTCCGGGGAATGTAGGTGCTACACCTGTTCAAAATATTGGTGCGTATGGTGTTGAAATAAAAGATACGTTTGTTTCTTGTGAAGCAATGGAAATTGCCACTCAAAAAACAGTAACTTTTACTAAAGAAGACTGTAATTTTGGTTATCGAGAAAGTATTTTTAAAGGCCGTTTAAAAAACAAATACATCATTTTAACGGTAACATTTAAATTGACTAAAAAAAATCACAAAATAAACACTTCTTATGGTGCTATTGATTTAGAATTAGAAAAAACAGGCATTATAAATCCGACTATACAAGACGTTAGTAACGCTGTAATTGCGATTAGACAAAGTAAACTTCCTGATCCAAAAGAATTGGGCAACAGTGGAAGCTTCTTTAAAAACCCAGTAGTTCCTATAGAAATTTATGAAAAAGCAAAATTAGATTATCCAACTATTCCACACTACCCTGTTTCAGAAACTACAGTTAAAGTGCCTGCAGGATGGTTAATTGAACAAGCAGGCTTTAAAGGTAAACGATTTGGCGATGCTGGCATCCATGCTAAACAAGCATTAGTTTTAGTAAATTATGGCCATGCAACTGGAAGTGAAATTTGGGCGGTTGCTCAGAACATTCAACAAACTGTAAAAGAAAAATTCGGTATAAGTATTGAAGCTGAAGTTAATGTGATTTAATTTTGAAACTTGAACTCTTTAACTTTAAGTCTGAATGTTTGGTGGGGGATGCGGGGAATTACAAATTATCAGTTTAGAAGTCAACTTTGCAACTCTGAAACTTTTTACATTTTACTTTTCATTTGAAACTTAGCAAAATTAAAGTACCTTTGCACAACTTTTAGTAAGGAATATGGAAACGATATTAAGCATACTTTTTATAGCATTTATAGTTTTTTTTAGCATTCAATTTTGTTACTATGGCTTTGTCTTTAGTCGGTTTGCATTTGCTAAACCTCAAGCAGGCACACCTAAAAAAATTCCTGTGTCAGTTATTATTTGGGCAAAAAATGAATGTGAAAATTTAAAAGTACTACTGCCTATTTTACTTTCTCAAAATTACCCCCATTTTGAATTAGTTGTGATTGATGACGATTCAAGTGATGATTCACTAGACCTATTAGAAGCTTATGAAAAACAATATGCATTTATTAAACTAGTTAAAGTTAAAAATAATGAAGCATTCTGGGGAAATAAAAAATATGCCTTAACATTAGGAATTAAAGCCGCTAAATACGAATATTTACTTTTTACAGATGCTAGTTGCAGACCCGAAAATGAAAATTGGATTGAAGATATGACGGCACACTTTACTGTGAAAAAAACAATTGTATTAGGCTATAGTTCCTATTATAAAATCAAAGGTTCGTTTTTAAATAAATTAATTCGTTTTGATGGCGCTTTAGCTGCTATTCAATATTTTTCATGGGCTAAAATAAATAAACCATATAAAGGAATTGGTAAAAATTTAGCCTATAAAAAAAGTGAATTTTTCAATGTAAGAGGATTCATGGACCACATGAAAATTAGAACAGGTGATGATGACCTATTTATCAATCAAGCTTCAACAGCAGAAAATACAACAATAAACACGACTAGTTTTACCTATTCAGATAGCAGAACAAGTTATTCGTCTTGGCTGCAGTTAAAGAAAGATCAAATTACATCTGCAAAATATTATAAAGGATTTGACCAATTTCAATTGGCCACACATTTCATCTCCCAGTTCTTTTTTATATGTTTAGCCATTGTATTACTTGCGTTTCAATACAATTGGATTGTAGTAACCATTTTGTTGAGTTTTAGGTATATTTTTAACTGGATTGTAATTGGGTATGGTGCTTCAAAATTAAAAGAAAAAGACATTGTTTTTGGATATCCCCTATTTGAATTTATAGTTTTATTTACACATATTCGAATTGCCATTGCAAGTTTATTTTCAAAAAAAACAAATTGGAATTAAAACAAGAACATATTAGCGCTTTTATTCAAAAAGCAAAACAAGGCGATCAAGTTGCCTTTACCTTCTTGTTAGACCATTATTGGAATGAAGTCTATGGCTATATGCTTAAACGAACTGAAAACGAAACCGATACAGAGGATATTGTTATAGAAACGTTTGCCAAAGCATTTGACAAAATACAAACATATAATCCTGATTTTGGTTTTAATACATGGCTAATTGCTATTGCCAAAAACGTACATATTGATTTACTAAGAAAGAAGAAAACATCACTTTTTATTGATAATTCAGAGGCAAATGATCAATATGCATATGCTATAGCAGACGAAACACCTTCTGCTGAAGATAAAATCATTACCGAGCAAAATCTATCTCAATTACTGCAACACATTAAAGAATTAAAGCCTGCTTATCAAGAAGTTATTCAACTTAGATATTTCCAAGAAATGAGTTACCAAGAAATGGCAAATCATATTGATGAGCCACTGAATAACATCAAAATTAAACTTCTGAGAGCTAAAAAATTATTAGCAGAAATCATCCATACTAAAAAATAAATTTTTATTTTTTACATTAAATTTAACTTTTTATTGCATTTTGGCACGATAATTTCATAAGGTATTGTATTATTCTTAATCATTAACCTTAAACTATATTATTATGTCAAATTTCAACGTAGAAAAAAACAGTTGGCTAGAAGTTGTTTTTGAAGGAAAAAACAAAGCCTATGGAGCGTATCAATTAAGACAAGAAAATGATCGCACTACACTTAAAGCATTATGCATAGCAGTCGTTTTAGTTGCAACAGGATTAGGATTAGTTTCTTTTTCGACTACTAAATATGAAGAACCAATTATTCATGCCTGTCCAAAATTAGAACCATCAGTAGTATTTGTGGAACCTAGCAAAATGAAACCTAAAACAGAAAAGCAACATGGAGAAAAAAACACTAAAAAAAACACAAGGCCAAATATTCACGACACACCAAGAATCAGTGATATAGTAACCCCTAAGCCAGTAGAAATTCCAGGAAAGGAACCATTCAATCCTAATGGCAGTGAAAATGGTAAAAAACCCGGAACTGAAGGTAATCCATTTACAACAATAACTACAAGCTCAGGTGGAACATCTGGTGGAGGAAATGGCGGAGGAGGCAGTATGAATATTGTTTCAGAGTCCGCATCGTTTCCTGGTGGCATTAATAAATTCAGAGAATATGTGGCTTCAAAGTTTAAAATTCCAAGCGATTTCAATAAAGAATATGTGTATATTGAATTATCTTTTATTATTGAAACTGACGGCAGTATTTCTTCTATAAAAATGCTGAATAATGGCGATGAAAAATTAGAAAAAGAAGCCATTAGAGTTTTACAATCTATGAAACAAAAATGGGAACCTGGAAAATCAAATGGAATTGCTGTTCGATCTGAAAAAATGCTACCTATAAAAATAATGGTAACCGAAATAGAAGACTAAATTTAGTAGTACTTACTATAAACCACAAAGTGAATTCATTTTGTGGTTTTTTTATGATTTGTTTTTTGAACGTTTTGTATCTTTGTCATTCATTATTACTATTTAATATGGCGTCTGAAAATGTTTTTCCTCCGCAGCCTAAACCAAAATGGTTGCGCGTAAAATTACCTACGGGTCAAAAATATACCGAATTAAGAGGATTAGTTGACAAATATAAACTAAACACAATTTGCACATCTGGTAGTTGTCCAAATATGGGTGAATGTTGGGGAGAAGGCACAGCAACCTTTATGATTTTAGGAAATATTTGCACCCGTTCATGTGGCTTTTGTGGTGTAAAAACTGGGCGTCCCGAAGAAGTTGATTGGGAAGAGCCTGAAAAAGTAGCCCGTTCTATAAAAATAATGAACATTAAACATGCTGTAATAACGAGTGTAGACCGAGATGATTTAAAAGACATGGGGTCAATCATTTGGGCAGAAACGGTAAAAGCAATTAGACGAATGAATCCAACGACTACTTTGGAAACATTAATTCCTGATTTTCAAGGAAATGAAAAAATACTAAATCGCATTATTGATGTGGCTCCCGAAGTAGTTTCTCACAATATGGAAACGGTAAAACGATTGACACGTGAAGTCCGTATTCAAGCGAAATATGAAAGAAGTTTAGACGTATTACGCTATTTAAAAGACCAAGGGATTAACAGAACTAAATCAGGTATTATGCTTGGTTTAGGTGAAACCGAAGAAGAAGTAATTGAAACCTTACATGACTTATCCGCTGCTAAAGTAGATATTGTAACTATTGGTCAATATTTACAACCAAGTAAAAAACATTTACCTGTAAAAGAATTTATTACTCCCGAACAATTTGCAAAATATGAAGAAATAGGTAAAAAATTAGGTTTTAGACATGTAGAAAGTGGTGCTTTAGTTCGTTCTTCTTACCATGCTGAAAAACATATTCATTAATTTTAGTAATTAGTAAAAAATAATTAGTGAGTAACAAATTTATTTTGGAAACTATAACTTTTCAACCTGACCCGAGGTGCAGCCAAACGGAGCGCAGCTAAACTTGAAATCTGAAACTTGAAACCTGAAACAAAAATAAAAGTAGCCATTAATGGTTTTGGAAGAATTGGAAGAAATCTATTCAGATTACTTCTGAATCATCCAAATATAGAAATTGTTGCCATTAACGACATTGCTGACACAAAAACAATGAGTCATTTGGTTAAATATGACAGCATACATGGAGTCTTGTCTCATGATGTTTCATTTGACGAACAAAACCTACTTATTTCAAATCAAAAATTTGCGTTTTATCACGAAAAAAATATCTCAAACTTACCTTGGAAAACTTTACATGTTGATATTGTAATTGAGGCAACAGGAAAATTTAAAACGTATGAATTAGCGCAGCAGCATATTTTGGCAGGAGCCAAAAAAGTTATTTTATCAGCTCCCCCCGAAGATGAAGTGATTAAAACTGTTGTATTGGGTGTAAACGAACATATTTTAGATGGTTCTGAAGGTATTATTTCTAATGCAAGTTGCACAACGAACAATGCTGCACCTATGCTCAAAATTATTGACGAATTATGTGGTATAAAACAAGCCTATATTACTACTGTTCATTCTTATACCACCGACCAAAGTTTACATGACCAGCCACATAAAGACTTAAGACGTGCAAGAGGCGCGGCACAATCTATTGTACCTACCACAACTGGAGCAGCTAAAGCTTTAACCAAAATATTCCCCAATCTTGAAGGTAAAATAGGTGGCTGTGGCATACGTGTTCCTGTACCAGACGGTTCGTTAACAGACATAACCTGCCATGTAAAAAACGAAGTCTCTATTGAAACCATTAATGCAGCATTTAAAAAAGCGACAACAACATCGTTAAAAGGCATCATGGCCTATACCGAAGACCCTATAGTTTCTGTAGATATTATTGGCAATACACACTCCTGTGTTTTTGATGCGCAACTTACGTCTGTTATCGATAATTTAGTTAAAATTGTAGGTTGGTATGACAATGAAATTGGCTATTCCTCTCGCCTAATTGATTTAATCATTTTTATTTCTAAAAAATAATTGTACTTTTATTTTTATTTTAAATGTTTTCAGGCAAATTGACCTATGAAATCGCCACTAACAAGTAGTTTGTTGCAAACAAACACCAATGAAGATAAAGCGATAACATATGACCTATGAAAAACAAATGATTATCTACATATGAAAAAATTGGCTATTTTTATTTATTTACTTACCTTATTTTGCTACTCGCAAGAAAAGAAAGTTACACAAGATAGTATTGACTATTATTTAGAATTAGCTAATTATAGTGCTGAAGAGCAATTTCAAATTGACAATGCAATTAAGTATGCTCGTAAAGCCGTTTCTTTTGCTAAGAAAACAAAAAATGAAAGTAAAAAAATAGATTCTTATTATTTTTTAGGAACTCTTTATTTAGAAAATAATAAACCTGAAGAAGCTTTAGTTTACTTTATTAGATGCACCAATTATTTTCAAACGAAAAATATTTCAAATTCAAAATTAGCCAAAACGTATTTTTCACTTGGCAAAAGTTATTTACTAAAAAACAATCAAAAACTAGCTAATTTATATTTTACTAAATCATTTGAAATTTACAATAATTTACCGCTTTCAGATGCCTTTTTATTAGTTGAACTACAAAAAGGATTAGTACTTAAAGCAAATAAAAAATTTGACGAAGCCATTACTGTTTTCAACACCATTGTTTCTCAAAATAATGAATTTGAAAACACAAAAGTGGAAGCTTTTTTTCAATTGGGAGAAATTTATACCTTACAAAATGAAGACGAAAAAGCCTACCCCGCCTTTCAAAATGCATATGAGCTAGCAGAAAAAAATCCTAATTTTTTAATCAAAAATAAAATTCTTAAAAAATTAATTCTTTTGAGTGAAAAGAACGGCGATTTTAAAAGTGCAAATCAATATTTAAGAAAAATAAATGATTTAAAAGAAAAAAGCAACTCCGCTACTGATGAAAATTATCTTTTAAATAAAAAAGAATATGATAGCCAACTTGATTTAGTTGAAAAATTAGAAAATGAAAAACAAGACCAACTCAAATCAATGAAATTTTCAAAATTAATTAGTATTTTGAGCATTGCCCTAATTGCTATATTGTCCTTGCTCAGTTTTTCATTATATAAAAATAATAAAATTAGAAATAATACATTCAAACTCTTAGAAGACAAAAACAAAGAACTTACAAAAGAAAAAGAGAAAGCCGAACAAGCTTCAAAAGCTAGAGCGGAATTTTTGTCTACCGTTAGTCATGAATTACGAACACCTCTTAATGCTATAAACGGCATAACCTACTTACTCTTGCAAGAAAAACCAAGAGCAAGTCAATTAAATTATTTAAAATCTTTGGAGTTTTCAGGAAGCTATTTATTGAATTTCATTAACGATATTCTTGAAATTAACCGATTAGAATCAGATGTAGTACAAGTAGAAAAAATTGATTTTAATTTGAATGAATTAGTGACCAATATTAAACAATCATTTAATGAATTCATCATCAAAAACAACGTAAATTTTCATACTGACATTCAGTTAAATGGTTTAACTAATTACATTGGAGACCCCACAAAACTCTCTCAAATATTAATAAATTTAATTAATAATGCTATTAAATTTACTAAAAACGGAGATGTATGGTTAACAATAAAGCAAATTGAAGAGCGAGATGAAAATATAAAATTAGCATTTACTATCAAGGATAATGGAATAGGAATTCCAAAAGAAAAAATTGCCACTATTTTTGATAGCTTCACACAAGGCTCCGTGGAAATTAATAGAACGTATGGCGGAACTGGACTAGGATTATCTATTGTAAAGAAAATAGTTGAATTATTAGGTAGCGAAATTACACTTGAAAGCGATGTAAACCAAGGAAGTGTGTTTTGTTTTGATTTAATTTTAGAAAAATCTGCAATTAGTTCTTCCGAAGCGCTCCTTTCAAACGACGTAAAATCTTTAGAAAATTTAAATGGAAAATGTGTTTTATTAGTTGAAGACAATAAGATAAACCAAATGATAACTCAAAAAATGCTAGAAAACAAAGGCATGATTTGCACCATTATTGACAACGGAGAAGAAGCTATTAGTGAATTAGCTAAAAATAATTATGATTTAGTTTTAATGGATGTTCATTTACCAGGTATAAATGGGACAGAAGCAACAGAACAAATTAGAACCTTTAACGCACATACACCTATAATTGCTTTGACTGCAATTTCTTTAAATGAAAATAGAGAAACCTTGTTGGAATTTGGAATGAGTGATGTAGTTACAAAGCCTTTTAAACCCGAACATTTATATGAAGTAATTGCTTCATTTTTTTAATCACATACGTGTATTAGTTATGCTTCAAGAATTAAGTTTTTTATCAAAGCTCTAACTTTAGGTTCAGCTTTTTTTGCAGCTTCTAAAACTTCATTGTGATTTACTTCCTGAATTTCTTCTTCATTACCCATATCAGTAATTACAGAAATTCCGAAACAATCTAAATTCATATGACGAGCTACAATCACTTCAGGAACGGTTGACATACCTACGCAATCTGCACCTACAGCTTTAACATATTTATATTCGGCTAAGGTTTCAAATGTTGGGCCTTGCAAGGCTAAATAAATTCCTTCTTTTAAATCTATAGATAACCTGTTAGCAATTTCTTTAGCTTTAGCAATAAAGAATCTATTATAAGGTTCACTCATGTTAACAAATCGAGGACCAAATCGTTCATCATTAGTTCCTCTTAAGGGATGATCAGGTATCATATTAATATGGTCTTTTAGCACCATAATATCACCCACTATAAATTTTGGATTAACACCTCCTGAAGCATTGGAAACAATTAATAAATGAATCCCAAGATGTTTTAATACGCGAACAGGGAAAGTAATTTGTTTAGTATCATATCCTTCATAAAAATGAAAACGACCTTGCATAGCCACAACTTTTTTTGAACCAATAGTACCAAAAACTAATGTCCCTTTATGACCTTCTACTGTAGAAATAGGAAAATGAGGAATATCTTTATAATCAATTGTGTAAATAACATCAATATCTTCTACAAAATTTCCTAATCCCGAGCCAAGTATTATACCAAACTCAGGTATAAAAGAATTTGTTTGTGATTGAATATAAAAAACAGATTCTTGAACTTTATCCCACATAATTGATATTATTTATCTATCAAAAATACAATATTATTATGATATAAAAGATGAGGATAATTCTTAATTATAATAAATTACAATTTTGCCATGTCCAGAATTAAAATTAGCTATTGTGGATATTTGAAAGCAAGATGAATGTGCCCAAGATGAACCGCCACCACCACCACTAAAATAATTTCCACCGCCTGCACCGCCACCGCCGCCATAATAACCTGCACCGCCACCGCCGCCGGAATTCCAAGTACCCGAATTAATTACACCCCCTGCGCCACCTTGGCCTAATTGCCCCGCAGTTGGATTTGTAACCTGTCCATCTAATGGACTACCGGCTGCTCCACCTGCAGTTTGTGTACCACCTTTACCACCTCTAGTAGCATCATCAGTTGATACCAAACCCGTCAAACCACCTCCAGCACCGCCATTTCTACCTTTCGCGCCGCCGCCGCCGCCGCCGGCAATCAACAAAGCATTAGCCATACTAATTGATGTTCTAAATACTCCTGACATACCTCCGCCTGCCATACTCTGATTATTAACGTTAGATGTATTTGTACCTCCATTTCCTCCATTTCCGTAAACTGCTAATCTTGAAGTAGGTTGGCCTCCAACCATTAAAAATAGTGTTTCGCCAGGTGTAACATTTAATACTGCTCTAACTTTTCCGCCTAAACCTCCTGCTCCTGGAGAGGTAGAAGTGCCTCCTTGTGCACCAAAAACATCTATAAAAACTTGAGTAACTCCCAAGGGAACCACCCATTGTTGATCTGTTCCTGTGTAACTAAACTGAGCTGTTTTAGTAAACATTGGTTTCAAATGAATAAACTCGGGAGCAATTTGCGCCGAAATAAAAAACGGAAAAAAAAGTGCTAAAATTAGTTTTTTCATTTTACTATTATTTTTTTATTTTTTTATAATCCAGTATCTCCAGACACAAAGCCTGTTGTACTAGTTGACATCATAATTCCTATAGACGATCCTTGTGCTCGAGTAAAAAAACCTAAAGCACTATTCATAGTAACACCAGATCCTACTATTTGAACCTGTCCTGCTCCTTGTTGAATGATTTGACAATAAAACCCTGCTGGTAGTGTTGAAGGAACGGTTACGGTAACTAATGAAGCGCTATTAACAACAATAAATCCGGCATTGTCAGAGGAAGTTAATGTAAAATTAGCTGTTCTATTTGATACTGTAGTTGAACCAACTGCATTTTGCCAAGTTGCGTTTCCTGATGCATCTGAAGTTAATACCTTTCCAGCACCTGGCGTACCCGCTCCATCGAATCTAACTGTACCTGTAGTATGTAATTGTGCTACAGGAGCTGATGTACCTATACCTATATTTCCTTGATCATCAATACGCATTCTCTCTATTGATTGTGCTACGCTATTTTGAGGAACAGTTCTAAAAAAAATTCCACCTCCATTATTTGTGGCAGTTTGATTACCTGCTGCATAACCAACAATATCTGTACCATTTAAAGGATAAGAAGTCCCATTTGAGGCACTGAACAAGATTCTACCCACATAATCTGTACTTAATATTCCTGAACCATGAGCTGTTGGACTTAATCCATAAGTTTTTTGAAGAATTAAATTAGCTGCTGCTTGTGTTGAATTTCCATATCTTTTTATGATTGAACTTAAACCATTAGTTGTGGCTATTTCAAATACTCCAGATGGAGAATTATTTCCTACCCCAACAAAACCATTTCCTAACACATTGAATAATGGCGTTGGCATTCCTGTTTGTGTAGCTGCAGTTGATATTTCTAATGCATTATTTGAACTTGTATTACCTGCAATTTTAACTTGTAATCCATTACCCGTTGCAGGTTGAGAATAAAAAGACCCAACAAAACCAGTTCCAGGAGTAGACCAGGTTAAACCTCCATTAAATGCATTTGTAGAATTGGTTCCTTGAATTGCATTCGCTGTATTAGAAAAAGTACTAATTGGTGTATTTGTACCTACACCAACATAGCTATTCCCTAAGACATTAAAATATGGCGTTGAAACTCCAGTTATTGATGAATTTTGTCCTACTTCAAATGCAATAGTTTGGTTTGAAGTATTTGCAACTTTAACCTGTAAACCATTAGAACCTACTACATTATTTGAGTTATATAACGAGGTATTGTAACCAGCATTATTTGTCAACCAACTAATTCCATTTGTACTTTGTATAGCGCTATTTGATGATACAAAATTAGTTCCTGCTGCTGCATTTGACAATAGTGAAAGAGGTGAAGTGGTGCTAAAACCGACATATCCATTAGCTTGCCATGTCATTACATTATTAGTAGCAACTCCATCACCATCATTCATAGCTAAATCTAATCTACTGGTAGCATTAGTATTACCAGATGTAACAGCATAACTTCCTAAATTAAATTGAGCAATATTTTCCCATTTTACACCTGGATTTTGAGGACGTTGCATTCTGAATATACCTTCTGTATTAATCGTATTTGTTGAGATTGAAGAATTTACTTGCAACCTTGTAGCTGGGGCATTTGTACCTATACCAACATTTCCTGTAGTTGGTTGAATTCTCATTCGCTCAAGCCAATCATTTGTAGCAAATGTAATTGGTTGATTTCCATTAGTATTCAATGATAGTTGAGTAGTTCCTAATAGACCCGCAGCATACACAGTTCCATTAATTAAACTATTGTATGTTGCTCCTGAATAACTTGCAAATCTAAAAGTTCTACTTGAACTGGTCACATCCACAGATGAAAGAGATGTGTTAAGTACAATTGAATTTGTATTTGCAGAGTTTCTAGATTTAATATCTCCAACAGTCTCAAATTTACTGACTGGTGAACTAGTTCCTATCCCCACATTAGTGCCATCATCAAAAATATTACTATCACCAAGTCCATTTGAACTTGTAAATTTTGGAACAAAATTAGTAGTTCCGCTACCTCCAATTTTATTGTTAAAAGTGGTCCAATCAGCTGTACTCAAAGCACCTCTGTTTGTTGCTGAAGCCGTTGGTACATTTAATGTAATTACTGGAGTAGTTGTAGAATTTGCTACTGTTGATGTAACATCAGTTCCTGAAATTCCAATAGTTAAGGCTGCTACATTGGTTACTGTACCATTATTTGGTGTTGGTATATTTAAGGTAGAACCTACTAATGATGCCGCACCTGTACCCGTAGTTGTTAATGTTATTGCTTCCTGCATACCTGAAGTAGCTGCTGTTACAAACGCAGTAGTTGCAATTTGTGTTGTATTTGTACCTGGTGTTGCTGTAGGTGCTAAAGGTGTTCCTGTTAAACTTGGAGATTCCAACGGTGCTTTCAACGCCAAATCTGGAACTGTGGGAGCATCAGCTGTTCCTCCTAAATCTCCTGCCAGTTTTATTTTTCCTTTAACAGAAGAAGTTGCGTCAGGTGTTGCTGAAGAGGCCACTAATCCATCAACATAAGCTTTATTTACGGCATCAGTACTACCTGTTGGCGCATCAGCTATTATGATTTTTGTTCCTGTAGGAACTGTTAAATTCCCTTCCATTGTGTCTCCATCCACATTCACATAACGTGCATCCGTTGTAGATAAATCGGTAGCTACTTCAAGCCAATTGGTTCCGTCATAAATAAATGTACGTCCATTATTTGGATTACCTGTCGAAGCCACAATATAAATATCTGAAGATTGTTTCGCTGGACTTGCATTTATGATAGATGTTGCCAAATCAGGATTAACTGGGGAACCCGTAAAAACCCTACCAATAATCACTGCAACATTACCATCTGATGCTGGTACAACTCCATTTACTGAACGAACTGCACCCGTAACATCAGTAACGGGAATAGAAGAAACCGTTGAAAAGTTTGCTCCTGTTGTGGTTTGTTTTATATATCCTGCAGTTATGCTCATATCTGCTCCTGAACCACCATTTTCGACAGAAATTATTTCTCCAATTTTTGCATTCGTAACAGCATCATCTGCTAATTTAGCTGTCGTAACCGCGTTATTAGCTAATTTTGCAGTCACAACTCCTAAGTCTTTAACTTTAAAAGGATTGGCTGTAGTACCTACCCCATCAATTGTAGTTAAATCAGCTACAGCTCCAAAAGCACTTTTATCTAACCAAGTAACATTTCCAGTGGCATCGGTAACTAAAACCGAATCATTAGATCCTGGTTGAATTTTTACTGGAGTAACTGCGGCATTCGCAATTTTTACTGTATTGATTGCGGCATTTGAAATTACTGGACTTCCTGCAGAAGAACCTGTACCGGCTAAATCTCCAGCTAACTGTAGTTTACCTTTTACGGTTGCAGTAGCATCTGGAGTAGCATTAGCATTTATTTGAGTATCTACATATGTTTTAACTGCATTTTGCGTTGGAAATAATACATCGCTTGTTCCTAATGTCGTAGTAGTAGATTTATTTACTGCATCTTCCTTACCATTTAATGCTGTTTGAACAGCTGTAGAAACTGGCTTATCAGCATCTGCGGTATTATCAACATTTCCTAAACCAACTGCCGTTTTATCTAATGTTTGCCACGTTTTATCCCCTCTCCAATATTGCGAAGTAGTTCCTGCAGCAATCGTATTTTCTTTATTTGCTAATCCAGGAACTGTTGGCAAATCGGCTGTTCCGCCTAAGTCTCCTGCAAGTTTCACTTTCCCTTTTACGGTAGTAGTAGCATCTGGAATAGTAGCATTAGAAATTTGACTATCTACATAAACTTTAACCGCATTTTGTGTTGGAAATAATACATCGCTTGTTCCTAATGTCGTAGTAGTGGATTTATTTACTGCATCTTCCTTACCATTTAATGCTGTTTGAACAGCTGTAGAAACTGGCTTATCAGCATCAGCGGTATTATCAACATTTCCTAACCCAACTGCCGTTTTATCTAATGTTTGCCACGTTTTATCCCCTCTCCAATATTGCGAAGTAGTTCCTGCAGCAATCGTATTTTCTTTATTTGCTAATCCAGGAACTGTTGGCAAATCGGCTGTTCCGCCTAAGTCTCCAGCAAGTTTCACTTTCCCTTTTACGGTAGTAGTAGCATCTGGAATAGTAGCGTTAGAAATTTGGCTATCTACATAAACTTTAACTGCATTTTGCGTTGGAAACAATACATCGCTTGTTCCTAATGTCGTAGTAGTAGATTTATTTACTGCATCTTCTTTAGCATTTAACGCTGTTTGAACAGCTGTAGAAACTGGCTTATCAGCATCTGCGGTATTATCAACATTTCCTAACCCAACTGCCGTTTTATCTAATGTTTGCCACGTTTTATCCCCTCTCCAATATTGCGAAGTAGTTCCTGCAGAAATCGTATTTTCTTTATTTGCTAATCCAGGAACTGTTGGCAAATCGGCTGTTCCGCCTAAGTCTCCTGCAAGTTTCACTTTCCCTTTTACGGTAGTAGTAGCGTCTGGCATAGCATTATTGGCAACAAAAGTTTCAACAGCAGACACACTAGGATACATTGTTGTCGATCCTGTGTTTGAAGTTATATTTGTTGATAAATTAGCTGTTGTTTGGGCACCAATTACATCTGCTACAGGAATAGAAGAAGTAGCTGTCATCGCAGCTGTTCCATTTCCTTTTACATATCCTGTTAAGGTAGACGCACCCGTACCTCCATTTGGAACAGAGATTACTTCCCCAATTTTAGCATTAGTAACCGCTCCATTTGCAAGTTTTGCCGTAGTCACCGCTAAATCTGCAATTTTATTTGTTACGATTCCTAAATCTTTTACTTTGAAGGGATTAGCTGTTGTCCCAGCTCCCTGAATCGTAGTCTGATCGGCAACCGCACCAAATGAGGCGCTATCTATCCAGGCTACATTCCCAGTCGAATCAGTAACTAAAACCGTATTATTTGCTCCTGAAGCTATCTTTATCGGAGTAACAGCACCATTATTTAACTTTGCTGTAGTTATCGCATTATTTGAAATTATCGGTGCAGTAGCTGTAGTACCAACACCACCTAAATCTCCTGCCAATTGAACCAAGCCTGTGCTAATGGTCGTAGCATTTTCAACATCTGTATTGGCTGCATAATACGCAAAAGGAACATAAGTGAAAGGTTGATTACTTATCGTTGTAAAATAAGTACAAACACCATTCGCATCTAGTTCAACACGTAAACTTTTTGGGTTATTACCCCAAACAACATTCGAAAAGGTAGACGCATACCCTCCTACTTGTTGACCTGTACCAATTACTAAATTCACAATACCATAAGCATCTGTAGTCACTTTCTGAGTTTCTAGGTATTCTATTTGATTTGTATGATCAATTATAGCAAAACGTAAACAAACCAATTTGTTTGATAAAGGGGTATTGGTATTATTAACTCCCGGTAATTGCTCTCCAGCAGGATTTACTATTAATGCCTGATAGGAAATGCCGTTTTGAGCAAATCCAACAAACGATACTAGTACTATTAAAAATAAATATATCTTTCTCATTCTTTTCTTTTCTTTCTTAATTTATATTATAATGAAGACCTAATTGAATTTGATGGGTTGAAAAACCTAATTTCTCCGAGGATTTATTCGAAACATTAAAGGCTTTAGAATAATTATATCCTGCACTTAATAAAATAGCTTCGGTAAGTTCTAATCGCAAATCAACGCCTCCCATAGGTTGTATTAACAAGCCTTTAAACTCGGAATGATTCTTAATATCATAAACCACATTGTTAAGTGTTTGTTCTCCTTTAACAATAGTACTTGTATTCAACCCTGCTTTAAGCTTAACAACAAAAGTATTTTTAGAAGAACGCACTACCGTACCCAAAACAGCATTCTGGATACCTAAATAACTCGTATTCCATGAATACGTGTTATTAAAATCTCCGCCTTTTGCATTAAATTGATTTAAGGTCAAACTAGCAGCATACGAAAAATTACTTTCCATACTAGAACTTGCTCCTCCAAATAAAAACTCATAACCAAATTCATAAAAAGAACCTGTAGAAGAACGTAAATTAGGATTAGATTGACCTAAGGAATTTTTGTAATTGTAAACCGTAGAATTACTCCCTAAATTGAAAAATAACTCCTGTGAAAATAGAGATTGGCTTACTAGTAAAACCAAAATCAACATAACTCTTTGTATCATTGTTTTATAATTTTTGCTGAATGAATATAGCTTCCTGAAGATAGTTTTACTAAATATTCAGCACTGGATAATTTTTTTAAATCTAGCGAAATTAAATTCGAATCATTTTGTACCGACTCCGAATGAACCAAACGACCTAAAATGTCAAAAACTAAAATATCGATAGTACTACCCGGGGAACTTGAAAAGGAAAATTTAACCAAATCAACAAACGGATTTGGATAAACAGTAGTAACAACAGAAATTGTATTCTCTGACACTATTCTACCCCAATTACTTTGCTGAAAACCTTGCTGAACAACATAGCCATTCGTAGAAGTACCAATAACAGATTGTTGACCAACCGTATATCGAACTAAATGACCACTAGAAGTAACTGAACTACCCCCTTGAGAACTTATCATCTCATGATGAAGTTGTTGACAATAAGAATTAAATCCTAAAGCTAACAACATAATTGTAACAAATATCCGCATTTATTGTTTGAATTATGTAAATCTTTAACAATTCATTAAAGACTAAAAATTAAAATGCAAATATAGTTATAATACAACTAAAAAAAATATTAAAAAACCACATAAAGATGTGTAGAATATGTACTACATAATTTTAAACACTTATTTATCAAATAGTTACACAAAGTATTAATTAATTAAGAAATTACACACAAAAAAATTAATTTGCTCCCCAAAATGAAATTTGATTATTCTCTAACAATTGAAATTGAGAAGATGAAAGATCAATATTATATAGTATAAACTCAGGAATATTTCCTGTAAACCCATTTTGACCAAACGAGGTATCAAGCGAACCCGTTGTTAAGCCTACCCCAAAAGTTGAATTTGCCTGCCAAGTTCTTGATGTTAAGCTAAGTGAAGTATTATTTCTATCAATTCCACTTACCCTAACGATTTTGCTGTTTACAAGTCTAACTATAGAATATTGCTTATATTTATTGAGGCCTACTGTTCCATCATTTAAAAAATTTCTTACCCCTTCCATAGAACCTAAATCAGTATACATTTGGTTTGCACCGTCTGGCCAGTTCATGTGTGCTGACCAACGGATACTATTGTCATTTGCATCTGAATGTCCAAAGGAGTTGTTAGTAGAAGTACCATTTGATACTTTTGCTATAGTTAAAACACTACCTCTTATTCCACTTGTCAATAAGGTATTCATAGACTTATTTACAACAACACTATGCTTAGATGTACCCGTAAACTGTAAAGTTGCATATTGATTAGTCGCACCCGCTGAAGTTAATGCAAACACAGGTTGCCTAGCAGTCGTTGCCTGTATTCCGTTATAGCCATTTGCTCCTTGATCATACCAAATAGTAACATATAAAGGATTAGCTCCTTTATAAATAGACAAAGTAGTGGTTTGCCCTAATGCAGCGCCACTACTACCAACAACCACTAATGTAACTATGCTATTGCCACTAACTACTCCATCGCTATCAAAAGCAACATCGATTTCTGAATTGTCAGTTGCTCTACGTAAACGAATAGCAGGCCCAGTATATCCTTCACGTAATTTTCTAGTACTAAATGCAAATGAAGGGGTTAAGCCAACCTGATCCAATATAGGCCTATTGTCGACAGGTATAATATAAGGCGTACCTACTACTTGTGCGGTACTATTAGCCGTTAAGAATTGAATTAATATAAAAGCAAAAATTAATTTATATTTAGTCATATTAATAGAAAATAATTATTTTACCATTACCCACATTAAATCCACTGGTATATACAATATTAGTACCAGCAGTAGCACTCACAAAAGAAGAGCCTCCTCCTCCTGCCCCTACCGAAGATCCGCCTCCAGCTCCTCCACCACCGCCAAAATATCCTGCTCCACCTCCTCCACCAGCTGTCCATGTAGAAGAATTAATAGAACCTCCTTTCCCTCCATTCAATGCTGTACCAGCAGTTGAAGCCACGGTGGCTGGATCTATTGAAACTCCTCTTGCTCCTCCTGCACTTTGAGTAGCGCCTTTTCCTCCTTCTTGATATCCTGCATAATTTCCTTGACCTCCACTTGTACCATTTGGTGCACCGGCCACACCGCCAAGCAATGCGCTTAACCCAGAATTTCCGCCTCCACCTCCTGCAATAGCAAATGCATTCGCTTGATTCTCAGAAGTTAAATATATTCCCGCTAGTCCTCCACCAGCAAAACCATTTCTAGTAGTTGTTGCACCATTTGATCCTCCTATACCACCTCCACCATATACAGCGTTAGCATTTATGGGCTGTCCACCAACAATTAAAATCAAAGTAGTTCCGGGCGTAACGGTTAATTCAGCAGTTACTTTTCCTCCCTTACCCGCATTTGTACCCCCACCTTGAGCGCCTACTAATTCAACTCCAATCTTCGTAACATCTAAAGGAACAACCCATGATTGTTGAGCACCCGTATAATTAAAAGTAACATTATTTTGAAAAGTAGCCAGTGGAACAATATAAGGTGTCCCCATAATTTGTCCAAAAGCATTTGTAACAACAAACAATAAAAAGGAAACTACTATTTTCTGCATATATCCTATTATAATCCGGTTGTCATATAATAATAAACCGTAGTTCCCATTACTATAAAAGTATATAAAGTGTGTTTACTTGCAATTGTAGCGCTATTATTTGGAGATTTAAAAGTAAAACCTGTTGCTGTAAAACTAGAAGTCCCCGAAGTAGCACCTTGTACTGCTAACGTATACGTTCCCCCATCTTTCAAATTTGTCAAAGTAAACGCTCCTGCACTGGCAGTGGTATAAGCTAAATTACTTTTAGAAAAATCAATACTTGTGCCAGCAGCTGCATTGAATGCAGTAGTATTTGTTGCCGCACCATTAACTTCTAATTTAGAGGTTGGATTTGAGGTCCCAATTCCTACGTTACCCGCTACAGGATTAAGAGTAAGAGGTAAGCCCGTCGCTAAATTTGATTTATCGACTGATTGAACATATGAACCAAATGGACTATTAGCATAAGTACCAAAATCCAATACATGATTAGTGCTTCCTTCTATACGCAAGATAGCATTTGATGCAGTTCCCGTCGTAGCAGGTTGATTATTGATTCCTACAATATTCATTTTTTGAGAAGGTGCAGTGTTCCCAATACCAATGTTTCCATTATTTAAAATAGTCAATCTTTCCAAAGCAGTACCACTTGGATTGGTCATAAACCTAAATCCTCCTGAACCTTGCTTACTATTTTGAAGGCGAAAGAAAAAATCAGAATCTCCCGCAAAAGAACCCGTATACGATCCATTATATATCCAATCAATGCGAGGAGAATTTGAATTGGTATTAAACTCTATTCCATAATTAGAACCTGTAGCTCCAACTACATTTCTCAAACTCATTCCACCTACAATATCTAAATTTGTAGTTGGATTTGGCGTGCCGATACCTACATTACCATTATGTTCAATTCGCATTCTTTCTATAGACGGTGCAATGCTATTTTGTGGTACCGTTCTAAACAATATTCCACCACCATTGTTAGTTGCAGATTGTAAACCGGCAGTGTAACCTACAATATCAGTTCCGTTTGTAGGATAAGTAGTCCCATTTGAAGCACTGAATAAAATTCTACCTACAAAATTTCCATTAGTTACAGCACCATGCGTTGCGGCATCAGCTCCCATAGTCTTCTGTAAAACTAAATTAGCGGGTGTAAGATCTGCCGTACCGCCCCTTCTGATTATTGTAGATAATGCATTGTTTGTAGCCACTTCTAATTGAGCTGAGGGTGTTGTGGTTCCTATACCTATATTTCCATTAGCTAATATTCGCATTCGTTCTAAATCATTAGTTGCAAAAGCCAAAGGACCATTATCTCTATTATTCAATGTAACCGTATTATTAGTGGTATTATCCCATTGAGCTACAAATCTTGAATTAGCATTTAATGAAAGTGTTCGAAACCATGTATTTGAAACAATAGTTGAAGTTGGCCCTCCTCTAAACCAAAATCCTTGATCGTTTAAAGAAGTTTGCCCAAAATAATTTGACCCATTTGCTACTTGAGACAAGGCAAACCATGCACCATTGTTAGGAATGGCATTACCAATTGCACCAGCTGAATCAGTAATATAGAAACCATTTCCTCGGTTTGCCCACACATTATAATCCCTTACTTCTGTTGTAGCAGAATTTATTCCATTAGCAGTAATTAAAGGTAATGTAGTTCCACTTGTAGCATAAATAACATTTCCTGAAGCGTCCAAGGATAAAAAGTTACTATTTGAAGAAGGCGTAGCTGCACTAGTTAAATTAGTAAATCTTAATCCTGATGTACCTGATATACCTGATGTAATTTCTAATTTAGTAGCTGGAGTATTGGTGCCAATGCCTACATTTCCATTACCCAATACATTAAACAAAGGGATTGATGTACCACTCAATGTAGTATTTTGTCCCACTTCTAAAGCTATTGTTTGATTTGAGGTATTGGCTACTTTTATTTGAAGTCCATTTGATCCAACTACATTATTAGAATTATATAAAGAAGTATTATAACCCGTTGTATTTGTTAACCAAGAGATACCTGTTGTACTTTGGGTAGAATTATTTGAGGAAACAAAATTTGTAGTACTGGCAGCATTAGAAAAAAGAGAAAGTGGATTTCCTATTCCAATTCCAATAAATCCAGTATCATTTTTTAAATAAAAGGCATTATTTTTAGCCGTACTCATCAAATTAAAATCTCTTGTTTTAGTGTCAAAATTATTTATAGAATTGTACGAGCCTAATTCAAAATAACCATTTGGAACAGCCACTGGCCCTAATTTTAATCTAGGTCCAGTAGCATCAGTTGGATCTATTGTAAAAGTATTTCCGTTTCCAATAGCCTTTAAATAACCACTTTTCACTTCAATACTACCTGATCTATCTATCACACTCGTTTTATCTGTACCCGCATCAGTAGTAGTTCCTTGCAGAGTAAAAGGAGAACCCTGACTTGGAGTGGGTATATTTAAAGTAGATCCTGTTAACGTAGCCGCTCCAGTTCCCGTTGTTGTTAACGTTAATACATCTTGCTTTGTTGTTAATCCAGGGACAGTTGGTAAATCAGCAGTTCCGCCAAGGTCACCAGCTAATTTTACGACTCCCTTTGAGGTTGTTGAAGCATCTTTATTGACTTCTATTTCTTTACCATTTTTACTGACTACTTTATCTTGGGCGTATGCCAAAATAAAATTAAAGAATAAAACTAAAATAAATACTTTTTTCATATGTTTAAATTTTATTTTTTAGTGGTAACATATTAAATCGCCTCTTTAACTATATATACTAGTTTAAACTAACTTTTAGTAGTGGCGATATGGTAACATGTATTTTTTACAAATATATTAATTAGTAATATAATCAAATGTTATTCTGTCATTAGCCAAGACTACGTACCCTCCATTATTTGAATTTGTATATGTCACAGTAGTTCCTGATACTGATATTGCTGCTTTTGGAACTCTAACTCCATTAATATACATAGCAATTTTTCCGATAGGAGTAGCTGTCAATGTAAAAGAACCTTGTGCAGCAGTAGCTACAAATTCATCAGTCTCCATTTTAACAATTGTATTCACATTTACTGGCTTCCAATTAGCACCATCATATTGCAACAATTGCCCATTTATCGGTGCTGTACTACTAACTGACGTTCCTTGTAATTTGATAACTGAAGGAGCTACAGCCGTCCCACCTAAATCTCCTGCTAATTGCAGTTTTCCTTTTACTGTAGAAGTTGCGTCTAGCGTAGTATTAGCCGTTATTTGACTATCTACGTATGCTTTATTTACAGCATCTGTTGCATTTGTAGGTGCATCGGCAATTGTTAAATCTTTTCCGGTAGGAATTGCTAAATCGCCTTGCATGGTTCCTCCTGCCAATTTCAAATATCGCGCATCTAAAGAAGCTTGGTTCGCTGTTACTTCTTGCCATGCAGAACCATCATAAATATATGTAATACCGTTATTTAATGCATTTGAATCACTCGAAACCACGTAAATATCTCCATTGTTAGGACTAGAAACTACAGTTGGTCTATTCGCTAAAGTACCCGTAAATACAGTTCCAAATGTTACTGTTACATTTCCATTGGCATCAGGACTAGAACCATTAACTTTTCTTACTGCTCCTGTTACATCTGCAACTGGTATTGTTGATGTAGTTGTAAAATTAGCACCTGCAGTTGCTTGCTTAACATACCCAGAGGTAGAAGACATATTTGTACCGGAACCTCCTTTTTCTACAGAAACAATTTCACCAAGTTTAGCATTCGTTATGGAAGCATTTGCAATCTTAACTGTAGTTACAGCATTATCAGCTAGTTTTACAGTGGTAATAGCACTTCCAGTAATTTTTGATGTAGTAACAGCATCATCATTAATTTTTATTGTTGTAACTGCATTATCTGCTAATTTTGCTGTCGTAATAGCACCATCTTTTACGGCAAAAGGAGAAAGTGTCGTTCCTGCGCCTTCTATTGTGATTTGATCTGCCACTGCACCAAAAGCACTTCTGTCAATCCAAGACACAGCACCTAAGTTATCTGTAACTAAAACAGTATTATTTGAACCTGATACAATTTTAGAAGTAGTAACCGAAGTATTTGCTAATTTAGCTGTCGTTATATTTCCATCAACAATATTTTCAGATTGCACTGCATTATCTGCTAGTTTAGCATTAGTAATGGCATCATTTGCAATTTTAATTGTAGTTACATTTTCATCTGTAATTTTTATAGTTGTAACCGCATTATCCGCTAATTTTGAAGTGGATACTGCACCAGTTGAAATCGTTGGATTTGCAGCATCATTAGAACCTCCTAAATCACCTGCTAATTGAATTTTACCTTTCACAGAACTTGAAGCATCTGCTATTGTAGCTGCTGCCACTGCAGTTGTAACAAATTCGGTTGTAGCAATTTGCGTTGAATTAGTTCCAGCTGATGCTGTAGGTGCTAAAGGGACACCTGTAAAGCTCGGTGAAGAAATTGGGGCTTTTGTTGCTAAAGCCGGAACCGTAGGTAAATCAGCGGTACCCGCTAAATCTCCTGCTAATTTTATTTTTCCTTTACTTGAAGTAGTAGCATCTGGTGTAGCACTATTTGCAACAAAATTTTCTACCGCAGCAACTGAAGGATATAATGTATTTGAACCTGTATTTGCTGTAATATCAGTAGCTAAATTCGCTGTTGTTTGTGCACCAACAATATCTGCCACAGGAATTGAAGTAACAGCTGTCATTGCATTTGTTCCGTTTCCTTTTACATAACCCGTAAGTGTTGTTGCTCCAGTCCCTCCATTTGGAACGGTTATCGTTTCTGCTAATTTGGCATTAGTAATAATACCATTTGCTAAATCTGAACCAATAATTGTTCCGTTTTGAATTTTATCCGTAGTAACAGCGTCTGAATTTATTTTATTGTTTGTTATTGCATTATCTGATATTATAGGTGCTGCAGCTGTAGTACCTGTACCTGCAAGATCTCCTCCTAATTGTATTTTACCTTTTAAACTAGTAGTTGCATCTGGGGCGCCACTAGCAATTTGCGCATCAACATAGGCTTTATTAACAGCATCTGTTGCAGTATTTGGAGCATCTGTTATTGTAATTTTTTTAGTAGCAGGAATTACAATATTTCCTTGCATTGTATCCCCAGCCAATCTCAAATAACGAGCGTCTAATGCGGCTTGATTAGGAGTTACTTCTTGCCATTGAGAACCATCAAAAATATAGGTTAATCCATTATTCAAAGGATTTGAATCCCCTGATACTACATAAATGTCCCCATTTGTTAGCTCAGGATTTGTTACTAAAGGAATATTGGATAAAATACCTGTTGATACTGTTCCAAAATCAACCGTTACATTTCCATTGCCATCTGGTAAACCACCATTAACTTTTCTTACAGCACCAGCTACATCGGCTACAGGTATTGATGTTACTGTTGTAAAATTAGCACCAATACTAGCTTGTTTAACATATCCAGTTGTTGCACTCATATCAGAACCTGTTCCTCCATCTGACACAGCAATCTGACCTGCGATTTTTGAAGTGTTAATAGTATTATCTGCAATATCAGCATTTAATATAGTTCCATCTAAAATTTTACCTGTTGTTACAGCATCATTTGCAAGCTTACTTGTAGTAACATTTAAATCTTTAATTTTTGCTGTTTCAACTGCGTTGTTTGCTAAATCATCAACAAGTATTGTTCCGTCAAGTATTTTAGCTGAAGTTACCGCGTTATCAGCTAATTTAGCTGTGATGATGCCTAAATCTTTTACTTTGAATGGGCTAGCTGTAGTTCCAGCGCCCTCTATAGTAGTCATATCTGCAATGGCACCAAAAGTATTACCATCAATCCAAGTTACTACACCTGTGTTGTCCGTTACTAAAACTTTACTATTTCCTCCTGACGCAATTTTTGAAGTTGTAACTGATGCATCAGCTAATTTTGATGTCGTTACATTAGCATCGGCTAATTTTGCAGTGGTCACATTTGCCTCTGCTAACTTAGCTGTCGTAATATTACCATCAATAACTTTTGCAGTTGACACAGAAGCGTCTGCGAGTTTAGCTGTTGTTATATTCGCATCAGCTATTTTAATAGTGGTTACCGCATTGTCTGCGAGTTTAGCTGTAATAATGCCTAAGTCTTTTACTTTAAATGGACTGGCTGTAGTTCCTGCGCCTTCAATGGTGCTTTGGTCTGCTACTGCCCCAAAGGCTGTACCGTCTATCCAAGCCACTGCGCCTGTGTTATCTGTTATCAATACTTTATTGTTACCTCCTGATGCAATCTTCGTAGTAGTTACGGCTGAATCGGCTAGTTTAGTTGTTGTAATGTTTAAGTCGGCTACTTTAGCCGTAGTTACATTAGAATCTGCAATCTTGGCGCTTGTTACATTAGCATCGGCGATTTTTGCTGTCGTTACATTTGAATCTGCAATTTTTGCTGTGGTTACATTCGCATCCGCTATTTTAATAGTCGTTACGGCATTGTCAGCTAGCTTAGCTGTGATGATACCTAAATCTTTTACTTTAAATGGACTTGCTGTAGTTCCTGCACCTTCTATAGTGCTTTGGTCTGCTACTGCACCAAAAGCTGTGCCGTCTATCCAAGCTACTACGCCTGTATTATCTGTGACCAATACTTTATTGTTACCTCCTGAAGCAATCTTCGTAGTGGTTACGGCTGCATTAGCTAATTTGCTTGTAGTTATATTTCCGTCAATCACTTTTGCAGTTGAAACAGAAGCGTCAGCTAATTTAGCTGTTGTTATATTTGCATCAGCTATTTTAATAGTAGTTACGGCATTGTCTGCTAGTTTAGCAGTGATAATACCTAAGTCTTTTACTTTGAATGGACTTGCAGTAGTTCCTGCGCCTTCAATGGTTGTTTGATCTGCTACGGCGCCAAAGGCCGTCCCGTCTATCCAAGCTACTGCGCCTGTGTTATCTGTTACCAATACTTTGTTGTTACCTCCTGAAGCAATCTTCGTAGTGGTTACGGCTGCATCGGCTAATTTAGTTGTGGTTACATTTAAATCTTTGATTTTTGCTGTTTCAACTGCGTTGTTTGCTAAATCATCTACGATAATCGTGCCGTCTAATATTTTGCCTGTAGTAACTGCATCAGTTGCTAGTTTAGCATTGGTAACGTTTGCATCAGCTATTTTAATAGTAGTTACGGCATTGTCTGCTAGTTTAGCTGTGATGATGCCTAAGTCTTTTACTTTAAATGGACTGGCTGTAGTTCCTGCGCCTTCAATAGTGCTTTGGTCTGCTACTGCCCCAAAAGCTGTTCCGTCTATCCAAGCCACTGCGCCTGTGTTATCTGTGACCAATACTTTATTGTTACCTCCTGAAGCAATTTTCGTAGTAGTTACAGCTGCATCGGCTAGTTTGGTTGTGGTTACGTTTAAATCTTTGATTTTTGCTGTTTCAACTGCGTTGTTTGCTAAATCATCTACGATAATCGTGCCGTCTAATATTTTGCCGGTAGTAACTGCATCAGTTGCTAGTTTGGCATTAGTAACATTAGCATCAGCTATTTTTGATGTCGTTATATTGGAGTCTGCAATTTTTGCAGTCGTTACATTTGCATCGGCTATCTTAATAGTTGTTACAGCGTTGTCAGCTAACTTAGCTGTGATGATGCCTAAGTCTTTTACTTTGAATGGACTTGCAGTGGTTCCTGCACCTTCAATGGTTGTTTGATCTGCTACGGCGCCAAAGGATGTCCCGTCTATCCAAGCAACTGCGCCTGTGTTATCCGTCACTAATACTTTGTTGTTTCCGCCTGAAGCAATCTTTGTAGTCGTTACCGCAGCATCAGCTAATTTGGTAGTCGTTACATTTAAATCTTTAATTTTTGCTGTTTCAACAGCGTTGTTTGCTAAATCATCTACGATAATCGTTCCGTCTAATATTTTGCCTGTAGTAACCGCATCGGTAGCTAATTTGGCATTGGTAACATTGGCATCTGCTATTTTTGCGGTGGTTATGTTACTGTCTGCTATCTTAGCGGTGGTTACATTGGCATCCGCTATTTTTATTGTAGTTACTGCACCATCGGCTAGTTTAGCAGTGATGATTCCTAAGTCTTTTACTTTAAATGGGCTTGCAGTGGTTCCTGCGCCTTCTATAGTGCTTTGATCTGCTACTGCCCCAAAAGCTGTACCGTCTATCCAAGCTACTGCGCCTGTGTTATCTGTGACCAATACTTTATTGTTACCTCCTGATGCAATCTTCGTAGTGGTTACAGCCGCATCGGCTAGTTTGGTTGTGGTTACATTTAAATCTTTGATTTTGGCTGTTTCAACTGCGTTGTTTGCTAAATCATCTACGATAATCGTGCCGTCTAATATTTTGCCTGTAGTAACTGCATCAGTTGCTAGTTTAGCATTGGTAACGTTTGCATCAGCTATTTTCGATGTCGTTACATTTGAATCTGCAATTTTTGCTGTGGTTACATTTGCATCAGCTATTTTAATAGTAGTTACGGCATTGTCTGCTAGTTTAGCTGTGATGATGCCTAAGTCTTTTACTTTAAATGGACTGGCTGTAGTTCCTGCGCCTTCAATGGTGCTTTGGTCTGCTACTGCCCCAAAAGCTGTTCCGTCTATCCAAGCCACTGCACCTGTGTTATCCGTCACCAATACTTTATTATTACCTCCTGATGCAATCTTCGTAGTAGTTACAGCCGCATCGGCTAGTTTGGTTGTGGTTACGTTTACATCCGCTAGCTTTGAAGTAGTGATGGCGTTGTTTGAAATTATTGGAGTAGCCGCCGTAGAACCTGTTCCTGCTAAATCTCCTGCTAATCTTACTTTACCATTAACTGCACTTGTTGCATCAGGAGCACCATTGGCAATTTGAGCATCTACATATGCTTTATTTGCTGCGTCTGTTGCATTTGTTGGTGTATCAGTTAGTGTGATTTTATTATTAGAAGGAATAATAATATTTCCTTGCATAGAATCGCCCGTTAATCTCAAATACCTTGCGTCTAAAGCAGCTTGATTTGGAGTTACTTCTAACCAATTTGTACCATCATATATAAATGTTCTACCATTATTTGTAGAAGAATCATTTGCAATTACATAAGTATCCCCATTAGCTGGATTTGGCACAACCGTCGCAATATTTGATAAAGTACCTGAATAGACAGTACCCCAATTTATTGTTACCTCACCATTAGAATTAGGCAACGTTCCGTTAACTTTTCTGACAGCTCCCGTTACATCAGCGACTGGTATTGTGGTTACAGTTGTAAAACTAGCACCCGTACTGGCTTGTTTAACATATCCAGTAGTTGTACTCATATCTGACCCAGTGCCGCCTTCAGTAACAGCAATTTGACCTGCTATTTTTTCAGTTGTGATAGTATTATCTGCAATATCTTCATTTATAATTGTTGCATTAATTATTTTATCTGTTGTTACAGCATCAGTAGCTAATTTAGCATTTGTTACATTTGAATCGGCTATCTTGGCTGTCGTTACATTTGCATCAGCTATTTTTGATGTCGTTATATTGGAATCTGCAATTTTTGCTGTGGTTACATTTGCATCAGCTATTTTAATAGTAGTTACGGCATTGTCTGCTAGTTTAGCTGTGATGATGCCTAAGTCTTTTACTTTAAAAGGACTTGCTGTAGTTCCTGCGCCTTCAATAGTGCTTTGGTCTGCTACTGCCCCAAAGGCTGTACCGTCTATCCAAGCCACTGCACCTGTGTTATCCGTCACCAATACTTTATTATTACCTCCTGAAGCAATCTTCGTAGTAGTTACAGCCGCATCGGCTAGTTTGGTTGTGGTTACGTTTAAATCTTTGATTTTTGCTGTTTCAACAGCGTTGTTCGCTAAATCATCTACGATAATCGTGCCGTCTAATATTTTGGCTGTAGTTACTGCATCAGTTGCTAGTTTAGCATTGGTAACGTTTGCATCAGCTATTTTTGATGTCGTTATATTGGAGTCTGCAATTTTTGCAGTCGTTACATTTGCATCGGCGATTTTAATAGTAGTTACGGCATTGTCTGCTAGTTTAGCAGTGATAATACCTAAGTCTTTTACTTTAAATGGACTGGCTGTAGTTCCTGCGCCTTCAATAGTGCTTTGGTCTGCTACTGCCCCAAAGGCTGTACCGTCTATCCAAGCTACTGCGCCTGTGTTATCTGTGACCAATACTTTATTGTTACCTCCTGATGCAATCTTCGTAGTGGTTACAGCCGCATCGGCTAGTTTGGTTGTGGTTACATTTAAATCTTTGATTTTGGCTGTTTCAACTGCGTTGTTTGCTAAATCATCTACGATAATCGTGCCGTCTAATATTTTGCCTGTAGTAACTGCATCAGTTGCTAGTTTAGCATTGGTAACATTAGCATCAGCTATTTTTGATGTCGTTACATTTGAATCTGCAATTTTTGCTGTGGTTACATTTGCATCAGCTATTTTAATAGTAGTTACGGCATTGTCTGCTAGTTTAGCTGTGATGATGCCTAAGTCTTTTACTTTAAATGGACTGGCTGTAGTTCCTGCGCCTTCAATGGTGCTTTGGTCTGCTACTGCCCCAAAGGCCGTCCCGTCTATCCAAGCTACTGCGCCTGTATTATCTGTTACCAATACTTTGTTGTTACCTCCTGAAGCAATCTTCGTAGTGGTTACGGCTGCATCGGCTAATTTAGTTGTGGTTACATTTAAATCTTTGATTTTTGCTGTTTCAACTGCGTTGTTTGCTAAATCATCTACGATAATCGTGCCGTCTAATATTTTGCCTGTAGTAACTGCATCAGTTGCTAGTTTAGCATTGGTAACGTTTGCATCAGCTATTTTCGATGTCGTTACATTGGAATCTGCAATTTTTGCTGTGGTTACATTTGCATCAGCTATTTTAATAGTAGTTACGGCATTGTCTGCTAGTTTAGCTGTGATGATGCCTAAGTCTTTTACTTTAAATGGACTGGCTGTAGTTCCTGCGCCTTCAATAGTGCTTTGGTCTGCTACTGCCCCAAAAGCTGTTCCGTCTATCCAAGCCACTGCGCCTGTGTTATCTGTGACCAATACTTTATTGTTACCTCCTGAAGCAATTTTCGTAGTAGTTACAGCTGCATCGGCTAGTTTGGTTGTGGTTACGTTTAAATCTTTGATTTTTGCTGTTTCAACTGCGTTGTTTGCTAAATCATCTACGATAATCGTGCCGTCTAATATTTTGCCGGTAGTAACTGCATCAGTTGCTAGTTTGGCATTAGTAACATTAGCATCAGCTATTTTTGATGTCGTTATATTGGAGTCTGCAATTTTTGCAGTCGTTACATTTGCATCGGCTATCTTAATAGTTGTTACAGCGTTGTCAGCTAACTTAGCTGTGATGATGCCTAAGTCTTTTACTTTGAATGGACTTGCAGTGGTTCCTGCACCTTCAATGGTTGTTTGATCTGCTACGGCGCCAAAGGATGTCCCGTCTATCCAAGCAACTGCGCCTGTGTTATCCGTCACTAATACTTTGTTGTTTCCGCCTGAAGCAATCTTTGTAGTCGTTACCGCAGCATCAGCTAATTTGGTAGTCGTTACATTTAAATCTTTAATTTTTGCTGTTTCAACAGCGTTGTTTGCTAAATCATCTACGATAATCGTTCCGTCTAATATTTTGCCTGTAGTAACCGCATCGGTAGCTAATTTGGCATTGGTAACATTGGCATCTGCTATTTTTGCGGTGGTTATGTTACTGTCTGCTATCTTAGCGGTGGTTACATTGGCATCCGCTATTTTTATTGTAGTTACTGCACCATCGGCTAGTTTAGCAGTGATGATTCCTAAGTCTTTTACTTTAAATGGGCTTGCAGTGGTTCCTGCGCCTTCTATAGTGCTTTGATCTGCTACTGCCCCAAAAGCTGTACCGTCTATCCAAGCTACTGCGCCTGTGTTATCTGTGACCAATACTTTATTGTTACCTCCTGATGCAATCTTTGTAGTGGTTACCGCAGCATCAGCTAATTTGGTAGTCGTTACGTTTAAATCCGCTAGCTTTGAAGTGGTGATGGCGTTGTTGGCTACTTTATTTGTTGTTACATTTAAATCCGCAATTTTGTCAGTTGTTACAGCATTATCAGCGATTTTAGCAGTAATGATACCTAAATCTTTTACTTTAAAGGGGCTTGCTGAAGTTCCTGCGCCTTCTATGGTACTCATGTCGGCCACTGCTCCAAAGGCTGTTGCGTCAATCCATGCTACTACACCTGTATTATCTGTCACCAGTACTTTACTATTTCCACCTGAAGCTATCTTTGTAGTGGTTACGGCTGCATTAGCTAATTTATTGGTAGTAACATTTAAATCAGCAAGCTTTGCAGTAGTTACGTTGGCATCCGCAATTTTTGAAGTCGTTACATTCAAATCTGCAATTTTAACTGTTGTAACTGCGCCATCGGCTAATTTAGCTGTGATTATACCTAAGTCTTTTACTTTAAAGGGACTTGCTGTAGTTCCTGAGCCTTCTATAGTATTCATATCTGCTACTGCTCCAAACGCTGTCGCATCAATCCATGCTACTACACCTGTATTATCTGTAACCAGTACTTTACTATTTCCACCAGAAGCTATTTTTGTTGTAGTTACCGCAGCATTAGCTATTTTAGAAGTTACCACTGCGCCATCGGCTAACTTAGCGGTAATTATTCCCAAATCCTTAACTTTAAATGGACTTGCAGTAGTACCTAAACCTTCGATAGAAGTCATATCTGCAACTGCACCGAAAGAACCGCTATCAATCCATGCTACATTTCCCATAAAATCTGTTACTAAAACAGTATTATTAGAACCTGGTGCAATCTTATTCGGTGTTACTGCAGCAGTTGCAATTTTATTGGTAACTATCCCTAAATCTTTTACTTTGAATGGACTTGCAGTTGTACCAGCTCCTTCAATGGAAGTCATATCAGCAACTGCTCCAAATGAAGCGCTATCTATCCAAGCCACCGCACCTGTTGCGTCAGTAACTAATACGGTATTATTTGTACCCGAAGCTATTTTTGAAGTTGTAACTGCTGCATCAGCTAATTTAGTAGTAGTTACATTTAAATTTTTGATATCAGCTGTTTGAACTTCTCCATCTAATATCTTATCAGTGGTTACAGCATCGGCTGCTAATTTAGCATTAGTAACTGCTAAATCTGCAATTTTATTTGTTACGATTCCTAAATCTTTTACTTTGAATGGACTAGTTGTTGTACCGGCTCCCTGAATCGTAGTCTGATCGGCAACTGCTCCAAATGAGGCGCTATCTATCCAGGCCACCGCACCTGTTGCGTCAGTAACTAATACGGTATTATTTGTACCCGAAGCTATTTTTGAAGTTGTAACTGCTGCATCAGCTAATTTAGTAGTAGTTACATTTAAATTTTTGATATCAGCTGTTTGAACTTCTCCATCTAATATCTTATCAGTGGTTACAGCATCGGCTGCTAATTTAGCATTGGTTACTGCTAAATCTGCAAGTTTATTTGTTACAATTCCTAAGTCTTTTACTTTGAATGGATTAGCTGTTGTACCGGCGCCTTCAATAGTAATTTGATCTGCCATTACACCGAAAGCATCTTTATCAATCCATGCTACTGTACCTGAATTGTCAGTTACTAATACTTTATTGTTACCGCCTGAAGCTATTTTTTCAGTAGTTACAGCAGCATCCGCAAGTTTTGGTGTTGTAACATTTAAATTTTTAATATCAACCGTTTGAACTTCCCCGTCTAATATCTTATCAGTGGTTACAGCATCTGCTGCTAATTTAGCATTAGTCACCGCTAAATCTGCAATTTTATTTGTTACGATTCCTAAATCTTTTACTTTGAAGGGATTCGCTGTTGTTCCCGCTCCCTGAATCGTGGTTTGATCGGCAACTGCACCAAACGAAGCGCTATCTATCCAAGCCACATTCCCAGTCGAATCAGTAACTAAAACCGTATTATTCGCTCCTGAAGCTATCTTTATCGGAGTAACAGCACCATTATTTAACTTTGCTGTAGTTATCGCATTATTTGAAATTATCGGTGCAGTAGCTGTAGTCCCAACACCGCCTAAATCTCCTGCCAATTGAACCAAACCTGTACTAATGGTAGTAGCATTTTCAACATCAGTATTGGCCGCATAATACGCAAAAGGAACATAGGTGAAAGGTTGATTACTTATCGTTGTAAAATAGGTACAAATACCATTAACATCTAATTCAACACGTAAACTTTTTGGATTATTACCCCAAACAACATTCGAAAAGGTAGACGCATACCCTCCTACTTGTTGACCTGTACCAATAACTAAATTCACAATACCATAAGCATCTGTAGTCACTTTCTGAGTTTCTAGGTATTCTATTTGATTTGTATGATCAATTATAGCAAAACGTAAACAAACCAATTTGTTTGATAAAGGGGTATTTGTATTATTAACTCCTGGTAATTGCTCGCCAGCAGGATTTACTATTAATGCCTGGTAGGAAATGCCATTTTGAGCAAATCCAACAAACGATACCAGTACTACTAAAAATAAATATATCTTTCTCATTCTTTTCTTTCTTAATTTATATTATAATGAAGACCTAATTGAATTTGATGGGTTGAAAAACCTAATTTCTCCGAGGATTTATTCGAAACATTAAAGGCTTTAGAATAATTATATCCTGCACTTAATAAAATAGATTCGGTAAGCTCTAATCGTAAATCAACTCCACCCATAGGTTGTACTAACAAGCCTTTAAACTCGGAATGATTCTTAATATCATAAACCATATTGTTAAGGGTTTGTTCCCCTTTAACAATAGTACTTGTATTCAAGCCTGCTTTAAGCTTAACAACAAAAGTGTTTTTAGAAGAACGCACTACCGTACCCAAAACAGCATTCTGTATACCTAAATAACTCGTATTCCAAGAATACGTGTTATTAAAATCTCCACCTTTTGCATTAAATTGATTTAAGGTCAAACTGGCAGCATAAGAAAAATTACTTTCCATACTAGAACTTGCTCCTCCAAATAAAAACTCATAACCAAATTCATAAAAAGAACCTGTAGAAGAACGTAAATTAGGATTAGATTGACCTAAGGAATTTTTGTAATTGTAAACCGTAGAATTACTCCCTAAATTGAAAAATAACTCCTGTGAAAATAGAGATTGGCTTACTAGTAAAACCAAAATCAACATAACTCTTTGCATCATTGTTTTATAATTTTTGCTGAATGAATATAGCTTCCTGAAGATAGTTTTACTAAATATTCAGCACTGGATAATTTTTTTAAATCTAGCGAAATTAAATTCGAATCATTTTGTACCGACTCCGAATGAACCAAACGACCTAAAATATCAAAAACTAAAACATCGATAGTACTACCCGGGGAACTTGAAAAGGAAAATTTAACCAAATCAACAAACGGATTTGGATAAACAGTAGTAACAACAGAAATTGTATTCTGTGAAAGTATTCTTCCCCAATTACTTTGCTGAAAACCTTGCTGAACAACATAACCTGTTGTAGAAGTACCCGTAACCGATTGTTGACCAACCGTATAACGAACTAAATAACCACTTGATGTAACTGAACTGCCCCCTTGGGAACTTAACATCTCATGATGAAGCTGTTGACCATAAACAACATTGCCTACAGATAACAACATAACTATAATAAATATCCGCATTATTAATTATTATTATGTTAACCTCTCTAATAAAAGATTAAAAAATTAACATGCAAATATAATTAGAAGAATCTATTAAATAAACAAAAACAATACGCATTAAGATGTGTTATTGCTAAATAATTACTTACAAATAAAAAGTTATAGAATATTAAAAAAATAACAAAAAATAAAGCAAAAAAAATCAGAAAATTCAATTATATGTAAAAATTCATTAATTAATTATTTACATTTATACAATTGAAAATCACGGTATCAAAATCAGATTTTTTAAGAATTTTTAATTTTATTGGAAGATAAAACAGTTGATTTTGAGGCAGTAACCCATTCAATCTTACAAAATCTTTCTCTGTTGTAACAATTTTTTTAGTAGTTGCTTTTTCAGCTATTTTAATACAATCATTTTTTGTAAAAAAATAATGATCAGGATAGGTTAAAAGTTGATCGTTTTTATCCTGCAAATAATCAAAAAAAGGTGTTGGATTTGCAATCCCTGCAACAAGCAATTTACTTTCATTTTTAATGGCTTCTACATTTATTTTTGACACATTGTTGTAAACAAAATCATCATACACAATAGAGCTAAAAAAAACAGGACATTCAACTTGTAATTTATCTATTATATTTTGTTGTTGTAGCCCGTCTAAATTAGTTGGACACTTTGTAACCACAACAATGTCTGCTCTTTTTTTACCTAAAGAAGGCTCTCTTAAATTACCAAAGGGCAAAATAAAATCATCTACAAATAAATCATTATAAGCCGTTAACAATATATAAAACCCTCCTTTCACCTTTCTATGTTGAAACGCATCATCTAATAGTATAACATCAGGTTTATTAGGTAAGTTCATTAGAGCATTAATTGCGTTTCTTCTATCCGCATCAACAGCAACCAAACATTTATCTTTAAATTTAGTAAAGAACTGGAAAGGTTCATCGCCAATCGACTCTGCTGTAGCCTGCTCATCAGCTAGCACAAACCCTTTCGATTTACGCTTATATCCTCTACTCAAAACAGCAACTTTATACGTATCTGCTAACAAGTCTATTAAATATTCTATCTGAGGTGTCTTTCCCGTTCCACCTACACTTAAATTTCCAACAGCAATAACTGGCACATCAAAAGATGTGCTTTTAAAAACACCTTTATCATATAGCCAATTTCGAATAAATGTGACTAACCAATAAATGATGGACACAGGGAATAGTATTTTTCTAACTAAATTCATTGCACGAAATTACTAAATTTTATCACTTTTTTATTTTTTTATGTCATGATTTAGATTAATTTGCACTACTTTTTTATTTTAAACCATGAAATTAACTGATATTCTTTCCGTTTTAGAAGAAATGGCACCACTAGGATATGCCGAAGATTTTGACAATGTAGGGCTTCTAGTGGGAAACAAAAATCAAGATATCAGTGGTGTTTTAGTCACTCATGACGCATTAGAAGAAGTCATTGATGAAGCCATTGCTAAAAAATGTAACCTAATTGTTTGCTTTCACCCCATTTTATTTTCGGGATTAAAAAAAATTACGGGTGCTACTTACGTAGAACGAGCTATTGTAAAAGCGATTCAAAACAACATCGCCATATATGCCGTTCATACTGCACTAGACAATCACCCAGAAGGTGTAAACAAACTATTTTGTAACGCTTTAGGGATAAAAACCGGTAAAATTTTAATTCCAAAGACAAACTATATACACAAATTAATTACCTATGCCCCACTTGAAAACGCCGATACCGTTAGAAACGCCTTATTTAATGCTGGAGCTGGTGCCATAGGCAATTATGAAAATTGTAGTTTTAACACAAAAGGTCTTGGGACTTATATGGGAAATGAACATAGTAATCCCGTATTTGGTAATCAATTTGAATTTGTAGAATCAGAAGAAATAAAAATTGAAGTCACTTTTGAAAAACATTTAGAAGGAAAAATTTTAAATGCATTATTCAAAAATCACATCTATGAAGAAGTGGCTTATGAATTATACCAATTAGAAAATAAACATCAAAATATAGGTTTAGGCATGATTGGTGAATTGGATACTCCGCTATCCGAAAATGATTTTCTTCAGTTAGTCAAAGAAAAAATGCAATGTGGAGGCATTAGACATAGCACATTTTTAAATAAACCCATAAAAAAAGTAGCTGTTTTAGGCGGCAGCGGAAGTTTTGCTATTCCACAGGCAATTCGAGAAGGTGCTGATGCTTTTTTAACTGCTGATTTAAAATATCATCAATTTTATGAAGCTGAAAATCAATTACTTTTAGCTGATATTGGTCACTTTGAAAGCGAAAGATTTACAAAAAATTATATTGTTGATTATCTTAAAGAAAAAATCACTAATTTTGCAATCATTTTATCAGAAGTAAATACAAATCCGGTTAAATATTTTTAACAATCATGGCAAACAAAAAAGAACTAAACGTAGAAGAAAAATTAAGAGCAATATACTCTTTACAACTTATTGATTCTAAAATTGATGAAATCAGAAATGTGAGAGGTGAACTACCTTTAGAAGTTGAAGATTTAGAAGACGAAGTAACTGGTCTTTCAAAACGTTTAGATAAGTTAAATGAAGATTTAGAAAACATTGACAACTTAATCAAAGAGAAAAAAAATAATATTGAAGACCACAAAGCTTCAATTAAAAAATACACAGATCAACAAAAGAATGTTCGTAACAATAGAGAATTCAACTCTTTATCTAAAGAAATTGAATTTCAAGAATTAGAAATTCAATTAGCTGAAAAACATATCAAAGAAATGAAAGCTTCTTTAGAAGGTAAAAAAGCTATCGTTACTGAAACAAAAGAAAGACTAGCTTCTAAAGAAAATCATTTGAAACATAAAAAAGCTGAATTAAGCGATATTATGTCTGAAACTGAAAAAGAAGAAAACTTCTTATTAAGTAAGTCTGAAGAATTTAGAGGAAAAATTGAAGCACGTTTATTAGAAGCTTACGATAGAATTAGAACTAACGTAAGAAATGGATTAGCTGTTGTATCTATTGAGAGAGGTGCATCTGCTGGATCATTCTTCACTATTCCACCACAAACACAAATGGAAATTGCAGGTAGAAAAAAAATCATTACGGATGAGCATAGTGGAAGAATTTTAGTCGATAGCGCTTTAGCAGATGAAGAAAGACAAAAAATGGAGCAATTATTTTCTAAAATGTAAGATACAGAATCCCGATTTATTCGGGATTTTTTTTTGAAAACAATTACTAAAAAAACTACTTTTGTGACTATGGAAGAACGAGGTATACGTATTAATAAATATTTATCTGAATGTGGATTTTGCTCTCGCAGAGAAGCAGATAAACTTTTGGAACAAGGTCGCATTACCATCAATGGCAAAATTCCAGAATTAGGCACAAAAGTTGAACCAGGTGACGAAGTTGTTGTAAACGGGAAAACAATTACAAACAACCAGAAAGAACACCTTTATTTAGCATTTAACAAACCGGTAGGTATTGAATGTACTACGAATCAAAAAACGAAAGACAACATTATTGATTTCATTGCTTATCCGGAACGAATATTCCCCATTGGACGTTTAGACAAAGCTAGTGAAGGATTAATTTTCATGACGAATGATGGCGATATTGTAAATAAAATTCTTCGCGCTAGAAACAATCACGAAAAAGAATATATTGTGACGGTTGACAAACCCATAACTGACGAGTTCATTCAACGCATGGGCGACGGCTTACCTATTTTGGACACTATAACAAGAAAATGTAGCGTAGCACGCATTAGCAATACTGTTTTTAAAATTGTCCTTACGCAAGGTTTAAATAGACAAATTCGTAGAATGTGTGATTATTTAGGCTATGACGTTTTGGCTTTAAAAAGAATTAGAATAATCAACATTTCATTAGATGTGCCTGTTGGAAAATACCGCCATTTAACATCCGAAGAAATCAAACAGTTAAACGAACTTATTGCCCCTTCAAGTAAGACCGAAGAAGCAAGTATTCCCAAAGGAGTAAAAACAAACTACGGTTCTCGAAACTACGATAAAAGAAATAGATAATTATATGACACCAAAAAAAGATATTGAAACAGAAATAAACAAGTATTTAAAAGGAAATTATTCTAAAAAAGTTGCTTTTGAATTGTTAAAAAGAGAAGGTTTTACAGCAGAAGAACTACAACCTTTTTCAAAACATTTTGATACTTTACACAACAACAGCGATAATAGTTTATCCTTTTTTCCAGGGTTTTTATTTTTACTTCTTTCTTCTTTACTGTTACTCACTTTAAGTTTAAAATCGGAAACGCTTTTTACTCAATTAGTTTTGCTTTTTATTTTTGCACTATCCGTAGTAGCTACTTATTATTATCACAAAAAGAACAAACTAGGCGTTTTATTTGCTGGGTTTCAAAATGTGTTATTTATTTTGATTGCAGTCTATTTATACACCATAGAATTTATAGGCTTATCCAAGCTACTACTTGTAGAATTTTGGTTGCTTTTTACCTTGTTTTCCATCAAAAAATACTACACCAAAATCAAACAAGACTAAAACAACAATTGCATTACATAATCATCCATTACATAACCATTCCCTATTGGAATAACTTCTTCTTGTATAATCGAAAAACCCAATTTAGCATAAAACAATTGCGCCGAATTGTATTTATTTACATTTAAAAACAAACCTTTTTGTTTGTGTCCTTTTGCCTCCGTACTTGCAAAATCAATTAACTGCTTACCAATGCCTTTTCCTTGGCACGAATGCAAGACATACAATTTATGAATTTTTGTAAGCAGAGAAGCCTTACAATCATGTTCAATAGCTAAAAACCCAACTGGAAAACCATTTTCTTCAGCCAGAAAAAATTGTTGCCCTTTTTCCAGTTGCTTTTCTAATACATCTAATGCATAAAACTTCGCTAACATATACTCTAATTGTGCAACAGACAAAATAGCCGCATAGGTTTGTGGCCAAATTTCATGTGCCAAATGTTGGATAATGGGTAACTCTGTTAGTGCAACTCGGTGTATTGAAATCATTACTATAAATCGTTTTATACAAAAATACTAAAAATAAAAAAAGGGCTACTGATGAGTAGCCCTTTTAGTTTAATATAAGAATTAATTATTTTTTATAAACTTTTAATTCTGCTGATTTATCTTCTGCATATACTTTTACTATATACATAGCAGTTGATAATTCAGTCATATCTACTTGAACATTAGTTGCATTTGGTTGAACCACTTTTACTAATTGACCATTTAGATTATAGATTTGAATTGAAGTAATCTCTTTTGTGTAAACAATAGTTAATTGATCCACAACTGGATTTGGATAGAATTTCAAGTTTTCTAAATCAAATGTTCTATTATCAAGTGTTACAGTTACCGTAACAGCTAATGCATTACTTCTACAAGAACCAACTACTGAAACTGCATAATATGTAGTTCCATCAACTAATTGAGTTCCGGCAGCAATTGCATTTGTACCTGCTGCTGCATCAGCTGCAGTTGGATACCAAACTACACCAGCACCACTTACTGAAATATCTTCAATTGTTGCATCAGCCGCCACACCGCCAAAGATAGTTTGTATAGCTGCACCTGTAGGCGCTGCAATTGGTGAAATTGTAATAGTTACTGAAGTTCTTGGACTTTCACAACCGTTAATTGTTTGAGATACATAATATGTACCAGCAGCTAATGGCGTAGTTGTACTTAAAACATTTCCAGCTGTTGCTGCATCATACCAAGTATAAGCAGTACCACTTGGAACTAAATTAGAAACTAATGGAGCACTACAGAAACTTTGAGCTGCAGCATTAGGCGCAGTTGGAATTGAATTAACAACCACTGTCACCGCTAATCTTGTTGCACTTTCACAACCATTAACTGTTTGTGTAGCATAATAAGTAGATCCATTTACAAGACCAACAAGTGACCATAATGAAGCTGGGTACTCTGTACCACCTGTAGCTGCATTATACCATCTAATATTACTTCCTGTAGCCACTAATTGAGATAAATTACCAGAGCCACAGAATGTTTGTGTAGCTGAACCAGTTGGTACATTTGTAACGTTAATAGTTACTACAACTGAAGCTATTGATGAACATCCGTTTGCATTTGTACCTTTAATATAGTATGTACCAGAAGTTGTTACTGCATTTGGATTTGATAAAGCAGTTGTTGCAGCTGAATCTGTAAAATACGTAAATGTTAATCCTGAAGCAGAACCAGTTGTTACCGCAGCTGCTGTTAAATCAACAGTATTTGGATAACAAACTGTTGCTGGCGCTACAGTTGTAACTACTGGTAACGGATTCACAGTAACTGTTACTGGAGAAACTGTAGAACATCCATTAACATTAGTTCCCTTAATATAATAGGTACCTGAAGTCGTTACTGCATTTGGATTTGCTAAAGCAATTGTTGCATTAGCATTTGTCCAATAAGTTAATGTCAAACCTGCACTTGAACCATTTGTTACCGCTGAAGCTGTTAAATCAACTGTATTAGGCGAACATACAGCCGCTGGGTTAACCGTTACAACAGTAGGTAATGCAACAATATCAACTGATACAGTAGTACTATTTGTACAGCCTGCTGTGGATGTAGAAGTAACAGTATATGTAGTAGAAACTGGCGTCGCAGATTTAACATACACTGTAGTTGCATTTCCTCCTAAAGTATAAGGAATAGTAGCTGCTGAATCAAGGAATAAATTTGTTACAGGAGTCCAAGTAGTAGTCGCCGTTTCTAACGTTGAAATTCTTAAATTAGGTCTCGTTGTAGTTGTAGTAGGAGCTGTTGTATTTGTACATACATCAACTGTACTATCTTGCGAACGGTATAAATTTAATCCTGAAGCAACTGTAGAAGACTCCACTGAAATTGAATTAGCTGAAGATCCACCTCCGTTATTGTTATTAAAACACGTTTCAACTAACAAACTTGATGTACCATCCCATGTTAATCCAGGTGAAACAGTAAAATCAATATTACCCGTTCCAGTTGTTGGAGTGTAACTTGCCGGTGCTACAACTACTGTATTTGCACCACTAATAAAGTTAGACCCTAAAGTTGTGTTAGATACAAAACCTATATTAACAGTAAAATTATTTAAAGCTAATGGAGTACCCGAAAGAGCGACCCATCCAATAGTATTAATTTTCTGTCCAGCTGCCATACCAAGTGCTGTTAATTCAGCAGCTGTATATAAAGCTTGCGTTTTAGACCCACCATAAAATCCTTTGAACGGTGTTGAAGTTGTATTTGTTGACGTACCAGCACCTACTTTTCCAGTAACACCAATAGCACCACCCGTAACTGATAAACTCTGACTTTGATTAATACATTGTCCTAAGCTTGAAGGTGTAATTGTTAATGCCGTAGGTATAGGATTTACATTTACTACATAAGTAGCTGTAGTACTACATGTTCCTGCAGACTGAGAAGCTGTTAATGTATAGGTAGTTGTACTTGTTGGGTTGAATGTCCATCCCGTAGAACTGTTTCCTATTACACCTGTTGAAGGTGACCAAGCATACACATCATAATTAGAACCACCTGTTGCAACTGTTACTGCTGTAGCAGTTGTTTGACCATTACAAATTGTAGCAGAAGCACCACTTAATGTAATAGCAGTAGGGTTAGTCAATGTAGCCGTAACTGGCACACGAACTCCTGAACAAAACTCTTGGATGGTTATGTTATGGAAATAACTATATGTAGTAGCCGAAACTCCTGAATCATATCCTGAAGTAATTGTACCTGAAGCACCTAAAGCATAAGGATATGTAAATCCTGTAGTACTTCTATTAACTGATTGAGAATAAGAAGCTAATAATCTATAAGTTCCTGGAAGAATATCAAATCCAAGGTTCATTGTATACCAATCTGCTGTTGTACCTTGTGCAATAGGTAATGTTCTAGTTGCTATTTGTGTACCTGTAGCGTGATCAACTAACCTTACAGTAACCGTATTTGTCACTGAAGTCGTTGGCGAGTAGTATTGAGCTGAAACTAACGTAAATGCTTTAGTCGCAGTAAATACTAAACCTCTTTCAGCAGATGCACCAGTTGAATTTGGAACAGTTGATGTATCTAAACCGTTCCCGCTTAATTCTGGATCTAAAGCATTTTCTTGCACATAATAAGTAGTAGATGCCGAAATAGAAGGCGTTGTAAATGTATTACCCGTAGCTAATGCAGTACCGCCTGTTTGTGCCGCATACCATTTTATTGCATTACCCGCAGTAGACTCCGTAGCTGAAAGCGTAAACGCTGCGCTATTAGCACAAATTGTTTGACCTACTACCGAAAGAGGTTGAGGGTTATTTACAGTTACTGTAGCAGTTTTTACTAACTGTGTACCTGCATTATCTGTAATGGTTAACGTATATGTTTTATCAGATGTTGGTGTTACCGCTAATGTAGAAGCTGTTCCTACAACTGATGTTCCATCACTCCAAGAATACGTATAAGGAATACATCCTCCTGTTGGGTTGGCATACATGGTTACTGTTTCTCCCACGCAAATACTAGACGCTTGTGGTGCAATAGCGAACATTGCTAATGGTGCTACATTGGTAGATACGGTAACATTTTGTGATGCACTACAACCTGTAGTTGGATTAGTTGCAGTAACTGTATACGTTGTAGAAGCACCTGTTGGCACCACAGTAGTACCTGCTGCTGTACTTAAAACAGAAGTAGTTCCTATTTTCCATGTCCAATTGTAACTTGATGTTACATTTGTAGCTTTTACTCCGCTAATTATGAAGTTTGGACGAGTTGATAACGATGTTGCAGCTCCATTCCAACCTGAAGGAAGAGTATTACCAGTGTATGCACAAACGTTTATAGCTGATTGAGAATCTACGTAACGAGCATTTGCCGAAACAAATGATGTAGTATTTACTTTAATAGTAGAGGCTGTATTAGAAGTATTAGCATTACTCCAACAAAAACTCAAAATAATATTTGATGTTCCATCCCAATTAAATGGAGAACTAAATGTAATTGTATTAATACCTACAGTTGGAGTAAATGTTCCCGAATAAACATTATTGGTAACATTTTCAATGTTAGCTGTTAGGGCTGTTAATGATGTAGTATCTATGTTAACTCCAAAACCATTTAAAGTTGACCCTGCAGAAGTAACATCAATTCCTATAGAGGTAATATTTCCAGCTGCTAATCCTAACGCTGTAAGCTCTGAAGCTGTTAATAAATACTGCGTTTTAACACCACCATAACCTCCATAAAATGGATTAGCTCCAGAAGATGTTGAAGTTGCAACTCCAGTACCTAAATTAATAGTACCATTAACATTCTCAACTATAGTTGCATCTAAATTAATTGTACTTCCTGCACAAGCCACATTTGGAGTTGCAGTTGCTGTAGTAATTACTGGAAGCGGATAAACCGTAACAGTTACTGTATTTGTTGTTTGACAAGAACCATCTACAGCAGAAGCGGTGTAAGTATATGTACCAGCTGCAGTTGGCGTAGCTGTGATAGAAGCACCTGATTGTGCAGTTGTTACGCCACTATTTGCTGTTGATAACCAAGAATACGCATAATTTTGTACTGGTGTATTAGCGCTATTAGCTGCAGTTAGTGTTACACTTTGTCCTAAACAAATTGTAGTATTACTAGATGTTGCAGTTATAGCATCTGGTGTATTAACTGTAACTGTTACAGCTGTACGTGCACTTTCACATCCTGTAGTAGGATTGATTACAGAAACGTAAAAAGTTGTAGTTGTAGCTATAGCAGTGGTATAAGTCGTTGAAGTACTTGATTGTAAAGCTGTACCTCCTGTTGCTGCTGCATACCATTTAAACGTTGGCGTAGTAAATGCATTTGGATCTACAACACTAGCCGAAGGTACTTGCGTACCACATTGCGTTGAGTTAGTAGTTGTAGGTGCAGTAGGCAATGGATTTGATGTAACTGTTACATTTTGTGAAGAAGTACACCCTGTTGTTGGATTAGTTGCTGTTACCGTATACGTTGTGGTAGCATTAGGTAACGTAACTGTACCTGAAGCACTTGTCAATACCGTTGAAGTACCATCAGACCAAGACCATGTGAAATTAGATGTTGTATTTGTCAAGATTTGTCCACCAAATCTTATATTTGGTCTACTTGTAGATGCAGTTGCCGTAGGATTTGATGTCCAAAAACTTGTATTTGAAGCAGAAGAATATGCATAAACGACTGTATTTCCTGTTGTTGCAGTAAATTGCGTTGTAGCATTAGCAGAACCATAAGCACCCGTACCTCTAACATCAACAATAATATTTGACGTTCCATCCCAAGCATAAGGTGTTGTGAAGTTAATGGTAATATTACCTGTTGCCGATACAGTATAATTAACCGGACCATAAACAGTAGTTAAACCTGTTGTTTGGAAAGTGGTCAATGCACTATTAGTTGTTGAACCCAATCTAATAGTATATCCATTAATTGTAGTAGGTGAAGGTAATGCACCAATATTAATTGTCAAAGAAGTAATATTGCCTGCATTTAGACCCATTGCTTGTAATTCTGAAGCAGTATATACCATTTGATTCCAATCTTGATACCAATAATTTCCAAAGAATGTTGGATAACTCGTAGAAGAAGTATATGAAGTTCCAGAACCTGAAGAAGTAGAATTACCAGGTAATATTTGATTAATAGTAGCTGCTAAATTTATAATACTACCTGCACAAGCAACCGTTGGATTAGCTGTTGCAGTTGTAATAACTGGTAACGGATTAACAACAATTGTTTGAGTAGTTGTTAATGTACACGTACCATCTGTTGCAGTTACTGTATATACATAAGTACCTGCTTGAGTAGGTGTAATTGTTGCAGAATTTCCTGTAACAGCAGTTGTTGCACCACTTCCTACAGTAGCACATAACCAACTGTAAGAAAGCGTAGGCGAACTCGTTGTAGGTGTAGCCGTTAAAGTAAACGTACTTCCAATACAAATACTCGCAGCTGAGGTAGCCACTGTAAATCCAGTTACGCTTAATGTAGCTGTTGCTGAAGTTAGCGCCACACATGGTGCAGTACCTGTAATAATACATTGGTATTGGTATCCATCTAATGCTAAAGCAATAGGAGTAACCGTTAATGTAGCCGTTGTACCACCTGTAGTACCTGTACCCACGTTTGCCCATGTACCTGAGCTATTTGCTCTTTGTTGCCATTGATATGTTAAACCAGTACCTGTAGCAACTGCAGTAAATGTAGCATTTGTAGCATTTGAACAAACTGTAGCATCTGCTGGTTGTGTTGTAATTGCTACAACATCATTTATTGTTAAAATTGCAGCATTAGAGTAAATTGGACCTGGGCTCAACACACATCTGTATTGCTGTAATGAATTAGCAGCAGTTAAACCAGATACGGTCAAGGAAGTGTTTGTTTCCCCTGAAATATCTGTCCATGAAGTACCATTATTAGTACTTAATTGCCATTGGTATGTTGGTGTAGAACCTGAAGTTGCAATTGTAAATGTTGCACTACCATTACTACAAATAGTTGTAGAAGTAGGTTGTGTAGTAATAGCCGTTGTACTAATGGTTAATGAAACCACATTTGATGTAACTGATGTACAAGGCGCAGCACCAGAAACAATACATTTGTATTGGTTTCCGTTCATACCATTTGTAACTGATACAGCCGTATAGGTTGCACTTGTTGCACCTGATATATTTGTCCAAGTTACACCATTATCAGTGCTTTCTTGCCATTGATAGGTTAAACCTGAACCTGTAGCTGCAACTGTAAACGAAGCGTTACTGTTTTCTAATGAAACAGAGTTACTTGGTTGCGTAGTAATAGCTACTGGTGTATTAATTGTAATTGAAAACGCTTGTGGCGTTGCACTAACACAACCTGTTGTTGAATTTTTAACTAAAATAGTACCATTATACGTACCTGCTACTGCACTTGCTGGTACTGTTAAAGCAATAGGTGATGTAGTAAATGCGGTAAATGTTGTAATATCTGCAAAACCTGCAGTATTGGCAGCTGCATCAAAATCAATAGTATATTGATTTGGTGCGTCAGTTGTAGCAGTAAAACTCAATGATGAGCTTAAACCTCCAAGACATACTGGAGCAGCTGTACCTAAAGTAATTGTAGGTAATAAATTTGGTGTTACTGTAACCGTATTTGAAACCGGACAGGTACCTAAAGTTGATGTTAGCGTATAAGTTTCCGGAGTCGTTAACTTAGTATAAACCACCGCAGTTGATTCACCTGCATAAGGTACAGTTGCCGCAGCATCAGTAAATAAATTTGTTGCTGGCGTCCATAACATTACTGGTTGTAATGGTCTTGTAAAAGTAAGTATCGTTCCTGAAGGAATATTTGCAGTAACTACAGCTGTATTTTCAGTAGTTGAAGAAACAGTAGATGTAGTAATTGGAGAAAGTGGTGAAACACTAAGGTAGTTACCAATTGCTCCAGAAATTCCAATAGAGGCTGTAGGTGAAGATAATGTTGCACTTTGGGCTCCATATATGAATTGAATAGTTCCATTTTCATATAATAAAGCCTGCATATCAATTGTTGGATTAGTTGAGCTACCTGTACCAGCTACGTGCATACCTGTCCATTGTACAGTAAGTACTCTGTTAGGTGCAGTTCCAGTTGTACTATATAGTACACTTCCACCTGTTGTATTGTTGTCATCCCACAAAGGAGAAATTATATTTGCTGTTGTAGCCAATGCATTTGAAGAAAAACCAGTCGTCCATGCTGCTGATGTATTTCCAAGAAGAATCATTCCATTCGATGAAACACCAAAAACAGTTTGCGTTGAACCATTGTAAGGAAATGTAAAACCTATAGGTAAATTACCAATTCCATAATCATCACCTATAGCTGAAGAAACTGCTGTTCCTGTAATAGGCGTATAAGTACCTGTTGATCCAGCAAAACTATATAAAGAAGCTCTTGAATCTACAGTACCACCAGTAGCTGTTAAAGTAGTAATTCCACCTTGACAAATTGAAGCTGGATTTTTTGTAATTGTAATCGCACTTGCCGCAGGAAGAACTGTTACTGTAACCGTGCCTGTAGAAGAACAACCTTCTGCACTAACACCTGTTACAGTATAAGTAGTTGTTACTGTTGGGCTAGCCGTTACAGTAGTACCTGTTGTAGCAGATAAACCAGTTCCTGGGAACCAGCTATACGTTACACCACCAGTACCTGTTAAAGTAGTACTTGCCCCTGCACAAATTGTTGATGTTGCTGCTGTAGCCGAAATTGTAGGCGGCGCAACTGTTGTAAATACATTTGCTGTGCCAGTAGTGTCTACTGAACCTGCTGGATTGGTAATGATTACTCCTCCATCAACTACTCCAACCGGAATAGTTACCGTTAACGTTGTAGAAGTACTAGCTGTTACTACACCTGGTAAATTAACACCTGTTGGCCCGTTAAATAAAATTGATGTTACAGTATCAAAACCAGTACCTGTAAATGTGATAGATTGTCCACCATTTAAACATAAAACAGTTGGTGCAAAACTAGTTACAGTTGGCGCAACTATAACACCATTTGACCATTCATCTGCTCCAATATCTGGAGAAGTTGTATCACGAGAATCATTATCAAAATCTGTAATAAATCCTGAAATTACCTGTCCATAAGAACCAGCTAAGTTAGTAGCACCTGGTAAAAAGTGCAAGTACGTTGCATCTGAACCTGTTGTACTGGCAAACGTTGGATTTTGAAATTTAGAAGCAGTTTCTCTTGTACTTACTAACGTTTGGAAAGCACTTAATGTTGCATAATTAGTTCCATTATTAAATAAACCACTTGTTCCATAGAATAAGTTGTTATTTGAAGAACTTGCATAATTATTCAAATCTGTTGCAGCACTTCTTCTAAAGGCAACTGCTAAACCTGTTCCATTAGCAGTTGATGCATTTACAATAATGTTGTTTCTTAAATCTAAGGCAGCTGTAGTAGCTGTAGCAGAATAAGTATGGAAAATACCCGAAGAACCAAAGTTAGCTCCGGATGAAGTTCCATTTAAATATATTGTGTTGTAATAAACCTTTTGAGTTGAAGTAGCGGTAGTTGAAGTAATACTAATACCTCTAATCACATCGGTACCACTTGCAGCTGTTGCACGCAAATCGCCAATAATATTATTATACGTATTAATAGTTGTACCACCACCAATTGCAATACCATTTACAGTTGAACCTGCATTAGTACCCAACAAATTGTAAATTTTATTTTGATATACATTTGTTGCAGCACCACCTCCAATATTAATACCTGTAACCGCTGAAGCTCCTGAAGAATTCAATCCAAAAATTGTATTTCCAAAGAAATTTTGAGCTCCTCCTGCAGAAGTAAGTGCAGTTATTGAAGATGCCGCTGAAATATTACTAATAGTGTTACCTGATACATTATTACCAGTATTTCCATTATTAGAATATGCAACATTTAAAAGTGTAACTGGACTAGTTCCACCAGCTATATTATTAAAAGTGTTATTGGTTACTACTTTATTTGAACCAAATGGACTTGTTGTACTACCATCAGTAGAAACCCACCCCGCAATTGTAGTTGCCCCTGTTACAGCAATATTAGAAAAATTATTACCTGTATTTGTTTCAGTAGCCGTAACAGGTGATGTACTATTTGAATTATAAAAAGTAACGGTACCTCCAGCTCCTGTTTTATTGAAAGCCGTAACAATGGAGTTATTATTAACTGTAGCAGTACCATTTGCAGGTCTAGTAAAACTGTTACTAATAAACGTAAAACTACCTGTTGTATTAGAAGTAATATTCGTAAAGGTGTTGTTGTTGATATTAGTAATTAGATTAGGCATTACACAAGAAATAGCCGTGATAGCACCCGATGTAGATGCTGCACTAGTTCCGAATGCAGTAAAATTATTATTATTAATATTTTGCGTTGATGTTGCTGTACCTGTAGTAGCTTCAACTGTAACACCTTGAATTGTTCCAGAAGTAAAACCATGCGTTAAAGCTACGGTATTATTGTTTATATTATTTATAAAAGTACCTGTTGGAGCATTTGAAGCAGATGTTATAAAAATACCTCTTAAGGTTGTACTTGCTGCATTCACTCCACCATTTGAACTGGTAATAGTATTGTATGAAACATTAAATCCAATAACATTTCTAATTAAAATACCATTAATTGTTCCTGATACATTCGCATAAGACGAAGCTTGCACTGCTGTACCAAAATTAGAAATGGTATTACCTGTTGTTATTGATGAACCCCCGATATCAACACCTGAAATTAAATCTGCAGCCGCTGTAGGTCCTACAACTACAATTCCTTGATTTACATTACTAATTGTATTTCCATATACTTTTAAACCACTGTTTCCACCAGCTGTAGATGTAGCTGTAGCTGATGTAGTTGCAGCAGTTGCACTGTGTGTTGAGTTACTATAAATACCAAACGTGTTTGTATACGTTCTATTTAAAGTGATCGTATTATTTTGAATGGTACAGTTTTGCGCACCATTAGTAGTAGTGGCATAAAACAACGCTACACCAAATTCTGTCATAGTGTTAGTACCAGCAGTAGTGTCAGCTGCTACAGGTGTAAATGCACGCTCATTCATTGTGAAGTTTTGAATCGTAATCCAATCTCCCCCTGAAATTTTGAAAATAGCATCAACAAGAGAACCACTTGTTTGTGCTGGTGCTGTAATTACACTTGTACTACCTTGAATAATAATTGTATTCACAGAAGTACCAGAAGCTGTTATGTTATAACCTCCCACGGGTGCTGTTTCATTACCTGTAAGGGTAATTACTACAGGTCCGTTAATAGTCGCTGCATTTAGTGCAGTAATAGCATTTGCTAAAGATGTATAGGTTGTTGCTAAACCTGAACCACCATTTGTTGTTACCTGTGCTTGTACAGAAACAAAAGAAAACAATGCCACAAACAGCGTAATTAACGAAATCCAGGTTCGTTTTTTACCTGTGTACGACGTGTCTTCTTGTTTTGTAGAAGTTGATGAACCCGAGGAAAAACGGGTATCAACCGAATCGTAATTGTTTATCATAAGAATTAATTTAGTTTATTATATGTAATTTACAAATATATTTGTTTTTTTAAATAAATAACACCTCTACATCATTTTTATTTTATTTTTACTAAATTTTAGATAATAATGCTAAATAATTAACAAAAAATAAAAAACTCTTTAATTTCTTAAAGAGTTTTCAATGTTAGGCTTGTCCTGCGGGTCCAAAATTTAAAGGAATGGTGGGTTGCTCCCCTTCTTTGATTTCACCGTGTGTAGCTTCAAAACGATGGATGTTTTCGCCTAGTGCTTTTAGTAAGCGTTTGGCATGTTGAGGAGTTAATACAATACGTGATTTTACTTTTGCTTTGGGCACCCCAGGCATAATGCTAATAAAATCTAATACAAACTCTGTATTAGAATGGTTAATTATTGCTAAATTAGAGTAAATGCCTTCTGCAATTTGTTCGTCTAATTCTATATTAATTTGTCCGTCTTGATTGTTGTTTTCCATTATTTTATAAATTTAGTTTTTTATTTACGAGTTATGGGTTACTATTAACGTATAATTTTTTATTTTTTTTAAACATATAAGGCATATTAGGAATATAAGTATATGTTTTTCTTTAACCATTTACCTATTACCTTACACCTTTTAAAGCTGTATCACAAAGTATCACGAAGGTTTCACAAAGTTACACAAAAAATGAGTTAGGAGTTGTTAATAGGTTATAGGTAACTTTTCACATATTACTAATTACTAATTACTCTTAACTCCTACCACAATATTACTAAAACCTTTTGATTAAAAAAAAACCTAACAGAAAAAATCTGTTAGGTTTTTATAGGTATAGCAAGAAGAACTCTTAATAATTAAATTCTTCTTTCGCAGCCATCATTTCGCTGTACTCGTCTTTTGAACCTACAAGAATGTTGTCGTAGTCTCTCATACCTGTACCAGCAGGGATTCTGTGACCTACAATTACATTTTCTTTTAAGCCTTCTAACGTATCTATTTTACCAGCTACTGCTGCTTCATTTAATACTTTAGTTGTTTCTTGGAACGAAGCCGCTGAAATAAATGATTTAGTTTGTAACGATGCTCTAGTAATACCTTGAAGTACTGGAGTTGCCGTTGCCGTAACTACATCTCTTGCTACTACTAAATTTTTATCTTCACGTTTTAATAAAGAATTTTCGTCTCTTAATTCTCTAGGAGAAATAATTTGTCCTGGTTTTAATGTAGCTGAATCACCTGCGTCTTCTACTACTTTCATACCATACAACTTGTCGTTTTCTTCAATAAAATCACGTGTATGAGCTAATTGATCTTCTAAGAATAAGGTATCACCTGGATCTTGAATTTGAACTTTTCGCATCATTTGACGAATCACTACTTCGAAGTGTTTGTCATTGATTTTTACCCCTTGTAAACGATATACTTCTTGAATTTCATTTACCAAGTACTGTTGCACAGCAGAAGGTCCTTGAATTCTTAAGATATCATCTGGTGTAATAGCTCCATCAGACAATGGCATACCTGCTCTTACAAAGTCATTTTCTTGAACTAAGATTTGGTTAGAAAGTTTTACTAAATATTTCTTCACTTCACCAAATTTAGATTCAATAGAAATTTCTCTATTTCCTCTTTTTACTTTTCCAAAAGTAACTACACCATCAATTTCAGAAACTACCGCTGGGTTTGAAGGATTACGTGCTTCTAACAACTCTGTAATTCTTGGTAAACCTCCGGTAATATCGCCTGCTTTAGAAGAACGACGTGGAATTTTAACTAAAACTTTACCCGCTTTAATTTTTTCTCCGTCATCTACCATAAGGTGCGCTCCTACTGGTAAGTTATACGATCTAATTAATTCACCATCTTTACCATAAATATGTAAGGTTGGAATTAATTTTTTATTTCTTGCTTCTGAAATTACTTTTTCTTGGAAACCTGTTTGTTCGTCAATTTCAACTAAGAACGATTGTCCTTGTTCAATATCTTCGTACCCTACTTTACCTGTAAATTCAGAAATAATTACCCCATTATATGGGTCCCATTTACAGATCGTAGCACCTTTTTCTAACGTGTCTCCGTCTTTAACAAAAATGGTAGATCCATAAGGAATGTTGTGTGTATTTAAGACGATACCTGTTTTTGGTTCTACTAATTTTAATTCTGTAGAACGAGAAATTACAATATCAACTGTATTTCCTTCGTTATCTTCCCCTTTAACTGTTTTAAGGTCTTCTATTTCTAATTTACCTGCAAAACGTGCTACAATACTAGACTCTTCAGATATACCTCCTGCAACCCCACCAACGTGGAATGTACGAAGGGTTAACTGAGTTCCTGGTTCACCAATTGATTGTGCTGCAATAACACCAACTGCTTCCCCTTTTTGGGCCATTTTACCCGTAGCTAAGTTTCTACCGTAACATTTTGCACAGATTCCTTTTTTAGCTTCACAAGTTAAGGCCGAACGTACTTCAACTTTTTCTAATGGTGATGCTTCTATTTGTTTTACAATAGCTTCTGTAATTTGCTCACCTGCATGAACCAATACTTCAGAATCTAATGGATTGATTACATCTTGTAACGCTACACGACCTAAAATTCTTTCACCTAACGTTTCAACGATTTCCTCATTTTTCTTTAACGCAGAAACTTCAATACCTCTTAATGTACCACAATCTACTGAATTGATAATAACATCTTGAGAAACGTCATGTAATCTTCTTGTTAAATATCCTGCATCGGCAGTTTTAAGAGCGGTATCGGCAAGACCTTTACGTGCACCGTGCGTAGAAATAAAGTATTCTAAAATCGATAATCCTTCTTTAAAGTTAGAAAGAATTGGATTTTCAATAATTTCTCCACCCGCAGCAGTTGATTTTTTTGGCTTAGCCATCAAACCACGCATACCTGTTAACTGACGGATTTGTTCTTTAGAACCCCTTGCTCCAGAATCAAGCATCATATACACCGAGTTGAACCCTTGTTGGTCTTCTCTAATGTTTTTCATAGCTAATTCTGTTAATTGTGCATTTGTAGAAGTCCACACGTCAATTACCTGATTATAACGCTCATTGTTTGTAATAAGACCCATGTTATAGTTCATCGTAATTGCGTCTACTTGTCCGTTTGCATCAGCAATTAATTCAAATTTCTTTTCTGGAACTTTGATATCCCCTAACGAGAATGACAATCCACCTTTGAAGGCAAATTTGTATCCCATATCCTTAATATTATCAAGGAAAGCAGCCGTTTCAGGAACTGAAGTTGCAGATAAAATATTACCAATAATATCTCTTAACGATTTTTTAGTTAAGACTTCATTGATGTATCCAGCTGCTTCAGGCACTACTTCATTAAATAATACTCTACCAGCTGTAGTTTGAATAATTTTGTATACTAATTCTCCGTTTTCATTAAAATCTTTGGCACGTACTTTTACTCTTGCATTTAAATCAAGTCTTCCTTCATTTAAAGCAATATGTACTTCTTCTACAGAATAAAACGTTAACCCTTCACCTTTAACAGGCACTTCAGGTGTTGACAAACGTTCTTTCGTCATGTAGTATAACCCAAGAACCATGTCTTGAGATGGTACTGTAATAGGTGCACCATTTGCAGGATTCAAGATATTGTGAGAAGCTAACATTAATAATTGCGCTTCTAATATCGCTTCTGGTCCTAATGGTAAGTGAACGGCCATCTGGTCACCATCGAAATCGGCATTAAACGCCGTACATACTAATGGGTGTAACTGGATTGCTTTTCCTTCAATTAACTTAGGCTGGAATGCTTGAATACCTAAACGGTGAAGTGTAGGAGCACGGTTTAGTAATACTGGATGTCCTTTGATTACATTTTCAAGAATATCCCATACTACTGGCTCTTTTTTATCAATAATTTTCTTAGCCGACTTAACTGTTTTAACGATTCCTCTTTCGATTAATTTACGAATAACGAATGGTTTGTACAATTCTGCAGCCATATCTTTTGGTAAACCACATTCAAACAATTTCATTTCTGGTCCAACAACAATTACAGAACGAGCAGAATAATCTACACGTTTACCTAATAAGTTTTGACGGAAACGTCCTTGTTTACCTTTTAATGAATCTGATAAAGATTTTAATGGTCTGTTTGATTCTGTTTTTACCGCTGATGCTTTTCTTGTATTGTCAAATAATGAATCTACTGCTTCTTGAAGCATACGTTTTTCATTACGCAAGATAACTTCAGGGGCTTTAATTTCCATTAATCGTTTTAAACGATTGTTACGGATAATTACTCTTCTGTATAAATCATTTAAATCTGAAGTAGCAAAACGTCCTCCATCAAGTGGCACAAGTGGACGTAATTCAGGTGGAATAACTGGGATAACTTTTAGAATCATCCATTCTGGAAGATTTTCTCTGTTATTGTTAGACTCACGGAATGATTCTACAACATTTAAACGTTTTAATGCTTCTGTTTTTCTTTGTTTAGACGTTTCATTGTTTGCAGCATGACGTAATGAATAAGATAATTCATCTAAATCAATGCGAGACAATAAATCCATAATACATTCAGCACCCATTTTAGCGATGAATTTATTTGGATCTGAATCGTCTAAATATTGGTTTTCCATTGGTAAAGAATCCAAAATATTTAGATATTCTTCTTCTGTTAAGAAATCTAATCTATTTAATGTTTCACCATCTAAACCTTTAGCAATACCCGCTTGAATAACTACATATCTTTCGTAGTAGATAATCATGTCTAATTTTTTAGACGGTAAGCCTAATATATAACCAATTTTATTTGGAAGTGAACGGAAATACCAAATATGAGCGATAGGCACAACTAAATTAATATGTCCTACTCTATCTCTACGTACTTTCTTTTCTGTTACTTCAACCCCACAACGGTCACAAACGATTCCTTTGTAGCGAATTCTTTTATATTTTCCACAAGCACATTCATAGTCTTTTACAGGTCCGAATATTCTTTCACAGAAAAGGCCATCACGCTCTGGTTTGTGCGTACGATAGTTAATCGTTTCCGGTTTTAGAACCTCACCTCTTGACTCAGCTAAAATTGACTCAGGTGATGCTAAACCTATTGTGATTCTGTTAAATCTTTTAACGGTATTTTTATCTTTTAATTTTGTCATGATATGAATACTATCGATTTATTTAAATTTTTTGTTTTGTTTTTCAGTTTTCAGTCGCAGAAACTGATTACCGCGACTGAAACTGCAAACTTTATTATTCTTCTAATCTAATGTCTAATCCAAGACCTTTTAATTCATGCATTAATACATTGAATGATTCAGGTAATCCTGGTTCTGGCATAGTTTCTCCCTTAACGATTGCTTCGTAAGTTTTTGCTCTACCTGTTACGTCATCAGATTTAACCGTTAAGATCTCTCTAAGCGTACTAGAAGCACCATAAGCTTCAAGTGCCCAAACCTCCATCTCTCCGAAACGTTGACCACCAAATTGTGCTTTACCACCTAATGGTTGTTGTGTAATCAATGAGTATGGACCTATTGAACGTGCATGCATTTTATCATCTACCATGTGACCTAATTTAAGCATATAAATTACACCCACAGTAGCTGCTTGATGGAAACGTTCTCCTGTTCCTCCATCATACAAATACGTATGACCAAATCTAGGAATTCCCGCTTCATCTGTAAATTCATTGATTTCATCTAGTGATGCACCGTCAAAGATTGGCGTAGCAAACTTCTTCCCTAATTTTAATCCTGCCCATCCAAGAACAGTTTCATAAATTTGTCCGATGTTCATACGAGAAGGTACTCCAAGTGGATTCAATACGATATCAACTGGTGTTCCATCTTCTAAGAATGGCATATCTTCTTGACGTACAATTTTTGCAACGATACCTTTATTTCCGTGACGTCCTGCCATTTTATCCCCTACTCTTAGCTTACGTTTTTTAGCAATATAAACTTTAGCTAATTTTAAGATTCCTGATGGTAATTCATCACCTACTGTAATGGTAAATTTCTCTCTTCTTAATACCCCTTGTAAATCATTTAATTTGATTTTATAGTTGTGAATTAAGTCGTTAATTAATGAGTTTGTATGCTCGTCAGTTGTCCATTGCCCTTTTGTTAAATGAGCAAAATCTTCAACGGCTTGTAGCATTTTTTTAGTGAATTTTTTACCTTTTGGTAATACTTCTTCACCTAAATCATTAAGTACACCTTGAGATGTTTTTCCGTCAACAATTAAGAATAATTTATCGATTAACTTGTCTTTAAGTTCATTGAATTTTACTTCAAATTCCATTTCAAGTTTATCTAAATCTTCTTTATCCTTAGTACGTTTGCGTTTATCTTTTACTGCTTTCGCAAATAATTTTTTATCTAAAACCACACCGTTTAATGAAGGTGAAGCTTTTAATGACGCATCTTTAACATCACCTGCTTTATCTCCAAAGATAGCGCGTAATAATTTTTCTTCTGGTGTAGGATCTGATTCTCCTTTAGGTGTAATTTTCCCAATTAAGATATCACCAGGTTTTACTTCTGCACCAATTCTGATCATACCATTTTCATCAAGGTCTTTAGTAGCCTCTTCAGAAACATTAGGGATATCATTAGTTAATTCTTCATTACCTAATTTTGTATCTCTAACTTCTAATGAATAATCATCTACGTGAATAGAGGTAAAAATATCATCACGAACTACTTTTTCAGAAATTACAATTGCATCCTCAAAGTTATACCCTTTCCAAGGCATGAAGGCAACTTGTAAATTTCTACCTAAAGCTAATTCTCCGTTTTGTGTAGCATATCCTTCACAAAGTACCTGACCTTTTACTACTTTATCTCCTTTTCTAACAATAGGTTTTAAGTTAATTGTAGTACTTTGATTTGTTTTTCTAAATTTGATTAATTGATATGTTTTTTCGTCTTCATCAAAACTTACCATTCTTTCTTCCTCTGTTCTGTCGTATTTTATTGTAATCATGTTGGCGTCAACATAAGTTACAACTCCAGAACCTTCCGCATTAATTAACACTCTAGAATCAGACGCAACTTGTCTTTCTAAACCAGTACCTACAATAGGTGCTTGTGGTCTTAAAAGAGGTACAGCCTGACGCATCATGTTAGATCCCATCAAGGCACGGTTCGCATCATCATGCTCTAAGAATGGAATTAATGAAGCTGAAATAGATGCAATTTGATTAGGGGCAACGTCTGTATAATGTACAGCACTTGGCTCTACTACAGGGAAATCTCCTTCTTCTCTTGCAATTACTTTATCTGCAGTAATTTTTCCATTTGCATCCATGGTAATATTTGCTTGCGCAATTAATTTACCTTCTTCTTCTTCTGCGCTTAAATAAATTGGTTCCGAAACTAAATCCACTTTACCATTATCAACTTTACGATATGGTGTTTCAATGAATCCCATTCCGTTTACTTTAGCATACACACCTAATGATGAAATCAAACCAATGTTTGGTCCCTCAGGTGTTTCAATTGGACATAAACGACCATAATGCGTATAGTGAACGTCACGAACCTCGAAACCTGCTCTTTCTCTCGATAAACCACCAGGTCCAAGAGCTGACAAACGACGTTTGTGTGTAATTTCAGCTAATGGATTCGTTTGATCCATAAACTGAGACAACTGGTTTGTTCCAAAGAATGAATTAATTACTGATGATAATGTTTTTGCATTAATCAAATCGATTGGTGTAAACACTTCGTTATCACGCACATTCATTCTTTCACGAATTGTACGAGCCATACGCGCTAAACCAACACCAAATTGAGCTGACAATTGTTCCCCTACAGTTCTAACGCGACGGTTCGATAAGTGGTCAATATCATCAATTTCTGCTTTTGAATTAATTAATTCAATTAAGTATTTTACAATCGTAATAATATCTTCTTTTGTTAATACTTGTTTATCCATCGGGATATCTAAGCCTAACTTTTTATTCATTCTGTAACGACCTACATCACCTAAGTTGTAACGTTGGTCTGAGAAGAATAATTTATCGATGATACCACGAGCTGTTTCCTCATCAGGTGGTTCTGCATTACGTAATTGTCTATATATATGTTCTACAGCCTCTTTTTCAGAGTTAGTAGGGTCTTTTTGCAATGTATTATGGATAATAGCAAAATCTGCTTGATTATTATCCTCTTTGTGTAATAAAATAGATTTTACATCCGCTTCTAAAATTTCTTCTACATTATCTTTATCTAAGATAGTATCACGGTCTAAAATAATTTCATTACGCTCAATAGATACTACTTCTCCTGTATCCTCATCCACGAAATCTTCATGCCAAGTATTTAACACACGAGCAGCTAATCTTCTACCGATGAATTTTTTGATTCCTGTTTTTGAAACTTTAATTTCTTCTGCAAGATCAAAAATTTCAAGAATATCTTTATCTCTTTCAAAACCAATCGCTCTGAAAAGAGTAGTTACAGGTAATTTTTTCTTTCTATCAATGTACGCGTACATTACGTTATTGATATCTGTTGCAAATTCAATCCAAGAACCTTTAAAAGGTATAATTCTTGCTGAATATAATTTAGTTCCATTTGCATGGAAAGATTGTCCGAAGAAAACTCCAGGTGATCTATGCAATTGAGACACTACAACACGTTCTGCGCCATTAATAACAAATGTTCCGCTTGGCGTCATGTATGGAATAGTTCCTAAATAAACATCTTGAACTATTGTTTCAAAATCTTCATGTTCAGGATCTGTACAATATAATTTTAAACGTGCTTTTAGAGGCACACTATACGTCAAGCCTCTATCGATACATTCTTCGATAGTATATCTAGGAGGATCAATAAAATAATCTAGAAACTCTAGAACGAATTGATTTCTAGTATCAGTTATTGGAAAATTTTCCATGAAGGTGTTGTAAAGACCCTCGTTACCTCTCTCATCAGATTTAGTTTCTAACTGGAAAAAATCTCTAAATGATTTTACTTGTATATCAAGAAAATCTGGATAATTAGGAATATTTTTCGTTGAGGCAAAATTGATTCTTTCAGTCTGATTAGCAATCATCAATGGACAAAATTTTGATTAAAAAAAGTAATTTTTTTGTGTAAAACACATGCTTAATTATACTTCCTTTTTTAATAACCATAACATCTTTGAAAATAAACCAGGAAAGTTAGATTATTTTCTTTCTTCGTTTATGGTTACTTTTTTTGTAAAATTAAAAAATTTAATATACGCAAAATGGTTTAGACCTTTGAGAGGAAATCTCAAGGTCTAAACCTAGCTTTTTTTGATAAGTTAGCTTATTTTAACTCAACAACAGCTCCTGCTTCTTCAAGTGCTTTCTTAAGACCTTCTGCTTCGTCTTTAGAAACACCTTCTTTAACATTTGTTGGAGCAGCATCAACTAAATCTTTAGCTTCTTTAAGTCCTAAACCAGTTAATTCTTTAACTGCTTTAACAACTCCTAATTTAGAAGCTCCAGCATCTTTTAATACTACTGTAAATTCTGTTTGTTCAGCAGCACCAGCATCACCAGCACCAGCTCCTCCAGCAACTACTACTGCTGCAGCAGCAGGCTCGATACCATACTCATCTTTTAATATTGTTGCTAATTCGTTAACTTCTTTAACTGTTAAGTTAACTAATTGCTCTGCGAATTGTTTTAAATCTGCCATTTTTTCTATCTTTAATGTGTTTAAAAAATATAATAATTTATAGTGCGTTTGTATTATTCTGCTACTTCACCTTTTGTTTCTGCATTATTTAATAAAGCAGAAAGGATTCGTTTAGCAGGAGATTGAAGTAATCCAATGATTTCGCCAATAACTTCTTCTTTAGATTTAATAGCTACTAAGCTATCTAATAAGTTATCTCCGATATAGATTTCTTGATTAATAAAAGCTCCTTTGAAAACTGGTTTATCTCCTTTTTTACGGAATTCTTTGATAATTTTAGCTGGTCCATTTGCGGTTTCAGCAATCATCATTGATGTATTTCCTTTTAAAACAGATGATAAATCACCGTAATCTGTAGCCGAAGCTTCCAATGCTTTCTCTAGCAATGTGTTTTTTACCACTTCTAATTTGATACCTGCTTTGAAACAAGCTCTTCTTAGATTTGAGGTAGTATCTGCATCTAGTCCTGAAATGTCTGCTAAATAAACAACATTTACACCTTCTAACTGTGCAGTTAAATCTTGAATAGCAATTGCTTTTTCTTCTCTAGTCATACTAAATATTTTTAACTACCAATTATACTGCTTTAGGATCTAAAGCAATAGCAGGACTTTGTGTACTTGATAAGTGAATAGACTTAATATAAGTACCTTTAGCTGCAGTTGGTTTTAATTTGATTAATGTTTGAACAATTTCGTGTGCATTGTCATAGATTTTATCTGCATCGAATGATACTTTACCTATACCTGCATGAACGATACCAGTTTTATCAACTTTAAAGTCAATTTTACCAGCTTTTACTTCTTGAACAGCCTTAGCAACATCCATAGTTACTGTACCTGTTTTAGGATTAGGCATTAAACCTCTTGGTCCTAAAACACGTCCTAATGGACCTAATTTACCCATAACAGCAGGCATTGTGATGATTACATCAACATCTGTCCAACCGTCTTTGATTTTTTGAAGATAATCATCTAACCCAACGTGGTCTGCACCAGCTGCTTTAGCTTCAGCTTCTTTATCAGGAGTAACAAGTGCTAACACTCTTACATCTTTACCAGTTCCGTGAGGTAATGAAACCACACCTCTAACCATTTGATTCGCTTTTCTAGGATCTACACCTAAACGTACTGCGATATCAACAGACTCATCAAATTTTGCAGAAGCTATTTCTTTAATTAAAGCCGAAGCTTCTTTTAAAGAATATAATTTATTCTTCTCAATTTTTGATGCAGCCACTTTTTGCTTTTTTGTCAATTTTGCCATGTCTAATTCTTTTTAACGATTAAAAAGGAGCATTTCCTGTTACTGTAATACCCATAGATCTTGCTGTACCTGCAACCATACTCATTGCTTTTTCTAAAGTAAAAGCGTTTAAGTCTGGCATTTTGTCTTCAGCAATAGTCTTAATTTGATCCCAAGTAACACTTGCAACCTTTTTACGGTTAGGTTCACCTGAACCAGACTTTAATTTTGCTGCCTCTAATAATTGAATTGCAGCAGGTGGCGTTTTAACAACAAAGTCAAAAGACTTGTCTTTATACACAGTAATTTGTACTGGTAAAACTTTGCCAGGTTTATCTTGTGTTCTTGCATTAAACTGCTTACAGAACTCCATGATGTTAACCCCAGCAGCCCCCAAAGCAGGTCCAACCGGTGGCGATGGATTCGCAGCACCTCCCTTAACTTGTAGTTTAACTACTTTACTAACTTCTTTTGCCATTTTTTAAAAAAATTTAGCACATCTATCAATTGGAAGCGATTGATGTGATTTATATATGTAACGAAAATTATACTTTTTCAACTTGCATAAAACTTAGTTCTAAAGGTGTTTTTCTTCCAAAAATTTTCACCATTACTTCAAGTTTACGCTTTTCTTCATTTACTTTTTCAATAGTTCCATTGAATCCATTGAAAGGTCCATCAATAACTTTTACTGTTTCACCAATAGTATATGGAATGTTGATGTTTTCTGTTTTAACAGATAACTCATCAACTTTACCTAACATACGGTTTACTTCAGCTTGTCTTAAAGGAACTGCGTCTCCGCCTTTAGTCTCACCTAAAAATCCAATAACACCCGTAATTGATTTTATTATATGAGGAATTTCTCCAGTTAAGTTAGCTTCTATCATAACATAACCAGGAAAATACACTCTTTCTTTTGCTATTTTTTTCCCATCTCTTACTTGCACAACTTTTTCAGTAGGCACAAGTACTTGAGAAATATAATCAGCCATTCCAACACGATTAATCTCTTGTTCGATATAAGACTTAATCTTGTTTTCTTGGCCACTTACAGCTCTTACAACATACCACTTCTTTACATTATTATCAGCCATTGTATATTAACCTTTTAATAAATTAAAGAAACCGTTTAATATCTTAGTGAAAGATACATCAACTCCCCATGTTGCTAAAGCGAAAATAACAGAAAACAATGCAACTATAATGGTATACTTTTGGACTTCGTCCCAAGCAGGCCAAGTTACATTAGACTTTAATTCTTCGAAAGCTTCAGAAAAATATTTTAACATGATATTTTACTTTATTTAGCACGAGCGGAGGGATTCGAACCCCCATCAATGGTTTTGGAGACCACTATTCTACCCTTGAACTACGCTCGTATGTTAAAAAACCAGTGCCGTCAAAACGACACTGATTCTTATATTAATTTAAACTTGTAATTAGTCTAAAATTTCAGTTACCTGACCAGCACCTACAGTTCTACCACCTTCACGAACAGCAAAACGTAAACCTACTGATAATGCAATTGCACTTAATAATTCAACTTCAATAGTTAAGTTATCTCCAGGCATAACCATATCTCTACCTGCTGGTAAAGAAATTGTACCTGTTACGTCAGTTGTACGTACATAAAACTGAGGACGGTAGTTATTGTGGAATGGTGTATGACGACCACCTTCTTCTTTTTTCAAGATATAAACCTCTGCTTTGAATTTAGCATGTGGTTTAACTGAACCTGGTTTACAGATTACCATACCTCTTTTGATATCAGCTTTGTCAATACCTCTTAATAATAAACCTACGTTATCACCAGCTTCACCTCTGTCAAGGATTTTACGGAACATCTCAACTCCTGTAATTGTAGAAGTTAATTTATCAGCCCCCATACCAATGATTTCAACAGGATCTCCAGTATTAGCAACTCCAGTTTCGATACGACCTGTAGCAACAGTTCCACGACCTGTAATTGTAAATACGTCTTCAACTGGCATTAAGAATGGTTTATCAACGTCACGAGCTGGTAATTCAATCCAATTATCAACTGCTTCCATTAATTCCATTACAGTAGCAACCCATTTTGGATCACCGTTTAATGCACCTAAAGCAGAACCTTGAACAACAGGACCATTATCACCATCATATTGATAGAAAGATAATAAATCTCTGATTTCCATTTCTACTAATTCTAATAATTCAGCATCGTCAACCATGTCAACTTTATTCATGAATACAACCATTCTAGGCACACCTACTTGACGTCCTAAAAGGATATGCTCACGAGTTTGTGGCATTGGACCATCTGTAGCAGCAACTACTAAGATAGCACCATCCATTTGAGCAGCACCTGTAACCATGTTCTTAACGTAATCCGCGTGACCTGGACAGTCAACGTGAGCGTAGTGACGATTAGCAGTTGAATACTCAACGTGTGAAGTATTAATTGTAATACCTCTTTCTTTTTCTTCTGGAGCGTTATCAATTTGGTCAAATGATTTTGCTTCAGATAAACCTGCATCAGCTAATACTTTAGTGATTGCAGCTGTTAACGTAGTTTTCCCGTGGTCTACGTGTCCGATAGTACCAATATTTAAATGGGGCTTCGAACGATCAAATGTTTCTTTTGCCATGACTTTAAAATTTAATCTTAGTTATATATTAGTGTTCAAAAAATTAATTCAAACTTGAGCCAATGACGGGATTTGAACCCGTGACCTCTTCCTTACCAAGGAAGCACTCTACCCCTGAGCTACACCGGCTAGTGTAAATCAGAAGTTAGAATTTAGAAGTTAGAATAAATATCTAAATTCAGAATTCTAAATTCATTTCTGTGGGGAGAGCAGGATTCGAACCTGCGAAGACTTAGTCAGCAGATTTACAGTCTGCCCTCGTTGGCCGCTTGAGTATCTCCCCAAACCATTTTTATTATCACCAAGCGCCGTACTATTCAACAAAAATATCACAACACTCTCTTTCAAAGAGCCGATGGAGGGACTCGAACCCACGACCTGCTGATTACAAATCAGCTGCTCTAGCCAGCTGAGCTACACCGGCAATAATAAAAAAAGTCCGCTATTTCTAACGGACTGCAAATGTAGGGATTTTATTTATTAATCAAAACTTTTTTATATTTTTTTTTATTTTAGCTATGTGCACGAACTTTTTCTTTGCGTTTCACTAACAATCTTTCTAAAGATTCTGTCGCTAAATCAGCTGCTTCTTCAAATGATTTGCTTTGCTTTTTTACAACAAATTCATCCCCTGGCACACTTATTTTTAATTCTACAATTTTATTTTCTTTATCGCTTGTATTTTCTACCTTAAGAAAAACATCAGAAGCCACTACCTTATCATAGAACTTTTCTAATTTAATCACTTTTTCTTCAATAAAATTTACCAATTTTTTGTCAACATTAAAGTTGACCGCATGAACATTTACTTTCATAATACTATAAAGATATTAAATTAAACAACAGCTACTTGTTTCTTGGATGCGTATCTTGATAAACCTTTTTTAGTTCAGACAAACTACTATGGGTGTAAATCTGAGTGGAAGATAAACTTGCATGACCAAGCAGCTCTTTAACTGAATTTAAATCGGCACCATTGTTTAGCAAATGGGTTGCAAACGTGTGCCTAAGAACGTGTGGACTTTTTTTTACCTTTTCAGATATACCACTAAAGTAATCATTTATTAATCTGTAAACAAATGTTTCGCTTACTTTATTTCCTTTTTTAGATAAAATTAACAGTTCAGAATTTTCTATTTTTTCAAGCTGCTGTCTATGAGACAAATAAGATTGCAACAACTGAATAGTTGTTTCTAACAAAGGCACAATGCGTTCTTTATTTCTTTTTCCTAATACCTTAATTGATTTTGAATAAAAATCCACGGCATGTACTTGAAGATTAATTAACTCTGCGCGTCTTATACCCGTCGCATAAAAAAGCTCAATTACCAATCTATTTCTAACAGATTCAAAATCATCATCTAAAAAATAAACTTCAAATAATTGATTCACTTCGGTTTCAGAAAATGGTATTTGGACTTTTTTAGCCGTTTTTAAGGATTTGTGTTTTAAAAAAGGATTAAAGGTGATTTGTTTAGTTTTTAGTAAAAATTTGTAGAATGATTTTAACGAAGCCATTTTTCTATTTATAGAAACAGCAGCCATTTGACTATCTGAAAGCGCAACAATCCAGGTTCTTATTATAGGATAAGTAACCTCTTCCAATGAAATACTTCCGTGATTTAAGTTTAAAAAATCTTGAAATGAAAGAATATCTTCACCATATGCTTTGACAGTATGAGAAGAATAGTTTTTTTCTTTTCTTAAGTATTCTTGATGTGCTTGAAAATTTGTACGCATAAAAAAACCGCTAGACACAAATTTACAATTTATAATCTAACGGTTTATACTATTAATCAAAAAAAAAAAGACTATCCTTCAACAGAATCCTTTAATTTTTGAATATACTGTGCTTTTTGAATTTCTGCTCTTCTAGAAACAGATGGTTTCGTGAAAGCTTGACGCGCTCTTAACTGACGAACAGTTCCAGTTTTGTCAAATTTTCTTTTATAGCGCTTTAATGCTCTATCGATATTTTCTCCGTCTTTAATTGGTATAATTAACATAATCTAGACACCTCCTCTCTTTTAGGACTGCAAAAGTACTAAATTATTTTTAATATCAAAGGATAATTCAATAATTATACTACAGGCTTGTAATTTTTATTGTCAATAATCATTTTAGACAAGATTTCTTTTAAGATTTCTGAAGTTCCTCCACCAATAGGTCCTAAACGACTATCTCTTAATAAGCGAGCTAATGGATACTCTTCCATATAACCGTAGCCGCCTAGCATTTGCAAACAATCATATATAGCTAAATCAGCAACTTTGGTTGATTTCAGTTTAGCCATTGTAGCTTCTTTTACTACATATTCTCCTTTATTTAATCGAGCTACAGTAACATAATTAAATAATTTACAATGCTCTATTTCAGTAGCATGCTCAACTAAGGTATGTCTTAAAGCCTGAAATTTATTTATAGTTGTTCCAAAAGCTTCACGGTGAGACATGTATTCAAGTGTATAATCTAGCGCATATTCAGCTCTTGCGTGTGCATTAACAGCCATAATTAAACGTTCTAACGCAAAATGTTGCATGATATATGGAAATCCTTTTCCTTCTTCACCCATTAAATTTTGAAGCGGTACTTCTACATTATCAAATGAAATTTCAGCAGTATCTGAAGCTCTCCAACCTAATTTATCTAATTTAGTAGCAGTTATTCCTTTTGTATTTGTATCTACTAAAAAAACACTAATTCCTTTGTTTCCTAATTCTGGAGACGTTTTTGCTGCCACAACATAATAATCTGCATATACCCCATTTGTTATGAATGTTTTTGAACCATTGATAACATATTTATCACCTTGTTTAGTCGCTGTAGTTCGCATTCCTGCTACATCGCTTCCGCCAAACGGCTCAGTAATACATAATCCTCCTATTTTTTCACCTGCGATACTTGGCGCTAAATATTCTTGCTTAATTCTTTCATCTCCTTCTGCATTTAAATGTGTCATAGCGAGATAAGCATGTGCCCACATGGCCGCAGCAAACCCAGATGATTTAATTTTTTGTAATTCTTCCAAAAAAACAACTGTGTAAAACAAATCGAGGTTCATTCCTCCATAAACTTCAGGATAATTGATACCAAAAAAACCCATTTCACCGAATTTTTTCCAAATAAAACGCTCAATCGTTCCTGTCTTTTCCCATTTTTCTATATGTGGAACAACTTCTCTCTGAAGAAAATCGCTAAAGCTTTTTCTGAACATTTCATGTTCTTCAGTAAAATACAATGAATTCATAAAACCAAGGTTTGTATAATTTTTTAAAAGGTCAAATATAAGGTTATTATTTTTATTTTATCCACAGGGAATTGTTTAACATTTGTTAAATCTTCGCTATTTTTAATCTCTCCATGCATACTTCTATAGGTCACTATATTCTTAGCAATAGTGTAATTAAAATACGGAAATTGGGACAATTCTTTCATAGATGCATTATTGATATCGATTTTATGTAATGCAGGATTTCCTTTAACTATAAATTTTTTAGCTATATCTTGTAATGCTTCTTCAGAAATTCCCCAAATCAATGTTAGCTGTTCCATACTTACAAAGCCCCCTAGTTTTGTTCTTTCAAGAATAATTCTTTGCGCTAATTTTTCTCCAATCATAAATACCGCTTCTAAATCTTCTTGGGTTGCCGTATTGATATCTTTTACAGTATTCTTTTTGATGGTCTTATTTTGAACAAACTCGTTATGTGAAGATTTTTTAGCATTTGACTTTGAAACCCAATCAGGAAACTTAAAATAGGGCGCATATTTTTTTAACCAATCTTGAGAAACGCCTGTTAACTTCTGAAATTCTTCTGCAGAATTTACATACTTATCTTGTGCTCTATATTGATGTAATTTATCTAGTTGCGTTAGGGACATTCCTAATTTATATCCTTTATAGTCGGTTATGAAATTTGGATTAAATGGATAAATTTTTCCTTGTTCTTCTGCTTGAGCAGACTTAACACTGTCTATTTCGGATTGAACAGCTAACCAATTTTGCTCTTCTTTACTTAAGATCACGCAGGAAGCCGTTTTTTGATGCTGTAAAAAATAAATGACCAGTTGTGCTGAAGTTATTAATAAAATCAATAGCAACAGCCCTAGGTAATGCCCTTTAGAAAAAGTGAAAATCCAACGAAATTTTGACATTATTTTACAAATCAAAAACAGAACTACGCTTAGTATAAATCATATCTTTAAGCTTTAATACAAAAGCCAAGGTAAGATATAACCCAAAGCCTATTCCAATAGTAACAAATGAAATATATACAAAAAAAAGACGAACATTTGTGGCGCGCATTCCTAACCTATCTGCTAGTCGCGATGCTACAAAAAAACCGTGTTTTTCAAAAAAATGTAACATAGTATGCCTTTTTATTTTTGGTTAAAGATACTTACTTTTTTAAAATATTCAAACCAACAGCGCATTGTAAACATTTAGATTTATCACAATATTCATTTTTTAACTGTAAAAGCGCTTGAGAATCGTATGCATTAGACACTTCTATTTTTAATGTTTTAAACTTTTCAATGATTGAATTTTTTTCTTCTTTTACTCCTTTCAGTCCTTGTAATAATTGCTCTAAAGGCATATCATGCAACGTGCTTTGATAACAAAACCGCATAGGTACAATGGTGTTTACAAAAATTAAGTCTAAAAATGAATCCGTAACTACTTTTTTCTTTGTTATCGAAGGGGTTCCAAATACATAATGGTTTTGCCAATATAGCGAAGTTGCATGCCTGAAGCTTTCCTTTAATTTTTCACTTGAACCCGTATGCATGCAGTCATAAAATAAATTTTCAGCAGTAAACAAGACCATAGCTAACTGGGCTAATCTTATGGTAGGAAAGTTATCGGGGCGATGCTTAAAAAAAGAAAGTTCTGCTCCAATAATTTCTTTTAATTTGTATTTCGATTTAAGGTAATGCCACGCTTGATGAAGTTCCTTAAAATAGTTGTCTTCATGTGTTGCATCTAAAGCATTTACTAGTCCAAAAAACAATGCCTCTAAATGCAATAGGTTTGTTTTCTCTTTTCGGACAATTTGAAAAGAAAGTTGCTGAGCCATTTTTAAAAACACAACTCCATTTGTATGTAATCCAAAATTTTTAGCTACTAATTCGAAAAAAACTTGTTCCCAGTCATTTTTTGTTGCTTCTAGTCTTTCTGAGATTGCTATAGCTTTTCGTTCCAACCGTTCGAGAACCAATTTTTCTTTCCAATTTTCCCAATAAAACGAATCAACTGCATGTATCTCGCCCTCACAATTTATCCAGGACTTTTTTAACATTAAATTTTTATAAGACGTTAATTCTTTTTGGGTAACCCAATTTTTTAATTCTAACGTAGGAATTTCGGAATTATCTTTTCTAAATACAGGCACGTCATGTTCCCAAACCACATGAAGAATTATGCTATCATACGCTTTGTTATTTTCGTGATGATGTAAATACCAATCTGACGATTTTACATGAATTTCAATATTTCCAGCCCATTTTTGATTTGAAATTCGAATTTGAGCATTAAAAATATCCGGACCTGAAAGCTGCAGGTAATTTCCAAAATGAATAATTTCTAAGGTTTCATTTTGATGTGTTTTTAATTGGGTAAACGGCAGTTTTCTGTGTACCCACAAATAATGTAGAAAATCTTCTTTCATGGCGTATAATTATTTTTTGGCGTATATAAAGTACAAATATAAAAAAAGTTGGTTCCCAAAATGAAAACCAACTGTTAATTTTATACGCTAATGCTATTTATTTAATCGAACTTATAATATCATGCTTAGTGACAATATGGTGCTTTCCTTTACCTAAGTCTACCAATACGGCCTGATTATCTTTATTGATTAATTTAGAAATTTCCTCGATTGAAGTAGTAGCTTGTACAATTGGATAAGGTTTACCCATTACCTCTTTGATAGGTTTTTCTGCAATATCTTTATTTTCAAAATAACTTCTAAATAAATCAGACTCATCAACGCTTCCTACAAAACCAGTAGTATCAATCACTGGAATTTGAGAGATATTATATTTTTTTAAGCGTTCAATAGCATGAGAAACCAATTCTTCTGTACGAACTATTACTAATGGCTTATCTTTATGGTCTTTAATTAAGTCTTGGGCTGTTGTAATTTCCTCATCAAGAAAACCTCTTTCTCGCATCCAATCGTCATTAAACATTTTACCTACATATCTACTCCCCGAATCATGGAATAATACCACAACTACATCTTCTGGATTAAAATGTTCTTTTAACTGCAATACGCCTTTAATAGCTGCTCCAGCAGAATTGCCGACAAAAATACCTTCTTCTAACGCTAATTTTCTCGTAAAAACAGCTGCATCTTTATCGGTTACTTTTGTAAAACCATCTATAAGTGAAAAATCTACATTCTTTGGTAAAATATCTTCACCAATGCCTTCAGTAATATAAGAATAGATTTCATTCTCATCAAATATACCTGTTTCGTGGTATTTTTTAAATACAGAACCGTAAGTATCTATCCCCCAACATTTAACTGCAGGATTTTTCTCTTTTAAATATTTTGCCACACCGGAGATTGTTCCACCTGTACCTACTCCTACTACAAAATGTGTAATTTTACCTTCTGTTTGATCCCAAATTTCTGGGCCCGTTTGTTCATAATGCGCTATTGCATTGCTCGGATTGTCATATTGATTTACATACCAAGCATTAGGCGTTTCTTCTGCTAAGCGCTTAGATACTGAATAATAAGAACGTGGATCGGTAGGTTCAACATCGGTAGGACAAACCACTACTTTTGCGCCAACTGCACGCAGAATATCCATTTTTTCTTTGGATTGTTTATCTGAAATAACACAAATTAACTTATATCCTTTTACAATAGCTGCTAATGCCAATCCCATACCCGTATTTCCTGAAGTACCTTCAATAATTGTCCCGCCAGGTTGTAAACGACCATCCGCTTCAGCATCTTCAATCATTTTGACCGCCATTCTATCTTTCACAGAATTTCCTGGGTTAAATGTTTCCACTTTTGCCAAAACGAGTGTATCTAACTCAGCAGTTACTTTATTTAGTTTTACCAACGGTGTATTTCCAATGGTTTCTAATATGTTTTTTGCGTATTTCATTTTGAATTTAGAGTTTTGAGTTCAAAGTTACTGAGTACCAAAGTTACAGAGTTCTTACTTTTTACTTTTCCAATTTAAATCACAAAGATAATGTGTTTATTAGGAATACACTAACTCTGCAAAGCTAATTATTTAAAGAAATTCCATTCTAATCCAAATCGAATTTTAAAATCTCTGTAAGGATAATTCGGAGCGTTATAGTAATCATTTTTACCAAACAATGCATTAATATGTTCCGCTTTTAAATAAATTCTCGTTTGTTTTACACGTGCATTTACAAAAAAATCTAATAAAGGAAAGTCTCCTATTTTAGTAGTTTTTTGCACAAAAAATTCGCCAATAACAGGCACATAGTCATCAGCATAATACTTTGTAAAATAATTACATGTAACTCCCATTTGAAGTAGCATTGCTTTTTTAAACACAGCATTCGTATAATAAAACGTATTACGGATGATAAATTTAGGCACGTTTAAAATAGCATCTTCTTGCGTTACCTGCTGAAATTTTATTCTATTATCTAAAGCAAACTTTTTATATTTAATTTCTTTTGCAATTTCTACTGCGTAATACTGAATGGTTTTTCCGTATTGAAAAGGCTTAACCATTAAAGAATCTATTCGTTCTTGTGTATTATAAAAATACAAATGATCCGTTAATAATGAATATTGTCCAGAGATATTTAGCCATTTCGTTTTTGCCTCAAAATTTAGCTTACTTATTTTTTCATTAGCAAAAGAGTTATACCAATTAAAATTTTGATAACTACTTTGGCTCAATACATAAGTATTGTCGGGAATTTTACTAGTTTGTTGTCCACTAATTGTTATTGCGTTGTATTGATCTATTTTATAGGTTGCTGTAACTTCAAAATTTGAAGTAGGCTTAGAAGACAACCCATTTTGAGCCAAAACAACAAAGCGCCACTTTGCACGATAAAACTCATATTGTCCGCCTAAAGTAACAATTGTATTGCGTAGATTAGATGGTAAAGACGCAATTGGCGTAAACACGTTTGACGTATTATAAAAAGTATTTGTAGCGTATTGATCAATAAAAAACTGAAGCTCGCCTAACTTTTTAGTTAAAAAACTCACACCAAATTTGTTATACAAAGCATTAAATCTTGTCTTATTATTGATAAGTTGTGTCGTTGCGACTCCTAATCTTGCAACGGGTGTGTTTTGAATAAACTCATAAAATTTATTCTCGTATGAAAATTGATGCTTAAACACTAAGCTATTTACTTCTCTGAACTTATAGAAATGATCAATGAAAAATCGATTCCCTTTAAGCTTAGAAGAGGCATCATTAAAATATACATCTAAGCGTTCACGTTGTGTAAAGGCTGGATTTTCAATTTCAAATTGAGTTAAATTACTAATTCCTCCATTTTCTTGATTAAATATATCTTGTCCCGCAAAGTGCGCATTAAGATAATATTTTTTATTTAACGTATAATAACTTGAACTAAATCTAAAATGACCAGAACTTGTTAAATTATTATAATAATCTCCTATAGAACGAATGGATTTATTAGCAATTGTAAAATTTAAATTACGCTTTGTATTTACAGACAATAACGCATCTAAACTCTGCCCTTGACGCATAACAGTTTTGAAATATATATCGGTGTAAGGCGTGGGAACAGAATAGTAATTGATGTCATCTGCTTCTAAATAGGTAATGTGTTTTGCCTGAAAGCCAAATTGAGGCAAAATGACTGATTTTTTTTTAGAAAAATCTAATTGGGTGTATAAATAACCTTCATTTGCAAAAGGTAGCAATCCATAGGTATCTTTACGCAAGTAGTTATACCTATATTCATCTTGAATAGTTAAAGAAGTATCTATTTGAATGGTATCTTTCTTAAGATTATAATATTTATAAAGTTCTATAGATGCCGTTACATTTTTTACCGAAAGGGTATCTTTTTCTTGTGCCTCAACGCAAAAGACCATAAAAAACAATAAAAAGGCAATTTTTTTCATCCTAGAATTTTAAAGCACAAATGTAATGAGAAAAGATATAATAAAAAAACCCCGACAATGTCGGGGTTTTTAAATATATTAAAAACTACGTTTTAATTATTGTCTCCAGAAAGGAGTTTTTGCATTGATAGTGAACGCCTCAGAAGTACTTACTGAAGGAACGTTTGCACTATTTGCTACGTACTCAGAAACTGGATAGATTAATCTATATGGTTTACGTGTTTGAGTAGCTGTTGTAGCTAGTGGAGTTAATGGATATCCTGTTCTGTTGTAATCAATAAATGATTCAATACCGTGAATACTCATTAATGCAATCCATTTTTGATACATGATAGCATGTAATTTTTGAGCTGTTGTAGTAGAAGCTGTGAAACCAAAGTTAGGTTTTGTATTGATTGTAGTTAAATACGTACCAATAGCAGCATTTCTCAATGTAAAACTTGAAGTTACACCTGTATTAAATAAAGTTTGCGCTCCAGTAAATAAAGAAGGATATCTAACCGCCGCTTCAGCTTGTAAGAAACAAGACTCAGACAAAGTCATTACATAACCATCTGCAGCAGCATACTCATCTAAAGTACCATTGATAACTTGACCATTTAAACCGTATGTCCCTAATAAGCCTAAACGACAAGGTAAACCAGGAAAAGTTGCTGTATTTAATCCAACATCAACTTGGTTAGAACCTTGAGTAACCGCTCTTCTTGGCTGTCCAGGAGCTCCTGTAAATAATCTTGCAGAACGACCATCAGTTACATTAGGATATGAAACACCAGAACCAGTAATAACTTCAAAATTTGTAGTACCTGTTGGCCAGTTAGTTGTAGCATAAGACTGTAAAGACTTATATGCATGACCAGACATTGTAATAAATGTTCTATTTGATTGTAAGTTACCAGCAGAATCATATGCAAAAGTAAAAAATGACGGATTCATATGACCATCAGTAGATAAATCATAACCAGGATTAATAGTTACATTAGCATCAACAAAAGGACCTGCAGCAATAGCAGCTAATTTTGTATCTCTATATGTAGCCACAGCACCTGTAGCTTCAGACATTCTTAAACACATTCTCAATTCGATAGTGTTTGCAAATTTCTCCCACTCAGCCATATCACCACCTAACATAATGTCAAACTCAGCAATATCTTCAGCATTTGCATTTGCAGCAGCGATTAAAGCTCTTGCTTGTTCTAACTCAGCAATTAAGCCTTTGTAGATGTTAAAGTCATCGTCATAAGTAGGCGTAGTATTTGCAGAACCTTGCCAAGCTTGAGAATACGGTGCATCTCCATACAAGTCAACAATATACTGCATGTAATGTGCTTTACAAATTTTTGCAGCAGCTACATAGTTATCATATTGATGATTAGGATTAGGATAATTAATGATTGCTTGGAAATTCATTAAATTTCTATACAAACCATCCCAAATACCATTGTAAAAAGCATTATCAATATTTAATTGATACTCTTTTGCATACCCTCCTGTAAATGACTGAACGTTACCAGCCCAAGAGTTCATAAATACGTTACCTAATTGGTTCATAGTTGTTACCTGAACCGCATATGTATTAGATTGTGCCCCAGGCAATAATTTATCTGGAGTAATTTGATCAAAAGACACATTATTTGGTGATTCATTTACATCCAAATACTGGTCGCACGAAAACATAGCAAAAGCTAGAATTGGCGCTAAAAATTTTATTTTTTTCATATACAATTTATTAGAATGTTAAATTAACACTAAATCCTAATGTTCTAGTAGTTGGGTATTGACCGATATTAGCTATACCTAACGCACTACTTTGAGATGTAGAATAGTTATTACCTGTAGATAAATTGTTAGCCTCTGGATCTGTGTAACCTAAGTTAGCTCCACCATGTGTAGGCTTAATAAATTTACCATCAGCTAAGAATACAAATGGATTTCTAGCATTAACTCCAACACGTAATGAAGTCAATCCTGTTTTTTCAATCATCTTCTTAGGTAAAGAATAACTTAATGATAATTCTCTAATTTTTAATGCTGTTGCATCAATTACTTGAGCCTCACCTACTCTGTCATATACTCCTGAGAAGAAGTTTAATGTACCTGCATAACCACCACCATTAACTGGAGTAGTATTTACAGCTCCTGTAGAAGTTACACCTGGGAATACATAACCTGTATATCTGTCATTTTCAGCAGAATCTACTAAATGTCCAGACCAAGTTAAGTTTCTCTTTGTTTCAGAATAGATAGAATGACCTGTTCTGAAATCTGCTACAGCAGTTAATTTGAATCCTTTATACTCAAAAGAGTTTGTAAATCCAATGATGTAATCTGGAGTCGCTTTTCCTAATTTTTGGAAAGCAGATGTTCTTTGTGGTAAACCATTACCATCAACAACAACATTTCCGTTTGCATCTCTTACGAAAGCTGTACCTTTAATTAATGGAAATTCTTCACCAACAGTTGCGAATACACCAACAAATGTATTAGATTGTAAGTTAACCTCATCTACACCCGCAGCTAAAGCTTTAACTACAGTTTTATAATGTGTATAACTTGCTCTCATATCCCATTTGAAACTATTCGTTTTAACTGGTGTAACACCTAAATCAATTTCAAATCCTTTATTCTGTAAATCACCTGCATTACCTCTTAATGTAGATAAACCAGAAGCTCTAGAAGCTGTAATATTTGTAATCAAATCTTTTGTATCAGCTACATAGTAAGAACCTTCTAAAGTAATTCTATCGTTAAAGAATCCTAATTGAGCAGAAATCTCTTTTGTATTTACGAACTCTGGTTTGATATTAGGATCTGTAGGGAAAGCATTATATGCTAATGAATTTAACGTTCCGAAAGGATAGTTAGTTGCTGGAGTAGCTACTGGATTAATAGCATAAGCAGCGACAGCAGAAGCATTACCTACAGATGTATAAGAAGCACTTAATTTAGCATAGTTCAATACTTTATTATCTTTTAAAGCAGCAATTGCTTTAGTAGGAATGAAAGACACCCCAACAGATGGATAGAAGAAAGAATTTTTAATCACTGAAGATTGCTCAACACGTCCTGTAGCATTTAAGAATAAATAATCTTTGTATGATAAATCAACGTTAGCAAAACCAGCTACTACTCTTGAACGCACCATTCTGTTATCTAAAGCAGAGGCTAAATCTTGATTTAATACGTTATTGATATGGTAGAAACCTGGAATATCTAAATTAGTACCTCCTTGAGTCATAACACGGAAATATCTATCTTGCACGTTGTTACCAATGTTTGCTTTGAAATTGATGTCTTTTGTTAAATCATAATCAAAGTTAACTAATAAATCTCCATAGAAATTTCTAGTTGTTGATTGATTTGCATAGAAGTTAGATGTTACTGGAGAACCTCCCATATCTTCATATGTTAAGACATTTGTACCACCATATGTGTAACTACCAAAGTTATATTCATAACCAATGTTAGTAAATCCATCATTATGTGATTGACTTTCAGTAGTTCTTAATTGTAAGTTAGCTGTATAATTAACACTAATGTTTTTATTGAACTCGTATCCTAAAGCTACAATACCGTTTAAGAAATTGTTATTGTAATCATTTCTGATTGCATTTCTTTTCCAGTAAGGAGATTTGTAATATACCGTCCAGTTATGCTCATTTAAACCTGAGTTTAACTGACCTACAGGAATATTAGAAGCTGTTTGTAATAAGTCATAGTATAAATCAGCATCTGTTTCTGAAGATGTACTAGAAATATAGTTTACATTTCCATCAATGTTGAATTTACCAATTTTTTTACCTGCTTTGAACAAGAATGAGTTTCTCGTTAATTTATCACCTTTAACAACGAAATCTTGGTTTAATCTATTTACAGATAAAAATGCATAAGAATCTGCACCACCAAAATTAAAGTTGAATCCGTTTTGATACGTTACACCTGTGTTAAAGAATTGTTTTACGTTATCTTTAATCGGAGCCCATGGTGTCATTAAAAACTGACCATTTGCTTGTGGTAAACCTACTGGTACCATTGATGGCATTGTAGGGTCACTAAATGCAGGTCCCCAAGCACCATTTTCAAAAGGAACGAAACCGTTACCTGCTGGAATACCAGATGCAGAACCATCAAAGTTAGTATCTGTAATCCATCCTTGACCATACTTGTTTTGTCTTTGAGGCACAAAGTTTACTGATTCAAAATCTACAGCAGAAGTTACACCAAAAGTGAATTTTTCTTTTTTAGATCCTTTTTTAGTAGTAACAATGATTACCCCGTTTACCCCTTGTGCACCATATAATGCAGAACCTTGAGCACCTTTGATAACGTTAACGTTTTCAATGATGTCTGGAGGTAATTGAGACAATACTGTAGCGTTAGAAATTGCATTATCAATAACAATCAACGCTTGGTTATCACCTGTTAACGATCTGTTACCTCTTAATACAATTCTTGACTCTTTGTTTACCCCATTTGTACTTGCATTAATTTGTAAACCAGAAACTTTTCCAGTTAACGCTTGAATTGCATTAGGGTTAACAGCTTGTGTCAACTCTTTGTTACCAATTTGTTGTTGAGTAGATGTGATTGCATCTTTTCTCTTTTTGATACCTAAAGCACCTTCAATTTTCACAACTTCAATTGTAGTATCACCTGACAATGTAAAGTTGATAAGATTAGAAGCACCTACCGTAGCAGATTGCTCAGGTTTACCAACGAAAGTAACCACTAAAACGTCACCTTCTTTAGCTTTGATAGAATACTTACCAGCACCATCAGTTGTAGTACCTTGTTGTGTACCTTTAACTTTAACACTAGCACCCGGTAAAGCTACTCCTTCACTGCTAACTGTACCTGTAACAGTTTTCTGTTGCGCGAAAGAAAACTGCATTGTAAACGCTACTAAAAGCGTAAAAATCCATTTGAACTTCGATCTCATATTAAATTTATTTGAGTTAGTTATTCCGCAAACTTCTTAATTATTTCTTAAATAAACAAATAATACTTCGGAATATTATCAATTTATTTATGTTAAATTTTTTTTGACCAAATTTTTCGTTCATTGAAATAACTATATATTAGCTACATAAAAGTGTTAAAGGTTGCGTTGAAAATTATTATTTTTGTAAAAAAATGAAATGTTAAAATTTAATTATAGCACACACAAACTAGAATGCGGCACTGACGAAGCAGGAAGAGGGTGTCTGGCTGGTCCTGTCACTGCTGCTGCCGTTATGCTAAAAAACGAAAAAGGTTTAGATTTTCTAAATGATTCCAAACAGCTATCAGAAAAAATGCGATTTGTATTAAGGCCTCTTATTGAAAATGTTGCGCTGAGCTTTGCAGTTACACATATATATAATGAGGAAATTGACGAAATTAATATCCTAAATGCATCTATGAAAGGGATGCAAGAAAGTATTTTAAAACTAACAACTACGCCCGAATATATTATTGTAGATGGAAATAGAGCACTAAATGCTAAACTTGGCTTGAAAAATAAAATTGGTAAACAATTTTCAACCGATGAAATTGAACTCTTAAAGGTAATCCCTAATACGAGCATTATTAAAGGTGATGCTAAGTATTTAAGTATTGCAGCGGCATCTGTTTTAGCAAAAACATATAGAGATGAGTATATGGATCAAATTCATGAGGAGTTTCCGATGTACAATTGGAAAAAAAACAAAGGATATCCCACCAAAGAACACAGAGAAGCAATTGCTAAATATGGTCCCTGTAAATACCATCGTATGAGTTTCAGATTATTACCTGAACAATTACGTTTAGAATTTTAAGTTGGAAGATTTTATCTAGTAATTAGTGAATAGTCCAAAATCGAAAGTTGAAGGCCTTAACGATTTGTTATCGTTTTTTTTAAGTTTAGCTTCGCTCTGTTCGGCTATGCCTCGGGTCAAGTTTCAAATTAATTTTCGATTAGCTTTATTATTCATCTAAAACGATTTGCTACTAACTTACAATTTCTGCTTGAAACAAATGTTGGAAATGTGCTACTATTTTATGTTTTACTTCGTCTTCGTTTACTTCTTTACCTAACTCTACATGCATAGACGTAACAGCTTTTCCTCTTATACCACAAGGAACAATATTATCAAAATAACCTAAATTTGCATTTACATTTAGAGCAAACCCATGCATGGTTACCCAACGAGAAGCTCTAACACCCATAGCGCAAATTTTTCTTGCAAAGGGGGTACCAACATCAAACCACACACCTGTTTCTCCGGGACTACGTTCCGTTTTTAATCCGTATTCAGCTAGTGTAAGTATGATAGCTTCTTCTAATAAACGTAAATATTTATGTATGTCCGTAAAAAAATTTTCTAGATCTAAAATAGGATAGCCCACTATTTGACCAGGACCGTGATAGGTTATATCTCCTCCTCTATTTATTTTGTAAAATGTTGCTCCCTTTTCTTGAAGTTGTTTTTCTGATAACAATAAATTAGACATATCGCCGCTTTTCCCTAAGGTATAAACATGAGGATGTTCTACGTATAGCAGAAAGTTGGGAGTTGGGAGTTTGGCGTTTGCATTTCTATTCTGCACTTTAATGTCAACAATTTCTTTGAACAGCGTTTCTTGATAATCCCAAGTCTCTTTATAATCTTTTTTACCTAAATCTTGTAGTTGGACTTTTTTGTTCATTTTTGAATGAAGTTGTATTAAAATAAAGTTTTACAAAGATACAAATAGTTTTTTAATGCTAGGCATGGCTGTTGGCTGTTGGTGTATGGGCACTAGGTGATAGATGATGGGGCAAGTAAATGATTTTCGAATTTAGAATTAAACAACTAACTCGAGACGAAGTCGAACAGAGCGAAGCTAAACTTGAAACCTGAAACTTTTGAACTTGAAACAAAATAAATTATCTTTGCGCGATTAAAAATAAAATTATGCAATTGTCAGAACAAGAAATTATTAGAAGAGACAAGCTAAACGCTTTACGCCAATTGGGTATAGATCCTTATCCTGCAAACTTATATCCAGTTTCTCATACTTCAAAGCAAGTTAAAGAACAGTTTGAAGAAGGCAAGAAGGTAACCGTTGCAGGTCGCTTAATGAGTGTTCGTGACCAAGGAAAAGCTTCTTTTGCAGAATTACAAGACAGCGAAGGTAGAATACAATTGTATTTTAACCGTGATGTAATTTGCGAAGGCGAAGATAAAACCCTATATAATCAAGTTTTTAAAAAATTAACCGATTTAGGTGACTTTATAGGTGTAGAAGGCGAATTATTTACTACGCAAGTTGGTGCAAAATGTATTCGTGTTTCAACATTTAGTTTTTTAAGCAAAACGCTACGCCCGCTACCTTTACCAAAGGTAGATGAACAAGGTCATGTTTTTGATGCCTTTACCGACCCTGAATTGCGTTATAGAATGCGTTATGTCGATTTAGTTGTAAACCCTCAAGTAAAAGAGGTTTTTGTAAAAAGAACTAAACTATTTAATGCCATGCGTTCGTTTTTCAATAATGCAGGTTATATGGAAGTCGAAACTCCCGTATTACAATCGATTCCTGGTGGTGCTTCGGCTAGACCATTCATCACTCATCATAATAGTTTAGATATTCCTTTATATATGCGAATTGCTAATGAATTGTATCTGAAAAGATTAATTGTTGGCGGATTTGATGGGGTATATGAATTTTCAAAAAACTTCCGTAATGAAGGAATGGACAGAACCCATAATCCAGAATTTACCGCAATGGAGATATATGTAGCTTACAAAGACTACAACTGGATGATGAAGTTTACTGAAAATTTATTAGAATATTGTGCTATTCAAGTAAATGGCACAACAGAAGCAACTTTTGGAGAACATAAAGTTAACTTTAAAGCACCTTATGCTCGTGTTACGATGACAGATGCCATCAAACAATTTACTGGTTTTGACATTTCTGGTAAAACAGAAGCAGAACTGTTTGAAGCGGCTAAATCCATGGGTATTGAAGTAAATGATACTATGGGTAAAGGAAAATTAATTGATGAAATTTTCGGAGCAAAATGTGAAGGAAATTTTATTCAACCTACCTTTATTACAGATTATCCAAAAGAAATGTCTCCGCTTTGCAAATCACACAGAGATAATCCTGAATTAACAGAGCGTTTTGAATTAATGGTATGCGGAAAAGAAATTGCAAATGCTTATTCTGAATTAAATGACCCAATTGACCAAAGAGAACGTTTTGAAGCACAATTAGCACTTTCTGAAAGAGGCGATGATGAAGCTATGTTTATCGACCAAGATTTCTTAAGAGCTTTAGAATATGGTATGCCTCCAACTTCTGGTTTAGGGATAGGCATGGATCGTTTAATTATGTTTTTAACCAATAATGCTTCTATTCAAGAAGTATTGTTCTTCCCGCAAATGCGACCAGAGAAAAAACAAATAGAGTTAAGTGAGGATGAAAAATTAATCATTGGTTTGTTAAAAGCTGAAAACAATCAAGCTTTAGGAACTTTAAAAGAAAAAACAGGTTTAAGTGGTAAGAAATGGGATGCTGCAATGAAAGGATTAGCAAAACATGGCTTAACCAAAGTTGTAGTTGAAGGAGATAGTAAAACTGTAGTTTTAAATTAATATTCAATAAAAAAGCTGTCTTTTTAGACAGCTTTTTTATTACTATTCAAAAACGAATTAGAATCTTAAACCAAATAGAACACCGTCTCCTCTAAATCCGCCTTGATAACTTCTTACGTATTCTACTCTAAATAATTTGAATTTACCAAATCCTAAACGATCTAAGCCTACAGAAACTTCTTGATAAGGTTTAGAATTCGAAAGATTTAGTTGATGAAATCCTCCAACAATATTGACAGCTAATTTATTGATTAATGGTATTTTATTACTTATAAACCCATTGTCGTTATACAAAACATGTGTTTCTACAAATTGATTATTTGTGGAGTGCGAATAATATGGCAACAAATTAAAACTAGACAAACTACCATCAAGCTTAACATGTGTTTGATTGCCGTTAAAATGTTTATAGTCTACAAAAGAAATAGCCGAAGCATTAAAAAATTTCCCGCCTTTTATTGAAGATGTAATTTCGCCCTTGTTACTCAAATTCGTAGCATAAGACACTTTGGCTTCTACATAATCAAATGCATAATTTTTTGAACTCCCCGAAAAACCTTTTTCATAATTAAGTTGTAGCACAGGGAACTTGCCATCGTTTATATTTAGTTTTCCATCAGGGCGCGTAATGTATTTTTGACCAAAAACAAATCTTGCACCAACATTAAATTTCAGTAAATGGTGTTTTGAAATTGCTGCAACATCATCATTATTTGGCAAGAAAGGATTGTTTGAAGAGTAAGCGTCACTAGATTTAATAAGCGTATAATCTGTTGTATTAAATAACGGCTTTCTGTTTTCATAGGCGAATTTAGCATTCAGAAAAATACCATTGATAACTTCTCTTCCCGCACTAATTTCGGCAAATTCTTTTTCATATACTTTCATGAAATTATTTTTAAAAAATAAAGTGCTCACCGTATTTACCATCCCCCCAATAGGTTCTTCTCTATTAAATTGAGCCGCTTTATTTCCTCCTGCTAGGCGAATATACAAATCGTTTGTATTATTGAATTTGTGATAAAAATAAGCGGTTGGACGTAATCTTAAATCAGAAAAACCATATTCGAAATCTGTTCCTATACGTGTTGTTTTTTGTTTTTCTTCGTTGTACTTTGAAAAATAAAATCCTGAACTAATATGATACCCCTGAACAGTGTTAAAATTTAAAGAAGCCAAATTGAAAAGACCTTGGTATGTAAAACTTGACTTTTTAAACGAATTTTTATAGGTATAGCCCGTAATAAGTTTTAGCAATTTAAATTTATTCGTTTTAGCATCAATAGAATCTAAATATACTTTTGAACTTCTAACTTTAAATACACTGTCTTTTTTAATGTAATTTGACGATTCTTCTTCAGTTAAAGGAACAGGCCTATTGCTGTCCCAAAACGTTGCCTCTTTTTTATTGGCATTCGCAGCTATTGTAACGACTTCTCTTGAAAATGTCTTTTTATCAAAAGCTTCTTTGAACACATAATCGCTAAATACATGGGTAAATTTTCCATTGAATTTTATACCAAAAAAACCAGCTTGAAAATCAAAAGATTGCAGGTTTTTTACCCACAATTTAGTTTCGGGGTTAAAATTATAGTTTTGTACCAATTTTAAGGTCTCTAAAAACTCATTCTGTGAACGATATCCCTTAATATCTAAATCTATAGCATACAATGCCCAGGAATCTTCTACAACATAAACAAACCCCTCAAAAACAGGTTCTTTATCCCTTTTTGGGGTTACTTGAATTTTAGTAACAAAATTACCATACGCATCATAAAACGTGTCCACTAATTTAAATTTGTAGTATGCAAAAGCATTTGACGCAATGGGCGAAATCATAGGTACATTAAAAGAAATCGTGTTTTGATAAAAATCATAATCTGTATCAAGTGCCGTATTAAAACTAAAACCATTGTTATCTCCTGCGACTTTACTTGCTATAATTTCTTCTTTTAAATTATTTGGCTTTTCAAAACTAATTTTAGAAACCGTTTCGGATTGATAGATGATTCCTGTACCCGTAGAATCTAGGTTTCCTTCTAAATCGCCCACTTCAATGCCTAATATTTTTTTTGGCATATTTTTCACTCTAAATAGTCCTCTAGAATAAAAGTTAGCTTCAAATTTATCTGTTTTGTAAGTATTAGATTTTCTTGCCGCTATTGCATTCTTAATAATAGCATTTGCTGGATTTTCTTTATTTTGAACAATTACTTCTTCAATTACATTATTCTCTTCTTCTAATACTATTGTAAGGGCAGCAATTGGCAAAACAACTTGCTCTCTCTTTGTTTTGTAACCCAAGGTTTTAACTACTAAAACAACTTGCTTTTCTTTTGTATAATTGAGTTCAAAAAGTCCGTTTTCATTAGTAGAAGTACCTAAATATGTTTTTTCAATTGAAACGCTTGCAAAAGCGATTGGTTTTCCCTCTTTATCAGTAACTTTTCCCTTAATTTGTGCACTTGTACATACCGAAAATAAAAGTAAAAAAAAGATATAAATTTTGTTCATAGCAAAAGAATTAAGGTTAATATAGTATAGACTTGGAAACGTGAAAAAGGTTGTATGTTTTTACAAAAAACTTTGTATAGCTAAAGTATAACTCTGCAGGCCAAAACCAATAATTACTCCTCTTGCATGAGGTGAAATAAAAGACTGATGTCTGAATGTTTCTCTTGAAAATGTATTAGAAATATGGACTTCTACAACTGGGGCTGTGATGGCTTTAATAGCATCGCCTATTCCTATAGAAGTATGCGTGTAAGCCCCCGCATTTAATAGAATTCCATCGTAAGTAAAACCAGCTTCTTGTAATTTTGTGATAATTTCCCCCTCAACATTCGATTGATAATAGTCTAATTCAACTTCAGGAAATTGAGACTTCAATTCTTCAAAAAAAGAATTGAAGTCTTGACTTCCATATATTGAAGTTTCTCTAGTGCCTAGTAAATTTAAATTAGGACCATTTAGAATTAAAAGCTTCATTATTTACCGTCTCTATCAACCACAATTCTATTTTCTCTATTCGCTAATTCCCAAGCGAGAACAAAGGCTAATTTGGCACGTTGTGCTAATAAATCATACTCAATTTTGTCTGGTGTATCGGTAGATTTGTGATAATCTTCGTGTAATCCATTAAAATAAAATATCGCTGGTATACCTTTATTTGCAAAATTATAATGATCTGAACGTTTGTAAATATTCATCGGATCTTTTCTGTCATTGTATTTATAATCTAAATTTAAGCCTACATATTTAGCATTAACTTCTTCATTAATAGTATGTAATTCTGAACTCAAACGATCTGCACCTACAACATAAACATATTTACCATTTTCTTTGTGTCCGTTTAAATCATCACGTCTACCAATCATGTCAATATTAATATCAACAACGGTATTTTTTATAGGAAATAATGGATTTTCTGAATAATATCGAGACCCATGTAAACCATGCTCTTCACCTGTTACATGTAAAAAAAGAATAGAACGTTTAGGTGAAAAACCATCTTTTTTAGCTTCCATGAATGCTTTAGCAATTTCAATTAACGCAACAGTACCCGAACCATCATCATCGGCACCATTGAATACGTCACCATTTTTCATTCCTACGTGGTCATAATGGGCAGAAACTACAATTATTTCTTCTGGCTTTTCTGATCCTGGAATGAAGGCCCATATATTTTCCGAATCATTTAACTTTGGTGCAAATCCTCTTTTCATAAATTCAGAAGGCACTTTTTGATAAAAATCTGTTGAACCTGGAGGATTAGAAATACCTAATGCTTTGTATTGATCAATAATGTAAAGCCCTGCCCTTTTTTGTCCTGGTTCGCCCGTATTTCTACCTTCCATTTCATCAGAAGCGATAACATATAGATTTTTAGAAAGATTTGACTCACTGATGGTGTTCATGTACTTTACAACATCCACTTCCTTTTTAGGAGCTTGTGTAACTGTTTTTGAAGTTGAGCAACTAATAAAAAATGCTCCAGAAACTACTAATACAAAGATTTTTTTCATTTTTGATTGAATTTAGATGCACAAATCTAACCAAAAAAGTGAAATTTAGATAAAAATTATAAGATTTTTAAGAAATGTGAAGAAATAAAAAAAGGCAAGCGACCTACATCGCACCGCTACAACCACATACCTTTGCTGTGTTCCCACCCTGGAGGATTTTGCAGGAGCTGGTCGTGTAGGACTTGCCGAGGCAAATATACAATCTTTTATTATCTTTACAAATGAAAAATTAGTTAAAAATAAATTGTAATATTGTAGTAGAAAATAAAAACTCTAATGAAAAAACATAATTATTTATTAGTCATCACTTTAGGCTTATTTTTTGTTAATTGTAGCGAAACAAAAGACGCATTTACAATAGAATCTAAAAACTTAAAACAAATTTATAAACCTTCCGAGAGTATTGATTTAGAAATTAGTAATACGGAAAATATTGCAATTGATTCGGTCGTTTATTATGCAAATGAAACTAAAATAGCAGCTGTAAAGCAAAACCAAAAAACCACATTCAAACTCAATCAACTTTCCTTTGGTACACAAGAAATTAAAGCACTCGTTTTTACAGAAGGAAAACCTAATGAATGTGTTACTTCTTTTGAACTCGTTTCAGAAATTACACCTAAAATTTTATCTTATACGATTGTAAACACCTACGAACACGACCTTACCTCTTACACGCAAGGATTAGAATTTTATAATGGAATTTTATATGAGAGTACAGGACAAAGAGGTGAATCTAAAGTGCGAAAAATAAATTATAAAACTGGAAACGTTACGCAAAATAGCACGTTAGAACCTCAATATTTTGGTGAAGGATTAACGATTTTTAATAACAAAGTGTATCAATTAACCTGGCAAGAAAAAACAGGATTTATCTATAATACGGAAACGTTACAACGTGAAAAAACCTTTACCTATTTTAAAGATATGGAAGGTTGGGGACTTACGCACAATGACAAATACCTCATCATGAGTGATGGTACAAATACCATTCATTTTTTAGACCCAACGACACAAAAATTGGTTCGCTCTATAAATGTATATACGGATACTTCTAAAATTGATCAAATTAACGAATTGGAATGGATAGACGGTAAAATTTGGGCCAATATTTACCAAAAAGACGCTCTTGCCATCATCAATCCCGAGAACGGTGCTGTAGAAGCGGTAATAGATTTATCAGAATTAAAAACTAAAGTAAAACAACATGAAAACATCGATGTTTTAAATGGTATTGCCTATAACCCAGCTACTAAAACCGTTTTTGTTACGGGTAAAAACTGGGATAAATTATTTGAACTAAAAGTGAATCAATAAGAACTAATTAAACACAAACAAAGCATGAAAAACTATTTTTTTATAATCGTTATTCTTTTTAGCACCACTTTTCATGCTCAAAAAAAGAACCCTAAAATGAACGAAATACAACCACCTGTAGCCAAAATTATTCCAAAAAAACTTGAAAAACACGGCCATGTTAGAATTGATAATTACTATTGGTTAAACGAACGAGAAAATCCTGAGGTACTTGATTATTTAAATAAAGAAAACGAATATTACCAAAAATCTACTGAGCATACTAAAAAATTTCAAGAAGATTTGTTCTTAGAAATGAAAAGCAGAATAAAAGAAGACGACACTTCTGTACCTTATTTTTATAATGGTTACTGGTATATTACACGTTTTGAAACCGGTAAAGACTACCCTATTTATACCCGTAAAAAAGGAAATTTAAATGCGACTGAAGAAATTTTATTCAATTGTAATGAAATGGCAAAAGGGCAATCTTACTTTAATTTATCAGGCATCAACATCAGCGAGGATAACAAATGGGCGGCTTTTGGGATAGATTTAGTTTCTAGAAGGCAATACACTATTCAAATAAAAAACTTAGAAACTGGAGAAATTTTACCCGTAAAAATTGAAAATACCACAGGTGGATCTACTTGGGCAGGTGATAACAAAACGCTTTTTTACACAAGAAAAGACGCACAAACGTTACGATCTGATAAAATTTACAAACATAAGGTAGGTTCAAATCCTAGTGAAGATGAATTAATTTTTCATGAACAAGACGATACGTTTTCGACTTTTGTTTACAAAGAAAAATCAAAAAAATACATTGTTATAGGATCATCAAGCACCTTAACTTCAGAATATCAAATTTTAGAAGCTAGTAATCCTGATGGAAAATTTAGAATTTTTCAAGTTAGAACAAGAGGAATTGAATATTCTATTTCACATTATGGAGACAGCTTTTACATTGTAACCAATAAAGATAAAGCTACTAATTTCAAATTGATGAAAACACCTGAAACGGCTACATCCTTTGACAATTGGAAAGATTTAATTCCTCACAGAAAAGAAACATTACTAGAAGGGATTGAAATTTTTAAAGACTATTTGGTTGTAGAAGAACGTTCAAATGGGTTGAATAAAATACAAATCAAGCCATGGAATGGTTCAGGCGATTATTATTTACCTTTTGAAAGCGAAACCTATACTGCCTACACGACTACAAATGTTGATTTTAATACTGAAGTGTTACGTTTTGCTTATCAATCTATGGCAACACCTTCTTCAGTAATCGACTTTAACATGAGAACTAAAGAAAAAACGATATTGAAAGAACAAGCTGTTTTAGGCGGAAAGTTTGATAAAAATAATTATGCTGAAGAAAGAATATGGGCAACTGCTCAAGACGGTACCAAAATTCCAATTTCAATGGTATACAGAAAAGGCATGAAAAAAGAAGGTAAAAATCCGTTTTTGTTATATGCTTACGGATCCTATGGTGCATCTATGGACCCATACTTTTCAAGTACTCGATTAAGCTTGTTAGACAGAGGGTTTATCTATGCGATTGCACACATAAGAGGAGGGGAAGATTTAGGCAGAGAATGGTATGAAAACGGAAAATTATTAAAGAAGAAAAATACATTTACTGATTTCATAGATTGTTCAAAACATGTTATTGCCGAAAAATATACTTCTGCTGCTCATTTATATGCCGAAGGAGGTTCAGCAGGAGGATTATTAATGGGCGCTATTGTTAATATGTCACCCGAGTTATACCATGGTGTAATTGCACAAGTTCCTTTTGTAGATGTAATTACAACAATGTTAGACGACTCTATTCCTTTAACAACTGGGGAATATGATGAATGGGGAAATCCAAATGACAAAAAATACTATGATTACATGTTGTCTTATTCTCCTTATGACCAAGTTAAAGAACAAGTATATCCTAATATGTATGTTTCTACAGGTTTGCATGATTCTCAAGTACAATATTGGGAACCTGCGAAGTGGGTAGCAAAATTAAGAGTCATGAAGAAAGGAACAAACCAGTTATTTTTAGACACCAATATGGATGCTGGACACGGAGGTGCTTCGGGACGCTTTGAGGCATTAAAAGAACTAGCAAAAGAGTTTACCTTTTTGTTTGATTTAGAAAAAATTGACAAGTAATTCAAGTTTTTTTGTACCTTTGCAGTAGTTAAAACATCACATACCGATGTTAACATAAGTGATTATTTATGGCAAAAGAAATAAAAGCAAATCATTCTATACTCGAATTAATTGGGAACACGCCACTTATAAAATTAAATAAGATTACTGACGGTTTGGTTGGTAATTTTTATGCAAAAGTAGAGGCTTTTAACCCCGGACATTCATCAAAAGATAGAATTGCACTTTATATCATAGAAGAAGCTGAAAAAAGAGGCATTCTAAAACCTGGAGACACTATTGTAGAAACAACATCTGGCAATACTGGATTCAGTTTAGCTATGGTAAGTATTATTAAAGGGTATGAATGTATACTTGCTGTAAGCTCTAAATCCTCAAAAGACAAAATTGACATGTTACGCACTATGGGTGCGAAAGTATATGTTTGCCCCGCACATGTTTCTGCAGATGATGAAAGAAGTTATTATAATGTAGCCAAAAGATTGCACGAAGAGACGAAAGGCTCTATTTATATCAACCAATATTTTAATGATTTAAATATAGACGCGCATTATAAAACTACAGGTCCTGAAATTTGGGAACAAACTAATGGACAAATTACGCATTTAGTAGCATGTAGTGGCACGGGTGGAACTATTTCAGGCACGGCTAAGTATCTGAAAGAAATGAACCCAAACATTAAAATTTTAGGTGTGGATGCGTATGGTTCAGTATTAAAAAAATACCATGAGACTAAAGAATTTGATACAGCTGAAATTTACCCTTACAGAATTGAAGGATTAGGTAAAAATTTAATTCCTACCGCAACCGATTTTGACGTTATTGATAAGTTTACTAAAGTATCTGATGAAGACAGCGCGCATACCGCAAGAGAATTAGCTAAAAAAGAAGGTTTATTTGTAGGCTATACTTCTGGCGCTGCTTTTCAAGCAATAAAACAATTTGCTGAGGAAGGTGAATTCACTAAAAACAGTAATGTAGTAGTCATATTTCCAGACCATGGATCACGTTATATGAGTAAAATTTATAGTGATGAATGGATGAGTGAACAAGGCTTTTTTGACAGTGTAAATAACGAAGAAAGTCAAAAAATTGAAATAATTAAGTAAATTTGTTTACAAGACTTTAGATATAAAACCTCGCCCAAATTTTGAGCGAGGTTTTTTTGTTATAATTTATAATTAAAGCTTATACTCAACCTGTTTTTTGCTTTCACTAAATCTGACATTAAATGTTGGTGCAAAGGCGTTTGAAAAAAAGCGCCAACAGAAAATTCTTTGTAAGCTATTTCAGCGCCAAGCTTGGTAAAAAGCACATCTCCACTTGTATTACGGATTTTTTCTTGGTGCTTATAATTACTTGCATAAACTTCTCCGGCTAAGCCTATTTGTGGCGCTATTATCATTTTATCTTTTTCAAAAAGATAATAGCATGTTGAATTATAATTTAGTTGATTTCCAAAGCGATATGCATTCGCATTCGTAGACTTAATAACATAATTTAGTAAATTACTCCATCCAAAACCATGTTTTTTTATGACATATTCTGTAGAAAACAGGTAATCCCAACTACCTGTTCCTAATTGAAAACTTGGATTTACTGTACCTGCCGTAGTTTCATCAAAAGTCCCTGTGGGCATTTTTAATCCTGCTCCTACTTGTATAGTTTGTGATAAACCTATGGAATCTTTCTTTTTATTCCACAATGTATAAAATCCCATTACGGTAATGTCTCCGAGCCCTTTTATAGAATTTTGACCTGTAGCTACTTCTTTTCTATGCGCATGATAAGGAATAAGTGTTGAAAGCTGAATTTTTTTGTTGATAGGTATTTTAGACCAAAGTTGGTATGTATTAAATTTTTCTTTTAACCAAGGTGAATTAGTATATAAACCATCATTTGTTTCGTAATTTTGATTAATATATCTAACGCCAAAAAAATTAGCACTTACAACAGAACCAAATCCCATGCTTCCGCCATTTGCAGAACACCCACAAGCGTCGCAATAGTCAAGATAATTGAATTTAAAATCTTTCTTTTCATAATTAATTATTTTTTTTGTTAGCTGTTTTGGTTTTTCATGCGCTTGAACGTTTAAAAAAATAAAACAAGCAAGTAAAATAGTTTTCATCTAATGTGTTTTTAATATTCTGCAAATCGAGGATTTGTTAAAAATTGATTATCTGTTAAAGTCTTAAGAAATGCTATGAGTTTATTTTTTTCAGTTTGAGTCAAAGAAATACCTAATGTTGAATTAGTATTCAATATCGGATCGAGATTTTGTGTGTTTTGCACTCCATTTGAATAATGGTCTAAAACAGCTTCCAAAGTATAAAACCTACCATCATGCATATAAGGCGCTGTTTTTTCAACATTTCGTAAACTTGGCACTTTAAACTTATACCTATCCTGAACTTGCTCTGTTACACGATATCTTCCAACATCATTTACATTTGGATTTATAGGCAATCCGTTATTTCTAAACGAATTGTCTGTAAATAAATCTGTGGCGTGACAAGTAGCACATTTTTGGTTAAAAAGAGCATATCCTTGTAATTCATCGTTTGTCAAAATTCCTCCTGGCTCATTTCTTCTATATTTATCAAATCTAGAATTAGAAGAGACTGTTAACACCATAAACTGACCTAATGCTTTTAGCATATTTTCTGTATTGATTTGACCGTCTGCAAAAGCTTGTTTATATAATTTGACATAAACAGGATCTGTTTTCATCATTGCAATGGCGTTTGAGAAATTACCATTCATTTCTATTGGACTGGTAAATGGAATTATAGGTTGTAAATCTAAATGATCTGCTGCTCCGTCCCACATGAATATATTTTGAAAAGCCAAATTTTGAATAGGAGGCGTATTTCTTGTGCCCATATTATCGCCTACACCATGACTTACACTATGTCCATGATGTGTGAAAGCATCAGCTTGAATATGACAGAATCCGCATGAAACTACACCATCGGAGGCTAATCGACCATCATAGAATAGTTTTTTTCCCAATTCAAACCCTTTTTCTGTAAGTGGGTTATTTGCTAAATCATATTGCAAAGGTGGAAAATTACTGGGCACTTGAAAATCTATGGGTATATTTTGATACTGTTCTGCATCATCATAATCTGACGCACAACTAAGTAGCAGCGCACAAACTAAAAGATAACTAATATTTTTTATCATTTTTGTAAATTATTATAGCCCTGGCAGTAACAGAAAGCCTCTATAAGACTGAGGACTTAAAGTGAATGGCAGGAATAGCTTTAGAAATTAATCATTATGTACATGATGCACACTAAACATATTAACCAAATTTCCCGTAATTAAGGGTAATTTTGTACCACTCATAATCATGGCTCCCATTCCCATTGCGTTACTTTCTGTTAGGCTAACTTTGTTAGTGCCATCAAGAATATGCTTTAAATCGGCCATAATGTGAACTTGTGGCGTAATAGTTGTTCTTACTTTTGCTAAATCAGGAAAATTCAAAGTAACTTCTGTATAATTATAATCTGTTCCTGTTTTTCCGGTATGCACCATAAAGGTCGTTTCAGAAGTGACGGTTGATGAGGTAAATTTACCTTCAAATGCAACAAATTTATACCCTGCACTCCATGACCACATCATACCTTCGTTTTGAGCTTGAGCTAAAAAATCGCCTTGACCTGTTGCGCCAAGATTAAATTGTTCTTGGTCTACACCAATACCAAATTTAATTTTGTTATAATTTCCTGCTGGAATATTTGGCAAATTAAGTAGTAAACTTGAAGCGGTTAATTCATTAATAATGAAATAACTTTGGCTTTTTGGCACTGTATAAGTAGAACCATCTTCTCTTATCAACACTATATTGCTTACAATATATTGTGCTCTAGTTATTTTTATTACTTCACCATTACTGTTTGTATAAGTAGCAGTAGGCAAAATATCTGCTCCTCCATAAATATTATCAAATTCTACTTTTAAATTACCTTGCCCCGTAATTCCCTCTGCATCATCTTTAGAACAAGAAAAGATGAATAATGAGGCACATGCTACTACCGCAAATTTTATATGTTTTAATATCATTTTTAATAAATTTAAATTAATTGAATTATTTTTTATCGTATGTTTTAGTCATAACTATTCTTTCAAATTGCAAAAAATACATAAATGCAATAAGTAATAGTAACTTACAATACCATAACTACTTTGTATAACAATACATGTGCCTCATCTAAAGCTATTGCTAAATAGAGGAACATTTTATTATCTAGAAACACAAAGCATTAGCCATCATGAAAGACGGCTTATTGTTTCAAAAAATTTAAAATAGTTGGTGGGTGAAAAACAGTATCAATTGAGTTATGGAAGTATAAATTTTGATACCTGTCTGAAATTTTATTTTTTAATGTGGAAAATAAAGTTCGGAAATAAATTGCATCTACAAACTGACAAAATAATAGCTCTACTTCTTGTTTTGATATGGAAGATTTTTGATTGGAAATTGGTTTTTCATCAGAAGCAGCTTTAGCTAATTCTTTTTTAAGATGGCATTTTCCATCACAATGCATTTCTGGTTTTGCAATATTTTCACACAATTCAGTAGCTATATACTCATGATTAATAACATAATCAACTAATGGAATTAGCGGTTTTGTTATAAATGATAAAGCAATTATGATAATAAAATATTTCACATGACAAAAATAGCTATAATATTTAAATAAAAAATATGATAAATGTTTTGTTTAATTCTTTTTTTTTTTACTTTTGATAAAACTATAAAATAAAAAAGATGAAAAAATTACTAAGTGTATTTGTATTATTTTTAGCTTTTACGATCAATGCAAACGCTCAAGATAAAGAATTTAAAAAAGTAGATGCCGCAGTAGAAGCACAAAAAGACATTAAAGCATTAACAGAGTTTGTTGCTTTAGAAGGAACAATGGCCGAAGATTTAAAACGTTTATTTGAATACAAATTTACTGTATTGAATGATAATTTATCTACTGAGCGTAAAGCTGAATTAGCTAATATTATTGAAATGAAATTAAGAGCTACTTTACCTGCAGATAAGATGCAAAAGTTAGAAAAAAATACGGAGTTATTGAAAAAACTTACGCATTAATAAAACGAAGTAGAAAATAAGAAAAAAGCCCGATATCGGGCTTTTTTAGTTTTAAAACACTTCTTTAATACATTGTATAGTAAAATCTAAATCTTCATAAGTGAGTGCATCTGTAATGAACCATGTTTCATAAGCAGAAGGCGCAATGTAAATTCCTTTTTTCAACAACTCATGGAAAAACAGTTTAAACCTATCATTATCACCATTTTTAGCTGTTTCAAAATCAACTACTGGTCTAGTATCAAAATGAACCGAAATCATAGATCCTACTCTATTTATGGTAAAAGGAACTTTTGTAGCAACTAAAACCTCACGAATTCCCTTTTCTAAATAAGCTGTTTTTTGTTCTAATCTCGTAAATAATTCTTCATCAGCATTTATTTCTTTAAGCATTTGTAAACCTGCTACCATAGCTAAAGGATTACCAGACAACGTTCCTGCTTGATAAACGGGTCCTAAAGGAGATAAATAATCCATAATTTTTGCTTCCCCTGCAAATGCTCCAACAGGCAATCCGCCTCCTATTACTTTACCAAAGCAAACTAAATCAGCTTTTACATTAAATACTTCTTGCGCGCCTCCTTTTGCCAAACGAAATCCTGTCATTACCTCATCAAAAATTAATAACGTTCCATTAGTAGTACATACTTCACGTAATTCCTCTAAAAAATTTTCTTTTGGAGGTACACACCCCATATTACCTGCTACAGGTTCAATAATAATTGCGGCTATTTCATTTTTATTAGCTTCAAATAGCGCTTTTACATTTTCAATATCGTTATATGTTGCAAGTAAGGTATCTTTTGCTGTGCCTTCTGTAACTCCAGGACTATTGGGCACACCAAATGTGCTCAATCCGCTTCCTGCGGCAATTAAAAACGAATCGGAATGACCATGATAACAACCAGAAAATTTGACTATTTTTTCTCTTTTTGTATATCCTCTTGCTAATCGAATGGCACTCATACAAGCTTCTGTTCCTGAATTAACAAAACGTATTTTATCTATATTAGGCACCATTGAAACTGCCAAAGCTGCAATTTCAGTTTCTAGTGCCGTTGGGGTACCAAAGGAAGTTCCTTTTTTTGCCCGTTCGGTTATAGCATTAATTACAGGCTCATGTGCATGACCTAAAATCATCGGCCCCCATGAATTGATGTAATCTATGTATTTATTGCCATCTTCATCATACAAATAAGCGCCCTTTGCTTCTTTGATGAATATTGGTGTTCCTCCGACTGCTTTAAACGCTCTTACAGGCGAATTAACTCCTCCTGGTATAACCTTTGATGACTCTACAAATAATTGACTGCTTCTTTGGTATAACATATTACTTTATTTTTATTTTTTGACCTATGGAGATTGCTGTATCAACAATATTATTTAATCTTTTCAATTCGTCTACTGTAATATTAAACTTTTTTGATAAAGAATATAATGTATCTCCTTTTTGAACTATATACTCACCATCAAGGGTGATAATTTCAGCTTTTGGTTTTGGAACATAAGATCTCCCAAGAACTTCATTATCTAATTTATATAGTTCATAACGTTCTATTATTCCAACTAATTTAGAAGGATACAATGTGTCCGTAGCATACCCTGCCTGTTTTAAGCCAGTTGCCCAAGCATAATAATCCCCTTTATCAAGCTTAAACAAGGATTCATATCGCTTTCTTTTTGTTAAGAACAAGGCATGATCTCTATAAGACTCTGAAGGATGAATGTATTTTCTAAAACATTCGCCAACAGCATCATCGTCATGTGTAACGGTTTCACCAGTCCAATCTGTATGACATTTTATTCCAAAATGATTATTTGCTTCTATACACAAACGACCAAAACCCGCTCCTGATTCTAAAATTCCTTGAGCCATAATAATACTAGCCGGAATTCCGTGTTGCTTCATATTATTTTTTGCAATTTCTTTAAAATCTTCAATGTATTTTTTAACATCTTCTGTTGTAGCTTTTACTTTAGATGTAGCTACTAAAACCTCTGCTTCATTCGTTTTTATTGTTGGTGATTTTGGCGTTTCACTACTTGTGACTGGTTTTGTAGGAGTATGTGGTTTTGTTGAAGTCGTTTTTTGAGTTCTAATTTTAGACCCTCCACAACTTACGAGAATTATTGTTATAAGTATATAAATTATTTTCTTTATCATTTCACTACTATTGTTTTATTACTTGCTTGCAATTTGCGATTCATCCCTTCAATTCCTTGTAATCCACCCGTATGTATAACTAGTATTTTAGAGCCTTTTGGAAATTGCTTTTTTTCAATCATATCCATAACTCCAAACATCATCTTTCCAGTATATATAGGATCTAAAGGAATTTGTTGTTCACGATAAAATTGATTAATAAATGAAATTAATTCATCTGAAACTTTTCCATACCCACCAAAATGGTATTCGCAATCTATATACCAATTTGATTTGGATACAAATTTACTAATATCATTCGTTAGAAAATCACCTTTTAAAGAAGAAAATCCAATTATTTTTTGGTGCAACTGGGAAGCATTTATTATTCCTGAAATGGTACCTCCTGTTCCTACCGCTACACAGATATAATCAAATATTTTCGTTTCATCCGAAAGAATTTCTTCACACCCTTTTACAGCTAAACTATTTGTTCCTCCTTCAGGAATAAGGTAAAAAGGTCCAAATTCGTTACTTAATTTAGCAGTAAAAAATTCATCTGTCTTATTTCGATAGGTGGTTCTATCCACAAATTTAAACTGCATGCCTAATGAAGCAGCTAATGATAAGCTAGGATTATATTCTATTTTCGAGGCTAATTCTTCTCCTCTAATTATCCCTATGGTCTGAAAGCCAAATTCCTTTCCTGCTCCTGCAACCGCTACTATATGATTTGAAAATGCCCCACCAAAAGTAAGCAACGTGTGGTGGCTTTGATTTTTTGCTTCTTCTAAATTATATTTTAATTTTCTAAATTTATTACCTGAAATGATAGGATGTACTAAATCTTCTCTTTTAATAAAAAGATTGACATCACTTGTATTAGGAAGGTTTATTTTAAAAATATCAGGCATAAAACTAATTTCAAGATAAAGTTCTTGAGTTTTTTAAATAAATTTGATGCAAAGTTGCTAATTTTGTAACTATGAACAAGCAACTTGATCCAAAAAATTTAAAAGAAGGAGAAGATTTTTATTTTACTCCGGAAGGTTATAAATGTTTTACAGCTAATTATCATCTAAAAAGAGGGTATTGCTGTAAAAGCGGTTGTAAACATTGCCCTTATGGATTTGATAAAAAAACGGGAACCATTAAAAAGTAATTTATAAAAAAATATACACCCACATATGACATTTAAGGAACAAATAGCAGAAGGTATTCCAGCGGTGCTGCCGCAACCAAAAATTTACGATACAACCATTAATCATGCGCCTAAACGAAAAGAAATTCTTTCAGATGATGAAAAAAAATTAGCCCTTAAAAATGCGCTACGCTATTTTGAGGCAAAGCATCATGCTACACTGCTTCCTGAATTTAAGACCGAATTAGAAAATTATGGCCGCATATATATGTATCGCTTCAGACCCGATTATGAAATGAAAGCAAGGCCAATTTCAGACTATCCAGGTACTAGTGAACAAGCAAAAGCGATTATGCTTATGATTCAAAACAATTTGGATTATGCTGTAGCGCAACATCCGCATGAATTAATTACCTATGGTGGCAATGGAGCTGTTTTTCAAAATTGGGCACAATATAGACTCACGATGAAATATTTGTCTGAAATGACAGATGAACAAACATTGGTCATGTATTCGGGGCATCCTATGGGATTATTTCCTTCGCATAAAGAAGCACCAAGAGTGGTTGTTACAAACGGTATGATGATTCCTAATTATTCTAAACCCGATGATTGGGAAAAATTTAACGCATTAGGTGTTTCACAATACGGACAAATGACGGCGGGAAGTTATATGTATATCGGTCCGCAAGGTATTGTTCACGGAACTACTATTACAGTGTTAAATGGTTTTCGAAAAATTAAAAAATCTCCCAAAGGTGGCTTATTTGTTACCTCTGGTCTAGGCGGAATGAGTGGTGCACAACCAAAAGCCGGAACTATTGCAGGCTGTGTTACAGTATGTGCTGAAGTAAATCCGAAAATTACAAAAATAAGACACGAACAAGGCTGGATTCACGAAATAGTGGAAGACATAAATCTATTAGTTGCAAGAGTAAAAAAAGCGCTTGATACTAAAGAAATTGTTTCTATAGCCTATTTAGGAAATATTGTAGATGTTTGGGAACGATTTGACCAAGAAAATTTGCATATAGATTTAGGCTCTGATCAAACATCTTTACACAACCCTTGGGCTGGTGGCTACTACCCTATTGGCTATACATTTGAAAAATCAAACGAATTAATGGCAAATAATCCTGATAAATTTAAAGAAGAAGTACAAAAAACCTTAAGAAGACATGCCCAAGCTATAAATAAGCACACGGCTAAAGGTACGTATTTCTTTGATTATGGAAATGCCTTTTTATTAGAAGCTTCTAGAGCGGGTGCTGATGTAATGGCAACCAATAACGTAGATTTCAAATATCCTAGTTATGTTCAAGACATTATGGGGCCCATGTGCTTTGATTATGGATTTGGCCCTTTCCGATGGGTTTGTGCTTCAGGAAAACCAGAAGATTTAGCTAAAACAGATCAAATAGCCTGTGAAGTATTAGAAGAAATGATGCAAACTGCACCTGCCGAAATTCAACAGCAGATGGCCGATAACATTCAATGGATTAAAGGGGCACAAGAAAATAAATTAGTCGTAGGCTCACAAGCTCGTATTTTATATGCCGATGCTGAAGGTCGCATTAAAATTGCAGAAGCCTTTAATCAAGCTATTGCAAAAGGCGAAATTGGAACTGTGATTTTAGGCCGAGACCATCATGATGTCTCGGGTACTGATTCTCCATACAGAGAAACATCTAATATTTATGATGGTTCAAGATTTACAGCCGATATGGCTATTCACAATGTTATTGGAGATAGCTTTAGAGGTGCTACTTGGGTTTCTATACACAATGGTGGTGGTGTAGGCTGGGGCGAAGTAATTAATGGTGGATTTGGTATGGTTCTTGATGGAACTAAAGAAGCATCAAGACGATTAGAATCTATGTTGTTTTGGGATGTAAATAATGGAATATCAAGAAGAAGTTGGGCGAGAAATGAAGGAGCTATTTTTGCTATTAAAAGAGCGATGGAAACGCAACCTTTATTACGCGTTACATTGCCAAATTTAGTTGACGAAAACCTATTTAACAATTAAAATTTAAACATATGAAAACAATTAAACTACTTACATTAGCAGGATTATTCATTTTATCCTCGTGTGCTTCCGTTAGCGTAAATGCTGATTATGATAAAAAAGCAAATTTTAATGGATATAAAACCTATGCTTATTTAAGAGCCGGTATAGATAAAGCTGAAATTTCTGATTTAGATAAAAAACGAATTCTTAATGCTATTGACGAAGTAATGCCTACAAAAGGATTCTCAAAATCAGAGACTCCAGATGTTTTGGTTAGTATTTTCACTAAAGAAAGAGAACGCGTAGATGTATACCAAAACTATGGTTTTGGAATGGGTTGGGGCTGGAATCCTTATTGGGGAATGGGTTACAACAGAACTTACACTACACCAGAAGGAACTCTATTTATTGACATTATCGACGCTAAAACAAAAGAACTAGTTTGGCAAGGTGAAGGGACGGGTTATTTAACCAAAGATGTAAATCAAAAAGATGAGCGTATCAAAGAATTTGTTGACAAAATTTTAGCGCAATATCCTCCGCAAGTAAAATAATTAGCCTCACATAAAGTATTACTTATAAGCTATTTCTGTTAACAGAAATAGCTTTTTTCTTTTTAATTTTAGAAAAGACACTTTTAATTACGCAATAAAACAAGCTAAATAAAAAGAGTTATTATGAATATGGTAATTATTTTTTATTTTTATGAAAAATTCGTAATTTTACAACACGCAACATTAACCCATTATGGAAGCACAGTTTGAAAGTAATCCATTGATTGATAGATTACCAGCTCATTTAAAGCAATTTATTATTCCACAGCATTATGAAGATTATACGCCCATAAACCAAGCCGTATGGCGCTATGTCATGCGAAAAAATGTTTCTTATCTGGGGAAAGTAGCACACAATTCTTATCTTGATGGCTTACGTCAAACAGGTATTTCTATTGACAACATTCCAAACATGTATGGAATGAATAGAATATTAAAAGAAATTGGTTGGGCTGCAGTAGCTGTTGACGGTTTTATTCCACCCAATGCGTTTATGGAATTTCAGGCCTATAATGTTTTGGTTATTGCTTGCGATATTCGTCAATTAGAACACATAGAATACACACCCGCTCCAGATATTATTCATGAAGGGGCTGGACACGCTCCAATTATAGCTAATCCCGAATATGCTGAATATTTAAGACGTTTTGGAGAGATCGGCTGCAAAGCTATTTCTTCAGCGAGAGATTATGAATTATACGAAGCTATACGTTTGTTATCTATACTAAAAGAAGCGGAAGACACGCCTGAAACAGAAATACAAAAAGCAGAAGCACAGGTTGATTTTTTACAAAATAACATGGGCGAACTTTCAGAGATGTCTCGCATTAGAAACTTACATTGGTGGACCGTAGAATATGGCTTAATTGGCACATTAGAAAACCCTAAAATTTATGGCGCTGGATTATTATCTTCTATTGGAGAAAGTGCGTGGTGCATGACAGATAATGTAAAAAAAATACCTTATTCAATAGAAGCTGCCGATGTGAGCTTTGATATTACTAAACCGCAACCGCAACTTTTTGTTACACCAGATTTTGCAAAATTAAGTATGGTATTGGAAGAATTTGCAAATTCAATGGCTTTACGAAAAGGTGGATTGAGCGGCATTCAAAAATTAATAGATTCTAAATCTTTAGGCACAATTGAATTAAGCACAGGCTTACAAGTTTCAGGTGTTTTTTCTCATGTTATTGCACATGATGGAAAACCTGCATATGTTCAAACAACAGGAAAAACAGCACTAGCCTATCGTGAAAAAGAACTTGTAGGTCATGGAACGGAATACCACGCAGAAGGTTTTGGTTCTCCAATAGGAAAACTAAAAGGCATTAATATTGCCATTGAAGACATGAGTCCCAGAGATTTAAGTGCCTATGCTATTTATGAAGGCGAACAAGTTACGTTAGAATTTGAAGGAAATATTAAAGTAACGGGCGAAATTATTACTGGAACTCGAAATATTCAAGGGAAAATTGTACTCATCAAATTTAAAAACTGTACTGTTTCTCAAGGCAATACTATTTTATTTCAACCTGAATGGGGAATTTATGATATGGCCGTAGGTAAAGAAGTAATTTCTGCCTTTGCTGGGCCTGCAGATGTAAATAGTTTTGACATGATTAGCCATGTGCCTTCAAGTCATACTATCAAACAAAAAAAATCTGCAGCGAGAGAAGAATTGGAACAATTGTATCAGCATGTTAGAAATTTAAGAGAGAACAAAACAGCTCCACTAACGCTAGAACAATTATTTTCTGAAGTAACTTCAAAACACAGTAACGATTGGCTGTTAAGTGTTGAAATAGCTGAGATAGCACATACAAAAAACAATAATGAATTACTCGAAAAAGTACTTCACTATTTAGAACATCTAAAGAAAATTAGACCAGAAGTATCCCTTCTAATTTCAAATGGAATTGAACTTATTTTTCCAGAATTAGTATAAATGTAACCTTTGTTACATTGCATTAATTAGATTCCGTGTATTTTTGATAAAAAACAATACACATGGGGTTACTTGATATTTTAGGATTAGGAAATAAATCCAATGAAATTACAGATTTTGTAGCAAAAGGCGCTGTTATTATTGATGTACGAACGTATGAAGAATTTGTCGAAGGGCATATTAAAGATTCGAAAAACATTCCTTTGCAACTTATTTCGTCTAAAATTAATGACATTAAGAAATTAAACAAGCCAGTTATTGCTTGTTGTCGTTCTGGTATGCGAAGTGGTCAAGCTACGTTTATTTTAAAACAAAACGGAATAGAATGCATTAATGGTGGTGGCTGGAATAGCTTAGCGCAAAAATTATAATTCAAATTGCATAAAAGGAAATTTAGCTTGTAATGATTGACAATCACTTGCTAATTTCTGTTTAAATAGTTTATGGCCCTCCGATTGTGGTTGAAACGATTTGTGAGCCATTCGTTTTTGAATACCCTCTACTTCTTTAAGTAGTATCTTTGTATCGGCACTAAAAGCAAAATCACTAAATTGTTCCCAAATATAATCAATAGCCGTTTGACTTGGATGTAACATGTCTTCGGCATAAAAGCGATAATCACGTAATTCATCCATCATGATTTCGTATGACGGGAAATAGGTGATGGATAATGGGTGATGGGTGATTGTTTTGTGTAATGCTGTAATTAAATGGGATTTGCTAAGTGTATTTTCTACAAATCCATTTTTGATGTGTCGTACAGGCGAAACGGTAAAAATGAAGTTGCAATTTGGATTTACTTCTTGAATTAGAGAAATAATACTTTTTAAACTCTCTTCAATCTGATTAATTGACAACAATTCTTTAGTAAACTGCTTTTGCGGCACTTTATGACAATTAGCAACAATAGCATTGGTTTCAATATTTCTGTAAACCCAAGATGTTCCTAAGGTAATGATAAGGTGTGTTAAATCGTTTAATTGTGTATGTGTCGAATTGATTAATTCGTTTAAAGAATGTAAAAATATTGCTTTATCTGGATGCGAAAGTTCAGAATGCACTTCATAGCACTGCCATAAGTCATTATGAAAAAAAATATCATCTTCGGTAAAATATTCTTTTTGAGCACTTCTTTCAATAATTTTGGCCAATGATATCGGATTAAAAATAATACCAAACGGATTCGTTGTATTTTGGAATTTAAAATAGTCAAATTTCTTTCCCATACTTTCTGCAAAACACGAGCCCAACAACATGATTTTAGAATCATAGGTTATCGAATGGTTGTGTTTTTGAATAGAAATTTTTGTGGTGAAGTTCATAGATTAATGTGCCAATTTGAAAATTTGAAAATTTGCCAATTTTATTCAAATGTAATACAAAAAAAGCAAGGCTATTTAAAAATCTATTTGTGTCAAGCTGAACTTGTTTTAGTTTTTATCTATTGCAAACAGCTAAATTTATGGGTTTAAATTATTTTTCTAACAAATTTTCCAATTGATCATAGTTTTCAAAATTAAAATTGGGTAGATTTTCTCCAATTGAATAATATTTGCCACAATCAAAACAGATTTTAACAATGCCAACGATTTTTTTATTTTTTTGAAAAACTAGAACATCTCTATAAGTTGTTTCACATTTGCTAATACCAAACTTGAAATTAATCTCATATTCTAAAACTTCAATTAATTTAGAAAATTTTGCTTTATCAATTTCTTTTTTCCTGTATCCAACTTTAATTAACTCGTTATGAATTGAAATATCCAAACTATAAGGATATTCTTTATATACTAATAGATTTTCTAATTTAGTAATACTATGCGTAATTGTAGGAATTGGCAAAACATCATCAGAAATTACATAATGTGAAACCTCATCAAAATCTAAATTTCTACTACTAAAATAGTTGTATCCAAAATAAGATGATATTAGTGTTACAACTAATAAAAAAACAACAACAATTTTTTTCATCTTTACTTGATATAATCTACCACTTTCTCCAATACCTCTTTAATTCCATTTACATTTTTCCCTTTTCCAGATGCGAAGAACGGTTGTCCACCGCCATTTCCATCAATGAATTTTCCTAATTCTCTGATAACAGTTCCAGCATTTAAACTTTTGTTTGCCACTAATTCTTTAGCGATATAACAGTGAATATTTGGCGCATTATCTTCAATTGAAGCTAAAACCACAAACGCATTTGGTTTTGAAGTTCCGATAGCTTGTGCTAAATCTTTCGTAGCAGCCATCGATAAATCAACTTGTTTGGCTATGAAATTAATTCCGTTTATTTCTTGAAATTCAGCAACTAAAGTATTTTTTAATCCTTCAATTTTTTCTTTTACTAATTGCTCTAGTTGTTTTTTCAATTTTGCGTTATCGTCTTGTAACGAAGCAACCGATTTTAATACATCTTGCGGATTTTTCAAAACTTCTTTAATTTCCGACAAGGTATTTTCTTGGTTTTTATAAAAATCTTTAACAGCATCTCCTGTAATGGCTTCAATTCTTCGAATACCTGCCGCTACAGCACCTTCCGAAATAATTTTGAAATGCCAAATATCAGCACTATTTTTTACGTGAATGCCTCCACATAATTCTTTACTGTCACCAAATTCAATCATTCTTACAGAATCACCATATTTTTCACCAAATAAAGCCATTGCACCTTTGTCTAATGCTTCTTTGATTGGAATATTTCGGTGCTCCACTAATTGCAATTGGGCTTCAATTTGCGCATTGACACTTGCTTCTACTTGACGTAATTCTTCATCAGAAACTTTAGAAAAATGCGAAAAGTCGAAACGTAAGTAATTAGGATTTACTAACGAACCTTTTTGCTCAACATGCGTTCCTAAAATAGTTCTTAAAGCCAAATGCATTAAATGCGTAGCCGAGTGATTCTTAGAAGTTGACGTTCTTAAATCGGTATTTACCTTTGCAATAAATGTTTGATTCAAATCTTCAGGCAAATATTTTGAATAATGAATAATTAAATTATTTTCCTTTTTTGTATCGATTATTTCAATAATTTCTTCTTGACTCTCTTCATCTGACTTTTGACTTTCGACTTTTGACTTTCGACTAATTAAAATTCCCTTATCTCCTACTTGTCCACCACCTTCTGGATAAAAAGGCGTATTGTCTAAAACAATTTGGTATAAAATGCCGTCTTTTTTAGAATCTACTTTACGAATACGAGTGATTTTTACTTCACTTTCCGTTTGGTCATATCCCACAAACGTTTGCTTCGCCTGTTCACTACCGCTCGAGTCAACATTTCCTTGATTTAAATATATCCAGTCATCAGTTATTACTTCAGAAGCCGCACGAGAACGGGCTTTTTGTTTTTGTAATTCAGTTTCAAATTCAGTTTCATTAAATGAATAGCCTTTTTCTTTTAAAATTAAAGCCGTTAAATCTTTCGGGAAACCAAAAGTATCGTACAATTCGAATACTTTCTCACCAGAAACCTCTTTTCCAGATGTTTCCGCAACTACTTTGTCTAACAATTGTAATCCTTGCTCTAATGTTCTCAAGAAAGAAGCTTCTTCATCACGAATTACATTGGTAACCAATTGTTGTTGCGATTTGATTTCAGGGAAAAATTCACCCATTTGATTGGCTAATACCTCAACCAATTTATTAATGAACGGTTCGTTTGTACCTAAAAATGTGAATCCGTAACGAATAGCACGGCGTAAAATTCTACGAATTACATAACCAGCACCAGTATTAGAGGGCAATTGACCATCGGCAATAGCGAAAGCCACCGCACGAACGTGGTCAACTATTACACGAATGGCAATGTTGGTTTTGTTTTGTTCTTCTGATATATTTTTAACTTCGTTTGAAGTATATTTAAATCCTGTAATTTCCTCTACTTTCGCGATAAGCGGTGTGAAAACATCGGTATCATAGTTAGAAGTTACGTTTTGCATTGCCATACACAAACGCTCAAATCCCATTCCGGTATCTACGTGTTGTGCAGGTAATTTTTCTAACGAACCATCAGCTTTACGGTTGAATTCCATAAATACATTGTTCCAAATTTCCACTACTTGCGGATGATCGGCGTTGACTAAACTTCTTCCAGAAACCTCATTTCTTTCAGCATCGGAACGCAAATCAATATGAATTTCAGAACACGGACCACACGGACCTTGATCACCCATTTCCCAAAAATTGTCTTTTTTATTTCCAAGAATGATGCGGTCTTCCGAAACGTATTGTTTCCAAATATCAAATGCCTCTTGATCAAACGGAACATTTTCAGCAGGATTTCCTTCAAAAACAGAAACATACAATCGGTCTTTATCTAACTTCAGCACTTCTGTTAAAAATTCCCATGCCCATGCTAATGCTTCTTTTTTGAAATAATCGCCAAATGACCAGTTGCCCAACATTTCAAACATTGTATGGTGATAGGTATCAAAACCTACATCCTCTAAATCATTGTGTTTTCCTGAAACACGAAGACATTTTTGCGTATCAGCTATTCTTTGACTCTTTGGCGTTCCGTTTCCTAAGAAAAATTCTTTGAACTGCGCCATTCCTGAGTTGTTAAACATCAAGGTGGGGTCGTCTTTTAAAACAATGGGTGCAGAAGGAACAATAAGATGTCCTTTGCTTTCAAAAAATTGTAAATAGGCTTTTCTGATATCTTGTGATGTCATTTTTATGTGTTTAAAAAATTATGTGTTTAAAGTATAGCCTTCAAACAAATTATGTTTTTAATACTATACGGCAAGTATAGCCCTGATGGTAGCGGCACCTTGTATAGCGGACAGCAGGACTAAAAGTACTTTATTCACTAAATATCTGCTTCAAAATTGAAACATTTTTATAGTTTTTCCGTATAATAGTTGTTACTTTGTGGTAACGAGCACAAAAATAGTATATTTTTAGTAATGGCGAAGGTAAAATTTTATTACGATTCTGAAAAATTAGCTTTTAAAAGGATTATTCCTAAAAGGGGGCAAAAATTTGGATATGTATTATTATTTTTAGTAGCCTCTGCCCTATTTGGTTTTCTGTGTTTTTTCATTTTAGCTAACACGTCATTTTTTGAAACGCCAAAAACGAAATTACAGGCTAGAGAATTAGAAACGATGCAATTAAATTACCAATTATTGCGCAATAAAATGGCATTAATGGACGAGGCATTAACCGCTATTGAAGAACGGGATAACAACATATATCGCGTATATTTTAACAGTGCACCTATCAAGGAAGAAGAGCGAAGATCAGGCATGGGTGGTGCAAATAGGTATAAAGATTTGGAAGGATTTAACACGAGTGAATTAGTCATTGCTTCTTCTAAAAAAGTAGATGAATTGATGAAAGCGCTTGCTATTCAATCTGTTTCTTTAGATGAAATAACAAAACTTGCCAAACAAAAAGAGCAATTGCTAGCGGCTATTCCTGCAATACAACCAGTAAAAAATGAAGATTTGAAGCAAATGGCCTCAGGTTTTGGGTACCGAAGCGATCCCTTTACAAAAATTAAGAAGTTTCATAAGGGTATGGACTTTTCTGCAAGAAATGGCACGCCTATCTATGCAACGGGCGATGGTGTTGTAAAAAAAGCAGATGGTTCACTTTCGGGTTATGGAAATCATATTGAAATTTTGCACGGATATGGCTATTTGACGTTATATGCGCATTTAAGCAAATACAAAGTACGTGCAGGACAACGTGTAAAACGAGGTGACATAATTGGCTATGTAGGCAGTACAGGACGTAGTGAAGCACCACATTTGCATTATGAAGTTCATAAGAATGGTGAAGTGGTCAATCCGCTTAACTTTTATTATGGTTCCATTTCTGCCAAAGAATATGTACTTTTGGCTAAATTAGCGAATCAAGAAAATCAGTCACTAGATTAATGCTAAATTTGTGTAACAATTTATAACTAACAAGACTAATACTATAGAATAAAACATATAATATGTTATTAAACTTACCTGAAAAAAGATATTACAGCATAGGCGAATTAGCTAAAGCGTTTAATGTAAATGCGTCGTTAATTCGTTTTTGGGATAAAGAATTTGACGAAATTAACCCAAAGAAAAATGCAAAGGGCGATAGAATGTTTAGGCCTGATGATGTGCAAACGTTACAACTCATTTATCATTTAGTTAAAGAGCGAGGGTTTACACTTGAAGGTGCAAAAGTGCATTTAAAAGAAAACAAGAAAAAAACACTAGATAATTTTGGTATTGTTACTAAATTAGAGGGCATCAAAAATAAATTGCAAGAATTGAAAAAAGGACTTTGATTAAGTAATCAGTGTTCAGTGATTAGTAAACAGTAAAAAATTAACAATAAAATAAATTAACTTAAAATAATAAAAAATTATGAAAAAATTTGCTCCCGTATTAGTTGTCGTAGGTATTCTTATCTTAGGCTTTTTATACTTTATGAATGTAAAAAATAAAGCGTTACTATTTAGTCAAGTCACAGAAAAAGAATGGGGAAATGTAAATACCGCATACCAAAGAAGACTTGATTTAATTGACAATTTAGTCAATACCGTTAAAGGCGCTGCGGATTTTGAAAAAAGTACCTTAACAGCAGTTGTAGAAGCAAGAGCAAAAGCTACATCGGTAACTATCGATCCGAAAAACATTACTCCTGCGCAATTAGATCAATTTAATCAAGCACAAAGTGGTATTACGAGTTCATTATCGAAACTTTTAGTTAGCGTTGAAGCGTATCCTCAATTAAGAGCAACAGAAAATTTCAAGCAATTACAAGATGAATTAGCGAGTACAGAAAACCAAATTTTAACTGCAAGAACTCGTTTTAACGAATCCGTATTAGCATATAATGGTTATGTTTTAGCTATGCCGCAAAATATATTTTTAGGTAGTTACACTGAAAAAGCGTACTTTAAAGCAGTTGCTGGAGCAGAAAATGCTCCGAAAGTAAAATTCTAATTCAGTTTAAACATTCAAATAATGCCAGAAAGCACAGCGTTTTTATCTAAAGTTGACGAACAAGAAATTGTTGCAGCGATTGTGATTGCCGAAAAAAACACTTCGGGTGAAATTCGTGTACATATTGAAGAAAATAGCACCAAACCTTTAATGGAAAGAGCGAAAGAGGTGTTTCATATCCTTAATATGGATGCCACCGAATTGAAAAATGGAGTGCTTTTTTACATTTGCACACAAACAAAAAGTTTTGCAATTCTTGGTGATAAAGGCATTAATGATTTAGTAGCACCCGATTTTTGGAATTCTACCAAAGATATAGTGATTGAAAAATTCAAAGCTGGACAATATAAAGACGGTTTAATTAAAGGGATTTTAGAAGCTGGTATACAATTGAAAAAACATTTTCCATATGATGATGAAACCGACACAAATGAATTGTCTAATGAAATTTCAAAAGGTTAATATGGAAATTCGAAAATTTAAGTTCCAAATTCTAAAAAGTAGTAGTTGTATTGCCTTTTTTGCTTTTTTATTGTTTTCTCAATTTTCGTTAGGACAATTTACAATTCCTGAAAAACCCAGTTTACAAACTTCAGTTTATGATTATGCAAAACTTTTATCTGACGTTGAAAAAACACAATTAGAAGAAAAATTAGTTAGATATTCTGATTCCACTTCTACACAAATTGTTGCTATTATAATTGAAGATTTAAACGGAGACAATATCCAAACTTTAACGCCAAATTGGGGAGAAGCTTGGGGGATTGGAGATGCTGAAAAAGATAATGGAATTGTAATTTTGCTTTCAAAAAACGATCGTAAAATTTGGATTTCTCCAGGTTATGGAACCGAAGTACAACTTGTAGCCGGTATGACTGGTGAAATTGTTAGAAATGTTATAATTCCGGAATTTAAAGCAGGAAATTATTATAATGGATTAGACAAAGGTACTGATGCCATTTTTAAAGTATTAACTGGAAAATACAAAGGCGAACGAAAAAAAGATAAAGGAAGTAGTATTCCAATGCTAATCATAATAGTTTTTGTAATTTTATTTTTAATCATAGCTTCTAAAAACAAAGGGAATAACGGCGGCAATTCTGGTGGAATGGGTGGTCCTGACTTAATGGATATTATTATATTAAGTAGTTTGGGTCGTGGAGGCGGAAGTTTTGGCGGCGGTTCATCATCTGGTGGTGGATTTGGCGGAGGCTTCGGTGGTGGATTTGGCGGAGGCGGCTTTTCTGGTGGAGGTGCTGGAGGGAGTTGGTAGCTTTAGTAATCAGTTGGCAGTTTTTAGTGTTCAGTTTATAAACTTTTAAAAAAATAAAACCTTGAGGGGTTCTAATACAAAAAAAACCGATAAATACTTATCGGTTTTTTTATATTATTTCTGTCTAAAGTAAATATCAATGGGTACACCACTAAAATTGTAATGTTCTCTCAGTTTATTTTCTATAAAACGCTTATACGGTTCTTTTACATATTGTGGCAAATTTGCAAAAAATACAAACTGTGGCACAGGTGTAGGCAATTGCATACAATATTTTATTTTTACATATTTTCCTTTTAATGCTGGAGGCGGATAAGCTTCTATAATAGGCAACATTAATTCATTGAATTTTGATGTAGCAACCCGCTGTTTTCTATTTTCAAAAACCTCTACAGCTGCCTCTAAGGCTTTTAACAAACGTTGTTTTTCTTTAGCGGATACAAATAGAATAGGCACATCAGTAAAAGGTGCTATTTCTTCTCTAATTTTACGTTCATAATCTCTAGCTGTCATGGTATCTTTTTCTACTAAATCCCATTTATTAACTAAGATTATAATTCCTTTTCTATTTTTTTCTGCTAACCAAAAAATATTTTGATCCTGGCTTTCAAATCCTCTTGTTGCATCAATAACCAAGATACATACATCACTATGCTCGATAGCACGAACTGAACGCATTACCGAGTAAAATTCCAAATCTTCTTTTACTTTGGCTTTTCTTCTTATTCCTGCAGTATCAACTAAATTAAATTCAAATCCAAAACGGTTGTATGTAGTATCAATAGCATCTCTTGTTGTTCCAGCAATATCTGTAACTACAAATCTATCCTCACCAATTAACGCATTAATAATGGATGATTTACCTGCGTTTGGGCGGCCTACAACGGCAAATCTTGGTAACGGATTTTCTTCTTCTACAACGGGCGGCATTTCTGGTAATACTTTTACCAATTCGTCTAACAAGTCTCCTGTTCCACTTCCATTCATTGCGCCAATTGTAAAATATTCGCCAAGTCCTAAGTTATAAAACTCAACTGCATCTGCTACTCTTTTCGAATTATCTACCTTATTTACTGCAATTAAAACAGGTTTAGTTACTTTTCTTAATAATTTGGCAACTTCTGCATCCATTGGCGTAATACCTTCCTCTACATCGACCATAAAAATAATAGCATCGCATTCATCAATAGCCAATTCTACTTGCTTCCTAATTTCAGCTTCAAAAACATCATCAGAGCCCTTAATATATCCTCCCGTATCAATGACAGAAAACTCTTTTCCATTCCATTCACTTTTTCCATAATTTCTATCACGAGTAACACCACTAACTGAGTCCACAATAGCGTCTCTTCGTTGTATTAAACGATTAAAAAAAGTAGATTTTCCTACATTAGGCCTTCCAACAATGGCAACTATATTATTCATATTATTCTAAACTTGTGTACAAAGTTACTATTTAATCCCGTATTATCAATATTTTTAGTACATTAGACGTAACTATTTTAACCGAACGTACCATAGAGACCCATTCCGACATAATACTTCGTTTATGATTATCTAATGAAAATTCGAGGAAATCATATTCAACTAACAGTTTTTGGAATTAAACATGAATAGTGGTATCCTCATTTAACCCTAGCGCTTGAAGAAAAAAGAATTACTTATTTTTGATTGTAACCAAATCGTCTTAGTTGAAACGAACTATTTCGCCAATCTTTATTTACTTTTACAAAAATTTCAATATGAATTTGTTTGGCAAAAAACTGCTCTAAATCGGCACGTGCTTGCATACCTACTTTTTTTAAAGCACTTCCTTTATGACCTATGATGATTCCCTTTTGAGTTTCTCTTTCGACCATAATGACACTTTTTATTTTAATTATAGTTTCTTCCTCTTTAAATTCTTCTGTTTCAACTTCCACAGCATACGGAATCTCCTTATCGTAATTTAATAAAATTTTTTCTCTAATGGTTTCATTAACAAAAAAACGTTCGGTTTTATCTGTCAATTGATCTTTTGGATAAAAAGGAGGTGAAACAGGTAATAATTCTAAAATTCGATTTAAAACTTCTTCTACATTAAAATTTTCTAATGCCGAAATGGGAAATATCTCTGCATTAGGTACTTTTTCTTTCCAAAGTGCTACTTGAGATTCTAACAATTCCTGATTCGATTTGTCAATTTTATTTAAAAGAAGTAACACTGGAATTTTTGCATGGATAATTTTGGTAAAAAAAGCTTCATCTTTAAGTTCTTTTTCGCCTATTTCAACCATATAAATTAAAATATCTGCATCCGTAAAGGCAGTTTTAACAAAATCCATCATAGAACTTTGCAACTCGTAAGCAGGTTTGATAATTCCTGGTGTATCCGAAAACACGATTTGGTAATTTTCATCATTTACAATACCAAAAATACGATGACGTGTTGTTTGTGCTTTACTTGTGATAATAGACAAACGTTCGCCTACCATAGCATTCATCAAAGTTGATTTACCTACGTTTGGATTTCCGATTATATTTACAAAACCTGCTTTATGCATCATGAATATTTTTTTACAAAGGTAAAACTTCTTTAGCGAAGTACAATTTAATCGTTATAAATAAAAAAAAGGGAATCGGATTAAATATCCTATCCCTTTTTTAGATGCTTGTTACAATTGTAGAAATAATTGTCATTAAATGAGTGAAGTTTTACAAGCATCAATAGAGTATTTCCCCAAATCTCTATTTTTATATTTCAGAAATAACAAACTCACTTCTTCTATTTTCCTGATGTTGTTCTTCTGAACAAGGAACACTATCAGTACATGTATTTATAAGCTGGGATTTACCGAATCCTCTTGCTATTAATCTATTTGCTTCTATTCCATTTGCTACTAGCCAATTGACAATAACATATGACCTTTGAATAGATAATTTCATACTTTCTTCTTCAGAATTTCTACTATCTGTATGTGAGCGTACTTCTATTTTTATAGAAGGATTTGCTTTCATTACTTCAAGAACTTTTTGCAATTCTGCTTTAGCTTCTTCTCTTAATTCATAACTATCTTTATCAAAATAGACAGCTTTGAAAGTAAAAATTGAATTAATATCCTTTGTCCCTTTCGTAAAACTTCCCGATTTTAAATGTATGGTACAACTTGAACTTGAATAGTTTTCAAAACCAAAACTAAAAAAGCTAATAAAAGCAACACTAACAATAAAAAAATTTCTCATTTGGGTAAAGGATAATTACAATTATTTTTTTTAACTGAAATTTTACTTTGACAAATATATCAAACTTCAAAATTAACTTCCTAAAAAAACATATACTTTTTTTGTAGAATTTTAACTACACATCAAAATGTTTTATCTTTTTTTAACAAAATATTTTTTTCTGAATATTGATTTTTTACATTTGGCAAAACACTTAATAACTTACTTTTCAATACATTATGCAATTGTAAGTTTTTAAGCACTTATTCTGACTTACTATTTTTTAAAAATAATATTTAACAATTACACAATATCCAAATTACTTTCGCGCACAACTAAATAAATAGTCATTATTCGCCTTAAAACAAATAAAAAAATTCAACTTTTGAAACATTTAAACAATTATTATATGAATCAATTTTTTACTAGTCTTAAGGACACGATTAGGAAAACAAAGTATTTGTTTTTCCTAATGCTTGCGAGCGTCACGCTCCAAGCCCAGACCAAGTGGTATGTAAATGACAACTCCACGAGTGGAGACATTTATACTACCGCAATCGGTAACAATGCCAATGCAGGAACATCTGCTAGTGCACCAAAATTAACTTTAGGCGCTGCATATACAGCTGCGGCTTCTGGAGACATTATTTATGTCGACAAAGGAACTTTTACAGGCACAGGTAACAAATCCTTAACATTAAATAAAGCCATTACTATTATTGGCGCAGGAACTGGAAATACTATTTTTACCAGCCACACTGATGATCGTTTTGCTACAATTGCAGCAAACAACGTGAGTATTCAAAACTTACAGTTGTATGACTTTTTCCTTGCAACAGGAAATGGACAAGCCTTGTTAGTCAATGCAAACGTTACCGGTTTTAAACTTACTAATGTAGTAATGAAAAAGAATTACGGATCAAGTGGAACTGGAGAAAGTATTTATTTATCTAGTGGATCTAGCTCTACATTTGACGGATTATTTTTCAGTTGTTCAGGATTTAATGGTGCTTCGGGGGGAGCTATTAAAGTAAACTCTTGTACTTTAGAAGTTAAAAATTCTGCATTTTCACAATCGCGTGATGCAGATGGTAAAGGAGGAGCAATTGAAATCTCTGGAACTACTTCTGTAGTAACTGTAGACAACACTTCTTTTGATGGAAACTCGGCTCGTGCCGGAGGTGCCATTGCGCAAAACCAAGGAAAATTATACGTAACTAACTCGTGTTTTAACAGAAATTACATTCAAGGTGATTCATCAAGTAGTACAAATGGTGGTGGTCATTATTATGCTGTAAGTACAGATACAAACCTAATTGCTAGTTTTACCAATTGTAAATTTCAAGGGGCTTTCTTTTGTGCTACTACAAATCCAACCGGGTATTTATGTGAATCAAGTACTAATACATCAAATGATGGTGCTGCATTTTCTTTAAGAGGAACTTCAGGTACTTTTACATTTGATACGTGTTTATTTGATAATTCAAATATGCCAGCTCTAAATTTTGACAATGGTTTAGATTTTTATGTACAACCTAGCGGAGCTATGTTATTAACTATTAATAACTGTAAATTTGCTAATGACTTAACAAATCTTAGTGCTTCTAAAGCAAGAAACATCTTTATATCAGGTACTTTAAACAACACTACTCAAAAAGTAATTGTTACTAATTCTGGAGCATCTGCAACAGCTAATCGCGATGGAGTTACAGGTAATAACTTTTCTTTATCAGGAACATTAACTACTGGAAGTAATTCAGCAGTAGCAACTTCAGATGCAACAGCAAGTTGTGGTACAACTATTGCAGGATGTACAATTGCAGTAAACTGTGCTACTGAAGCCAATGCGCCAGTAATTACTGCTTGTGCACCAAATCAAACGTTGTCTTCTTGTTCAGGTACTTTACCTGATTACCGACCGTTAATTGCTGCTTTTGACGATTGTGATTTCACTATTACGCAATCTCCAGCTCCTGGAACGTCATTAAGTACTTTAGGAAATGGAAATCACACTATTACCTTTACTGTAAGTGACCAAAGTCCAAACAGTCCAAACACTACTTGTACAATGGTACTTACGTTAAGTGGTTGTTATACGTGCAACCCAAGTTTATCATATCCAAACACAGAAGTATGTTCTGCAAGTGCAGCTGTTACACCTACATTTAGCCCTGCAGGAGGAACTTTCACAAGTGCATCAGGATTAACAATTGATGCTACTACAGGTGAAATTGATCCATCGACATCTACGGCTGGAACGTATACTATTACTTATACCCCTAATACTTCATATCCAACTTGTACTACAACAAGTACAATTAAAATAACTGCAGCGCCAGCTCAACCTACAATTGCATGTTATCAAACGGCAACGTTAAATGCTGCTACATGTACTTGGGAAGTAACTGGAACGCAACCAGCACAACCTACTTTAGCATGTTATCAAACAGCAACGTTCAACACAGCTACTTGTGCATGGGATGTAACAGGAACTCAACCTGCTCAACCTACTTTAGCTTGTTATGAAACAGCAACGTTTAACACATCTACTTGTGCGTGGGATGTAACAGGAACTCAACCTGCTCAACCTACTTTAGCTTGTTATGAAACGGCAACGTTTAACACATCTACTTGTGCGTGGGACGTAACAGGAACACAACCTGCTCAACCTACTTTAGCTTGTTATGAAACAGCAACGTTTAATACATCTACTTGTGCATGGGACGTAACAGGAACACAACCTGAGCAACCAACATTAGCTTGTTATGAAACAGCAACGTTTAACACATCTACTTGTGCGTGGGACGTAACTGGAACTCAACCTGCTCAACCTACTTTAGCATGTTATCAAACAGCAACGTTTAACACATCTACTTGTGCGTGGGATGTAACAGGAACACAACCTGCTCAACCTACTTTAGCTTGTTATGAAACAGCAACGTTTAATACAACTACTTGTGCGTGGGATGTAACAGGAACTCAACCTGCTCAACCTACTTTAGCTTGTTATGAAACAGCAACGTTTAACACATCTACTTGTGCGTGGGATGTAACAGGAACTCAACCTGCTCAACCTACTTTAGCTTGTTATGAAACGGCAACGTTTAACACATCTACTTGTGCGTGGGACGTAACAGGAACACAACCTGCTCAACCTACTTTAGCTTGTTATGAAACAGCAACGTTTAACACATCTACTTGTGCGTGGGACGTAACAGGAACTCAACCTGCTCAACCTACTTTAGCTTGTTATGAAACAGCAACGTTTAATACAACTACTTGTGGATGGGACGTAACAGGAACACAACCTGAGCAACCAACATTAGCTTGTTATGAAACAGCAACGTTTAATACAACTACTTGTGCGTGGGATGTAACAGGAACAGCTTTAACAGCTTCTGCAACTGCTGGAACTATTACTTGTAATGGTGGAACAACTGATGTTACTGTTTCTGCTACTGGTGGAACAGCGCCATATACAGTTTCTCCTGCTCAAACAGGTTTAGCAGCTGGAGCACATGAATTTACAATTGTTGATGCTAATGGATGTACAACTACAGTTTCAGTTACAATTACTGAACCTGATACATTAACAGCTTCTGCAACTGCTGGAACTATTACTTGTAATGGTGGAACAACTGATGTTACTGTTTCTGCTAATGGTGGAACAGCACCCTATACAATTTCTCCTGCTCAAACAGGTTTAGCAGCTGGCACACACAGTTTTACTGTTACTGATGCTAACGGATGTACAGCTACAGTTTCAGTTACAATTACTGAACCAGCTGTTTTAAGTTTAACAACAACTACAGGTACAATTGCTTGTAATGGTGGTGTAACCGATGTTGTAGTAACACCTGTAGGGGGAACAGCACCATACACAATTTCACCTGAACAAGCTGGATTATCTGCTGGATTACATGACTTTACAGTTACAGATGCTAATGGATGTACAGCTACGGCTACAATAGATATTCCACAGCCAAAATCTTTATTTGTTACAGTTAACGCTGGAACAATTTTATGTAACGGTGGAACAACAAGTGTTGAAATTGATGTAGTAGGAGGAACTGCACCTTATACAATTACTCCTGCGCAAACAGGTTTAACAGCAGGAACACATGAATTCACAATTGTTGATGCTCATGGTTGTACAACTTCTACTACTGTAACATTAACTGAACCTGCCGCTTTTACAGCGTCAATTACCTCTTCAAAAGGGAATTCTTTCTGCTTTGGAGAAACTACTACGCTATCTGCTTCAAATGGAGCTTCTTATTTATGGAATACAGGTGCTACAACCGCTACAATTTCTGTTGCAGTTAGTGGAACATATTCTGTAACAGTTACAAATAGCAATGGTTGTCAAGCAACTGCTTCATTAGCAATAAATGCAAATAATTGCACTCCTGCTTGTCCTTCAACTAACAATTTATTACAAAATGGTTCATTTGAAAATCCATCAAAATATGGTTATTATGGATTCGAACAAATGCCTTATTGGACAAATGCAGCCGATGGAAATAAAGTTGAAATCATGGGAGCTAATTTATATTGTGTTGGATGTTGGACAGCTCCATCAGACGGTATCCAATTTATTGAATTAAATGCAAATAACCGAGGAAACATTCACCAAGATGTTGCTGTATTACCAAACAAATCACTGGACCTAAGCTTTATGCATAGAGCAAGAGAAAGTGCTGTAGGTGTAGAAAAATTACGCGTTACTCTTTCTGATCCAACAGACAATAGCAACGTATATACATTTGACGTAACAGCTGTTTATGGTGTTTGGAAAAAAGTAACAGGCAGCTATGTGACTGGTCCTAATCAAACTTCGGTTAGAGTAAGATTACAAACAATTGCATCAATGTTCCCAGGTAGCGGAAACTACTTAGACAATGTAATCTTAAACTATAAAGATTGTGGCCCAAATAGAGTTGCAATTACAGGTTCAAATTATATTTGTACTAGTGCAGCTTCTTCAACTTTAAGCGTAACAAATACACTTAATGCGGTAAGCTACTTATGGTCTACAGGAGCTACAACTCCTACAATTACAGTTAGTCAAGCAGGTAGTTATTATGTTAAGGTTACTTTTGCTAATGGAACAAGCAGTATTTCTGATCCGTTTGTAGTTGCTGACTTCTTAACAAGCGCTACAATTAATGGAACTACTGCGTTTTGTTCAGGAACTTCTAGTGTATTAACCGCTACTGGTGGTACTTCTTACCTGTGGAATACAGGAGCTACAACAGCTTCAATCACTGTAACAAATTCAGGCACTTATTCTGTAACTATTTCAAATCCTAATGGTTGTAGTGTAGTAAAACAAATTATCGTGAATACTTCTGCATGCACACCTGGTTATTGTCCAAGTTCAAATAACCTTTTAACTAATGGATCTTTTGAGAACCCTGCAATAACAACTTCTTGGAATACAGTTTCAGTTCCAAATTGGACTAACTTAGTTGATGGAAATAAAATTGAAGTACATAAAAACGTATTGAATATTCCAATACCAAACGGAAGTCAATATATTGAATTAAATGGAAGTACTTATGGTAAAATCTATCAAGATGTAACTGTATTAACTAATAAAACACTACAATTGAGTTTCATGTTTAGAGGACGTACAACTTCTACTGAATCTATTAAAGTTACTCTTTACGATCCTATTACTAATACTAATATTTACTCATTTAATTCTACTGCTACTTACAATGTTTGGAAAAAAATCACAGCTAATTATACAAGTGCTGTAAACCAAACTAAAGTAAGGGTAAAAATTGAAGGATTGACAGGTAATAGTCCTGGAGCTGGTAATTTAATTGACGACATTAATTTAAATTACTATGATTGTGCTAATTCAAGTGCAGTTATTGTTGGTAATCATGAGATTTGTAATGGTTCATCTACTACCCTATCTTTATTAAACAACAATAATGTTGTTAGTTATTTATGGTCAAATGGATCTACAAACCCAATTATTTCTGTAAATCAACCAGGTAATTATTCTGTTACAGTTACTTTAAATAATGGTACAACTCTAACTTCATCAACGTTTGTAGTTAATGAATGTAATTATGTTATTAATAGACAAAATGATGAAAACAAAGGAAAAGAAACAGTAATAAATTATAATGTAATATTATATCCAAATCCTACTGTTGATGCATTCTCTGTTAATATTGTATCTGATAGTGGTAACGCTATTGAGATTAGTATTTATGATATTCAAGGAAGAACTATTGAAACTAAAATAGTTAAGAAAGAAGATCTAAATTCAATTAACATAGGTTCTAATTTACCAAGCGGTATTTATAATGTAGTTGTTAAACAAGGTGAAAATAGTAAATCACAACGTTTAATTAAAAACTAAATAACCTATTTATTAATAAAAAGGCTGTCTATTTCTAGACAGCCTTTTTTGTTTATATTAGATACTTGTTTTAAGCCAAAAAACTAAAAATATTGTATTAAGCCGAAGTTTTTGATATAATATATTTTAAATAATTATTATTCACTAATTGCGACAATTCAAATTTCTCATATATTTCATTTTTAAGTTTGGTAAAAACTACTTTCTCATTAACAATATGTGGATTTTTAGCTACTTTAGTAATCACCTTTAATATTTCTAATTCAAAATAGCTAAATCTGAAATTTGATTTATATTTTTTTTGTAATTGAGCAATAAACTTAAGGACAAGAAAATAATTTTTCAATTCATAATGTATTACAATATTTAAAAATTCAGCTTGTATAAATGACTTTGGATGTTGCACAAATTGATATTCATTTAGAATCGTATTTATATATTTTAGAGCTAATGAGAAATTTTTGATTGAAAGATATGCCGCCGCAAATAAATAATAGGTTGAAATGATATAATAAGGCTCTACCGTATATCTTTTTTCTAATAAAGCAGCCTTAAGCAAGTCTAATATCACAAATGCTTCTTTAGTCTTATTTATATAGAGTAAATGCTCTAATTCTAATTGATTTGCATGTAAAAATATCCTTTCCTCAGCTACTTTATTCTGCAGACTAATAATGTTAGTAAAGCCTTTTAATTTTGCCAAATCTGCATAAAAAATTGAAGTATCTTTCTTTTTATTTATATCTATTATCCTTATATATATCGATATAAAATCAAGGGGGTTTTCAAATTTATACTCTTCATTGTTCTCATATAGTAAAGAAACCTTTTTTAAATAAGTTAATTCACTTTCTTTATCATTATTTACCTTAAAATAATTAGCATAAATCAAGTTGTAAAACACATTTGACTGCAAGGTTTTAAGAGAAAATTTTTGTTCTTCTAATGGAATTAATACTGCACTTTTAAACTCAGCAACAAGAGCTTCTGGTGAAATTTTACCTATATTGTTTTTGTAATTATAGCTTTTATAATACAAATCTGTTATTACTTTTTTTTCTTTTAAATCATCAAAATAGATATCTAATTTATTATTTACCTCAATAGCATGTGGTAAACCCTTAGAATATCCCACACATTTTTTTTCCCAATTCAATAAGTCAGACAACAAATTTTTATTTTCATTGGCTAATCTAATGCGTTTAGTTTTTGAAATTAATTGTAAACATTCTTCATACAAGCCTTTATAAAATAAAATTTCAATGGTGATTAAATTCTGTTTTACTTTCAAATCAGAGGTTTTTTCTGAATGAAATTCATTTAAACACTTTAATAAAATTTTTGTGAGATAATTAATATCTGACGAAAAATTTTTTATGGAATAACTATGTTTATTAAGCTCTTTTTTAATAAAATCTGTATCAAAAAAATACTGATTATCTATTAAATCAAACAACAACACATATTTATTTTGACCATTTAACACATGTTGTTTGCAATAAATTTTGAAATATCTTTTCTCATTCATTGACAACGATTTAATAATATTAAATATTGTGTTTTTAGTAGCCATTAATACTATTTGATTACCTTAAAAATAAATGTGGAGAATATATAGCTAATATTCAAAAAGCTAACAAGGTATACCCATTACAATTTTGTAATTATAAACTCGCTTCTTCTGTTGGCTTGGTGTTCTTCTTCTGTACATTTAACACCGTCTTCACAATGATTAACCAATTGCGATTCGCCGTAGCCTCTTCCGGTTAGTCTTTTAGCTTCTATGCCATTTTCAACTAACCATTGTATCGTAGCTTTTACTCTTCTTTCGGATAAATTTAAATTATATTTTGCTGTTTGACGACTATCGGTATGTGATCTAACATCAATTTCCATATCGGGAAATTGTTTCATTACTTCTAATATTTTAGCTAATTCAACGGTTGCATCTGGACGTATAGTAGCTTTATTTAAATCAAAATAAATAATTTCAATTCCTAATGTTCTTCTTAAATCTCTACCTACTTTCAATGGCTGTAGTAAAGGCGTTAAACTAATTTTAGTATCTGTAGTACCCGAAATTTTAGGTGTAAAGACAGCTATTTCATTGGGTGAATATTCTTTAAGTTCTGTGCGGATTCTAAATTTATTTTCACAATCAACTGAACCAAAATCAAATTTACCCTCTTTATCAGAACGTACTTCATCCATTTTAACATAGTTTGCATCATACAACACTACTTTAACTCCTTCTATTGGTAATTGTGTTTCTCCATCAGTAATTAAACCCGTTAGCGCTTGTTGACAATCTTTTGGAACAGGTATTGTTTCTGTACATTTATAAATATCATCAAAACCTAAATTATCTCTTTGTCTATTTGAACTAAAGAAACCATTTTTTGTAGCTGTATCCATAATAAAAGCAAAATCATCTGCATTGCTATTCACAGGCTCACCTACATTTTTAATCTTTCCATGGGTGCCGTCTTCATTTAATTGCGTTATAAACACATCTAATCCGCCTAATCCTGGATGTCCGTCCGAAGCAAAATACAATTCATTTTTGTTAGAAATAAAAGGAAATGTTTCTCTCGCTTCTGTATTAATTTTATCACCTAAGTTTACAGGAGTTCCAAAATTACCATTTTCAAGAATTGCAACTTTAAAAATATCTGATAATCCTTTTGTACCCGGCATGTTAGACGAAAAATACAAGGTTTTCTCATCTGGACTTAATGCGGGATGTGCACAACTATATTCATCACTATTAAATGGTAATTCGGTTATATTTTCCCAAGTATCTCCATTTTTAGTGGCTTTGTATACTTTCAATAAAATAGTTTTTTCGCTATCTCTCCCTTTTTTACCATTTAAAAAATTATTACGTGTAAAATACATTGTCATACCATCGTTTGTAAAAACAGGTGTAGACTCATGATACTTTGAATCAATTTTTTTGGAAAATTTTACGGGCTCCGAAAGATTTCCATTATCTGTAATTAATGCCCCATAAAGATTTGTGTATGATTGATTGGTCCAATTATGTTTTTTGACAAAAACACCGCCTGTGTCTCTTGCTGATGTAAAAACAAGTGTGTTTTTATAAAACGACGTGCCATAATCTGAATATGCAGAATTTATACCTGCATTTTGCACACGGTATCTACCTGAATTTTTCTTAATTTCTTCTAAATAATTAACCTGCTCATTTGCTAAAATTGCTCGTAAATCAGAACTGTTTAATTTATTAAATTCCGACATCATTAGGTCTGCTTTTTCATACTTACCAACAGCTTTCAGGGTTTGTGCATATCTAAAATAATACTCTGAATTTACATTTTCTTTAAGTGCAAAAAGCTGTTCGTACCATCTATTCGCTTCTTTCAAATTTGATTGAAAATAATAGGAATCTCCTAATTTACTGAATAGCTCTACTGATTTATACCCCTTTGCAGCAACCTTTTCATACGTTTTGATTGCATCAACATATTGAAATTGTTCATAGTTGGTATTCGCTTTTTTAAGTTGAACTTCTTGTGCAACACCAAAAAAACTAAATAAAACAATACAAACGAAAAGCTTATTTTTAAATTTCATACCTTTTATCTTATTAGAAGAATCTTGGTGAAACAATTTTTTCTTGTTTTCCTCTAAATTCATATCTTAAAAAAACTTCATGTGACCCAGAATTGTAATTAGCTAGTTTAGTTGTATCTGCATCATAAGTATAACCTATAAACCAATTGCTATTCACTTGAAAACCAACCAAACCACTAAATGCCGCGCTCCAACGCCAAGCCCCACCTACTACAAATTTATCATTAAACATGAAATTTGCAGTTAAATCAGCTTGAAGTGGTGCTCCTTTAACTGATTTAATTAAAAAAGCAGGTTTAAACTTTGTTGTCTCAGACAAATCAAATACATATCCTCCAATAAAATAATAATGTAGGCCATCTTTAGCTACTGAAGATGCATTATCGTCAAAATGTTTTGTTTCTAACATAAAAGGAACGGAAATTCCTGCATACAATTTATCGGAATGATAATAAACTCCTGCTCCAATATTTGGTGAAAATTGATTATCAATATTATTTTGAAATCTGGGGTCATTTAAATCATATCGAGTAAGCTTAGTATAATCTACATTTAATAAACTAGCTGAACCTTTTAATCCAAAAGATAGTTTATAAGTGTCTGAAGTTTGAACCGAATAGGAAACGTCTGCCGAAATAGTTTTTCTATCTGAAGGGCCTATTTCATCTTTTAGAATTGAAAGACCTAAACCTACATGTGAATTATTAATGGGTGAATGTATTGAAGCCGCACTAGTTGTAGGCGCTCCGTCTAATCCAACCCATTGTGCTCTATACATCCCAAAAACGCTCAATACTCCTCTTGAACCAGCATACGCGGGATTCACGTTTATTGTATTGTACATATATTGCGTAAATTGGGAATCTTGTTGTGCTTCTACCGAAGTAACTCCTAAAAACATAAACAACATTAGTAATATAAGTTTGTTTAATGTTTCTTTCATTCTAATTACTTTATTCATGATTAATTTATTCATTTTGAATATAAATATATCCTGTCTTTTCAATATTTTCTTTTTCTCTTCCATACAAATCATATTCATATTTTAAAACATAATAGTATGTTCCTGTAGGTAATTTATCATTTCGTGAAATGGTTACCCTTCCATCAGATAAACCTCTGAATACTGTATTTACATTATCATAGAATGAGGCTTCAAAAATCTTAACACCCCATCTATTAAATATTTCTACAGAATTGTTAGGATAACACTCAAGTCCTTCAATAATAAATGTATCATTCAATCCATCACCATCGGGAGACAATGCATTGAATGGCGTCACGTAACAAGCTAAATAAACCGTTTGTTTAAACTCTGTTTCGTTTCCACAAGCATCTGTTGCCGTCCACGTTCGATCTAATCTATATTTATTTGTACAATCTCCATCAATTCTAACTTCATTATAACTTACTATTGGTGTACCACAATTATCAGTAGCTGTTAATATCGGAGCAACTGGAATGCCTTCACATTTTGCATAAATTTCAGACGCTGGTAAAGTTCCTACAAAAACAGGAGGTGTGGTATCTTGAACAATAATTTCTTGTATATGGGTGGCAAAATTACCACATACATCTGTTGCTGTCCATGTTCTAAAAATAGTATAATTATTAGGACAAGAACCTGCAATTGTTTGTTCTGCAAAAGTAACTATTACATTACCTCCACAAGTATCAGTTGCTGTTAAAGACTGTACCGAAGGAATAGTTTGATTACACTCTAAAGTAACATCTTGAGGCAACGTACCTGAAAAAATAGGAGCTGTTGTATCTTGAACAGTAATCGTTTGTACAAAATTTATACTTGTATTTCCACAAGAATCTGTAAAATTCCATGTTCGAACTCTAACATAAGCATTAGAACAAGTCGCATCCCCCGTCGTTACATCACTTACTAAATGTAGTATTGGTACCGAACAATTGTCAGTAGCGGAAGGTAATTGTGCTAAAGCACTTGCTATTCCAGTAACATCTGAACATTCTAATGAAATATTTAAAGATCCTATTGTTGTTTGAACAACTGGTGCGGTCGTATCGTTGATGTTGATAATTTGAATAGCTGTTGAAGCATTGTTACAAGCGTCTTTTATTGTATATGTTCTTGTAAATGTAATTGGACACGTACCTGTAGCTGCGCCATCTACACTCGTTACAACTAAATTAACATCTGTAGTACAGTTGTCTGATATCGTTAAGCCTGCTGCTTCTAATGCCGCTACTGTAGTCATTGCTGCTGGGGCATCTGCGATAGCACAACCAGTGGCATTTACTGCTGGTAATGTACCTGTTACAACTGGCGCGGTCGTATCGTTGATGTTGATAATTTGAGTAGCTGTTGAAGCATTGTTACAAGCGTCTGTAATTGTATACGTTCTTGTAAATGTAATTGGACACGTACCTGTAGCTGTGCCATCTACACTCGTTACAACTAAATTAGCATCTGTAGTACAGTTGTCTGATATCGTTAAGCCTGCTGCTTCTAATGCCGCTACTGTAGTCATTGCTGCTGGGGCATCTGCGATAGCACAACCAGTGGCATTTACTGCTGGTAATGTACCTGTTACAACTGGCGCGGTCGTATCGTTGATGTTGATAATTTGAGTAGCTGTTGAAGCATTGTTACAAGCGTCTTTTATTGTGTAAGTTCTTGTAAATGTAATTGGACACGTACCTGTAGCTGCGCCATCTACACTCGTTACAACTAAATTTGCATCTGTAGTACAGTTGTCTGATATCGTTAAGCCTGCTGCTTCTAATGCCGCTACTGTAGTCATTGCTGCTGGGGCATCTGAGATAGCACAACCAGTGGCATTTACTGCTGGTAATGTACCTGTTACAACTGGTGCAGTTGTATCGTTGATGTTGATAGTTTGAGTAGCTGTTGAAACATTGTTACAAGCGTCTTTTATTGTGTAAGTTCTTGTAAATGTAATTGGACACGTACCTGTAGCTGCGCCATCTACACTCGTTACAACTAAATTAGCATCTGTAGTACAGTTGTCTGATATCGTTAAGCCTGCTGCTTCTAATGCCGCTACTGTAGTCATTGCTGCTGGGGCATCTGCGATAGCACAACCAGTGGCATTTACTGCTGGTAATGTACCTGTTACAACTGGCGCGGTCGTATCGTTGATGTTGATAATTTGAGTAGCTGTTGAAGCATTGTTACAAGCGTCTTTTATTGTATATGTTCTTGTAAATGTAATTGGACACGTACCTGTAGCTGTGCCATCTACACTCGTTACAACTAAATTAGCATCTGTAGTACAGTTGTCTGATATCGTTAAGCCTGCTGCTTCTAATGCCGCTACTGTAGTCATTGCTGCTGGGGCATCTGCGATAGCACAACCAGTGGCATTTACTGCTGGTAATGTACCTGTTACAACTGGCGCGGTCGTATCGTTGATGTTGATAATTTGAGTAGCTGTTGAAGCATTGTTACAAGCGTCTTTTATTGTATATGTTCTTGTAAATGTAATTGGACACGTACCTGTAGCTGTGCCATCTACACTCGTTACAACTAAATTAGCATCTGTAGTACAGTTGTCTGATATCGTTAAGCCTGCTGCTTCTAATGCCGCTACTGTAGTCATTGCTGCTGGGGCATCTGCGATAGCACAACCAGTGGCATTTACTGCTGGTAATGTACCTGTTACAACTGGTGCAGTCGTATCGTTGATATTAATTGTTTGTGTAGCTGTGTTTGTATTGTTACAAGCATCAGTAATCGTATAGGTTCTTGTGAATGTAATTGGACACGTGCCTGTAGCTGCGCCATCTACACTCGTTACAACTAAATTAGCATCTGTAGTACAGTTGTCTGATATCGTTAAGCCTGCTGCTTCTAATGCCGCTACTGTAGTCATTGCTGCTGGGGCATCTGAGATAGCACAACCAGTGGCATTTACTGCTGGTAATGTACCTGTTACAACTGGTGCAGTTGTATCGTTGATGTTGATAGTTTGAGTAGCTGTTGAAACATTGTTACAAGCGTCTTTTATTGTGTAAGTTCTTGTAAATGTAATTGGACACGTACCTGTAGCTGCGCCATCTACACTCGTTACAACTAAATTAGCATCTGTAGTACAGTTGTCTGATATCGTTAAGCCTGCTGCTTCTAATGCCGCTACTGTAGTCATTGCTGCTGGGGCATCTGCGATAGCACAACCAGTGGCATTTACTGCTGGTAATGTACCTGTTACAACTGGCGCGGTCGTATCGTTGATGTTGATAATTTGAGTAGCTGTTGAAGCATTGTTACAAGCGTCTTTTATTGTATATGTTCTTGTAAATGTAATTGGACACGTACCTGTAGCTGTGCCATCTACACTCGTTACAACTAAATTAGCATCTGTAGTACAGTTGTCTGATATCGTTAAGCCTGCTGCTTCTAATGCCGCTACTGTAGTCATTGCTGCTGGGGCATCTGCGATAGCACAACCAGTGGCATTTACTGCTGGTAATGTACCTGTTACAACTGGCGCGGTCGTATCGTTGATGTTGATAATTTGAGTAGCTGTTGAAGCATTGTTACAAGCGTCTTTTATTGTGTAAGTTCTTGTAAATGTAATTGGACACGTACCTGTAGCTGTGCCATCTACACTCGTTACAACTAAATTAGCATCTGTAGTACAGTTGTCTGATATCGTTAAGCCTGCTGCTTCTAATGCCGCTACTGTAGTCATTGCTGCTGGGGCATCTGCGATAGCACAACCAGTGGCATTTACTGCTGGTAATGTACCTGTTACAACTGGTGCAGTTGTATCGTTGATGTTGATAATTTGAGTAGCTGTTGAAGCATTGTTACAAGCGTCTTTTATTGTGTAAGTTCTTGTAAATGTAATTGGACACGTACCTGTAGCTGTGCCATCTACACTCGTTACAACTAAATTAGCATCTGTAGTACAGTTGTCTGATATCGTTAAGCCTGCTGCTTCTAATGCCGCTACTGTAGTCATTGCTGCTGGTGATGATAAAACATCGCAAGCAAGTGATGATAAAGTTACAAACCTTACACCATATGCATTTGGTGAAGGAGAAGTAGTTGTACTTGAAGCATTCCAGGCAGCTAAAATACTTGCTGCACTCGAAACAGAATTTGAAGTTGTGTATTTTGACTGAACTATTTTTGCATGTAATTGACCTGATATTATTGAAAACTCTACTAATACCATTTTAGTGTAAAGCACTCCGCTTCCATTCCAACAAGCAAATATCCACTGGTTGTTATTTAATTTTGCAACACTAGCAATAACAGGACTTGATACGATACTTGGACCATACATTTCACCACCTGTAACAGTTAAAAAGTCTAATGTACTTAATGAATTTACTACAACTTGATTTGTTGTAGATAAAGCAATAGCGTTAGTAATTAAAGGTTGAAGTCCAGATACATTTAAAACTGATAAAGTTCCAGTGATAGTAGGAGCTGTAGTATCGTTAATATTGATTGTCTGAGTACAATTAGTTGTATGTAAGATAGTATTTTCTCCTGCATCTCTTACATCATTGTTATTTGGATCGGCATATTCAGTAATAGTATATGTTCTAATTGCATTTGCATTACAACCTGGATTTGGACCGTTTGTAGCTGTAATTTCAATAACCCCACATCCTACAACATTAATGATTCCATCACCATTACCTAATGCTTGAAATTGTGAAATTGTATAAGATGTTTGAGAAGGTAAATCCGCATAACATTGCACAGAAGATAAAGGAAAAGTTGGACAAGTAATATTAAAAGTACCATTTAAAACATTACATACATCCGTTAACAATCCTGTACAACCTGCATTTCCATTAGTGGATTTAACTTTTAATACTTGGCCAGCAGTTAATGTTATCGTATTAGGAATAGCAATGGTTAAACTTCCTCCGTTACCATTTGCTAATAAAGGAGGTGAAAAAGAAGTTCCATTTGAGTTAACTATTTCATATGTAAATTCACTTTGCGTATTTGAAATGGTTACACTTGGTGCAGAACCATCACATAAATTAATATCGGAAACAGCAAGTCCTAAATTTGGATTAGGTGTAACTGTAACAGTTACATTCGAAGTATAAACGGGACTATTAGTACAACCATAGATGCTCTTCAATGTATAAGTTGCTGTATAAGTAGTGGTTACTGTAGGCGCTAATGTAATTGGCATTCCCGTACCTACAACTTGTCCATTTGCCGACCATGTTACATCAAATAAATTTTGAGAGGCTGCAATAATTGCTACTGTAGTTGGACTTCCAGGACAAATAACTGGATTACTAACTTCTGCCTGAGGAACTGTTCCTGAAGTAGATAATGTTACATTTGTATCGACCGAATAACAAGCAGTTGTAACCCTAACAAAATAATTACCAACAGATACATCTTCAAAAGCAACCGCGTCAACTAAACTTTGAAAAGTAGCTGATTGTAAAGGAGTAGTGGGATTTGAAACAGAAAATAATTGAAAAGTAATAGGATAAACTATATTACCTCCCGTAACTTGCGTTAATATGATTCCGGAATTGGTGTTACCAATATCACAAAAGGAAGTAACTGTTGCTACCGTAATATCTTGATAAGGCTGAATAGTTATTGGCACTAAATATTGCCATGGGCCCATATTATTCATTGCTGCAGAATAGAAAGCTCCTCCTCCCATAGCTTCTGATTTGATATTACCAAATTGAATATAATAATTTCCAGAATTTAAATTTAAAAACGAACCTGACAAAGAACCAGAAGGGGATATTTGTAGATAAGTTCCTAAACTTCCATTACTATTAGCAGTATACAATCGTACTTGATTATCAGAATTAGGCGAATTAACAGGATTCATATTATAAGAAATGCTATTCGAGCCTATACACCCTGTAGTAACAGAAAACTGCGGGTTATATGATACCGCATTGGTTAAATTAACATTTATTGTTTTTGTAAAACCAGTGGAAGCAGAACAGCCATCAGATAATTCAACAATATACTGTCCTAAAGGTAAGTCTTGAATATAAGTAGCATTTACAGGATAACCAACACTTCTTTCTATTGGAAAATTAATTGTGTAAGTACCTGCCAAATATGCAGGCTGAGTCGGATTAATAGTCATACTAGTTTGTCCGTCTACTCTAGTAATTTTAACTTTTACAGGAGATGTCAATGGCGGTAAACCACTAAAACTTACTTTAATTGCAGAAGTTCCCTGTAAAACAGAAGTAGTTTGAGCTGCAGATACATTTGTAAAAGGATTTGTTGAAACTACATTTACAAAACGCTGTACCGAATGACAAGCATCTGAAACGGTTACACGATAATATCCTGGTTGATTAACAAAAAAATTAGTTCCTGCAGACGGAATTGCGACACCTATATTTACCCCTAGAGGATTAGTAGAGGCTGAAGGATTTGGTGTAATATCTGTACTAGGCACTACTTGCCATACATCTGGAGATGTCGAAATTCTTCTTTCAAATAAAATGGTGTTTTGTTGACAAAAATAAACTGCTCTATCAACAAAACCATTTCCTCCAGATACATCTTGATCTCCTAAAAGCTGAATTCTATAAGAAACTGTACAATTAGAAGTATTTGTAAGAGTTGTTGGATTAGCAGAAAGAAACGTATCATTCATTTGTACCGTACTCGTTTTCGATATAGTATTACATCCATCAAAAAAAGTGGTAGTTATTACTGTACCATTAACTAATTGTGGCCCACCTGTTGCAACGGGGTCATATTTAAATCGAGCAGAACCAGATAAATAAGTTAGGTTATATGTATTGCCTGCTATTGTTATTGTTGCATTACCCGGTTGTTGAACAATTGCAAGTTTGGTAGCATTTAAATTTTTAATATTAACAAATAAGTTTACATTATTACAACTAGATGTAGGATTTGAACAATCCCTTTCATAATTAAATGGTCTATCATTAAAAGCCATTATTGCTGCTGTATTTGTCGCAGTTGTTGGAGATTGTGTAGAAGTTACAGAACACCCAGGAGAACCTCCTGCTTGATCAGTAACTGAAATACCAACAACTTCTCCTCCTGGAACATTCAAAAAAGTATAAACTCTATTTGAACTTGTAGCGGTTTGAGTACCATTTGAAGCAGTTAATGTATATACAAAAGGTCCTATTCCCGTACCGTTTGCTACAGTTATTGTTAAAGTCCCATTGGGAGCATATCCAGGTGCAGAATTTTGACAAGTTGGAGGATTAGATGTAGCAGAAATACTCATATTCACATACGACGTTGAAACTACTACTGGATTACTAGCATAATTTAACGTAGTAAAACCATTAGAAAGCGAAACGTTATAATTTCCTGGGGGCAAACTAGTAAAAGTAACACTACCGCCTATAGTAGGAATATTTAATTGAGTAGAAAAACCATCAGCTGGTCTAGTAATAACAGCTACCCAAGCCGAACAATCTGTCGAAGTTGGAACATTTACAGTTATAGATGCATTTGAAAAACACGTTCCATTCGTTTTAGTAACTGTGAAATTAGTAGTATTACATTGTGAGTAAATAAATGTATTTATAAATAAGAGAAAGCAAATAAAAGTTCTTGCTTTTTTGGGGAATCCAATAAATTCTATTTTCATTATTTTACTTTGTTAAATAAAAGTGTGCAAATATACTAAACAATTTCTATAAGATTAACATTATTAAACACACATGTTGGTGTGTATTTTAGCTTTAACCAACTAAATGTTAAATGATTATAATCTGTTGAATTTTAAAATTAAAATTCAAAGGTAAAAAGTATATTAGATAAAATTTGTAGTAGTATTTTGGAGATCATGTAGAATTATATCTACAAACTTTTAATTCAATATATTATGAATATTAAAAACATTAATTAAAGCAGACAAATTATCAATGGATAATTTTTCAAATATTCTTGATTTATAAGTACTTACAGTTGTAGATTTTAAATTTAGCACATTAGAAATTTCCAAATTTCCAAGCCCTTGCACCATTAATTTAGCAATTTCCATTTCTCTGTCCGACAAAGCATCTAAAGGATTTGCTGACTTATTAAATAAATAATTATTTAATATTTTATTTTTGATGGTATCACTTGCATATCTTCCTTCTTTTAAAATAGTTAGCAGTGCGTGCTCAATTTGATCTGGGGAACTTAACTTTGACAAATATCCATCAACACCCGCACTATAAAATCGTAGTGCATATACCTCTTCATCATAGGAAGTAAAGATGAGTATTTTCATTGAAGGTTGTAATTTTTTAAGCGTTGGAATAAGACTTAAACTATTCCCTTCAGGAAAATTTATATCTAATATAAGCAAATCAAGCTTAACATCTTTTACTACTCTTAAAATATCGTCAAATGACTCGGTTTGAGTTACCTTTGCTTTGCTAAATGTATCATTAATTAATAAACACAAACCATTTCTAATAATACTGTGGTCATCTGCAACTAAAAAACTATATTCACTATCTTTTATCATAATTATTCTGATGTTCTGACTTTAAATAACAAATTAAAAGTTACTTTGGTTCCTTTATTAATATCGCTTGATATATGTATATTCCCTTGAAACAATTCCACAAGTTCTTTACATAAGTTTAACCCCAATCCTGCGCCAAAGTTATGTATTTTTTCTTCAACAATTCCTTGATAAAAGTTATCAAAAATATGTTCAATGTCGGACTTAGAAATCCCTTTACCATTATCTTCTACAACCACTTCAAAATTTATTTTTGATGGAGATAACTCAACAGCCTGTATGATTACTTTAATAAGACCTTTCGTAGTAAATTTATTTGCATTTCCTATAATATTATAAAACAACTGATATAATTTTACAACATCTGAATGAGCTATATATTGTTTTTGAATGTTATTTTCAACAAGTAGTTTATTTTCATTATTTTCAACAAGAGTAGCCAAAGTTTTCATGATTTCTGACAGCTCCAATTTAAGATTGAACTCTTTTTTATTTAGTGTTAATTTCTTGTTTTCATTCTTAGAAAAGTCTAAAATTTGGTTTGACAACAATGTCAAAGAATTGGTTGTGAACTGAATCGCGCTAAATAAATTTTGAATCCCTTCATCTTTGATTTTTGATAGTATCATTTTACTATAAATTGAAATGATACTTAAAGGCGACCGTATTTCGTGGCTAATCATGCCCACTATTCTATTTTTAAAACGTAAATTTTCAGAAATAATTTGATTTGCTTTTGACAAACGATGTTCATATTCAAAAGCCATTCTAGTAAAATAGAACAAAATTATAGAAACTATAACTACACCAATTATTAGTCCAAAAATATAAAAACGCCTAATAGTTTTATTTGTTTGGTATTGTTTATCATACTTTTTTGAAACAACATTTTTAAATCCATTAATTGTACTTTCATAGCTGTCTAATAATAAGTTACTATAATTTAACAATTCTTCATTTCGTTTAATAAATGCCGCATCTTGATTTTTTAAATTAGCAATATTTTTCTTTAAAATATCAAACTCTTTTACATAATAGGCGTTTGTATTTTTAAAAGCATTTGCTAACTGCTCTTGCACATTGCCTGTGCTTACTTTGTTACCAAATTTCATAGTAACCAAGACGTTCAATTTTTCTTTTTGAACATCTACTTTACCGGCAATGGCTTTACCTAAGCGATTGAAAAACCCTTTTTTCTTAACACTGTCAACCTTGACAGACGATTCTACATTTACGCTATTTAAGATATCGCTATAATCAAATTGATTTAATTTAAATAAATCAGATTCTAATTTTGTATTAGGTGCAATATCAATTTGCAATAACGAATCGATAACTGCTTGGAGTTTTTGTTCAGATTCGCTTGAGGAATGCTGAACATTTTGAAAAGCGACAAATTGTTTATTTTCTTTAGAAAAAGTAGCTAAACTATCAAGATTAGAATTCAAATATCCTAAATTAGAATTGTACTCTTTTAAAAAGAACACATCTTTAGTCTTTAAAAATTCATGAAGATTTCTTTGTGCTTTACTATAATTAGCTTTTGAATTCTCAGATAGTTTTTTTAATCGATTGGCATACTTCAAATCATTTTCTATAGTCGTTAATTTTGATTCATTATAAAATTCGTTATAAACGGCTGTAAACAATAATATTTGAAAAAGTACAATAGAAAAAAGTAATGAAAAGTGAATTACTTTTCTATGTTTAAAATTTAAAGATTTAAAATCGGAAATGATTTTTTTCATTAGGGGAATTAGACGCTTAAAATTATATGCTGTATAAGTAATTCATTCACAACTTCTATGAAAAGAAAAATTCTACACTTTAATTGTAAAGCGCACAAAGTTGTAAATAAAAAACGACATAAACAAAAATAAATTACATATTAACATTTTAATTTTCAACCAATATATTCTTTATGTTAAACCCTTCTGGATTATCATAAACTTCTTTAAGTCCTTTTTTAAACCAAATAACTGTTTCATAATGAAACTCTATAGAAATTAGATTTTCTTTATAAATTACATTAAAAGTACCTTCAACGATTGCTTCTTTTGTCTCAATTTTTATTTTTTCACCATTCTTAGGATGTTTTTCATCAAAATAGCGCAATACTCCTAATGCCACTTCATCTTTTATAGATGGGCGTGCATTAAACGTACTAATAATAATAGTCGCTCCACCAGCTTCTTTTACAATAAATTCAATTCCGTTTTTACCATAATTATAATATTTTATTTCATTTGATTTTTGAGCGTGTAAACTTGACACTAAAAACAATATAAGAAGTACAGTTGTTTTCATAGTAGTTATAATTAATGGTTAATATATTTGAGGCTGCAACAAAACGAATCTCATTGTCGATATAAACTTACAAAATAAAAAACATACAAAAAACATATTTTTGTTATATTTGTTAATATGTTATAAATTAAGCAACAATAACATAAACTATTTAAGTTTTTATTATTTTTAAAATGATTTTAATAAAATAATTATATTTTGAAACATCAACCAATCAAATGATTTATTATTTATAAAAATTATTTTATTACTTTTACCTTACTATTACTACAAAAAATGAGATTTTTTAAACTTTTTATTATTGCCTTTTTTTTAAACTCATCCTTCTCTTATGGTCAAAAAAGAGAATCTATTCTCTACACTATTGAAAACGGATTAAATGCCAACGGCGTAAATGATATTATTAAAGATAAAGAAGGTAATTTTTGGCTAGGAACCGATGTAGGTTTGAAAAAATTTGATGGTATTAATTTTATTGATATAAAAATAAAAAATCCTTCGTTTAACAAGAGAAGCATTAGAAAATTAATTTTATTTAATAATGCACTTTATATCATATACAATGAAAAAGGCTGTATTTCCTTGAATCTATCTAATTTTGAATACACCTTAATTTCTACTGAAAATGTAGACGATATATATCTTAAGAAAGATACTACGTATTTATTAACCTCTCGTAACACCGTTAAAATCATCAAAAATGGAAAAACACAAATCAGAAAAATTCCATTATTGAATGACAAGATAAATACCAAAGTAAACATTGGAAGCATTAGTTACAACAAATACTTATATGTATCCGTACCAAACACAGGTATATTTATATATAAGAATAATGAGTTCAAAAAAATTTCAAACCAACAGTCTTATCCAGGAGGCTACAAAGAAAGATTTGACATCTCTAACACTAATTTATATTACATAGGATTAAGCTACCCTTATACAATCAAAGAAGATAAAATTTCTAAAATTTCTGTTCCAAAAAACCTAAACAGAACGGTGGTAAGTGATATACAATTTATTTCTAATAATGAATACTATTATATATTAGGAAATAAAAAATTAATTCATTTTAAAGCTGGGGAGCTAAACGAAATTGAATACACTAATGACAAGAACATTGAACTAAGAAAAATTCAAATTTCTAACAGAAATTTAATCTATATTGCCACAAATAAAGGTCTTATAGAAATAACCATTCCAAATGCTATTTTAGAAAACCTCACAAATGACTACCCTGTATCTAGTGAATATTTTAGAGTGCGACGAAAGATACTAGAAGAGGGAAACCAACTTTTTTTGTTTGGAAATCCCGCAATAGTAAAATATGATTTTAAAAAATTTAATGTTTTACCAGGTCCCGCTACTTCAATTTATGATGCCATAAAAACAGAAAATGGGTATTATGCTGCAACAGAAGGAAAAGGACTATTGTTTTATGACAATAAATTACTAAAATTCAAAAAAATTAAACTGAGTGCCGAAGAAAAATATGACTACAGTTTATATTGTGCCTTATACTATGACAAAGACGAAGACTTAATTTACGTAGGAGGATATGAGTATGTGTGTTACTTTAAAAATGGAACAAATAAGCAATATTATATTAGAAATCCCTTTCCTAACAACATGACAAAAGTTATTGTCAAAGATAAAGTCAATAAAAGATTACTAATTGGGACAGATAACGGCGTATATATAGTAGATTGTAAAACACATAAAATTATCAAAAATTTATCTTATGAGAAATCCTTAACAGGTTCAATAGTTGGAGACATTTGTATAGACTATAGTAGAAATTTAGCCTGGATTGGTCATGATAAAGGTATGGATGTACTTGACTTAAAAACCTACAAAAGAAAACGGCATGTTTCCCTAAACTTTTTTTCCAATCCAAAAGTTGCATCCATTCAAATAGATAATAACAATAAAATTTGGACTAGTACGTTTAGTGGAATTAGCGGTTATGACTACGAAAACAACGTTTTCATTCGACTTCAAAAAAACAACGGGTTAATTAATGAAGAATTTAATTTCAAATCGGGAGCTAAATTAAACAATGGCAAACTTATTTTTGGAGGATTAAACGGCTATGACATTATTAATCCAAAAAAAATTCCTTTCAATTCGTTCAAGAAAAATGGCGTAATATCTGGTATTCATTTATTTACAAATAAGGATACATTGTTTTCAAAATTTGAAAAAAACAGAGAATTTAGCTATGATGAAAATAATTATTTTTCAAGAGTTTATTTAACTACAACAAAAAACATTAATCCTTCAAAATCTAACTTTGAATACAAAATAAATAATGGTCCTTGGATAAATCTAAAAGGACGAGGCTATTTTGACTTAGTCGGATTATCACATAATTATTATAAAATTAACATTAGAGGATTTGATGAATATGGTCGCCTAATTACATTTGACGATTTAAAAGTAATAGTTACTCAAAAATTTTATAAATCCACAAATTTTAGCATACTCATTTTTATTTTAGTAATCTTTTTAGTTACATACGTTGCTATTCTTAACATAAAGAAAAACAAAGCTAAAAATGCTATTTATGAGCAAATATCAATGGATTTACATGATGAAATAGGCACTATTTTATCTAGAACTACTTTATTGACAAAATCACAAAACGAAATCAATTCAGAAACACGTAAACAAATTATAGAATATTTAAATGAGGCTAATTTTGGTTTACGAATTTATATAAACACTATCAATGCAGGCAAAAAACCAATTATTGAATTGTATGATGAAACAAATGAAGTGTATCAAAAATCTTTATCGATAAAAAATATTACATTTACAGCTGATTTTAAAGGAAATAAAAAACAAGAAATATTATCTGGGCTTTATAGAGATGTAAAACTCTGCTTGTATGAAATTTCAAATAACATCATAAAACATTCCAACGCAACCGAAGTATCACTATCAATTACTGAAAACAATAAAAATTTGTATATTAGCGTCACCGAAAATGGTACTAATTTTGATTTTGACAATACTTCTGGAAATGGATTAGGCAATATTAAAAAAAGAACCAAAAGAAATAATGGAGATGTTTTTGTCGAAAAAACAGAAACTAATTTCAAAATAACACTCTATTTTAAAATTTATTAAAACTATGGATTATAAAGTTATAGTAATTGAAGATGATGCTGTATTTGCAAAACTTCAAGTGAATGCAGTAAACAATTTAGAAGGATTTATTTGCGAAGAATATTATCTAAATCCAATAGAGTTTTTAAATGCAAAATCGAAACCAGACATCATTCTCCTTGACTTAGTAATGCCTGAAATGAATGGCCTAGATGCAATTATTCCAATTTTAGACAAACATCCTAATGTAGCTATAGTTATTAATTCTATAAAGGATGAAACAGATGTAATTTTATCTGCATTAAAGCAAGGTGCCGTTGGCTACATCGACAAGCAGAACTTTTTTGAATATCTAGAAGAAGTATTAGCATCTGTAAGTAATGGCGGTGCTTTTATGACGCCAAAAATTGCTAGAAAAGTATTCGATTTTTTCCAAAAACAAAAAAATCATCTAGAGAGTTTAACCAAAAGAGAAACAGATGTTGCAAATGGAATTATTGATGGACTTTCATATAAATTAATTGCTACTCGACATAATATTTCCCTTGATACTGTTCGAATGAATATCAGAAGTATTTATAAAAAATTAAAAATTAATAGTAAATCAGAATTAATTTCCTTAGTATCAGGAACAAAGACTCAAAAACCTAATTTATAATTTTCTCATAAACAGAAATTTTATTTCCTAACTTTTTCTCAGATTATTTTCTTAATTTTGTGAGGAAAATTAGTGTTAAGTAGTAAGACGAATGTTTTTACTTAATTATTGTTTTCATGCATTTCCCTAAAACAATAATTTTTTAATGAAAATAAAAACTAGTAAAATTAATAAACTGATTGTTAATCGTTTGTTATGGTTTTTTGTGATGTATAATCTTGGAACTTATACATCAGAGGCTTATAACTCTGAATCAGTAAACCATCTCCTTTCAAAAAAAAATAATTTAGTAGCAGTTAGTTTTACCACTAATCCCGCTGCAATAGGTGGTACCATAACTATTTGTCAAGGTCAAGCAATTACGTATACAAACACATCAACGGGCGTAGGCACTAACCCAACATACGCTTGGTCTTTCCCTGGAGGAACTACTACATCTTCAACTTCAGTAGGTCCGCATACTATTACCTACAATACTCCTGGAAATTTTACTACTACATTAACTATTGGTGGTTCGAGTAGTAGTGTAAATGTGGTGGTATTAAATAGTCCTGCTAGTGTTGCTGTTATTCAACTAGTGGATGGGAATTTTTGGGGAGCATCTACATTTAACGGCAACCAATATTTTACTTATTGTTCAGGTGATGCAAACACAAATGGAGGACTTTTTTCATTTACAACGAATTCGACCAATACCACTTCAACAACACAACATATTTTCAATTGGGGAGATAGTCAAAGTGACACGTATACAGGAGCAAATCTTCCCGAAACGTTTCATTTTTATCAAAATTCAGGTACATACACCTTAACTTATACCATTACTAACCCGTCGGGGTGTACAACAATAAAAAATTACAATATATACGTAGGAGCTAGTCCAACTGCTACAATAAACCCAGGAGGTATTCCTGTGCTTTGTTCGCCCGGAAGTGTAACCTATAATATTTTACCGGGAGCTCAAAATAGTCCAAATACTACTTATACCTTTCAAGTAAATGATGGTAGTCCCCCAGTAGTTTTTAACCATCCGCCGCCTGCAAGTTATACACATAATTACACTACAACTTCTTGTGGTATAAATTCAACCATAAATGGAACGCTTTATCCAAATTCATTTCAAGCATCAATAACAGTTTCTAACCCTTGTGGAACTACGAGTAGTGCATTTGGTCCTATTAATATTCAAACTCCACCAGATGCTAACTTCACAAGAACCCCAAGTGCAAATACAATTTGCAAGGGCACTATTGTTGTTTTCAATGACACCACAACCGGCGGCTCTAATATTGGTGGAGCACCAACGTACACCTGTACAAGTAATTATAGAAAATATTGGACTGTTGTAGGGCCTTCAGGAAATATTCCTGTAACTACTTCTGGGACATTAATTGCTAATCCCTTTATTTCTGCTAGCGAAAACTTTGGTTACAATAATGGTCAACCAAATAATTCAGGTGCGTGGTTACCAACTACTGCTGGTCAATTAAACGTGACCTTTAATACGCCTGGAACTTACACAATAACACTTTACACAGGCTCCAACACTTGTGGAATTACATCTGAAACACAAACCATCTGTGTTAACCCTGAAGTTATTGCTGATTTTACATTAAGTCCAACAACAGGGTGTGCGCCTACAACCGTAGCTTTAGATAATTTATCAAGTTTACCAGGATGCTCAAATACAAATGTTTATAGTTGGCAAGTAACACATACTAATCCTGAAAGCTGTCCTAACGCTACCAATCCAGGTTGGAGTTTTACCTCAGGAACTTCCTCTTCATTTGAACCGGAAATTACATTTACAAGTGCAGGTATTTATACCGTACAACTAACCACATCTTTACAAAGCGCTGTGGCTGGACCCTTGTGTCAACCTAATGTAAAAACACGAACCATAACTATTAAAGACAAACCTAGAACTACACTAACTACACAAACTATTTGTGAAGGAACTACTTTAACCTTAAATCCAACCGTTTTTAATTGCTATGCTACGCAAGCGGTTACCTATTTATGGGATTTTGGTAGTACACCTCCTACCTCTATTTCTAGTACAACATCTAGTAGTCCCATAGTTACTTTTGCTACAGCCGGCACTTATAACTATACTTTGACACTAACCAATGAATGTGGTAGTAATACGTTTTCCAGCAGTATTATGGTTAATCCAGCAGTGCAAATTACAGCATCTGGACCTAGTGCTACTTGTTTAAACACAGGTATTCCATTAACCGGTTCAATTTCTGGTGGCGCAACTACTGGAACTTGGACGGCTTCAATTACAGGGGGAACATTTTCGCCAAATGCAACAGCTTTATCTCCTACCTATACACCTCCAATAAATTATACAGGAACAATAACTTTTACATTGACCTCTGCTGATCCTGCAGGTCCTTGCCCTTTCAAAACAATTTCATTTCCAGTAGTTGTTAATGCTCAAGCCACCGCAGAAGCGGGCACATACAATCCTGTTTGTCAAAATAGCTCCTTACAATTAAATGGAATTGTAGGCGGAGCGGCTTCAACGGGAAGTTGGACATCTTCAAATGGTGGTACATTTTCCGATGTCAATAGTTTAACAAGTACTTATACTCCCCCTGCTGGATTTATAGGAACTATTGTTTTAACACTGACTACAAATGACCCTCCAGGACCTTGTAATCCAGAAACAGACACTGTAACTATAACTGTTATTCCTACTCCAACAATAAATGTTATTTCTGATGTTGTGGTTTGTCATAATGGAAGTGTGGGACCTATTTCATTTTCTGGCACCAATGCAACAAATTATTCTTGGACAAATAGTAATCCTACAATCGGACTTATAGCTTCTGGAACTACCACTATAAACTTTACAGGCACTAATACTGGAACAAGTCCAATTACTGGAACCATTACAGTAACACCATTTAATACTAGTGGAGCTACTTCATGCCCTGGTACACCAATAACGTTTACAATTACAGTAAATCCAAAAGGACAAGTAAATACAATTCCAGGACAGGTGGTATGTAATGGTGATTCTGTTACCATTGCTGATTTTACAACGATAAATACAGGCGGAACCACCACTTACAATTGGTCTAGTACAAATACAGCTATTGGTTTAGTAGCTTCAGGAAATGGAAATATTGGTTCATTTACAGCAACAAACACAAGTACAGCTCCAATATCTTCAAGTATTACAGTTACGCCTACTTTTACAAATGGTAATGTAAGTTGTGTAGGTATCTCTAAATCATTTACAATTACTGTAAATCCAACTGCACAAGTAACTCAACCAAACAACTTTGTATTTTGTGCAGGAACAGCATCAACAGCTATTACCTTTTCAACCCTAAATACAATTGGAACTACTACTTATAATTGGACTAATGACACAACTGGAATTGGTTTAGCCTCCTCAGGAACAGGAAATATTCCAATTTTTACTCCTATAAATAATACTACTAGCCCAATAACAGCAACTATAACAGTCACACCTACTTTTGCGAATGGAGGAACAAACTGTATTGGCCCCGCTAAAATATTTACAATAACTATCAATCCGAAAGGCCAAGTAAATACTGTTCCAAATAGTACATTTTGTAATGGCGATACGGTTTCTGCAATTTTATTTTCAACGAATAACACAGGAGGAACAACAACTTACAATTGGACAAATAACACATCTTCAATAGGATTAGCAGCATCGGGAACTGGCAATTTACCCTCATTTACGGCTATAAATAATGGCACTGCTCCTGTGACTGCTACTATTACTGTAACGCCTACTTTTGCTAATACAACTAATTGTGCTGGAACATCTACAACTTTTACTATACTTGTCAATCCTTCTGCAAGAGTAAGTACTGTAACGAATAAAACTGTATGTAATGGTGGAACATTAGCTGCAATTAATTTTACAACTACAAATACTGGTGGAAGTACAACTTATACCTGGACCAATGATATGCCAAGTATTGGATTAGCCGCATCGGGAACTGGAAACATCAGTGCCTTTACAGCTATAAATACGGGAACAAGTCCAGTAATTGCTACTATTACTGTAACGCCAAGTTATACTAACAACAGTATAACTTGTACAGGCGCAACAACAACATTTTCAATTACTGTAAACCCCACTGGACAAGTAAATCCAATTTCTAATCAAGTTTTATGTAACGGAACAAGCACGACAGCCGTTACATTTTCAACTAATACTACAGGAGGAAGTACTATTTATAACTGGACAAATTCAAACCCGGCTATTGGTTTAGCAACTTCGGGTTCTGGAACTATCAATGCGTTCAATGTAACTAACACAACTCCTAATCCAATTACCGCTACCATAACAGTTATTCCTTCGTTTTCAAACGGATCACCTGCTTGTCCTGGCTCATCACAATCATTTACCATAACGGTAAATCCTAGCCCTGCGGTAAGCTTCTCGCCTGCTAATCAAACCATTTGCTCAGGGGATACTTCGGCTTTAGTCAATTTAAGTAGTACTACTTCTGGTGCAACATTCTCTTGGACAGCTGTGCAACCTACAGGAATTACAGGGGTAACAACTTCAGGAACCAATACCATTCCTGCTCAAACTTTAGTAAATACTACGAATGCACCAATAACCATCACATACGCAGCTATAGCTTCAACTAACGATGCTTCCGCTTGTGCAGGAAGTATATATAATTACACTATTACTGTAAAACCGAGACCAAGCATTACGGAAAGTTTTACTAACGCTATTTGTAGTGGCGGTACGTTTTCAATAACACCAGCTAATTCAACCTTAAATAGCATTCCTACCGGAACTACTTATTCTTGGAGTGCACCTATCGTTACAGGTGGGATTACTGGTGCTGCTGCGGGGGTTAATCAAACAACTATTGGTGGAACACTTGTTAACCCAACTAATGTAGTACAAACGGCTACCTATACCGTTACTCCTAGCTTCAATGGTTGTTCAGGAAGTACTTTTACCGTTGTTATTAGCGTGAACCCTAAACCAGTTATTGCTAATGTAACACATCCTGCTATTTGTTCAGAAACAGCTTTCTCTGTAACGCCAGCTAATAGCGGAGCTACTATTGTACCTGCTGGAACAACTTATACCTGGACTATTAGTACAAATGCAAATATCACAGGAGCAAGTGCTTCTACTACTGCTGGAATTAGTACCATTAGCCAAATACTTACCAATACATCGAATACACCTCAAACCATAACTTATACCGTTACACCAACTTCAGGTGATACTGGTAATTGTGTGGGAAGTACTTTTACAATAACCGTAGTGGTAAGTCCAAAACCAACTATTTTAGCTACTACTCCAACTATTTGTTCGGGAACTGCTTTTACAGTAACACCAACTAACGGTAGTGGTAACATTGTACCAAGCGGTACAACCTATACCTGGACAACACCTGTAAGCAATCCTTTAGGGGCTATAACAGGTGGAACAAGTCAAGCAACAGGTGTAGCAACTATTAGCCAAACACTAAGCAATACTACAACAGCACCTGCTACCTTAGAGTATACTGTTACACCAACTTCTGGTGTTTGTGCTGGAACACCTTTTACCATTACAGTAACGGTAAATCCAACACCAACTACATTAGGACTTACCAATCAAACCTATTGTAATGCAGTACCAACTACTGAAATTGTATTAACCAATGGAGTCGCTGGAACTACATACACTTGGACTAATTCCAATCCAGCTATAGGCTTAGTAGCTTCTGGAACTGGAAATATTCCTGTGTTTACACCAACAAATAGCACAACAGCACCTATTACTGCAACAATATCAGTTATTGCAACAGCTAATGGATGTGCAAGAACAGCTGAAACTTTTACTATAACTATAAATCCTAGCCCTGCGATAAGCTTCTCGCCTGCTAATCAAACCATTTGCTCAGGGGATACTTCGGCTTTAGTCAATTTAAGTAGTACTACTTCTGGTGCAACATTCTCTTGGACAGCTATGCAACCAACTGGAATTACAGGGGTAACAACTTCAGGAACCAATACCATTCCTGCTCAAACTTTAGTAAATACTACGAATGCACCAATAACCATAACATACGCAGCTATAGCTTCAACTAACGATGCTTCCGCTTGTGCAGGAAGTATATATAATTACACTATTACTGTAAAACCGAGACCAAGCATTACGGAAAGTTTTACTAACGCTATTTGTAGTGGCGGTACGTTTTCAATAACACCAGCTAATTCAACCTTAAATAGCATTCCTACAGGAACTACTTATTCTTGGAGTGCACCTATCGTTACAGGTGGGATTACTGGAGGGGCTGCTGGGGTTAATCAAACAACTATTGGTGGAACACTTGTTAACCCAACTAATGTAGTACAAACGGCTACCTATACCGTTACTCCTAGCTTCAATGGTTGTTCAGGAAGTACTTTTACCGTTGTTATTAGCGTGAACCCTAAACCAGTTATTGCTAATGTAACACATCCTGCTATTTGTTCAGAAACAGCTTTCTCTGTAACGCCAGCTAATAGCGGAGCTACTATTGTACCTGCTGGAACAACTTATACCTGGACTATTAGTACAAATGCAAATATCACAGGAGCAAGTGCTTCTACTACTGCTGGAATTAGTACCATTAGCCAAATACTTACCAATACATCGAATACACCTCAAACCATAACTTATACCGTTACACCAACTTCAGGTGATACTGGTAATTGTGTGGGAAGTACTTTTACAATAACCGTAGTGGTAAGTCCAAAACCAACTATTTTAGCTACTACTCCAACTATTTGTTCGGGAACTGCTTTTACAGTAACACCAACTAACGGTAGTGGTAACATTGTACCAAGCGGTACAACCTATACCTGGACAACACCTGTAAGCAATCCTTTAGGGGCTATAACAGGTGGAACAAGTCAAGCAACAGGTGTAGCAACTATTAGCCAAACACTAAGCAATACTACAACAGCACCTGCTACCTTAGAGTATACTGTTACACCAACTTCTGGTGTTTGTGCTGGAACACCTTTTACCATTACAGTAACGGTAAATCCAACACCAACTACATTAGGACTTACCAATCAAACCTATTGTAATGCAGTACCAACTACTGAAATTGTATTAACCAATGGAGTCGCTGGAACTACATACACTTGGACTAATTCCAATCCAGCTATAGGCTTAGTAGCTTCTGGAACTGGAAATATTCCTGTGTTTACACCAACAAATAGCACAACAGCACCTATTACTGCAACAATATCAGTTATTGCAACAGCTAATGGATGTGCAAGAACAGCTGAAACTTTTACTATAACTATAAATCCTAGCCCTGCGATAAGCTTCTCGCCTGCTAATCAAACCATTTGCTCAGGGGATACTTCGGCTTTAGTCAATTTAAGTAGTACTACTTCTGGTGCAACATTCTCTTGGACAGCTATGCAACCAACTGGAATTACAGGGGTAACAACTTCAGGAACCAATACCATTCCTGCTCAAACTTTAGTAAATACTACGAATGCACCAATAACCATAACATACGCAGCTATAGCTTCAACTAACGATGCTTCCGCTTGTGCAGGAAGTATATATAATTACACTATTACTGTAAAACCGAGACCAAGCATTACGGAAAGTTTTACTAACGCTATTTGTAGTGGCGGTACGTTTTCAATAACACCAGCTAATTCAACCTTAAATAGCATTCCTACAGGAACTACTTATTCTTGGAGTGCACCTATCGTTACAGGTGGGATTACTGGAGGGGCTGCTGGGGTTAATCAAACAACTATTGGTGGAACACTTGTTAACCCAACTAATGTAGTACAAACGGCTACCTATACCGTTACTCCTAGCTTCAATGGTTGTTCAGGAAGTACTTTTACCGTTGTTATTAGCGTGAACCCTAAACCAGTTATTGCTAATGTAACACATCCTGCTATTTGTTCAGAAACAGCTTTCTCTGTAACGCCAGCTAATAGCGGAGCTACTATTGTACCTGCTGGAACAACTTATACCTGGACTATTAGTACAAATGCAAATATCACAGGAGCAAGTGCTTCTACTACTGCTGGAATTAGTACCATTAGCCAAATACTTACCAATACATCGAATACACCTCAAACCATAACTTATACCGTTACACCAACTTCAGGTGATACTGGTAATTGTGTGGGAAGTACTTTTACAATAACCGTAGTGGTAAGTCCAAAACCAACTATTTTAGCTACTACTCCAACTATTTGTTCGGGAACTGCTTTTACAGTAACACCAACTAACGGTAGTGGTAACATTGTACCAAGCGGTACAACCTATACCTGGACAACACCTGTAAGCAATCCTTTAGGGGCTATAACAGGTGGAACAAGTCAAGCAACAGGTGTAGCAACTATTAGCCAAACACTAAGCAATACTACAACAGCACCTGCTACCTTAGAGTATACTGTTACACCAACTTCTGGTGTTTGTGCTGGAACACCTTTTACTATTACAGTAACCGTTAATCCAACACCAACTACATTAGGACTTACCAATCAAACCTATTGTAATGCAGTACCAACTACTGAAATTGTATTAACCAATGGAGTCGCTGGAACTACATACACTTGGACAAACTCCAATCCAGCTATAGGCTTAGTAGCTTCTGGAACTGGAAATATTCCTGTGTTTACACCAACAAATAGCACAACAGCACCTATTACTGCAACAATATCAGTTATTGCAACAGCTAATGGATGTGCAAGAACAGCTGAAACTTTTACTATAACTATAAATCCTAGCCCTGCGATAAGCTTCTCACCTACCAATCAAACCATTTGTTCAGGAGATACTTCTGCTCTAGTCAATTTAAGTAGTACCACTTCTGGTGCAACATTCTCTTGGACAGCTGTGCAACCTACAGGAATTACAGGAGTAACAACTTCAGGAACCAGTACCATTCCTGCTCAAACTTTAGTAAATACTACGAATGCACCAATAACCATAACATACGCAGCTGTAGCGGCAACTAACGATGCTTCTGCCTGTGCAGGTAGTATATACAATTACACCATTACTGTAAAACCGAGACCTGCAATTGAAAACCAATCGTTTGTAATTTGTAGCGAACAAGGATTTACTGTTGCACCTATAAACGGCACTCCAAATGCAAGTACCATTGTACCAGCAGGAACAACCTATACTTGGACGATAAGTACAAATACGAATATTTCAGGAGCAAGTGCGGGTTCAGGCAATCAGATTAGTCAAGTATTAACTAATTTAAGTAGCTCAATACAAACGCTAATTTATACCGTAACACCAACAGCTGGAAGTTGTGTAGGTACACCATTTACAATCACAATTGATGTATATCCAAAACCAGATGTACTTTTCAATTTGGCCAATCAAATTATTTGTAACAATACAGCAACAAGTCAAGTAACTTTATCATCTTCATTGCCTGGTAACATAACTTTTGCCTGGACAGCTTCTATTCCTCCAGGAATTAGTGGTGCAATTGCTTCGGGAACGAATACCATTCCTGTACAAACTTTAGTCAATTCAACCAATGCACCATTAACAATTACCTATACTGCTGCCGCAACTTTCACAAATAATGGCAACTCGTGTACTGGAAATAATACTTTTTATACTATTACGGTTAATCCTACATTTACAGCTTCAGGTGTCATGTCTAACTATAATGGTTATAACGTGAGTGTATTTGGTGCTAATGATGGAACAATTAATTTAACGGTTGCTGGTGGTTCCGGAACCTATACCTATAATTGGGTAGGACCTAACGGATTTACTGCTACCTCCGAAGACTTAACAGGTTTATTTGCCGGAACGTATACTGTAACTATAAATGATGGCTATTGTGCACCTATTGTACTAACATTTACGCTTACGCAACCTCCTGAACTTTTAGTACAACAAGATCCTGCATTAACTATTAATTTAATTTGTTTTGGTAATTCAAATGGGGCAATAGGTATTCAAATCACGCAAGAATCCATTAGTCCATATGATTATACATTATTGAACAGCTCAAATGTAATCGTTCAAACCATTACAAACTCCACCAATTTAAATCCTCAATTTACAGGATTAGTAGCAGGAACCTATTCTGTTTTAGTAACCGATGCTAATGGCGGAACCAAAACAGTAACTGGTTTAGTAGTATCGCAACCTAATGATATTGTCATTACACCTACGATAACTGAAATTACTTGTTATGGCGCTAACAATGCCTCTATTTTATTAAACGTTACGGGCGGTACAGCACCTTATCAAGCTAATTGGAGTAATCTAGCTACTGGGTTCTATCAAAACAATTTAGCTGCAGGAAGTTATACTATAATTATAACAGATGCTAATGGTTGTACCAAACCTATTACCATAGTAATTCAAGAAGCACCTATTTTTACTATAAATCCGGTGGTAACAAACATCTCATGTTATGGAGCAAACAATGGAAGCATCAATTTAAATTTAATTGGCGGACAAGCACCTGTAACACTAACATGGAGTGATGGTAGTACATCGGGAACGGTACGAAATAATTTAGGCCCGGGAACCTATACCGTTTTAATTTCTGATGGAACACCTTGTTACATAAATAGGACTTTTATAATTGTTGAACCTCAACCATTAATAGTAAACGCAACTGTACAAAATGCGTTAGACTGTTTAAATCCAAATAGCGGAGCCATTAATTTAATAGTTTCTGGAGGAACACCTCCATTTACGTATTCTTGGTCAAATGGAGCAATAACAGAAGATTTAACAAACATAACTAACGGAAATTATTCGGTTATAGTTACTGATAGTAGAGGCTGTATAAAAACGGCTTCTTATTCCGTTTCAAGACCTTTGCCATTAACGCTCATTTTGGATCAAAACACTCAAGTGAATTGTACGACTCGTACAGTAATTAACTTGTTTGAAGCTCATGTAACAGGTGGTGTGCCTCCGTTTACCATAAATTGGTCAAGCGGAACAGTTTCTGGAGCCAATAATCAATTCATGACAACTACATCAAATGGTCTAATTACTGTAACAATAACAGATGCTATTGGCTGTACAACCTCACAAAGCGTTACTATTACAAACCCAATAATTGGCAATGCTGGCTTTACCCAAAATTCATTCGCCTTTACGACTTATGGGACATACTCAATAAATGACCCTATTCAATTTACCAATACAGCGACGGGCAATTTTGTAAGTGTCGCTTGGAATTTCGGTGATGGAATCTATTCAACTGAAGAAAATCCTACACATATTTACACGGCAGAAGGCAGTTATGTTGTAACACAAACTGTCACTTATCCTTTAGGTTGTGTATTTACACATATCATTACACTTCATATAAATAAAGGCTATAAATTAATGATGCCAAGTGGTTTTACGGCAAATCAAGATGGAATTAACGATACTTTTGGACCTGTATTTGAAGGTTTAAAAAATATTAAAATGTCTATTTATGACACCTGGGGCAATTTAATTTATTCTGAAAACGGTGATACATTAATTGGCTGGAATGGAACCATAAATGGCATACCTGCTGAAAACGGAAACTATTATTATAAAGTTTCTGGTGTTACTTTTTATGGAGAAATAATTTATGAAAACGGCCCATTTGTACTTATAAAATAATATGATGAACTTAAAATATATACTTCTTTTAATATTAACGCTTTTGAGTGTTGAAAGTAAAGCTCAAGACCCTATTTTTACTCAATATTTCTTAGTCCCCGAAACTATTAATCCTGGATTTACAGGTTTTCTTGAAACCACAAGTGCAGGAATTATTCATCGTACTCAATGGCCCGATTTGAATCTTAAAGTAGATACCGATTATGCTTATTTTAGTACTTGGGCAGAAAATGCAAATAGTGGCATAGGTGTCAATTTTTTAAACCATAGAGAATCTTTTACAGGTTATGATTTTTTACAGGCCAACTTTAATTATGCCTACCGAGTAGAATTAGGCTATGATTGGTTTTTTAGACCTGGAATTGAAATAGGCTATGGCAGTAAAAGTTTTGGTTTCCAAAATGTAATTCTAAGAGACCAAATCAACATTACAAATGAAACTATTGCGCCACAAAGTATAGATCCTTTGCGTTTAAACAATCGCATTCACTTTATTGATATTTCTACAGGTTTATTGTTTTACAATGACAATCTATGGTTTGGAACGGCTATAAAACACCTCAACAAACCGAATATTTCTATGGCTCAAGAAGGAAATATTCCTTTAGACATGTTTTTTAATGTAAATGCTGGATATGAATTTGAACTAGCCGATTACTTAGATACCACTTTGTTCCCTTATGAAACCAGAATGATGGTAACGGCTAATTTTATGAAACAAGCAGAATACAACCGACTAGACATAGGGAGTAGTTTAATTTTTAATAATTTTATCATAGGTGCTACAACAGCTCTTAATCCTATGAAAAAAACACCAACGGGGCATTTTTTGACTTCAATAAACATATTTAGTGGTTTGCAATATGAAAACTTTAAAATTGGGTTCTCTTATGACATGAATACTACAAAAATAGGAAAAACAGGAGGTGTTTTTGAACTTGGACTTGTTTACCAATTTGATGTAGAAGCCAGAAAATGCTTTGGTTGTCCAAATTATTCCGTGAATTAAAAGTATATTTATTCTTAAATAAATAATACTACAATTTGTACTTTGATACATATTTGTAGCCAAAAACCACAACTTTTTATCGTTGTAGCTTCTTGCTTTTTATTACTTACCACACAGATTGACTTCGTCGAATTTCATTTCGTGCGGGAGCGGAGGGTTATTACTAAATCTGACCCGAGCCTAAAACGAACAGAACGAAGTTATACACGAGGTGTCATTTTTTTCCATTTTATTTGATTTAAGCCCTTTAAACATAAAAAAAGATGAACTATATAGCTCATCTTTTTTACAATTATTTTTAATTTTTATTGATTATCAACTCATTAAACACCTTAAAAGTGTTCATCACTAAATCTGTTACATTACCCTAAATCTGAAACACTACCAATCCTATAATAATACTATTTTTTGCATTCTTGCACCACCGCTATAGATGTATACAATATTATTAATTAGACAACTCGGACGAACATAATTAGGTTCATCTAGTTTTTTGATTTGCCAAGTTTTTCCTTTGTCTAAACTATAGAGTAAATCATATTCTGTAAATGCTCCCTTAATATTTCCAATAAATCCTATTATTGCTTTATCATTAGATTGTAAGTTTTCTACAATAGAGTAGTTTTTAAATTTTTTAATTGCTCTCGATTGTTTTGTATTTACATCATAGCTAACCAAAGAAATTTCATTATCATCATTCATTGTGTTGCCCGCAATTAAAATAGTATTCTTATCCTGTTTCGCAAGATTCTTAGGCTTAATGGGTAGTTTGATTTCCTGATTTGTTTTATTAATGTCTCCAAAATATGTTCTCTCTTTATCACTAAAAATAGCATAAGACATGCTTTTTAAACTTAAACCAAACAAGACATAATCTTTAATTTTAGCACTATCAACTCTTTGTTTGTTATCCAAAGAATATAAATTTATAGTATTCCAATTATTTGTATAAAAAACTTTCTCATTATCATTCCATAATGATGATATAGGATTTATTTCATTTAAATTTTTAACTTTATAATTTAAGATATTGAATTGTGTTATGTTGAATTTAAAATCTTCTCTTTCGTCACTTCTTAAAATATAAACATCATTATTAAACACAGTTGCTATGTCAAAATATTTATAGTTTAAAATTGAGTCTATTTTTTTCCAATTTTTTCCACCATCGGTGGTTTTGTAAATGGTTGCCTCGTCTGTTGATTTGGGAATATTATTTGGATTTTCTAATTCCTTTTCCGATAATTCTTCATATTCTGTATAAGTACCAAACAAATATCCTTCATTTTCTGTTTTGAAATACATATAAGAAAACGCTTGATTTACATCGGGTATTCCTTTACATTTTATCATATTCGCTTCGTCTTTACAACCAAACAAGAGTAAAAACAAGCTGTTTAAAACAATAAGCTTTTTCATTAGTCTGTTTTTATGGTTGGGATTTTTTCTATTATTTTATCAAGTATTGGCATTGCCTTATCAGGGTCTATACCTTCTCTTATAGCTTTTGCTGTAACCATAGCCTTTATTTTATCTTGATTAGCCAATAATTCAGCCCCTCTTTTTAACCCTTCCTTTGGATTGTCTAACCAATAATCGGTTAACTTACCCATCATCTCAGTTGCCTGTTTCATACCATCCTCACTGGTAAGGTCTTTAAAATTGGGTGTAAGTACAATGGCGACTAAATCAACAGTATTTAATTTATACAAACCAGCATTCCAATAGGCACCTACGTGTGATTTAAAAGCAAATTCTTTAAAATCGTTTCCTCCGTTTCTCAACTCAATTGTAGGATCAGCTTTTAACTTATCCTCAATAGCTACTTGTAGATTTCTACGAGCATTTACTAGCCATTGCTTACCTTGTTTAGATAACTGTTTATTTGTTTCATTTGTAAAACGATTTATATATTTATGACCATAATTTAAATAATAATTGTTTTTAAGAAATTCCGGATGTTGCTTAATATAATTAGGATTTCGATAAATAAAATTATTATATCTCCATTTATAGTAATAAGTTGAGCCTAAATTCATTTTAGGAAATGGTTTAGGTTTCATTCCATCAGGATCAACTAAATTAATTGGGTTATGATAACAATACCCGTAAGAATCCATAGTTTCTTCGACTAACGGATCCACACTTAACCAAACACTAATTTTAGGGTCATAATACCTCGCTCCATAATAGTAAAAACCGGTTTCCTCGTCTAATTCTTTGCCATTAAACTTATATGGGTTATTGTAATCTTCTGTATAGCTGTGCTGCTCAAACATAGTCTCTCCAAAAGGCAAATTTAAGAAAAATTATCTCACTTATTTTATTTTTTTTATAGGAGTTCGATGAATCTTCGATTTGATAAGGATTGCCACTACCGTCTGTTAAAATTGTACTTGTCCCTAAGTGGTCGTTATGGAAAAAGTAAATTCTTGAAGCGTTTTCTGCCGTTATTGTAGGGGCTGCTGTCTTACTTTTAGCTGTTTCTGTTGTTACATTAGCTTTTTTATAAGGTGCAAAACTAATTTTTTTAATCCCTTTTGCTTTTTGTTGTTATACTTTATGGTTATGTTAAATGCACAGAAAAATTTCTGCGCTAACGATTGTTTGTATCGGAGACTTAGAGTGTTCTGAAAAAAATTTTAGTGGTTTCAAATCAAAAACGTTTACGGTTTCGTTTACGTTTATTAAAATATGAATAATTTCGGACATAAAAAAACGGCTTTGAAAGTATCCAAAACCGTGATTTTCAATGTTTTAAAAAAAATTTTTTAGTAGCGGGAACAGGACTCGAACCTGTGACCTTCGGGTTATGAGCCCGACGAGCTGCCTACTGCTCTATCCCGCGATTTGTGAGTGCAAATATACAACATTTTATGACTACTACAAGTAAATATTAAAAAATTATTAAAATTTATCAGAAAGCAAAAAATAATAGTACATTTGCTCAACTAAAAAATGATATGCAAAACAAGAAAAATATATTTGTATTGTTGTTCCTTATTCCCCTCCTTTGGGCGATAAGCGCATTATCATATAGTGTTGATTTTAATGCCCAAAAAAAGGACACCTCATCAACATTTGTTTCTAAACAAAACTATTTCAATTCCACAATACAGAAGGCACCTCTTTCCTCAAAAAAGAACGACACTGTTTTAGATGAAACAGAACCTGAATTTGAAATTGAATTTGATTTATTTTATGATGATTTAGAATTTAATTTAGATCATTGTTACTTACTTACTGCAAAAAAATCCAATTATGCATTTTCACATTTCAGCTTAAAACATAAAGTACCGCTGTATGATTTGTTTTGCAATTGGAAATTTCATATCATATAATTAAATTCCATTCACACAATGCTTAAATATTTATGCATTGACGTAATAAATTAATTATATAAAATCAAATGAAAACAGATGTATTGAAATTTGTTGAAGACGATATTCTTCACAAATTAGCTCACTATTTGCCTGCGCAAAATCCGCTTAAAGATTTCGTGCATCACAATACGTTGCATGCTTTTCAAGACAAACCTTTTTTTGAAGCGCTACAAGAAGCTTCAGAACTATTTGGTTATAAAACATTTTTATCTCTTTATGACTTCAGAAAACTATACACTGAAGGTTCAATTGATAAGAATATTTTACTTTCCATTTTATCAAAAAGAAAAGGTGAAACACATGCAACACTATGGTTAGATAAACTTACACAACAAGTTTATGACGAATCAAATCATCCAAAAATTGGAAAATTACGTGCCAACTGGAAATTAAAATATGCCATTAACTTAGAGAAATCTACACATGGTTTATTATTTAGAATCCTTTGTAGCTACTTAGACCAAGGGATTTCTATGTGGCCCTTCCCTGTGCATCAAAAAGGATTTTTAGCTTCCTTAAAAGAATTAGACAAAAATGGAATTACAAGTTTTTTAGAAACACCTAGAGCTAAAAAATTTCTCCATGAAGATAAAAGCGTTTCAGAATTACTACATATCCTTGTAGGAAATGACTTGTATTTTGAAAATTATCTATTTGATCAGCAATTTTCACATCCAGGTTGGAGCGGAATGGTGGCTACTTTAGAACATAATCCTACCTCCTTATTAGATCAAAGAAAAATAACACTTCGTGAATTAATTGTCTTTGAATTACTATTAGAAATAGATGCATTGGATAAAAAGTTTGGTGAAAATTGGGCGCCATTAGCTACAAAAGTTGATTTTGACGCTGAAAATTTATTCGCCAAAGCAACCTATTCTGAATATTTCGATGTGCTAGCACTATGGCAAGAAGCCTATGAATGGAGTTTTTACAATCAAGTGCTTTATGGTCTTAAAAATTCCCCTAAAAAATCTGACGTAACAAAAACGCCAAAATTTCAAGGATTCTTTTGTATGGACGATAGAGAATGTTCTTTTAGAAGACACATTGAATTTTTAGAACCAAAAGCAGAAACTTTTGGTACAGCTGCATTTTTTAATTTTGAATTTTACTACCAACCCGTAAATGGTAAGTTTTTTACGAAATTATGCCCTGCACCTGTTACGCCAAAATATTTAATTAAAGAATTGCCAAGAAAAAAGAAAAAAGCAAATGATTTGCATTATCATAAGCAATCACACTCTTTATTTTTTGGCTGGATAATTAGTCAAACCTTAGGATTTACAGCCGCTTTAAAACTATTTTTAAATATTTTTAAACCAAGTATGTCTCCGGCAACTACTTCTTCATTTAAACATCTCAATAAAAAATCTAAATTGATTATTGAAAATGAAGATGCAAATGAAACAATTGATGGACTTCAAGTGGGATTTACTATTGAAGAAATGACTAATCGGGTTGAAGGCTTATTAAAAAGCATAGGCTTGGTAACTAATTTTGCGCCTATTGTTTATGTAGTTGGGCATGGCGCTACAAGTGTTAACAATACGCATTTTGCAGGATATGATTGTGGAGCTTGTTGTGGAAGACCAAGTTCGGTAAACGCAAAAGTATTAAGTTTTGCTGCAAATCATCAAGGCGTAAGACAGCTTTTAAAAGAAAGAGGTATTACCATTCCGGAAACCACACAATTTGTTCCTGCATTACATGATACCACAAGGGACGAAATTGCCTTTTATGATGAAGAATTGTTAAATGAAATTAATGCAGGACATCATCATCATTATAAAACAATTTTCGCAAAAGCTTTAGATAGAAACGCGCAAGAAAGATCTAGACGATTTGACACGATTAATTCAAATGATTCTATCAGTACTATTCATGATAAGATTAGAAATCGTTCTGTATCGCTATTTGAACCTAGACCCGAATTAAATCACGCCACAAATGCGATGTGTATTGTAGGAAGAAGAATTGTTTCCGAACAATTATTTTTAGATCGTAGATCTTTCCTTAATTCTTTTGATTATCGAGTAGATCCTGTTGGCGATTATTTGGCTGGTATTTTAGGCGCAGTAGCACCCGTAGGTGGCGGAATTAATTTAGAATATTATTTCTCTAGAGTTGACAACCACAAACTTGGCGCTGGTTCAAAATTACCACACAATGTTATGGGGCTTATAGGCGTTGCAAATGGAATTGATGGTGACTTACGTCCTGGACTTCCTAGTCAAATGATAGAAGTACATGACCCTGTGCGTTTATTAATTATTGTAGAGCATACACCTGAAGCCGTCAACTATGCTATTACAAAAAACCCTGCTACATATGAATGGTTTTGTAACCAATGGGTAAATTTAGTAGTCTTAAATCCTAATGACGGAGAATTATATCGTTTTGAAAATGAAAAATTTGAGCTATACCACCCTATTGAAGTGCCTATAAAAACACTATCAGATACATTACCTTACACACAAACAAGTAGTGAAAATTTAGCTATATGTTTAATTGATAAAACGAACTAAGATGACAAATGAATTTTTATTAGTATTTATTTTGATTCCATTAGCTGGGTTTTTTATCAGTTTTTGGCTTCCAGAAAAAAGAGAATCTCTTTTGTCTTGGACGGCTTTTGGAACCGTAGTTACGCAACTTGTAACATTATGTGCCTTCATCATTTATTGGATAAGTAATGGTGCACATAATCTTAATTTAATGGAATTATCTGTTGTAAAAACAACTCATTATGAGTTTTTTATAGATTTTTTCTTTGATAAAGTAACCGCTGTCTATTTGTTTATAGGCGCGTTATTAACCTCAATGATAACAACATACAGCAGGTATTACTTACACAGAGAAAAAGGGTATAAACGTTTTTTTATGACCGTTTTATTCTTCTTTTTTGGATATAATTTAGCCATTCTATCAGGTAATTTTGAAACCCTTTTTATTGGTTGGGAAATCATAGGAATTTCATCTTTCTTGTTAATTGCTTTTTATAGAGAACGTTATTTGCCTGTTAAAAACGCATTTAAAGTCTTTTCTATTTATAGAATTGGTGATGTGGGTATTATTTTAGCTATGTGGGCAAGTCATCACTTATTTCATGAAAACATTACGTTTATGAAATTACATAGCTACGAATTAGTTAGTGAACATTTGCAAAATCACACCTTAATTGGCTCGTTTGTTGCGCTTTGTATAGCCTGTGCAGCTGCTGTAAAATCTGCACAAGTGCCTTTTTCCTCTTGGTTGCCAAGAGCGATGGAAGGACCTACGCCATCGAGTGCTATTTTTTATGGTTCCTTATCGGTTCATTTAGGTGTATTCTTAATGTTACGCACATTTCCTTTTTGGGAACATCAAACTTCAATTCGAATTGCCATTGGTATAATGGGACTTGTAACAAGTATCTTAACCTCATTTATGGCAAGAGTACAGTCTTCGGTAAAAAGTCAAGTGGCTTATAGTTCTATATCACAAATTGGATTAATTTTTATCGAAATTGCATTAGGTTTTGATAATTTGGCCTTGTTCCACTTTGCAGGAAATGCATTTTTAAGAACATACCAATTGTTAGTGTCGCCTTCTGTTGTAAGTTACTTGATTAGAGAGCAATTTTATAATTTTCAACCTAAAGAACATACTTTTGAAGATTCACTACCAAAGAAATTTGAATATGCCTTGTACATTTGGAGTGTTAAAGAATTTAATTTAGAAAAATTAATTAACTTTTTACTTTGGAGACCATTAAAAATCATAGGTAAATCACTTGACTTTCTTAATTTTAAAAAGCTTATTTTGTTTTTCTTACCCACTTATTTCATTGGAGTGTTGTTTTATATCTTTCAAAAAGAAATTCCTGTTCAAGTTAAAGATTTCCTACCTGAAATATTTGCCTTTATCGGTTTAGTATTTGTATTCAAATCTTTTTCAGAACGAAAAAGTCCTTTTGTAGCTTGGTTATTAATTGTATTTAATCACTTTTGGATTGTTTTAGCTATTCTGTTTAATGAAAAAATAGATTTTTTTGAAGTAACGATGTATATCACAGGTATTTTGATTGCTGGAGTTTTAGGATATCTAGCTTTATTAAAATTAAAAAAATTAGAAAAAAGAATTCTATTAAATCAATATTTAGGACATGTATATGAACATCCAAAATTTGCTTTTTTATTTTTATTAGCTGCCCTAGGCGTAACAGGTTTTCCTATTACCTCAACATTCATTGGCGAAGACTTATTGTTTAGCCACATTGAAAGCACACAAATTTTATTAGCGTTTTTTGTAGCAAGTAGTTTTGTCGTGTCAGGGATTGCTGGAGTGAGAATATATACACGCTTATTTTTAGGTCCTCACATAAAAACCTATCATGAATTACCTTATAAATCATCTTAATTAAAAAACATTCAACATATGAATTCAAAAATTAAAAAATATATACCAGCTGACGGATTAGCTGGACTTAAAGAAAACTTTTCAGCTGACGCACTATCAGGATTTTTAGTGTTTTTATTAGCATTACCTCTAAGTATGGGTATTGCTCAAGCATCAGACTTCGAACCTATTTATGGTTTAATAACCGCACTTATAGGCGGTATTATCGTGTCTTTCTTTGCTGGTTCACTTTTAACTATTAAAGGTCCCGCTGCTGGATTAATTGTAATTGTTGCAGGATCTGTAGCAGAATTTGGCGGTGGCGAACAAGGTTGGAAATACGCTTTAGGAGCGGTAGTTGTAGCTGGCATTTTACAGGTACTTTTTGGGCTACTAAAATTCGGAAAACTGAGTGATTTCTTTCCACTTTCTGCTGTACACGGCATGTTAGCTGCAATTGGAATCATCATTATCAGTAAACAAATTCATGGTTTATTAGGTCAAAACCCTTTAACACCTGAAGGAAAACCAATGGTTGAACCTTTAGAATTAATTAGTGCTATTCCAAATACGTTGTCACATCCAAATGTTACAGCAATGCTTGTAGGCTTAGTAAGTTTACTGATTGTTTTTGGGTGGCCAATGTTAAAAAACAACTTTGCTAAAAAAATTCCAGCACCAGTAATTGTTTTATTAGTTTCAATTCCATTATCATTTGCATTAGGTTTACAAAATATAGTAGATGACAAAGGCATTCCAAAATATTTTGTTCATTTCGGAAAAGGATTAATAGATATTTTAGCTGTAAATGTTAGCTTTGGTGGTTTATCACAAACTGGAACCTTTATTAAATATGTTATTATGTTTGCATTAGTTGGAAGCTTAGAAGCACTACTAACTGTAAAAGCAATTGACATGTTAGATCCTTTTAAAAGAAAGTCTAATTACAATAAAGATTTAATTGCGGTAGGAATTGGTAATATTTTTGCTGGAATATTGGGTGGTTTACCTATGATTTCAGAAGTAGCTCGTTCATCTGCAAATGTTAATAATGGTGGCAAAACACGTTGGGCAAACTTCTTTCATGGATTATTTATTTTATTATTTTTAGTATTAGCCGTTTCTTTTAGCGATTTAATTCCAAAACCAGCATTAGCTGCTATGTTAATTGGCGTAGGATTTAAATTAGCACATCCAAAAGAATTTGCACACACATTCCATATTGGAAAAGAACAATTAGCTATTTTTTTGGTTACCATCGCATTAACTTTATTTGAAGACTTATTAGTGGGGATAGCTGCTGGTATGCTTTTGAAAATAATTATACATGTGGTTAATGGAACCCCTGTTTCTTCTTTATTTAAAGCGCCTACTTTAGTTTCATTTGAAGGAAACAACTATTTAATTGAAATAGATAAAGCTGCAGTGTTTACGAACTATTTAGGAATTAAAAGTAAATTAGACGCTATTCCAACAGGCTTTAATGTTACTATTGATTTGAAAAAAACAAAACTAGTAGACCACTCTGTGATGGAAAGCTTACACTTGTTTAAACATGATTATGAAAGTATTGATAATGGTACCGTTACTATTAAAGGACTAGAGAAACATCAACCATTATCTTCACATGAATTAGCGGGTAGAAAAAATAAATCTTCTAATCTTTAGGATTTTTAATTGCACTTAAAATTTAATTAAAAATGAAAAAGAACTTATATTACCTATTAGCTCTCATTGGGCTGATAGGTTTGTTATGCCCACATATTGCATTTAGTCAAGTAAAAACCAGTTATAATGACCTTTGGTTTCATTATGTTGGTAAAAATATGTTAAGCGAAAAAACCTCGTTTACACTTGAAGCTACTATGCGATATGCAGATGGATTAAATGAAAAACAACAATGGTTTATAAGACCCTCTCTTGATTATCAATTTAACAAAAAAATTATAGGAAGCGTGGGATACAGTCACTATAATACTTATGTGTATGGTAGCCCTGCTTTAAATAAAACATCAATTCCCGAAAACCACATTTGGATTCAAGGAACTTATTCTCATTTTATAAAAAGCGTAAAGCTTACTCATAGACTTAGAGATGAAAATAGATTTGTAGGTATTGCTGTAAAAGATAACAATACAAATCTATATTATATAGATCATTATGATTATAGAAACCGTTTGCGCTATATGATTTCGTGCACCATTCCTGTGATAAAAAAAGATAAGAACACATTAATTTTTGCAACAATTGGCGATGAAGCCTTTTTAAATATAGGAAGTAATGCGGGTGAAACTTTATTTAATCAAAATAGAATTATAGGCGGTATTGGTTATAATATTAACAAAAACAATCAAATTCAATTAAGTTATATTCAACAACACGTTTGGAATTATACAAACACTATTCAAGAGGACAATCCCACATTAAGAATATCCTATCTAACTTTCTTTGATTGGTATAGAAAAAAATAGTTACAGAATGAAAAGAATAATTAGTTTTTTATTTATTTTATCAGGAATTAGCATACATGCTCAACAAAATTATTTTAATGTTCCTAGTTCAGATATTACTGAAAAGAATAAAATATTTATCCAACATCAGATAAATATTGCATCTGATGTAATTCAAAATAACACAACATTTGATTTAGGTTTAGGAAATAATTATGAAATAGGTTTAAATGTAATAGGTTTAAATTTTGAAAAACAAAAGATTACTTATTCATTTTTTACAAGTAACATTGCTCCCTATTCCCCTTTTTTGATGGTTAATGCGCAAAAAAAAATTGCCTTAAATGAAAAATTTAGTTTAGCAGCAGGAATACAGCAAGGAATAAGTATAAGTAGCACTAAAAAGAATGGAGGCTATTATTATTTAAATAGTGTTTTTAAAAATGAAGCTATAGGACTAAAAATAACCTCAGGAATTTATTACGCAACTGATTCATTTGTAGGAGAAGGGAAAAGACTTTATTCAAAAAATGGATTAGGAATTCATTCCGGGATAGAAAAAAGTATCATTCATAAAAAAGTAGTATTCCAATCTGATTTTATTTCTGGTCAACACAGCCTTGGAGAACTTGTAATTGGGGGTGCTTATTACTTAAAAAAAGATTTAATACTTTCGGGCGGGTATCAATTACCTACTTTTAATAGTTTATCCAATAAATCCCTAGTTTTTGAATTAACATATAATCCGTAAAAGTAAAATCCCCGATTAAATCGGGGATTTTTAATTATAAATCAAATAGTTATTGATTACATCATTCCAGGCATTCCTCCTCCCATTGGCATAGCTGGGGAATCTTCTTTAATATCAATTAAAGCACATTCAGTAGTTAAAATCATACCTGCTACTGAAGCTGCATTCTCTAAAGCTACACGAGTTACTTTTTTAGGATCAATAATACCTGCTTTAAGCATATCTACATATTCACCAGATTTTGCATTATAGCCAAAGTCACCTTTTCCTTCAGAAACTTTAGCAATTACCACAGAACCTTCTCCTCCTGCATTTTCAACAATAGTTCTTAATGGAGCTTCTACTGCTCTATTGACTATTTGAATTCCTGTTGCCTCGTCCATATTTTCAGCTTTAATGCTATCTAAAATAGCTTTTGCACGAACTAAAGCAACACCTCCACCTGCAACGATTCCTTCTTCTACTGCAGCACGAGTAGCATGTAATGCATCATCAACTCTATCTTTTTTCTCTTTCATTTCTACCTCAGATGCAGCACCAACATATAATACCGCAACGCCTCCTGCTAATTTTGCCAAACGCTCTTGTAACTTCTCTCTATCATAATCAGAAGTTGTAGTTTCCATTTGTGCTTTAATCTGATTTACTCGTGCTTTAATATGTTCCGCATCTCCTTTACCATTAACAATTGTAGTATTGTCTTTATCAATAGTAATCGTTTCTGCTGTTCCTAACATATCTAAACTCGCATTTTCTAATGCATACCCACTTTCTTCAGCTATTACAGTTCCGCCAGTTAGAATAGCAATATCCTCTAGCATTGCTTTTCTTCTGTCGCCAAAACCGGGAGCTTTAACTGCTGCAATTTTTAGTCCACCACGAAGTTTATTTACTACTAATGTTGCTAATGCTTGACCATCTACATCTTCTGCAATAATTAACAATGGGCGACCTGATTGTGCTACTGGCTCAAGTACAGGAAGTAATTCTTGTAAATTAGATATTTTCTTATCGTAAAGTAATACGTATGGATTATCTAACTCTGCAATCATTTTATCAGCATTGGTAACAAAGTAAGGCGATAAATAACCTCTATCAAATTGCATACCTTCTACAACATCAACATACGTATCTGTCCCTTTTGCTTCTTCAACGGTAATTACACCTTCTTTACCTACTTTAGTAAAAGCAGTAGCAATTAATTCACCGATAGTATCATCATTGTTTGCTGAAATAGATGCAACCTGTTTAATTTTTTCAGAAGAATCTCCTACCGCTTCTGACTGTTTTCCTAATTGGTCAACAATTGCTTCTACAGCTTTATCAATTCCTCTTTTTAAATCCATTGGATTAGCGCCTGCTGCAACATTTTTTAATCCTTCTTTTACGATAGCTTGTGCTAAAACTGTTGCTGTTGTAGTACCATCACCTGCCAAATCATTTGTTTTAGAGGCAACTTCTTTCACCATTTGAGCGCCCATATTTTCTAATGGATCTTGCAACTCAATTTCTTTAGCAACCGAAACCCCATCTTTTGTAACTGTTGGGCCTCCAAAAGATTTGCTAATTATTACATTTCTTCCTTTTGGTCCTAAAGTTACTTTTACCGCATTAGCTAATGCATCTACACCACGTTTTAATCCGTCACGTGCTTCTATATCGAATTTAATATCTTTTGCCATTTTAATTTTTTTTTAGATGTTTAACGTTTAAAAGTTATTGTTTAGTCTATGATTAAATAATTGCATAGATTTCTTCTTCACGCATAATCAAATAATCTTTTCCTTCTAACTTAAGTTCAGTACCAGAATACTTACCATACAGAACAGTATCGCCAACTTTAACAGTCATAGTATGGTCTTTTTTTCCGTTACCAACTGCAACTACAGTTCCTTTTTGTGGTTTTTCTTTAGCCGTATCTGGAATAATAATACCAGATGCAGTAGTAGTTTCTGCCGCTATTGGCTCAATAACTACTCTGTCTGAAAGTGGTTGAATGTTTAACGACATATTTTTATATTTTTAAGTTAATAATTAATTACGAGTTCTTTTTTTCAGAAATTGTGCCAAAATAATTTTCTGCCATTTTTACTGAAAACAAAAATGCCAGCACTGACAGGCTGGCATTTTTATATCATATACTAATCCGTATTTATTTAGCAGGATCTGTTGCTGGTTTTGAAGCGGGTGTATTAGCTGGCGCTGTAGTAGGTACTGGTGCTGGTTTTGAAGCAGCATCTTCTACTAATTTTGAACCAGAATTTCCACTTGATGTACTTAAGCTTGATAATAAAATCAATACGATTAAAGCACCTCCCAAAACCCAAGTTGATTTTTCTAAGAAATCTGTTGTTTTTTGAACGCCTCCTAATTGACCTCCTCCTCCAAAAGATGAAGATAATCCGCCACTTTTAGGGTTTTGAACCATAATCACTAGGATTAATAAAAAACAAACAATTACTATTAGTGCTAAAAAAATTGTAAATGGTATCATTTTCTGTTAATTATTTTGTTGTAAAATTTTTATATCTTTAATTCGGTCTGCAAAGAAACTACTTTTTTCTGGATATTTCAAAATTAATATTTCATAAGCTTGTATAGCTTTAGCATATTTTTTTTGCTCCAAATATATTTTTGCTAATGTTTCGGTCATTATTGACGAAGATGTTTCATTGCTTCTAGCAATATTTATAGGCTCTGGCAAAGATTCTTTTGTTGGAGAAATTTTTGGACTGGCTTCAATAAATTTTTCAATTAGTTCGAATTTTTTTTCAATCTCTAATTTATTTTGCGAAGGTTTTTCAGCTTCTACTCGCTCAATGGGTGTAAATTTTGACAATTGTAACCATTCATTAAACGAATGGGTTTCATTTTTTTCAAATGCTAAAGGCTTTCCTATTTCTAACCTTTTCTCAGCTTGTGAAGTTATAGTAGCGTCTTCCGAAGCCGTCAAGCGAACTTCTGACGTGGTAGTATCTTCAACATATTCAAACTCATTAACTTCAATACTTTGCAAGGCAGCTTGAATGCGGTCATAATTTTCTTTTTGAAAAACTTTAAAATCATCTGACGAGATAAAATCAAACAACACACTTCTATCTGTGGTATGAGCCGCTGTTTTTTTTAACTCATAATTATATCTAAAACTATCTTGATTGTATAAGCCCTTTAAATACAACGCTCTTGCACTTTGGAAAAAAGGAAATTCATTAACAATCGTTTCTAACAACAATGTTTGTTTATCATTGATGCCTCGAGAGTTATTAAGAAGATATAAATAATCGTTACTGCTCATTATCTTACCATTTTGCTAAAGATTCATTAAAGACATCTTGTGTAATACGCTCATAAATTTCGTCTAGAGCCTTGTTTAGAATTGTTGCAGGAAGAACCGAAGCATCAAAATCGAAGAAAAATGAAAATCTTTTTTCAAAGTTATCGTCTTCTTTATTTTTATTTGAATACCTCACATTGACTGTAATTGTCATTCTATTTTGTGCTGCTTGTTGTTCTGAAGTAGCTGCCATAGGTGTAATCCTGTATTCTACAATTTCACCTTCATAAAGTAAATCGCCATTAGTGGAAACCAAATTTAAATTCGTTTGGTTTAGAATGGTATTTTGTAATTTTTGTGTAAATGTTCGCTCAATTCCTGGCTCAACAATGTCTGCCATGTTTTGAAAATAATTTACTTGAAATGTTTTAGCATCTATTTTTCCAGTACCTGTAAAATTATATTTTACGTTGCATCCAACTAATGTGAGTGACAACGCAAGTACTATATATTTTTTTAACGATTTCATTTTACAAGTCAAATTGTTTAATTTTTCTGTATAAGGTGCGCTCCGAAATACCTAATTCATCTGCTGCGGCTTTTCGTTTCCCTTTATTTTTTTCTAAAGCTTTCTTAATCATTTCTAATTCTTTAGCTTCTAAACTCAGTGTTTCTTCTTCCTCTATGGCTTCGGCGAATAAGTAATTCCCATTTTCTTCATCTTCATCATGAAATTCCTCTTGCTCTATTTCCTCTTCAACGGGTACTAATTGCATTTTATTTCGTTCTTCAAAAATAGTATTTTTTTCGTCAGTTGTGCCATATATTTTTTGAATCAATGATTTATTCGTTTCTTGAACTTTAGCCACGCCATTTTGCATTAATTCTAATGTGAGTTTTTTCAAGTCATTCAAATCATTTTTCATATCAAAAAGGACTTTGTACAAAATTTCTCTTTCTGTACTAAAATCACTTGCACTTTTCTTTTCGCCTACAACTTGTGGTAAACTTTTTTCATTTTCTGGTAAATACGATTGTAACGTAGTTAATCCTATTTCTCTATTCGTTTCCAATACAGATATTTGCTCTGCTACATTTCTTAACTGACGAATATTTCCACTCCATCTGTAATGCAATAAATAACGGACTGCTTCCTCCGATAATTTGATTGGCGGCATTTTATATTTATGTGCAAAATCGGCTGCAAATTTTCTAAATAAAAGATGAATATCGTCTTTACGTTCACGAAGTGCAGGTAGTTGTATTTCTACTGTACTCAACCTATAATATAAATCTTCTCTAAATTTTCCTTTTTCAATGGCTTCTATCATATTAACGTTTGTAGCCGCTACTATTCGAACATTTGTTTTTTGGACTTGAGAAGAACCAACTTTTATGAATTCACCATTTTCTAACACACGAAGCAATCTTACTTGAGTCGTTAAGGGCAACTCACCCACTTCATCAAGAAAAATAGTTCCCCCATTAGCCACTTCGAAATACCCTTCTCGAGCAGATGTAGCCCCTGTAAAGGATCCTTTTTCATGTCCAAACAACTCGCTATCTATTGTTCCTTCAGGAATAGCGCCACAGTTTACAGCTATATATTTGCCGTGTTTGCGATGAGAAAGTGCATGAATAATTTTTGGAATACTTTCTTTACCTACACCACTTTCACCTGTAACCAATACAGAAATATCTGTAGGTGCAACTTGCATTGCTTTCTCTACAGCTCGATTTAATTTGGGATCGTTCCCAATAATCTCAAAGCGTTGTTTTATGTTTTGAACTGATTCCATTTTTTTAGTTTAAAGTTTCAGGTTTCAGGTTTAAAAAGTTAACATGAAACTATTAAACGTGAAACTTAAAATAAATTTAATTCATTCGCTCAGAATAACCAACAGCTTCTCCAATTAATGTTGCAGTGGTGCAATCTGTAATTTTAACATTTACAAAATCCCCTGGTTTATAATTTTCTTTGGGAAAAACAACAACTGTATTTTGTGAATTTCTACCCGACCAATGCTTATCTGAACGTTTTGAATCTTTTTCTACTAACACTTCCACTACTTGACCTACAAAACGTTTAGTACGTTCTAAAGCCATTTTTTGTTGTAAATCTATAATTTCATTTAATCTTCTTTTCTTAACCGTTTCAGGAACATCATCTTCCATTTTTCGGGCGGCTAATGTTCCTGGTCTTTCAGAATAGGCAAACATAAACCCAAAATCATACTTACAATGTTCCATTAAACTTAATGTATCTTGATGGTCTGCTTCTGTTTCTGTAGGAAAACCAGCAATCATATCTTGCGATAAAGAAATATCAGGAATGATTTCATATATTTTATCAACTAAAGCGATATATTCTTCTCTAGTATGTTGACGATTCATTGCCTCCAAAATTCTGGTACTTCCAGATTGTACAGGCAAGTGAATATATTTACAAATATTGTGATGCTTTGCCATTACTTCAATCACTTCAATATGCATATCTTGTGGATTTGAAGTAGAAAAACGAAAACGCATTTTTGGAAATTGAGACGCACATCTATCTAACAATTGCGCAAAATCAACCGCAGTCGCTTTTTGCATATCAGAAGCTTTATCAAAATCTTTTTTTAAGCCTCCTCCATACCATAAATAACTGTCTACATTTTGGCCTAATAACGTAACTTCTTTAAAGCCTTTATCCCATAAATCTTGAATTTCCTGAACAATGCTCTCTGGCTCGCGGCTACGTTCTCTTCCTCTGGTAAACGGAACTACACAAAACGTACACATGTTATCACATCCACGGGTAATCGAAACAAACGCAGAAACACCATTACTGCTTAAACGAACTGGTTGAATATCTCCATAGGTTTCTTCTTTTGAAAGAATAACATTAATGGCATCGCGACCTTCATCAACATCTTTCAACAAATTAGGAATATCTTTGTAGGCATCTGGTCCCACAACCATATCTACAATTTTTTCTTCGTCTAAAAATTTCTCTTTCAAACGCTCTGCCATACATCCTAAAACACCCACTTTCATAGTTGGATTAATTTTTTTGATGGCATTGTATTCTTGCAAACGTTTTCTAACTGTTTGCTCTGCTTTATCTCTTATAGAACACGTATTAACCAATACTAAATCCGCTTCTTCTAAATTCTGAGTTGTATTATAGCCTTGTTCAGACAAAATAGAAGCCACAATTTCGCTATCAGAAAAATTCATTTGACAACCGTAGCTTTCAATGAATAATTTCTTTTGATTGGTTTCTTTTTTATCGGTAACTAAACTTGTTCCTTGTTTATTTTCTTCAATTATCTTTTCTTCCATAATCCGTATTATAATTTTATTTTCGAAAAACTTTGTTTTCAAAAATTAAGAAAGCAAAGATAGTACTAAATTTTACTATCTGCCAAATTGTCAGCGTCAGTTTAACAAAATTTAATAAAAAAAGCAACTCTTTCGAATTGCTTTCCTTTAATTACTCTTTAATTATCCTGACACCACTACTACCCTTTTCGGTATTTACTTTTACTAAATACGTGCCTCTTTGTAGTGAAGAAACATCGACATTTTCTGAAAATCTTGGAATAGCTAGCACTATTTGTCCTAATGTATTATAAATTTCCAAAGATTGTATTTCTAAACTATTTTTAGTCTTAATCGCAAAATTGTCTTTAACCGGATTTGGATATAAAGCAAATTCATTTTCAAAAACAAAACTATTAGCATTTAACAATTGATAGGTAGAAGTAGCCGTATTGGTTATAATTGGAAAATTATAATCAAAATAAATAGAAGCCGAATTACTAACCGTACTGTTCACTGTTAAAGTTGGCAACGATTTAATTTTAAACACTACATACCCATCATTTGTAGCATCTGCAAAAGGTAGGTTGATATTTTCAAAAATAAATTCTACTTTGTTACCTGTGATTTTTGCGTAACAAGTGTGACTACTATTTATTATTTGTAACATAGAAACATCAAATTTCGCGGTATCAATCATATCTTTTACTACAATGTTTTGTGCAGGAAAAGTACCCGTATTTTCAAAACGAATTTGATAGGTAACATAATCGCCTATTTTTGAAGGATTAATTATTGGTCCTTCTAAACACGTTTTATCATTTGGATCGTAGGAATTAACAACGGTTTGATTTAAAGTAAACGCATTATCAGTAGGTGTTTCATCAATAGCAATTAGTGATATTGTAGCAGTATAAGCAAGAACATTTCCAGCATTTAACGGAGGCGTTTCAATAGGTGTATTCAGATTAAAACTCACAGTAATTGTTCCGGATTGAAATGGCGCTAAATTACCTAAATTCCAAGATAATTGCCCAACAACCTGACTAGTTGTAGCAACTGAAGCGTTAATAAAATCCATAACATTATCGTTATAACCAAAGGTTAAGCTTGCATTTTCAATTTGATTGCCTTTGTTTTTATATACAATTTTATATGCCGCATCAAAACCTGGGCGAGCTACCCCAATTGGAACAACTGTAACTTCTAAATCGTGGTGCACTCCATTAGCCGTAATACAAAAATTTTGAACAAAAGGACTACTTTGCGAAGGAAAACTTACCGTTGTAGTTGCTGGGCTAACGTTAAAATAACTTGGGTTTTCAAACACAGGAGTAAGCGTGTGAGTACCTGCTTGAACTGGAATAGAATAATTTCCTGCCTCATTAGCAATTAAACTCCCTGATTGTGTACCATTAGTAATATTAATTTTTAAATTTCGATACAAACCATCACTGGCATCACATCCATTATTATTACTGTCTAAACGGTTATTGCCATTAATTGTATAAAACGTGCCACCTGGTGTAAAACTACAATAACTATTTACATGGCAGGTTGACCCCATACCATATTGATTGATTTTGTTTTGCACTAAGATTAAATCTTCTTCATCTGCACATATATAATGAAGATTAGGATTACTTGAAAAAACCAAATCTTGCCAATTAGTATTTCCGTTATTAATAAATAAGGTGGTCAATTGATTAGAAAAACATAACAAAGTCCGCAAATTCGATAAGCCCGAAACATTTAAGCTGGTTAATTGATTATTAGCACAACTCAAAGACTGCAAATTCGTAAAACCCGAAACATTTAAGGAGGTTAATTGATTTTGATAACATAACAAATGTAGCAAATTCGATAAACCCGAAACATTTAAGCTGGTTAATTGATTATTACCACAACTCAAATACTGCAAATTCGATAAGCCCGAAACATTTAAGCTGGTTAATTGATTATTAGCACAACTCAAAGAAGATAAATTCGTACAACCCGAAATATTTAAGGTGGTTAATTGATTTTGATAACAAAACAAATGCTGCAAATTTGTTAAACCGGAAACATCTAAACTGGTTAATTCATTAAAATTACAATACAACCTTATCAAATTCGTACAACCGGAAACATTTAAGGTGATCAATTGATCACCACTACAATCCAAATACTGCAAATTCGTACAACCCGAAACATTTAAGGAGGTTAATTGATTAGTACTACAACCCAAAGACTGCAAATTCGATAAACCTAAAACATTTAAGGTGGTCAATTGATTAGTACTACAATCCAATCTCCGTAAATTCGATAAGCCTGAAACATTTAAGGTGGTCAATTGATTAGAATCACAATTCAAATCCTGCAAATTCGATAAGCCTGAAACATTTAAGCTGGTTAATTGATTATTACCACAACTCAAATACTGCAAATTCGATAAGCCCGAAACATTTAAGGAGGTTAATTGATTTTGAGAACAATACAATTGCTGCAAATTTGTTAAACCGGAAACATCTAAGGTGGTTAAATGATTAAAACCACAATCCAAATACTGCAAATTTATAAAAGCATCTAAACCTGTTAGGTTTAAAATTGAAGAATTTTCAATATTTAACCATTTTATAGCTTGTGTTTCTGTTACTTGTATTTCTCCGTCATTATTGGCGTCTATGTTGTTATATGATGTTACAGACAAAGTTCCATCAGTAGCATTATAAACAGGTGATTGTGAGGAAGCAATAGTATTAGAAGAACTAGCTTGCAACAACTTTGCTTTAAAATTAGCATCCGGGATATTTACTATTTGTGCTTGTGTAACTATTACAAGAAAAAGAAACGATAATGTGTTAAATTTTTTCATAATGTGTAAAATTTTATTTATAAAAGGTCATATATGTTATCGCCTTTTTATTTATCTGTGTTTATCTCACAATTTTATTGTTTTCATTCGTGTTCGATGATTTTCAATTACAAGCAAACGAGTTTGTTATGGCTATTTCATATAATTAAATTAATAAAACAAATGTAATTTTTTTTCTACAAAAAAACAATTTTAAAAATAAAAAAAACACACCTATATATGTATCTAAAAAAAAACTTCTACTTTTGTCGCATCAAAAAAGTGAAAATGGCAAAGAATTTAGTCATCGTGGAGTCGCCAGCTAAGGCAAAAACTATCGAAAAATTTTTAGGTAAAGAGTATCAAGTAGAGTCCAGTTATGGGCACATTGCAGATTTACCTTCAAAAGAGATTGGGGTAGATGTGGCGAATGACTTTAAACCAAAATATGAAGTTTCTTCAGATAAAAAAGCATTAGTTAAAAAATTAAAAGATTTAGCTAAAAATGCAGAAATGGTTTGGTTAGCTTCCGATGAAGACCGTGAAGGAGAAGCCATTGCGTGGCATTTAGCCGAAGAATTAAAACTAGATAAAAGTAAAACAAAACGTATTGTTTTTCACGAAATCACCAAAACAGCCATTCAAAAAGCGATTGAAAATCCAAGAGGTATTGATTATAATTTAGTTAACGCACAACAAGCTCGAAGAGTTTTAGACCGTTTAGTAGGATATGAATTATCACCTGTTTTATGGAAAAAAGTAAAAGGCGGCTTATCTGCAGGAAGAGTACAATCTGTTTCGGTTCGTTTAATTGTAGAACGTGAACGCGAAATACAAGACTTTAAGGCGGAAGCAAGTTTTTCCATAGCGGCAGAATTCACAAATGAAGCTGGAAAAGTAGTTAAAGCTAAATTAGCTAAAAATTTCACTACACAAGCAGAAGCAAAACTTTTTTTAGAAAAAAACAGCGCCGCAACATTTAAAGTGGCTGATTTAGAAACCAAACCCACAAAAAAATCACCTGCCGCACCTTTTACAACTTCGACATTACAACAGGAAGCAGCGAGAAAACTATACTTACCCGTAGGGATTACCATGCAAATTGCACAACGTTTGTATGAAGCCGGATTAATTACCTATATGAGAACAGATAGTGTAAATCTTTCTCAAGAAGCAATGGCAGCTGCACAAGCGGAAATTATTTCCTATTATGGTAGCGAATTTAGTAAACCAAGAAATTTTTCAACTAAATCAAAAGGGGCTCAAGAAGCTCACGAAGCGATTCGCCCTACAGACATGAGTCGTCATACAGTTGATCTGGATAGAGACCAAGCGCGTTTATATGATTTGATTTGGAAACGAACAATTGCTTCCCAAATGAGTGATGCAGCCTTAGAACGCACAAATGTTAAAATCAATGCATCTTCTCATAATGAACAATTTGTAGCAACCGGTGAGGTAATCAAATTTGAAGGTTTTCTTAAAGTGTATTTAGAAGGAAATGACGATGATGATGATGAACAAGAAGGCATGTTACCAGCGTTAAGAATAAATGAACAATTAATAAATAATTTCATCTCTGCAACCGAACGTTTCAGTAGACCTCCTTCAAGATATACAGAAGCTTCTTTAGTAAAAAAACTAGAAGAATTAGGTATTGGGCGACCTTCAACGTATGCTCCAACTATCTCAACCATAATCAACAGAAATTATGTTGAAAAAGGAAGTTTTGAAGGAACAGAAAGAAAGTATACCCAATTAATATTAAAAAATGGCGAACTTAAATCTGCTCACTTAAAAGAGACATTTGGTTCTGATAAAGGGAAATTAGTTCCTACAGATATTGGAGGAATCGTTAATGACTTCTTAGTTAAAAATTTTGAAACCATTTTAGATTACAATTTCACCGCAAAAGTGGAGCAAGATTTTGACGAAATTGCTGAAGGAAAAGAAGATTGGAGTAAAATGATGCGTGATTTTTACAATCATTTTCACCCGATTGTATCAAATGTTGAAAACAATGCCGAAAGAGAAACAGGCGAGCGTATATTAGGTAAAGACCCGAAAACAGGAAAACAAGTAAGTGTAAGATTAGGAAAATTTGGTCCAATGGCACAAATAGGAGAAGCTGATGATACCGAAAAACAATTTGCAAGCTTACGGGCAGACCAAAACATAAGCACCATTACACTAGAGGAAACACTGAATCTTTTTTTACTACCTAAAACATTAGGAGAACTTGACGGGGAAACCATTGAAGTAAACAATGGTAGATTTGGCCCCTATGTACGTTTTGGCAAACAATTTATTTCTCTTCCAAAAGGCGAAGACCCACTAGACGTAACATTAGAACGCGCTAAAGAATTAATTGGTGAAAAGCAACAAGCCGATGCACCTATTGGCACTTATAACAATCTACCCATACAAAAAGGAGTAGGTCGTTTTGGACCTTTTATCAAGTGGAATGGCTTATTTATTAATGTGAATAAAAAATATAATTTTGACCAATTATCACAAACAGATTTAAATGAGTTAATTGAAGAAAAAATTCAAAAAGACATTGATAAAATAATTCACGATTGGCCAGCCGAAGGCATACGAGTAGAAAAAGCGCGATGGGGAAAATCTATAATTCTAAAAGGCAAAATCAAAATAGAATTGAGTAAAGATGTAGATGTTGCCAAATTATCTTTGGAACAAATTAAAGAAATACTAGATAAAAAAACACCTGCAAAGAAAGCAACAGCAAAAAAAACAACTACTAAAAAGAAATAACCTTTTATGGCTTTTGAATTTTTACAACCCGTTTCAGAAAACATAGTAAACTATGTTGAAAGTTTGTCTAATCAATCATTAGGTAAAAAGGTTGTAATGCACACAAGTACTGACTTTCCTAATTTAGACTTATGCAGTCTAGCACTAATTTGTGTTAATGAAAATAGAGGAGCAGCGTTAACTAATGAAGACTTTAGTTTTGATAGCTTCAGAAAACAATTTTACACATTGTATCCTGGAAATTGGCAAAAAAGTATTGCAGATTTAGGTGATGTTGTTGCAGGAGAATCTTTAACTGACACTTATTTTGTAATAAAAACGATTTGTGAAGCCTTAATTAAGAAAAAAATCATACCCATTATTATTGGAGGATCGCAAGATTTAACATTTGCTATGTACAGAGCGTATGACCATTTAGAACAGATGGTTAATCTTGTTGCTATTGACAACCAATTTGATTTTGCAAAAGAAAATGGTAAAGAATCAAATGGATATTTATCTAAAATAATTGTTGAAGAACCTACTAACTTATTTAATTATAGTAATATAGGGTATCAAACCTATTATAATTCACAAGAAGAAATTGATTTAGCTGAAAAATTATACTTTGACGCTTTTCGCTTAGGTGAAATCATAAAAAATCCAGCAGTTGTAGAGCCAGTATTCAGAGATGCGGATTTAATTAGTTTAGACTTACAAGCGGTTAAAAGTGCTGATTCTGGAAACAACGTTTCCTTTTTTCCAAATGGCTTTGACGGAAGAGAAATATGCTTATTAGCACGCTATGCAGGAATCAGTGATAAAGTAAGTGCTTTTGGTATTTTTAATCATTTGTACAGTTCCAATGAATTTCATTTAATTGCACAAATTATCTGGTATTTTATTGAAGGGCATCATTACCGTTCACTAGAATATCCTTTTGAAGACAAATCTAACTACCTCAAGTATATTGTTTTAGTAGAAGAAGAAGAATTAGTTTTTTATAAAAGTAATCGATCTGAAAGATGGTGGATAGAAATTAGTATAAAAAACAAATACAATAAAACAACAAATCATACGTTATTACCTTGTACACATGAGGATTACCTAGCTGCTTGTCAAGATGAAATACCCGAAAGATGGTGGAAAGCACATCGAAAAAGCTATTTATAAACTCGATAAATGTGTTAAGAAAATCGACAAAAAACACTTTTTTTATGATTTTTTTTCATGAACTATTGTATATGTCAAAATAATTAAATAGGTTTACGGCCTCAAATAAATAAAGTTATTAACCCAATTTTATATGAAAAAATTAGTATTATTATCAGCAACACTAGCTTTACTTGTAAGCTGTGGTAAGGGCGACAAAGGAGAGCTTGTAGGAGTTAAAGGTAAAAAATGGCATTCAGAAAAGCCATATGGAATGACCCTTGTCCCTGGTGGTGCTTTTATAATGGGTAAGTCAGATGATGACGTGGCAAATGTTCAAGATGCCCCTACAAAAACAGTAACTGTGCGTTCGTTTTACATGGATGAAACAGAAATCACAAATAGTGAATACCGTCAATTTGTAGAATGGGTAAAGGACTCTACTATCCGAACAAGACTAGCTGTAACTGCTGAAGAGCAAGGTATAAAACCAGGCGGTAAAGGAAGCAAAACAGGCAGCATTGGTGATTTTGCTTTTGCAGATGTAGATCCTGCTAAGATGACGCCATATGACAAATATATGTATGACAACTATTATAGTTTAGGTACAGATGACGATCCCTATGCGTTCAGAAAATTGAACAAAAAAGTAAAATTAATCAAAGAAACTAAAAAATACCCAGATGAACATTACGTTGAAGTAATGGACTCTATGTATTTGCCAGACGCAGAATCGTTTAATGGGTTAAAAACGATTGACGTTAGAAAATTAAAATTCAAATACAACCAAGTTGACTTAAATAAAGCGGTTAAGAAAAAAGGGCGTAAAAATTTCTTTGAGGAAACACCTCCTATCGAAGTTTACCCTGATACAACAGTTTGGATTAAAGACTGGTCATATTCTTATAACGAACCAATGCACAATGACTATTTCTGGCATCAAGCGTATGCAGAATATCCAGTAGTAGGTGTAAATTGGAATCAAGCAAGAGCATTTTGTGCTTGGAGAACCATGTATAAAAATGCATATGTAAAAAAATTAAAAGGAAGAGACCAAGTAAATTCATTCCGCTTACCTTCAGAAGCAGAATGGGAATATGCTGCAAGAGGCGGTGTAGAATCAGGAACCTATCCTTGGGGTGGACCGTATGCTAAAAATGACAGAGGTTGTTTCTTAGCAAACTTTAAACCGAACCGAGGAGATTATGCTGCTGATGGTGCATTATACACTGTAGAAGCTAAATCATTTGAGCCAAACGATTTCAACTTATATAATATGGCTGGAAACGTTTCAGAATGGACACAGTCTTCTTATGATGCGGGTGCATATGAATTTGTTTCAACAATGAATCCTAATGTAGCTGACATGAAAAACCAAAGAAAAGTAATTCGTGGTGGTTCATGGAAAGACGTAGCGTTCTTTTTACAAGTATCAACACGTGATTTTGAATATGGAGATTCGGCAAGAAGTTACATCGGATTTAGAACTGTTCAAGATTACATGGGAACAGAAGCAACCGGAAACGGCAGAAGAAGAAAATAATTAAAAACCAATTTTTTAAAAATTATATTAACTTAACTAACTAAAATTATTTATTATGGGACTATTATCACCTAGAGTTATGAATTTCACCTATGGTATGGGTGCAGCAGTTGTAATTGTTGGAGCTTTATTCAAATTAATGCACTGGCCAGGAGCAAGTTTAATGCTTATTATCGGTTTAAGTACAGAAGCATTAATTTTTGGATTATCGGCTTTTGATAAACCTGAAAAAGAATTAGACTGGTCATTAGTATATCCAGAATTAGCAGGTGGTGAAGCAAAACCAAAATCAGCTAAAAAAGAAGATCCAAGTGAAGCTCAAGGGTTATTATCACAAAAATTAGACAACTTATTAAAAGATGCTAAAATTGATGGTGAATTAATGTCTAGCTTAAGCAATAGCATTAAAAACTTTGAAGGTGCTGCTAAAAATATTGCTCCTACTGTTGACGCTATCGCTTCACAAAAGAAATACGCAGACGAAATGGTTAATGCTGCCAATTCATTAGAAGCATTAAACAATTTATATAAAGCACAATTAGACGGTGCTCAGAAAAACGCAGATGCAAATGCTCAAATTGCTGAAAATGCAGAAAAATTAAAAGAGCAAATGCAATCAATGACATCAAACATTTCATCATTAAACGCTGTTTATGGTGGTATGCTTTCTGCTATGCAAAACAAAGGATAATTAGTTTTATCGTTATAAATTAAAACTAAAATTATTAACAATTTAACTAATTAGAAAGAAAAATGGCAGGAGGAAAATTAACCCCTAGACAGAAGATGATTAACCTGATGTATCTGGTTTTCATCGCCATGTTAGCACTTAACATGTCAAAAGAAGTATTATCAGCTTTCGGATTAATGAACGAAAAATTCCAAAGTGTGAATGCTTTCTCTAAAGACTATAACGAAAGTTTATACATGCAGTTAGAGTCTAAAGCTGAAGAAAATAAAGCACAATTTGGCGTGCCTTATGAAAAAGCAAAACAAATAAAACCTATTATTGAGAATTTCTATAAGTTCATTGAATCAGTAAAAACAGAAGTTACTTCAAAATTTGAAGTTGAAGAAGATGGTCCAAATAAAGGAAAATTACCTTATGAAGCCATGGACAAATCTACGATTGACGAAGATTGGTTTGAAGGTGATGGGTATTCTCCAAGAGGAAAAGAGATTGTAGGAGCTATTGATAAATTTAGAGCAGACATTAAAGCTGCTATCGGAAATGATGTGAAATATAAATTCATCATGGATGATTTAGAGAAAAGATTTAGTACAGTAGATGTAACTAATGGAGAAGGAATAAAATCTAAATATTTAGATTATAACTTCAAAGGTTTCCCTGCAATTGCTACTGTAGCTAAATTAACAGCTATGCAAAACGATGTTAAAAAAACAGAACAAGATTTATACAATGCCTTAATTGGTAATACAAATGCGCAAGCAGCATCTATGAAAAACTACAAAGCTATTGTAGTAATGGATAAAAATGCATATTTCCAAGGCGAACAAGTTACAGGTAGAGTAGTATTAGGTCGTTATGACGAATCTACAGTACCTCAATCAGTAGTAGTAAATGGAGCAAGTACTTCAATTGAAAACGGTCAAGCTATTTTTAAAATGGGTGCTGGTTCTGTTGGTGAAAAAGACATTACAGGTAAATTTACCTTTATTGAAGATGGCAAACCTGTGCCTATTGCTATTGAAGGTAAATATGTAGTAGTTCCAAAACCTAATCAAGCTATTGTATCTGCTGATAAAATGAACTTAGTATATAGAGGTGTAGATAACCCTATTTCTGTTTCTATCCCAGGTATATCGGCTGACAAGGTTACTGCTAGCGCTCCAGGTATGCGTTCTGCAGGAAAACCAGGAGCCTATATACTTAGACCATCAGGAACATCAGTAACCATTACGGTTACAGGTAAATTACCTGATGGCAAACCAGTTACTAGTAGTCAAAATTTCCGTGTTAAAGGATTACCTGCGCCTACTGGTAAAATTCGTGGTGAGGTTTCTGCAAAAGGACCTAAATCAAGTTTAGAAATCAGTACAGTAACCGCGGAAATGGTAGAATTTGATTTCCCAGTACAAGTACGTGTAAAACAATTTAACATCAAAGTTCCAGGTTCACCTACTGTAGTTGTTTCTGGTAATAAATTAAACAGTTCTGCTATCTCGGCGCTTAAAAAAGCAAGTAGAGGTGATGTCGTAACTATTTCTGAAATTAAAGCTGAGTTTATTGGTATTGATCAACAACCAAGAAACATATCGCCTTGTACCTTTGAAGTACAATAATTTAAAAAAATAAAAAATGAATTGGAGAAATTTTTTAATAGTAACTTTAGTATGTGTTAGCAGTAGCATTTTTGCACAGTCTAACTTGTTAAATGCCAAGACTCCAGACGAGATTGGTAAAAAAACACAAGCAGAACTAAACGCGGATAATGACAAGCCTCTACCTTACGGTTATGTAGCCGATAGAGACATGTTTATGAGCAAAACTGTATGGGAATTGATTGATATCAATCAAAGAGTAAACTTCCCATTATATTTTCCTGTTGATGAGGGAGTAGAATTAAGCGCAGATAGAAAACCTCTATATGCTGTTTTAATGAATGCCATCAAAGACAAAAAAATCACAGAAGTTTATGATTCTGGTTATTTTACAGCGAAAAAAACATATGAAGAAATTGAAAAATCTTTAGTTTTTATCGATACTTTAGATCAAGGTATTGAAGAATTAAACTCGGGTGCAAAATCAGTTTCTCCAGAATTTATTGTAAAAACCGAAATTAAACCTATTGATGTAGCTGGTTATAGAGTAAAAGGATGCTGGTATTTTGACAAACGTCAAGGCGAATTAAAATACCGTTTATTAGGTATTTGCCCAGTTGTTCCAGATGTTTATACTATGGGTAATGAGGCTACAAAAGAGTATATCGATTTATTCTGGATTTATTTCCCAGCAGCGAGAGATGTACTACACGGAGCAAAAGCCTTTAATGATAGAAACTCATCTATGCCTTTCACTTTTGACCATTTATTAAATGCACGTCGCTTTAACGGTACTATTTACCTTGAAGAAAACGTATATGGTGATAGAGAAATCAAAGACTATATGAAAGAAAACTCTTTAATGCAGTTATTAGAATCTGAAAGAGTAAAAGAAAAAATCCGCAACTTCGAACACGACATGTGGAATTACTAATAAAAATTTTCTCCAATACATATAAAAAAACTCCTGCTATTAGCAGGAGTTTTTTATTTTTGTAGCATGATAGAAGTAGATTATTTAATTGTGGGTGCTGGTCTAGCTGGTATTTCGTTCGCCGAAACCTGCATCAGCAATGGAAAAACTATAGTAGTTTTTGACAATAACTCACAAAATTCTACTCTAGTAGCAGGCGGACTTTACAATCCCGTAGTACTGAAACGGTTTAGTGAAGTATGGCAAGCACAGGAACAACTTGATTTAGTCCTACCCTTTTATAAAAAAATTGAAAAAAAAATAAACCGTAGCTTTTTACATGAAATTCCTTTATTAAGAAAATTTAATTCTATTGAAGAACAAAATAATTGGTTCACGGCCTCAGATAAACCCTCTTTAACAAACTACCTCAACCCTACTTTAGAAAACTATACAAATGAAGCTATACAAGCACCGTATAAGTATGGCAAAGTAAACTACACGGGCTTTTTAGACACCGTTGGATATAAATATTTTTACACAGCCTACTTGAAAGAAATTAATGCCTTAGAAGAAACTAGCTTTGAGTATGACAAAATTGAATGGCATGACGCTAAGTTATTTTATAAACACTATAAGGCAAAACATATTGTTTTTGCAGAAGGTTTTGGCTTACACAAAAACCCCTTTTTTAACAACCTTCCATTAGACGGAACAAAAGGCGAATTACTTTTAATTCATGCTCCAGAATTAAAGCTTACTAAAATTATTAATGCAAGTATTTTTATTTTACCAGTAGGAAATGATAGGTATAAAGTAGGCGCTACTTATAATTGGCAAGACAAGGAAACTGAACCTACACAAGAAGGTCTAAATGAATTAACAACACAACTACAAGAATTAATTTCTTGTCCATTTACGGTAGTGAAACATTATGCAGGCATTAGACCAACGGTCAAAGATAGAAGACCCTTAGTAGGAAAGCATTTTGAAAAAGAGAATTTATTTATACTCAATGGCCTAGGCACACGAGGCGTTATGTTTGCACCTTATTTAGCAAAAAAATTATACGCCTTTATTGAAAATGGAAAATCCTTAGACAAAGAAGTAGATATTCTTCGAATTTATAGAAAATTGGGATTACTAAAGTCCTAAATTTTAGTTTTCTTTTCTTTCCAATTTTTATCAAAACTGACAAACATGTTTATCCAAATATTTCTAGATAAACGCATCATTATAGGCATAAAAACAATTAATGTAGCAATAATAGCAATAAATGCAGTTTTTAATGTTGTTCCAATGAAAACATACGAAATAATAAACGCTGCTACAGCAAAAGCAACACCTAAACCATAACTCACATACATTGCTCCATAAAAGAAAGAAGGCTCAATAGCATAGCGTAATTCACAATGTGAACATGTTTCATGCATAGCATAGGTTTTTGATACATTAAACGGATTAGCATCCTCATACATACTTTCTTCTTGACAACGAGGGCAAGTACCTTTAATGATACTCGCTAATTTTGAACCTTTACCAAACATTTTCTCTTTTTTTATACAAAGGTAAAATAAGTATAGTATTTTTGCGTCACATTTGTTACATATTATGCTAAACATACATAATTTATCTGTTTCCTTTGGGGGAACTTATCTTTTTGAAGAAATAACCTTTAGACTTGGCGCGGGTGATCGCGTGGGATTAGTAGGTAAAAATGGAGCAGGAAAATCAACCTTGTTAAAAATTTTGGCAGGCGATGTTAAACCAGATAGTGGTAGCATTGCTACTGAAAAAGAAGTTAAAATTGGATTTCTGCGTCAAGATATTGATTTTGTAAAAGGAAGAACTGTATTAGATGAGGCGTATCAAGCATTTGAAGAAATCAAAAAAGCAGAATTAAAAATTGATGAAATCAATCATCAATTAGCCACTAGAACAGATTATGAAACCGAAAGTTATTCTGAATTAATTGAACAATTAAGTGATGTTCAACACCATTATGAAATTTTAGGCGGGTACAATTATGTAGGCGATACAGAGAAAATTTTATTAGGTTTAGGCTTTAAACGTGAAGACTTTGATAACCAAACAGATACTTTTTCTGGCGGTTGGCGTATGCGTATTGAATTAGCCAAACTGCTATTACAATCAAATGACATTTTACTTTTAGATGAACCTACAAACCACTTAGATATTGAAAGTATTATTTGGCTTGAAAGCTTCCTTAAAAATTTTCCTGGGGTTGTTGTGATTGTTTCACACGATAAAATGTTTTTAGATAATGTAACCAATAGAACTATTGAAATTTCGTTGGGAAAAGCCTATGATTTCAACAAGCCATATTCACAATATTTGGTGCTTCGAGAAGAAATAAGAGAAAAACAATTGGCTACCCAAAAAAATCAGCAAAAGAAAATTGAAGAAACAGAGAAGTTAATTGAAAAATTTAGAGCGAAAGCTTCAAAAGCTTCGATGGCACAATCTTTAATCAAAAAACTGGATAAAGTAGAACGTATTGAAGTAGATGAAGACGACAATTCGGTTATGAATATTTCATTTCCTGTGTCTATTACACCTGGAAGAGTGGTTGTAGAAGCCGAACACGTTACTAAAGCATACGGCGAAAAAACAATTTTAAAAGATATTTCATTGCTAGTAGAGCGTGGCAGTAAAATTGCCTTTGTGGGTCAAAATGGCCAAGGAAAATCTACATTTATCAAAGCAATTGTAAAAGAATTTGAATTTGAAGGAGCTATCAAATTAGGACATAACGTGCAATTAGGCTATTTTGCACAAAATCAAGCAGAATACTTAGATGGCGAAAAAACCTTGCTTGACACAATGTTAGAAGCTGCTCTAGACTCTAACCGAAGTAAAGTGCGCGACATGTTAGGTGCTTTTTTATTTAGAGGCGATGATGTAGAAAAGAAAGTAAAAGTACTTTCGGGAGGGGAGCGTAATCGTTTAGCACTTTGTAAATTATTATTGCAGCCCATCAATGTTTTAGTAATGGATGAGCCTACAAACCACCTTGATATTAAATCTAAAAATGTATTGAAAGCCGCTCTTCAAAAATTTGAAGGCACACTGCTACTCGTTTCACACGACCGTGATTTTTTGCAAGGAATGGCCAATACCGTTTATGAATTTAAAGACCAAAAAATCAAAGAATATTTAGGTGATATTAATTTTTTCTTAGAACAACGTAACGCTCAAAATATGCGCGAAATTGAGAAGAAAGACGATGTAAAGCTACCACCCCCTACTCAACAAACTGCAACTAAAAATTTAAGTTACGAAGAACAAAAAGCACAAAAAACATTGCAGAACAAACTTTCTAAAATTGAAAGTCAAATTCAACAATTGGAGAAAGAAATAGCAAAAGATGATGAAAATTTAGCTAAAAACTATGAGAAACTGATGGAAGATGTTACGTTCTTTGGTGCCTATGAAAAGAAAAAGAAAGAACTGAATCAATTAATGGAAGAATGGGAAACGGTTCAAATGGAAATTGAGAGCTAATATCTACCATTTTACTTTTTGAATATAAACTATTTAAACGGATGTCTTTGTTGCCAAGCTGTTTCAGGCTCTAATCGTTTAAATAATTTTGGAATCAATTTATTTACAATAGCATTTGTGTGATAAATGAATCCCGACATTTGTACAGGCGTTGCACCGATTGAACTTTTTATTTCTAAGGCTGTTCGACCAAAAATAATTTTTTCAAAACCATGCTCTATGCCAAATTTAGTCATGTTATACAACATGTTTAAATATAACATTTTTTCTTTTTGAAGGGTCTCATCATAGCCTAAAAAATAAGTCTCTAATACGTTGTCGTTTAGTAATAAAGAATGAAATCCTACTAATCTCCCCTCAAAAAAATAACCACAGATTCTAAAACGACTGCCACACTGTTTTTTAAATGTTGAAAAATGATTTTTGGCTAAGAAAAAAGTGTTAAATGGTGCATTTTGGGCCACATAATGGTATAGGTTATAAATAGCTTCTTCGTGATGAATTACTTCGTTTACATCAAGCTCTCTCACTTCTATACCTTCAATTTTTTTATGTGCGCGTTTAAATTGATCTCTATATTTTTTTGAAAATGCCGCTACATAATCAGATTCTGTTTTCCATGATGTAGGAAGATTAAAAATCATATTAGGTTGCGTATTAAACTCATACAAAGATGAAAAATGATGTTCTTTCAATTCAACCGAACAATTTTCATAAAAATCTTTGAATGAAACCAAATGTATGTTGACCTGTTTTTCTTTAAAATAAGTTACTAATGTTTGAGCTGATTGAACTAATACATCACTAATACTAGAGAAATCTATAACTTCAGAAAACGCATACCCATTTTGCCCCGTAATCATATTATTACCTAAAAATAGTACATGAGAAGCAAAATTTTTAAATATAAAATTACGAATTGTTGTTTTAAAACACTTTTCTCGCTCACCAAAAGACTCTAGTTGATGAACATTAAGATACTGAGCCAACGAAACACCAATTAATCTAGAATTTTTAAAAATTCCAATGAAGAAACATTGCATATTTGTTGGCGCAGAATCTTCTAGTACTTTTAAATAAGGTGTTTGAAGAAAATGATTACTTTTTGCAACCTCATCCCAAGAATTAGGCAAGTCAGCAGTTCTAGTATATATATTAAATGTTAGATTTTCCAATATAAAAAAATTCGTCCCACAAATGTAGGACGAATGCTATTTAAATAAATGTTAAATTATTTCCAACCACAAATAATGGCACCCATAATTGTTAATGAAACAATCCAATACCCTGCAGTTACAAGGATATAACGCCAAGATTTTTGCTCAAATAAACTATTTATAGCAATAACAGGTAATACAAATGAAACACCTGCCATAAAACCATGAAGTGCGCCATGCTTAAATGTTCGGAAAGCATCACCTTTGTCTTTTAAAAACTCAATTAATGAAACATTTGTTTCATCACCACCCACTAATTGAACAGCCCCTATTTGATGAATTACCATCATAGGAACTACCATAAATGAAATTAAAAGAGAAAATACTAATGTTAATCCGAAGATTTTAATCATATTACTCTTTTGTGCCTTTTCTTCGGTCATGCCGGTTTCATTCATCCAAATAGTCCCAAAAACTTTTGGATTATACCATACAAAACCTACTAAAAATGTCGAAAACGCAGCTATTAAGCATGCAATTGGATTAATTGGCATAATAAATAATTTAATTGGTTAGTAATTCAAATATACAAAAAATTATTCATGTGTCTCTGTATGTTCTCTATACTTACAACATCCATGAATTTTTGCATAATCTTCATCGGTAGCTTTTATCTTTTCGGTGTCATGCCCGGCTTTTGCAATAGCTTTTTGCACATCTTCTACAGAACATTTTGTTTCATCAATGATTAAATGAATGTCTTTGTGGTCTGCATGCCAATCGGCAGATTTTACTCCTTTTACCGAATACGCTGCTTTTTCTATTCTTTTTTTACACATGCCACAGCTTCCATCCACTTCAATGGTAATTTGCTTATTTTTATTAAGTTTTGTTTCTGATGCTTTGGCTTCATCATGTTTTACTTCTTGTGCTTGAACGCTTGTCATGCAACAAGCAATAACAGCAATTAAAATTAATTTTTTCATATGTAAATAATTATTTGTTTGTTTTTAAGATTATATGGCATGTTTTGCCAGTTCAAATTCGTTTCGGTTCGCCTATCTTCATTGGTAATTGTTTATGGCGATTTCATAATTATAAATTTTACTTTTTACTTTTTTATTTAATCTTAAATCTCACTCCGGCATAAAACATTCTTCCAAATACTGGCCCATATACCATAGTACTATCAAAATAAGGCCCAAACGGATTATCATTACCCAAAATAGCATTTGACTGTCTAAAATTAGTTAAATTTTCTCCTCCAACATACATTTCAAACACACTCGAAAACGTTCTGGTGATTTGTGTATTAATTAAATTATACGATTTTGTATAGGTATTTAATTGGTAAACACTTGGATTAGAAGCCGTATTTGGTAAACGCTGTACTCCAATCCAATTGAAGGTAGCATCAAATTTCCACTGTTGTCCCTTTTCTTTTATATGTGTTTCAAAGGCAATATTTGCAAAAAAACGATGTTTAGCCTGTAACGGTTTTTCCAACAATCCTGTTTGATAATCTGTCTTTACATTTAAATATTTATAAGCCGTACGAATATCTAAATGTGTAATGATGTTAAAATTCCATTCTAACTGAAAAGATTCGGCAAAACTTTGCCCTTTTAAATTAGAAAAACGCACTTGCTGAGGGTTTTCTAAATCGATTACTACTTGATTTGTAAAATCGGTTTTATAATAATCTAGTACCAATTCATTTTGTTTTCCAAAAAGCATAAATTTTTGTACTAGACTTGCACCATAGTTCCAAGCAATTTCTGGATTCAATCCATATAATTTTCCACCTTCATCTTGAATAATAAATGACCTTGAACTCGCAAATAAATTACTGTTCTCTGCAAAAATATTGGCTGCACGTTTTCCTCTTCCTGCAGAAACCCTTAAGGTCGTTTTTTCAAAAGGAGTATATTTAATATGTGCTCTTGGTGTAAAAAATGTGCCTAATCGATTGTGATTGTCAACTCTTCCTCCAAGTACAAAGCTTAAATTATTTAAATTATCATACGTATATTCAAAATATACTCCAACAGAGGTATCGATTCTATCATATTTTTTAGAAAAATTAACAACAACTGTTTCTTTAAATTGGTCAAAGGCAAAATTAATTCCTGTAATAAATTTATGCTTTGTATTGTTAATAATAGAATTAAATAATAAATTAGCATAATAACTCTTATGGGCTATATTATGCTGATTTAAACCAAATTTGCTTGTTTGTTTATTGTATTGAAAAGCTTGTTGGAGACCAATGCTTTGAAAAGGCATATCGGGAAAAACATAACCCGTTTTATTTGAAAGTTCTATTTTATCAGTGACAACATCACTGCCCCATAACGATGTATTTGAAGTAGTATAACCTATTTGACCTCCTATTTTTTCGTCTTTAAAATACTTAACATTTAAAAAGCTTACTACTCCTTTTTCTGCATTGTTATATTGCCAACGGTTAATAAAATTAATTTGTTTGCCCAAAGGATTATCCATAAAGCCGTCTTTATTCATATCATTCACTTGGTTTCTTGTGTTACCATGAAGTAAAAAAGAACTACTTAACTTATCGGAATAATGCGAAGTAAAATGCGTATTGACTTCATACCTGCCATCATTTGACGCATATACATTAGTAAAAAATGGAGGTTCTTTTATTGGTTTTACCAATTCGTAATTGATTTGCCCTGAAATACTTTCAAAACCATTCGTTACACTTCCAGCTCCTTTAGTAATTTGGATGCTTTCTACCCAAGTACCGGGAATAAAAGATAAACCATTTGCTTGAAGCGCGCCTCTAATAGCAGGAATATTCTCTTCAGACATCAAAATATAAGGGCTAGTTAAACCTAGCATTTTAATTTGTTTATTACCTGTTACAGCATCTGAAAAGTTTACATCAATGGAAGGATTCGTTTCAAAACTTTCCGACAAATTACAACATGCTGCTTTTTGCAATTCTTTTTGTGATAAATTAATGGTATTTGAAATTGCTTTTTGGCTGTGATTCAAACTTTTTTGTTGCGATTTCACCACAACTGTTTCTATCTGTTGCTCAGATTGCACTCTCTCCAATTGGAGTTCAAAATCTACTGCCGTTGACTGATCTATAGTTGTTTTTTTATACCCTGCAGCTTCAATAGTTAAATGCAGATTTCTTCCTTGAATAAGTGAAAAATGACCATTTTGATCAGAAGTAATAGTATTACCTTGTTCCAAAATATAAATTTTTGCGTTTGAAATGGGCTGTTTATTTTTATCGACCAATTTTCCAATCACACTTGATTGAGCAAAGGAATATATAGGTAACAATACCCATAAAATTATTCTTAAATACATACTTAATTTTTAATGTTAAACAAAGTTCTAGAAGGATAAAAAATCCTAGAATAACATTAAAATTTAAGCGTAAAAAACAAATTGAGAATAGAGTTTGTAAAAAGGAGGAGAATGAGAATCAAAAGTATAATGTACATTCTCCTGTATTCTTATCGGTAATGTTTGCTGTGGGTTTGAGTGAATTTTAGTTGAAATAGAAACTACTGCTTCAAAAACTATTTTTAATTGATTTGCTAACGAATAATCAACCTTTTTCTCAACTTTAATTTCTTGATTAGAACAACAACCGTCAGGGTCATTTTCGTCTTTTGTGGGACTACAGCAAGAATTTTCATCAGCAGAAGTGGCTAATGATGCATCTTGATAGTTTATAGAAACATAAGCGATTTCGTCATGACAAGAATGAAACACCAAGCTGGCGCTACTATTTACTATTAAAATAAATAGCGCTAAAAGTATGCTTATATGTTTTTTGATTATCATGGAACAAAGATAAAAAATAAATCTTTAATGAATATTAATTTTAAACATCAATTACTTGACCTAATGTTGGTATTTGGCACACATATCCATAGGTATCTATAATTTTAAGTCTTAATCCGTCAAGAGCTATATTCTCACCATGAATTAAAAACACTTTTTTAGGAGCGGCATCAAGTTCTGAAAGCCATTGAATCAAATTTTCTTGATCTCCATGGGCTGACAACCCTTCTATTGAACTAATATTTGCTAAAACAGGAAAATATTTTCCGTGAAATTTCAATTCTTTTTCTCCTTCTAGCAGTCTTCTTCCTCGCGTACCTTCGGCCTGATATCCTACTAAAACAACTGTGTTTTCTGACTCTGATATATAGCGCTCTAAATAAGCTAAAACTCGCCCCCCAGTTATCATACCACTTGCGGCAATAATTACTTTTGGTTGTTTATCATATATAGCCTTAATAGTGTCTTCAAAATTTGAAATCATAGTAAACATATCACACATTTCATCAATATCTGATGGTGTGAGTTTATGCCATTTTGTATTATTTTTAAATACATCTAAAACACTAATACCCATTGGAGTATCAATAACATACTTAATATCAGGTATTTTATTTTGTTTTTTAAGTTGCCAAAGTAAGTACATTATCGTTTGAACACGTTCCACTGCAAAACTTGGAATTACTACATTTCCTTTTTTAGCATAAGTATTTATTAGTATCGTTTCTAATTGAAATAAAACATCATCTTTTGGATGAATTCTATTGCCATATGTACTCTCTAAAAAAATATAATCTGCATGTTTAGGTTTTTCAGGTGGAAACATTAACACATCATTATCTTGACCAATATCGCCAGAAAAAACAATTGTCTTTCCTTCTACATACAATTCTAACGAACAAGCGCCAATAATATGTCCTGCATAAAAAAGCCGAAACCATGAGTTAGTAGTTAGTTTTATTTCTGTGTGAGGCAGAACTACTTTAAACAAAGGAATTACTTTTTCTACATCTTCTGTAGTGTAAAGAGGCAAAGCTGGATTGTGCTTTGAATAACTATATTTATTGGCCATTTCAGCCTCTTCTTCTTGTATCTTAGCACTATCTTGAAGAATTAATTGTATAATTTCTTTTGTAGGGTGCGAACAGAATATTTTCCCAGAAAAACCATCGTTAACTAATTTTGGCAACCATCCACAATGATCCAAATGACCATGTGTTACTATTACATAGTCTATAGTTGCTGGCGCTACTTCTAATGACCCTCTATTTAATTCTCTTAATGCTTTTAATCCTTGAAACATGCCGCAATCAACTAATACTGTTAAACCATTAGTTTGAATAACAATTTTTGATCCAGTTACTGTCCCTGCAGCTCCTAAAAAATGTATTTTCATTATCTTTTCTTTAAAGTTGATTTGCCTCTGCTAATATTCTTCTTATTCTATTTTTACTTAATTCCAATTTTTCTAACCAACTACTATCATCGATTAAATCTTGAATTGTAATAATATTTACTGCTAGTAATTTATCTTTTTCTACTTGTGTTAATGTTGTTAAACAAGTTATTGGGTAAACTTTTAATCGATCAATAATATCCCGTAATGCATCTTTTAAAGGATAATCCCAACTGAGCATTTCTATTCCTGAACATTTTCCAAACTGTAAAGCATCTTCAGTAAATTTATTATTTGTAACAATTAAACATGCATCAATAGCTCGTGAAGATTTGAATAATTGAAACTTTTTATCTTTTAAATCATTAAAACGAGACAAAATGTACATGGGAATTTTGACATCTGATTTTGCATCATTACTTGAATGAAACTTACACTCTATCATTGTTACTTTTTGATTTTTAAGGAGTAGCACATCTATTTCATGTGAAACACATTTTCCGTGAAGAATTATATTAATCTCCGTTTGGTAACCCAACATCTGAAAAACCTTTGCAATATACTTTTCAAAATAAAACCCAGCAGGTCCTAACGCTAATAAGCCTGTTCTTAAATTATAACGAGCTGCGTGTACATTTGAAAAATTTTTTAAACTCTGAAAGGCTAATTTATAAATTTTTTTAGACGGAATACCATCATATAATTGTGGCTCGATTTTATTTAGTATTTCTGAAATCATTTCAACCGTAGCACCTGATTTTTTCAATGAACTAATTAACTTATCTTGTTCATAATCTACTAACTCTCCAGAAAATTTTGTAACTCTCATAGCCAAAACATTTCTATAAAGTTACAACATTTATTTCAATATTTTTTGATAATAAAATGCAGGTACAAACAAAAACAAAAACAAAGGCTGAATTAAAAATCTCCTAGTATAAAATAAAAGCAAATAATTTGGATTAGAATCATTGTGCAACATAAGAAAAAAAAGAGACGTAAATACTATAAAAAATACCCCTAATAGTAAAGAAGTAAATTTTATAATGGAGGCTGATTTAAAAAGAAGATGTAAAATCCAAATAGTAAAAAAACTATTTAATGCGTACCTTAACAATAAACTCATTATAAGTTTAAAAGTATCATAATCAGGAATTCTTTGATTGTGAAAATTAGCTTTAAAAAAAGAAATAAATGGATCATAAAATAGTTCATTTTGAAATATTCTAATACAAATTAGTACTAGTAAAGCAAAAATTAATTGAACAAGTCTTCGGATTGAATTAGTTCTATTCTGTTTCATTCACTTTAGTTTTTGCATTGTAGAACTTAAATACCCAAAAAATCCATAAAACAAAAACAACACCATAGATAACTAATGGGAAAACGACGTCATGTAAAAGTTCTTTTGATTTAGGATAATAAAACAACCCTAGTGTTAATAAAACTATTCTAAAAATATTTAATCCATAAATGAGCAATACCCCTACAAAAATGAATGCTATTGTTTTTTTCCAAGTAGATGAAAAAGCAACAATAAAAGATGTAAATAAAATTATTACACTGAAAGCATTGCATCCCTCTACTATTCGTGCCACATAATTTTGATGAAATAAGACTTTGTAAGCAGGTTGACTAGGATGCTTTTGAATTACAGCTTCTTGATTAAAAAACACTAACAAATCATATGTACGTTTTGCCACATCAGTTGTAATAGCATCTACTTCATTAGTCTGAGTGTTATATTGTCCTAAAAAAAAACTATATACCCCTGTCATGCTTAAATAAAATACTAAAAATTTTACTAAAAAGAGCAAAAAGGAACGGTGTTCATTTACTAATTGTTTCAAAGCGTTAATTTTTAACAAAAATATAATTTTTCGAGACGAATAAACACATAATTTTGCAATAAAAATTTAATTATGGTATTCGAAGCATTAAAACCAAAAGTAATTTCTATTGTAACAAGCCCTATTGAAAGAAACGAAAAACTTCAACAAATATGTCACTTACTATCTACATCTATCGAATACTATGACTGGGTAGGGTTTTATTTTGCTAACCATGACACGAAGACCTTACACCTAGGGCCTTATGTAGGCGCACCTACTGATCATACTGTGATTCCTTTTGGTAAAGGGATTTGTGGCCAAGTAGCTGAATCTAATACAAATTTTGTAGTCCCTGATGTCTCAGCTCAAGATAATTATATTGCTTGTAGTTTTACTGTAAAATCTGAAATTGTAGTACCAATATTTGCAAACGGAATAAATATAGGTCAAATCGATATTGACAGCCATGTTCTAAACCCATTTACAGTAGAAGATGAACGATTTTTAGAATTTATTACTGCGCAAGTCGCTACACTTTTTTAAAAACAAGTACTTTTAACAAATTTTTTTTAAAACAACTCTACTTTTTTATGTAATTTTGTTTAATTATTTTTTAAATACATTAAACAATTGCGTCAAACAAAAATCAATATACTCTGGTTTAAAAGAGACCTACGTATAGTAGATAATGAGGCACTATTTCAGGGAATGAAAAGTGAATTGCCTTTACTATGCCTATATGTTTTTGAACCCTCTTTGATGCAATATGACGATTCAGATGAAAGACATTGGCGCTTTATCTATGAATCGCTACAAGATTTACAACATCAATTTAAAAATTCTAATTCAAAAATTTATATTTTTCATCGCGAAGCTATAAATGTTTTTGCTGATTTATCTTCTATATTTGAAATTGACACTGTTTTCTCCCATCAAGAAATTGGCAATAAATTAAGCTATGACAGAGACTTAAATATGAGTGCCTTTTTTTCTGAAAACAATATTAAATGGAGGGAATTTCAAACCAATGGAATCATCAGAAAATTAAAATCTAGACAAAATTGGACTGAACGATGGGAAAAAACAATGACATCTATACCAAAAATAATTGGTGAAAATGAATTAAAAACGTTCTTACTTGACGTTGATTTTTACGAACTAAATAAAGGCCTTCCCTTACCAAAATCTATTACACAAAGAAATAAAAATTTTCAACAAGGTGGAGAATATTGGGCTTGGCGCTATCTCACAGATTTCATTACAAATAGACATGTCAATTATAGCAAACACATATCAAAACCAGAATTAAGTCGAACTGGATGTAGTAGAATTTCCCCATATCTTACGTATGGCAACATTAGTATGAGAATGGTATATCAATATACACTACAACACTACGAAAATTCGGAAAATAAAAGAGCGCTTAAAAATTTTATATCAAGGTTGCATTGGCACTGTCATTTTATTCAAAAGTTTGAAGATGAATGTACAATGGAATTTGAACACATAAATAAAGCGTATGACCAATTAAATAAACCTAAAAACGACCTATTCATACAAGCGTGGCAAGAGGGAAAAACAGGTGTACCTATAGTGGATGCCTGCATGAGATGCGTGACTACAACTGGATATATTAATTTTAGAATGCGCGCTTTAGTTGTTTCGTTTTTTGTTTTTAACCTTTGGCAAGATTGGAGAGAATTACATTTTTTAGCCAGACAATTTTTAGATTATGAACCTGGCATCCACTACCCTCAAATACATATGCAAGCTGGAGTTACGGGCATCAATACAATTCGAATTTATAATCCAACCAAAAATTCTGAGGAACATGATCCCGAAGGTATATTTATTAAAAAATGGGTTCCTGAACTAAAAGACATTCCTCCTCATCTCATACACAAACCATGGGAGATGAACCTAATTGAACAACAATTTTACAATTGTATCATAGGCAAAGATTATCCTGAGCCTATTGTAGATATAGAAAAAACAAGAAAATATGCAAGTGATATCATTTGGAATTTTAAGAAGAAAAGTGATGTAAAATATGAGGCTCAGAAAGTTTTACAAAAGCATGTTTCAAATCCAAATTAAATAGTAATATAAAAAATAGCACCTCTAAAATGCATAAAATTTTACGTCTTGTTTTGGGCGACCAGTTAAATAGCAATCATTCATGGTTTCAAGAAAAAAACGATGCAACTACGTATGTGTTAATGGAAGTAAGAAGTGAAACAGACTATGTACAGCATCACATTCAAAAAATTGCAGGAATATTTGCCGCCATGCGAAATTTTGCTTCTGAACTAACCGCTAAAAATCATCACGTACTATACATCAAAATAAATGATGAAAACAATCTACATTCTTTTGAAAAAAACATCAAACAACTAATTGAACTTTACCAATTTTCATATTTTGAATATCAACTCCCCGATGAATATAGAGTAGACCAACACGTACAAGAACTTTGTAAAACAATCTCAATTCCTTCAAAAGCATGCGATACAGAGCATTTTTTTAGCGAAAGAAACGAGTTAGCCACATTTTTTAATGGCAAAAAAACCTATATCATGGAGAACTTTTATCGAATGATGCGTAAAAAACACCATGTTTTGATGGAAGGCGACAAACCTTTGACAGGAAAATGGAATTATGATCAGGATAATAGAAAAAAATTACCTAAAAATCATGTGCCTGTTCAACCGTATATTTTTAACAACGATGTTTCTGAAATTGTAACAGAAATCAAAAAAGCAGGTATTACATTTATTGGAGAAATTGATGAAAAAAAACTATTATGGCCAATAAACCGCGACCAGGCTTTACAATTACTCCATTTTTTTATTTCAGAATGTTTAGGCTATTTTGGAGATTATCAAGATGCCATGGTACCTAATTTATGGTCTATGTATCATTCTAGGCTTTCTTTTGCTTTGAATGTCAAATTAATTTCCCCATTAGAAGTTATTACTGCGGCTGTTGAAGCTTGGAACGCTAATCCAGAAAAAATTAGCTACAACCAACTTGAAGGGTTTGTGAGACAAATTCTAGGATGGAGAGAATTTATGAGAGGTGTTTACTGGGCAAAAATGCCTGAATTTGCTCATCTTAATTATTTTAAATACTCAAATAAATTACCCCATTGGTTTTGGACAGGAAAAACAAAAATGAATTGTGTTCGAGATGCGATAGAACAATCCCTTCATTATGCCTATGCACATCATATTCAGCGCTTAATGATTACTGGAAATTTTTTACTCTTAGCAGAAACAGATCCTGATGAAGTTGATCAATGGTATTTAGGTATATATATAGATGCATTTGAATGGGTTGAACTAACAAACACAAGAGGAATGAGCCAATTTGCAGATGGTGGTATTGTAGGAACAAAACCTTATGTAAGTTCGTCTTCATATATACATAAAATGAGTAGTTATTGCTCAACTTGTTTTTACAAAAAAGAAGTGAAAACAGGTGAAAAAGCATGCCCTTTTAATAGTTTATATTGGAACTTTTACAATCGAAATGAAAATTTACTTAGAACTAATCCAAGAATTGCAATGATGTATAAAGTGTGGGACAAAATGAAATCTGAAGAAAAAACAGCACTACTCAGTCAAGCAGCTTATTATTTAAAAAAAGTAAATGAACTATGATTAAAACAGCAATTGTATGGTTTAAAACCGACTTGAGAATTACAGATAATGAAACACTTGTTAAAGCTTTAGAAAAAAGTGAATGTATTATTCCTATATACTGTGTTGATGAATCACATTTCAAAGAAACTAAATATGGTTTTAAAAAAACAGGTAGCTTTAGGGCACAATTCTTACTCGAAGCACTAGAAGATTTAAAAAACAGCCTAGAAAAACTTGGAAGTACTTTAGTCATTTTAAAAGGAAAACCAGAAACAGAAATCCCTAAAATTGTAAAAGAATTTAAAGTACAAAAAGTATATGCAAAGAAAGAAATTGCATTTGAAGAGAAAAAAACAGAACAAAAAGTACAAGAAGAACTATTTAAATTAAAATGTGAATTTGAAGCTATAAGTACCAGTACATTATATCATGCGGAAGATTTGCCTTTTTCAATAAAAACGATTCCAGATGTTTTTACAGACTTTAGAAAAAAAACAGAAAAAGAATCAAAAATAAGACCTTGTATAGCACAACCAACTCAAATTAAGAGTCCAGTACTTCCTCAAACAAAAATTCCAACAATAACTGAACTTGGTTTAGAATTGACACCACTAGATTCAAGAAGTGTATTACAATTTAAAGGAGGCGAAAAAGAAGCCTTGAATAGACTTAATCATTTCTTCTATGAAACAAAAGCGTTGGGAACCTACAAAGAAACCCGAAACGGATTGGTGGGTGCAGATTATTCATCAAAATTTTCACCTTGGTTGGCTTTAGGTTGCATTTCGGCAAGAACGATATACTTTGAAGTAAAAAAATATGAAACACTTTTTGGAAGTAATTCTTCAACCTATTGGCTTATTTTTGAATTGATGTGGCGTGATTATTTTAGATTTATGTTTAAAAAACACCAAACCAAATTTTTTATTTCATCAGGAATTAAAGAAAATAAAAAAATGAATACCAATACAAATGCTACACTTATTGCAGATTGGATAAATGGAAATACCTCATCCGATTTTATCAATGCTAACATGATAGAACTCAAATTAACAGGATTTATGAGTAATAGAGGGCGTCAAAATGTAGCAAGTTATTTTTGTAATGAACTTAATTTAGACTGGAGAATAGGTACTGCCTATTTTGAACAACAACTAATTGACTATGATGTTTCAAGCAATTGGGGAAACTGGGCTTACATTGCTGGCGTAGGCAATGATCCTAGAGGTCATCGTTTTTTTAATATCGAAAAACAAGCAAACGAGTATGACAAAAAAATGGAATACCGAAACCTATGGTTAAAATAAAATCTTTATTCACTTGTATTTTTTAAAATTAATTGTAAATTTGCACCCGTATTGAGGACAACTCAATCTACATAATAATTATTTAAAAAAATATTAGCATGTATTTAACTAAAGAGAAAAAAGAAGAAATTTTTGTAACGCACGGAGGTGCTGCAACAAACACAGGTTCAACAGAAGGACAAATTGCATTGTTTACTTTCAGAATCAATCACTTAACAGAGCACTTAAAAAAGAATCGTCATGATTATAATACGGAGCGTTCGTTAGTAAAGTTGGTAGGTAAAAGAAGAAGTCATTTAGACTACTTAAAGAAAAAAGACATCAACAAATATCGTGAGATTCTGAAAACGTTAAACATCAGAAAATAAATTTAGGGGGCTTTGTGCCCCTTTTTGTTTACAAAAAAAGACAGACAAAGTTTGGTTTTTCATTGGGTTACTTACAACTACAACAACACAACAACAACACAACTAAACCCTTTGTTTAATTAAGAATTTAATTTATGATTCCTAAAGCAACCCAAGAAATTATCGATTTAGGCGATGGAAGAACCATCTCAATCGAAACAGGAAAATTAGCCAAACAAGCCGATGGTTCGGTAGTTGTTCGCTTAGGAGACTGTATGCTATTAGCAACAGCCGTTTCAGCAAGAACTTCTAACCCAGGCGTAGACTTTTTACCACTTACGGTAGATTACCGTGAAAAATTTGCCGCTGCTGGGCGTTTTCCAGGTGGTTTTTTCAAAAGAGAAGCACGTCCAAGTGACAGCGAAGTATTGACTATGCGTTTAGTAGACCGTGTATTGCGTCCACTTTTCCCAGACGATTACCACGCAGAAACTCAAGTTATGATTCAGTTAATGTCTCATGACGAAAATGTAATGCCAGATGCCTTAGCGGGATTAGCTGCATCAGCTGCCTTAGCTGTTTCTGACATTCCGTTTTACAACCTAATTTCTGAAGTACGTGTAGCGCGTATTGATGGAAAATTTGTAATCAACCCAAGCAGAGAAGAATTAGCATTATCTGACATCGATATGATGATTGGTGCTTCTAAAGATTCTGTTTGTATGGTAGAAGGTGAAATGAAAGAAATTTCAGAACACGAAATGGTGGAAGCAATTAAATTTGCCCACGAAGCTATCAAAGTTCAAATTGAAGCACAAGAACGCTTACGAACTGCTGTAGGTTCGCCAGCTTATAGAACATATGAAGGTGAAAAAGAAGATGAAGCGTATTATAAAAAAGTAAAAGCTGCAGCATACGATAAATGCTATGCTATTGCACAAGAAGCTTCAGGAAAAAGCGAAAGAACTGAAAAATTTGCTGCGGTAAAAGAAGAGGTAAAAGCATTATTTACAGAAGAAGAATTAGCAGAAAATGGAGATTTAGTTTCTAAATACTTCTACAAAACAAATAAAGAAGCCGTTCGTAACGTAATCCTTGAAAAAGGACTTCGTCTTGACGGTAGAAAAACAACTGAAATCAGACCTATTTGGTGTGAAACAGATTATTTACCATCTGTACACGGTTCGTCTATATTTACACGTGGAGAAACGCAAGCTTTAGCAACCGTAACTTTAGGAACATCTAGAGAAGCAAATCAAATTGATTCTCCATCTGAACAAGGTGAAGAAAAATTCTATTTACACTACAACTTCCCTCCTTTTTCTACAGGTGAAGCAAAACCTTTAAGAGGAACTTCAAGAAGAGAAGTAGGTCATGGAAACTTAGCACAACGTGCGTTAAAAAATATGGTACCTGCAGATTGTCCTTACACTATTCGTATCGTTTCTGAAGTTTTAGAATCTAACGGTTCTTCTTCTATGGCAACCGTATGTGCTGGAACGATGGCCTTAATGGATGCGGGTGTACAAATGGTAAAACCAGTTTCTGGTATTGCTATGGGATTGATCACTGACGGCGAGAAATTTGCTGTACTATCTGATATTTTAGGTGATGAAGATCATTTAGGAGACATGGATTTTAAAGTAACGGGAACGGCTGACGGTATAACAGCTTGTCAAATGGATATCAAAATCGAAGGATTGCGTTATGACATTATGGAACAAGCCTTAGGTCAAGCTCGTGACGGACGTTTACATATTTTAGGTAAACTTACTGAAACTATTGCTACTCCAAGAGAAGATGTTAAAAAACACGCACCAAAAATTATCACCAGAACTATACCTGGTGCATTCATTGGCGCTTTAATTGGTCCTGGTGGAAAAGTAATTCAAGAATTACAAAAAGCTACTGGTACAACTATTGTTATCAATGAAGTTGACGAACAAGGCGTTGTAGAAATCTTAGGAACAGATCCAGACGGAATTGCAGCAGTATTGGCTAAAATTGATTCAATTATCTTTAAACCAACGATAGGAGAATCTTATGAGGTAAAAGTAATCAAAATGCTTGATTTTGGTGCGGTTGTAGAATATACTGCAGCGCCTGGAAACGAAGTGTTATTACACGTATCTGAATTAGCATGGGAACGTACAGAAAACGTTACGGATGTAGTAAATATGGGAGACGTATTTATGGTAAAATACTTAGGTATCGACTCTAAAACGCGCAAAGAGAAAGTGTCTCGTAAACAATTATTACCTCGCCCACCAAGAGAAGATAAAAAAGATGACGCTCCAAAAGCATAATCTTATTTTTTTAAATAGTTTAAATCCCGATAGTGTTAAAGTTATCGGGATTTTTTATTTTTTTTCATTCTACTGTAACTTTTTTATAACTTCATACGTATAACAATTAAGAAATAACAAAAAGTAAGGAGACCCACATAATGAGACAGCTTAAAATTACTAAGCAGGTTACCAATCGTGAAACTGCATCACTAGACAAATACTTACAAGAAATAGGCAAAGTAGATTTAATTACTGCCGATGAAGAAGTTGATTTAGCACAACGTATCAAAGCTGGTGACCAACGTGCTTTAGAGAAATTAACCAAAGCTAATTTACGCTTCGTCGTATCTGTAGCAAAACAATATCAAAATCAAGGATTAACCCTTCCTGATTTAATTAACGAAGGAAACTTAGGCTTAATAAAAGCAGCTCAACGTTTTGATGAAACACGTGGTTTCAAATTTATTTCGTATGCCGTTTGGTGGATTCGTCAATCTATTTTGCAAGCTTTAGCAGAACAATCTCGTATTGTTCGTTTGCCTTTAAACAAAATTGGTTCTATCAATAAAATCAACAAAATGTATGCTTTATTAGAACAATCTAATGAGCGTCCGCCTTCTGCAGAAGAAATTGCCAAGGAATTAGACATGACCGTAAATGATGTAAAAGAATCAATGAAAAATTCTGGTCGTCATTTATCCATGGATGCACCATTAGTTGAAGGAGAAGATTCTAACCTATATGACGTATTGCGTTCGGGAGAATCTCCAAATCCAGATAGAGAGTTAATCCACGAATCCTTACAAACAGAAATAGAACGTGCGTTAGAAACCTTAACGCCAAGAGAAGCAGATGTCGTTCGTTTGTACTTTGGTTTAGGTGATCAACATCCGATGACGTTAGAAGAAATTGGTGAAACTTTTGACCTAACTCGCGAACGTGTTCGTCAAATTAAAGAAAAAGCAATCCGAAGATTAAAACATACTTCGAGAAGTAAAATCTTGAAAACATACTTGGGTTAATAAAATCCAAAGAATTTATCCCGGCATTTGTCGGGATTTTTTTTAACACTAAAATAATTTTTCCTACAAACAACTTTATTTATATTTGCACTTTAGCCTAACTAATAACCTGAAAAATTAAATTAACAACAAACCCATGAAAAACACCTTAATAGCGCCCTCTATTTTAGCAGCAGATTTTGCAAATCTCCAAAAAGAGATCAACATGGTTAATAAAAGCGAAGCAGATTTGTTTCATATTGACATTATGGATGGTGTTTTTGTGCCTAACATTTCTTTTGGAATGCCTGTTTTAGAAGCCATAAAAAAACATGCAAAAAAAAGCTTAGACGTTCATTTAATGATTGTTGATCCTGATCGCTACATTAGTAGTTTTAAAAAACTAGGTGCTGACGTTTTAACTGTTCATTATGAAGCATGTACACATTTGCATCGTACTATACAAGCTATAAAAGCCGAAGGAATGAAAGCTGGAGTTGCACTGAACCCACATACACCTGTGGCACTATTAGAAGATATTATTAAAGATATTGACTTGGTATGTATTATGAGTGTTAATCCTGGTTTTGGTGGGCAATCTTTTATAGAACACACCTATGATAAAGTAGCACAATTAAAAGAAATGATTCGCAGAAATAAAGCAAATACGCTTATTGAGATTGATGGTGGTGTAACAAATAAAAATGCCAAACAATTGGCCGAAGCGGGCGCAGATATTTTAGTGGCTGGTAGCTATGTTTTTAGTGCTAAAGATTCTATTGCCACTATCGCTGATTTAAAAGCGATTACTAAGTAATTAATATAGGTAAGATATAATAAAAAAACCACTCCATTAAGAGAGTGGTTTTTTTATGAGATGACAGCAAAACAAGAAAACTTGTGACCTCGAAGGGAGTCGAACCCCCAACCGCTGGAGCCGAAATCCAGTGCTCTATCCAATTGAGCTACGAGGCCTTAAAACTTAGATTAATTTATCCTAAAAGTTTTTTAACAATAGTGGAAATAGTTTTTCCGTCGGTTTGACCTGCTAAAACTTTTGACGCTTGTCCCATAACTTGTCCCATTGCTGCCATACCTGAAAAGCCACCATCTGAAATAATTTTAGAAACTACCGCTTCTACTTCTACCTCTGATAACTGAGCGGGTAAAAACTGTTCAATGACAGCAATTTGAGCCAATTCTGGTTCGGCCAAGTCAGTTCTACCTTGTTCTGTGAATATAGTAGCGCTATCTTTTCTTTGTTTTACTAATCGTTGGAGTATTTTTACTTCATCTTCTTCCGATAAAGTATCAGTAGCTCCCGATTCTGTTTTAGCTAATATAATAGCTGATTTTATAGCTCTTAAAGCTTCCAAAGCAACTGTGTTTTTTGCTTTCATAGCTTCTTTCATGTGCTCCATTATTTTTGATTCTAAGCTCATATTTTTAGATTTATATGTTAGTTAATTCTACCCCAGATAGTAGCGACATCTCCCAATTTATTGGGAATATAGTGAATAGCTGGAATAAGGTCCTTAAAAGGCAAAAGTAATAAAAAAACCTGAAAGATTATTTTCAGGTTTTCTAGTTCATTATATAATTTACAATGATTAATCTACATTATCGTGTAAAAATGAATTATTTGAACGCAACTGCACATCGTCATTACTATCAAGTCCTAATGACATTCTCGATTGTTGGTTTTGATTTGGCATGCTTGTTACATCTATTCCTAATCGTTTAAAAGCAGGTTCTTTTTCTAACTCATCTATACGTCCAGGATTATTAAACTTATAATTAAAGTCTTTTAATTTTCTTTTTCGTTCCTCTGCTCTTGCTTTTAGTGTTTCTTCAATAGACATTTCTAAGGGAGAATTATCTAATGCATGAGGAGCATCAAAAGCCACTTCTGTTTGTTTTACTGTAAAGTTTAATTCTGCTTCAATAGGCTCTACCACTTTATTTACTTCAGCTACGGGTTCGGCAACCATTTCAATTTCTTCTTCTAGAGAATAACGAATAATGCCGTTTTCATTCATTTCAGTAACAGGCAATACTTGAACTGGCTCTGTAACACTCATTTGGTTTACTTCATTTGAAAAATCAAAAACGACTGTATTTTCTACAGGCATTTCCACAGATTTTGTATCGAATAAATCTAATGAAAATGAAATTTCTTCTTCTTTTCCTTTAACAAATTCAGGTGCAACTACTTCAATTTCTCTTACTTGAGAACTAATAATTTCAAATTCTTGTGCGATTGGTTGAAGTGTTTGTGCAACTGGTGTTTCTATTTGAATTTGTGGAGCTACTAGTTCAAAAGTTACATCAATACTTCTTAAATAATCTGTTGTTGGTACTAACTCAGAAACTGACTCTTGAACGAATTGAGGTGTTTCTACTTCAAATTCATTTAAATCAAACACAATTCTAGATTCCGTTTCTGGAAGTACTTCCTTTGCTACAGGTGCGATTTGCTCTTCTACAATAGGTTCATTAACAGGCGTTGCAGAAAGCACTGCTTGCGGTGTTAAATTATGAACTGCCTTTTGTTCACCTTCTAGTGTGTGTATAATTTTTTTTGGTTCAGCATTTACAATTTCGATTTGTTGGTCAATGTTAAACCCCGTTGCAATTACTGTTACAGAAATAGCTTCGCCTAGTTTTTCATCTTCACCCACACCCATAATGATGTTTGCGTTGTGACCTGCTTCAGATTGAATATATTCATTGATTTCACTAATTTCATCGATAGTAATTTCGTTAGAACCAAACGTGATAAGCAACAATACATTTTTGGCACCAGCAATTTTATTATCATTTAATAAGGGTGAGTCTAACGCTTCAACAATAGCGCTTTTAGCTCTTTCAGGTCCTTCAGCAACAGAAGATCCCATAATAGCAGTACCACTATCGCTTAAAACTGTTTTAGCATCTTTTAAGTCAATATTCATTGTTAAGTGATTTGTAATCACTTCTGCGATACCTTTAGAAGCCGTAGCTAATACTTCATCAGCTTTGGAGAACCCTGCCTTGAAACCTAAGTTGCCATAAACTTCTCTTAATTTATTATTATTAATAACAATTAAAGAATCTACTTGTTTTCTTAATCTTTCAACTCCTGCTAACGCTTGTTCTGATCTAGACTTACCTTCAAACTGGAATGGAATAGTTACGATACCTACAGTTAGAATGCCTCTTTCTTTAGCCAATTGAGCAATTACCGGAGCTGCACCTGTACCTGTTCCGCCGCCCATACCAGCGGTAATAAATACCATCTTAGTATTAGCGTCTAGCATTTTTTCAATTTCTTCAATGCTTTCAAGGGCTGCCTGATGGCCTACTTCTGGTTTTGCACCTGCGCCTAATCCTTCTGTTAAGTTAACCCCTAACTGAATTTTATTTGGCACTGGACTGCTTTGTAAGGCTTGTGAGTCTGTATTACAAACTACAAAGTCAACACCTATGATACCTTGTTTAAACATGTGGTTGATAGCGTTGCTTCCGCCGCCACCTACTCCGATAACTTTAATTACGTTTGACTGATTTTTAGGTAAATCAAAAGTAATGTTTCCAAATTCGTTGTTGCTCTCCATATATTTGGCTTTTTATTCTGTAACTATTTTTATTCTGCGTTGTCTAAAAACTCTTTAATTTTTCCAAGAAGATTATTAAAATCATATCTTCTTTTTTGTGGCTCTTCTTGTTGAGGTGCCGTTTGCACTTCCTCTTCTAAAGCCGTTTCATTCTGAATAGGTTGCTCTGTAGGTTTTTGAACCACTACAGGCTCTTCTTTTTTCATTTCCACAAATGGAGTAGCACTATGCAAATTATTTCTCAAACTTTCCATAACCAAACCCACTGAGGTAGCATATAAGGGGCTAGAAAGTTCGTCATCAGAATTTCCTGCTAAATGCTCATTTGGATACCCTATTCTTGTATCCATTCCTGTAATATATTCTACTAACTGCTTTATATGGTTTAACTGCGAACCACCTCCTGTTAAAACAATTCCTGCAATTAATTTTTTCTTTGGCTCTTCGTGTCCATATTGCTTTATTTCGGCATATACTTGTTCAATAATTTCTACTACTCTTGCATGAATAATTTTTGACAAGTTTTTTAATGAAATTTCTTTTGGTTCTCTTCCTCTAAGACCTGGTATTGAAACAATTTCGTTGTCTTTATTTTCTCCTGGCCAAGCCGAACCAAAACGGGTTTTTAATAACTCCGCTTGTTTTTCGATAATTGAACAACCTTCTTTAATATCATCAGTTATTACATTTCCACCAAAAGGAATCACTGCTGTATGTCTGATAATACCGTCTTTAAAAATAGCTAAATCTGTTGTTCCACCACCTATATCAATCAATGCTACACCAGCTTCTTTTTCTTCCTGACTCAAAACAGCATCCGCCGAAGCCAATGGCTCTAGAGTTAAACCTGTTAATTCTAATCCTGCACTCTTAACGCATCTACCTAAATTTCGAATAGAAGCCGCTTGCCCTACTACGATATGAAAGCTAGATTCTACTCTGCCTCCATACATCCCCACAGGTTCTTTTATTTCTGCCTGACCATCAATTTTAAATTCTTGAGGTAAAGCATGTATAATTTCTTCTCCAGGAAGCATGGCTAAATTTTGCACTTGACTCGTTAACAAATCAATGTCATACTCACCAATCACTTCATCTGGATTTTTTCTACTAATATAATCGCTGTGTTGAATACTGCGTATATGTTGACCAGCGATACCCACCACTACATCATTAATTTTGTAACCTGAATTATTTTCTGCTTCAGCAACCGCTTGTTGAATAGATTGAATAGTCTGAGTAATATTATTAACAACTCCTCGGTGTACACCCAAACTTTTCGATTTACCTACCCCAAGAATTTCTAATTTACCATACTCATTTTTCTTGCCAATCATAGCTACAATTTTTGTTGTACCTATGTCTAATCCTACTGCAATACTTTCTTTACTCATAATGCTATTCTTTTATTTTGAACACACAACTTGTTGTGTGAACATTAAATTTATTGATTTATATTTATCTAACAGTGTGTCTTTTTGTGCGTATTGATAAAATGCTTTATAATTTCTAAATTTTTTATCAATTAAAATTGGCCTTCCAAAAACAATTTCATAATTATGTTCTCTTGTGAACATTTTCATACTTCCATTATCAAAAATTTCGACAGCAATTATATTTTTCTTCAAAAAATCATCTTCATTAATTGCCTTAAATGTTTTCGCAAAACCCTTTTTAAAATGACCGCTTACATTTCCTTTAACAAGAGGCACTCTTGCCGAATAAACATCAGACATTTCAAAAACGCTACCGTTTTTATCAACATAAAAATTTCGGTTATCGTTAATAACTCTTGCGATTGGGGATCTTTGTTTTATTTTAGTTATTAACATTCCGTCTTCAGAAGTAAAAACCTCTGCTTTTTCGATAAATGGATGCTTTTGCAACACACTTTCTAGATACTTCAAATCTAATTGTTCTTTTTTATATGTAGAAGCCTGTTTTAAATTTTGTATTAACAAGTTATTAACCATTTGATGTGTTAAAAACATTTTACTATCCCCTTGAAAATCAATTCTAATGTTGTCGATTTTTCGTTGTTGATTTCTCTGCAAAGCAAAAGAATATAAAAACACTACCAAAAGTAGGAGTAAAACTAAACGAATATTTTGCCAATTTAACCTTTTCATTTGCTTGTTTTTTTATCTTTTTATTTAACTGAAAAATAGCCAATTTAGCGCTACTTATCAACAAATTTATTACATCAATTCTTTCTTAATATCTTTAACCATTTCACCAATATCACCTGCTCCAATGGTTACAAAAACAGTTGCATTTGAATGTTTAAAAACTTGTATCAATTCTTTTTTATCTACTAATTTTTTATTTGGATTATTAATTTTATTTAACAACCAAGTTGAATTTATTCCTTCAATTGGCAATTCTCTTGCTGGATAAATTTCAAGTAATACTATCTCATCAAATTTTGCTAGGCTTTCGGCAAAACCATCAGCAAAATCTTTGGTTCGACTAAACAAATGCGGCTGAAAAGCAGCTATAATTTTCTTTCCGGGATACAATTCACGAACTGCCTGATGAACGGCATTTATCTCAGTAGGATGGTGTGCATAATCATCAATATACACTCTGTTTTCTTCTCGTATTTGAAATGAAAAACGACGTCTAACACCTTTAAAACTAGCTAAAGCAGCGCAGATTTTATCATTTGAAACTCCATAGGATTTTGCCATTGCGAAAGCCAATAATGCATTTGTTAAATTGTGATGCCCAGGTAAACCAAATTTTACATTTTGCACTAATTCCGTTGGAGTTTTAACATCAAACACATAAAAGCCATTCTCGATACGAATATTATGTGCCGAAAAATCAGCATCGTTTGATACTCCTATTGTTATTCCTTCAAGAGGTAATCCTTTTATGATGTATAAATTTTCTTTTGAAGTTTTGGCTGCAAATTCCCTAAAAGATTCTTCAATATGTGCTGCATCGCCATAAATATCTAAATGATCTGCATCCATAGAGGTTATACAAGAAACATTTGGATGTAAATGCAAAAATGAACGGTCAAACTCATCTGCCTCAACAACGGTAACCGTTTTTCCCGAGCCAATTAAGTTAGAATTATAATTTTCAACAATTCCGCCTAAAAAAGCAGTAACATCTACTCCACTTTCATACAAAACATGTCCTAAAATACTTGATGTTGTTGTTTTTCCGTGTGTGCCCGCTACCGCAAAACAATAAGTGTCTTTGGTAATTAATCCTAATACTTCGGCGCGTTTTTTAATGGTATATTCTCGTTCTACAAAATAATTCCACTCTGAATGAGAAACAGGAACAGCAGGCGTTACCACTACCAAGGTATTTTCACAGTAAAAATCTTTTGGAATTAAATTAATATTATCTTCAAAATGAATGGCTAAACCCAATGCTTGCAACTCGTCTGTTAATTGCGTTTCGGTTTTATCATAACCCGCTACATTTTTTCCGATATATTGAAAATAACGAGCCAAAGCACTCATACCGATGCCTCCGATACCGATAAAATAGACGTTATGTATTTGGTTTAGGTTCATTTCTAGTTAAATTGTTTAACTGTTAATTTGTTTAGTTGATTAGCTTGATAATTTCTTCAACAATATCTTTTGTTGCGTTTGGTTTCGCTAAATTTTTTATGTTTTGACTTAATTCTATTTGCAAATTTTCATTTGAAATTATATCTGAAAATGTTGTTTCAAATTTTTCATTCAATTCGTTTTCTTTTAGTAGGATTGCTCCTTTTTTATCTGCAAGTGCTTTGGCATTTTTCGTTTGATGATCTTCTGCCACATTGGGCGATGGAATAAAAATCGTAGGCTTACCCACAATACATAATTCCGAAACCGATGAAGCACCAGAACGCGAAATAATGATATCTGCTGCCGCATACACTAAATCCATTCTATCAATAAAAGCTACCACTTGAACATTTTTATTATCGTTGTATTTTGAATAATCATTTAAATACAATTTACCGCATTGCCAGATGATTTGACAATTTTGTGCTACTAAAAAATCTAATTCTTTTTCAATTAATTGATTGATTCTTCTTGCGCCTAAACTTCCGCCTAAAACCAATACTGTTTTTTTAGATTCATCGAACTTAAAATAGGTATTCGCTTCACTCTTGCTAGCTTGAACTAATAAATCTTGTCGCACTGGATTGCCTGTTAGTATAAGTTTTTCTTTTGGAAAAAATCGTTCCAAATTTTCATACGCTACACAAATAGCATTGGCTTTTTTAGCTAGTAATTTATTTGTAATTCCCGGGTATGAATTCTGCTCTTGAATAACCGTTGGAATCCCTAACACAGAAGCTACTTTTAAAACCGCTCCACTTGCAAAACCGCCTGTACCTATAACAACATCAGGTTTGAATTGTTTTAAAATAAAAAATGATTTTACTAAACTTGAAACTAATTTTACAGGAAATAACATGTTTTGAAACGTTACTTTTCGTTGCAAACCTGCTATCCACAATCCTTTAATTTCATAACCTGCTTGAGGCACTTTTTGCATTTCCATTTTATCTTGCGCACCCACAAAAAGGAATTGCGCTTCTGGAAAACGTGCTTTTAATTCGTTGGCAATAGCAACTGCAGGATAAATATGTCCTCCAGTGCCGCCTCCGCTAATTATGAATTTTGGTTGTTTCATTTATTCTTTATTTTTTACGCTGTTCATAGGATTTTGTCCGTTATACAAACTATCTCCTTCATCTTTACTTAATTCTTCTCTAATTGAGTATTTCATTTCCTCCATTTTTTGCTGGTTTACATCTACTCCCTCTTCATTCATTATTGTTACTTCTCTTTCAACAAGACGCTGAAGGGCTTCTTCTCTTTGTTTTTCTTCTAATAAATCAGCGGCTATTTCATCTTCTTTTTTAGTAACACTTAAAATAATACCCAAAGACAAACAAGTCATCCAAATGGATGTACCTCCACTACTTATTAAGGGTAAAGGTTGTCCGGTAACGGGTAATAATTCTACTGCTACACCCATATTAATAAATGCCTGAAATATGATAGGAAAACCAAGTCCTACTATCAATAATTTTCCAAATAGTGTTGGCGCTTTATTTGACCTGACTAAAAATCTGAAAAATAAAATCATATATATGAATACTAAAGCATACCCTCCTATCATTCCATATTCTTCAACGATAATTGCAAAAATAAAATCGGAAGACGATTGTGGTAAAAAATTCTTTTGCACACTTTTTCCTGGACCTAGGCCTTGAATTTTACCAGATGCAATGGCTATTTTAGCTTTTTCAATTTGGTAATCATCTTCATCAGGTTTATCGGTAGAAAATCGTTCTACACGTGCTTTCCACGTTGAAACCCTACTAAAATATTTATTTGTTGGAAAAGCCATATACAACAAAACAAACAAAGAAATACCTATTAGCGCTAAACCAAAAATATAACCTAAATACTTTAAAGGATATTGGCCTACATAAACCAACATACAGACCATAACAAAAATTAATGCTGCTGTGGAAAAATTTGATGGTAAAATGAAAATTAATACCGCTCCAACTGGGAACCATAATTTTAACAACGATTCTTGAAATGTATAAGATGTATTATGCATTTTTGCTAACGTTCTAGCCACATATACCATTAAAATAGTAGAGGCAAATGTTGACGTTTGAAATGAAAAACCTATAAACGGAATTTCTATCCATCTACTTGCATTGGCACCACCTATTACTTTTCCTTGCGAAAGGGTATAAGCCAACAAAAGTATTACCAAAGGCATTCCTAATAAAGAAAACTTTTTATACCTTTCATAATGAAATTTGTGTGCAATAAATACTATTAATAATCCAATGGAAATATGTGCCAAATGTTTGACTAAAAATCCTAAAGTAGATGCTTTTCCTTCACTAACTGTATACACCAAATTTGTACTGGCACTATACACAGGCAAAAAAGAAGCAATAGCCAACAAGGCAATCATAGCCCATATGGTTTTATCTCCTCTAAGAAATTTAAACTTTTCCATTTCTTTACTTATAAATTTTGAACAGCTTGCTTAAATTGACGCCCTCTATCTTCATAATTTTCAAACAAGTCAAAACTTGCACAAGCAGGCGACAATAAAACGGTATCTCCCTTTTCTGCTATTTTGTTTGCTATTTTGACTGCTTCGTTCATGGAAGTAGTTTCAACTAAAACTTCTACGACATTTTCAAATTTTTCTACTAATTTTTTGTTATCTACTCCTAAGCAGATAATACCACGCACTTTTTCTCTCACTAACGGCATTAACTCATCATAATCATTTCCTTTATCGACACCGCCTACAATCCAAACAGTAGGTGTTGTCATGCTGTCCAATGCAAAAAAAGTGGCATTTACGTTAGTAGCTTTTGAATCATTAATGTATTGTACATTTTGAATTTTTAAAACTTTTTCCAATCTATGTTCAGCGCCTTGAAAGTTCGTCAAACTTTCTCTGATTGTTTCTTTTCTTATTTTCATTAATTGTGCAACTGTTGTTGCTGCCATAGCGTTTTTTACGTTATGTTTTCCTTCTAGTGCAAGTTGGTGAATTGGCATAGTAAAAATATCTTGGTTTAGGTTTATATTCATGTTGTTTGCATCTACACTTCCTCCAAAATCTAATTGTTTAGTTAATGAAAAAGGGATTGTAGTTGCCTTAATTGTATGTTTTTGAAGCCAATTTGAAATGGCCTCATCATCTGCATCAATAATTAAATAATCAGATGCTGTTTGATTCATTGTTATTCTAAATTTTGCATCGATGTACAAATTGTAATCATAATTATATCGATCTAAATGATCTGGGCTAATATTTGTAATTATAGCAATATGTGGTTTGTATGTTGAAATTCCATCTAATTGAAAACTACTTAATTCTAACACATACACATCGTGTTTGTTTTCGGCTACTTGCCAAGCAAAACTTTTTCCAATATTACCTGCCAGTCCAACGTTTAAATTGGCTTGTTTTAACAAATGATACGTTAACAAAGTAGTAGTAGTTTTTCCATTACTACCAGTAATTCCAATAGTTATAGCCTCTGTAAAAGGTGCTGCAAATTCAATTTCAGAAATTACTGGAATTGTAGCATCTTTTAATTTTTTTACAATTGGTGCTTTATCTGGTATACCAGGGCTTTTCATAACCACATCCGCATTCATAATTAATGCTTCAGTATGTTTTTCATCTTCCCAAGCAATTCCATTATTTGAAAGAACTTCTCTATAATTTTCTTTTATTTTACCAAAATCGGACACAAAAACATCATAGCCTTTTTTCTTACCTAATATGGCAGTACCCACTCCGCTTTCGCCTCCACCTAAAACTACTAATCTCATATTATCTTAGTTTTAAGGATACCAATGAAAAAATGGCTAATAAAATGGCAACAATCCAAAATCTAGTAACAATTTTACTTTCATGATAGCCTTTCTTTTGATAATGATGGTGTAAAGGCGACATTAAAAAAATGCGTTTCCCTTCACCATATTTTTTCTTTGTGTATTTAAAATAACTAACCTGCAACATAACTGATAAATTTTCAGCCAAGAAAATACCACATAAAACAGGAATCATTAATTCTTTTCTAACTGCTATAGCAATAACGGCTATGATTCCTCCTATAGTTAAACTCCCTGTGTCGCCCATAAAAACTGTTGCTGGATAGGTATTGTACCATAAAAATCCAATCAACGATCCTACAAAAGCAGCAATATAAATGGTCATTTCTCCTGAATTAGGTATATACATAATATTCAGGTATTCTGAAAAAATAATATTTCCTGAAATAAAAGCGAAAATACCTAATGCAAGTACAGAGATGGCTGATGTTCCTGCTGCTAGGCCATCAATTCCATCTGTTAAATTGGCACCGTTTGAAACCGCTGTGATGATAAAAATCACTAGAGGTATAAATATTAACCAGGCATAATTTTCATATCCATCACCCATAAACGAAAGCACTTCTGCATAATCAAACGTATTATCTTTTAAAAATGGAATGGTAGTTTCTGTAGACTTTACTTCTGGTGAAGTTGTTTTTATAACGCTGTGTATACCTTGTTTTTCAACAGAAAGCTCTTTTTTTATTGTTACAGCAGGATGAAAATACAATACCGTTCCCACAATGATGCCTAATCCAACTTGACCTATTACTTTAAAGATACCTTTTAGTCCTTCTTTATCTTTTTTAAAAACTTTAATATAGTCGTCTAAAAAGCCTATTAAGCCCATCCAAACTGTAGTAATTAACAATAATATGATGTATATATTATCAAGTTTTGCCAAAAGCAATACAGGAATTAATGTAGATAGAATAATAATAATTCCACCCATTGTTGGTGTGCCAGCCTTTTGAGTTTGTCCTTCTAATCCTAATTCACGAACTGTTTCTCCAACTTGTTGTTTTCTTAAAAAGTTGATAATTTTTTTACCGTATATAGTAGAAATCAACAAAGATAAAATAATAGCCAAACCTGAACGAAAAGTGATATACTGAAACACTCCTGCGCCCGGAAAATCAAATGCTTTATCTAAATATTTAAAAAAGTAGTATAACATATTTTCGTTTTTTAGTAATTATTTTCCTAATTGTTGTATGAGTTCTTTGGCAATTTTTAAATCATCGAAATCCTGATGCACTCCATTAATTTCTTGATATGTTTCATGACCTTTACCTGCAATTAAAATGATATCGCCTGGTTTTGCTAGTTGACAAGCGGTTTTAATAGCTTGCTTTCTATCTAAAATAGATACTGTTTTTTTAAAATTTTGTCCTTCTACACCTGCCTCCATTTCATCAATAATAGTTTGCGGATCTTCGGTTCTAGGGTTATCCGATGTAAATATGGCTGTATTGCTTAATGATGAAGCTATGTTTGCCATAATTGGTCTTTTCGTTTTATCCCTGTCTCCGCCACAGCCCACAACTGTGATAAGTTGCTCATTTTTTGTACGAATATCTTCTATTGTTTTTAATACATTTTCCAATGCATCTGGCGTATGCGCATAATCGATAATCGTAGTGATTTTTGTATCAGAAATAAAATATTGAAATCTCCCAGAAACGCTTTCTAATTCTGAAAGTAAACGTAAAGCTTCTACATTTTCCAAACCTAATTCAAGCGCCACACCATATATTGCCAAAACGTTATACGCATTAAATGAGCCAATTAATTTTACCCAAACCTCATCATTATTAATTTTTAGTAACAATCCTGACAATTGATTTTCTAATATTTGGGCTCTAAAATCGGCATAACTTTTTAAGGCATACGTTTTTTTTCGAGCATGTGTATTTTGAAGCATTATTGCGCCATTTTTATCATCTGCATTTGTTAATGCAAAAGCTGTTTTAGGCAAATGATCAAAAAATTCTTTTTTAACATCTCTATATTCTGCAAATGTTTTGTGGTAATCTAAATGATCATGAGAAAGATTAGTAAATACACCGCCTTCAAAACACAAAGCTTCTGTTCGTTTTTGATGAATACCATGAGAACTTACTTCCATAAAGCAAAATTCACAACCTGTTTCAACCATTTCGTTTAAATAATGATTGATAGTTAACGAATCTGGGGTAGTATGTGTAGCACCATAAATTGTTTCATCAACTACAATTTTAACTGTAGATAGCAATCCTACCTTATACCCTGCTCTTTTAAATAATTGATACAGCAATGATGCAATTGTCGTTTTTCCGTTTGTACCTGTAACGCCTACTAATTTTAATTTTGAAGAAGGATTATCATAGTAATTAGCGGCTAAATGTGCTAATGCCGCATTTGAACTGATAACTTTAACATAAGTAACGCCTTCTGTAAAGACCGCTGGAAACGTTTCACAGATTATTAATTTGGCACCTAATGAAATTGCTTTTTCAATAAATAAATGTCCGTCTGATAGTACTCCTTTTATAGCTACAAAGACATCATTTAATTCTATCTTTCTAGAATCAAATTCAATCTTATTTATAGTAATGCTTGTTGAACCATGCACGGCTTCAATGGGCACTTTATATAATATGTCTTTAGCTATTTTCATTTATGACAATTCTAATGTAATTACTTGGTTTTTCTTAAAACTAGTTCCTGGCGCTATAGATTGTGATTTTACTTTACCAATACCTGTTACTTTTACTTTCAACCCTAAATTTTCTAAAATTGAGATAGCATCCATACCTGGCATTCCTTTTACATCAGGAATTTGAGTGGCATTTCCTTGCGATTTAGAATAATAGGTAGCGTAGTCAACCTCTTGCTTTTTATTTTTTACCTTAACAGATTCAAACTTATTTGTAGATGGCACGTCTGTAAATATTTTTTGCGCAATTCTTTTAAAAACAGGACCCGCAACATCTGCCCCATAATACCCTACTGTTTTATCGGGTTTATGTACTACAACAATACACGAATATTTTGGATGGTCTGCAGGAAAATAACCTACAAACGAAGAGGCATAATACATATCAGGTGTATTATAATTAACCTGCGCTGTACCTGTTTTACCCGCCATTGAAAAATCAGCTGAATATAAACCCTTACCCGTTCCTTTTTTAACTACATTTTCAAGTACTTTCTTAATTTTTGCCAGGGTTTCGTCTGAACATATTTTCGGATTAATAACTTCTGGTTCATATTTTTTAATAGTGTTATTCCACTCTTTTACTTCTTTTACAAAAAATGGTTTCATCATTTTACCATTATTTGCAATAGCATTATACAAAGACAAGGTTTGTAAAGGTGTCATAGAAACGCCATACCCAAAAGCCATCCATGGCAACGTTGTCCCCGACCAAAACTTTGAACCAGGCTGGTGAATTACAGGCTGACCTTCACCTTTGATTTGAAGTCCCATTTTCTTATTCAATCCATAACTATTAATTCTATTAATAAATTGCCAAGGATTGTCTTTATAAGCTTTGTAAGTAGCTTGAACAAGTACTGTATTTGAAGACACTTCAAAACCTCTCGCTAAAGATATACTCCCATATCCATGTTTATTAGAATCTTTAACGGGTTTATTGTGTATATAAATTACACCTCCGTTTGAATTATAGACTGAACTTGTATCTGCTTTTTTATCATCTAACAATGCAATTAAGTCCATTAATTTAAATGTTGAGCCAGGCTCGTGAGACTCTTTAATAGCATAGTTATCAATCTCAGAATATGTCCCATCTTTTTTTCTGCCTAAATTAGCTATTGCTCTTATTTCTCCAGTTTGAGTTTCCATAACCACAACACAACCATGATCTGCTTTGTATTGTTCTAATTGTTTTAATAAAGCATGATGTGCTATATCTTGAATATACACATCAATTGTAGAAACAATATCATAACCATCTAATGGTTCTAATTCATTAGCATCATGGATAGGTTTCCACTGATTTTTTGCTATTTTTTGCATCAATCTATGGCCGCTTTTCCCATTTAAATACTTACGAAATGCATACTCTAGCCCTTTTCCTTGATTTCCATCTTTTTCATAACCAATGGTGCGATTTGCAATTTGCCCAACTGGATATTTTCTAACTGTTTTTTGTTCGGTAATAACACCGCCTTTATAAGGTCCTAGTTTAAAAAGCGGGAACTTTTTAACTGTCATGTATTGCGTAAAGCTTAATTTTTTACCAATTAGAAAATACCTGTTTTTTGTTACTCTGGCTTTTCTTAATTCACTTTGATAATAGCCTGCCGGTTTTTTAAAGAATTTAGACAACTCTGTGGATAAGGGCACTAAGAATTTCTCAAAATTTTCATCAGAAGGAGAAATAGCATCAAAATAAATAGCATATTCAGGTATTGATGTAGCTAATAAACTTCCATCAACAGAATAAATATTTCCTTTATTTGCTGGAATTTCAAAATTATGAACAGAACGTTCCTTGGCTAATTCTCTATAATACTGACCATTAACCCATTGAATATTAAAAAGCTTCACAGAAACGGCAATAGACATAAAAATTAGTATTGCTGCAACTGTAAATAATCTATAAGAGGTTGTATTTTCTTTCTTTACTCCCATATTTTTAGCTTTTCAAAAAAACTTTTTTCTTTTGGTCTAAGAATCACTATCTTTTTTGGAGGAACCGATGAAGGAACAATTCCTCTTGGCTCCATTTTCTTCGCTACAGAAGATTCCATTTTTAATTTCATTAATTCTGATCGTGTATCAACAAATTTTGAACGCAATTCTTTAACTTCATTATTTAATTTAGAAATTCTAAAGTTTTTTTCGTCATAATTATGATTAAACGCAATCATCAACATAGCTAATACAAACAAAAACAAGATAAACTTCCATGTTTTTAATGCATCATCCTCAATTAAGAATTTTGCCTTTAATAAACTGTATATGTTATTTTCTGTTTTCAATTTATATTATTTATTATCTTTTTTCTGCTACTCGAAGCTTAGCACTTCTAGCCCTATTATTTCTTTCTATTTCTTCTACGGTGGGTACAATTAATTTTTCAATAGTTTTAAATGGTACTTCGTAATTTCCAAAAAAATCACGTTCTGGTTCACCTTCAAACAACCCATTTCTCATAAATCTTTTCACCAATCTATCTTCTAACGAATGATACGAAATAAGACTTAAACGACCACCTGACACTAATAAATCTTCCGTTTGTTCTAAAAATTCTTTTAGGACTTCTATTTCTTGATTTACTTCAATTCGAATGGCTTGATAGATTTGCGCTAAAATTTTATTACTCTTATGAGCAGGTAAAAACTTAGCCAAAACTTGTTTTAATTGCTCTGTATTTTTAATTGGTTTCTCTTTTCGGGAATTGACAATTACATTTGCCATGGCGCCTCCATTTTTCAATTCTCCAAATTCCACAAAGACCCTTTTTAATTCTTTCTCCTCATATTCATTTACTACTTCATAGGCTGACAAGGTGTCTTTTTGATTCATACGCATGTCTAAAGTAGCATCAAAACGGGTAGAAAAACCTCTTTCTGCTTCATCAAATTGATGTGATGAAACCCCAAAATCTCCTAAAATTCCATCTACTTTTTTTACATTATGAAAACGTAAAAATCTTTTTATAAATCGGAAATTTTCGTTAATCAAAACAAATCGCTTATCATCAATCACGTTTCTCAAAGCATCTTCATCTTGATCAAAAGCATACAGCCTTCCGTGTTCACCCAAACGATTTACTATTTCTCTAGAATGACCCCCACCTCCAAAAGTAACATCTACATAAATTCCATCAGGTTTAATGTTTAACCCATCAACCGTTTCTTTTAATAATACTGGATTATGATATTCCATCTACCTCATCATTTTGATTACCCATTACTTCTTCAGCCAAATCAGCGAAATCAACCATAGCCCCTTCAACTGCATTTTCATATAAGTTTTTATCCCAAATTTCAATAATATTTACTGCAGATGACAAGACAATGTCTTTTTCAATTCTTGAAAATTGAACCAAATCTTTAGGAATCAATAAACGTCCTGTAGCATCAATTTCCACCATTTTAACCCCCGCAGTAAAAGCTCTAATGAAATCATTGTTTTTTTTCACAAAACGATTCAACTTATTAATCTTAGCCATCACCTTATTCCATTCTGCAACGGGATACAATTCTAAACAAGGTTGAAAAACAGAACGCTTCAATACAAAACCAGCCTCTAAATCACCCAACTGCTTTTTAAGCGACGTAGGTATCATAAGCCTGCCTTTGCTATCGACTTTACATTCGTATGTTCCTAAAAATGAATTCATCTCGTACATCTTATTAGATAGTGAGACAAAATTAGAAATTATTTACCACTTTTTACCACAAAATACCACTTTGTTAATAAGTTTTACCACTTTGTTAATACTTGAAAATTATTTTTTTTTAAAAACCCTATGAAATCGACAATTTTAATGGGTTTTCATACATGAAACATAGCGACTTATATATTAATACTTAGAAAAAACTAGTTAATAAGTGTTGAAAACTAGCGATTTAGAACCATATTACTCAAAAGAAAAGATTATAAAACAAATTATTAAAATCGGTTAATAAATAGTATATTTGCCTTTATAGAATATTGTTTACGTAGAAATAAAGATGTTAAAGACAGAAAAAAAATATACCTATTCTGAAGCAGGAGAAGGTACGCCAATTATTGTTCTCCATGGTTTAATGGGAGGATTAAGTAATTTTGAAGGGTTAGCTAATTTTTTTCCTGACAAAGGATATAAAGTTGTTATTCCAGAATTGCCTCTATACTCACAAAGTTTATTAAAAACCAATGTAAAAGCTTTTGCAAAATTTGTAAAAGATTTTGTTATTTTTAAGGGATTTGAACGAGTTATTTTAGTAGGAAATTCGGTTGGCGGTCACATATCTTTATATTTTTCTAAACAATATCCTGAACTTGTTAAAGGGCTAGTTATTACAGGAAGTTCTGGATTGTATGAAAGTGGCATGGGCGAAAGCTATCCCAAAAGAGGTGATTATGAGTACATTAAAAAGAAAAGTGAAGATGTGTTTTATGATCCAAAAGTAGCAACAAAAGAAATAGTTGATGAAGTTTTTGCAACGGTAAATGATCGCATTAAATTAATAAAAACATTGACAATTGCTAAAAGTGCTATTCGTCATAATATGGCTAAAGATTTGCCAAAAATGCACACACAAACTTGTATTATTTGGGGCAAACAAGACAAAGTTACACCTCCCGAAGTGGCTGAAGAATTTAACAAACTTTTACCCAATTCTACTTTATATTGGATTGACAAATGTGGACATGCAGCAATGATGGAACACCCAGATCGATTCAATGAAATTTTATTTGAATGGTTAACAGAAAAAAAACTATAACAAACTACTTTTAAATTAATAGACCTCTTTGAGGTATAAATAATGAAAATAAACTCAGCAGAATTTATAATTAGTAACTCAGATGCCGCTAAGTGTCCAAAAGACAGATTGCCTGAATATGCCTTCATAGGACGATCAAATGTAGGGAAATCTTCACTTATTAACATGCTTACTAATCATAAAAAACTAGCGAAAACTTCTGCTAGACCAGGAAAAACTCAACTCATCAATCATTTTTTGATTAATAAAAATTGGTTTTTAGTGGATTTACCTGGCTATGGTTATGCAAGAGTTTCAAAATCAACAAAAGCAATATTTCAAAAATTTATTACCGATTATTTTGAAACAAGAGAACAATTAGTTTGTGCATTTATTTTAATCGACAGCCGCTTGGAACCTCAAAAAATAGATGTAGAGTTTATTAATTATTTAGGAGAAAGCGGGATTCCTTTTTGCTTAATTTTTACAAAAGCAGATAAATTAGGAAAAACTCAGGTTCAAAAAAATGTTGCTGCTTACAAAAAACACCTTCTAGCTAACGACTGGGAAGAGATGCCTCAATACTTTATTACCTCATCTGAAGAAGGGACAGGTAAAGAGGGTGTTTTAAATTATATTGAAAATGTAAATAACGACATCTATTCAGGAAGTGATTTTTAATATTCCTACAAGGGACTTACACATACCTTGCAGGAATAATTTATACCAATGACTGTTGCGTCATCACGTTAGGTTTTTCTATACCCATTAAATGTAAAATTGTGGGTGCTACATCACCCAAAATACCATTTTTTATATTCAAATTTTTGTCGTTATCTACCAGTATCACAGGTACAGGATTTGTTGTGTGTGCTGTATTTGGCGAACCATCTGGATTTATCATTGTTTCACAATTACCATGATCTGCAATTACAATTGTGGTGTAATTATGCCCTAAAGCCGTTTCAATTATTTCTTTTACACAAACGTCAACCGCTTCACAAGCTTTAATAGCAGCTTCCATAACCCCTGTATGGCCTACCATATCGCCATTGGCAAAATTTAAACACAAAAAATCAACCTCCTCTTTTTTAAGTTCTGAAACTAAGGCATCTTTTAATTCAAAAGCACTCATTTCGGGCTGTAAATCATAAGTTGCAACTTTAGGTGAATTTTTTAAAATTCTTGTTTCGCCTTCAAAGGGTTCCTCTCTACCTCCGGAAAAGAAAAAAGTTACATGAGGATATTTTTCAGTTTCGGCAATTCGGATTTGTTTTTTGCCTGCATTGGCCAGTACCTCACCTAACGTCTGTGTAATATTCTCTTTATCATAAATTACATGTACATTTTGATACGTATCATCATAATTTGTCATGGTTACGTAATACAAGTTTAACTTGTGCATGTTCTGTTCGTGAAAATCTTGTTGAGACAAGGCTTCAGTTAACTCTCGTCCTCTGTCCGTTCTAAAGTTAAAAAAGAGTACAACATCACCTTCTTTAATTGTTGCGATAGGTTGATTAGCCTCATCTACTTTTACAATTGGCTTAATAAACTCATCCGTAGTATTTTCATCATAGCTTTTTTGTATACTTTCTACAAAATTTGTAGATTTTTCACCGGTTGCATGAACTACTAAATCATAAGCTAATTTAACACGTTCCCAACGTTTATCCCTATCCATTGCGTAATACCTTCCAATAACAGAAGCTAATTTTGCGGGTTTTGCAGCTAAATAAGCCTCTAAATCTTCAATGTATTTTTTACCCGATTTTGGATCTACATCACGTCCGTCTGTAAATGCGTGTACAAACATATTTGTTACACCACTGTTTGTAGCAGCATCTATTAAGCCTCTTAAATGAGAGGTGTGTGAATGTACGCCACCATCTGAAACTAATCCTAGAAAATGAATGGGTTTATGGTTTGTTTTAGCATATTCAAAAGCTTCTTTTAAAGATTGTTCATTTGCCATGGTATTGTTTTGAACAGCTAAATTAATTTTAGCCAAATCCTGATATACAATGCGACCCGCGCCTAAATTCATATGTCCTACTTCACTGTTTCCCATTTGTCCTTCAGGCAAACCAACATGTAGACCGTCCGTTCTTAATTCGGCATTAGAATAATTTTTGTATAATGAATCAATAAAAGGTGTATTTGCATTATCAATCGCTGAAACTTTAGGGTCTGGAGAATGCCCCCAACCGTCTAAAATCATTAATATTACTTTCTTATTCATCTGAATTTAATTTGTAACGAAATTACGGAATTTTTAGATGCAAGAACTAAAATCTTATTAACGAAAAGGATTTCCTAAAGATTATTTTTTGAAAATATGCTTTGCTTGGTTGTAATCGATAAAATATCTAATGCTAATAGAAAACGTGTGGTTAAGCATATCTTTACTCATTACATCCATAAAAACTCTTGGTAAACTGTCATCAATTTCTCGTTTAAACTTTGAAGAGCTATTTCTATACAAAACTGTCATTTGACTCCCTGGGGCAAACCACCAACTATAAGACAAATCTAAATTCCATAAATTAAGATTCGAATTTTTATTTGTTAAATATTCAAAAGGTATGGTAGAACCATCTTCCTGCAGTAAATGAGTAGATGTATTTTCAGCATAAGACCAGTAATGTCTGGCATTTAATCTAAAATTCATTTTTGATGAAATAGAATATTTACCTTCTAAACCAGTTTCTATTGTCTTTTTGTTTCTTCTTGCATAAATGGCATCATAAACATAATAATCTATCCAGCCCAAATCATTATATTCTAAACTTAGCGTATTACTAAAAATCAACATAAAACGATCATTAAAACGGTATCGTGGACTAAAATTATATCCCACAAACCACCATCCTTTTGATTCTGCAAAACCAATCCAAGGATTTACATCAATAGCAAATTTATTATTATAATTTGTTGAAACATAAGCCGACCAATTATAATATTTTGGAAAAATAGTATAACGACCTTCAATTCTTGGATCATAATAATCATGCACATCAAACAATCTCGCATAAGCATTAAATCCGTAAGAATGATTTTTTTTGTCCGTAATATTTAAACTAAAACTTACATTTTGTTCTTGCAAATAGTTGGACTCATTATGAAACTGAGAAAACCAACCTAAATTTACTCTAAAAGCATTCAATTTATCAGTTGCTTTTAATATTCGGTAATTTATATTTCCATTTAATGAATAATAATTTGTTTGAAAATTGATCCCTAAATCATTATCATCAAAATCTTTAGACACGTAATTACCTCCTACAGAGTATCTAAATTTACCTGTTGTTTCGGATAAATATAATTCTGCTACCTTACCTTTCTTATTTGGTAAATCTACTAAATCACTAACAAAACTATACTTTAGTGCTCCTGTAGCATTATATGTATTCTTTTTAGTATTCAAATTGAAGGCTAAAGCAGACACATTTGCATCTCTAAAAGAACCGCTTCTTGTTACGTTAGTATTTATAAATGAAACCGAAGAATTCTGATTGAAGCGTTGATCAAAGACCGTAATATTATAATTTGCTAATGGCTCTACAACTTCCTTTCTAAATTCACCTGTATTCAAATTTTGAATGGTAGCTTCTGTTTTATCTGTTACTGCATTTAACACACCTATACCTAAGCCTTTTTTAGTGCGTCCAGAAATTTTTAAGGCATTTACAAGTTGGACATTTTTAGGCATATCCACAACTTCTTCTTCAAAAGTAATTACTTCGGGCTGTTTGCTTGGCGCGCCTCCAATTCGTCTAGAATAAAACAAATTTCCTTTACTAAATAAATCTGTACCTTCTGTAAAAAAAGGTCTGTTTTCATTAAATACTTGTTCAAAAGGGCCTAGATTTAATATTTGATTGTCAAATTTTGTCTGACCAAAATCTGGAACCAAAACAGCATCTAAAGTAAATGCATCGGATAATCCATATTTCAAATCAAGACCTCCTTTAAGTGTTCCCTCTGCTTTTTCTTGTGAAGGACTATTTAAATAAAAAGATGAGTAAGGTATTAAAAATAATCTAGTAGGGGTTTTAATTCTACTTATCCCTTCTAATAATCCAGCTTGTTGTGTAAAAGTACCCACTCTATTATTTACTTTATTCCACGTGTATTTGTAACGCAATCGTCTTACTTCTCTAAAGAAATTAATTCCCCAAATTTGGTTCTCCAATTTTGAAAATCGAATAGCAGCGTACGGAATTTTTAACTCAACTACCCAACCTTTCTCTGTGATTTTTGCTTGACTGTGCCAAATAGCATCCCAAGTATAATCTTCCCCATCTTGGCCAGTTCGAATACAATCTGACTGTCCATTTGCGGCATTTACAAAAAAACTGTATTCTTGCTGACCGTCATTAAAACCATTAATAAATACTCCAAATAAATCTGATGTACCAAAATTATCGCGCTCTGTAATCTCTTTAAGAATTTTATCTGGGTGATTGTCATACAATATAGCACCTATATATAATGCGTTATCATCATAAAGGATTTTAATTTCGCTACGAAGTGTATCGGGTTCAGGTTTGCCATTTTCAGGCTCAAAACCAAAAAAATCTTTTGCAATAGCTGCATTTTTCCATTCTACCTCATCTAAAACACCATCTATTTTAAGTATAGTATTTACTCTAGAAGCACTGATTTTTTTCTTTTCAAATGCTATTTGACCTTCCTGTGCAACAAGCGAAGTTGTTACAAAAAATAAAATCAGTTGTAAAATATTTTTTTTAGTCATTGGGGAAATTACGATTTGATTGATTTTTTTTTTAGGTCAATCTTTTCAACTTGCAAAAAAATTAAAAAAAAATGAAATGACTAAGAAAAAAGGACCTTATTATTTGAAAAATACACATTTTACACATCTTTATGCAGGATAACATCGTTAAAAAGCATTTTTTTTCGTTAAAATACATCTTTTTATTTGTTTTATTTGAATTAATATATAAATTTGACTCAACTCAAAAAAACACGTAACCAATAATTGATCAATGACTTACAAATTATTTGCTTTATTAATTTTTAGCTTTTTAGCCACTGAATCTACACTAAAAGCAGATCATTCCGTTGCTTCTTTAGCTCTTAACACTAAAAATGAAGCACATACTGTTTGTAAATCTTTTTATGATCAATTAGATGCCGGATGTTACAAGTTACCTAATTATGAAAGTTTTGAATTAGCTTTTGAGGGATATGAAACTTTTAAATGCGCTGGAAAAATCAAAAACGAACTATTAACAATCGTAGATTTTAGCCTTTCTTCAACAAAAGAACGTATGTGGGTAATTGATATGGCTCAACATAAAATCATTTTACAATCCTTAGTGTCTCACGGAATGAATTCAGGAAAAGAATTTGCTCACTCTTTTTCAAACGAAATCAATTCTTTTAAAAGTAGCTTAGGTTTCTATTTAACTGGCGAAACCTATATAGGAAAACATGGCTTATCTTTAAAACTAGACGGACAAGAATATGGCGTAAATGATAAAGCTAGAGCGCGTGCGGTGGTGATACATGGTGCTAGTTATGTAAATCATCAATTAGCAAAATCTCAAGGCTACATAGGAAGAAGTCAAGGCTGCCCAGCTGTTCCTGAAGCGATTACTAAAACGCTTATTGAAACAATCAAAAATCAATCTGTTTTATACATACATCATTCGTCAAGAAAAGAACAATTGAGAAAAGAACTAACTTCTTAATTTTTCGTATAGTTTTTTATCCAAATTATACATATCGTCTTTAAAACACATTTTATTATTTTTATAGGTTGCTGTCCAGTATAAAATATGTACAAAAACAGGTTCTTTTACTTTAATAGTATAGGTTTTTTCTTTTTTGATTATGGAATCAATCTCTGAAGTTTGCCAACGTTCGCCATCTTGTAAATGCAAAATCTGTTTAGCCAAAGCTAATGGATTTTCTACCCGAATACACCCCGAACTTAATGCTCGCTGACTAACACTAAAAAGTTCTCTATGATTCGTATCATGCAGATACACCAAATGGGAATTTGGAAAATTAAACTTAACAATTCCTAATGAATTAGTATATCCGGGTTTTTGCACATATCTATAATTATTTGATTTTGATGCGTTCCAAAGAGCTGGAGAAACTTCTTGATTTTTAGAATTATAAATAGTTATTCTACTCCTTGAAAAGTAAGATCTGTTTTTAGCTGCTTCCACCGACAAATCTTCCTTAATAATCGTTGGTGGCACTGTCCATGTCGGGTTTAACACAAAATTTGACAGTTTTGACGACAAAATAGGAGACATTCTTTTTGGTCTTCCCACCACTACTCTTCGTGTGGCTAACGCGTCTTTATTAGATACATAATTTAATTCAAATGCAGGTAAATTGATTAGAATATAATTTGTACCAAAATCTGAAGGAAACCAACGCCAACGCTCTAAATTAGCAAGTATTTGATTTTTTCTTGTTCCTTTAGAATAATTTAAAGCCTTTATTGTGCCGGCTCCAATAATTCCATCTGCCAATAAGCCATGACGCAATTGAAATTTTTTCATAGCTCTGAAAGCAACCGTATCATATATAGCTGTAAAAACAGAATCTTTATTTTTGTAGTCGTTCCAATATTGTAGTCGTTTTTTAATTTTTATTACTAATGGAACCGTATCATTCAAAACTATTTTCTTAGAAAAACGGAGCGAATCAAATGTAATATCTGCAAATTTATCTATTTCAACTAATGCCTTTTTTAAATTGAGATATTCTTGATGTTTTGGCAACAAGCCTTGAAGGGTTGCAGTCACTCCCTTTTCTGAAATAGCCTGATGTAGCACTGATGAAATAGCCACTCTTTTTTCAAACAAATCCCAATTTGAATATATTTCTTTTGGATTTAATTTACCTTTATAAAAATGGGTAGCAAGTTTTTCAAAAGTTTTAGTCAGCAAAACATCATAGTGGAGTAAATCCTCTTTTTTTAACGAATCTCTTACAACTTCTTGAGCATATATCTCAGATAAATTATAATCTTCAGGATTAAGCCCTTCTACTTTTGCTTGTTCGATTTGAGCAATTAAATCCTCTCTATTTCCTCGGTCATACCAAATTTCATATCCATCAAATGCAGCATAATATTTTTTAATACTATCTGATTCTTCTTCTAAAATATCGTCAGGCATAACATGTATGGTAACTTTGTGTATAGAATCATAAATGTCTTTTTTTTCTTCTGCACCTTCTTCCTTACTTTTCACACAAGAAGCTAAGAAAAAAGTGGTGCTTAAAAAAAGCAATAGGCAATATTTTAGATTTTTGTACATTATTTTACAGGTATTTAAACATTAAAACATGTGGGCCTATATTGGCTATGTCAAAAACAGTACCAAAGATTGTAAATCCGTTTCGTTTATAAAAACCAATCGCTTTTTCTCGAGCATTAAACCAAATTAAATCACCTTGCTCTTCCGCTACCCAAGTATTTGCTGCATCAAGTAAAAGTACACCATACTTTTTATTTTGATAAGGTGCTAAAATAGCCATTCCTCTATATTGATAAGCTTTTTTACTTTCTATGATTGGACATTCATTTTTAAAAACTGATAATACGCCAAGTAATTTTTCTTCTAAAAAAAGTCCAAAATGAGTTGTTGTAGGCAATTCATCTCCTTCAAAATAACACGTTTCTACAGGCTTACCTGCTCTCAATACAGGATGTCGGACAGCAAAAGTTTTATTGAAAGGGATTTTTTTTACTTGTAAATTCATTTAATTGTTTAATTACTACGTTTTTACACGAGGATATTTTAAAAAAATAAAGTTACATAAAAATTTTATTAAAAAATATTTGCAAATGAAACAAATTTGGGTTTATATTTGCACCCACAAATAAAAGAATGCGGAAGTAGCTCAGTTGGTAGAGCGTCAGCCTTCCAAGCTGAATGTCGCGAGTTCGACCCTCGTCTTCCGCTCTAAATTTTACTGAAAATATAAAAAATCTACCATGCGGAAGTAGCTCAGTTGGTAGAGCGTCAGCCTTCCAAGCTGAATGTCGCGAGTTCGACCCTCGTCTTCCGCTCCATAAAAAAGCCTCAATATTGAGGCTTTTTTTATTTTAAATTACTCAAATCAGTACCAGATTCTAGTTCTATTGGTTCTTTCCCTTGCTGAAACAATCTAGCTGTAAGATTTCCTTTTAAAGTGATTGTATCTCCAATAACCTCGAGCCAACTCCCTTCTCGTAATCCTAAAACAGCTTGTGGATTATAGCAATGAAATTCATTTATGCGAGTTTCACGAGTTTCGCCCATATGAGTTGAGCCCTCAACAGGGTCTAAATAATGTGGATTAATATTAAATGAAACAAGCCCTAATGTTTTAAAACTTGGAGGACATACAATAGGCATGTCGTTTGTTGTTCCCATGGTTAAACCACAAATATTACTCCCCGCACTTGTCCCTAAATAAGGCACGCCTTTGCTCACTGATTCCGCAATACTTTCAAACAAGTCATATTTATAAAGCATATCAACCAAGACAAATGTATTGCCGCCTCCAGTAAATAAGGCTTGTGCGTTTGCAATTGCTTGCTTGGGGTTTTCAAATTCGTGAATTCCCTTTACTTGAATGTTTAAATTAGCAAAAAAACTACTCACTTTAGCTGTATATTCGTCATAAGAAATTCCACCAGGTCTTGCAAAGGGAATAAAAATAAGTTCTTTAACCTCCTTAAAATGTATTCGAAGTTCAGGCAACAAGTAATCTAAATATGCACCATTATAGAGTGTTGAAGTACTAGCAATGATAATTTTCTTCATAATTTGTTTACTCAGTAATATTCTTAACAAAATTTTATTATTGAAATCAATGCAGTTATTTTATTTTTACAAAAAATTATACATTGAGGTTATTTACATTATTTACCATCTTATTTTTCTGTACTACGAGTTGGAGTCAGAACGATTCCATTATAAAAGGAAAAATTATCGTTGAAACCAACGATACAGATGGAATTACTATTGTAAATTTATCAAACAAAAGTAACACTATTTCATCAAATGGAGGTTATTTTTCTATAAAAGCAAAAATAAAAGATACGCTAATGTTTAGTGCCATACACTTAGAAGCTAAAAAGCATATCGTAAGCGCAAAGGATTTTAAAAACGACTTACTTTTTATTAAACTAGCCATTCATACCAAGCATATTAAAGAAATTATGATTACTAATTCAGATATTTCTGCAGAATCCTTAGGATTAGTTCCTAAGGGTCAAAAAAAATACACCCCCGCAGAACGACGTTTAAAAACCGCTGGCGATGTAGGAAATATTTTCAATCAAGGATTAGCGGTGGGTGTTGATCCATTAATAAATTGGATTACAGGACGAACAGCACAGTTGAAAAAAGAATTAGAAATAGAACGAAAAGAGTTTTTACAAACCAAAATAAATACTACTTTTGAAAAAGACTATTTAATTGGAATATTAAAAATCCCCGCAGAATATACAGATGGTTTTATTTTTTACATCGTGGAAGATCAAGAACTCGTTGAAGCCGTAAAAATAAAAAATAAAACAAAAGTGGCTTTTAGACTCAGTGAATTAGCAACTGAATATTTAAAATTAAAAGAACCTGAAATCAAAACGGGGGAAGAAATCAAAACGGCTAATGAGCCCAAAAAAAATGAATAAATTAAAATTACTTATTGCAACTTGTACGCTAGTATTGATTTGTGGATTTTCAGTACACAAATTTTATGTAGGGGTTTTTCAAGTAGATTATTTTAAAGAAAAAAAAAGTGTTCAAATTACAGCGCGGTTATTTATTGATGACTTAGAAAAAGCACTACAAAAAAAACATAACAAACATTTTTATATTACTACCAAAGATGAAATTGCAAATACTAACAAGTATATTGAGGAGTATATCAAGGAACGATTTTTGGTTAAACTCAACAACAAAAATCAAACGCTGACTTTATTAACTAAAGAACAAGAAGACAATATAGTTATATGTTACATAAAGATATCTTTTTCAGAAAAGTTAAAATCTTTTGAACTCACCAATACAATTTTAACAGATATTTTTAGCGAACAACAAAATTTAGTACATTTGAACAATAATGGTAACAAAAAAACACTTTTGTTTACTAATACTAACAACTATCAAAAGATAAACTTTTAATTATGAAAAAATCTATCGCATTAGTTTTCATGCTTTTAACTCTTATTGCTGGAGCACAAGAAACTAAAAAAGAAGAAGTTAAAAGAGAAGCTGGACATTATGACAAAAATAAGTTTAGTCAAATGTATAGCGAGATGGCGACTCCAAATATGTACAGAAGTGCTTCTGGAGCCCCAGGACCTGCTTATTATCAACAAAAAGCCGACTACAAAATCAATCTTGAATTAGATGATAAATTAGCGCGTCTTTATGGCTCAGAAACCATTACGTATTATAATAATGCACCTGATGCATTAGACTATTTATGGGTGCAACTGGATCAAAACATAGAAAAACCTGATTCACAAACCCCACTGATTGATAATCAGTCTATTTTTCCAAATACAAGTTCAGCAAGTTTTGCATCAAAATACATGGAAAAGCCATTTGAAGGTGGTTTTAATATTGACTATGTAAAAGATGCTAAAGGCAATGATATGAAGCACATTATCAATCAAACCATGATGCGTATTGATTTACCTAAAGCACTTAAAAAAGGTGAAAAAATTACTTTTTTCATTAAATGGTGGTACAACATTGTTAATTATCAAGGTTCTGCAAATAATGGCAGATCCGGATTTGAACAATTTCCTGATGGTAACCGTTTGTATGTAATGGCTCAATTTTATCCAAGAATGTGTGTGTATAGCGACGTAGAAGGTTGGCAAAACATGCAGTTTTGGGGAAGAAGCGAATTTGCTTTAACATTTGGTGATTATGAAGTAAACATTACGGTTCCTGCAGACCATATTATGGAAGGAACAGGGGTATTACAAAACAGAACTGAAGTTTTCACCGCTGAACAAGTAAAAAGATGGGAATTAGCTGAAAACACTTATGACAAACCCGTAGTAATCGTTACACAGCAAGAAGCGGAAGCTAGCGAAAAAGGATTTGCAACTGCAAAAAAAACATGGAAATTTAAAGCTGAAAACGTACGTGATTTTGGTTTTTCAACTTCAAGAAAATTCATTTTAGATGCAATGGCTGTTAAAATTGGTAATAACAAACCAATGGCAATTTCTATCTATCCAAAAGAAGCTAATCCACTATGGGGAGACTTATCTACTAAAGCGGTAGCGCATACCTTAAAAACCTATTCTAAATATACTTTTGATTATCCTTATCCAAAAGCGGTTTCTGTTTCTGCAGAAGACCAAGGCATGGAATACCCAATGATTTGCTGGAATTTTGGTCGTCCAGATGAAAATGGAAAAGTGAGTGATCGTGTTAAATATGGCATGTTAGGTGTAATTATTCATGAAGTAGGACACAACTTCTTCCCTATGATTGTTAATTCAGACGAAAGACAATGGACATGGATGGACGAAGGGTTAAATACATTCTTAGAATATTTAACCGAAGTGGAATTTGACCCTAATTTCCCAACAGATAGAGGTCCTGCTAAAAAAATCGTTCCTTATATGAAAGGAAATCAACAGTATTTAGAACCAATTATGAGTCATGGTGATGTAGTTTATAATTTTGGAGCTAATGCGTATGGTAAACCCGCAACTGGATTAAATATTCTTCGTGAAACGATTATGGGACACGAACTTTTTGACCATGCCTTTAAAACCTATGCGAATAGATGGAAATTTAAACACCCAACTCCAGAAGATTTCTTTAGAACTATGGAAGACGCTTCAGCAGTAGATTTGGATTGGTTTTGGAAAGGATGGTTTTATTCAACTGATTTTGTAGATATTGGGGTAAAAAATGTAACTCAATATTTTGTATCTGAAGGAAATGCAAAAGAAACATCTCAATCGGTAAACAGAAGAGGTAGAAGAACAGGCGACAATGGTCCAATAATTTACTTATACCCTGAAAACGCAACTGAATTAAAAGCTGAAAGAAAAAAAGCATTTGATAGCAATGAAATACAACCTTTAGCAGAATTTTTAAACAAAAAATACAATGCTGAAGAAAGAGCTGCCTTAAAAAATCCTAAATTCTTTTACGAAGTAGAATTTGAAAAACCAGGAGGAATGATTATGCCAATTATTACAGAATTACAATTTGAAGATGGCACTTCTGAAATTCAAAAATTTCCAGCACAAATTTGGCGAAGAAATAACGATACGGTAAAAAGAATTTTTGCTACAGAAAAGAAAGTACTTAAAATTGTAGTAGATCCAAAACTTGAAACAGCAGACATTGATACTTCAAACAATGCTTGGCCAAAACAAGATACCACTTCTAAGTTTGACCAAATGGAAAAAAAATAAATCTTTTTAAAAAGCGAAATTGAAAATTCAATTTCGCTTTTTTTATAAAAAAATTACCAGCTTCTAACTTCTAACTTCTAACTTTTACTAACTTTGTACTTCTAAAACCGAAAATTATGTTTGGAATAGGTGGTGGAGAATTACTTTTAATTCTTGTCGTAATATTAATGCTTTTTGGATCAGATAAAATCCCAGAAATTGCACGTACATTAGGAAAAGGTATGGCACAATTAAAACATGCCACAAATGAAATAAAACACGAAATTCAAAAAGGAGCTGAGGAAAATGGTTTAGATATAAAAACTATGACAGGAGGAATTCAAGAAGAGATTGCACAAGCAAAAGAGAGCATGAACAACACCTTAAATCCAGTTGAACTTCAAAACCCAGTTACTGAAATAAAAGAAGAATTCGAAAATCTTAGTGGCCCTATTAAGCGACAAATGTAACTCATGGATAAAATTATTGCTTTAGACAAACAGCTTTTTATTTTTCTAAACAATCTTGGAAGCTCAGCATACGATGATTTCTGGTTATTAGTAACCAAACAACTACATTGGACTCCTTTTTTTTTAGTTCTCGCCGTTATACTTTATAAAAAAATTGGATTAAAAGCTTTTTTAGTAGCGTTAGTAACAATTGCAGTTATGCTAACTGTTACAAATGAATTTACGGAATTAATCAAAAATTTTGTGCAACGTCTTCGACCATGTAATGATATAGAAATTAAACATTTGATCCGAATTGTTAAAAGCAGCGACACCTTTAGTTATTTTTCGGGTCATGCCTCAAATTCTATGGCGTCTATGACCTTCCTATTTTTGTTATTAAGAAAGCATTATCAATACGTCTATTTAATTTTCTGCTTTCCGTTAGTATTTGCCTATAGCAGAATATACCTTGGACTCCATTTCCCATTAGACATTATTTCAGGTTATGCCGTTGGGCTGCTATCTGGATATCTATTTTACCAATTCTATTTGAAATTAAATAGAAAAATTGTTACTTCACCCGAGTAACAGTTAAACCATCTCTGATAGGCAGTAAAACGGTTTCAACTCTATCATCTTCATTTAGTAGTTTATTATACGTAGTTAATATTTTTGTGCTTTTATCATTCGGCTTTAATTCTTCCAAAACTTTTCCACTCCACAACACATTATCAGACAAGATAATACCTCCTGATGGCATCATTGGTACCACTAAATTAAAATAATGAATGTAATTCTCTTTATCTGCATCAATAAATACTAAATCAAATTGCTTATTCAATTTTGGTATTATATCAATTGCATTACCTAAATGTTGAATTATCTGCGTTTTATAAATTGAAGCATCAAAATATTTTTTCTGAAAATCAACCAATTCTTCATTGACATCAATGGTGTCAAGTGTACCTCCGGGTTGTAAACCTTCCGCTAAACACAAGGTTGCATAGCCTGTATAGGTTCCAATTTCTAATATAGCCTGAGGCCTAATTAGCTTTGACAACATACTCAACACTCTCCCTTGAAAATGCCCACTCAACATTCTAGGTTGCAATATTTTTTGATGCGTTTCTTTGTTTAATTTGACCAATAATTCAGGTTCAACTTGTGAATGTTGTGCCACGTAATTTTCTAACTCTTCCGATATAAAATGCATGTTAAATCAAATTTTGACAAAAATACAAATTACAGCTCATCTATTTTCTAAATTCTGAATTCTAATTTCTAAATTCATTACTTTTGCAACATGCAAACAGAGAAAAAAGATATCCGTGCCTTGACAAAAGAGCAATTAAGAGATTTTTTTGTTGCCAATGGTGACAAAGCTTTCCGTGGAAACCAAATCTACGAATGGCTTTGGCATAAAAAAGCACATTCTTTTGAAAGCATGACAAATATCTCTAAAGAAACACGTGTTATGCTTGAAACGAACTTTGTAATTAATCATATCAAAGTGGATACGATGCAAAGAAGTGAAGACGGTACCGTGAAAAATGCAGTAAGACTTCACGATGATTTAGTGGTAGAATCTGTTTTAATTCCAACAAATACAAGAACCACAGCCTGCGTATCTAGTCAAGTAGGATGTAGTTTAGATTGTAATTTCTGTGCAACAGCTCGATTAAAAAGAATGCGCAATTTAAACCCAGATGAAATATACGATCAAGTAGTTGCTATTGACAATGAAAGTCGATTATATTACGATCGCCCCTTGTCAAATATTGTTTTTATGGGCATGGGCGAACCATTGATGAATTACAACAACGTAATGGCAGCCATTGAAAAAATAACCTCAACAGACGGATTGGGTATGTCTCCAAAAAGAATAACGGTTTCTACTTCTGGCGTATCAAAAATGATAAAAAAAATGGCAGATGACGAAGTAAAATTTAAACTCGCTGTTTCGCTTCATTCAGCTATCGAAGAAACAAGAAACGAAATTATGCCCTTTACAAAAAGTTTCCCTTTACCTGAATTAAAAGAAGCATTAGAATATTGGTACAAAAAAACCAAAAGTAAAATAACGTATGAATATGTAATTTGGAAAGGTATTAATGATGATAAAGCTTCGATAGATGCATTAGTCAAATTTTGTAAATATGTGCCTTGCAAAGTAAATCTGATAGAATACAACCCAATTGATGATGGCTTATTTCAACAAGCTAGTGAACAAGCTACTCAAAACTATATAGCTGCACTTGAAAAAAACAGCATTATTGTAAAAGTACGAAAAAGCAGAGGGAAAGACATTGATGCAGCTTGCGGTCAATTAGCTAATAAATCCTAATAAAAAAGGAGTGCAAATGCACTCCTTTTTTATATTTTATACTAAAATTTTCATTTTAGTTTCCAATAATAATAGTATACGAATTACCATTAACTGTAAACACAGCTGTATTGTCACAATCACCATTCCCGTAATCTAACGTTGCTGTTACATTATTTTTTACAAAAGTAATTACCCCTAACACCAATAATGGTTTATTTACGGCTAAACAACTCATTCTAGCTCTTAATGGAGTTGTAATAGTAGCTGTTTGCACAGAACCATTAGGATGTGTTGTATTCCAGTTACCTGTGATTTTATATATATTATCTGCAAAAACCTGTGGTGTATCAAACCCTTCAATCATTTCTCTAGTTCTTGATCCTACACGAGTATAAACATCACCATTTGGCATCGTAATCGTCATATCTAACAACATCGTTACAATTGGATGTGGAGCCGTGGTGGCTGTTGCCGCAGTCATGGTACGAGTAAATGTTTTTGTACCAACAAACTTAATGTTGTTATGATAAAAATTATCAAACGTATACGTCACGGTATGTGACACTGCAGTTGGTTGAAAAACAAAACTAATAATAATTTTTCCTTTTACTATATTACCATTGTTCAATTGACAACCTGTTGTGCCAAAATCAATCGTTTTTGTAACTTGTGTTCCTGGTGTAATTGCTGTTCCAAAAGCGGGTACTCTTGTAATTGTAGCACAATTTGAAAATACAGAATTATCATTGTTTACACCTCTATAAGCAATAGTACTACCATCTATATTGTCAAATAATTGATCGACAATGTTTGATACATCATCACTAGCTATGTCAATTTTGGCACTTACCAACGCATCGTCAGAAGTTAATGAATCTGTAGAAGTTACATTGTCTTTCTCACATCCAAAAAAGGCTACCAAAACAAAAATTGGCGCTAAAAATTTTGCTATTTTTTTCATAATTAAAAATTTAGTTTTCAGAGTATTAGATTCAAATATAAGAAAAAGGTTTAATGTAGAAAAAATATTTTTCTAATCCTTGAATGTGTAGTATATTTGACCTAATGAAAATCACAGAAAAAATAAAGGAACCTATAGCTTTTGAGATGGAACTTTTTGAAAAAAAATTCCATTTAGCCATGTCCTCAAAAGTAGCTTTACTTAATCGAATTACACATTATATTGTAAATAGAAAAGGGAAGCAAATGCGTCCTATGTTTGTGTTTTTAACTGCAAAAATGGTTTCTGGCGGCACTGTTAACGACAGAACGTACAGAGGAGCTTCTGTGATTGAGTTAATTCATACTGCAACATTAGTTCATGATGATGTAGTGGATGATAGCAACAAAAGAAGAGGATTTTTTTCTATTAACGCCCTTTGGAAAAATAAAATTGCAGTTTTAGTTGGTGATTATTTATTATCAAAAGGATTATTACTTTCAATTGATAATAATGATTTTGATTTATTAAAAATAATTTCTGTAGCGGTACGAGAAATGAGTGAAGGTGAATTACTACAAATAGAAAAAGCCCGAAGACTCGATATTACTGAAGCCATTTATTACGAAATTATTCGTCAAAAAACGGCTACCTTAATTGCCGCTTGTTGTTCACTAGGCGCTTGTGCTGTTGCTCCAGAAGACAAAATAGTAATAGAAAAAATGCGAAAATTTGGCGAACTCATCGGTATGGCATTTCAAATTAAAGACGATTTATTTGATTACACTGATGATGCTATTGGCAAACCTACAGGTATAGATATTAAAGAACAAAAAATGACCTTACCTTTAATATACACCTTAAACAATTGTAGCTCAAAAGAAAAATCATGGCTCATTAATTCCATAAAAAACCACAATAAAGATAAAAAAAGGGTAAAAGAAGTTATTGATTTTGTAAAACAACATGGCGGACTACACTATGCAGAACAAAAGATGATACAATTTCAACAAGAAGCACTAAAACTCATAGAAGATTTCCCCGAAAGTATTTATAAAGAAAGTCTTGTTTTGATGGTGAATTATGTCATTGAAAGAAAAATATAGTACATAGCAATGTCACTACTCAATGACAATAAAAAAACAAAACCCATACAACCTTTTTTTGTTTCTTCCGTCTATATAATAAAGCGTAAAATTTTTAAATGAAAGTAATTGCTTTACATTATGAAGAAGCACAACTGATTTCACTTGCGATAGCTAATAATCGGCAAGCACAACATCAATTGTACACAAAATATGCTTCAAAAATGTTAAGCGTTTGCAGGCAATATATCAAAGATGTTCATCATGCCGAAGATGTTATGCTTACCGCGTTTATGAAAGTATTTACAAATTTGAAAAAATTTGAACATAAAGGCAGTTTTGAAGGCTGGATTAAACGAATTATGATTAATGAGTGTATTGATTTTTTGAGAAGTAAAAAAAATACATTTAGTCATATAGAACTAGAAGATTGGAAAACAACAGAAGAAGAAGAATATGATGGAGAAGTATTTTCAACAGAAATAATACAAGAGCTGATAGATAATTTACCCACCGGGTATAAAATGGTTTTTAATCTCTATGTAATAGAAGGTTTAAAACATCAAGAAATAGCTAAAATGCTTCAAATTGCCGAAGGCACATCAAAATCACAATTAGCACATGCTAGAAAAATGCTTCAAGAAGCACTGAAAAATTATAAAAACGTACAAAATGGCACTAAATAATTTTGAAAAACAGCTAAAAAAATCAATTCAAAACAGAACCATAACTCCGTCTGAATCTTCGTGGGATAGATTAGATGCTATGTTAGCTGTTAGAGAAAATAATAAAACAACTAAAAAGAATTATTGGCTACCTATTGCGGCTTCTTTACTTCTTTTTAGTTCAATAGGGTATTTTTTTTACAACCAAAACACAAATGAAAAGCCGTTTCAGCAACAAAGCAAAACTTCTATTGTTCAAAAAAATGAACAAAACCTTACCCGAAAAAATGGAATTGAGAGCAAAATAAATACATCGACTACCAAATTAGCAACGAGTACTTTTAGAACAAATGAGGCAATAAATAGTTCTTCAACTAGTAGCCAAAATAAGACTGAAATTAAAAATAATTTACCTCAACTGGTAAACAATAACCTAGAACAAACCAACGAAATTAGTTCGATCTCAACAACAGAACAAAAAAGCTATAGCTACATTACCCCAGAACGTTTATTAGCTGAAGTTGAAGGTAGAAAAGCAATGTCAACAACAACAAAAACATTCAAACCTGCTGTAAAAGTGAATGCTAACGAACTGCTTTCTAGTGTAGAAAATGAATTAAATCAAACGTTTAAAGAAAAAGCATTGCAAAAATTTAAAGAAGCAAAATCTGCGTTTGCTAATAGAAATTACGAATAAAATTAACCTAAATTGACACAAAATGAACAAAATTATTCTTTACATCAGTATTGCAATTATTTCAGTAGCTGGAAAATTAGTTGCTCAAGAAAAGACGAAAACATTTGAAACACGTGCCAAAGAAATTGCACAAAACATTACAACTATTAAAACAGAGGAAAAAAGAGCTTTGAAAGAAGAAGTTGAGGCTATTGACAAGCAAATAGAAGAAGGTAAAATTACAAAAGAAAAAGGAGCGGAAATAAAAGCTAAAATAGCTACAGAACGTGCTTCAAATATTGAAACTAAAGTAGCCGCGGAAGAAGCTAAACTAAGAGAATTAGTTAATGAACATGTAGAAGAAGTAGTAGGTGACTCTTTAAAAGGGAAATATTCTATTTCAATTCCAGGAGGCTATAAAAATGGAAAAAAATACGCTAATACAAGTGAAAAGCGTACAACTGGTCAAACAGTATTTGCTTTTGGAGCAAACAATGTTTTATCGGACGGAAACTTAGCACATTCTGATTTTTATTTTTTACGTTCAAATTTTTACGAATGGGGCTATACATGGAATACCCGTTTATCTAACCAAAGCAATTTGGCTCATTTTAAATATGGTTTTTCAGTAATGTATAATGAATTAAACCCAACGCAAAACAGAATTTTTGCCACAAATGGTCAAACAACTGGATTAGTAGCATTTAATGGCGATTTAAAAATGAGTAAACTAAGAAATGTAAACTTAGTTTTTCCTATGCATTTTGAAATTGATTTTTCTAAAACAAATACTGTTAATGACAAAAAAATATTTCGTTCGCACAAAGGACTTCGTTTAGGAATAGGAGGATTTGCTGGATTCAACTTGAAAACAAAACAAAAAATATGTTATGAAATTGACGGAAATGAAGTAACTGAAAAAACAAAAGGCGATTTTAATGTTAATGATTTTGTATATGGCGTAAGTAGTTATATTGGCTACAAACAAACTTCGCTGTATGTAAAATATGATTTAAATCCTGTTTTTACGGATAATGCAATCAAACAAAATAATATTTCAATGGGCATTCGTTTTGATTGGAATTAAACCTGAGTTAGCTTATAGCACATTAAAAAGTATTTCAGCAATGGGATACTTTTTTTGTTTTCCTACAAGGTTTTTAAAAGCTTGTAGGTATAATATTCAAAAACTTTGTAACTTGCCACTCCTAAACAGTTAATTTGATATCTAAAGAAACCATAGAAAAAGTATTTGACCTTGCTCGTGTAGAGGAAGTAATTGGCGATTTTGTTCAATTAAAACGCGCCGGCTCTAATTTAAAAGGGCTAAGTCCGTTTGTAAATGAAAAATCACCTTCATTTATGGTTTCACCAGTGAAGCAAATTTGGAAAGACTTTTCCTCAGGCAAAGGTGGAAATGCAGTCACCTTTTTAATGGAACACGAGCATTATACCTATCCTGAAGCCATTCGATATTTAGCCACTAAATATAATATCGAGATAGAAGAAACAGTAGAAACAGATGAAGATAAAGAAAAAGCAAACGAAAAAGAAAGCATGTATTTGGTTTCTGAATTTGCACGAGATTATTTTCATAAAACCTTGCTTAAAACAGATGAAGGACAAGCTATTGGGCTTTCTTACTTTAAAGAACGAGGCTTTACAACGGCAACTATTGAAAAATTTCAATTAGGGTATTCGCCTGACTCTTGGGATGCCTTAACTAAAGAAGCACTTGGCAAAGGCTATCAACTAGAATTTTTAGAAAAAACAGGTCTGACTATCGTAAAAGCTGAAGAAGAAAAAAGTTTTGACCGTTTTAAAGGCAGAGTAATGTTTCCTATACAAAGCATGAGTGGCAGAGTGCTTGGGTTTGGGGGACGTATATTGACAAATGATAAAAAAGCAGCCAAATACCTTAATTCCCCTGAAAGCGAAATTTACCATAAAAGTAAAGTTTTATATGGTATTTATCATGCTAAACAAGCCATTGCAAAACTAGACAATTGCTATTTAGTAGAAGGTTATACCGATGTGATTCAGTTTAATCAAAGTGGCATTGAAAACGTAGTGGCTTCTTCAGGAACTGCCTTAACAGCAGATCAAATAAGACTTGTAAGTAGACTGACCTCTAACATGACGGTTTTATTTGATGGAGATGCAGCTGGATTACGAGCTTCGTTAAGAGGTATTGACCTCATACTAGAAGCTGGTATGAACGTTAAGGTGTGTACATTTCCTGATGGCGAAGACCCTGATAGTTTTGCAAAATCACATTCTTTTGAAGAATTAAAAGCCTATCTTCAAGATAATGCAAAAGATTTTATTCAATTTAAAGCCTCTTTATTAATTAAAGAAGCCAATAACGACCCTATTAAAAAAGCGGAAATGATTAGGGATATGGTCAATAGTATCTCTAAAATTGCTGATAGAATAAAGCGTGAAATATACATTCAGGAATGTTCAAGAATAATGGATATTTCAGAAGAAGTACTTTACAATACACTTGCTCAAATTGGCAAAAAAGAACTAGCCGAAGCTTCTAAAAAGTTTACCGAAGAGAAAAAAGCGTTTGAAGTCTTAAAAAACAATGACGAATTAGTTCCTTCAAAAATTGACATTCAATATGAATTAGAACAAAAAATAATAGAAATTCTGTTATTATATGGCAATCAGGTAGTTGACTTTGAAGAATCTTTCATGCTAGAAAATGACAAGGGTGAATTGGAAGAAATAAAAGAAATAAATACACGTAAGGTTTCCGAAAAAATTTATTTGGCTTTGCAAGTTGACGAAGTAGAATTAACAAATCCTATTTTCAAAAACATTTATGATGATTTAATTCAGTATCATAATCAAAACGAACTTTTTGAAATAGACAAATATTTATCACAAGTACAAGCAGAAATTGCAGAGAAAATTACCGATATATTAATGCTTGAAGAACGTGATGCTTTACACAAATGGGAGACCAAGCAAATTGTTGTAAAACCAAAAGAGGAAAATATCGCTCAATATGTTAATGAAACTTTATTAACCTTACGATGGTTTTTAGTACATAAAATAATTGAGGACACTAAAAAATCAGTGTCCTCAAATAGTGCTGAAGATAATTCTGAATTATTAACGAATATTAAGGATTATCTAGGTCTTACCAAATTGATTGCAAAAAACCTAGGTCGCGTTTTAGCACGATTTTAATCGTTTTATATAATAGCTAAATCTTTAGCTTTTTTCAATAAATCAACCAAGTTAGTTACATTTAATTTTTGCAACAATCTTAATTTATACGTACTTATTGTTTTTTCATCTAGATTTAAGATTTTTGCTACCTCTTTATTTTTCTTTCCGTCATTAAAATATTTAAGCACTTCAATTTCTCGAGAAGATAATTTCTTAAATAACCTATCCTCTTTTTTAGTTTTTTTGATGAAAGCAATAGCTGCTTTCACTTCTTCACTGTAAACAGAAGTTCCTCCTGCTACTTTCAAAATAGCTTTTTCTAATTCTGGAAGCTCAATGTTTTTAGACACATATCCTTTTACACCAAATTTAATTGCTGGTGGTGCATAAAGAGATTCTGCTACATTGGTGAAAATTATAAATTTCACGTTCGCATATTCGTTCACTAAGCTCCTTAATGTTATAATACTATTTAAACCATTAAGCTCTACATCCAAAAGAACAATATCAATTTTTCCTTTTGAAAGCGATTTTTTTAAGTCGCTATAGTTTTTAACATGAGCATTGATGCTTACTTCTGTGTTTGGGACAAAATAAGACTTAATTCCTTGATGAACCACCGGGGAATTGTCTGCTATACAAATAGAAATCATTTTTTACTAATTAAATTATTGTAAAAGTGGGAAATACAGCTACAAATTTAATAAAAAAATAATTAAAAAGACAACATTAAATTTCTTTCATCGATTTAGGCACTAAACAAACAGGAATGGGTTGCATTTTGTGTTGATTATTCACATTCAATCTTTTAAAAATTTCAAACACCTTTAATTCTCTTTCAGTAAATTGAGAACTGGTTACATTATTCTCTAAGGCTTGCATAGCCCATTCTAATTCATCATATGTTGCACCTAGTTGATCTTCGTCGCTTCGGTCATCTCCAAACAACCCATCTGTAGGTTTGGCATCTAATATACTTTTAGGAACGTCTAAATAAGCAGCCAGTTGCCTAACTTCACTTTTAAGCAAATCAGCAATCGGACTTATATCTACTCCCCCATCTCCATATTTTGTAAAAAAGCCTACACCAAAATCTTCCACTTTATTGCCCGTACCTGCTACTAAACAGCCTTCTATTCCTGCTATATAATACAAAGTAGTCATGCGCAATCTAGCTCTTGTATTTGCAAAAGTTAAGTGTAATAAAGGCTCGTTAGCCGTATGTGGTACTTCTGTTTTAAAAGACTCAAAAATGGGTGTTACATCTACCCTTGTATTCTTTACATTCGGAAATCTTTTTTTTAATTGATCAATGTGTTCATTTGCTCTATTTACATGACTTTCCACCTGATGAATAGGCATTTCCACGCACCATGTAGTCAACCCCGTTTGTGCGCATAATGTAGAAGTTAATGCACTATCAATTCCTCCAGAAATACCTACTACAAAGCCATTAACTTTTGCGTTAGTAGCATAATTTTTTAACCAGGTAACAATATAAGTGTTTATTTGTTGAAGTTGTGTAACAGTAAAAGTTTTTGGCATTTTATACACTATTATTTAGACATTTAAGTTATATATTTGTAGCGGAATTTTTTGATAAAATTACTAAAAATATAAAGATGAAAAAATTTATTCTTTGCTTGTTAAGTTTAATAGTGCTTGTTGGTTGTAAAAAAGACGACGCCAAAGAAGAAGCTGTTTCTATAAAAAAAACAGTAAATTTAGACATAGAACGATTTGACAACATGTATGCCCATGCCACGACTGAATCATTACATACATTAAAAAAAGAATATCCTTTTTTGTTTCCAAGTCAATTTCCAGACACCACATGGACCAATAAATTAAAAGACAAGTATTTTATAGCTTTAAACAATGAAGTTGAAAAAAAATTCGCAAATACTTCCGCACTAGAAGATCAAATTGAAATGCTTGTAAGTCGTGTTAAATATTATTTTCCAGAAGAAAAAACACCTCGGGTAATTACACTTGTAAATGAAGTAATTTTAGATAAAAAAGCATTATACACAAACGATTTCATATTCATTTCGCTAGACACTTATTTAGGAAAATCTCATGAATTTTATGACGTTTTTGCTGCCTACCAAAAACAAAACTTGGAATCTAATCAAATATTACCTGATTTAGTAACAAATTTTGCTTTTAGAAAAATACTTCCCTCACAAGATAAAACCTTGATAAGCGAAATGATTTATTTTGGTAAGTTGCATTATTTAAAAGATCTTTTAATTCCGGAATCTAAAGATTATGAAAAGATAGGTTATACACCTCAGCAATACAAATGGTGTGAAGAAAATGAGGCTCAGATGTGGAGTTATCTTATCGAAAAAAAATTATTGTATGACAACAATATTAAGAATTACCAACGCTTTATAGAAGAGGCTCCTTTTACTAAATTTTATGAAGAAATCGATCGGGAATCGCCAGGACGAATTGGACAATGGATAGGCTGGCAAATTGTAAGGAGTTATATGGAAAACAATAATGTTACGATAGATCAATTGTTAAAAACAGAACCTATTGAAATTTTCAATAATTCAAAATACAAACCAAAAAAATAACACCTAATAACTATCAATAGTTCCTAAAAACTAAATACATATAGAAAATGAGCAAATCATCCGAAATTAAAATAAATATAAACTTAGACGAAAATCATATTCCCGAAACACTAACTTGGACAGCCCTTGACGGCGGAGTAGAACAAGAGGAAGCTAAAACAATATTACTATCTATTTGGGATGCTAAAGCCAAAGAAACGCTTCGTATCGATTTATGGACAAAAGACATGCCTGTGGATGAAATGAAACTTTTTTTTCATCAAACATTAGTAGCCATGACAGATACCTTTCAACGCGCAACAGGAGATGATAAAATGACGGCAACAATGAATGATTTTTGTGATTACTTTGCCGAAAAATTAGAATTAAAAAACCAAAGCAACTAAAAGTTTCATTCCTATAAATAGCTTCTAGCAATAGCACTTTAATTTATTAAACTAAACACCAACTATTATACCAGTAATAGTTGGCGCTTATGCAAACATCCTACCTTTAAATAAACAATTTTAACGAATTCTTCCGCCGTTATATTTTTACTTGTCTCCAGTTTTTTTGCAAATTTAAAACCAATAAATAAATTACAACTTATCGCGCTAAACTTTCTCTAACAAATTATAAATAAAAGTTAATATTTCTTTTTTAATAGTATTACTATTATATTTGCATAAAAATATATTAAAAAATGGACAGTCTATTAAATTCGATACATATAAAAGTAAATGAGAAAACCTTTGTAAAAGACCCAGAGTCTTCATCTCTTGGGAAAAAAATTATCCAGGAAAGCATAATCTTAATTAATGATATAGGGTTTGAAGAATATACATTTAAAAAATTGGGAGAACGTATTGGTTCAAATGAAAGTTCTATTTACAGATACTTTGAGAACAAACACAAGTTATTAGTCTATTTATCATCATGGTATTGGAGTTGGATAGAATACCGTCTTGTTTTTTCAACCCAAAATATGGAAAATAAAATAGAAAAATTAAAAAAGGCTATTGAAATTGTTACTGAAAAAATTGAAGACGACACTAATACTGATCATATTAATGAAGCGTTGCTTAATAAAATAATCATTGAAGAATTTACAAAAACATTGCACACAAAAGCTATTGGTAAAGAAAACAAAGAAGGATATTTTTTAATATACAAGAGAATAATAAATAGAATTTGTGAGATGGTTAAAGATATTAACCCTGATTATCCTTATGCAAAAAGCTTAATTTCAACGGTTATAGAAGGTGCTCTTCATCAACATTTTTTAAAAGAACATCTAAAATCAATTACAAATTGCAATGAACAAATAAGTCCAACATTATTTTACACAGATTTAATACTAAATAGTCTAAAACAATAACTATATGAAACCACTTGAACGACTTTACAATATTTTGAAATTAGACAGAAAAGATATTATTCAAATATTTTTTTATGCTATATTTTCTGGTTTAGTAAGCTTATCATTACCATTAGGAATTCAAGCTATTATTAACTTTTTACAAGCTGGAAGAGTTAGTGCTTCTTGGATTTTATTAGTGATTTTGGTTGTAATAGGAGTAGCATTTGTAGGTGTTTTATCATTAATGCAATTGCGTATTACAGAAAATTTACAGCAAAAAATTTTCATTCGTTCTTCATTTGAATTCGCTTTTAGAATTCCTAAAATTAAATTTGAAGCATTTTACAATCAATACCCCCCAGAACTTGCCAATAGATTTTTTGATACCTTAACATTACAAAAAGGTATTTCAAAATTATTAATTGATTTTACAGCTGCTTTATTGCAAATTATTTTTGGTTTACTTTTACTTTCATTATACCATTCATTTTTTATATTATTTGGAATTTTACTTGTTTTTTTACTATATATAATTTTCAAATTTTCTTATCAAAAAGGATTAGACACAAGTCTTAACGAATCAAAATATAAATACAAAGTAGCGGCTTGGCTTCAAGAATTAGCAAAAAACAGTACATCATTTAAAAAAGAAACGCACTTCCAATTTGGATTAACTAAAAATGATAGATTAGTAGATGCGTATTTAAAACATCGTGAAAGTCACTTTGCAGTATTAAAAAGACAATTCTCACACTTAATTATATTTAAAACAATTATAACAGCTTGTTTGTTATTAATTGGTGGTTTTTTAGTACTTCACCAACAAATGAATATTGGCCAATTTGTAGCTGCAGAAATTATTATTCTTTTGGTAATTAATTCGGTAGAAAAAATTATTTTAGGATTAGAAACTTTTTATGACGTATTAACTTCTATTGAAAAAATTGGACACGTAACAGAATTACCGATTGAACGAGAAAGCGACAAAACGAACGAAGAGGTTTATAATGCTATCTCTTTACACGCAGACGGAGTTTCTTTCAGCTATCCGAATGCTACTGATGCCGTTTTAGAAAACATAAACATAGTAATTAATCAAGGTGAAAAAATATTAATTTCAGGAGACAATGGCTCTGGCAAAACAACTTTAATGAGATTACTCGCAGGACATATTTCGCCTACTTCTGGAAATTTATATATCAATGATGATACATTTAATAAAATAAACCTAAATCAATACCGAACCTACATAGCTAGCATAACACAAAACGAAACGCTTTTTGAAGGAACAATTTATGAAAATATTACATTTGGAAGAGAAGTAAATCAAAATGAACTTAAAGAAGTTTTACAAAATTTACATTTAATACCGTTGATAAAAACACTCCCCGATGGCTTAAATACAATGATAACTTCTGACGGAAGAAGATTGTCTTCTTCAAATGCACAAAAAATCATAGTTGCACGATGTATATTAAGTAACCCTAAAATTTTATTTTTAGAAAACCCAACAGACAAAATGGATGAAGCAACAGCTATTCAAGTCATTGATTATCTAACAAATTCTAAAAACAATTGGACTTTAATAGTTTCATCAAAAAATAAACAATGGCAATCTAAATTAGATAGAGAGCTCATCATGAAAAATGGAGTATTAATTCAAGACCTCAAACACAACTAATTATGCTAAATCTATCTCAATACAATAAACCTGAAACAGAAAAACTGAATCAATTTAAAACTATTCAGGATTTAAAAAATAGACCGCATTATAAAATATTAAATAAAATACTGATTGGTTTTTTAGTATTTGGTATTCTTATTTTATTTCTACCATGGACTCAAAATATTTCTGGCCAAGGTGCTGTTACTACTTTAAAACCTAATCAACGGCCTCAAACTATTCAATCATTAATTTCGGGACGAATTGAAAAATGGTACATCCAAGAAGGCGACTTTGTAAAAAAAGGTGATACCATAGTGTTTATTTCTGAAATTAAAGAAGATTATTTAGACCCTAATTTAGTGGAAAACACTAAAGCACAAATGGAAGCAAAAAAACGTTCAGTTACTTCTTATGATGGAAAAATCAATTCGCTATCTAATCAAATTGGGGCTATAGAGAATGAACGAAAGTTAAAATTTCAACAAGCCAAAAATAAAGTTCAACAAGCTTTGCTCAAAATCAAAAGCGACAGTATGGATTTAGAAGCAGTTAAAACGCAAGTAAAAATAGCAAAAACGCAATATAATCGTGCAGTACAACTAAATAAAGACGGACTAAAACCATTAACAGATGTTGAAGAAAAGCGTTTAAAACTTCAAGAAGTTGATGCTAAAATAATTACGCAAGAAAATAAATTTTTAGCTAGTAAAAATGAATTAATCAATGCAAAAGTTGAATTAAACAGAATTAACGCAGAATATTATGAGAAAAAATCAAAAGCGGAAAGTGATCAATTTACAGCAATGAGCAATCAATATGATACTGAAGCACAAGTGAACAAGTTAAAAAATCAATATGCCAATTATAAAATTAGAAATGGTATGTATTACATAACTGCACCACAAAATGGATATGTAAATAGAGCTATTCAATCTGGAATTGGAGAAAACATTAAAGAAGGGACCGCTATTGTAAGTATTATGCCTTCTAAATATGATATTGCAGTAGAAACTTTTATTGCACCTATGGATTTTCCACTCATCAAAAAAGGCGAAAAAGTGCGTGTTTGGTTTGATGGATGGCCTACAATAGTATTTTCAGGATGGCCAGGCATGTCGTATGGGACATTTGGAGGAAAAATTGTAGCAATAGAAAATTACATAAGTGAAAATGGAAAATATAGAGTATTAATTGCACCCGACCCTGAAGATAAGAAATGGCCAGAACAATTAAGTATAGGCTCTGGTGCACAAACGTTAGCTTTACTTAACAATGTGCCAATTTGGTATGAAATATGGCGAACGCTTAATGGTTTCCCGCCTAATTATTATCAATCTAAAAGTGAAAAAAATGCAACTAAAGATAAAAAATAATATAACTATTCTACTTGTTTTACTAAGTATTTGTATGTTCAATTATTCGTTTGGACAAAATACAGTATTTACCTATGACGAATATTTAGGATTTGTAAAAAAGTTCCATCCTTTAGTAAAAATTGCCAATTTAGAAATCAGTCAAGCGCAGGCAAATTTACTTCAAGCTAGAGGTGCTTTTGATCCAAAAATTGAGGCTGATTTTAATTCAAAAAATTTCAAAGGAAATTCCTATTATTCTATTTTTAATGGTACTTTTAAAATTCCAACTTGGTATGGTATAGAATTAAAAGCAGCATTTGAAAACAATGAAGGCCTTTACTTAAATCCCGAACAGAGCTTGCCAAATTCTGGTTTAACATCAGTTGGAATAACTATTCCCGTACTACAAGGTTTAGTAATTAACCAACGAATGGCTGATTTGAGAAAAGCAAAATCTCAAATAAAATTAAGTCAAGCCGAACAAAAAATGCAAGCCATTGAAGTGCTATACGAAGCGTCATTAGCCTATTTTAATTGGAAAAAAAATTATGACGAAGTTAAATTATATGAAGCCTATTTAAAAAATGCAGAAATTCGTCTAAACGGTGTTCAAAAATTAATTGAACAAGGTGATAAACCGGCAATAGATAGTGTAGAAGCAGGAATTACACTAAAAAACAGGCAACTAAATCTTGAAGAATCACGGTTTAAATTACTAAAATCAAAATTAGAATTGGCAAATTTCCTTTGGACAACAGATAATTTACCTTTAGAATTAGATGACCAACTTGTTCCTGATGTAAGTTTACAAGAATCAATTAGTGCTAGTTTAAAAACAAATGGCTTACAGCTTTCAAATTTTTCATTAGATAATCATCCTAAAATTAATGCACTTGAAACAAAAATAGAGCTACTTAGTATAGATAAAAAATTAAAAGCAAACATGCTATTGCCTAAATTAGATGTAGGATATTCCTATATTTCTGAACCAACTTATTTTTCTAATTATAGATTTCAAGATAATAAAATTGGAATAAACGCCTATTTTCCTATTTTTTTAAGAAAAGAAAGAGGGGCGCTAAAACTAGCCAAACAAAAAATACAAGCACAAGAATTCGAATTATCACTAGCTAAAATTCAACTTACAAACAAAGTAAAAGCACAACAAAATGAAATAAATACGGTTGCAAAACAAAAAAATATCATATCAGAACTTGTAGCTGCTAATACTGCCCTACTTAATGCAGAAGAAAAGTTGTTTAATGCGGGCGAAAGCTCATTATTTTTAATTAATACGAGAGAAAATAACTTAGTAAGTGCGCAGTTAAATAAAATTTCTATAGAAAACAGATTTTTACAATCACACGTAGAATTATTCAAAACTCTAGCAAATCCAGATTAATTTTTTACTTTTGTTGACACAATTTCAACAAAGATGATTATACTAAAAACCGCTGAAGAAATAGAATTACTGCGCGAAAGTGCCTTAATTGTTTCTAAAACATTAGGTCTGCTTGCCAAAGAAATAAAACCTGGTGTTACTTCTTTATATCTAGATAAATTAGCCGAAACTTTTATACGAGATCATGGCGCTGAACCTGCATTTTTAGGCATGTATGGATTTCCAAACACACTTTGTATGAGCCCAAACACTCAAGTGGTTCATGGTATTCCAAATGATATTCCTTTACAAGAAGGCGATATTATCTCTGTTGATTGTGGCGCATTAAAAAACGGATTCTATGGAGATCACGCCTATACTTTTGAAGTAGGGGAAGTTGCTCCAGAAACAAAAAAATTACTTCAAATAACTAAAGAATCACTCTATATTGGCATTAAAGAAACAAAAGTGGGTAATCGTGTTGAAGATATTGGTTATGCCATTCAAAACTATTGTGAAAGTCATGGCTATGGTGTAGTAAGAGAATTATGTGGTCATGGTTTAGGAAGAAAAATGCACGAAGATCCAGAAGTGCCTAATTATGGCAAACGAGGACGAGGCAAAAAACTCGTAAACGGCATGGTAATAGCTATTGAACCGATGATTAATATGGGCACTAGAAATATCAAACAACACAAAGACGGATGGACCATTACAACCGCAGATAATAAACCAAGTGCACATTTTGAACATGATGTAGCCATTGTGAATGGCAAACCTGAATTGCTCTCCACCTTTGCCTACATCTATGAAGCGTTAGGAATTACAAGCAATGAAGAGGAGGGATTAAGAGAAAAACCATTTGTTTTAGCATGAAAAAAATATTCAAATTTATTTTAAACACTATTCCTCGTCCACTTTTGATTCGAGTAAGTATTATAGTACGTCCAATTATAGCTTTTTTGTTAAAAGGAAATCGATTTACCGATCCAATTGATGGTAAGAGCTTTCGCATGTTTTTACCTTATGGTTATGGTACACAGCGAAATAACGTATTGTCACCTAGTACCCTTTCGCTAGAAAGACATCGCTTATTATGGTTATATTTAAAAAATGAAACTAATTTTTTCAATTCTACTAAAAAAATAAAAGTATTGCACTTTGCTCCCGAACAAGAGTTTTACAAACGATTCAAGAAACAAGCAAATTTAGATTACACAACTACCGATTTGTTTTCTCCCTTAGCAGATGTAAAAGCAGATATTTGTAATTTACCTTTTGAAGATAATCAATATGATATTATTTTCTGTAACCATGTATTAGAACACATTCCAGACGATACGAAAGCTATGCAAGAATTATATCGTGTTTTAAAACCAGGTGGAACAGGTATTTTTCAAATACCTCAAGATTTATCAAGAGAGACCACTTTTGCCGACGATAGCATTACCGATCCAAAAGAGCGGGCTAAAATTTTTGGTCAATATGATCACGTGCGTATTTATGGTAGAGATTACTTTGATAAATTGAGAAGCATTGGTTTTAAAGTAGATGAAGTGGATTATACAAAGGTCTTAGCTCCAGAATTAGTAGAACGTTATTGTTTAGCAAAGGGAGAAATTCTTCCAATTGTAACAAAATAAATTAGTTTTTTATACCTTTATAGAAATTATACTCTTTTATGAAGAATAAATTACTGATTTTCTACTTTTTAGTAAGTTTTTTTGTTACCGCACAAGAAACCGAAACGCTTCCGCCTTACAATATTAAAACGGTCACTTTTGTTCAAAACAACACAAATGTGATACCTTTTTTTAGATTAGGAGATGCTTTCGAATTACAATTTGATGATTTGTATGGAAACGAAGCCGATTATTATTATACTATAGAACATTTTAATTATGATTGGACACCAAGTGTACTTTTAAAAAACGAATACTTAGCTGGATTGGACAATCAACGGATTCAAAATTATCTCAATTCATTAAATTGTCTTCAAATTTATTCCCACTATACAATTAGTTTCCCAAATAAATTCAATCAAATTATTAAAACCGGAAACTATATGGTAAAAGTTTTTGATTCTGAGAATAATTTAGTTTTTTCAAGAAAATTATCTATATATGAAGATACTTTAGCAGTAGGAGTTACTATTCGAAGATCTAGAGATTTAGAGACCGTTCAACAAAAACAAAATGTTGAATTTATAATTGATTATCAAAATAAAATTTTACAAAATCCTGAACGAAATATAAAAGTAGCTGTTTTTCAAAATGGAAAATTCAACAATGCTATTTATAACATCAAACCTCAATATACAATTGGCACGCAACTCATCTATCGTTATAATAAAGAAACCCAATTTTGGGGCGGTAATGAATTTTTAAATTTTGAAAATAAAAATGTGCGAGGAGCTTCAAATTCAGTATTTAGAGTAACTACTGGAGATATTTATAACACCCATTTATACACAAACGAAGCTAGAAAAAATAAAATTTACACTTATTTTCCTGATATTAATGGAAATTTTCTAGTAACAAACTATAATGTTACTAATCCTGCAATTGAATCTGATTATTGTTGGGTTTACTTTTCGTTAATTACAGATACTAACCCATTAGAAAAAGCAATTTATATCAACGGAATGTTTAATAACTATGCTATAATACCAGAAAACAAAATGGATTACAATAATGAATCCAAACGTTTTGAAAAAGCATTACTTATAAAACAAGGATTTACAAATTATCAATATGTTTTAGTAGATGATAAAGGCACTATCGATGAAAAAAATGCTATAGATGGTAATTTCTTTCAAACAGAAAATAACTACATGATATTGGTTTATTACAAAGGACCTGCCGATAGATATGACCGAATCATTGGCATAGGAAATGGAAGTAGTATTGACATAAAAAATTAACATTTTAGTTAATCATTTTTTAGTAACTTTGACTTAATAATATATTTTACCAAATATGGTTTATCAAATAACAAGCGGTATAAAAATATCTGTTTCAACTAGTTTTGAAGGTACTTACTTTAAAAACTACAAGCTACACTATGCCTTCAGTTATTTTATTACTATCGAAAATCATAGTAAAGATTTGGTTCAACTAAATTCAAGACATTGGGAAATTTTTGATTCGTTAAACAATCCAGAAGTAGTAGATGGCGAAGGAGTTATTGGCAAAAAACCTGTAATAAAACCAGGCGAAAAACACAGTTACTCATCTGGGTGTTTACTAGCCTCTCCTATTGGAGCTATGAAAGGATTTTACAAAATGATAAATTTAAATACTACAAAAACCTTTCAAGTACTTATTCCTGCATTCAAATTATGCGCACCATTTGCCCTAAATTAAATCAAACGAGTTTTCTTTCTTTTTTTATCAATTATTCAGAAAATCCTTTGTAATTTTACATCAACTTTAACCATTCTTGCAAAAAGTGCGGTTTCATTATAGATAATTTAAATTAACTAAAAACATACACTATGCCTAAAGGATTTTTTAACGTTCCGAAAGCCATTAATGAACCAGTAAAAAGTTATGCTCCCGGTACACCAGAAAGAGAAAAAGTATTAGTCGCTTACAAAGAATTATGGAATTCATCTATTGAGGTGCCTTTATACATTGGCAACCAAGAAATAAAAACAGGAAATACTAGAACTATGTCTGCTCCACATCATCATAAACATGTTGTAGGCACATATCACCTAGCAGAAAAACAACATATTGAACTAGCTATTACTAGCGCTTTAGACGCAAGAACAGCTTGGGCAAACTTAGCTTGGGAACATAGAGCTGCCATTTTTTTAAAAGCAGCCGAATTAATTGCCGGTCCTTATAGAGCTAAAATTAATGCTGCTACAATGATTGCGCAATCAAAAACGATTCATCAAGCAGAAATAGATGCTGCCTGTGAATTGATAGATTTTCTACGTTTCAATGTAGAATTCATGACACAAATTTATAAAGACCAACCTACTTCAGATTCTCAGTTTTGGAACAAAGTAGAATACAGACCACTTGAAGGTTTTGTATATGCAGTTACCCCTTTCAACTTTACAGCTATAGCTGCAAATTTACCTGCAAGTGCTGCCATGATGGGAAATACAGTAGTATGGAAACCAAGTGATAGTCAAGTGTTTTCAGCTAAAGTGATTATTGATATTTTTAAAGAAGCTGGGTTACCAAATGGAGTAATTAATGTTGTATTTGGCGATCCAGTAATGATTACTGACACTGTTTTAGCTAACCCAGACTTTGCTGGAATTCATTACACAGGTTCTACGTTTGTATTTAAAGAAATTTGGTCAAAAATTGGCAGTAATATTCACTACTATAAAACGTATCCAAGAATTGTAGGTGAAACTGGAGGAAAAGATTTTATAATTGCGCATCCAAGTGCAAATCCTAAACAAGTTGCAGCAAATGCCATTAGAGGAGCTTTTGAATTTCAAGGACAAAAATGTAGTGCTGCTTCAAGAGCTTATTTTCCAAAAAGTTTGTGGCCAGCCATAAAAGCTGAATTTGATAAAGAAATTCCAACTATCAAAATGGGATCTCCTGAAGATATGAGTAATTTCTTTACAGCCGTTATTCACGAAGGTTCTTTTGACAAATTAGCTTATTATATAGAACAAGCAAAACATGATGCTGATGCAGAAATTATTTATGGTGGTGGCTATGATAAATCTGTTGGCTATTTTGTTGAACCAACTATTATCTTAACAACTAATCCAAAATATAAAACGATGGAAACGGAATTATTTGGACCTGTTTTAACGGTTTATATCTATGAAGACAAGGATTGGAAAAACACTTTACAATTAATTGATGAAACTTCTGAATATGCTCTTACTGGAGCTGTGTTTAGCGAAGACAGGTATGCTATAGAAGAAGCTGCAAAAGCCTTAGAAAATAGTGCGGGTAATTTTTATATTAACGACAAACCAACAGGTGCTGTAGTAGGCAATCAACCTTTTGGTGGCGCAAGAGCTTCGGGAACAAATGACAAAGCGGGTTCTGCACAAAACTTATTACGTTGGGTTTCACCAAGAACTATAAAAGAAACATTTGTAACACCCGTTGATTACAGGTATCCATTTTTAAAATAAGAAACATTAAAAAGCCCACATATTTGGGCTTTTTTTATTTTAAAGGCAAATGCACTACTTTCTTCGTTTCAAAAAACGTATCTTTAAAAAAATCCGATAAATTATATTGCGTTGCTTTTGGAAAACCCTTTAATTCTTCAGCTAAATCACCCCCTTTTAAGTATAATATACCATTAGCTAACGTATGATTTTGTTCCTGATTTAGTTTTCCGGTTACCCAACTTACAAAATCTGGCATATTTGTTACGGCTCTACTCACAATGAAATCAAATTTTTCGGTGACCAAATTAGCTCTTTTTTGTTCTGCCTTTACATTTTTTAGTCCTAAACCTGCTGCTACTTCATTGACCACTTTTATTTTTTTTCCAATAACATCAATTAAATAAAAAGAAGTTTCAGGAAATAAAATAGCTAATGGTATCCCCGGAAATCCTCCACCTGTACCAACATCCATCACTTTTGCCCCGGACTCAAATGACATTACTTTTGCAATCCCTAAAGAATGTAACACATGTCTCGTATAAAGTTCTTCAATATCTTTTCTTGATATCACATTTATTTTAGCGTTCCAATCTGTGTACAAAGCATGTAACTTAGCAAATTGTTCTTTCTGTATATCTGTTAAATCAGGAAAGTAAGTAAAAATCTGTTCCAAAGTATTAAAATTTTATGCAAAAATACAGTTTTTATATTACTAACAATTTATACTTATTTTTTTAGATAAATATTAGTACATTTGAAACAAAAATAAATCATATGGCAAGTCAAACTCCTGTATTTGCAAAAATTGACAAAACGCAATTTTTTAGAACATTAAATAAACGTGTAAACGAATACTTTAAAGAAAATAATCTTAAAAAAACAGGCAACTGGAAATTACACTTGAAAACAATCATCATGTTTTCAATATTTCTAGCTCCTTACTTCTTTTTATTAGCGCTGGAGATGCCTTTTTGGGCATACATTTTACTTAATATTGTTATTGGTATTGGTATGGCGGGAGTAGGAATGAATGTAATGCATGACGGTAACCATGGTGCGTATTCCGAAAAGAATTGGCTCAATAAAATCATGGGGGGAAGCATCTATATTTTAGCAGGCAATGTGTATAATTGGCAAGTACAACACAATGTATTGCACCATACTTATACAAATATCTTAGGTCATGATGAAGATTTAGAAGCAGGGCGCGTTTTAAGATTTAGTAAAAAATCAAAATGGCATCGCTTCCATAAATTTCAACATTATTATTCGGTTTTTTTATATGGCTTATTAACATTTAACTGGGCAATCACAACTGATTTTCTTCAAATGAAACGCTATCTAAAAAGACAATTGTCTTATGGTGAATTCAAAAGCCCCTCTATTCGTTGGACGACACTAATCATAACTAAAGTAATTTATTTTTCTATTTGGATTGCAATTCCAATCGTGTTAGGCATCACTTGGTGGAAAGTTGTTTTAGGTTTTGCAGTTATGCATTATACTGCTGGACTTATATTAAGTGTGGTATTTCAATTAGCACATGTTGTGGAAGACACAACAAACCCTGAACCGAATGAGATTGGTGAAATGGAAAACACTTGGGCTGTTCATCAATTGTTCACTACAGCAAATTTTGCACCTAAAAACTGGTTAATTAATTGGTACACTGGCGGATTAAATCATCAAATTGAACATCATATTTTTCCAAACATTAGTCACATTCACTATGGTAAAATTGGAGAAATTGTAAAGCAAACTGCCAAAGAATGTAATTTGCCTTACTATGAATTTAAATCTACTAGAGCAGCAATTTTATCTCATTTCAAGCATTTAAAAGAATTAGGACAAAAACCACAACTTGCTTCTTAACAAGACAACTATATATTTTAACTACGAATACCAAACAATGAACAACATTTTATCTGACAGAATTAACAATCTAGCCGTTTCACAAACGTTAGCCATGGCAGCTTTAGCAAGAGAACTAAAAGCACAAGGAAAAGATATTATTAGTCTAAGCTTGGGTGAACCTGATTTTAATACGCCTGATTTTATTAAAGCTGCTGCAAAACAAGCCATCGACGATAATTTCTCTGCTTATCCACCAGTTGATGGATACGTAGATTTGAAAGAAGCTATTTCCACAAAATTTAAACGTGACAATAATTTACACTACATGCCAAATCAAATTGTAGTTTCAACAGGTGCAAAACAATCTCTTTATAACATTGCACAAGTCATGCTTAATGAAGGTGATGAAGTTATTTTACCTGCTCCTTATTGGGTTTCTTATTATGAAATTGTAAAATTGTCTGGAGGAGTACCTGTAGAAGTTCCAACTTCGGTTGATACAAATTTCAAAATTACCCCAGCACAATTAGAAGCAGCTATTACACCAAAAACAAAAATGATGTGGTTTAGTTCTCCTTGTAATCCATCAGGGTCTATTTACAGCAAAGAAGAATTAACAGCATTAGTTGAAGTCTTAAAAAAACATCCTCAAATTTATGTCGTTTCGGATGAAATTTACGAACATATCAATTATACGGGCAATTATTGTTCTATAGGTTCTATTCCTGGCATGGAAAACAACACAATTACAGTAAATGGTGTAGCAAAAGCGTTTGCTATGACAGGATGGAGAATTGGATATATGGGGGCGCCAGAATTTATAGCTAAAGCTTGTACAAAAATGCAAGGGCAAGTAACTAGTGCTGCGAGTTCAATTGCGCAACGTGCTACTAAGGCTGCTGTTGAAGCAAATCCTTCCGCTATACACTACATGGTTGATGCCTTTAAAAATAGAAGAAAATTAGTCTATGAGTTACTTTCTGAAATACCAGGATTTAAATTAAACATGCCAGAAGGCGCTTTTTATTTCTTCCCAGATGTTTCCGATTATTTTGGAAAAACACTAAGAGGTCAACTCCTAAAAGATGCAAATGACTTTGCCATGTATTTACTTGCAGTGGCAAATGTAGCAACAGTTACAGGAGATGCTTTTGGAAATCCTAATTGCATTCGATTATCTTATGCAACCAGTGAAGACCAGCTAAAAGAAGCCATCAAAAGAATCAAAGAAGCATTGCAATAAAATTTATGCCCTGAGGAAACTCGGGGTTTTTAATTAAAATCGTATGAAGAAAAAAATACTCCTTTTAGGTGCTGGAGAATTAGGAAAAGAATTTGTAATTGCCGCACAACGCATAGGTCAATATTGTATTGCAGTAGATAGTTATGAAAATGCACCGGCCATGCAAGTTGCTGATACCTTTGAAGTAATTAATATGTTAGACGGCGAGGCATTAGATGCTATAGTTGCTAAATACCAACCCGATTTTATTGTACCAGAAATTGAAGCCATTAGAACTGAACGTTTTTATGACTATGAAAAACAAGGCATAAAGGTTGTGCCTTCTGCAAAAGCCGCTAATTTTACAATGAATAGAAAAGCTATTCGTGATTTAGCTGCAAAAGATTTAGGCCTTAGAACAGCGACCTATCGTTACGCAACTAGCAAAGAAGAATTAGAAAAAGCAATTACCGAAGTAGGTATTCCATGTGTAGTAAAACCATTAATGAGCTCTTCTGGAAAAGGACAATCTACTATTAAAAAAGAAGAAGATATTGAAAAATCGTGGAATTATGCAGTCGAAGGTTCTCGTGGTGATATTGTAGAAGTAATTGTAGAAGCTTTTGTAAACTTCCATTCAGAAATTACTTTACTAACCGTTACTCAAAACAACAGTTTACCTACCCTATTTTGTGCACCAATTGGACACAGACAAGAGCGTGGTGACTATCAAGAAAGTTGGCAACCTGCCAGTGTTTCTGAAAAAGATTTAGCGGAAGCACAATACATGGCAGAAAAAGTGACACAAGCATTAGGGGGCGCTGGAATATTTGGCGTAGAATTCTTCTTAACAAATGAAGGGGTATACTTCTCCGAATTGTCTCCTAGACCTCACGATACAGGTATGGTTACTTTAGCCGGAACTCAGAACTTCAATGAATTTGAGTTGCATTTACGCGCTATATTAAGTTTACCTATTGCAGAAATTACATTGGAAAGACAAGGCGCAAGTGCAGTTATATTAGCTCAAGAAAATTCAACAAATCCGTCTTATACCGGAATTGAAGCATTAGCTAGTCAGCCAAAATCAGATTTTAGAATTTTTGGAAAACCTACATCTCGTCCTTACAGAAGAATGGGTGTGGCGCTTACACATGACAATTTTGAAACAGATATAGAAAAAATTGTAGAACGTGCCAAAAGTAATGCTTCTATAGTAGTTGTAAATAAATAAAAATATCATTGTAAATGAAATATATCATACATAAAGCAAACGAAAGAGGCCATGCTAATCATGGTTGGTTAAACGCATACCATAGTTTTAGTTTTGCCAGTTGGTACAATCCAGAGAAAATTCAATTTGGAATGTTACGTGTATTAAATGATGATACGATAGCCGCTGGCATGGGTTTTGGAACCCATCCGCATGATAATATGGAAATTATTACTATTCCCCTAGAAGGCGATTTGGCTCACAAAGATAGTATGGGAAATGCTTCTACTATAAAAAGTGGAGACATTCAGGTAATGAGTGCTGGTACGGGAATTCAACACAGTGAGTTCAATCCAAACCATGATCAACATACAAAATTGTTTCAAATTTGGTTATTTCCAAAATACCATAATGTAACGCCTCGTTACCAACAAATAACTTTAGACAAAACCGAACAAAAAAATAATTTTGCACAAATTTTATCTCCCAATCCTGAAGATGAAGGAGTCTGGATTCATCAAGATGCTTGGTTTTATTTGAGTGATTTTGACAAAAGTTACGCAAGTAAATTAGCATTAAAAAAAGAGGGAAACGGCTTTTACATCATGAATATTGAAGGTGAAATTGAAGTAAATGGAGAAAAACTAGAAAAAAGAGATGCTATAGGAATTTGGGAAGCAAATGAAATTGAAGTTAAAGCCACTACTGATTCGAAATTTTTAATCATGGAAATCCCAATGGAGCAATAATAGAATAAAATGGTATATTACTCAACAATCGTTAATGGATCACTTGAAAAAGTGTGGAAGCAGTTGCTCCTAAAAATAGAGCATCCTGAAAATTTTGTTCCTGGTGTAAGTAATGTCAATATTTTTGAAAAAAATCCTGATTTTGTTTTACGTCAAATGACCGTAACAAGTGCAGAAAACAGTACAATTTTAAAAGAAAAAATTACATTTATCCCTTACAAAATTCGATTCCTTTTATTAGAACATCCAACTATGGAAGGCTATGTTGATAATGATTGTAAATATATTTCTGAAAACGAAACAGAATTAACGTTTACAATTAATTGGAAAGACAAAGTAGAATTAACTGAAATTAACAATCAGGAATTAGTGAAAAATGCTGTGTTAAAAACGAAACAATTTATAGAAAATAACAATGAAACAACCACCTAAATGGAAATTTGCCGTAATGGTTTGGCTAGCTATTTACCCAACAATAACCATTGTTAGTTTTTTAATTGGAGATTATATTAAAAATTTTCCGCTGCCTCTTAAAACATTACTCATGACTGGAATATTAGTGCCTTTAATGGTATTTGTTTTACTCCCTTTTTTGAGAAACTTATTAGGGAATTGGCTAAACAAATAATACTGAATTTACAATAAAATACTATTTTTGTATTTTAGAAAAAATTTTAAACTTTAAACAAAATTTATGAAGGCATACATATTCCCTGGTCAAGGCGCACAATTTACAGGCATGGGTAAAGAATTATATGAAAATTCCCCTTTAGCTAAAGAACTTTTTGAAAAGGCTAATGATATTTTAGGATTCAGAATTACAGATATCATGTTTGAAGGTAGCGCTGAAGAATTAAAAGAAACCAAAGTAACGCAACCAGCGGTATTTTTACATTCAGTAATTTTAGCTAAAGTTTTAGAGGTAAAACCAGAAATGGTAGCGGGGCATTCATTAGGCGAATTTTCCGCATTAGTTGTCAATGGGGCTTTATCTTTCGAAGATGGTTTAAAATTAGTTTCTCAAAGAGCTTTAGCTATGCAAAAAGCTTGCGAAATAAAGCCTTCTACAATGGCCGCTGTTTTAAATTTAGAAGATAAAATCGTAGAGGATATTTGTGCTTCAATTGATGGTATTGTAGTGGCTGCCAATTATAACTGTCCAGGTCAATTAGTAATTTCGGGCGAATATAAAGCAGTAGAATTAGCTTGCGAAAAAATGAAAGAAGCAGGAGCAAAACGCGCACTTATATTACCTGTAGGTGGTGGATTTCATTCGCCAATGATGGAACCAGCAAGTTCAGCACTAGCCGCTGCCATTGAAGCAACAACTTTTTCTAATCCAACTTGCCCTGTGTATCAAAACATAACCGCTAGTGCTGTTTCAAATCCTGCTGAAATTAAAAGTAATTTGATTTCACAACTAACGGGTGCAGTTAAATGGACTCAATCTGTTAATCAAATGATTAGTGATGGCGCTACAAGTTTCACTGAAGTGGGACCAGGTAAAGTACTAGTAGGATTAGTAAATAAAATTAACAAAGAAATAGAAACAATTTCTGCCTAACATAAAAACTTTGGCACTTAATTTGCAATTGCTTTTTTAGTAAAAACCCAAATAGTAATATTAAAACAAAACAACATGAAGAAAGCAATTTTAAGTGCAGTTGTAGTAGCTGCCCTATTAGTTTCTTGTAAAGACGAAACTAAAGACAAAGTAGTAGATGCATCAGACGCAGTAGGTGCAGAAGTAGAACAAGCGGTGGATAGTGCTAAATTAAAAGCAGAAAAAGCAGTTGATTCTACAAAAGTTAAAGCAGCAGATGCTATGAAAAAAGGCGCTGATAAACTTGAAGAAGCAGCTGATAAATTAAAAGAATCCGCTAAAAAGTAAATTTAAAAGGCTATCTATATAGATAGCCTTTTTGTATATAATCAATTAGTATTTTTTATTTTTTTCTCCCAACGCCAAGCATCTCGCAAGGCATCTTCAAGAGTTAAATGTGTTTTCCAGCCTAATACTTTATTAGCTTTTTGAGTATCAGCATAGGCTTCAACAATGTCACCTGCTCTTCGTCCTTCAATTTGATAATTCAATTTTTGTCCAGTAGTCTTCTCAAAAGCGGTTATAACATCTAAAACAGAGCTCCCTTTTCCCGTGCCTAAATTAAATATCTCTACTTTTTCTAAATTTTTGTTATATAACAGTCGTTTTAATGCCACTACATGTGCTTTTGCTAAATCTACTACATGAATATAATCTCGAATAGCTGTTCCATCAGCTGTTGGATAATCATTGCCAAAAACCGATAATTTCTCGCGAAGTCCGATTGCTGTTTGAGTTATAAACGGAACTAAATTTTGTGGGACACCTAACGGTAATTCACCGATTTCTGCAGATGGATGTGCGCCAATTGGATTAAAATAACGTAATAAAATAGACTTAAAATTACTCACTTTTGCGACATCCAAAATTATTTCTTCCCCTATTTGTTTCGTATTACCATAAGGCGACATGGCTACTTGAATAGGAGCGTCTTCGGTAATTGGCATTTTTTTAGCTTGACCGTAAACTGTACAAGAGGAACTGAAAATAAAATGAGCTTCTGGCTTTTTTTGTAATTCTTGTAATAAGTATACTAATGAACTAATATTATTTTCATAATATAACAATGGATTTTCAACACTCTCGCCCACAGCTTTTGAAGCCGCAAAATGAATCACTCCTGAAATGTCTTGGTGATTTGAAAAGAAATGTTGAACGGCTAATTTATCACGGAGATCAATTTGTTCAAACAGCGGTTTTTTACCCGTTATGCGTTCAATTCCACCCAAAACATCCATTGTTGAATTAGATAAATTGTCAATAATAACCACTTCAAAACCCTCGTTTTGTAACTCCACAACAGTGTGAGAGCCTATAAAACCTAATCCTCCTGTAACAAGTACTCTCATATACAATTAGTTATCAGTCGCAGTCACAGTTAACAGTTCTGAGGCTGAAAACTAGTTAACGTATTCTAAAATAGCGTCCGTAATAAATTTTATTTGCTCATCATCGAGTTCTGTGTGCATCGGCAATGCAATTACTTCTTTAACCAATTGATTGGTTACAGGAAAATCCTCTTCTTTGTAACGCGTATCTGCATATGCTTTTTGACTGTGTAACGGAATCGGATAATAAATGGCACATGGAATCCCTTTTACTTGTAAATGGTCTAACAACCCATCGCGTTTTCCATTTAAAATTCGAATTACATATTGATGAAAAACATGACAATCACATGCTTCACAAATTGTTGGAACCCAAATATTAGCATTTAAACCTAAGGCTAATGAATATTTTCTTGCTGCATCTTGACGTGCTTTATTATACGTATCTAAATGCGGTAGTTTAGCTTTCAAAACACCAGCCTGAATACTATCTAAGCGCGAATTTACACCCACTACATCATGATGATAACGCACATACATGCCATGGTTTACAATACCTCTAATGGTATGAGCCAACGCATCATCATTTGTAAAAATCGCACCTCCATCACCATAACAACCTAAATTTTTAGACGGGAAAAATGATGTTGCTCCCACATGGCCTATAGTACCTACTTTCTTTTTAGAACCGTCTTTTGACGTATAAGTAGCGCCAATGGCTTGAGCATTATCTTCAATCACAAATAAATTATACTCGTTAGCAATTTCCATAATCGCATCCATATTAGCTACACGTCCAAATAAATGTACGGGCACAATAGCTCTCGTTTTTGGTGTAATAGCTTTACGAATACCTTCAAGTGAAATATTCATATTATTCATGTCTACATCCACTAAAACAGGTGTTAATTGTAAAAGGGCTATTACTTCAACCGTAGCTGCAAAGGTAAAATCGGCAGTGATTACTTCATCTCCTGGTTGCAAACCTAGTCCCATCATTGCAATTTGCAAAGCATCTGTTCCGTTTGCACAAGGAATAACGTGCTTTACACCTAAATAGCTTTCTAAATCAGCCTGAAATTGATGTACTAATGGACCATTAATATAAGTAGTAGTATCTAAAACTTCTTGAATAGAAGCATTAACTTGATCTTTAATTTTATCATATTGACTTTTTAAGTCAACCATTTGTAGTTTTCTCATTTAAAAATACGATTATAAAGTGGTGAATTTAAAAGTTTTATATTGATTTCACTTTTAAACAGAACAAAAATAGCTAATAATTGATAAGTTGGCAATGAATTTTCATAAAGAAACTGTATTTTCGCAAATAGATTATTGCCAACATGTTAATTATATACCAATTAGTAGTACATTTTGCCGCTCAATTTCTTAGGTTGATAGCGCTTTTTAACCCGAAAATAAAACTTTTTATGGAAGGTCGAAAAGTTGTTTTTCATCAATTACAAGAAGCAATAACTCCTTCAGACAAAACAATTTGGTTTCATGCGGCTTCTTTAGGGGAATTTGAACAAGGTTTACCTATCATAGAAGCCATTAAAAAAAAATATCCCTCTCATAAAATAGTAGTCAGTTTTTTTTCGCCTTCGGGCTATGAAGTTAAAAAAAGTAATACTATTGCTGATGTAACCGTTTATTTACCTTTAGATACAAAACGTAATGCGCATAATTTTATCAAAGCCGTTCACCCCGATTTGGTTTTCTTCATTAAATATGAATTTTGGCCCAATTACCTGAACGAGCTTAAACAATTACAAATTAAAACATTTTTAGTTTCAGGTATTTTCAGAAAAAATCAAGCTTTTTTTAAATGGTATGGCGGTTTTTATAGAAAAGCATTAGAGGCTTTTAGTTATTTTTTTGTACAAAATGAAAATTCTAAAACCTTAATTCAACGTTTAGGTTATCAAAATGTAATGATTTCAGGAGATACCCGTTTTGATAGAGTAATGAACATCTTAGAAAGAGATAATTCGCTTGATTTTATGGATGAGTTTTGTACTGCTAACACAAAAATAATTGTCATTGGAAGTTCATGGCCAAAAGACGAAGAAATGTTACTTAACTATATCAATACAAGTGCTAAAAATATAAAATTTGTAATTGCGCCTCACAACATAAAAGGGGATCAAATTAAAAATCTCAAATCGCAATTAAGAAAAAAAACAATTTTATATTCAGAATATAAAAATGAGATTTCATTTATGGGTCAAAAAGACAAAATGAAAGAAATTCAAGTTTTCATCATTGACACTATCGGTATTCTCACTAAAATTTATAGTTATGCCGATATTGCATTCGTTGGCGGTGGTTTTGGAAATCCAGGTGTTCATAATATTTTAGAGCCTGCCACTTTTGGCATTCCTATTGTAATTGGTCCTAATTATTCTCATTTTACAGAAGCAACGGCATTAGTAAACTTAGGAGGCTGTATTTCTATAAAAAATCAAAATCAATTAAAAGAAATAATTGATAAATTACTTCAAAATGAAGACGAGCGATTAGAAAAAGGGCACATTTGTCGTACTTTTGTGCAAATGAATGCAGGCGCAACTGACAAAATTAGCAATCAAATTAGTAAAAACTAAAATTTATATATATGAAATTAGTACGTCTATTAGTAATCTTATTTATTTCACAAATCAATGCACAGCAAGGTGGCATGTGGGTTCCTTCTTTATTAAAAGGAATGAATGAAAATGAAATTAAAACCTTAGGAGGAAAACTTTCAGCCGACCAAATTTATTCAATCAACAACTCGTCATTAAAAGATGCTGTTCCTCAGTTTAATGGAGGGTGTACGGCAGAAGTAATTTCTTCAAAAGGGTTGTTACTTACAAATCACCACTGTGGTTATGATAACATACAAAATCACTCAACAGTAGAACATGATTATTTAGCCGATGGGTTTTGGGCATATAAAATGGAAGAAGAACTCCCTAATCCTGGCGTTATCGTAACATTTGTTGTAAAAATTGATGATGTAACGACAAAAATATTTGACGGTGTAACCTCATTGCCTACAGAAGCAGATAAGCAAAAGAAAATTCAAGAAAATATTGCAACTATCACGAAGTCTTATCCAAAAGAAACTTGGCAAGATATTTTAGTACGTTCTTTCTATGATGGCAATCAATATTTACTTTTCGTTGTTGAAAACTTTAAAGACATTCGTTTAGTTGGTGCACCTCCAAGCTCTATAGGTAAATTTGGCTCAGACACTGACAACTGGGTATGGCCTCGTCATACAGGCGATTTTTCGCTATTTAGAGTATATGCAGACAAAAATAACAGACCGGCAGAATACTCAAAAGACAATGTGCCGTATACACCGAAACACTTTTTCCCAATTTCTGCCAAAGGAATAAAAGAAGGAGACTTTACAATGGTAATGGGTTATCCAGGTAAAACACAAGAATACTTACCTTCGAATGCGGTGGAACAAATCGTAAACGACTTAAACCCAGCTAAAATTGAAGTGCGTGACATTGCCCTAAAAGTACAAGATGGCTTTATGCGTAAAGATCAAGCTATTAAAATTCAATATGCTTCTAAATACGCTTCCATTGCTAACTATTGGAAAAAATGGATTGGTGAAACAAAAGGTTTAAAAAAATCGAACGCGGTACAATTCAAACAAAATTTTGAAAAAGATTTTTTACTTAAAGTTGAAAAAGCGGGCAAGCAGGCTGAATATGGAAATGTTTTAAATGAATTTAAGCAAAATTATGCAGCTATTAAAGAATATGCGATTGCTAGAGATTATTTCACTGAAATAGTTATGCGAAATACAGAATTACTAGCATTTGGTTACCGTTTATATCAATTAGAACAAGTGTATACCACTAAAGGTGAGCAAGCGTTTAACGACCGAAAAAACAACTTAGTAAAAGGCTTTGAAAGCTTATATGGCGACTACAATGCTACTGTTGATGAAAAAGTTTTTGAAAAACTTATTGCTATTTATGCCAAAAAATCACCACAACAATTTTTACCAGAATCAATCAAGAACATCGATGCGATAGCAGCTACCACATCTATTTATAAAAATTCAAAATTAACTTCTTATCAAGGGATTAAAGAATTATTAAATGGAGATGCTTCAAGTGTACTTGCAAAACTAAATCAAGATGCAGGCTATCAATTAGTAAAAAGCATGGCAGACGCATACAACAAAAATGTAGCTCCAAAGTATGATGAATTAAATTTGAAAAACATTGCATTACAACGCACCTATATGAAAGCAATTATGGAATTAAGTCCAAAATCTGCTCGAATTTTTCCTGATGCCAATTCCACATTACGTGTAACCTACGGAAAAGTAAAAGGCTACAAACCATCTGACGCAGTAGAATACATGCCTGTTACGTATTTAGATGGTGTAATGGAAAAATATGTACCTGGTGATTATGAATTTGATGTACCACAAAAACTAATTGATTTATACAACACAAAAGATTTTGGTCCTTATGCAGAAAATGGTAAAATGCCAGTAGCATTTATTGCTACAAATCATACTACAGGAGGAAATTCTGGTAGTCCAGCTTTAGATGCGAATGGCAACTTAATAGGTTTAAATTTTGACCGAGTTTGGGAAGGCACCATGAGTGATATTTATTATAGTCCAGAAATTTGCAGAAACATTATGGTAGATGCGCGTTATGTATTATTCATCATAGATAAATTTGCAGGGGCAAAAAATTTAATCAACGAACTGAAAATCATCTATCCTACCAATAAAAAAGGTAAAAAATAAATTAACGAAATCGTTTAAGTGTAAAAAATAAGGGGTAAGTTGTAAAAAAATAAAAAAAAGATGAAAAAAAATAGCGGTCGTATTAAAAAATTTATATCTTTGCTCCGAATTAATAATTAACCTTTATAATTTAGTAAGATGAAAAAAGTTGTTTTAAGCTTAGCATTCGTTGCTGCAGTATTAGTTTCTTGTAACAAAAAAGCTGAGGAAACTCCAGCTGCTGACTCAACTGCTGTAGATACTACTGCTGTTGTAGCTGATACTACTGCTGTTGACACTACTGCTGTTGACACTACTGCTGCTGCTGCTGCACCAGCTAAAGAAGAAGTAAAAAAATAATTAGATACTTCTTTTCGAAAAGAAATCAATCCCGACTTAGTCGGGATTTTTTTATTTTATATCCTATCCAAAAATGGCTTCAGCTGGAGGAAAAATAGTATCGGATGAGGAAAAATCTAAAATTTCTGAAAGTATTGCCGAACGCAAAATTTCATCAATCCCCTTTTGCATCAATAATTGTGTAGTATATAGACGGCTTTTGGCTACCTCTTTTTTGTTAAGTATAATTTTGAAATAATATTTTCCTTTGGGAGATTTAAACCGAAGAAAAATTAACTCTTCTACATTTTCTTTGATAGCCTCTATTTCGGCCTCACATTCAAAACGCAACTCAAAATCATTACTCGTATAAATAGTTTTACCTTTTCTTGAAGTAAACTCATATTTATACATTCCATTTAGCCTTTTACTAATTACGTAAGTCCCCATACTTTTTTAAATCCAAAATAAAAAACCAAATAACCTCCAAAAAACATAGATTTCCAAACCTAAACTATAGAAAAAATGAGAAGTTATAAACAACAAACATAAGTAGGTATAACAAAAAAAGCTTCAAACATAGTTTGAAGCTTTTTGTACTCAAGGCGGGACTTGAACCCGCACGAACATTACTGCTCACTGGATTTTAAGTCCAGCGTGTCTACCAATTCCACCACTCGAGCTAATATATCTTAATTTGGTAGTGTTGAGCGAAAAACGGGGTTCGAACCCGCGACCTCAACCTTGGCAAGGTTGCGCTCTACCAACTGAGCTATTTTCGCATTGCGTTTTAATTAGAACGTGCAATACTTTAGCGGTATTGCGAGTGCAAATATAGCACATATTTTTTTCTTTGCAAGTACTTTCAGAAAAAAAAAGAAACTTTTTTTTAATGGTTTGACTTACACTATTTTATAAAAAATTATTTTTTTGAAACAATACGTTTCAATTCATTTAACTTCATTAATGCTTCAACAGGCGTAAGTGTATTAATGTCTAATGTAAGTAATTCGTCTTTAATTTCTTCTAATAAAGGATCATCTAAATGAAAAAAGCTTAACTGCATTTCTTCTTGACCTGTGAGACTGCCTGACAATTCTTCTGCAGAATGATTTTTTTCTAATTTTTTTAATAATTTTTGAGCCTTTTGTATAACTGTTTGAGGCATTCCCGCCATTTTTGCCACATGAATACCAAAACTATGTGCGCTTCCTCCTTTTACTAATTTTCTAATAAATAATACCGTATCTTTCAATTCTTTGACAGATACATTATAATTTTGAATGCGATCAAAAATAACTTCCATTTCATTTAACTCATGATAATGCGTCGCAAATAATGTTTTTGGCTTACTTGGATGTTCATGTAAATATTCTGAAATAGCCCAAGCAATTGAAATGCCATCATAAGTAGATGTTCCTCTCCCAATTTCATCTAAAAGCACCAAACTTCTATCTGAAATATTATTTAATATAGAGGCTGTTTCGTTCATTTCTACCATAAAGGTAGATTCACCCATAGAAATATTATCACTTGCTCCTACTCGAGTAAATATTTTATCTACAAGTCCTAGCTTTAGTGACTCGGCAGGTACAAAACTTCCCATTTGAGCTAACAAAACAATAAGAGCAGTCTGTCTTAAAATAGCTGACTTACCCGACATATTTGGCCCCGTAATCATGATAATCTGTTGTGCTTCTCTATCTAAAACAACATCATTAGAAATATAAGGCACTCCTGGAGGCAACTGTTTTTCAATTACGGGATGACGCCCTTCTTTAATAAGTAAATCATGTGAATCATCTAATTCTGGCTGCACGTAATTATTCTCAATAGCCATTTGAGCAAAAGACTGTAAACAATCAAGCTGCGCAATTAAATGAGCGTTTAACTGAACAGGTTTAATATAGGTTGACATCCAACTCACCAATTGCTCAAAAAGTAAATTCTCTAATTGTTGAATTTTTTCTTCTGCACCTAATATTTTAGATTCATATTCTTTTAATTCTTCCGTAATATAGCGTTCGGCATTAACTAATGTTTGTTTTCTTATCCAGTTTTCAGGCACTTTATCTTTGTGTGTATTACGCACTTCAATATAATAGCCAAAAACATTATTAAACGATATTTTTAATGACGGTATGCCTGTTTGTTCGCTTTCTCTTCGTTCTAAATCTTCTAAATACCCTTTTCCTGTTGTGGAAATAGCACGTAATTCATCTAATTCGGGATGTACACCTATTGCTATGGCATTTCCTTTATTAATTGCAACCGGAGCATCTTCTTGTAGAGTAGTATCAATCTTTTCGCGCAATAATTCACAAGCATGTAAGCCATCACCAATAATTTTTAACGCTTCATTCTTTGCGCTTAATGCCTTTTCTTTAATTGGTAAAATAGCTTGTAATGAATCGCGTAAATAAAGTACCTCTCGAGGCGAAATTTTCCCTGTGGCTACTTTAGAAATTAATCGTTCTAAATCGGAAATTTGCTTAATTTGATATTGTATAAATTGCAACTCTTCTTGATTTGATTTTAAATACGCTACTACTTCATTTCTAGCCTTAATTTTGACAAGATCTTTTAAAGGCAAAGCCAACCACCTTTTTAGTAAACGTGACCCCATTGGGGATAATGTTTTATCAATTACATCAAGTAAGGTAACTGCATTTGGATTTGTACTGTGGTATAATTCTAAATTGCGAATAGTAAACTTATCCATCCACACATAAGCATCTTCTGCAATACGCTGAATAGTGGTTATGTGTTGTATTTTGTTATGCTGCGTTTCAGACAAATAATATAAAATAGCCCCTGAAGCAACTACACCTTCCATAACTTCTTCAATACCAAACCCTTTCAAAGAATTCGTTTGAAAATGTTTTGTAAGAGTTTCAAATGCATAATCTTCTTTGTAAATCCAATCTTCTAAATAAAAAGCATGGAAATCTTCTCCAAATGCGGTTTTAAAAGTCGTTTTATGATTTTTTGTGACCAATATTTCACTTGGTCTAAAATTTTGCAATAATTTATCAATATACTCCTCTGAACCTTGTGCGGTTAAAAATTCTCCCGTAGAAACATCTAAAAAAGCAATACCTATATTTTTCTTACCAAAATGGATAGAAGCTAAGAAATTATTTGTTTTGGCCTGTAAAATATCGTCATTCATCGCAACTCCTGGCGTAACCAACTCTGTCACGCCACGTTTAACGATCGTCTTCGTCATCTTTGGATCTTCTAATTGGTCACAAATAGCTACTCGAAGCCCCGCTTTAACTAGTTTAGGCAAATACGTGTTTAAAGAATGGTGAGGAAAACCCGCTAGCGCCGTTTCGCTTTCACTTCCGTTTCCTCGCTTAGTTAATGTTATTCCTAAAATCTGAGAAGCTCTAATGGCGTCTGAACCAAATGTTTCATAGAAATCCCCTACTCTAAATAACAAACATGCATCAGGATATTTTGCCTTGATTTCATTGTATTGTTTCATCAAAGGGGTTTCTTTTGATGTCTTTTCTTTTAATTCAGAAGCTGCTTTTTTTGCCACAATGTTTTATTTTATATAAGGCGAAGATACGTTTTTCAAGCGCAACTTCAAAATGAAAATAACACCACTATACGCTATCAAATTTAACACAAAGACTAATCTGGCAATGAAGTAGTGGTAAATTGGCTTATTGACACATTGGTAAATAAATTTTATCTTTGTACCATGAGAAAATTAGCCAACGCAGAATTAGAACGTAAAAGTCTATCCGAATTTAAAGCCGCACAAAAAACACCTATCATAGTGATTTTAGACGACATTAGAAGTTTGCACAATATTGGATCTGTTTTTAGAACTTCTGATGCTTTTTTAATTGAAAAAATCTATTTATGTGGAATAACGGCTACTCCGCCCAACAAAGAAATTCACAAAACGGCACTTGGCGCCACAGAAACAGTTGTTTGGGAATATGCGAAAGACATACTGAGCGTAATTGAAAAATTGAAAGCAGAAAACGTGCACATTTGGTCAATAGAACAAACCGAAAATGCGGTTATGTTAAATGAATTTATGCCCGACGCCGAAACCAAATATGCTTTAATTTTTGGCAATGAAGTAAAAGGAGTTTCTCAAGAAGCTATTAATTTATCGGATGGTGTAATTGAAATTCCACAATTAGGAAGCAAACATTCATTGAATATTTCTGTAAGTGCAGGAATTGTGATTTGGGATTTGTTTCAGAAGCTTCAATAGAAATCTTATTATTTAAACACAAAGACACGAAGTTTTTTCGCAAAGAACGCCATGAATTTGTTATGATTGGCGAAATTCGGGTTTAATTAAGTAAAAAGAGACGCTTTCAGTATGATAAGTTTGGGCAAAAAATCCGTTAAATCAGTATTGAATGGCATTAGTTTTATCCGCGTGCTAATGTAATTTTGTTATTAATCTCATTCAACAAAAACACATAATCTTCTTGATTTTTTACAAAATCTAAATCGGAAACGTCTAAGATTAAAACATTTAAATCAGTTTGTGTTTTAATATAATCTAGATAACCATGGTTAATTTTTTCTAAATATGCTGCAGGTATTTCTTGCTCATAGCTTCTACCTCTTTTTTTAATATTTGTCAAAAGTCTATCGGTATTTTGATATAAATATACATACAAATCAGGCTTTGGCATTTCTTTGTAAATGATATCAAACATCGTTTTATATAACCTAAATTCGTCTTCTTGCAGGGTAACTTTAGCAAAAATCAACGATTTAAAAATATGATAATCCGCTAGTACAAAATCTTTAAACAAATCATATTGCGCTAAATCATCTGTTAATTGTTGGTATCTATCGGCTAAAAAAGACATCTCTAATGGAAAGGCATAACGATTCTGATCTTTGTAAAACTTAGGCAAAAATGGATTATCTGCAAAACGCTCCAAGACCAATTTAGCATTATAATCTTCAGCTATTTTTCCTGCCAATGTTGTTTTTCCAGCGCCAATATTTCCTTCAATTGCTATGTATTTTAAATCATCCCAAACTATTCTTTGCAACGGACTTATCAATGTTGCTGTTTTTTTTATCTCGGAAGCATCATCACAGTCAAACAACAACGTGTCGATACCTATTTGATTTTCAGGATGTATCCAAGCAGGCGCAATTTCTTGCAAAGGATGTAAAACAAAGTTTCGACGTTGCATTTGAGGATGCGGAAGTTGTAACTGAGGCATATTGATAACTTCCGAACCATATGAAATGATATCTATATCTATAACTCTTGGGGTATAACCAGGTGCATCTTGACGAATTCTACCTAATTCTTTTTCAATCTTTAGAATTTTGGTTAAAATTTTTTGTGGTGATTTTGACGAATGAACTAATACTATACAATTATAAAAATTAGCCCCTTCAAACCCCCATGAAGGTGTTTCGTAAACCGAAGAAACCTCAATAACTGTTGCTACTTTTTGATGCACCAAGTCCACACACGTTTGGAGGTTTTTAAGTTTATCCCCCATATTTGTGCCTAACGAAAGGTATATTGGTTGCTGTAAATTCACTTTATTACTTATATAAAATAGCTTTTTGTCAATGTTGCAAAATAACAAACATTTTTAGTTAGATTTTGATGAAAAAATAAATAGTTATGAACATGTAACTTTTTAACACTTTTTACTACCTATAGTGTAGTAATAAAAATATAATAAAAATGAATTTTATAAAGAATGTATTTGCAACTGTAGTGGGAATTTTTTTATTCTGTGTGCTTAGTTTTTTTATTTTAATTGGTATTGGCGCTGCTTTTAGCAGTAGTGAAGATGAAATAAAAATTAACGATAATTCTGTCATCGAGATAGATTTATCAAAAATTGTATTTGATTATGCGGGTCAATACAAAGATGAAAGCCCCTTACAAACTATCTTAGCCGGAAAAGAAAAAATTGGTTTTATAGAAGTGCTTAACGCGATAAAAAACGCCAAAACAGACAATAAAATTAAAGGGATTTCAATTCTAAACAACCAATCACTACTAGGTTTAGCTCAAAGTAAAGAGTTAAGAGATCAATTGGAAGATTTTAAAAAATCTGAAAAGTTTGTTTACGCGTATGCAAATTATTTCACTCAAAAAGAATATTACATTAATTCTGTTGCTAATGAAGTATTTGTAAATCCAGCAGGAGAAGTTGATTTAAAAGGATTAGGAACGGAAGTGTTATTTTTTAAAAATTTTCAAGACAAAACGGGCTTAAAAATGGAAATTATTCGCCATGGTAAATTTAAAAGTGCTGTTGAGCCCTTTTTAGCACAAGGAATGAGCCCAGAAAATAGAGAACAACTTACTGTTCTTTTGAATTCCATTTGGAAAACTATTGCTAAAGATATTGCAAAAAGCAGAAACATAACACTTGCCCAACTTAATACAATTGCAGACAATTTGAGCGCTAGGACGCCTCAAATGGCATTAGAACAAAAATTAGTTGATAAAGTAGCCTATGAAGATGAATACCACGCTTTTTTAAAACAAAAATTAAAAGTGTTAGCTAAAGATGAGTATGAAAAAGTTTCCATCACAGATTATGCTTCCAAAAACGCAATCAATGTTGACGACCTTACAAAAGATGATATTGTTGCTGTGATTTATGCACAAGGTGAAATTAATGGCGGTGAAGGTGATGTAGATTACATAGGAGAAGGTTCAATTAACCGTTCGTTAAAAGAAGCAAGAGAAGACAAAGATGTTAAAGCTATTGTGCTACGTGTAGATAGTCCGGGAGGAAGCGCTTTAACTTCAGAATTAATTTGGAGAGAAATTGAATTAACTAAAAAAATAAAGCCTGTAGTCGTTTCAATGGGTAATTTAGCCGCTTCGGGAGGGTATTACATTGCGTGTGGTGCAAATGCAATTTTTGCTGAACCAACTACCATAACGGGCTCTATAGGCGTCTTTGGCATGTTGCCAAACATGAGTGAATTTGCAACTAAAATGGGAATTAACGCCGAACAAGTTAGCACACACAAAAATGCAAATGGATATACTCCTTTTGAACCTATTTCTGATAATTACAAAACATTTGCTTTAGAAGGAATTGAAACTATTTATAAAACATTTGTAACTAGAGTGGCAACAGGTAGAAAAATGACATTTGCTCAAGTTGATGCTATTGGCCAAGGAAGAGTCTGGACAGGTTCAGATGCTTTAAAATTAGGTTTAGTTGACAAAATAGGGAATTTAGAAGCAGCTATTAAACATGCAGCCACTTTGGGTAAAAGCAACTCATATAGAGTAGAAAATTATCCTGAGTATGAAAAGAATTTCAATGAATTTTTAGAAGGCTTAGCAGGTGCAAAGCTATATCAATCCAAAGAAGCAATGCTTAAAGAAGAATTAGGTGAAGAAAACTACCTACTAATTGATAAAATTAGAAAGATGAAAAAACGAAAAGGTGTACAAGCCATTATGCCTTTCGATATTAATTTTTAGATTTTTTTGAATTAGAAAGCGCCAAACTTAAGTTTGGCGCTTTTTTTGCTAGTATAAGTTGTAAATTTGTATGCTCAAAAATCTAAAACAAAATACTATGTTTAAAAAAATTTTAAAATGGTCAGGTATTACCTTACTGACTCTAATAGTTATACTTGCAATTATTCCTTTTGCATTTAAAAAACAAATCAAAGAAAAAATTGTTGCCTCATTAAATGAAAATGTTAACGCCCGTGTAACACTTGAAGACGTAAACGTTAGTCTCTTAAAAGATTTTCCAAAAGCAACCGTTTCTATAGCTAAAATATGTGTTATTAATCGTGCACCATTTGATGGAGATACTTTAGTTTATTCTGAAAAAATCAATCTTAAAATGGGTATTTCAGAGTTATTTCATGGTGAAAATAAACCTATGAAAATTGATGGTTTTTCAACGGAAAATACAATTTTGAAAATCATTTTCAACAAAGATGGTGTCGGCAACTATGACATTGCTTTAAAGAATAAAAAACCTGAAAAAAGCAAATCAAAAAGCAAGCCTTTTAGCTTAGATATTGAAAAATATGATATTGAAAATTTAAAATTCACTTATCTTGATGAAAGTTCTAAAATGAAATTAATTTTAGATAGTATTTATCATCAAGGAAAAGGAAATTTGGCACAGGACAAATTAGATTTGGAGACCAAAACAAAGGCTAATATGAGTTTTAATATTGATAAGTCAAATTTCTTAAGAAACACTAAAGTTTCTTTAGATGCTATTTTAGGAATTGATTTAAAAAACAGCAAGTATACATTTAAAGAGAATAAGGCACTGATTAATCAACTACCTCTTGAATTTAATGGTTACATTCAAATGGTAGAAAAAGGTCAGATTTATGATTTAGCCTTTAAAACACCCCGTTCAGAATTTAAAAACTTCTTAGCTCTAATTCCTGAACAATATGCTGGAAATTTAGAAGGTGTTGAAACCACAGGAAAATTTGAAGTAACAGGAAAAGTAAATGGTGAATTAACTAAAACCACAGTGCCAAAATTTGATATTGAAATGGCTTCTAACAATGCTTCTTTCCATTATAAAGACTTACCCAAAACAGTAAAAAACATCAACATTGATACACATATTATTAATGAATCCGGAATAGTTAATGATACGTATATCAATATTGCTAATGTTGGATTTGCAATTGACCAAGATGTTTTTAATGCTAAAGCTACAGTTAAAAATATAGTTGAAAATGCAGTGGTAAATGCGGAATTGAAAGGTAGAATCAATTTAGCAAATGTTTCTAAGGCTTATCCCATAAAATTAGAAAAAAACCTAAATGGAATTTTAAAAGCAGATGTGAAAACCGCTTTTGATATGAAATCTATAGCAACCAATCAATACCAAAATATTAAAAACTCGGGAAGAATTACCTTAACTGGCTTCAATTATACAGGTTCGGAAATGGCAAAACCGGTAAGCATTTCAATTGCTGATGTGGTATTTAATCCTTCAAAAATAAATTTGACTAAATTGAATTTAAAAACAGGGAAATCAGATGTAAATGTTTCAGGAATGATAGAAAACTTATATGGTTTCTTATTTAAGAATCAAATATTAAAAGGAACCTTTAATCTAAACTCAAACACTTTTGCAGTAGCTGATTTTATGATGCCTACAACCATAAAAACAAAGACCGGAGACAAAAAGACAGAAGCAGTTAAAATTCCAAGTTTCTTAGACTGTACATTAACCGCTAAAGCCAAAACGGTTATTTATGATAATTTAAATTTAAAAAACGTATCGGGTAGTGTAACTGTAAAAAATGAATCAGTAAAATTAAGCAATTTAAAAATGGATGTATTTAGTGGTAAACTTGAATTGAATGGCTTGGTTTCCACAAAAGGTAAGATTCCAACTTTTGACATGAACTTAGGGCTTAATAAAGTAGATATTCGTCAAACCTTTAGTGCTATGAATACCCTAAAAACTATTGCTCCAATTGCTGATGTTATTAATGGGAAATTGAACTCAACTATTAAATTAAATGGAACATTAAATAAAACCATGTTGCCAAACGTGAATACCTTGTCTGGGAATTTAATGAGTAGTATTCTATCTGGATCCTTGAATAAAAACAATTCTAAGTTGCTGACAGAATTAGACAATACAGCTTCTTTTATAGACTTAAAAGACATGAATTTAAAAGATGTAAAAGTCTCTTTATTATTCAAAAACGGGAAGGTTAATGTTAAACCTTTTACTATTAAACAAAATGATATAGCTGTTCAAATTATGGGAACGCATGGGTTTGACAAAACAATCAATTATAATTTAAAATTTGATGTTCCAGCTAAATATTTAGGCAAAGAAATTGGAAATTTAATTACTAAATTAACACCTAATGCTTCTAAAAAAATTGAGAACGTTCCTGTGAATGCATTATTAACTGGAACATTTCAAAATCCTAAAATCAGTACTGATATAAAACAAGCTACAACTAATTTAGCTACACAATTGGTTAAAATGCAGAAAGAAAAGCTACTAAACGAAGGAACTAACATTCTTTCGAATGTACTAAATGATACTAAAAAGAATACATCAAATGACTCTATTAAAACTACCCCAAAAGATAAAATAACTAATGGAATAAAAGATGGTATTAATAATTTCTTTAAAAAGAAAAAGTAACAATATATTACAAAAAAAGCCCTGCTAAAGCAGGGCTTTTTTTGTAATACTAATATGGTTTATTAAATTACTTAATAATAATTTTTTGTGTATGATTTAGTTGTTCTCCTTCTAATTTTAAAACATACACCCCAGTAGTTAAATTACCTAAATTAAGAGAGTGAGATAACTCAAAATTTGAAATGTTTTGAGTGAACACTTGTCTACCATTTAAGTCATATACTTTAACTTGTAAAGCGCCTGAATAATTATGAATTTGAATATTTACATTTCCATTTGTAGGATTTGGATAAATATTAAATAAATCATTATTTTGGTAATAGTTAGCCGCCAACATGGTGCAATTTGAACCTGTAGCTGCTGTTGAACCAGGAATTGGCTCAGTAAAATCTTCAACCTGATCTTGAACACCTGCTACTCCCGAATTTGCTCCTGAAGTTGCATTAACTCCCATACCTCTTCTTGCAAAAGCATGCCAAATCAAACAATAGTCTTGACCATTTGTTGTTGCTAAATCTGCTTGAATAAGTGCATTTCTGCATTGAATCAAAGTAGGATTTGCAGGTGTTAATTTCATTGCATCAATTACTAAACGCATAACTTTATTATTTCCTCCCGTTCCATTAAAAAGATTGGAATTATAACCATATTTATCAATATAATCCCAAGCTAAATCCCATAACATAACGCACCATATAGACCCTAAACCATGAACATCTATTTGGTCAATACCACTTGAATCTGTAAACCATTGATCATTAGTATCACCAAAAGTATGTGGATTCACAGTCATGTCAGTAGAGTATCTAAATTCTCTAATGCCTGGCCCTGTAATAGCCTGATTAGAAACAAAAGTTCCAATTCCTCTTGCATCATTTCTAGTATCGCCTGGTTTTATTTGCATCATTAACCATGCCCAATCAGACCAGCCTTCTCCTGGTTGTTCGGCAGAATTAAGTCCTGCCCCCCCACCAACTAGTCGAGTTGAAATACCATGTGTATATTCGTGAGCTATTACTCCGTTATCAAAATCACCATCTCCATTAACATAAATTTCAGGAGTTGAAATACTAACACTAATAGAACTCGAAGCTAATGCTGCAATTAATGCTTCTCCATCTGCTTGACTCATGCTTACTACGGGTATTGTAATGTTTGCATCTGCTCCTGACATACCAACATAACCTGCTGTATTATTAACAATAATTACCGCAATTGCACCTGCATTTTGAGCCATTAACGCTTTACTAACAAATGTACATGTACCTCTTCTAATCACAGCTATTTTGCCATTTACCGCAGCAGCATTTATAATTGTTTCACAAGCATCTGAAGTATCAGGAGTACCATCATCAACTAAAACAATAGTATTTGTTAAAGTAGCGGGTGCAACTGGTAAATTGACATGTCCTGGATTGAAAGAATTATCAATAACATTAAACGATGTGTTTGCTAATGTACCTGTGTTTACAAGCAACGTAGAAGGTTTTTTAGAATTCCATACATACATTTGCATTCTTGGCTTAGAACCATCTGATGGAGTAGAAAAGTTAGCGTTATTTAAAGTTGGTGTAGCTGCTTGAGAACCGTCTTGGGCCTCCGCATTTACAGCATCATTACCAGAACCACCTCTTCCAAGATTTTGTGCTTGAAAATTTCTATTCGCTTCATTAAATCCATATTGATACCACAAATCATGCATCATATTATTCATATAAAATAAATTTGTGATAGCGGCATTGATATAAGTAGTGGCTGCCACTGCATTACCTCCATATGTATAATCAAATGTTAAACTAGGATACGTTCCTGCTGAAGCAGGCGCATAAGTTGTGGGTGATGCTGGATTTGCATTTGTATAATCTGAGTAAGCAAAGACATTATTCCCTCTTGTATAATTATAAGTAGTTGTTGTACCACCAATAGTAGTACTTGCATTATGCCAACCATTTGGAGAGGCTGCATTCGTTAATGGTGCAAGAGCGGTTGTTGCTTCCGGATTTGTAATTAACTGTCGAGAAGTATGAAATGGGCTTTCGTAATTCCAAGGAATGACTCTATAATTAGTTGTTCCTGGGGTTAACAACATCGCTGATTGATTATTTTTAAATAATGAAAAACTAATGTTTTTAGTTTTTACACCACTCATACACGTAGCATGATTATGTCTTGGTCCAAAACTACAATTATGTGTCAAATCAAATTTCTCTAAAACATCTCCATTAGTAGCATTTACTTTAATTTTCCATAAATGCTGTGCATTTTGAGAGTAAAATTCAAAAGACCATGTTAATATTAAACTTCCATTTTGACTTGGAAAATAAACCAATTCAGCACTAACTGGATCTTCTGTTAGAAGACCATTTGTTAGTTTGTATTTATTTTTATTTGTTTCTATAATAGACGTAGTTATTTGCTGCTCATTCATTTTTGTCAATGCAGTTGAAAAAGCGGCTACTACATTTAAACCAGGGGTAGTAGTTGTGATTTTTGATGCTAAATCGGTAATAAAACCTTCTGGCTCATTAACAATTTTTCCGTTTTTAATCCAAAAATAAATATATGAATTATCTATTTTTATCCCATTATAGGTTTGAGTTACTAGATAATTAGTAATTCCTGTAGTTTCTGAGCTGGTTTCACTTTCAATTTGCCATTGATTCAATTCGCTGGCATTCAAATGTAATTTTGCTTTATTTTCATTGATATACGCTTGGATTTTTTGCACAGATTCCTGAGAAAATCCTAAAAAACTAATCAATAAAAAAACGTAAAGTAGATTTTTCTTCATAAGTTAAGTTTTTGGTTGTAGCCTCAAAATTAATATTTTATAGTTTATTTCAAAGCTATTTTTAAAGTAATTTATAATTTTAACACAATTATATTTTAGTAGCACTAATGATTTTATACATTTCAATAGCTTTTCCATCTGTTAAAAGAGAAATAAACTGACAAATATTTAATAGTTGTAAGTAAACCGTAGATTGTGAATTTTTATACTTTTTTGGCAATAAGTTTAACACTAAAACATCAAAATTAGTACATTTATTGTTAATGTTATTTACATACGCTGTAATAAAAGTATCCAATAAAGTGTGAATTACTTTATAACCAATAATTTCTTTTTCAATAACATCTTTAGATTGGTAAATATTTTTAACACTAAGATTAATAATATCTGTAATTTGAGCTTTGTACTGACTTTTATCCATTAATGACACATTAAACTCACCTTGTAAAATTGCTTTCTCGTTTTCTAAAAAAATTGAAACCGCATCATTAATTAAACTTCCAATAGCTAATGCCCGGAGGTAACTAATCCTATCTTCTTTTGTTATTAACTCCTTATATTTCTTTGAATCAATAGATTTTTGGACCAATTTTATTAGATACTCTAAGGCAAAATCTTCTTCAATCAAGCCTAATTTGATTCCATCTTCAAAATCAATAATGGTATAACAAATATCGTCAGCTGCTTCTACTAAATAAGCTAGAGGATGTCTTACATAACCTATATCTGGTAATTCTTTATTAGGAAGCAATCCTAGTTCTTGCGCTACTTCTTTAAAAAATGCAACATCTTGCTGGAAAAAGCCATATTTTTTATCACAGATAGCTTTCGTAGGTTTTTTAGGCAAACTTTCTTTTGGATACTTCATAAAAGTTCCTAATGTAGCATAGGAGAGTCGTAAAGCGCCTTCAACACCTTCTCTACTTGAAGTTAGAATGGAAAATCCATTTGCATTACCTTCAAAATCAACCAAATCTTGCCATTCTTTAGTTGTAACGTGTGTTTGATATTTTTGCCCGTTCCCTGTTGCAAAATATTCTCCTATGGCCTTTTCTCCTGAATGTCCAAAGGGAGGATTCCCAATATCATGAGCTAAACAGGCAGCGGCAACTATGGCTCCAAAATCATTTAATTGGTAGCCATGTACCTCTTTTAAATGAGGATATTTTTCAATGATTTTTTTCCCTACTAACCTTCCTATAGACCTTCCTACGACAGAAACTTCCAAACTATGCGTTAAGCGTGTGTGAACAAAATCGGTCTTTGACAAAGGAATAACTTGGGTTTTATCTTGTAAAATTCTAAATTCTGAAGAAAAAATTATTCGATCATAATCTACTTCAAAGCCTAATCTCGTATCGTCTTGTTCTTTTCTAAGTCTTTTACTAGTATCACCCTGTCTTTTTAGCGATAATAATTGTTCCCAATGCATCATAGGAAATAAATTTAAGAAGTTACTTTTACGAAGATACGTAAAAGGATGAAGGTAAAAAATTTATAAAAAACGATTTTATTCTTTCTTATTCGCTTTAAAAAAAACATTTGATTTTTTTGGATATTGCTCGTAACTTTTATCACTAGGATTTTCAATAATAGTCTTAATATTTATTTCATCACCTAATTTAAAATTACTACTTGCATTTTTATAATCCAACAAATAGGGACCACAGAAAAAATTCCCCGCTGCATCTTGTTCCATAATTCCGGTATAAACACCTTTTTTTTCTTTCGACATAATTTAATTCTTTGAATAAAAAAACAGTTTCCCTTAGAAAACTGCTTTTTTATGATTTATTTTATTTTACTTATTATTTATGATCCACACATTTCACAATCCTCGGGGCCTGCGTTTTTAGAACGTTCAATCATGGCTCTAAATTCTTCTGCTGTCATTTCTTCTGGTTCAATCGCTACAGCCGTTGGTTCGGCTTTTTGTTGTTGAGTTACCGTAAATTGAATAGCATTCACAGCTGATTTAGTGCGTAAATAATACATTCCTGTTTTTAGCCCCGATTTCCACGCATAGAAATGCATCGAATTTAACTTAGAAATTGTAGCGCCTTCCATAAACAAATTCAAAGATTGAGATTGATCAATGAAATACCCTCTTTGACGAGACATATCAATAATATCCCTCATGCTCATTTCCCATACTGTTCTGTATAAATCTTTAATGTGCTGAGGAATAGAAGTTATATTTTGAATAGAACCGTTGTTTCGCATAATTTCTTGTTTCAAATCTTCATTCCAAATACCTAATTGAACAAGGTCTTGTAATAAATGTTTATTAACAATAATGAATTCGCCTGACAACACACGTCTTGTATATAAATTTGAAGTATAGGGTTCAAATGCTTCGTTGTTTCCTAAAATTTGTGAAGTAGAAGCCGTTGGCATAGGTGCCAATAATAAAGAATTGCGCACACCATGTTTCATTACTTCTTTTCGTAATGAAGTCCAATCCCATTTTCCTGATAAATCTTCATCTTTTAATCCCCAAAGGTTATATTGAAACTCTCCTTTAGAAATTGGAGACCCTTTAAATGTTGAGTACGGACCTTCTTCTTTTGCAAGTTCCATAGAAGCTGTAACAGCTGCAAAATAGATGGTTTCAAATATATCTTGATTTAATTGTTTCGCCTCGTCACTAGTAAAAGGCATACGCAATAAAATAAAAGCATCTGCTAAACCTTGCACACCAAGTCCTACAGGTCTATGACGCATATTAGAATTTTTAGCTTCTTCTACTGGATAGTAATTTCTGTCGATTACACGATTTAAATTACGTGTAATTCTTTTTGTTACATCATATAAATGTTGGTGATTAAATGCTCCGTTTTCTACAAACATTGGCAACGAAATAGAAGCTAAATTACAAACAGCTACCTCATCTTCAGATGTGTATTCTAAAATTTCTGTACACAAGTTTGACGAACGAATAGTTCCCAAATTTTTCTGATTAGATTTTCTATTTGCCGAATCTTTGTATAACATGTATGGTGTACCTGTTTCGATTTGAGATTCAAGAATTTTTTCCCAAAGTTCACGAGCTTTTATAGTCTTTCTACCTTTTCCTGCAGCTTCATAAGATTCATATAATTTATCAAATTCTTCTCCGTAGACATCATATAAACCAGGGCACTCATTTGGACACATTAATGTCCAAGTTGCATCTGCTTCTACCCGTTTCATGAATAAATCAGAAATCCACATCGCGTAGAATAAATCACGTGCACGCATTTCTTCTTTTCCATGATTTTTTTTCAAATCAAGAAAATCGAAAATATCTGCATGCCAAGGTTCTACATAAATAGCAAAACTACCTTTTCTTTTTCCTCCTCCTTGATCTACATAGCGAGCCGTATCATTAAATACGCGAAGCATCGGTACAATCCCATTTGACGTACCATTTGTTCCTGCAATATAAGAACCAGTAGCGCGAACATTATGAATAGACAAGCCAATTCCACCCGCAGATTGAGAAATTTTTGCTGTTTGTTTTAACGTATCATAAATACCTTCAATACTATCATCTTTCATGGTTAATAAGAAACATGAAGACATTTGAGGTTTTGGCGTTCCGGCATTGAAAAGCGTAGGCGTTGCATGTGTAAAATATTTTTTAGACATGAGTTCATACGTTTCAATAGCCGCATCAATATCATTTAAATGAATACCAACTGAAACACGCATTAACATATGTTGTGGTCTTTCTACAATTTTTCCATTTATTTTTAATAAATAGGAACGTTCTAACGTTTTAAAACCAAAATAATCATAATTAAAATCTCGATTGTAGATGATTGTTGAGTCTAATTTTTCAGCATTTGCCATAACCACTTCATAAACATCATCTGCTAAAAGTGGTGATTTTTTCCCTGTTCTTGGATTTACATAATGGTATAAATCTATCATGGTTTCCGAGAACGATTTTTTAGTATTTTTATGCAAGTTAGACACGGCAATTCGAGCGGCTAATTGCGCATAATCTGGATGTGTTACCGTCATTGAAGCGGCGGTTTCAGCAGCCAAATTATCAAGTTCAGATGTAGTAACTCCGTCATATAAACCTTCAATTACTCGCATAGCCACCTTAACAGGGTCTACAAGTTCATTTAGCTCATAACATAAAATTCGTACTCTATCGGTAATTTTATCAAATGAAACCGGTTCTTTTCGTCCATCTCTCTTTACTACAAACATAACTTATTCTTTTATTTTAATTTAATATAGTTTCTTTTTTTGATAGTGATTAAAAATCAGCATCAAAACTAAATTTATTTTCGTCAGACTCATTAGTCATGACACCTGCTTTTTGATATTCACCTACTCTTTTTTCAAAGAAATTTGTTTTTCCTTCTAACGAAATCATATCCATAAAATCAAATGGATTTGTAACATTATACACTTTTTTACATTGTAATTCTACCAATAATCTATCTGTAACGAATTCTAAATATTGCGTCATAAGTTTCGCATTCATACCTATTAAACTCACAGGCAAACTCTCTGTAATAAACTCACGTTCTATGTCAAGTGCATTTGTAATAATCTCTGTGATTCTTTCTTTTGAAACTTTATTTACCAAATGATTATTGTGTAAATGAACAGCAAAATCACAATGCATACCTTCGTCTCTAGAGATTAATTCATTAGAAAACGTTAATCCAGGCATTAAACCACGTTTTTTTAACCAATAAATCGAACAGAATGCACCTGAAAAGAAAATGCCTTCTACAGCTGCAAACGCAATCAATCGTTCTGCAAAATTTGGAGAATCAACCCATTTTAACGCCCAATCTGCTTTTTTAGCGATGGCTGGGAAATTTTCAAGGGCTTTAAATAATATATTTTTTTCTTTTTCGTCTTTAACATACGTGTCAATTAATAACGAATAGGTTTCTGAATGAATATTTTCCATCATTAATTGAAACCCATAGAAAAATTTTGCTTCTGAATATTGCACTTCACTTACAAAATTTTCAGCTAAATTTTCGTTAACAATACCGTCTGAAGCTGCAAAAAATGCCAAAATATGTTTGATAAAATAACGCTCATCGTCATTTAATTTTGTACTCCAATCTGTAATATCTTGATGTAAATCAATCTCTTCTGCTGTCCAAAAACAAGCTTCCTGTTTTTTATACCAACTCCAAATATCGTGGTGTTTAATAGGAAAAATAACAAATCTATCTTTGTTTTCTTGCAAAATGGGTTCAACTACTGACATAACGGTTTGATTTTTATTAATTTAATTGTATTTTTTATTCTTTTATTTGGGGTTTACAAAGTTTGTCAATTATCCTGAAAAACAAAAGACAAACTTATTCACAATCGGGCAAAGTTTTTAACAAAATGCAAAAAACCCACTTTTTAAAAACTTAAACATATATATTTGATTTTCAGTGTTTTATATTTTAAGTTAAAGACGCAAAAAACGTTCAAACCAATTGAAAAATCAACTCGTTTGAACGTTTTTTAGATGTATTTTTTAGGAATTTATTTTTTTAATTCTGCAGCAACTTTTTCTAATTCGTCATACCATTGTTGGCCAAATTTTCTTACTAAGGCTTCTTTCACAAATTTATAAATAGGCACTTGCAATTCTTTACCTAACGAACACGCATCAGAACAAATATGCCATTTATGGTAATTAACAGCAGCAAAATCCGTGTATTCTTTTACACGTATAGGATATAAATGGCACGAAACGGGTTTTTTCCAATCAACCAATCCTTCATTGTAAGCTTGTTCTATACCACATAAAGCCGTTTTGCCATCAAAAATAACATATGCACAATCTTTTCCATCAATAAGCGTAGTTTCAAACTCGCCGTCTTCGCCTATTACAAATGCACCTTGTTCTTCAATAGCTTGTATGCCTTCTGGTCTTAAAAAAGGTTTTACTTTTGGATAGATACGCGTTAGTATTTCTGTTTCCTCTTGAGTAAGTGGTGCACCAGCATCGCCATCTACACAACACGTACCTTGGCAAGCAGCAAGATTGCATACAAAATCATTTTCTAGTATTTCTTCAGATACAATTGTTTTATGTAATTGAAACATTCGGTAAAAATTAGGTTGCAAATGTACTTAAAAAGTTTGAAGTGTATTCCTAATTATTACTATTGAAAAGGAATACTTATCTTTGCCAAAAAAACACATGTTTGATTGGAAAGATATTTTTACGATAAGTATGATTTTGTTTGCGGTAATTGATATCGTGGGAAGTATTCCTATTATTGTTGATTTGCGAAGTAAAATGGGACACATTCAATCAGAGAAAGCAACGCTGGTAGCAGCTATTATCATGATTGCTTTTTTATTTGTAGGTGAGGAAATATTAAAATTAATAGGCATCGATGCTAATTCATTTGCTGTAGCGGGTTCATTTGTCTTGTTCTTTTTAGCTCTCGAAATGATTTTAGGTATTCGTTTATACAAAGAAGATAATCCAAGTACGGCATCTATTGTTCCAATTGCTTTTCCTTTAATTGCTGGCGCAGGAACTATGACTACTTTATTATCTTTACGTGCCGCGTATGACAAAATTAATATTATTGTTGCCATTCTAATTAATGTATTAGTGGTCTATGCTGTTTTAAAATCTTCTGGCAAAATAGAACGCTTGTTAGGCAACAACGGATTAGGAATTATTAGAAAAATATTTGGTGTTATTTTATTGGCCATTGCTGTAAAATTATTTGCTGCAAATGTAAAAGGCTTATTTGTTTAATTTTATATCTCTATAAAAATGAAAATTTTTTCATATATCATTAGTATAATAGCTTGTGTAACAATTGCTATAAATGCAATGAAAGTTGACATTAATCATCCTTTGGAAGGCGAAAGTACAGTTGCCTTAATAGGAATTGTAGCAGCTTTGTGTGCTATCATTATTGTAATCTTATACCGATTAGCTAAAAAAGTTGACGAAAAAACGAAATAGTTTGAAGTATTAATTTTATAAAACTTTTTTAATCATTTTATCTTTTGGTAACACGATTTGATAATAGGCTTTATCTCCAAAAAGTTGTTTGGTAAACGCAGCGTATAAATAATCTAAGACTTCTGTTTTGTGTTTGACAAGAGTAAATGAAAACCCATTTTGTGTTACATAGCCTTGAAACTGTTTAAAGTACAATGGGTTTTCATAAATTTCTTTTTTCAAAGTAGGTTGCGTAAACTTTTTAAAATACATTCTTTTTGCATCTACTTTTTCAAAAGCAAAATAATTGATAAAATCGGTTTGAAGTAACAACGCCAGTCCTTCCTCATCATGTGAAGCAGATAATGGCACAAAAACATCAGGAATAATACCCCCGCCGCCATAGACAATTCGGCCTTTTTTAGTTTTATATCGCAAACTATCTACAACTTTTATACTGTCTTTTTGATACAATTCGCCCGTAACAGAGCGTTTTTCAAACTCATTAAAATAATTTTTATCTGAGTAGGGTTTTTGAATGCTTCGCCCTGAAGGTGTATAATATCTGGCTACAGTTAGTCGTACTGCTGAGCCATCATCTAATTTCATTTCTTTTTGTACTAATCCTTTACCAAATGTTCGTCTACCTATAATACTTCCTCTATCATTATCTTGAATAGCGCCTGCAAAAATTTCACTTGCCGAAGCCGAATTTTCATCTACTAAAACTGAAATTTTACCTGATTCAAAAATTCCTTTTTCGGTAGCTAAAGATCGTTCTTCGTGCTTAGCTCTATTTTTGGTTTTGACAATTAATTCGTCTTTTTTCAGAAATTCATCTGCCATGGCTACTGCCATTTCTAAATAACCCCCACCATTACCCCTTAAATCTACTATAACTTCGGTCATACCTTGCTGCTTTAACTGTACTAATGCTTGATGAAATTCGGAATACGTGGTTTCAGCAAAACGATTTACCTTGATATAGCCTTTTTTAGGTTGAAGCATAAGCGCAATTTCTACACTTTTTACAGGTATTTTTGCGCGAGAAATAGTTACATTAAATTTTCGTTTTTCTGCTTTTCGATACACGAGTAAGTTTACTTTTGTATCCATTTCACCTTTTAATATGGTGAATAATTGTTCGTTAGTCAGTTTTTTGTTAAACAACTGTTTATTATTTGCTACTAAAATTCGGTCACCCGCTTGAATACCGGCTCTGTATGAAGGACCATTTAATATAGGCTGAAGGACCGTAAGCGTATCTTTATACATATAGAAATTAATTCCTATACCCACAAAATTTCCTTCCATACTTTCTGTAACTTGCGCCAACTGGCTTTTAGGTATATATACAGAATGTGGGTCTAATTTTTCTAAAATACCATTTACCGTTACATCTACAATAGAATCTGTATTGACTTCATCTACATATTCTCGATCAATTAAATCGAGTAATCTATTTATTTTATGCTTCCCTTTTGAAGCGTTAAATAAACTATCTATTTGTAAACCGTTTGACTTTCTACCTAATATATAACCTAAGGCGAAAAGTAGCGCAAAAAGGATAGGTAAATAGATTTTTGAATTAGGTTTACTCATCTAAGTTATTGATAAGTGTGACTTCTATTCCTGCTTTTATTAAAAAATCAACGCCTGAAGTATCTTTATATTCTTCTAAATACACCACACGCTTAATGCCAGACTGATGAATTAATTTACTACAATCTTTACAGGGAGAAAGTGTAATATATAATGTAGCATCTTCACAGGATTGTGTAGAACGAGCCACTTTTGAGATGGCATTCGCCTCGGCATGCAAAACATACCATTTTGTAAAATGTGCTTCGTCTTCACAGCAGTTTTCAAACCCGCTTGGGGTACCATTGAAACCGTCTGAGATAATCATTTTGTCTTTTACTATAATAGCGCCCACTTGTTTTCTTTCACAATAAGAAAGTTTACCCCATTCTTTTGCTATTCGTAAATAAGCCTTATCGTATTTTTCTTTTTTTTCTGCTTTCACGTTAAATTAGTTTTTAACTGTACCAAATTTCATTTTCAATTAGCATAGGTACAACAGCTCCTATGATAAATGATGCAATTATTAATCCCCATTCTCGTTTAGAAAACTTAAATACAGCTTGGGCAATATAAGCTAAAATTAAACCTATTATCACAACAATGAGTTGAGCGACTTCTATACCTAGCGCAAATTCCATAAGTGGAAGTACTTTTTCACTAGGTGTGCCTATCATGATGGTTTTAAAATAATTTGAAAAACCTAATCCATGAATGAGTCCAAAAAACAACGTTACACCAGCTACAAAAGTAACACTTTCTTTTTTAGTAGTTTTGCCAGCCGTAAATAAAGCAAATAAAGCCGTAATTAAGATTGTAACAGGAATAAGGAATTCTACTAAAGAAGCTTTTACAGATACTACATTGTATACCGATAAAACTAAAGCAAGTGTATGTCCTACAGTAAAAATACTTACTAAAAAAAGGATACGCTTCCAGTCTTTAAATGCATACGGACTAATTAATGCCAATAAAAATAATACATGGTCATGGCCCTTGATATCAAGTACATGATTAATACCCATGTTTACATAAATGAAGAATGCATCCATAAATTAAAAATTAGTGCATTCAAACTTACCATTTTTTTTGAAAATAAAAAATGGCTTCCGCTTTTATTTTGTCATAAATGCTTCCGCTTTTTCAACCATGTGTTTTACACCTGCAAAAAAAGGAACACGCTGATGTAGTTCTGTAGGTTGAATTTCCATAATGCGCCCAAAACCATCTGAAGCCTTACCCCCTGCTTGTTCAGCTATGAAAGCCATAGGGTTGCATTCATACAATAGACGCAACTTTCCTTTTGGTGCTTTGGAACTCGTAGGGTAAATGTAAATGCCACCTTTTATCATGTTCCTATGAAAATCGGACACTAAGCTTCCTATATATCTTGACGTATAAGGACGGTCTTCTTCTTCTAACTGGCAGTATTTAATATAATCTTTTACTCCTTGTGGAAAATGAATATAATTACCTTCATTGACCGAATATATAGCTCCTTTTTCTGGAAATTTCATATTGGGATGTGAGAGATAAAATGTGCCAATAGCAGGATTTAATGTAAAACCATTTACGCCATGCCCTGTTGTATAAACCAGCATGGTAGATGTGCCGTAGATCACATATCCTGCCGCTACCTGGTTGATTCCAGGTTGTAAAAAATCTTCTAAAGTAACCGGTGTTCCAATTGGCGTAACGCGTCTAAATACCGAAAATATTGTACCCACCGAAACATTTACATCTATATTAGACGATCCATCTAACGGGTCCATTAAAACTACATACTTATTATTGTGGCTGTTATCGCTACCAGCTACAGTAATAAAATCATCGTTTTCTTCTGAGGCAATACCGCAAACAATTTCCCTATTAATTAACGTTTGAATAAACACTTCATTGGCGTATACGTCTAATTTTTGTTGGTCTTCACCTTGAATGTTTTGATCCCCTGCTGCACCAACAATATCAACCAATCCTGCTTTATTTACCTTGTAATTTACCACTTTTGCAGCTAACCTTATGGAGTTGATAATTCGGGACAATTCACCAGAAGAATATTGAAAGGCTGTTTGATTTTCAATGATAAATTCGCCTAGAGTTGTGTTTTTTTCTGTCATTACGAAAACGTTTGCGTTGTTATTTCATGCAAATATCGTTAAATTTGTTTTATAATAAAATTAATTTCAAAAGTTGTTATTAGTTGTTTATTTTTGCAGGAGTATTCTATTGAAAATACTAATTTTAGCCCCGATTGAAATGGAAATCCTTTTTGTTTATTTTAGAAACAAAAAGATTGTAATGTAAAGCGGGAAATAGCTCTAAAAAATGAAAATAAGAAAAGGAATAGCTGCCGATATGCCAGCCGTGTTGCATTTAATAAAAGAATTGGCTACTTTTGAAAAAGAGCCTGATGCCGTTGTGCTAACTGTTGACGATTTAGTAAGAGATGGTTTTTCAGATGCACCTTCTTTTTACACTTTTGTAGCGGAAGAAGCGGGAGAACTTATAGGTATGGCTTTGTATTATTACAGGTATTCTACTTGGAAAGGCCGTACCATTCATTTAGAAGATTTAATTGTAACCCAAGCTAAACGAGGTACAGGGGCGGGAAAAGCATTATATGAGGCTGTGATAAACGAAGGCTACAACCAACAAGTGCGCCGGATTGAATGGGCTGTTTTAGACTGGAACCAACATGCGATTGATTTTTATAAAAAAAGTGGTGCAAAGGTTTTAGATGATTGGCGGGTAGTACAAATGGATGAGAACGGCATTCAAAAATTTATTACCAAAACAATGATTTAAATACAGTATGAAATCAACATAAACAAACTTGTTTGCAAGCAAACACCATATGACCTTTAAAAAAATAACTATCTACCTATGAAACTATTCAAATTTGGTGGTGCATCTGTAAAAGACGCTGCAGGAATTAAAAATGTAATTAAAGTACTGGAAACGGTAGGCCATGAAGATGTTTTGCTGGTTGTTTCTGCAATGGGTAAAACCACGAATGCGTTAGAAATTGTCGTAAAAAATTATTTTGAAAAATCGAAAGAGTTAAAATCATCTTTACAAGATTGTAAAAAATACCATATAGAAATCATTTTGGATTTATATGGCGACGAAAAACACCCTCATTTTCAAGAAACCTATTCAGCAGTAAACAAACATTTTGAAGATTTAAGCTATTTTTTAACTTCGAACAAATCGCCCAACTATAATTTTGTGTATGACCAAATTGTAAGTTACGGTGAAATCATTTCTACTACTTTAATAAGTTGTTATTTTAACCATAGTGGATTAAGTAATCAATGGCTAGACGTTAGAAATTTTATCAAAACAGATGCGACGTACAGAGATGCCCTTGTTGACTGGGAAGCAACACAAAAAAACATTAGTAAAATCAATAAAAAGAAAACGCTTTTCATTACACAAGGGTTTTTAGGTGCAGATGAAAATAATTTCACTACCACACTAGGTCGTGAAGGTTCAGATTATACAGCTGCTATATTTGCTTATTGTTTAGGTGCAGAAAGCGTTACGATATGGAAAGATGTACCTGGTGTTTTGAACGCTGATCCAAGGTATTTTGAAAACGCCATATTACTCAACCAAATATCCTATAAAGAAGCAATTGAATTAGCCTTTTATGGTGCAAGTGTAATTCATCCAAAAACATTACAGCCCTTACAGAAAAAAGAAATTCCGCTATTTGTAAAATCATTTATTAACCCTACGTTACCAGGAACAAAAGTGAGTAAAGGTGTGGATTTAGAACCACGAACTTCTTGTTTTATTGTGAAAAAAAATCAAATTTTACTTTCACTTTCCTCTATTGATTTTTCATTTATTATGGAAGAACACATAAGTGAAATTTTCCGTTTATTGCATCAGTATAAAATAAAAGTGAGCTTAATACAAAACACAGCCATCAGTTTTTCTATTTGTGTGGAAGATAAATTCAATAAATTTCAAGAATTGAAAGCTATATTGTCAAAACAATTTAAAGTAGCTTACAACGAAAATGTATCTTTGTACACGATTCGACATTTTGATAAGGCTGCAGCCGAAATGGTAGAAAAAAACAAACATATTTTAGTAAAACAAATCAGTCGAGAAACATTACAATTAGTAACAGAATAAAAAAAAGTCCGAAAATTTTCGGACTTTTTTTTATTATTTAGCTTTTTGGGAAGCTTCTATATTTCGTTCAATAGTATGGCCAGGTCTTGACCATTTTGGTTTTTCGCCTAATGCTTGAAACTTAGAATCTTCTGCTTCAACCGTTTGTGGTTGCATTAGTTTGATAAATGGTTTTTGTGGTTGTAACCCCAGTAATTCAAACATTTTCATGTCTTCATTTACATCAGGATTTGGCGTAGTTAATAATTTATCTCCCGCAAAAATTGAATTGGCTCCTGCAAAAAAGCAAAGCGCTTGTCCTTCTCTACTCATTTCTGTTCTTCCTGCCGAGAGTCTTACTTGTGTTTCTGGCATTACAATACGTGTAGTAGCAACCATTCGAATCATGTCCCAAATTTCAACTGGTTTTTGTTCTTCAAGCGGTGTGCCTTCAACAGCAACTAAAGCATTAATTGGCACTGATTCTGGTTGTGGATTTAACGTAGCTAAAGCCACTAACATACCTGCTCTATCTTCTATGCTTTCGCCCATTCCAATAATTCCACCACTACAAACAGTGACATTTGTTTTTCTAACATTGTCAATTGTTTGTAAACGATCTTCAAAACCCCTTGTAGAAATTACTTCTTTGTAATACTCTTCAGAAGTATCTAAATTATGATTATAGGCATACAAACCTGCTTCTGCTAAGCGTTGTGCTTGATTTTCGGTTAACATGCCCAGTGTACAACACACTTCCATGTCAAGTTTATTAATTGTTCGTACCATTTCAAGCACTTGGTCAAACTCAGGCCCGTCTTTTACATTGCGCCACGCAGCTCCCATGCACACTCTTGAAGAACCCGATGATTTAGCTCTTAAGGCTTGTGCTTTTACTTGATTTACAGACATTAAATCATTGCCCTCTAAATCTGTATGATATCTTGCAGCTTGCGGACAATACCCACAGTCTTCTGGGCATCCTCCGGTTTTTATTGATAATAAAGTAGAAACTTGAACTACATTTGGGTCATGATTCTCTCTATGAATAGTAGCCGCTTCATATAATAATTCCATTAATGGCTTATTATAAATAGCCATTATTTCTTCGGTGGTCCAGTTATGCTTAGTAATACTCATATTATTTTACTTTTAATTTACTAATATAGGCTAATGCATCTATTTTATCTTGGTGTAATTGATTTTTCAAAATTTCTAAAGATTCGAATTTTTGTTCGTCTCTTAACTTTTTCAACATATGTACTTTTATTGAAGCATCATAAATTGTTTCTTCAAAATTAAATATATGCACTTCAATTAACAAATTTTGTCCATCAATAGTTGGTCTTTTGCCAATATTCATCATGCCATAATATGCTTTATTTTCAACATAAACAGCAACCACATACACACCAATTTTTGGTATTAATTTATAGGTTTCCGTGAGGTATATATTAGCTGTTGGAAACCCAATAGTTCTCCCCAATTGATTTCCTTTTAGCACTTTTCCAGACAACTTATAAGGGTACCCCAAATATTGATTAGCCAACTCAATGTCTCCTTCTTGTAAAGCCATTCTAATTTTTGTTGAACTTATTGCTATAGCATTTATTTGTTTGGCAGAAATTTCTTCCACTTCAAAGCCAAATTTAGCACCAAATGCTTTCAAATCATTAAAATCGGCAGCTCTATTTTTGCCAAATTTATGATCATATCCAATAATTATCTTGGCCACATTAAATTGATCTACTAACACTTGCTTTACAAATTCTTCGGGGGTCAATTCTGAAAAAGTATGATCAAATGGATGGATAATAAAATTATCTATTCCTATTTTTGAAAATAATTCTTGTTTTTCAGCAATCGTATTTAACAATTTTAACGTTGACGTTTCTGAAATGACAGCACGTGGATGCGGAAAAAAGGTAAGTACAAGACTTTCTAAATTTTCTTTTTTTGAATTATCAATTAAATGCGCAAGAATAGCTTGATGTCCTTTATGTACACCATCAAAAGTACCTAAGGTAACAATTGTTTTTTTCTGAGTTTTAAACTCGCCTATATTTGAAAATACTTTCAAGGATTTAATTTTACTGCAAAAGTAAATTTTTAATGTTAAATTTACTAAAATGACAGCTTGTAAATTTTTTATTTAAAAAAAAAAATTATATTTGTTAATTAAATTTAAACCAACCAAATAATGAGAAAGACTTTACTTTTTTCTATTTTCTCTGTGTTTACTGCATTTAGTGGTATTGCACAAACCGAGAAAGCATGGACATCAGTAGTTGGCGAAAAGAATATGGCAATTACAAAAACTGCCACAAGAAGTACTTTTCCTGAAAACTATCTTTTGTTTAAACTTGACCTATCTTCAATTAAGCAAGCATTGTCAAATGCACAAGACAGGTTCGCTCCAAATGCTAATGGAGTAATAATAGCATTACCAAATGCTGAAGGTAAACTTGAACATTTCAAAATGTTTGAGGCTTCAAATTTTGACGCTCAATTGCAAGCTCAATTTCCTGAAATTCGTTCGTATGTTGGTATAGGAATTGAAGATACTTATGCCCAAGTTCGTTTAAGCATTGACCCAAAAGGAATGCAAACAATGGTTTTCAGAGCAGACAAAAAAAATGAATTTATGGAGCCTTTTTCAGAAGATGGAAAAATTTATGCTGTATATAATTCTCAAAGAACAAAAGGAAAATTACCTTTTACATGTTCAACTGCAGAGCAATCAATCACTCAAGAATTAGGAAGAAACTTAAATGAAGTTAACAGAAATAGTACTACTACACTACTAACGTTTAGACTTGCTTTATCTTGTACTGCAGAATATGCCGCTTATTTTGGAGCAACAAGCGCTTCTCAATCATCACTTGTATTAGCTGCTTATAATGCAACTATGGCTCGTGTAAATGGTGTTTTTGAAAAAGATTTTGCCATTCACATGAATATTACATCAAATTCAAGTAGTGTTATTTATTATAATGCTGCTACAGACCCTTATTCAGACGCAGCAAATATGGCAAATTGGAACGCTGAACTACAAGCAAATTTAACAGCAACTATTACAGAAGCTACTTATGATATTGGTCATTTATTTGGAGCATCTGGTGGTGGTGGTAACGCCGGCTGCATTGGCTGTGTTTGTGTAAATGGCTCTAAAGGAAGTGGAATTACTTCTCCTGCTGATGCTATTCCGGCAGGGGACAATTTTGATATTGATTATGTAGCACATGAAATGGGACACCAATTTGGTGCTAATCATACGTTTACTCATAGTATAGAAAATAACTCTGTAAATTATGAGGTAGGATCTGGATCAACTATCATGGGATATGCTGGTATTACTAGTTATGATGTTCAACCTCACTCAGACGACTATTTTCATGCAGGGAGTATTGCACAAGTACAAAGTAATATGGCTTCTAAAACTTGTCCAACATCTGTTGCTTTAACACATAGTGCACCCGTAGTAAATGCAGGCGCTTCTTTTACAATTCCTAAAAGCACACCATTTATGTTAACGGGTTCTGCAACTGATGCAGGAGGAGGATCATTAACATACTGCTGGGAACAATATGATGATGCTTCTGCAACAGCTCAATTAACAACTGGAAGCCCAGCTTCAGCGACAAAAACAGCTGGCCCAAACTTTAGATCATATCCCCCAACAACATCACCTACAAGATACTTTCCTAGAATGGCTTCTGTTTTAAATGGTTCTACTACAACAGCAGGAACAGATTGTTTAGTAGAAGCACTTAATTCTAATGCAAGAACATTAAACTTTAGACTTACTGTAAGAGATAATGTAGCAAATGGCGGTCAAACGAATTTTGCCAATACAAGTGTAACGGTAGATAATACAAAAGGTCCTTTAACGGTTACATCTCAAAGCACTACCGGTATTTCATATCCTGTTAGTTCATCTCAAACGGTTACTTGGTTAGTAAATAACACGAATGCATTAACGGGCGGTGCTAATGTTGATATTCTACTTTCTACTAATGGAGGTTCAACATGGACAACATTATTAGCGAATACTCCAAATGATGGATCTGAAGCAGTTACTTTACCAGCTACACCTGCAGCTTTTTGCAGATTTATGGTAAAAGCAAATGGAAACGCTTTCTTTAATGTAAATTCAAAAGATTTTGCTATTGGATATGTTGTAACAGACAATTGCAACACTTATTCTAATAATACTATAATTGCAGTACCCGACGGAACAGGAGCTAATACTCCCGGAGCTGTTGCTAGCAAAACAATTAGTGTTCCAACAAACGTTACTATTTCTGACGTCAATGTAACACTTGGAATTGTTAACCATAGCTATATTGAAGACTTAGTAATCGCTATGAATCATCCAGATGCAACTCAAGTAATATTATGGAATAGAAATTGTGATAATACTCCAACAGACTTAGTATACGTATATTCTGACGGAAATGCGGTAGTTCCAACTACTGGATGTACAGCCACTACTGGAACATTTGGTCCAGCAACTGCTTTAAGCACTTTAAATGGAAAACCTTCTAACGGAACATGGACATTATTAGCCGCAGATTACTATAATGGAGATACAGGATCAGTTGGGGATTGGTCTATTGAAATATGTTCTCAAACATTGACACCGCTTAGTAACGAAAGTTTTGGACTTGAGAATTTCTCAATTTATCCAAATCCAAACAATGGTAACTTTACGGTAAACTTTACTTCACAATCTTCAAATACTATTGAAATTATGGTACATGATATTAGAGGAAGAGAAGTTTACATGAAGTCTTTCAATAATAGTTCATTATTTAATCAAACTATTCAATTATCTAATGTTGAAACAGGTATTTATCTTGTAACAGTTAAAGATGGCGAAAGAAAAGAAGTTAAGAAAATTATCATTGAGTAAATAATAAACTTTCAAAATATAAAAAAAGTCCCAACTAAATTGGGACTTTTTTATTTTCCATTAAATTGATTCATGGTATTATTCATTCCTGCTAAAGCAAAGGACTTTATAATCTCTGAAGCTACCTCTAAACGCTCTTTTAATTTTTCTTTTTCTTCTTCATCCCATTCTCCTAAAACATAATCTATTTGTTGTCCTTTTTTAAAAGCATCACTGATTCCAAATCTAAATCGAGGATATTCAGTTGTGTTTAACACTAATTGTATGTTTTTTAATCCGTTATGCCCTCCATCAGAGCCTTTTGATTTAATTCTTATACTTCCAAAAGGCAAATTCAAATCATCCGTTATAACTAATAATTGTTCTTTATCAATATGTTCTTTATCTAACCAATATTGCACCGCTTTGCCACTTAAATTCATATAAGTATTTGGCTTAATAAAAACGATTGTACGGCCTTTTATTTTATATTCAGCACGTTCTCCTAGCTTTACCGTTTCAAACGAAAGATTTTCTTTCTTTACAAAATAATCCAATATCTTAAAGCCAATATTATGTCTTGTATTAACATATTCAGCGCCAATATTACCTAGGCCTACTATCAAAAACTTTTTCATTACAACTTTATTATGTTACAAAAATAAAAAAAGGACTGAATAAAAACTCAGTCCTTTTAATTATCTATAAAAAGATTTTATAATCTTCCTCTATTATCTTTAATTTCTGCTTTATCTCTTAAGGCTTGAATAACTCTATAAGAAGCTCCGCCTTTAGTTTGCTGATTTAATTGATCAATTTGAGATTTGTAATCTTTCACAACTGGTGCTTTTACTATGGTTTTTGTTCTTACCATATATACACCCATATTTCCATCAATTAATTTTGATGTTTTATTAGACGCTAATCCAAGAGCAGTTCCTATTACTTTAGGTTCAAAACCTAAATTTGGAACCACAGGATTTGCTAATGACAAAGCAACCGCTGGCAATATAGAAGAACCAGAAGATTTTGATACCGCTTCTAATGTAGTGCCAGTCATTTTCTTTCTGATAATTTCAGCTTTTTTCTCATTTTTAATTAAGGGTTCAACAGATTGTTTTGCAACATCTAAAGGCAATAAGCCAGTATCATTTTTCGATTTTAAACGAACAATAGCAAATCCAACTTGAGGAATATCAAATCTTTTAATAGTACCTTCTTCTGTTTCGTTATTAAACGCCCAAGTAACAATACCTCTTTGAATACCTAATCCGTTGATATTTTCATCATATGCTTTTACACTAGTAACTGGAGCTACTGTAAGACCAGAAGCTTTTGCTGCTTTCTCCATACCTTGTGCATTAGCATCTGATTCAAATTTATTTGCTTTGTCGTAATTTGCATTTTCTGTTTTTTCTGAAGGTTGAATTTTTAATGCCACAGTTCCTAGTGAAATGGCATCATTTCTTGCATCAACTCGCATTACGTGGAAACCAAAATCTGTTTCAACCAACCCTACTTTTCCAATTGGGCTACTAAACAAATAGGCATCAAAAGGTTTAACCATTTGACCTGGCACTACATTATCATAAACTCCACCATTTTGTTTAGAACCTTGGTCATCTGAGTTTGTCATCGCTAACATAGCAAAGTTTGCAGGTGCAGCAATCGCTTGAGCTAATAAAACCTCTGCTTTTGCTTTTGCTTGCTCTTTAGTTAACTTAATTGTTGGAGCTGCTTGCATAGCGCCTTTATAAGCAACTAAAATATGACTTACTTTTGCGCTTGAATTTGGTTTTCTACCTACTAAACGAGACAACTTATAGTATCCTCCTTCAATATATGGCCCAAAAACTTGACCTGGAACTAAAGAAAATAATTGTTCAGCAAATTCTGGCGACAAATCTTTTTTAGCTACAAACGTTGAGTCAAATTTTAAATCTGAGTTTGAATTTACAAATTCTGCAATATTTTTAGCTGAAGCAAAACCTGGAATAGTATCGTTCTTACCTGTTTTAGCATTATAAACAATTCCTCCTTTTACTAATCCATCAATTTTAGATTTCATAGCCGCTTCATCTTCTTTTGAAGGTTTATTGTCTACAACTACAAATTCAAGAGCTCTTGTTGGATCTGATTTGTATTTTTTTGGATTTTTATTCATGTAAGCAATAATTTCTTCGTCAGAAACTTTTACTTGATCATCACTTACCGTTGAATAAGCGACAGAAACATAATCAAAATCTACTTTATTGTTTTCTCTTTCATATTTTACTTTACCTTCAACTTTAGTAGTGTATACACTAGATTTGATTAAAGTAGTATACATTTGTTCTTTGGCATATTCTTGAATATCCTTCTCAAAAGTTAACCATTGAGACCAAATTGTAGGATCTTGAGAATTTTGTAATGATTTGATATATTCTTCAAACTTTTTTTCGTCAAATTTACCAGCCGCATTTAAAAACTGAGGTGTTTGAGAATATTGTGGATGATTTTTAATTACACCCATAATTTGATCTTTTCCTAAAACAAGACCTATTTTATCATATTGTTCATTCAATACTACTTTTCTAACTTCTTGTTCCCAAACCGAATTAATAGCTTGTGTAGTGCTGATTCCTTGTTGTTGTTTTTCAACATTACTTACTTTTTGCATAAATTCTTGATAATCCAAGTCTGTTCCATTAATAGAACCTACCTGATTAGAATTTCCGCTAAATCCACCACTTTTAATTACATCTGCAAGTACAAATGAAAACAATGCTAACGCAATAATTAGGATTAGCAAAATAGAACGCTGTCTAATTTTAGATAAAATTGCCATTTTTATATTGATTATTTTTTATTCAGAGGGCGAAAATACAACTATCTATTAAATAATAAAATAGAAACGTGTATTTTTTATTGATTTTTTTGATGTTTTTCTAATCTTTTTACAAATTTTCTTCTCACAAAGAACATGATAATAAAAGCTGCAGCAATTATAGCTTGCAAACCAAAATCTTGATTTGTGATGAATTTATATATAACACTAACAAAAAAAGCACATCCTGCTAGCAAATATAGATACTGTGAATACGTTAACCATTTCATATTTTTTATTTTTTTATTAATCAAGATTATTTACTTGTCCCACATTATTTTGCATATTGAATACTTTGAAATCTTTGCTAAAATCAATCCCTACACCTTCCAAGAAACCGCCCTGACCATCGTTAAATTTAAAAGGTTCTTCAGTAAAAAACCATTCATTTTTTTGATCAAAATACAATTGATTTGTTTCTAAAATTTTTCCGTCATGGGTAACAATTTTCACATTACCTATTAAATCAATTACTTGCGTTTTTTTATAGGAAATTGCTTTATCTGCCTTTACGGTTGTTGTACGATGATTAGCATCATAAAGCGTAACTAAAATGCCTTTTGGAAATTCAACAAATGGGTTTTTTGCAGTAGAATAATCTAACATTTTCAAGCTTTGTAACGTAGATTTTACTTGGCCTGAATCTGTATATTTCAAGTTTATAGAATCGGCTTCACCAGTAGCTACAAAAGTTGTTTTATAAATATTTTGTACGTCTTTTAAATTACTTTCACAACTACACAAAGCAACTAGCAAGAAAAGACTAAAAAAACGTACAAATTGCACTTTCATAGATATATACTTAGTTATATAAATTCTTTTTAAACCACTTATCACTAAACATTAGTCCAATGTTGATTGTAAAATAATTTTCTTTAATCAATCCGTTGCTTGAAGTACCTCTACTACCAATCTCAGAACCTATATTAATACTAGAAAAAGTTCCAGTAATTGGGAAAGCAAAGCCAAAACTTACTGCTTTATCTTTTATAGATGTATTATTAATTAACAAACCTGTGTTTTCATATCTAAAACCCGCTTTGTAAGTTACGCGTTGGAAATAACTTTGGAACGAATCAAATTTTGGAATAAAATAGCCCCCAATAGCGATTTTTGAAGAATTTTCATATCTCACATTGTTATAATTGTCAAAACGATTGGTTTGAGTACTTGTTCCTCTTCGAGTATAATCAGCACCAATAAACCACTTTCTATTTCCTAAGCCCGCACCTAAAGCTAACTTAGACGGAATATTCATTTTTGAATCTGGCACAACAACCTCTTGTGAATTAGCAATTAATTCTGCCCCTGCACTATTAAATGTTACTGTAGCGGTATTTCTTGTATTTACAGAATTTAATTTTGTTTCAGGCGAAAAAGTCAAGCTTGTAGTTAACGTATATTTAGCATACACTTTTGTTTTATAAATTAATCCTGTATTAAAGGCAACACCCGATACAACAGAATTATTTAACTCTCTCGTACTATATTGTATTCCGTTTAACAATAGAATTGATTTAGTATCAATTGATCCAAATAAATATTGGAAATCGGCACCAAAACTTAATTTTGAAGTTAATTGGTATCCTGCTCCAAAATAAACTTTATTAACACCACCTGTTCCATTATAAACGTTTGATTGCGTTAAAACATCTCCTGTATATTGATTCTTAACTAATCTATAACCTACTGCAGAGTAAGGCAATAATCCTAAAGAAAAACCTAATTTTTTACTATAAGGAAGACCAATTACAAGATAATCAAGTGTTGTTTTTTTTGCTTGTTCATAATCTACACTTGATTTTAATTTATAAAATGACGATGTACCTCCAATTTGAATACTTGTAAGCATTTGATTAGCATACGATGCTGGGTTTAAAACATTCAAATGAATACTATCTGAATAAACACTTAAGCCACCCATTGACACTACATCATTCATTCCTTTGAATCGTGCGTCACCTAAACCATAAAACGAATAAGGGGAAGCTGTGTTTTCTTGCGAAAAAAGTTGGCTACTCAAAAGAACTAAAACTCCTAATACAATTTTTTTAATCATTTCTCTAAACTATATATGTGTAAACTATGTAAACTTTTTAATAAAAAATTTTCATCGGCAAATATGGTGCTTTTTAATCGATTAGCCAAAAAATTAGCATCTCCTCCTGTTAAAATTACTGTTAAATCCTGATAATTAACAGAATATTTACAAATAAACCCTTCAATTTCATTTAAAACACCATGAACTACACCCACATGTATAGACTCATTTGTTGTTTTTCCTACTTCATTTTGAAAATATGTAGCTTGTAATAGGGGTAACTTTGCCGTATAATCATGTAAAGACCCATATCTTAATGCAATACCTGGAGAAATAGCTCCTCCTTCATAAACCCCATTTGAGGTGACCAAATCGTATGTAATACATGTACCTGCGTCTATTATCAAACATGTTTTTTGTGGAAATTTCAATACTGCACCTGCAGCAAGCACCATCCTATCTATACCTAAAGTTTCAGGTGTTTGATAGGTATTTACAAAAGGAAAAGAACTCTGATGAGACAAAGAGTAGACTTCTACTCGTTCTTGAAGCCATGTAAGCAATGCTGGTTCAACAGTAGCTACCGAAGCATAGATTAATTTTGATGCCTGAGGATAAGTAGTGAAAATAGTTTTAAAATTATATTTTGCCTTTTCTAGCTCAAAAACAAATTTATCAACCAACTCAACTTCTTCAAAGACAGCTACTTTAACAAAGGTATTTCCAACATCAACGGTTAATAGCATACTAAAGAATTAAAGGCGCAAAGGTACAAAATAGATTTTTTTATTTTTTTATTTTGGAAATAATAAAAATGATTCTATATTTGCACTCGCTAAATGCAATGGGTACCTTAGCTCAGTTGGTAGAGCAATGGACTGAAAATCCATGTGTCCCTGGTTCGATTCCTGGAGGTACCACGACAAAAAAACCACTCATATGAGTGGTTTTTTTTATTATAAATAAGTTATAATTTCATTTTTTAATCGGTCGTATTCACCTTGCAAGATTAACCCATTATCCAAAAGCTTTTTGTAATTCTGTAATTTTTCAAACAATTCCTCTTTTGATAATTCTGTTAAAGGTCTTTCACCTTGTGTAATTGGCACTTCAACCTCTGTATCTTGAACCAAACTTGTTGCGGGTAGAATTTCTGCTAAATGTGTAACTTCTTCCGCAACTACTTCTTCTACATTATTTTCGTCTGCTGTTTTTATTTCAGCTAACTTAGGTCCATTTTTTAAAATATCTAGCTGCTCTTTCGCATAAGTATACAATTTTCGGGCTTGATTTTTTGGTAAATAATCAACTGTATGCGTTAAATCTGAATTAGTGGTAAAGGTAAAATCGGCACCTAATATTCCTTCTTTTACAAAAGAACCTGCAATATCATCCCAATCATAATCAATAAACTCCATAGATAATCCTAAATTTTTAGGCTTACACAAGATAATACGTTTATTAGTCACTACTATGCTATCTGGAAGAATGGTTACAGCTGGTTTTTTTTGAACCGCAATATACCCTACTTCCTCGTTTGACATCAAAAGATTCTCCAATTTTGAAGTAATTTTTTCAATCGCTTTTGGATCTTGATCTTCGTTTAATATTTTTTTTAAGTTGTCTATCATAATTTATTTCAAATTTTTATTTATACCAAAAGGTTTTGAAAACCTTGCAGGAAACAATCACAAAAGTAATGCCTAATTTTCTTCTTCTCGATACAATTTTGAAAAAAAATCAAAATTACTCGAAGTGACGTTATAAAATTTCTTGTTGCACTTTTTTCGTTAAACTTTTGAAAACAAGGTCGTAGGAATGATTAATCAATTCGCACATCATTTTATCGGAAACATCGCTTTGGAAATGAATAGTATTCCAATGTATTTTACTCATGTGATAGCCTGGCTCTATAGCTTCATATTCGGCTCGAAGTTCCAAAGCACGTTCTGGATCACATTTTAAATTTAAACTTGGTGTTCCTTTTTCCCAATCGGATAATGAGGTCAAACAAAACATTTTTCCACCTAATTTAAATACTAATGTATCTTCATCAAACGGAAAATGTTCGGTGACGCCTTTTTTGCTCAAACAGAACTCATATAATTGTTGAATGTTCATTTTGGTAATTACTTTTCAATTTTATACAAAACCGGCTTACTCGGACTCGCATCATTTTCAAACGAGGCGAATTGCAAGTTTAAGATATAGCTTCCGTCTTTTATTTTTTCGTCTACATAAATCATTTCGGTAATCGTGCAATTAAATCGGGCATCATCATTAACTTTATTGATGTCTCTCACATTCCAAAAAGCTTTATGTGCCAATAATTTTCCTTCATCACGTTCTTTATCAACACTTGGTAAATCAATGAGCAAATGCTGAATTCCTTTTTCCCTGATAAAAATGGCAGCCGCTTCTTCTAAATAAGGTGAATTTGTATTCGAATAATTCAGATGCTTTTTAGTTTCCAGATTAGGCAATGTCCTAATAATGATAGCTTGTGGTATAGTTGTACCCAAAGCATTTTCAATTTGTTCTTTAGTAATGACTAAATCTTCGCCAATGCTTTTTGGTTCCACCGAAATCAGTTCTGCAGTAAAGAAAAACTGTTTCAAACATTGATTTATGGAATAAAATTCACGGGTAATATGCCCTAAACACTCCGTATGCGTTCCATGTGCATGCGGGTTGAAGAAAATGTTATTGAAATTGGTTGATGATTTTCCTTCCGAAACTTTCCCTATCCAATCACCCATGGTTACCGGTTCAATTTCAGGCACGTTTTGATACCAAGCAATTGGATTTTGCTCATTATTAGTCAATGGTATGGAAATATCAATAGGTTTTGATAAATCGATTTGTATGTTATTAATTGTTGCTTTCATAATTTTTTTAAACGCAAATCCCGAAGCTTCAGGACGAAAAATTTTTCACTAAGTTTACAAAGCTAAGTATTTTCATTGTTCATTCTTTGCGTTCTTTGCGGTTAAGTTACTCCAAATTTAGTAAAAACAAGTCACTTGCAATTCCATCACTCAAAAACTTTCCTTTTTTTGTGGTTGTTAATTTGTCCCCTGTTAGCACTAAATGCTCAGATTGTATATATTTTTTAGATTGATCTAACAAATAAAGTAAATAACGTTCGCCAAATTCTCGCTCAACTCTCTCCAATGAAACGCCCCAAATCGTGCGCAAACCCGTCATAATGTATTCATTATAACGATCTGTTTTGGTTAATGTTTCGGTTTCAATTGGTAATTTATTTTCTTGAATCGATTTGATGTATAATGCATTATTTGAAACATTCCAACCTCTATTTTGTCCATCATAACTATGTGCAGAAGGTCCAATGCCAATGTATTTTTTGCCCAACCAATAACTCGAATTGTTTTTGGAAAAATAATGTTCTTTTCCAAAATTAGATAACTCATAATGTATGAATCCGTTTTCTGAAAGTTTATCTACCAAAATTTGAAAATGCGCTGCAGCCACTTCATCATCTGGTTGTGGAATGATTCCTTTTTGAATAAACGTATGCAAAGCTGTTTTGGGTTCTACGGTTAAAGCATAACTCGAAATATGCGGTATCCCAAAAGACAAGGCAGTTTGAATGTTTTCTAACCATTTTTCATTGGACATATTAGGAATTCCGTAAATCAAATCAATGGAAATATTATCGAAATGTTGCGTGGCGATTTCAAGACATTTCTTTGCTTCTTCTGCATTATGCGCGCGATTCATCAACTGTAAATCGTCTTCAAAAAACGATTGAATTCCAATAGACAAACGATTCACAGGTGAATCAGCTAATTGACGAATTATTTCATTACTTAAATCATCTGGGTTGGCTTCAACAGTGATTTCTGGATTCTCAACAACTTTATAGTTTCTATATACCTCATCAATCAAAAATTTCAAATCCGAAATTTCTAAAATACTTGGCGTTCCTCCACCAAAATAAATGGTTTCTATTGATTCGGTGATGGGTGATGGGTGATGAGTGATGGATTTGCTTCGCAGTTCAATTTCTTTGGCCAATGCCAAAACCATTTCCTCTTTCTTCTTTAGTGAAGTCGAAAAATGAAAATCGCAGTAATGACACGCTTGTTTGCAGAATGGTATGTGGATGTATATGCCAGCACCACCCAGCCTCCCCAAAGGGGAGGAGTTGTAAAAAACGATATTGTTTTGTTCAGAATTAACCATTTAGTTATTTTGCTCCCCCTTTGGGGGTTGGGGGGCTTATTCTTTTTTCATTTTGTTTCACAAAAGCATCCCAACCCGTATAACTTTTTCCTATTTCCACTCTTCCCGAATTGAAAAAATGACAAACAGCCGCCGCTAAACCATCAGTTGAGTCAAGGTTTTTTGGCAATTCTTTCAAGCCTAGCAATTGTTGTAACATTTTAGCCACCTGTTCTTTACTCGCATTTCCATTACCTGTAATTGCCATTTTTATTTTTTTAGGTTCGTATTCGGTAATCGGAATATCTCGTGAAAGTCCAGCCGCCATAGCTACACCTTGCGCACGTCCTAATTTTAACATCGATTGTACATTTTTGCCAAAGAAAGGCGCTTCAATAGCAATTTCATCTGGATGATGGGTGTCAATTAATTCAATTGTTCGTTCAAAAATGACTCTTAACTTTTGATAATGATTATCGTATTTAGATAAAATCAATTCATTCAATTGTAAAAATTCCATTTTTTTATTGACCACCTTAATCAAACCAAAACCCATTATGGTGGTTCCAGGATCAATACCTAATATGATACGCTCGTTTGCCAATTTTATAGTTTCCAGTTTGAGGTTTCCCATTAAAAGTTTTGTTTCTTTGCAACATGATTTTGATTCCACACAAAGCTAAACAATATCTCACATTTTTTATCAAACTAACCATAGTTTGTTTAGCCTTTTATTTTATTTATAGTAAACTGAGCGAAAATGATCAAATGAATTGGTCACAATTTCATTCTATTTTGCGCTCTCGATTGTCTGTTTTTTGGTTAATAATTCTCTTTCTTTTTAGTTTTGGGAACCGTTTTTTAGAAATTTTAAAATGGCAAAATTTAGCCTCTTTCGTTAGTGCTATTACTATTGGCGAGTCTTGCAAACAAGTGCTTGCTGCTCTTACAGCGGGATTATTTACGCCTAACGGAATAGGAGAATATGCAGGAAAGGCAATGTATTATAAGAAACAAAATACCAAAAAAATTATCTTTTTAAATTTAATTTGCAACGGTATTCAAATGCTCTTAGCCATTATTTTTGGGCTACTAAGTTTAATTTATTTGGGATTTTATAAGTGGGCAATGGTGCTTTTATTTATTATAGTTTTGAGTATTGTTTTTCTATTCTTTATTAAAAATGTTACTATTAAAAACTATTCGGTTTCTGTTTTAATTCAAAAAATTAATGAATTGCCAAAAAAAATGCATACTAAAAATATTCTTCTAGCTATAGGAAGATATGCTTTACTCATGCATCAATATTATTTATTATTTATACTTTTTGGAGTAACTGCAGATTATTTTACCTTACTAGCAACGATAAGTGCGGTTTATTTTATTGCTTCATCTTTGCCTTCGTTTCAATTTTTAGATTTTGTAGTAAAAGGCAGTGTTGCGTTATGGTTTTTTGATAAAATACATGTAAGTGAGGTTGTAGTATTATTTATCTCAACATTTATGTGGTTTTTTAATGTGGTAATTCCAGTTTGTATTGGAAGTTATTTTGTCTTAACATTTAAAAAAACAAATATAGAGTAAGTTTATTTATGTAATACAATAGGTAATTGTAATTCTGTTTTAACAGGCATCCCTCTTTTTAATGCAGGCTGAATTGCTGGAAAAGATGCTAAGCGCAATTGAAAAACACTATCTAATTGATGTCTATTAACAACAAGTGAATCATTTAAAATAGGTTCAAATGAAACTTTTGCATCTGAAAAAATAGTAACTTTTACCTGAATAGAGTCTATATTAGGAAGTAATTTTGCAATGCTATCATCTTGTAATTTTTCTTGTAATTGAGAAGAAAGCAAATTATAAAAACACATTTTTTGTGATTCTTTGTCTGCTAACGAGTCACATTGAACAAAAGTGGGCCATTCATCTACATTTTTCCAATCAATTTTTTTTAATTCTTGATTCAAAAGTTGTTTTTCATCAGGCACTTTTTTATCAAAAAGCTGACACGATTGAAACATAAAGAAAATAAAAAAAGCTAAAAATTTTTTATTCATATGTTGAAATTTTTATTTTTTAGAGGTAACACATGGTATCCCCTTTTTAATCATTGGATTTTGAACATATTGTTAAGCTGATTCAATGATAAAAATTTTAACAAAAATACAAATTTATATTTTCATTTCATTTGATTTATAATTTATTAAAATAAAAAAGCCCCTTTCGGGGCTTAAATTAATTTTTAATAACTTTCTTAATGGTTTTGATAGCATCTGAAGAAGTGACTTCTACAATATAAACGCCATCAGCATAAGATGTTAAATCTAATTCTACAGAAGAAAGTGTTGGCTTTTTAACTAGTATTTGATTGCCTAACAAATCATATAATTTTACTTCAGAAATTGAATCATTTGATTGTGATTGAATAGTAAAAATACCATTTGTTGGATTTGGATAAATAGCAAACTCTTCATTCTCAAATGATGCAGCCGATAAAGCAGCTACAAACTCTGTGGTAAACGTATTAGTTATAATTGCAGGGTTGTAATCAAAATATATAGACGCTGCATTTGGAATAATATCCCCTACTGCATATCCTGGTTTAGGTTTAATTTTGAAAGTTACATATCCTTTACCAATAGTAGTATTAGCTACTGAAACGGGCAATTGAATATTATTAAATTTCCAATTCAATTCTCTACCCACTCTATCTAATTCGTAAGCGTGGCTAGAATTTATCATTGTTAAGGTAGTTTCATCTAATTTACTATTTAACATGTCGTTTACACGAATATTAATTGCACTGGCGTTACCTGTATTTTCAAAACGAATTGTATAATACAAATAATCATTTGATGTAAAACTTGAATATAAAATTTGTGGCCCTCTAGATTCCATTTTATCATTTGGATCGTAAGCATTCACTACTAATTGCGTTAAAGTATTACTATTATTTTCAAGCACGACATCACCCGTTGTAGGAACAATTGAAGCTTGACTCACTAAATAATCTCCAGCATTAACTGTTGGAATTGTTGGCACAGCCATTATTACATCAATTATTCGGACTTCAAAAGGTAATAAATTTGTGAAGTTATACGTGAATCCTGTAGGTGTACTAGTTGTTGCAGGATTTGTAGAAACAATAGATACTGCTACTGGTTTTGTAAATGTAACTGTTCCAGAGGCAATTGTTTGATTTCCTAGATTTGTATACACTATTCTATTGATGTAATTAAATCCGGGTCTTGGTGCATTAAATGGCACAACAGCTACACCTATATCATTATAATTTTGAACCGAAGTAACAGGAAAATAATAAGTGGTCATTCCAGCTCCTGTTGGTGTTAGATTTAAAAATTGTGAAGGATTTACGTTATACATCGCTGCATAGGATGGGTTTACTACATAAGACACATCATATGAATTAGTTGGTACATTATCATAAATGCTAAACATTCCTGTTGGTGCAATTACATTATGAACTACTCCATTATCATTCTTTTCATAAGTGAATTTACCTAATGGGAAATTAATCTCGCCAGAATCTTTAGTTCCATTATTATTTGCATCTAAGAAGGCATTAAATGAAAAACCAGTACAGTTAATAACGCCTGTTGTAGTAGACAAATTATTAATAGTGATAAAACCATTTTGATTAGAAAAATTAGTTACCATCATTAAATAATATTGTCCCGCTTGTGCATTTTGAATATATGGATATTCTGTAGGAGAAGCAGAATAACTACAACTAACAATGTTAGCTGTGCTCACTAAATTACAGCTTGTAGTGCCACTTGTAAATGGCCCGTATACCACGTAATCAATATCCAAATTATTATAACTTGGCGCATTATTTCCTTGTGTTACTACTAAATTAATATTTCCAGAAGTACTGATTGGCAAATAAAACCATGTTGGGTTCGGTGTTGAACCTAAACATCCTGCTGAACCAGTACTTGCTGCACTTATCGTATTAGAAAAAGGAATCCCTAATGAATTACACAATAAATTAGCATTTGCACAAGATGAAGCCAAATTACAATTAGATTGCGCGAAAACTGTTCTTGGATATATTTTATCACATTCATTAGCAATAATTTCTCTAATAAAAATAGTACTATTTGATGCTGAAACAGGAACTACAAAATTAGTAGCTGGTGTTAAGGGATTTACTTGGTTTTGTGCAGCAGTTAAAGTTGGATAATACACTAAGACATTATTTGTATTAATTACTGCTTGTGAAGTCGTTAAATCAAAAATTACTTGTTGGTCGTTATTATCATCACATTGCACCATAGGATTTAATGCTGGCATAACTTGATAATCAACAGCATTTATTGTAAAACCACTAACTTGCATCATATTCCCAGATGAAATCTCTGTTACTCTTGAATAAACTGTATATGTACCTTGATTTACACAATGTGGACTCACTAGTGGATTAACACCTGAAACTGCATCGGCTTGAGAAGAATGATAAGTTACTGTATATTGATTTGATGGCTGATTTGCTAAAATTACAGGCGTATTAGTAGCTAAATCAAAACAACCAAAACCATTCACCACACAATTTGTCATGTTTTGAGGCTGACCAAATTGTGGCGGGCAAGGCAAAGTTGTAAAAGTAACTGACGTGCTTGGATTGCTTATTACGTTTGTCGCACAAACAGCTACAATTTGAATCGAACAAGTAACTCCACATGGAAGTCCAGTTAGAACATAAGGACTTGTTTGAGTTGCAAAAGTACCAGCTGTTACACCATTCATAAATAATTGAATGTTATAATCAGCAGATGTAGTGTTTTGCACCCATGAAATTGTTGCAGAATTATTTGTTATTCCTGAAACAAAAACATTGCTAGGGGTTGTGCATTGCGCATATAAAGAAGTTATAACCGCATTTAAAAGCACTAATAATAAAAGTATTTTTTTCTTCATTTTAGGGAGTTTAATTTTCTAATTGAAATATTAAGTGGCTAAATATAAGTAAATTATCTATAAAAAAAACATCTTTGTTAAAAAACAAGATTAAATGAAAAAAAAACCTATGAAATACACCTTTTCTGTGCTAAAGTGATATAAACAAACATAAAAATCAAAAAAGCCCTACCAAGTCTGGAGAGCTTTTCATTGGTCTAACTACTAAACCGCGCCTATTTCTAGGCTAAACAACACAACTATTTTTGATGCTTTTTTTGGGCAAAAAAGCATTCTGATTTCTCAGAATGCTTCCCAAATTTTAGCGGTCTGGACGGGACTCGAACCCGCGACCCCATGCGTGACAGGCATGTATTCTAACCAACTGAACTACCAAACCTTGCTTTAATGCGAGTGCAAATATAGAACACTTTTTTATATCTACAAACATTTTTCTGTAAAAAACACTAAAAAGCAATATTGAATTAGCCAAACTTCTGTTTTTCAACTAAATATGTAGTAATTATTTTTTCGAAATTTTCTCCTACAGAAACAGGAACATATTTTATTTGATAAGCCGTGCAATTTTGTTGAATAGTATAAAAATATTCATGCATGGCTTTTTCATAAGCTTCCTTCGCATTTTCTGCAAACAAATTAATTTCTTCTCCCGTTTCTGTATCAATAAATTTTCTAGGTGTAGAGTCAAAATCGAAAAGAAATTCGGTTTTTTCATCATACACATGAAACAAAACAACCTTATGCTTATTGTGTTTTAAATGCTGTAGTGCTTTAAATAATTTATCTTGATCTTCTTTAGACGTATTTTTTTGAAACATATCTGTAAAAAGAACAATCATAGAACGACGGTGAATATTTTCTGCAATTTGATGTAAAAAAGAAATAGAATCGGTTTGCTTTGACTTTTTAGAAGTTGTTAATAATTCTTCAAATTGATTAAGCAACATGCTATGGTGGCGCTCACTTCCTTTTTCGGGCGCATAATATTCATATGTATCAGAATAAACACTTAAGCCCACAGCATCTCGTTGTTTTTTTAATAAATTCATCAAAACCGCCGAAGCTAAAACAGAAAAACCTATTTTATTTTCATAAAAATTTTGTTGCGCTTGTAATTGCGGATAATGCATTGATGATGAATTATCTATAATTAAATGACAACGCAAATTTGTTTCTTCTTCATAGCGTTTGGTATACAATCGGTCTGTTTTAGCAAATAATTTCCAATCAATATGTCTTGTGCTTTCTCCTTGGTTGTATGTTTTATGCTCTGCAAATTCGGCCGAAAAACCGTGAAAAGGAGACTTGTGCATACCCGAAAGAAAACCTTCAACTATTTGATTAGCTAAAAGTGCTAAATGCTTAAAACTTGCTATTTTTTCAATTTGGGTATCTAAATTCATAATTTCAAAGGTAACAAAGATTTTTTATTTTATGCAAATGGTGAAGGGCAAATGGAAAAAGATGATAAATAAAAAAAAGGCTCAACTCTCGTTGAACCTTTCATTTTTTTCTTTTTTAGCTATTACAACAAAGCATCGATAGCGTCTGTATATGTTTTCTTAGGAGCCACTCCTACTTGTCTTCCTACAACTTCTCCTTTTTGGAACACCAAAACGGTCGGAATATTTCTTACACCATATTTAGCTGCAAATTCTTGATTTGCATCAACATCTACTTTACCTACTATTGCTTTGCCTTCATATTCTGTTGCGATTTCATCGATAACCGGACCTACCATTCTACATGGTCCGCACCAAGCTGCCCAAAAATCTACTACTACTGGTTTGTCTGATTGTAATACCACTTCTTCAAAAGTAGCATCTGTAATTGCTAATGCCATATATATTTTTGTTTAAAAGTTTAATGTTTTTTAAATATTATTAATGCAAAGATAACTAATTATTTTTTTTGAACTTATACGTTCTATTTGTTTTAACTATTTACACATCATTAAATTTTATGTGCTACTTAATTTAATTTAAAATGGATTTGTTTTTTTTCTAATTCTTCTAAAAGAGGCCTTGAAATGGCAATTTTTAATTTTCTAGAGGGCATTTCTAATTTATTTTTTATAATCGTTTCCTCAATTTCTTCCAGTTGACTTTCAACAACTAAAATCTCTGAACTTTCTTCTTCATCTGAAATAAATTCTTCATCAAATTCAGCTTTTCGTTCTACTTGACGCTTTACTTTTTCTAATTCAAGAATTTCAAAATTCACATTAAATTCTCCTTGATGTGTTTGAAATAAATCTTTTAATTGCTGCAATAATTGTTCTTTTAACTCTTCTATTGGGAGTTGAATCGTTAATTTTTTAGCAAAATCTCGCAATACATCCTGTAAATATTGCGCGTGGGTAAATACTATTTTTGGATCTGATTTTTTTCCTGTTTCTCTGTTTGTCCAACCTTCTTTTATACCTACTTTCATGTACACAAAAGTATTTTGAACCAAAAAATGTCGGAATTTTAAATATTCCTCATCAAATATTCTAAACTCATGAGACTCGTCATACCCATCTATTGTAAATTTAGCCCAACCTTTACCATTTTTAGCTGTCAAATGTTGCACATCGTTAACAATTCCTCCAAAAGACAAATTTTTACCTACTAAACTTTCTAATGACTTGAAGGCTTCTAATCTTGTATTACAAAAATATTTCATTTCAAATTTGTAATCATCTAAAGGATGGCCTGAAATGTAAATCCCAACAACTTCTCTTTCTCTAGCCAGCTTTTCCATAGTATTCCAATCTTCACATGGAGGCACAACAGGTTCTGGAATTTGCACATCTGCCGCTTCACCAAAAAGACTTACTTGTGATGAATTTTCATTTTCTTGATATTTTGCTCCATATCGCATTGCTTTTTCAAGAAACGAAATTCCATCACCTTCAGTGTGAAAATATTGAGCTCTATGCGTTCCTTCAAAACAATCAAATCCTCCTGCTAAAGCTAAATTTTCAAAAGCTTTCTTGTTAGCCGCACGTAAATCTACTCGTTTTGCCAAATCAAAAATAGAACGGTACTTAGCCTCTTTTCTTCCTTGTACAATTGTTTGTACAGCTCCTTCACCTACACCTTTAATGGCACCCATTCCAAAACGAATAGCGTTGTTATCATTTACTGTAAATTTATAAAATGACTCATTCACATCTGGTCCTAATACTTCTAATCCCATTCGTTTACATTCTTCCATAAAGAAAGAAACTTGCTTGATATCATTCATGTTATTTGAAAGCACAGCTGCCATATACTCTGCTGGATAATGGGCTTTTAAATAAGCCGTTTGGTAAGCAATCCAAGCATAACAAGTAGAATGTGATTTATTAAAAGCATATTGTGCAAATGCTGTCCAGTCTTTCCAAATTTTTTCTAATTTATCTTCTGGATGTCCTTTTTTAACAGCCCCTTCAATAAATTTAGACTTCATTTTTTCAAGCACATCTAGCATTTTTTTACCCATTGCTTTTCTTAAAACGTCAGCATCACCTTTCGAAAAATCTGCTAATTTTTGGGACAAAAGCATTACTTGCTCTTGGTAAACGGTAATGCCATAGGTTTCTGCTAAATATTCTTCACAGGCATCTAAATCATACACTATAGACTCTTCCCCGTTTTTACGCTTGATAAAACTTGGAATGTATTCTAAAGGTCCCGGACGATATAATGCATTCATCGCAATTAAATCTGCAAAAACTGTAGGCTTTAATTCCTTCATATATTTTTGCATTCCTGGGGACTCATACTGAAATATACCTACTGTTTCACCTCTTTGAAATAATTCATAGGTTTTTTTATCGTCTATAGGAAAATTGTCTGGATCTAAGTCAATTCCTTTTTTATATTTTACTAATTTAACAGTATCCTTTATTAACGTTAAAGTTTTTAGTCCTAAAAAGTCCATTTTCAACAGACCTGCACTTTCTGCAACTGCATTATCAAACTGAGTTACATACAAATCGGAGTCTTTTGCAGTAGTTACTGGTACAAAGTTTGTAATATCATCTGGTGTAATGATTACTCCACAAGCGTGAATACCCGTATTTCGTAAAGACCCTTCAATAACTTTTGCTTGTTGAATGGTTTCTCCTGACAAATTACGTTCGCTTGCGATACCTATTAATTCTTTAACTCTATCAAATTCTTCGCTACGAAGCACTTTTTTTACTTCTTCCTCTTTTTCTGATAAAAATCTTGCTAAATTCCATTTTCCTGGCATCATTCCTGGAATTAATTTTGCTAATTTATCTGCTTCGAAAAGCGGTAAATCTAAGACCCTTGCTGTATCTCTAATAGCAGATTTTGTTGCCATTTTACCATAGGTAATAATTTGCGCCACTTGATTAGCTCCATATTTTTGAATAACATAGTCCATAACTCTACCTCTTCCTTCATCATCAAAATCAATATCAATATCTGGCATAGATACCCTATCTGGATTTAAAAACCGCTCAAAAAGTAAATCATATTTAATGGGGTCAATATTTGTAATTCCTAAACAATAAGCAACGGCAGAACCAGCGGCAGAACCTCGTCCCGGACCTACAGATACTCCCATTTTACGAGCTTCGGCAATAAAATCTTGTACAATTAAAAAATACCCTGGATAGCCCGAATTACTTATAGTTAATAATTCAAAATCTAAACGTTCTCTAATCTCTTCTGTAATTTCACCATAACGTTGTTCGGCTCCTTTATAGGTTAAATGCCTTAAATAACTATTCTCTCCACGCACACCTTTATCTGTTAAGTCTTCTGCCACTTGAAATTCTGCAGGAATATCAAATTTTGGAAGCAACACATCTCGTGACAAGGAATAAATTTCGATTTTATCAATAATTTCTTGAATTGAAATAATAGCACTTGGTAAATCAGCAAATAGCTGTTTCATTTCATCTGCCGACTTGAAATAATATTCTTGATTAGGTAATCCGTATCTATAGCCTCTACCTCTACCTATAGGTGTAGCTTGTTTTTCGCCATCTTTTACACACAATAAAATATCATGTGCATTTGCATCTTCTTTAGCTATATAAAAGGTGTTATTAGTTGCAACTAACTTAATAGCATGTTTTTGTGAAAATTGTATTAAGGTTTGATTTACAGCATCTTCATCTTGTTGATTGTGACGCATAATTTCTATATACAAATCTTCGCCAAATTGTTCTTTCCACCACAACAAGGCTTCTTCAGCCTGATTTTCGCCAACATTTAGAATTTTATTAGGAACTTCGCCATATAAACTTCCTGTTAAAACAATGATGTCTTCCTTATATTTTTGGACAAGATCTTTATCAATTCTTGGCACATAATACATTCCTTCTGTATAAGCATAAGAAGCTAGTTTGGCCAAATTGTGATAGCCATTTTTATTTTTCGCTAAAAAAACGACTTGATAACCATTGTCTTTTTTAGTCTTATCTAAACGGTTTTCACATACAAAAAATTCACAACCTACTATTGGTTTGATTATGGTCTCTGTTTGTTCTTCTCCTTTTTCGATGGCTTCTTTATTTTTTAATTCTGCCGTTTTATTATGTGTCAAGATACCACTTACAAATTGGAAAGCACCCATCATATTACCAATATCGGTTAATGCAACTGCTGACATTTTATGCTTTACTGCATTTTGTATTAACGCTGGAATAGAAATTGTTGATTGCAGAACAGAAAACTGAGAATGATTATGAAGATGAGCAAAAGAAATGTTTGTTAAATCTATTCGTTCTTCCGAACTTAATTTAATTCCTTCGGATAATTGCTCTTTTAATTTTTGTTTTAAAGCTTCAGAAGCTGTTTTTAAGTTACTATGTTTTAATCCTATGGGCTGTATAACTGAAGCATTTTGTTCTTTAAATCTTCTATAATAATCTGCATCAACTGGCAACTCGTTTTCGGAAAAAGTACCGCGTTTTACTAATTCTAAAAAACAACGAGTTGTTGCTTCCACATCGGCAGTAGCATTATGAGCTTCTGAAAATTTTTGTCCAAAAAGATATTCATGTAACTCTGTTAAAGTAGGTAATTTAAACTTTCCTCCTCGCCCTCCTGGTAAACGCAATAGCTCTGCGGTAGTTTCAGTACAGGTATCCAAAACATTCATGCCCAATAAAGGCGTTTGTAGTCCTGCTCTGTGAAATTCACAACCCATAATGTTAATATCAAAACCAACATTTTGTCCCACCACATAAGATGCTTTTGACAAGGCAACATTAAATTTTTCAAGCATTTCGGTTAACAAAATACCTTGAGCAGTTGCTAAATCTGTAGAAATACCATGCACTTGTTCGGCATCGTATGGAATATTAAACCCTTCAGGACGTATTAAATAATCTTGATGTTCAACTAAATTACCCATTTCGTCATGCAATTGCCAAGCTATCTGTACACAACGTGGCCAATTATCAGTATCTGTAATAGGTGCAGACCAACTTTTAGGTAATCCCGTAGTTTCCGTATCAAAAATTAAATACATAAGGCGTCAAAAGATATTATGATTAAAAAAAAATCCTAAAAAAAGGAAGTTCTCAAAAATACAATTTTTCTTTTTTTGAGCCAATTTTAGTTATTAACAAAAACAAAAAACCACTTCATTTTGAAGTGGTTATGGTATATTTTCAAGTATGTATTAAAAAACGGGTATTTGATAAAAAACACCTTTATTGTAGTTGATGACTTCTCCGTCTTCATCTTCAGCATTAAGCCTAAATGTTCCTGTAAATGTTCCGGGAGCCGTACTTGGTTTAATAATAACTTGTCCATTTCCTATACTCACCCCAGTTTCATAATGTTTTGTGATACCGTTTAGAGTGTAGGTATAGGTTGCATATGAATTTGTATCTACTCCTAATGTATATGTTCCTGGGTTTGGAGAAGGCAGCGTAAGTGTTACAATTTCATATGAAGAATAAGCACTAATTGTGATTGAACCATTAGAATTGTAGTTTACTTTTGCATCTTTAGCTCTCCAAAATACGTTGTCTTTTTCTGCTTGAAAAGAAGGTGTGCTTGTTTTTATTTCTTGTTGACAAGAAAGAAACACAAACAAAACGGCAACTAGAGAGAATAACTTTTTCATTTTTTGTACTTATTTAAAATCAAAAATAGCATTATTTTTTTAATTTCAATTATTTTTTAACTGTTTTTCAAATTAATAATTTCCTGACTCGTTAGAAATCTCCAATTTCCTCTTGGTAAATTTTTCTTAGTCAAACCCGCAAACATCACTCGATCTAATTTAATAACATCATATTTTAATTGTTCGAAAATAGTTCGTACAATTTTCACATTCGCTGTTTTCATTTTTACACCAATTTCACTTTTAGGCTGATTTTCGATATAGGTAATTTCTTCTACATATACTTTATGCCCGTCAATGTGAATTCCATTTTGGATTTTCTCTAAATCTTCATATTTCAAGTTTTTATCTAATGATACTTGATATAATTTGGAAGAACGTTGATTTGGCGAAGTAAATTTTTTCACCATTTCTGTATCATTTGTGAAAAGAAGCAATCCTGTTGTAGTTTTATCCATTCTTCCCACAGGTTCAATCTTTGATTTTGTTGCGCTATATACTAAATTCAGCACATTTGTTGCGCCTAATTCGTTCTTTTCTGTAGAGAAATTTTTAGGCTTATTCAACAAAATATATTCTTTTTTTTCAGGTGTAATGACTACTCCATCGAAATTGACAACATCCGTAAGCTTTACTTTATAGCCCATTTCTGTAATCACTTCTCCATTTACTTTTACATTTCCACTCTGAATGTAAATATCTGCATCTCTTCTACTACAAACTCCCGAATTTGCAATATATCTATTTAAACGCAATTCGTCAGATTCCTTTTTGGGTGTAGCTTTTGGTTTATCTGTGGTTTTAGTAAATTTTTGAAAAGGCTTTTTATCTTTAGAAAAAGATTTTGCCGTTTCTGTTTTTTTAGGTTCCGAAACTTTTCCTTTTCTTTTGTCTCCAGATGCTTTTCTCATAGGTTTTATTTTTTTGCAAAAGTACTTGTTTAAAATTAGAATTTAGAGTTTAGAAATCAGAATCTTTTTTTTATTTGGACAAAAAAGCTATTTCTATTAGCCCTATATTACTTTTTAAGCAATAATTTTTGTCCGTTTTCAAGAACAGTTGGTTTAATTAGAATAATACAAATTACACCTGCAACGAGAATTAATTTTAGTAGAATGTGCAATTTTATGTAAGCTGTCTTTTGGCTTGCACACCATAATTTCCATAGGAAAAAAAGCAAGAAAAAATAACTGCAATAAAAATAGGTATCCATGTAACCTACCTCATAAATGGTAACTAAAAAATAAACAGGAACTAGTGTTAAAGCTAATAAAAATGTGATACACCATTTAGTGAATCTTTCGCCAAAAATAACTGGTAATGTTTGGTAATCATTACTTAAATCTCCTGATATATTTTCTAAATCTTTAATCATTTCCCTTATTAAAATAATAAGAAACAAAAAGGTGGCATGTACAAAAATTACCTGATAAAAATTTTTAAAATACAACAAAATCCCAAAAAAAGGAAGTACCGCTAAAAGAGCGGCGGAAAGATTACCTATTGCTACATATTTTTTCAACCTATGTGAATAATACCAAAGCAAAAAAATGTAACCGGAATAAAAAATGGCAGCTCGCCACGATACAAAAAAAGCCAATAATGCCGAAATAAAATTAAGCGTAAAATAAACTTGTAATTGGGTTTTTTGACTTACCAAACGGTCTAAATAGGATTTTTTTGGTCGGTTAATGATGTCTTTTTTTGCATCATAAAAATTGTTGATAATATACCCTCCAGCAATGGCAAACGTAGAAGCCATTACTAATAAAAACAAGCGCCAATCTAACAAAACGTCAAGTGCTCTTTTTTCGGGAGCCAAAATATAAATAGCAGCTAAATACTGTGCCAATGCAATAACAAAAATATTGTAGCCACGCACTACAGAGAAAAAACTCAAGATTTTAGTGAGCAGTATTTTGGTTTTGCGATTGAGCATGGAATTGGTTTCAAGATTAAGGTTTAAGTTTAACGAATAAATTGAAATAAAATTCCTAAACTTGAAATTTTGATTTTAGAATTGATATACAACTTCTAATTTATAGTCTTTTAATGCAACTTTTGCTTTATCTAGGTCTTCGGTAAAACCTAAGATATAGCCACCACCGCCAGAACCACATAATTTTAAATAATAATCGTTAGTATCAATTCCTTTTTGCCAAACTTGGTGGAACTGTTCTGGAATCATTGGTTTGAAATTATTTAAAACTACTTTTGATAATTCTTTTGTGTTTTGGAATAAATTTTTAACATCACCATGCAAGAAATTTTCCACACATTTATCCGTATATTTAATGAATTGAGATTTTAACATATTACGGAAACCTTTGTCTTTTAAGTTTTCCATAAATATATTTACCATAGGCGCGGTTTCACCTACAATTCCTGAGTCAATTAAAAAAACGGCTCCTTTCCCAGAAGTAGATTGACTTGGAATACCAGTTGGTTCAATATTATCTTTGGAATTAATTAAAATAGGCAAACTTAAATAGCTATTTAACGGATCTAAACCTGAACTTTTGCCGTGGAAAAAAGATTCCATTTGAGCAAAAATAGATTTTAATTGCAGTAATTTTTCTCGAGTTAAATTTTCTAGAACAGTGATTTTATCATATGCGTACTTATCATAAATGGCTGCTACTAAAGCGCCACTACTTCCTACTCCATAGCCTTGAGGAATACTAGAATCAAAATACATTCCGGCATTAACATCCTTTTGCAACGCTTCTAAATTGAAAGAAACCAATGAAGGCTGATTCTTTTGCAATTGCTGTAAATAAACCGTGAACTTTACTAAACTTTCATTTGATTTTTTAGCTTCTTCTGAAGGATTAGCATCTGTTTTTAATGCCCCGTTATAGAAATTATAGGGAATAGAAAGACCTTTTGAATCTTGTATAATTCCATATTCTCCGAAGAGTAATATTTTTGAATAAAAAAGCGGTCCTTTCATTTTTTAGTTTACAGTTTACAGTATTTAGTAATCAGTTGTTTTGTGTAAAGATACAAATTATTTTAAACAAGTGGCACCTTTCCCAATTTCATCACAAATATACTGACCATTTTCACAATAGCCAACTAATTCATCTTTAATAAATTGCAACACTTTCTCTTTTACATTATTTGGATATAAAACGTGTACATTCGCACCTGCATCTAATGTAAAACAAACAGGAAACTTAGTGTCGTTTCTAAACTGCCAAATTTTGGTAATAATTTCAAGCGTATTAGGTTTCATTAATATAAAATAAGGCATGGATGTCATCATCATGGCATGTAATGTCAATGCTTCACTTTCAACAATTTTAATAAAGTCTTCAATTGCACCTTCCTTTAAAATTGTGCTTAATGCAGCTAGGTTGTCGTGTGCTTGCTCAAATCTTCGTTCGGCATAAGGATGCCCATGCATTAAATCATGTCCAAGTGTGCTCGATACCACTTTTTCTCCTTTATCTACAAGCAATATAGTGTCTTGATACTGTTTGAAATTTTCATGTAACGATTCAAATGCTACACCAAACAAGTCGGAACTTGCTTTTATACTTTGGTTTTCTCCCCAAGTTACAACCTCTCCTTTTATACTTCTACAAGCACTTCCGCTTCCTAGACGTGCTAAAAAAGAAGCTTTTGCATAAAAATAATCGTCTGAAATAGCTGGAACAAGCGCTTTTTCAAGACTCATGATATTCATTGCTAATGCCGCCATTCCTGATGCAGATGACGCTATGCCTGAACTGTGAGGAAATGTGTTTTTTGTATCAATTACTAAATGAAAATTTTTCAAATAAGGACAGAACCGTTCTATTCGTTCTAAAAATTTTTGAATTTTTGGTTTAAACTCTTCTTTAGGTTGCCCTTCAAACAACAAATCAAAAGAAAACGATTCATTCATTTCTTTTCTTTTTACCTCTACGGATGTGATCGTTTTACAATGCTTTAAGGTAAAACTAATTGATGGATTAGCTGGAATTTGCTCCCCGTTTTCTTTTTTACCCCAATACTTTACTAAGGCGATATTGCTTGGCGCACTCCACGCAAAAGCAGTTTTATCTATGGTAGAAAAATTTGTTTGTATAAAATCTTGTTCTGTGAACATCGTTGCAATTTTTGACAAAGATAAAAAAGGAAAGTAAGAACTTAGAAATCAGAAGCAGAAGTTTTACTATCTTTGATTAAAATTTTAAAGAAATGCAAAAATACCTTCGAATTATTTACTGTGTTACAATTTGTTTAGTTGTTGGATTTTTGTCTGGAAAGGTCACACAATCGTCTATAACTACTTGGTATCCGACACTTGTAAAACCTATATTTAATCCGCCAAATTGGATTTTTGCACCGGTTTGGACAACGCTTTACATTTTTATGGGAATTGCAGCAGGGTTAATTTGGAACGAAATTAATTCGAAAGAGAAAGAAGTAAAACAAGGCTTGAAATTTTTTGTTATTCAATTGGCTCTTAATGCATTGTGGTCGTATTTATTTTTTGGCCTTCAAAATTTGTTTTTAGCAGCAGTTGAAGTCATTTTACTTTTATTAATGATTTATGAAACCTATGTAAAATTTAAACCCATTAACAAAAATGCGGGTTATTTACTCCTTCCTTATATAGCTTGGGTTTCTTTTGCAAGTATATTGACTTGGAGTATTTGGTTTTTGAATAGATAGGTAGGTTGGTTGCACAAAGTAACTCAAAGTAAAGGCAAAGTTTCGCTAAGTTTTTTATACTATTGAGATTAAGAAACCTAGTGTTCTTGGTGAACAATTAGGGTACTTTGTGGTTAAAGAAATTATTTTATAATATTTTCAGCAATAATAAACCCTCCCGTCCAAGCATTTTGAAAGTTGAATCCACCTGTAATTGCATCAATATTTAGTATTTCGCCTGCAAAAAAGAGGTTAGGTAAAATTTTACTTTGCATGGTTTTGAAGTTGATTTCCTTTAAATCAATACCACCTGCGGTTACAAATTCTTCTTTAAACGTACTCTTACCATTCACTTGATAGGTTGCTACTGTAAGTTCTTCGGCTAATTTGTTGAGTTGTTTTTTAGTTAAATCGGCCCATTTCGTTTCAAAAGAAATAGTAGCAGCCTCTAAAATACTTTCCCAAAGTCGTTTTGGCAACGCAAAAGGAGAAAATTTAGCACAATTTTTCTTGGCATTTTCTATTTTTAATTCTTGAAGCATCGCCAAAACCTCATCAAAATTTTGGTCTTTTAACCAATTAATTTGAATGGCAAATTGGTAATTTGTATCAAATAATTCTCGAGCTCCCCAAGCAGAAAGTCTCAATATGGCAGGACCACTCATTCCCCAATGCGTAATTAATAAGGGCCCAGAAGCGACTAATTTGCTGTTTTTTACTTTTACCGAAACCTCAGCAGAAACACCCATTAAATCTTTTATTCGAGCATCTTTGATATTGAATGTAAAAAGTGATGGAACTGGTGAAACAATAGTATGTCCTAATTTATGAAACAGTTCCCAAATTTTAGGATTACTACCCGTTGCTATAACTAATTTTTTCGCTTTATACGAATTGTTTTGTGTTTCTATTTTCCAAATTTCTCCATTATGAAATAACGACTGAACGCTTTGAGAAGTAATGACTTGTATACCTAATTTTTGAACTTCTTTTTCAAAACAATCTATAATAGTTTGCGAAGAATTTGAAACAGGGAACATTCGGCCGTCTTCTTCAATTTTAAGTTGGACAGCATGTTTTTCAAACCATTCTATCGTATCTCCCGAGCAAAACTGATGAAAAGGGCCTTTCAGTTCTTTTTCACCTCGCGGATAAAACTTAACCAAATCATTTGGCACAAAACAGGCATGAGTTACATTGCAACGACCACCACCAGAGATTTTGACTTTAGACAAACATTCTTTTCCACGTTCTAAAATAGCAACACGAAGTTTCGGATTTTTTTCTACTATATTAATAGCTGAAAAAAATCCGGCTGCACCTCCGCCAATAATAATGATGTCGAAATGATTCACACGTTATAGATTACCTAATTATTTGACTTATTATAACGTTTCTTTCAACCATTTAAAAAATTCCCCTTGCCATACTAAAGCATTTTGTGGTTTTAATACCCAATGGTTTTCGTCTGGAAACAATATAAACTTACTCTTAATTCCTTTTAATTGCGCCGCTTGAAATGCTTCTTGACCTTGTCCTATTGGCACACGATAATCTTTCCCCCCTTGAATAATTAGTATCGGGGTATTCCAATTGTTTACTAACTTAATAGGATTAAATTCGTTGTAGGTTTTTTGCGCTGTTTTATTCTCTTTTTCCCAATAGGCACCACCTGCATCCCAATTTGTAAAAAAGACTTCCTCTGTTGTGCCATACATACTTTCTGTATTGAAAATACCACAATGAGAAATAAATGTTTTAAACCTATTTTTATGAATTCCTGCTAATTGAAATACCGAATAGCCACCATAACTAGCACCCACAGCACCTAAACGGTTTTTATCTACATACGATTCTTTAGTGATATCATCAATGGCTGACAAATAATCGTCCATGACTTGTCCGCCCCAATCTCCCGAAATTTGTTCGTTCCATTTTACACCATGTCCTGGCATACCTCTTCGGTTTGGTGCCACTATAATGTACCCTTGCGAAGCCATTAATTGAAAATTCCAACGAAATGAATACGATTGCGTTAAAGCACTTTGTGGTCCGCCTTGACAATATAAAAGCGTTGGATATTTTTTTGTTTTATCAAAATTAGGTGGTAAAATAACCCAAACCAACATTTTTTTTCCATCTGTGGTCGTTACCCATCTCTTTTCTGATGTACACATTCCGATTTTTGCATAGGCTTCATCATTTACATGTGTGAGTTGATTCCAATCTTTCTTTTTTAAATCAAAAGAAAAAATCTCTGCTGCATGGTTGTGATCTGTTCTTGATACTACTACTGAATTTTCAGTAAAACCAACAATTCCATTAACATCAAAATCGCCATCTGTAAGTTGAATTACTTTATGTGCATTTTTAGAAACTCCAATATATGCAACACTAAAGAGTTGTTTTGTGCCTTTTACAGGAGCTATAAAAAAGACTTCATACCCATCTTTAGACCATACAAAACTATCAACAGTACCGTCCCAATTTTCGGTTAAATTAACATCAATAGTATTGTGTCTTACTATAATATCATTTTTATCCGCTTCAAAACCATCGCGTTTCATTTGCAACCAAGATAATTCACCCAAAGGTGAAAAAAGAGGATGTGTGTCGTATCCTTTATTAGTAGGTGTTAAATTTACTGTTTTACCAGTTGCTAAATCATATTCATATAAATCGGTATTTGTGCTTTTTGCATAAGCCGTTCCGGCTAATTTTTTACATACATAAATGATTTTTGTACCATCGGGCGACCAAGTATAGTCTTCATCTCCTCCATGTGGTTTTTGAGGAGCGTCATAAGGCTCATCAGGCATAATATCAAATTCTTTACCCGATACCAAATCTTTATAAAACACATGATTATGCGTGCCATCATTATACGTATCCCAATGGCGATAATCTAATTCTGAATATACTTGTGCGGTTGTTCTAGTTAATTCAGGATACAAATCTGTTCCTAATAATTTTTCCACTTTTACCGCTTTATCAAATATTTTTTTGGTTCCGTCTTTTGATACATTTTTATCGTGTATTAACCCTTCCGCAGAAACAATTTGCACCGCCTTGCCTCCATTTACAGGTATAGTATACGTAGTAGAGACAATTTTATTTTCTTGAATGCTTGGAATGCCTACTTTAAAAAGTATGTTTTTGCCATCTTTGGTCATTCCCAATGGATTAATTCTGCCTAACTGCCAAAGTTTTTCTGGCGTTAAAATCTCTTGTGCGGATGTAGTAATACTAATCATACTGATAACGAGTAAAATATATTTTTTCATTTTTAAAAAATTTAAATACGATGCTAAAAGTAGTACATTTTTAAAAAAAAATGTGTATTTTCACACACAAATAAATTTATTTACACAACATAGTACTTTTATTAAAATCAAATTTTACACATGAAAAACAATAAGCTTTTCTTACTCATCATTATAGCACTACTTGTTGGTGTAGTTCTTGGGGGCATTATCCATTATCAATTTCCTGATGCTATTCCATCTTTTTCTAAAAACATTAAATTACTAGGTACAATTTTCATTCGTTTGGTACAAATGATCATTGCGCCATTGGTTTTTTCTACTTTGGTTGTTGGGATTGCTAAAATGGGCGATATGAAAATGGTGGGTCGTGTAGGAGGAAAAGCGATGATATGGTTTCTATCTGCCTCTTCCATATCGCTATTATTAGGTATGCTTTTAGTTAATTTCTTTGAACCAGGAAAAGGTACAAATATTGATTTGAGAGACACGTCAGGAGCTAAAGAATTGGTTGAAAAAACCCATGAATTTTCCTTAGAGGAATTTGTTAATCATGTTATTCCAAAGAGTTTATTTGAAGCATTTGCACACAATGAAATTCTACAAATTGTTATTTTTTCCATATTGTTTGGACTTGCATTAGGTGCATTTAGCAAAAAAGAAGCCAAGCCTATCATTAAACTTTTAGATGCTGTAGCTCATGTGGTACTAAAAATGGTAACTTATATTATGTGGACAGCACCTTTAGGTGTATTAGGAGCTGTAGCTGGTGCTATTGCAAAACATGGTTTTGAAGTGTTTACGTTATATGCAAAATATTTAGGTGCCTTTTTAGTTGGCATTCTTGTTCTATGGATTGTTCTATTGCTTTTAGGCTATTTAATTCTTGGCAAACGATTGTTTACTTTATTACAAAGAATAAAAAGTCCGTTATTAATTGCGTTTTCTACCACGAGTAGCGAGGCGGTATTTCCTAAAATGGTAGAAGAGTTAGAACGTTTTGGTTGCCAACCAAAAATTGTTTCGTTTATTTTACCTTTAGGTTATTCATTTAACCTTGACGGGAGTATGATGTACATGACTTTTGCAAGTATTTTTATTGCTCAAGTGTATAATGTTCCGCTAGATTTAGGTGAACAAATTACGATGTTATTAATATTAATGCTCACCAGTAAAGGTGTTGCAGGCGTGCCAAGAGCCTCTTTAATTGTAATCGTAGCAACCTGTGCTATGTTTGGAATTCCTCCTGAAGGTATCGCCTTAATTTTACCAATTGACCATTTTTGTGATATGGCAAGAAGTATGACAAATGTGTTAGGAAATGCTTTGGCTACAAGTGTAATTGACAAATGGGAAACCAAACCAGAGCGACATGAAATTTAATTTTAACACTATTATTCAAGCTGTAGAAACAGACCAAAAATTTAAATGGACACAGCTTTTTAACCCTGAATTTTACATTACATTAGAATATAGTGGCGTTCCTATTGGAATTTACATGGTACTTTTTATTGTATTTGCAGAAACAGGCTTATTTGCTGGCTTTTTTTTACCAGGAGATAGTTTACTTTTTTTATCGGGTATTTATGCTGAAAAATTAGCTGCACCCTTACGCTTTATTCCAGATACCTATTCTGACGTTACCGTAGTAGCATTAGCCATAGCATTAGCGGCAATTATTGGAAATATTTTCGGATATTGGTTTGGTGCCACAAGTGGAAGAGGCTTATATCAAAAAAAAGATGGCCTTTTATTTAAGAAAAAATATTTAGAACAGTCACAAGTATTTTTTGAAAGACATGGTGGAAAAGCTATTGTTTTTGCCCGTTTTTTACCAGTAGTACGAACATTTGTACCTATTATTGCGGGAATTGTACACATGAAGAAAAGCAAGTTTATGCTTTATAATGTTATAAGTTCGCTACTTTGGTCATTTTCTCTTGTTTTTGCAGGTCATTTTTTATATGATTTATTTTTAACCAAATTTAATATTGACCTCAAACAACACATTGAAACTATTGTATTACTACTCATTGCCATTACTACCTTTCCACTAGTGATGAAAGCGATAAGAGCAAGGAAGAATAACTAATTGAAAAGTGAATAATAAAAGACAATAAAAAAACCAGCACGAGATGCTGGTTTTTTGTTTTATTATTTTTGTTCTTCTGATTGTTTTCTTAATGTGCGACTATACTCATATTTGCATAACTTAAATCCTAAAAACAATCCCAAACTAAGCCAAAACAGATAGCCTACTATTTCAATCGGTATTACTGAGTTTAAAATATTTTTATTGAGAATATCCAAAAAAAGATTAATCATAAAGAACACTGTTAATCCTTTATCTAAATCGCTAAATCGCTTCCAATAATTTTTCATGCCTTTCTTTTTAAAATAAACTTCATTAATTCCGAAAAAATGAATACAATTAATGCAATTCCGCCTACAAACAATACAGGGACAATAATATTTTCAAGGTATTTTCTAAAAAACATTTTGGCAATCAAAACTACACCGCATATAGCAATTGAATAATTTGAAGCCTTTGCCCAAAACTCTATTTTTTTCATTGTTATTTTATTTGTCTAGCAAAAGCTAGGTTTGTTTTATTAGGGTTTAACCCTCAGCAAATTCTGCCGACTTTACGGAGCGGGGCTATCTGTTAGATGACATATCCGCGCCATCAGGGTCGCTGTTTTTTGTTTTCACTTTGTGGGCACGGATTAAAATCCGCGCTATAGGGTATTTATTTTATGTTAAAAATATCCTTAAATATTTGAATTAAATCCATTTTACCCAAAAGCCCCATAATACCTACGTAAACAAAACCAACACCTCCGATGTAACCTTTGAAATTTGTATTTGACATAGGAGAAGGTTTTTTATAAACATAATACAATATATATATGCCTAAAATTAGATTACAAAATGCTAATAGATAATTCATAATAGTTATATTTAGATTAATTGTTGTGTCCTTTTTCTTGATTTTTCTTCTTTCTATCTATTACTTCACCAGTTCACTTCGTTCGTGTGCAAATCCGCGCTATCGGGCATTTATAATTTCTACTCATATCTGATTTTTTATCAAATATAATAAAATCAGTTTTTATTTAGAACCACGCGAAAGATTCGCGCGGGAGCGGGGGTCGCTATCCGTTAGAGGACATATCTAAGTTATCAGATTTTTTTGTACTTCTAATAAACTTATAAAAAAAGATAATAATTAATACAAAAACAAAAGTATCTAAAAAAATCATCAAATAATCTAAATAAGAAATTCCAGAGTAGTCAATAGTTCTCTTTTTCCCAAAAAAAACAAAAAAAGATAGTCCAATTAGATAATATTCTATTATTAACGACCCTATAAAAGCTAATAAATATAAAACTGTTTTTATTTTTATTTTCTCCATTTTGTTTTGTAATTGTTTTAACTAAATCTTGCCAAAATTTATTTTCTGCGTTACCACGCGAAAGGAACCGTGAGGCAGTGGGGATTAAATTAGTTTTTCATTAATCTTAATTCATTCTCTCTTATTGAATTAATAAATTTTTTTAACTCCTCGCTGTTATAAAAATCCAAACATTTCATTAAATATAAATTATTATTAGAATCATAAGATTTATACTCTTTTTTATTCCAATCCGTTATCATTTTAGAATAATCTTCATTTTGAAAAATATATTCTCCTTTTAAATTTATTAGCTGTATGTAGGTAGAACCATCTTTATATTTTACAGGTTCATTTGTAGTAGCTTGATAATAACAATCACAAAAGGCTTGATTTTTTACCTTTAATAGTTCTTTTTCTAAATTCTGATTTGTGTTGTTTTGTGCACTTATCAAACATGAATAAAATAAAATAATAAAAATCTTTTTCAAATTTAATTGTATCATTGGCTACTTTTATTGATTTTGCTTGCTTAAGAAAACCCTATTGATAACGCAATTTAGTATTTTTATACGATACGTCAAACAAATTCTTATTTTTACATTCTAAATAAATGTACATGCAACTCAGTTATTGGGAACTTAAAAATTGGTTTACGCAGGTAGATTTCACTATTGTGGGTAGTGGCATTGTAGGGTTACACACCGCTTTGCGACTGAGAGAAAAATACCCTGCTGCCAAAATTTTAGTACTTGAAAAAGGGATTTTACCCCAAGGAGCAAGCACAAAAAATGCAGGTTTTGCTTGTTTTGGCAGTATTTCCGAGATTCTTGACGACTTAAAAACACATTCTGAAGAAGAAGTATTCCAATTGATACAAAAAAGATACGAAGGACTGCAATTGCTTCGAAAAAACTTAGGCGACAAAACGATTGACTATAAACCATATGGTGGTTATGAAGTTTTTTTAACCAAAAACGAAAGTACTTTTGAAACGTGTGTACACAGTATTCCAAAAATTAACCAATTGGTTAAACCCTTGTTTAAAGAACCCGTTTATCATATACAAAACAACCCTTTTCAATTTAAAAACTGCTTTGACTCCTTTATAGTTAACTCGTTTGAAGGGCAATTAGATACAGGTAATATGATGGAGGCGCTACTTAAAAAAGCAATTGCAAATGGAATTCTTATCTTAAACAATCAAACCGTGAGCGCCTACACAGAAGGAAATGACAGCGTTGAAGTGGTCACAAACGACCTTTCCTTTACTACGCATAAATTACTTTTTGCCACTAACGGATTTGCTCGTGAATTAACTAATAATGAAGTATTACCTGCTCGTGCGCAAGTATTAATTACTGAACCTATTGAGAATTTAAACATTAAAGGCACGTTTCATATTGATAAAGGTTACACGTATTTTAGAAATATAAATAATCGCATTTTAATAGGTGGCGGACGCAATTTAGATATTGATGGTGAAACAACAACCTCATTAGACACCACCGAATTGATTCAGCAACATTTGGAAGATGTTTTAAAAAATGTAATTTTGCCAGATACACCTTATAAAATTGCGCATCGCTGGAGTGGTACCATGGGAGTAGGTTTACAAAAAAAAACGATTGTAAAACAACTTAGCAACAATGTATATTGTGGTGTTAGAATGGGCGGAATGGGTGTAGCAATAGGAAGTTTAATTGGTAAAGAATTAGCAGATTTAATATAAATGGCAGCTACAAAATCAAACACAAAATCAACGCCTACAAAAGGGAAAGTGTCTTTAAAAAAAAGAATATTCAAATTGATTTGGAAAACAATTCTTTGGTTTAATATCATCAGTTTATTTTTTGTCATCCTCTATAAATTTGTACCCGTTCCTTTTACACCCTTAATGGTGATAAGGCATTTTGAAAATTCATTTGATGGGAAAGATATAGAAACAAAACACACTTGGGTGCCCATTGAAGCAATTTCTAAAAACCTTCAAAAAGCAGTAATTGCGAGTGAAGATGGTAACTTTTGCCACCATAGCGGTTTTGACTTTAAAGCGATGCAAAAAGCAGCTATGGGTAATTTTAAAGGAAAACGATTAAAGGGCGGAAGTACGATTTCGCAACAAACTGCAAAAAATGTATTTCTTTGGCAAGGAAGAAGTTATTTTAGAAAAGCGCTTGAAGCCTATTTTACAGTACTTATTGAAATCATTTGGGGAAAAGAACGCATCATGGAGGTGTATTTAAACAGCATCGAAATGGGCGATGGTGTCTATGGAGCCGAAGCCGCTTGTCAGCATTGGTATGGAAAAGATTGTAAAAGTTTAACTCGTGTACAAGCTGCAGGCATTGCTGCCATATTACCTAATCCAAGAAAGTATAAACCCAATAGCGGTAGTGGCTACATCAATACTAGAAAAGCTAAAATTGCACGTTTTATTTTAATGACTAAATTAAGTTATTAAAAAAACCTGTAAAAGTGACTTTACAGGTTTTAAAATAGTATTTTATAAATCGTATTTATTTACAACTTTTTTATTCCCATATTATATAAGGTAAAAGCCTGCATGTCTGCAAATTCTGCTATAGTAGAACTAACAGATTTTCCCGCTCCATGACCAGCATTTACATCAATACGAATTAATACTGGATTGGAACCCGCTTGTTTTTCCTGTAAATTAGCCGCAAATTTAAAACTATGTGCGGGTACTACTCTATCATCATGATCACCTGTTGTAACTAACGTCGCTGGATAAGCAACTCCGTTTTTTACATTATGTACAGGTGAATAGCCTTTTAAATAGGTAAACATTTCTTGACTTTGCTCTGCTGTTCCATAATCATATGCCCAACCCGCACCTGCTGTAAATGTATGGTAACGTAACATGTCTAATACCCCAACACCTGGTAAGGCAACTTTAAACAAATCGGGGCGTTGTGTCATACATGCACCAACTAATAACCCACCATTTGATCTTCCGGAAATAGCTAAAAAGTTTGAAGATGTATATTGTTTTTGAATTAAGTATTCTGCAGCTGCAATAAAATCATCAAATACATTTTGTTTTTTTTGTTGAATGCCAGCGTCATGCCATTCTTTTCCATACTCGCCTCCACCTCTTAAATTTGCGACAGCATATATACCTCCATTTTCAAGCCAAACCGCATTGGCAATACTAAATGATGGTGTAACACTTATATTAAAACCACCGTAACCGTATAACATAGTAGGATTATTGCCGTCTAGTTTTAGGCCTTTTTTGTATGTAATAATCATAGGTATTTTTGTACCGTCTTTTGAAGGATAAAATACTTGTTCAGAAGTGTATAATTCGGAATTAAAATCGACTTTAGGTTTTTGATAAATAGTCGATTCCCCATTGCTAACATTATATGCGTAGGTTGTTCCAGGTGTTACATAATTTGTAAAAGAAAAATACAGTGTTTTTGCTTCTTTTTTGCCCCCAAAACCACTAGCTGTTCCAATTCCTGGTAATTTAATTTCTCTTACTAAAGTACCATCATAGTTGTATTGCTTAACAAATGACAAAGCATCTTTCATGTATTGTGCAAAAATATAACCTCCTCCTGTTGAAATAGATAAAACATTCTTTGTTTCTGGAATAATTGTTTTCCAATTTGATTTAACGGGATTCGTTACGTCTAAAGCAATTAACTTTTTATTAGGTGCATCTTCATTTGTACTAATAAAAAATAAATTTCCTTTATTATCTACTACATCATAGTCATAGTTCATGTAATCAATAAGCGTTTGAATTACAAAAGTAGGTTTGTTTAAATCAACTACATATAATTCATTTCCGCTTGTAGCATTTGCAGCCGTAATTATTAAATAACGATTATCTTCAGTTACTGAGCCTCCTACATAACGTCTTTTAAAATCTGCACCAAAAACGACTTTGTCTAATGACTGTTTTGTACCTAATTTATGATAATATAGTTTGTGTTGGTCTGTTTTGGCAGAAAGTTCACTTCCCGTTGGTTTGTCATAGCTCGAATAATAAAACCCTTCATTTTTATACCAGGAAACACCACTAAATTTGATATCGACTAATGTATCGCCAATGATTTCCTTTGTTTCGGCATTCATGACAATTACTTTTCGCCAATCGCTTCCTGCTTCTGAAATTGAATAAGCAACTAGTTTTCCATCATTGGTAAAATTAAGTCCCGCTAAAGAAGTTGAACCGTCTTTTGAAAATGAGTTTGGATCTAAAAAGACTTCTTCTTTTCCTGTATTATCTTTTCTATATAATACAGACTGGTTTTGTAAGCCGTTATTTTTATAAAAATAAGTATATTTTCCTTCTTTAAAGGGCGCTGAAATTTTTTCATAATTCCACAGCTTTTGCATACGCTCTTTTAGTTGATTTCTAAAAGGAATTTGATCTAAATAACTAAATGTTACCTTATTTTGCTCTTTTACCCAATTTTCGGTTTCAACGCTTCTATCGTCTTCTAACCAGCGGTAAGGATCTTCAATTTCATTAGAAAAATAAACATCTTTATGTGCTGCTTTTTTTGTTTTTGGATATTGAATAGAATGTTGAGCTATCATTGTTGATGAGGCTAATAGTGTTGTGAGTAAAATAATATTTTTCATTTTCAATTTTTTAATTATGAATCACAAATATACTAAATCTATAGACTAAAATTTAAACCAAAAATTACATTCCGTCCCATATTATACATTGCTTCAGATTTTAATCTTGACAAATGGGCAATATATTCTTTATTTAAAACATTTGTCCCCGATACAAACAGTTTAAAATTTACTTTATTCCAATGCACATCGGTTCCTATACCCGAACCGAGAAGTAAATAATCAGGTGTAGGCGTTTCAAAGCTGCTGATTCTGTTTTGTGCCAATGTATAATTTGCTTGCACAAATACATATGCATTTTTGAACGTTGAATTGATGTTAAAACTAGCTTTAAAATTATTTTTCCAAACATTAGCGGGAAGTAAAGGCAAATTTAAGTCACCTCTTTGTTGGCCAATAACCATTTCATAACTACTCGTTATGTGTAACCAATCGAAAGGATGTGGATGAAAATGTATTCCTGCTTCGCCACCAAATAAAGCGGCATTGTTTTGAGTGTACTTGTAAACGACATTACCATCAATTTCAGTACCCGTTGGTTGAATAAAAATGTAATTCGTAATATGATTATAAAAACCATTAACAAAAAAATCAAAGTGCTCTTTTGTGTAATCAACATTTAAATCAAATTGCACATTTTGTTCGTTTTTCAAGGCAACATTACCTATTTCATACCGATTGCTACCTTCGTGTACCCCATTTGAAGTTAGTTCGGCTAAATTTGGCGCTCTAAATCCTGTTGCTACATTAAATCTTGTAACAACTGCGTCATTCCATTTTGATTTTACGCCAAATGCAACATTAAAACTTTCAAATTTTCTATTTACGGTAGGAAAAAATCCCTCTTCGCCTTCCTCGCCAAAAGTTGAAGCATTTATTTTTCTTTGATCGTAACGTAAACCGAGCTGAAGCACATTTTTGGAAAAATTAACCTGAGTTGTTGCAAAAAGACCAATATCAGACATCACTGCATCTGGAATTAAGCGTTCTGCTCCATAATTCATATTTTTTTGATGCAGTCCTTGGATACCAATTATATTTTCAAACTTACCGTAAGTTGGTAAATAATAGCGTATATTATAATTAAATGTTTTTAACTTCATGTTTAACGCTACCTCATCTGGACTTTCAATTTCTTTTCTATTATTGAAAACATAACCAATTGTTGACTCTAAACGTGACTTAGTAAAAAATATTTTTTGATTTAAACTCAATATATGATTATCAATACGCTGACTTGGAAATAAAGGCGTTCTAAATTGTACATCAACCAGATTACGTTCTGGCAATCCTAGATTTAAATAATTATAATTATAGCGTAAATCTGCCGTATATTTTGATGTTTCATACGCCGTGCCTAATTTAATATCTTTCTCAATAAATCGAGTATTAACAACAGATTCGCCATTTGGTGTTTTATAATCGGCATATGTAGTATAGTTATTTTGCCACAAAAATTTAAACGAGTCCGATGACGATTTAACACTAAAAGAAGTATTGGACCCTTGTGTATTAGAATGAAAAATTTGATTTAATTCCATATTTGTTTTTCCACTCATGGTGTACTTTTCTGGATTAAAATAGAGCACGCCACCCATAGCATCAGAGCCATATAACAATGAAGCCGGACCTTTAATTATTTCTACACTCTCTAAACCATTTGCATTTAATCCTAAACCATGTTCTTCTCCAAATTGTTGATTTTCTAATCGAATGCCTTGCGCATAGGTCAAAACTCTATTGCCACTCAAGCCTCGAATAATGGGTTTGCCAATAGAATTACCTGTTGCTATTTGACTTACACCAGGATGAATAGCTAAAGCATCCGAGAGATTAACGACTCCTTGACTCTGTAAATTTTTTAATGTCAAATGATCTATTTTCATGACATTCTCTTTTTGTGTCTTATTAAAAACAGAAGAAACAAGTACTTCATCGATATGATGTGCATGTGTTTGTAACGTAATTTCAACTTTTTTGTTTTCATTAACCGCAAGTTGAAATGTTTCTGATTTTATTTCAAATCCTTCTTTTTCTATAAGTAAAGTGCATGTTCCAACAGGAATATTTGTAAGTAAAAAATCTCCGTTCTGATTTGAAAATGTATAACTATTAGATTCGTAAACGGTAATTTTTGCGTTTATAATTGGTTTATTGGTTTCTGATTTTAGTGTCCCAAAAACTGAATTTTGAGCAAATGCCACAAACGAATAACTCATCAAAAAGATGAGAAAAATATATTTTTTCATATACGTTTAAATTTTATTGATTTAAATTGCTATTTCTTGCCACAGATTTATAGGATTAATAAGGATTTTTAAAAATCCCTGTCAATCTGTGTAATAAGTGGCTGCAATATTTATTCGATTCTGACCCGAGCTTACGAATTGACGAAGTAAACAAGTTCAAAATAAAAAAACTTAAACTAAAGGTGGACCTCTATGAGAATAAAATAAAAACTCCTTTTCTTTAACTATAGAAATATAGTTGTCAATAAAATGGAATTTGGATTGAAGATTTATGAATTTAAATGTAAAAATTTCTGAAGAAAGAAATGCAGCAAACTCAAATTCGCAGACTGGACATTCTTCTTTCTCTGTGTATAGCTTTTTGTAAGCGATTGTTTTTACATTGTTCGAATGTTTTGCTTGGAGATGATGATGTGCTTCATCTATAAAAATATGTAAAGACTGATAGCAAATGGCAAATATCATTACTATCAGTACTAAAAAATTAATCTTTACATACTTGTATTTCATTTAATTACACTAAACTATTTGCTACTAAATATTCTGCTATTTGAATCGTGTTTGTGGCCGCTCCTTTTCTTAAATTATCGGCTACTATCCACATGTTTAATGTGTTAGGTTGACTTTCATCTCTTCTAATTCTACCTACAAATACATCGTCTTTACCCTCAGCATATATTGGCATAGGATAAGTATAAGTGTCCAAATTATCTTGTACCGTAACACCTGGGGTATGGTGCAGTAAATTGCGCACTTCGTTAACATCAAAATCTTTAGTAAATTCTACATTAACGGCTTCACTATGTCCTCCTACTACTGGAATTCTAATAGCGGTTGCAGTTACCTGAATAGCATCATTTCCAAGAATTTTTTGAGTTTCACGAACTAATTTCATTTCTTCTTTAGTGTATCCATTTTCTTCAAACACATCACATTGTGGAATAGCATTTCTATGGATTGGATACTTGTATGCCATATCGCCTTGTATGCCTTTGTATTCATTCTCTAATTGCTGAACCGCTTTAACTCCTGTTCCTGTAATGGATTGATAAGTAGAAACAACAATTCTATTGATACCATATTTTTGGTGTAAAGGCGCTAATGCCATTACCATTTGAATGGTAGAGCAATTAGGATTGGCAATAATTTTATCTTCTTTAGTAAGCACTGAAGCATTGATTTCTGGAACCACTAATTTTTTGGTAATATCCATTCTCCACGCTGACGAATTGTCAATCACTGTTGTTCCTGCAGCCGCAAATCTTGGGGCCCATTCTTTTGAAGTATCACCTCCAGCAGAGAACAAAGCAATTTCTGGTTTCATTTCAACGGCTGTTGCTAAACCTACTACTTTATATGTATTCCCTTTCCAAGTGATTTCTTTTCCAACAGATTTTTCTGAAGCAACAGGAATTAATTCTGTTACTGGAAAATTTCGTTCTGCTAAAACTTGTAACATAACTTCTCCCACCATTCCTGTGGCTCCTACTACGGCTACTTTCATTTTATATAAATTTTAAAGTTGTGCAAAATTAAAAAGAAATAGTCAACATTAATCAATTTATTTGTTAGTAAATAAAAAACTGCCCGAAGGCAGCTCTATTATTTTACTATAGTATTTAATAAATTTGTTAATTCAGAAGATGAAGGTCTTGGTGCATCTGCATTCACAATTTTTCCATCAGGGCCAATTAAAATAAATCTTGGAATTCCTTGAATTTTATATCCTGTTACAAAATCGGAACGCCAATCTTTATCTGCTAGCACTTGTACACCTCCTAATTGTTTTTCAGTAACAAATTTTTTCCATTTTTCTTTGTCTTTAAGCACATCAACAGAAATACTGACAAATTCAATGTTTTTTCCATGAAAAGCCTCTTCTGCTTTTTTCAAATGTGGAATTTCAGCTCTACAAGGACCACACCATGTTGCCCAAACATCTACATAGACATATTTTCCTTTAAAATCTTCTAATTTAATAATTTTACCCTCAACATTTTCATACGCAAATGTTGGTGAAACAGAACCGTTCAATTTCTTTACCTCTAAAGAACTTTTAATATATTCAGTAATTCCTTTAATATTTTTTTCAGTAGACTCTTTAACTTTAGTAACAAAATCTGCATTCAAATTAGAAGCTAATCTGTTCATAACATTACTTCTAAAATTTTCACTTTTTTTAGTTAAATCTGCTTCGTCAGTTGCTGTAAATAATAATTCCATATCCGCTTCTTGTGTTAGCGTTTGTTGTGCTAAAAAATTATTTTCTGCAGCATCTGTTCCATCAAATTTTAAGGTTTCATCAAATTTAGAATAGTCTAATGTTGCTTTTAAATTTGATTTATTTGTTAAATATAAATCCGCATACTGTTCGCCTGTATCTAATTTATAAAATCCATCTGTGACAGCAAATGATGCGCTAAAAGTTCCTTTTTTATCTGCAACAATCATCTGGTTAAACCCTTTTCCTCTTACATATATTGTATCTGAGGGCTTATTTAACATGTTGATTGTAAGTTTTGCTTGTGCAAAAGAGGTAAGAGAGAAAAGTGTAACCACTAATGTCCCAAAAAATGTGATTTTGTTTTTCATTTGTGTCGATTTAGATTTATTTAAAGTGTAAAAATAATTTTTTTTAGCATACTAAATTAAAAATTCTTGTTAAGATTATTAATTAATACAACCACAAAAAATTAAAAATATTATACTTTTGCAAAAAAATAATAGAAATGTACAGAAGTCATTCTTGTGGTGAATTAAATGCATCACACATCAGTCAAGAAGTTACCGTTGCCGGTTGGGTGCAAAAATCTCGTGATAAAGGATTTATGATTTGGGTTGATTTAAGAGATCGCTATGGAATTACCCAATTAATTTTTGATGAAAGTAGAACTGCGAAAGATGTATTCGAAAAAGCAAAAACACTTGGTAGAGAATTTGTTATACAAGTAAAAGGAACTGTGATTGAACGTGAATCTAAAAACAAAAACATTCCAACTGGAGATATAGAAATACTTGTTACCGAATTAGTTGTTTTGAATGAAGCGCAACTTCCGCCCTTTACTATTGAAGATGAAACAGATGGTGGTGAAGACATTAGAATGAAATACCGTTACTTAGACATCAGAAGAAATCCTGTTAAAAACAGTTTATTATTCCGTCATAAAGTAGCCATGGAGGTAAGAAAATACCTTTCTGATTTAGATTTTTGTGAAGTAGAAACGCCTTATTTAATAAAATCTACACCTGAAGGTGCTCGTGATTTTGTAGTGCCGAGTAGAATGAACGAAGGACAATTTTATGCTTTGCCACAATCGCCACAAACTTTCAAACAATTGTTAATGGTGGGTGGAATGGATAAATATTTTCAAATTGTGAAATGTTTTCGCGATGAAGACTTAAGAGCCGACAGACAGCCAGAATTTACACAAATTGATTGTGAAATGGCTTTTGTAGAACAAGAGGACATACTAAACACATTTGAAGGACTTACCCGTCACTTACTTAAAGAAATAAAAGGAATTGATGTTGCTACGTTTCCAAGAATAACGTATGACTACGCCATGAAAACCTATGGTAATGACAAACCAGATATTCGTTTTGGAATGAAATTTGGGGAATTAAACACCGTGGCTCAACATAAAGATTTTGGTGTATTTAATGCTGCGGAATTAGTAGTAGGTATTGCCGTTCCAGATTGCGCCGCTTTTACCAGAAAAGAAATTGATGGGTTAATTGATTGGGTAAAACGCCCTCAAGTTGGAGCAAGCGGAATGGTGTACTGTAAATATGAATTAGATGGTTCGCTTAAATCTTCCGTGGATAAATTTTATGACCAAGAAGACTTAAAAAAATGGGCAGAACTAACGGGTGCCAAACCAGGAGATTTAATTTTAGTTTTATCAGGACCAGCAGATAAAACAAGAACACAATTGAGCGCATTGCGCATGGAATTAGGCAACCGATTAGGTTTAAGAAAACCGGATGAATTTGCTCCCTTATGGGTTGTAGATTTTCCTTTGTTAGAATGGGATGAAGAAAGTAAAAGATATCATGCTATGCATCATCCATTTACTTCTCCCAAACCTGAAGATTTGCATTTACTGCAATCTGAGCCTGGAAAAATTAGAGCCAATGCCTATGACATGGTGTTAAATGGTAATGAAATTGGTGGGGGTTCTATTCGTGTCCATGATAAAGATTTACAAGCTAGAATGTTTGAATTGTTAGGTTTTACGAAAGAAGAAGCAGAAAATCAATTTGGCTTTTTGATGAATGCTTTTCAATATGGGGCACCACCACACGGAGGATTAGCTTTTGGTTTAGATAGATTAGTAGCAATACTTGGCGGACAAGAAACAATCAGAGATTTTATTGCATTCCCTAAAAATAATTCTGGAAGAGATGTAATGATTGATGCACCTTCTTTTATAGATGAAAAACAACTCGATGAATTGCATATTAAATTGAATATTTTAAAATAATTACAACATTTTCTTGGATAGTAATTCTAAATGACTATATTTGAGCATTATTAATTATTTTAAACGCATAATAATGCAAACAGGAACAGTAAAATTCTTCAATGAATCTAAAGGTTTTGGATTCATCACTAACGAAGAAACAGGCAAAGACATCTTTGTACACGTAACAGGAATTAAAGTAGACAATTTAAACGAGGGAGACCGCGTAAGTTACGAAGAAGAAGAAGGTAGAAAAGGAATTGTAGCAACTAATGTAGTCATCATAAACGATTAATTTATTACCTGAAAAACGCTCCTAAACGGAGCGTTTTTTTTATGCCTTTATTCAATATTATTTAGATTGAATTTAAATAATCATATTTTACCAAAATATGTTTCGTATTTAGGTATAAAATTTTGATAATACATATAGACAAATTAATTTTGTGGCTCATTTAAAATGGCATAAAAATGCAAACTTCACAACACGATTTTATACCCATCTTTATGCAGGTACTGCTTGCTGTAGGATTTGTTGGAGGAACTATATTGATTTCCAATTTATTAGGACCAAAAAGATCTTCCGAAAATAAAAATAAAAGTTTTGAATGCGGCATCGAATCCGTAGGTAACGCACGTATACCTTTCTCTGTAAAATACTTCTTAGTAGCCATACTTTTTGTATTATTTGATGTAGAAGTTATATTTATGTATCCATGGGCCGTTAATTTTAAAGAAATGGGAATTGATGGATTAGTAAAAATGGGAATTTTCATGATCTTATTGCTAATAGGTTTCTTCTATGTTATTAAGAAGAAAGCATTAGTGTGGGAATAAATATTTGCAAAAAATGGAAAAATCAGAAAATGTTAAAATGGCAGATGCTCCTGAAGGAATTCAAGGAGAAGGATTTTTTGCGACACGATTTGACCAAGTTATTGGTTTAGCTCGTGCTAATTCGCTTTGGCCTCTACCTTTTGCTACATCATGTTGTGGAATTGAATTTATGGCAACTATGGCCTCACATTATGATTTGGCAAGATTTGGTTCAGAGCGTGTGAGTTTCTCTCCACGTCAAGCAGACATGTTATTAGTTATGGGGACTATTTCCAAAAAAATGGCGCCTATACTACGACAAGTATACGAACAAATGTCAGAACCTAGATGGGTTATTGCAGTAGGTGCTTGTGCTTCATCAGGAGGAATATTTGACACCTATTCTGTACTACAAGGAATTGACAAAGTATTACCTGTGGATGTATATGTTCCAGGATGCCCACCAAGACCAGAACAAATTGTAGATGGCGTAATGCAATTACAAGAATTAGTGAAAAACGAATCAACACGCAGAAGAAATTCTGAAGAATATAAAGAATTACTAGCTTCCTATAACATAGAGTAATAATGGCTTTAGAATCATTAGACATACAAAATAAATTACAAGACACTTTTGGAGAAAAAGTGAAACACTTTAGAACTGAATATGATATGTTCGTTTTTGAAGTGGAATCACCTTCTATTGTTGAAGTAATGAGATATCTTAAAGAAGATCCTTCTTTAAATTTTAATTTTTTAACAGATGTTTGTGGGGTACACTATCCAGAAAGCCCTGTGGAAGAACAATTTTGTGTGGTCTATCACATGCACAATTGGTTTGAAAACAAAAGAATTAGAATCAAAGCTTTTTTAAGTGGTGAACACCCACATATTGAAACTGTTTCAAATTTATTCCTTTCGGCCGATTGGCAAGAAAGAGAAACATATGATTTTTATGGAATTCATTTTGATGGACACCCAAATCTATGCCGCATATTAAATATGGACGAAATGATATCGTTCCCACTAAGAAAAGAATTCCCAATGGAAGATTCTGGACGAACAGATAAAGATGACCGTTTCTTCGGAAGAACAATCAATAATGCTTAATTTTTAAGAAATGGGGAAAGTAGTATTACCAGCAGATCATCGCTATTACAAATATATAGAAGAGCGTCATAATGAAGATGGAAGTGAATTAGCTATTCTAAATCTTGGTCCAACACACCCTGCTACACATGGTATCTTTCAGAATATCCTTTTAATGGATGGTGAACGAATCCTTGATGCAGAGCCAACAATAGGCTATATTCATAGAGCTTTTGAAAAAATTGCCGAAAATCGTCCGTTTTATCAAATTACACCCTTAACCGATCGTATGAACTATTGTTCGTCACCAATAAACAACATGGCTTGGTGGATGACATTAGAAAAATTACTTAATATCGAAGTCCCAAAAAGAGCACAATATTTACGTGTTATTGTAATGGAATTAGCTCGTATTGCAGACCACCTAATTTGTAATTCAATTTTGGGTGTAGATACAGGAGCATATACTGGGTTCTTATATGTGTTTCAATTTCGTGAAAAAATCTATGAAATCTACGAAGAAATCTGTGGCGCTCGTTTAACTACAAACATGGGTAGAATAGGTGGTTTTGAAAGAGATTGGAGTCCCGCTGCATTTGAAAAATTAAATACTTTCTTAGAAGAATTTCCTAAAGCATGGGAAGAATTTGAAAGTCTATTTACAAGAAACAGAATTTTTATTGATAGAACGGTAAATGTAGGTCCAATTTCTGCTGAAAAAGCAATTAGTTATGGATTTACAGGTCCAAATTTAAGAGCTGCTGGCGTAGATTATGATGTCCGTATAGCACAACCTTATAGTTCTTATGAAGATTTTGAATTTGACGTGCCTGTAGGTAAATCAGGGGACACATACGATCGATTCTGTGTTAGAAATGCAGAAGTTTGGGAATCCCTAAAAATTATTCGTCAAGCCTTAGACAAATTACCTGAAGGTCCTTATCACGCAGATGTACCCGATTATTATCTTCCACCAAAAGAAGATGTATATAACAACATGGAAGCCTTAATTTATCACTTTAAAATTGTTATGGGAGAAGTTCCTGTCCCAGTTGCTGAAGTGTATCATCCAGTAGAGGGTGGTAATGGAGAATTAGGATTCTATTTAATAACCGATGGAAGTAGAACCCCTTATCGTTTACATTTCAGAAGACCTTGCTTTATTTATTACCAAGCCTATCCTGAAATGATAAAAGGAGCGATGCTTTCAGATGCAATTGCAATATTATCAAGTTTAAACGTAATCGCTGGCGAATTAGACGCTTAAAAAAATGGAAGTATCAAACGCAACGCAAAATATTAGTATCACGCCAGAATTAATGGCTCGAATTAATGAATTGATCGGTCATTATCCTGCCGATAAAAAGAAATCTGCTTTAATCCCTGTATTACATGAAGTACAAGATGCTCATGATAATTGGTTGAGTGTTGATTTGCAAAACAAAGTAGCAGAAATTTTAGAAATTCAACCTATTGAGGTTTATGAAGTAGTTACTTTTTATACCATGTTTAATACAAAACCCGTTGCAAAATATATGTTCGAATTCTGTAGAACATCTTGTTGTGCTACTCGTGGTGTAGAAGATTTAATGGATTACGCTTGTGAAAAATTAGGCGTTAAAGAAGGTGAAATTTCTAAAGACGGATTATTTCAATTTGTTGGTGTTGAATGTTTAGGAGCCTGTGGATATGCACCTATGTTACAATTAGGTGATTTCTATCACGAAAAATTATCTAAAGAAAAATTCGACCAATTGATTGAAGATTGTAAAGCTGGTAAAATAACCTTACACGATAAATAATACCATGGGGAGAAAAATATTATTAGAAAAAATAACTATTCCGGGTATCAAAACCTATGAAGTTTACCGTCAAAACGGAGGATACACTTCAGTGGAAAAAGCATTTAAAATGACTCCTGATGAAGTTACTGAAGAAGTAAAAACTTCAGGTCTAAGAGGTCGAGGTGGAGCAGGATTTCCTGTAGGAATGAAATGGAGTTTTATCGATAAAAAATCTGGTAAACCAAGACATTTAGTTTGTAATGCAGATGAGTCTGAACCAGGCACGTTCAAAGATCGTTATTTAATGGAATACATTCCTCACCTTTTAATTGAAGGAATGATAACTGCTAGTTATGCTTTGGGTGCAAACTTGTCCTATATCTATATTAGAGGAGAATATATGTGGGTTTTTAAAACCCTAGAACGAGCAATAAAAGAAGCATATGCTGCTGGATGGTTAGGAAAAAATATTCAGGGCTCGGGTTATGATTTAGATCTTCACGTACACTGTGGTGCTGGTGCCTACATATGTGGTGAAGAAACAGCTTTAATTGAATCATTAGAGGGAAAAAGAGGAAATCCTCGTATAAAACCTCCATTCCCAGCAATCAGTGGTTTGTGGGCTAACCCTACAGTAGTTAATAATGTAGAATCCATTGCAGCAGTGCCATGGATTGTATTAAATTCTGGTGCTGAATATGCTAAAATTGGTATTGAGCGTTCAACAGGTACCAAATTAATTTCTGCTTCAGGGCATATTAAAAATCCTGGTGTGTATGAAATTGAATTAGGTGTTTCTGTTGAAGAATTCATCAATTCAGACGAGTATTGTGGCGGTATGATTGATGATAGACCTTTAAAAGCTTTAGTTCCTGGAGGTTCATCAGTACCTATTTTACCTGCTCATTTAATTTATAAAACTGCTGCAGGAACAGATCGATTAATGACTTATGAATCGTTATCTGATGGCGGTTTTGCTACAGGTTCAATGCTAGGTTCTGGAGGATTTATCGTTTATAATGATACCACTTGTATTGTAAGAAACACTTGGAATTTCTCAAGATTTTACCACCATGAAAGTTGTGGCCAATGTACCCCATGTCGTGAAGGAACTGGCTGGTTAGAAAAAGTATTACATCGTATCGAAAATGGTCACGGTCGTGAAGAAGATATCGAATTATTATTAAGTATTCAAAGTAAAATTGAAGGCAACACTATTTGTCCTCTAGGAGATGCTGCATCTTGGCCAGTTGCTGCAGCAATTCGCCATTTTAGAGAAGAATTTGAATACCACATACGATTCCCAGAAAAAATAAAAAATAGAGATCACTTTGTGCATGAACCATTTGAAAAAGTTCGTCACCTAGTAAGTAATCAAACTGTATAAACAAATGAAAGTAACCATAGACGGACAAAGCGTAGAAGTAGAACCAGGAACAACCATCCTGCAAGCTGCTCGTATGATTGGTGGTGATTTAGTGCCACCAGCCATGTGTTATTATTCAAAATTAAAAGGAAGTGGTGGAAAATGTCGTTGCTGTCTTGTAGAAGTAAGCAAAGGTAGCGAAGCAGACCCTAGACCTATGCCAAAACTTGTGGCCTCTTGTGTTACAGGCTGTATGGATGGTATGGAAGTTAATAGTAAAAAATCGGAAAGAGTAACCGAAGCTAGAAAAGCAGTAACTGAATTTTTGTTAATCAATCACCCTTTAGATTGTCCTGTTTGTGACCAAGCAGGTGAGTGTAATCTACAAGACTTGAGTTTTGAACATGGTAAAGCCCAAACACGTTTCATTGAAGAAAAAAGAACGTTTGAACCTGAAAATATAGGCGATAAAATTCAACTCCACATGAATCGTTGTATTTTATGCCAACGTTGTGTTCAGGTTGCAGACCAACTTACAGATGGACGTGTACATGGCGTATTAAATAGAGGCGATCATGCTCAAATTTCTACCTGTGTTTCAGCGGCTATTGACAATGAATTTTCGGGTAATATGATTGATGTTTGCCCTGTAGGAGCTTTAACCGACAAAACATTCCGTTTTAAATCAAGAGTTTGGTTTAATAAACCTTACAATGCACATAGAGATTGCGACAAATGTTGTGGTAAAACTACGGTTTGGATGTTTGGAAACGAAATTCAACGTGTTACTGGTCGAAAAGATGAATATGGTGAAGTAGAAGAATTTATTTGCAACACCTGTCGTTTTGACAAAAAAGAGGTATCTGATTGGGTAATTGAAGGACCAAGAAAATTTGAAAAAGATTCTGTAATCAATCAAAATAACTACACTAGAGAACTAGACAAAGTAGAAATTAATACAGAAAGTCACATTTTGTTTGGTCGAGAAGAAGACCGAAAAAAAATTAGTATGGCTGGAGTTCCACTTAAAAAAGAAGATAACTAATGGAAAGCGCATTTATTATTGAAAAAAGTGTAATCATAGTTACTGTTTTTGCTTTAACAATGTTAATGGCGATGTATTCAACGTGGGCAGAACGAAAGGTAGCTGCGTTTTTACAAGACAGAGTTGGACCAAACAGAGCAGGCTGGGGTGGTTTATTACAACCGCTTGCTGATGGAGCTAAATTATTTTCAAAAGAAGAATTTTTTCCAAATACACCTAACCGCTTTTTATTCATCTTAGGCCCAGGAATTGCGATGAGTACGGCTTTAATTACAAGTGCAGTTATTCCATGGGGAGATAAAATCGAAGTATTTGGCAGAACCGTTCTTTTACAAGCAACTGATATTGATGTATCTATCTTATATATTTTTGGCGTACTATCAATAGGTGTGTATGGCATCATGATTGGAGCTTGGGCTTCAAATAACAAATACTCCTTAATGTCAGCAGTTAGAGCGTCATCTCAAATGATTTCTTATGAGGTAGCCATGGGATTAGCTATGATTGCCATATTGATGATGACAGGTTCTTTATCCCTTAAAGAAGTTACAGAATACCAAGCCCAAAATGGTTGGAATATTTTATATCAACCTGTAGCATTTATCATTTTCTTAGTCTGTTCATTTGCAGAAACAAACCGAACTCCTTTTGATTTAGCAGAATGTGAATCAGAATTAATTGGGGGCTACCATACCGAATATTCATCTATGAAAATGGGATTCTATTTATTTGCAGAATATGCTAATATGTTTATTTCATCAACTATTTTAGCTATAGTGTTTTTGGGTGGTTATCATTTCCCGGGTATGAATTGGGTATCAGAAAATTGGGGCGTAAACATTGCTGCTTTATTAGGCTTTTTATCTCTATTTGCTAAACTTTGTTTCTTCATCTTCTTTTACATGTGGGTAAGATGGACGATTCCAAGATTTAGATATGACCAATTGATGCATTTAGGATGGAAAATATTAATACCATTAGCTGTAATTAACATTATTGTTACTGGAATTGTAATGGTTGTATTTAAATAATATAAAGGATTATGTCAGTAGAACAACTATCATTATCGGGAAGAAAAAAAGTAGTTTCTAACAAAGAAATGACTTTTATTGAAAAAATGTATTTGTGGGCAATTATCAAAGGATTGTTAACCACAATTAAACATTTATTTAGAAGAAAAGTAACCATAAAATATCCAGAAGAAGTTCGTGCTTTTAGTCCGGTTTACAGAGGACAACATATGCTCATGCGCGATGATGAAGGCAAAGAAAGATGTACTGCGTGTGGTTTATGCGCTTTATCTTGCCCTGCAGAAGCTATAACTATGAAGGCTGCAGAACGCAAACCTGAAGAAAAACACTTGTACAGAGAAGAAAAATATGCTGAAATTTATGAAATCAACATGTTGCGTTGTATTTTTTGCGGTTTATGTGAAGAGGCTTGCCCAAAAGAAGCTATCTATTTAACCAAATCAAAGAAAATTGTAAAAGCAGATTATGACAGAGAAGATTTCATTTATGGCAAAGATAAATTAGTCATGCCTCTAGAAATGGCTATTCAAAATACAGTAACAAATACTATTAATTAATTATGTTAGAGATTGTTTTCTATATATTATCGGCAATAACACTAGGAACAGCTTTTTTAACTGTTTACAGTAAAAATGCCATTCATAGCGCTATTTATTTAGTGGTATGTTTCTTCACCTTAGCAGGACACTATGTGTTATTTAATGCACAATTTCTAGCTGTTGTTCATGTTATTGTATATGCAGGTGCCATTATGGTATTATTACTATTTACTCTAATGTTAATGAACTTAAACAAAGAAGATGAAACCTCTAAGCCTAAATGGACTGTATTTGCTGCTTTAATTTCGACTTGTGTACTTGGCGTTGTATTAATTGCTGCTCTAAAATCTGCACAACCAGAAATGCTAGATTATACAACTACAGGTGAAGATTTTCAGTCCATCAAAGTATTGGGAAAAGTATTGCTAAACGAATATCAAGTTCCATTTGAATTTGCTTCTGTGTTACTTCTAGTCTCTATGATTGGTGCAGTATTAATTTCTAAAAAAGAAGAAAAAATATAACTATGAATGTATTACAAGAAATAGGTATTCAAAATTACATCATTTTAGCTGCGCTGCTATTTTGTATTGGAGCCTTTGGTTTATTATATAGACGTAATGCCATTATTATGTTCATGTCTATTGAAATTATGTTGAATGCAGTAAACTTACTACTTGTTGCTTTTTCGGTTTACCATCAAGATCCAAGTGGTCAAGTATTTGTGTTTTTTACAATGGCAGTTGCTGCAGCAGAAGTAGCTGTAGGACTAGCAATTCTAGTTTCTATTTTTAGAAATATTGGAAATATTGACATTGATAATTTAAAAAATTTAAAAGGATAATCAGCTAATGGAGACAACTATTTTACTTTTATTATTTGCGCCTTTAGTTGGTTTTTTAATCAACGTTTTCTTCGGAAAGATGCTAGGTAAAACCCTATCAGGAAGTATTGGAACAGTAGCTGTAGTACTATCATTTTTATGTACGCTTTGTTTGTTTTCTCAAATCAATGCTGGTGAAACAATTCCAAAATTTCATTTAGCAGATTGGTTTACATTAGGAAAAATTAAAGTTAATTTTGATTTTCTTTTTGACCAATTATCTGTTTTATGGTTATTATTTGTTACTGGAATAGGTTCATTAATCCACTTATATTCTATTAGCTATATGCATGATGATGAAAATATGCATAAGTTCTTTTCTTATTTGAACTTGTTTATTTTCTTTATGATTACATTGGTAGCAGGAAGCAACCTATTAATCATGTTTATAGGCTGGGAAGGTGTAGGTTTATGCTCTTATTTACTCATCGGTTTCTGGTATAAAAACCAAGAGTATAATGATGCGGCTAAAAAAGCATTCATTATGAACCGTATAGGAGACTTAGGTTTCTTAATTGGAATTTTTGTATTAGGTTTCTATTTAAATACATTAGATTTTATGGAAATCAAAGCCGCTTTAGGTACTAATGTAATTACTCCTGCTCTATTGTCAGTTGCCGCGCTTTGTTTATTCATTGGTGCTACGGGAAAATCAGCACAATTACCACTTTACACTTGGTTACCCGATGCAATGGCTGGACCAACACCTGTATCGGCATTGATTCACGCAGCTACGATGGTAACGGCTGGTATATTCATGATTACAAGAATGAATTTCTTATTTGAGCTCACACCAGATGTAAAATCGGTAATTGCTATCGTTGGTGCAATAACAGCTATAGTTGCTGCTGCCATTGGTTTGGTTCAAAATGACATTAAAAAAGTATTGGCTTATTCAACCGTATCACAATTAGGGTTAATGTTTTTAGCCTTAGGTTTAGGCGCTTATGAAGTGGCTGTTTTTCACGTTATAACTCACGCTTTCTTTAAAGCATGTTTATTCTTAGGTTCAGGTTCTGTGATTCATGCCTTACATGGCGAACAAGATATGCGAAACATGGGCGGACTTAAAAAAAGTATGCCTATTACATTTTGGACCATGATGATTTCTACTTTGGCTATTTCAGGAATTTTTCCATTTGCAGGATTTTGGTCAAAAGATGAAATATTATTAACCGCTTTCCATCATAATACTATTTTATGGGTCTTAGGCTCAGTTGCTTCTATTATGACTGCTTTTTACATGTTCAGATTGATATTTCTTACTTTCTTTGGTGAATTTAGAGGAACGGAAGAACAAAAACATCATTTACATGAAAGCCCAGCTTTAATTACAATTCCATTAGTAATTTTAGCGGTTTTAGCAACAATTGGCGGAGTAATTAATTTACCTGGAAGTAATTGGTTAAATCATTATTTAGCACCATTATTTAAAGGACATGAAGCACATCATTTAAATGGCACCGCCTATATGCTAATGGGTCTCGCAACAGCGGGTGCTTTAATCGGTATTGGTATTGCTTATAGTATGTACATCAATAAAAAACAAGTTCCTGAAGCAGATGAAAAAGCACAAGGTTTACATAAAATTTTAGCAAATAAATTCTATTTAGATGAATTATACATGGCTATTGTTGTACAACCAATTTATGCCTTATCTGCATTTTGCAAAAAATATGTAGAGCGTTTTGTTTCTAAGCTAGTATTTGGAACAGCTAATATTGCTTATGGCTTATCGCTGCAAGGGAAAAGAATTCAAAATGGAAATATTGGCGTGTATTTGTTCGCTTTTATTTTAGGAATTTGTGGTTTTTTGTTTTATTTATTTTTAAATCGTCAATAAAGAGTAATGAATATAAGTATTGTATTAATAGTTTTACTAGTAGGTGCGATTTTCACTTACTTTTCAGGAAACAAATGGGCTTCAAGAGTAGCAATTGCTTTTAGTCTAGGTGCTTTTGCCTTGACAATTTTAGCTTTAACTAATTTTTTAGCAGGTGAAAACTTAAATGTAAATTTGCCGTGGTTAAGTATGCCTGAAGTTACTTTTGCCTTGCATGTTGATGGATTGGCATTAGCCATGCTTTTATTAACAACAGGTTTGTTACCTCTAATTATTGGAACAGGTTTTATCACAAAATTTGAAAACGAAAAATCAATCTATGCATTAATTTTAGTAATGGGCACAGCCATGGCTGGTACTTTTTTAGCCGCAGACGGATTAGTGTATTATATTTTCTGGGAAATTGCTTTAATTCCAATTTATTTTATTGCCTTACGATGGGGTAATGGTGAAATTGAAGAACGCAGAAAAGCAATCTTAAAATTTTTCATCTATACTTTTGCTGGTTCATTATTTATGTTAATAGCATTTATCTACATGTATAGTAAATGTGCAAGTTTTGCCATTGATAAATTATATGCCTTATCGCTAACAGGTACTGAAAAAACATATATTTTCTTAGCTTTCTTTTTGGCTTATGCGATTAAAATTCCTATAATACCTTTCCATACATGGCAAGCAAATACGTATAGTAAAGCGCCAGCAATTGGCACCATGCTATTGTCTGGTATTATGCTTAAAATGGGATTATATAGTATATTAAGATGGCAATTACCATTGTCTGATGGTGCTGCAAAGGCACACGTACCTATTATTGTTTCTATATGTATTGCTGGCATAATTTATGGCGCTATCCTAACACTAAAACAAAAAAACAGCAAGAAATTCTTAGCTTATTCATCACTTTCTCACGTAGGATTAATTGCTGCAGGATTATATTCTTTAACCTATGAAGGGTTCCAAGGGGCAGTGTTACAAATGCTTTCGCATGGATTAATTATTGTAGCCTTATTTTATTGTATTGAAATTATTTATAATAGATATCAAACTTATTCCATAAATGAAATGGGAGGCATTCGAACTCAAGCAACCAAATTTGCTTCATTATTCTTGATTGTAGTATTAGCCTCTGTTGCCTTGCCTACAACCTTTAACTTTATTGGAGAATTTAATTTACTTTATAGTTTATTTAAAGTAAACGTTTGGTATGCAGTTGTAGCGGGTACTACTATCATTTTAGGTGCTTTTTATATGTTGCGCATGTTCCAAAAAAGTATGCTGGGCGAAAGCACAAAAGCATTTAAAGAAATTACTTTTTCAGAAAGTTTAGTTTTATTAATTATTGTTGGTACTACCATTTTCTTTGGTCTATTTCCACAGCCCATAATTGATTTAATTAAACCAAGTTTACTAAATATATTAAACCAAATTAACTAAGAATCACTAGAAATGAGTACATTAATAGCTATAGTAGGAATCGGGATACTTTGTTTATTATTAGAAATAATTAACTTAAGAAAAGTTATTATTCCTATAACCATTGTCTCGCTTATGGCGTTGTTTGGTTTAACTATTACCCATAACTTACCCCAAATACAAGGTTATGAATCTATGATAGTAATGGATTCATATGCTAATGTGTTTTCAAGTTTATTTATATTACTAACTGCGCTTTTAGTTCTTTTAAGTGCACCTAGCTACGCTAAAAGTTCAAAAGTATCAGACTTTATCTCTATTAAAGTATTTATGCTTTCAGGGGCTGTAGCGATGGTAAGTTTTAATAACATTTCCATGTTCTTTTTAGGAATTGAAGTCTTGTCCATTGGTCTTTATGTGTTAGCAGGAAGTGATCGCTTAAACATAAAAAGTAATGAAGCTGGAATGAAATATTTCTTAATGGGATCATTTGCTTCAGGTATTTTATTGTTTGGTATTGCCATGTTGTATGGCGCTACGGGTGCGTTTGATGTGCCAACATTGCGTGAGGCATCTATATCAGCTACTACGGAATATTGGTTCTATATCGGTGTCATCTTATTAACTATAGGCATGTTATTTAAAGTCGCTGCTACCCCAATGCATTTTTGGGCTCCCGATGTATATGAAGGCTCACCTACACAAGTAACAGCTTTAATGAGCACCTTAGCAAAGGTAACAGCTATGGCCTCATTCTTTAAATTAGTAGGAATATTAAACACCTATATGTACGATGAGTACAAAGAAGTAATTGTGGTAGTTACCATTGCAACCATGTTTTTCGGTAATGTAATGGCATTACGCCAAAAAAAATTAAAACGAATTTTAGCTTATTCTGGTATTTCTCACACTGGATTTATGCTTATGACACTTTTAAACATTGAGCATGCACAAAACAATTTACTGTTTTATACCCTGTCGTATGCAATTGCTGGGTTAGCCGCATTTTCAGTAGTTTTATTTGTTACTAAAAAAGAAGACAATTGTAAAATTGAAAATTTTAACGGCTTAGCAAAAAGATCGCCTTTAATGGCCTTTATTATGACAATTGCTACGTTGTCAATGGCTGGAATACCAATTTTAGCGGGATTTTTTGGCAAATTATTTATTCTTGGACAAATTATTCAAGATGGGTATTTAGCCTTAGCTATATTTGCCATTATTAACTCTATGATAGCTGTTTTTTATTATTTCAAAGTAATTATTGCTATGTATATGAAAGAAGAGTCAGAAGATAATGAATTAGCAAACCATTCTGAATATTATATCGTGGGTATAGTAGCTACAGTTTTACTTGTGCTTATTGGCTTATTCCCAGATTACGTTCTGAATTTAGTATAAAGATTAGCCTCAAGAAATTGAGGCTTTTATTTTTCTATCAAAATACTTACTGCATTCCCTCCAAAACCAACCGCATTTACTAAAATTCTTTTCAAGGGTTTACTTATTTGCTGTGGATAAAAAGGAGAAGAAATAAATTGTTGCTTTTCAAGCATTAAAATTGCTAATTCTATACTTAATAACCCAGAAGTGGCAAAAGTGTGCCCAACTTTCCATTTATTTGACGTAAGTAAGGGTTGTTGTTGTCCAAATACTTTTACTATCGCTTCTCTCTCAGATTGATCTCCTAAAATAGTTCCAGGCGCATGCATGATAATCGCATCAATAGATTCAAGTGGTAAATTGCCAATAGCCATTTTCATAGACTTTTGAAAACATTCGGCTTCAGAAGAAATTGATGTAGCACTAGACAATACTTCAGTAGCATAGCCCATACCCACTATTTTTGCTAAATAAGTTGAATCTTTTAGAGACAATACAATAGCTACAGCTCCTTCGCCTAAAACCATCGAATTCTTAGTCTTTTCAAAATCTAATGCTCTACAAGGCAAATCATTTTTTTCCTGTGTATAAACTTTTAAAGCTTCTAACTGAGCTAACGTAAACGGAGTTAGTGGTGCTTCACTGGCACCTACCAAAAAAGAATGAACTAAACCTGCTTGCAACCACGCAATAGCATTTAAAATACTATGTAAACCTGAAGAGCACGTAATAGAATGTGATAATTCTGGGCCTCGAGTTTGTAAATCATGCGCAATCCAACTTGAAATATTTCCTAATGTAGTAGCAGGTGAAGTATAAGTAGTTACTTTTTTAGTCGTATAAAATTCTTCAAAATACTGTTCAAATAAAGATGTAGCGCCCCGTGAAGAACTAAAATTTACGCCAAGGTCTGGCATTCCTATTTCTATTTGTGAAATTGCTTTTCGGGCAACGGCTAATCCTAATAATACAGTTTTATCTATATGTTTATATTTTGATTCTAAAGCAATTTTTGTCAGGTACGCATTGTCTTCAATTGAAAGTTTTGAAACCAAATAGTCCTTTTCATTTGCTTCCAAAGTGCTAAATAATGCTTTTGGATGTAAATAATTTTTCCAAACTTCTTCTTTAGAACTGCCTAATGCTGAAATAGAAGCCAACGAATGAATATAAACGGGTTGTTTTAACATACTACTTCATTTAACGCTTTTTCAATTAATTCATAAACCGTATGTAAACTTTCATCTGAAATACAATAAGGGGGTAAAATATAAATAGTATTACCAACGGGACGTAAAATAACACCATTAGTTATAAAAAAATCATATAGCTTATTTCTTAATGCACCATAATAGGCTTGTTTTTCGGCTACTTTAACTTCTAAAGCAAAAATAATTCCTTTCACTCTCGTAGCAGCAACATTGTTATTTAATCGTATGTTGTGTTCAAAAACTAGATGATTTGCATGAATACGATCTATATTTTTTTTAGTTTCAGGTTGTTCTAATAAATGAATACTTGCCAAAGCCGCTGCACACCCTGTGGGATTTGCTGTAAATGTATGCCCATGAAAAAAAGCATGATTCGTGTTTTCGCTTATAAAACCATCAAAAATTTCTTGTGTGAACGAAGTAATTGCCATAGGAATTGTACCTCCCGTTAATGCTTTTGACAGACACATCATATCAGGTTGCATATTCAAATAGTCACAAGCGAATAATTTCCCTGTTTTACCAAAACCCGTCATCACTTCATCTGCAATAGTAAAAACCTTGTTTTTTTTACAAATTTCTAGTAATTCGTCTAATACTGACGCTTCATACATGACCATTCCAGCTGCGCCTAAAACTAGGGGTTCAAAGACAAATGCAGCCACTTCATTTTCAGCTAGTGCTTTTTGTAATGCCTTTTTAGATTCTTCTTCCTTTCCTTTTACAGGAACAGGTATTCGAATAACATGAAGTAAAGCGTCTTGAAAAGCTTCCGTAAATAAACCTATACCACTTACAGCCATTGCGCCAAATGTATCACCATGAAAAGCATCTTCAAATGCAACTATTGTATTCTTTTTTATGCCTTTATTATAAAAATATTGGAGCGAAGCTTTTATAGCTACTTCCACAGCTGTAGAACCATTATCAGAATAAAAATATTTCTTTTGATTAGAGGGTAAAATTTGGACTAATTTTTCAGCAAGTTCTACCACTTTATTATGTGTAAAGCCACCAAATAATACGTGTTCTAATGTTGTTAATTGTGTGTAAATTGCTTGTGCAAGAAAAGGATTAGCATGTCCAAAAGGATTGACCCACCATGAGGCTATTGCGTCTATGTATTGTTTGCCATTTTCATCCCATAAAAACTCATTTTCTCCTTTAACAATAGCTGGAAAGTTTGACTGCAACTGATGTTGAGTGTAAGGATGCCAATTATAGAGGTTATCTTTTTCTGAAAGCGTCATGAAAATTGAGATTTGTATTCAGAGATTTAAATTATTCTGAATGCAAAGGTATTAAAGTCCTAGCTTTTATTTATAATTTCAGCAACTTATCTCTAAATAAATCGGCATAATAACATACAACATTTTTATCAAAATAAGGCTCTTGTTCTATACGACCTATCATAGGAACATTTGTTTTAGCAAGTATAATTTGTTCAGTAGAAGCGTGCTCATCCCCTGAAAATATAATCCCTGCCACAGGAATATTTCTACTTTTTAAAGCTTCTATAGTCAATAAGGTATGATTAATACTTCCTAAATAATGTCGAGAAACTACAATTACCTTATAGTCAGGTTGAATTAAATCTAAAATTGTATGTTCTTCATTTAATGGAACCAATATCCCCCCTGCACCTTCAATAACTAAATGATTTGTAGTTTTGGGTTCTTTAATTTTTTTAATATCAATGGTAATTCCGTCTCGTTCTGCAGCTAAATGAGGGCTTGCTGGAGTATTTAGGGCATATGCATTTGTTAAAATTTGAGATTTTGAATTTGAGATTTTGGATTTTATTTTATCGGAATCTGAAAAATTTAAATCTCCTGCCTGTATGGGTTTCCAATAATCTGCTTCTAATGCTTCAACTACTATGGCAGAAGCAACTGTTTTGCCAACATCTGTTCCTATTCCTGTAATAAATACTTTCATTTTTTTTATTTAACCGCAAAGTTCGCAAAGATTTCACAAGGTTCTTAAAAATATCTATTAATTTTTTTTAAATCTGTGTATCTAAAACTAAAATTCAAAATGACAGCTTTCGCACTTATACCTTTGTTTCGTAAATAAGGGCATGGATAAAGTAAACAAAGCATATATAAATGCTAAAAACGATTTAACATCTTTAATAGTGGTAACCATATTGACATGTTGAGAACCACAGTTAGGACAAGATAATAATTCGCCTTTATTATCAACAGCGTATTTTGGAATAGAATCTAAAATTTGTCTTGATTTTAGTACATCTTCTGAATGTACAAATACTTTTACCCCGCCTAAAGCATTACTCAATAATGGATCTGTATTGATTGTATTTTCATTTTGCAAAAACACTTCAATACCTTCAGATTCTAACTTGCCTTTAATTAAATAAGCCTCTAATGAATATTGATAAGTTGCGATTTGTTGGAATTTTGACATATATAAAGAGGATTAATCAAATACAAAATTACTCAATGCTGACAAAACTTCTTGCATTTCTCTTTCAGTATTGTATGAATGCAAACAAAACCGCAATCGTTCTTGACCTTCTGGAACGGTTGGTGCTAAAATAGGTTTCACCTCAAATCCTTTTTCTTGTAATTGAGAAGCTATTTTTTTTACTTTATGGTTACCGGGAAGTATAGCCGAATGAATCGCCGATTTACTATATACAAAAAGTGGCTTGACTCCTAAAAACTGTTTTTGCTGATTGAAAAAACTAATATTATCTTTTAATTTTTGAAGTTCAGTCGACTGATTTAAATTTTGATACGCTACTAAAATTGTCGCAACCGAATGAGGGGAAAGTCCGGTTGTATAAATAAAACTTCGAGCAAAATTAACTAAATATTCTATTAAATCAGCATTTCCTAAAATAGCCGCACCATGACAACCCAAGCCTTTACCAAACGTCATAATTCTGGCAAATACTTTATTTTGAAATTGTTGCGATTGTATTACACCTTCACCTTTTTCTCCAAACACACCTAAAGCATGCGCTTCATCTACAACTAAGAGTGCCTTAAATTTTTCTGAAAGTTGGACTAATTTTTCTATATTAGGCGTATCACCATCCATAGAAAAAACGGATTCTGTTACGATATAAATTGTTTCTTGTTTGGCATTTTGGATTTGAAGTTTGATAATTTTGTTTTCCAAATCTTCATAATCGTTATGCTGAAATTTATACGATTTAGCGTGACTCATTTGTATGCCATCACGAATGGAAGCATGACACAACTCATCATATAAAATAACATCATTTCTTTGCGGCACAGCGCTAAAAAACCCTACATTAGCATCATACCCCGAATTAAAAATCAAAGCTGCTTCTGATTGATGAAACTCTGCAATATATTTTTCAGTAACAACATATAAATTATGATTCCCTGAAATTAATCTGGAACCAGTTGCCCCGTTAATTTTTTGGTTATTAGCTACTAGATATTTGTGCGTTGCTTCAAATATTTCTTCATTTTTAGCAAAACCCAAATAGTCGTTAGATGAAAAATCGATCTCTTCACTATGAAGCAAAAGACTTCTTAGTGCCTGTTTTTGGACCCTTAAATTTAATTTTTCTTGAAGTGAATGAGGAAGTTTCATAATAAAGCAGCAAATAAAGTTTAGCCATCAAAAATAAAAAATCCCACAGAGATTTACACTATGGGATTTATATTTGAAATAAAATAACGAATTAGTCGGCTAATACTATTACTTTATTGTCTTTCATTTCTAGGGTTCCTGATTGAATAGGCAACCAATAATTTTGCTGATTCACTTTCGTAAATTTAGCTTCATGCACGGGATCAATTGAAATTTGAGAAGCATTAATTTTTACACTTCCTTTTGTTAAAATTGACACTATTGGTGCGTGATTATTCAGCATTTGAAACTCACCATTAACTCCAGGAACAGCTACTGAAGTAACTTCTCCTTTAAATAACGTTGCCTCTGGCGATACTATTTCTAAAATCATATTTCTTAGTGATTAGTGATTAGTAATTAGTGATTAGCAAGTAACTGAATACTGTGACTGAATACTGAATACTAAATTAAGCTTCTGCTAACATTTTCTCTCCTGCTTCAATAGCATCTTGGATACTTCCTTTAAGATTGAATGCTGCTTCAGGTAAGTGGTCTAGTTCACCGTCCATAATCATATTAAATCCTTTGATAGTATCTTTAATATCAACAAGTACTCCTGGAATACCCGTAAACTGTTCAGCTACGTGGAAAGGTTGTGATAAGAAACGTTGTACTCTACGAGCACGTGATACAACTAATTTATCTTCTTCTGATAATTCTTCCATACCTAAGATAGCAATGATATCTTGTAATTGTTTGTAGCGTTGTAAAATTTCTTTTACGCGTTGTGCACAGTTATAGTGGTCATCACCTAAAATTTCTGGAGCTAAAATACGTGAAGTAGAATCTAATGGATCTACTGCAGGATAAATACCTAATTCAGCAATTTTACGAGACAATACTGTTGTTGCGTCTAAGTGAGCAAACGTTGTTGCAGGTGCAGGGTCAGTTAAGTCATCGGCAGGTACATATACAGCTTGTACAGAAGTAATAGAACCTGTTTTAGTTGACGTAATACGTTCTTGCATTGCACCCATTTCTGTTGCAAGTGTTGGTTGGTAACCTACTGCAGAAGGCATACGACCTAATAACGCAGATACCTCAGATCCTGCTTGTGTAAAACGGAAGATGTTATCAACAAAGAAAAGTACGTCTTTACCTTGTCCATCTCCTGCTCCATCACGGAAATATTCAGCGATAGTTAAACCTGATAAGGCTACACGTGCACGTGCTCCAGGTGGTTCATTCATTTGTCCAAAAACGAAAGTAGCTTTAGATTCTTTCATTCCTGCTTTATCAACTTTAGACAAATCCCATCCTCCATTTTCCATAGAGTGCATGAAATCGTCACCATATTTAATAATACCTGATTCTAACATTTCTCTTAAAAGGTCATTTCCTTCACGTGTTCTTTCACCTACACCGGCAAAAACTGATAAACCTCCGTGACCTTTTGCAATATTATTAATTAACTCCTGAATCAATACCGTTTTACCTACTCCAGCACCTCCAAATAAACCAATTTTTCCTCCTTTTGCATAAGGCTCAATCAAATCGATTACTTTAATACCTGTAAATAAAACTTCTGTAGAAGTTGATAAATCTTCAAATTTTGGCGCTGGTCTATGAATTGGCAAACCATTTGACCCTTCCTTAGGTAAATTACCTAATCCGTCAATTGCATCACCAATTACGTTAAATAAACGACCGAACACTTCTTGCCCAATTGGCACTTGAATTGCCGCTCCTGTAGCTACCACTTCTGTACCTCTTGACAAACCGTCAGTAGAGTCCATTGAGATAGTACGCACGGTATCTTCACCAATGTGAGATTGTACTTCTAATACTAATTTAGTACCGTCTTTTTTAGTAATTTCTAATGAATCATAAATTTTTGGAAGCTCTGCATTTGCAGTGTTAAACACTACATCTACTACTGGTCCAATAATTTGTGCAACTTTTCCTGTAACTTTAGACATTGCTTATGTATTTATTTAATAGCTATTTAGAGTTGAAAAAAATCATGTTTTTTCGGGTGCAAAGATAGTTTTTTTAGAATTAATTTTGCAATTTATTTTTGAATTTTTTTACAAATAAAAAAGCGAAATGAATCATTTCGCTTTAATTTTTTTATTCTACTGTAACGGATTTTGCTAAATTTCTAGGCTGGTCCACATTACACCCTCTTAATACCGCAATATGATAGGATAATAATTGCAATGGTATTGTGGTTAATAGCGGTGTTAATGCTTCTGAAGTTTCTGGAATTTCAATAACGTGATCTGCTAATTCTTTAACCTGAGTATCTCCTTTCGTTACCACAGCGATAATTTTACCACTTCTAGATTTAATTTCTTGTATATTACTCACAACTTTATCGTAATGTCCTTTATTTGGTGCAATTACTATTACTGGCATTTGCTCATCTATTAAAGCTATAGGTCCGTGTTTCATTTCTGCAGCCGGATACCCTTCAGCGTGGATATACGATATTTCTTTTAGTTTTAAAGCACCCTCTAAGGCAACTGGAAAATTATATCCTCTTCCTAAATACAAGCAATTTGTAGCATTTTTATAAATAGATGCAATAGCTTTTGACGATTCATTTGTCAACAGCGCTTCTTGTACTTTTTCAGGAATCATTTCTAATTCTAATAAATACCTTTGATAATCGGCATGATTCATTGAGCCTTTTGCTTTTGCTAAACGCAATGCAATAAGCGTCAATATTGTAATTTGTGTCGTGAACGCCTTAGTAGACGCCACGCCAATTTCTGGCCCTGCATGTGTATAAGCTCCAGCGTGTGTTTCTCTTGAAATAGAAGATCCTACAACATTACAAACTCCAAAAACAAAAGCGCCATTTTCTTTCGCTAATTTGATTGCGGCTAACGTGTCTGCTGTTTCTCCTGATTGGGAAATAGCAATTACAATATCGTCTTTATTAATAATTGGGTTTCTGTATCTAAATTCGGAAGCATATTCTACCTCAACGGGTATTCTAGCAAATTCTTCTATAATATATTCAGCCACTAATCCTGCATGCCACGAAGTGCCACAAGCAACAATTAGTATCCGTTTTGCATTTAAAAATTTTTCTAAATTATCTTCGATACCCGACATTTGAATAATGCCTTTGTTTGCCAATAATCTACCTCTATACGTATCTTTAATTACATTAGGTTGTTCATAAATTTCTTTGAGCATAAAATGCTCATAGCCACCTTTTTCTATTTGCTCCAAATTCATTTGAAGTTCTTGAATATATGGATCTACTAATGAATCGTCTTTTATTTTTCGCACTTTCATTGGTTTATGAAGGCGAATAATTGCCATTTCTTCATCTTCTAAATATATGGCATTTGAGGTATATTCAATAAAAGGTGATGCGTCAGACGCAATGAAAAACTCTTCTTCTCCAATTCCAATTGCTAAAGGCGAACCTAGACGTGCTGCCACCAATTCGTCAGGCTTGTTTTTATCAAACACAACTATTGCATAAGCACCTACTACTTGATTTAAAGCTACTTGTACAGCTTTCCCAAGTTTTAATTTCTCTTTTTTTTGAACTTCTTCAATTAAATTTACTAATACTTCCGTATCCGTATCTGATTTAAACGTATAACCTCTTTTAATTAATTCTTTTTTTAATGGCTCATAATTTTCAATAATTCCATTATGAACAATCACTAAATTTCCCGAATTTGATAAGTGAGGATGAGAATTCACGTCATTTGGGACACCATGTGTCGCCCAACGCGTGTGACCCATACCAATAGATCCATTTGTTGTAATTTCTTTTGAAACACGTGCTTCTAAATCTGAAACTTTTCCTTTTGTTTTAGCTAATTTTAAATCCTTTCCATCATACAAAACCACACCAGCACTATCATATCCTCTGTACTCAAGTCTTTTTAATCCTTTTATAATAATTGGATACGCTTCTCTATGACCAATATAACCTACAATTCCACACATATTTAATTTGGTTTTGTATAATTTATAACTAACTTTAATCGTTTAGCTGCGTCAGTAGCATTTGTTCCATGAAGAACTGTTCCCATAGGAGACATTATAGATGCAGCTGGGAAATATTTCACTTCTTGAACCTGACCAGTTGTTTGAGACTGGAAATTAGGCAAGTTCTTACTTGTTTTATAATAATAATTTGAGGTTGTCGCAATCGTTTCAGAAATACACAAGCCTAATCTTACATTTTTATTTATATCTTTAGAAGCATCCACTTCTTTGCTATTAAACAAGTTATTGATATAATTTGTAATTCTAATTTTGTATTGTGTTCCTTTTCCGTTTGCATCGACTTCAATAATTCCGCCATGTACAACTTTACTTTTTTTAACATTCGTATTTGTAGATGTATCAAAAGTATAGTCAATTAATGCTTTTTGATTTGTAGCATCAAATAAATATAATCGTAAAGGTTCTTCTGATTTTTCCAAAGCCGCCATTTTATTTTGGTCAATAAAGAACGTAAGATAAGCATCGTTTATTAACCATCCTTTTTCTCTATATTGCCTTAACTCAGCAGATCTTCCATATGCATCTATATTGTTATTCCCAAACAAATCAATATATACAACAGAGCCCTTACCCCCTTTTAAATATAAATTAGCATTTTGACCTAAAACCGTATTATTTGGTAGAGATATATCATTTGAAGCGCTACCTAAATGAGTTATGTAATCGGAACTAAAATTGTTTTGTTGTAAGGATACTGTATTTGCCCCAGCATTGATTCCCATTGTTATAGTAAAAGTTTTTGATGATGCGTCTGTTGCTCCAGTAGAAATGGAAGTGTAATCAATATTCAATTTAGCATTTGAAAAGTTTAACATAGCCATAGCAGGATCTACGCCAGATATTTGTTCAGTTTGAAAATACAACCCTCTAAAATATTCTTTAAATGCATTGTTGTTATAAATATTAGCGGAAGACGCCTGTAATATTTTCTTTTTAAAATATTCTTTATTTAATTCCAAATAAATTCCAGGTGCTAAACGTTCTTTAACTACTCTTACCGACACATCATTTTGATCAGCTAATTGGACATCATTAGCATCTACATAAACATAATTTCCGTTTATTAACTTTCTTTTATAAACAATAATTTCGTTTTTATTAAAATAAAATTGATCATTTTGTGAAGCATTTGGGCTATCATTTAATCTCATTCCATTTGCAACAGAATTTCCATTGCCATCATGCCCTTTTTTCCATGTATTTATTGTAGCATCTAAATCGGAATAAAATTTTTGATTGGATAAAAAATCATCGTTTGGATCAGTAGTATTTAAATAATATCCATTTTCATAAACACTTAATTTAAATTTTTTATCATCTAAATCATCGATATGTTGGTCTAAAATAAAATTTTTAGCATAGATAGAATCTAATGTATATGTTTTTGATCCGTCTGTTGAACTTGTAGCTACCGTGCTGAATAAAGGAATATATAAAACTACATTTTCAATTTGCACGTTAGTCCCAAAATCTGGATTTCCTGTGCTTAAAGTTAATTGTGTAACAAAATTTGCTTTGGTTGTACCAAAAACGTCATTTTCGTAAATTCCTAGAGGATTTGTTGGTAAATTATTTGTTTGCACCTCACCTGTAGGAACGGTATAAGCTTTAATTGTTGCCGTTTCATCTACATCATGAACAAAATGCTCATCTCCTATTAAATCTGAACCAACAGTATTAAATTCTTTATCACAAGAAATAAAAATGAATGCTAAAAATAGAAATAGAATTTTAAAATATGTTTTCATCATAAAATTTAGTAATGTGTCCTTTTTAATTAAACTATAAAGCAAATTTGCTTTTGTTATAAAACCTGTTTTTTTATAAAATTGATGTAGGTTTCTTTAAAACTTTCTTTAGGCTCGAAAGGTAAAAAAGGTTTTTTTGATGTTTCTATATATTTTGTTAAATCTGAGGACAATTCTTCAGACGCTACTAATATAGCATCAGAATGAAGAATAGTTGCTTTCATTAAATTTTCATACGTTGGACTTTCATATAAAGCAATAGCATCTTCTGGAAGATTATCAAAAGCTAATTTTTTAATAAGTTCCACGTCTAACGTACCATCAAATGACTGATTGTAAATTGAAGAAATGATTTTTGTATCTTCAAAAATCCCTTCATCTTTATAGTAATGCTTTAAATAGACAGGTAAAAGCGAAGCCATCCAACCATGTACATGAATAACATCAGGAACCCAATTTAGTTTTTTTACCGTTTCAACAACTCCTTTTGCAAAAAATATAGCACGTTCATCATTGTCAGGATATAACACTCCTTCTTCATCAGAAAAAGTGGCTTTTCTTTTAAAATATTCATCATTATCAATAAAGTAAACCTGAATTCTTTCTTTTGGAATAGAAGCTACCTTAATTATCAAAGGCATATCCATATCGTTTACAACAAGATTCATCCCTGATAACCTAATCACTTCATGTAATTGATGTCTCCTTTCATTAATGTTACCATATCTAGGCATAAAAATTCTAATTTGCCCTCCTAATTCATTAATAATTTTTGGCAACTCATATGATTGTAACGACACCTCATTTTCAGCCAAATATGGCACTACTTCAGATGATACATACAATATCCTCTTATCAGTCATAAATAAAAAATATTAGTATTTGTATTTTCAATTCGCAAATTTACAAATTTTTATGGACTTATGCACTAATAATAGTAAGTTTGCAATTCATTTAGACTTGACATGCACTTATTTAATACAAAAAATGCTTTGCAAACTTTTCTAGAATCTCTACGAAAAGGAAGAAAAATTGGTTTCGTACCCACAATGGGGGCTTTACACGAAGGTCATTTATCTTTGCTTAAAAAATCTTTACTTGAAAATGATTTTACCGTGCTTAGCATTTTTGTAAATCCAACCCAATTTAACAACCTCGAAGATTTACACAATTATCCGAGAACATTAGAGAATGATTTAAAATTAGTTCGCGAAATCTCTTCAAATATAATTGTCTATGCACCATCGGTTGAGGATATTTATGAAGGTAAAATGCAATCTTTTCACTATGATTTTGATGGATTAGAATTTCAGATGGAAGGCAAACATAGACCAGGTCATTTTGACGGAGTGGGCACTATTGTGAAAAAATTATTTGAAATTGTTTTACCTCAAAATGCTTATTTTGGCGAAAAAGATTTTCAACAGTTACAAATCGTAAAAAAATTAGTTGAAAAGCACCGCCTCAATGTAACCATTATAGGTTGCCCCATTCACAGAGAATCTAATGGCTTAGCTATGAGTTCAAGAAACGAACGCCTTTCGGAAAAAGCAAGAAAAGAGGCAGCTATTATATTTCAAACACTAACTGAAGCGAAACAGTTTTTTCAAACTCATACTGTTCAAGAAACAACAACATGGGTGGAGAGTATTTTCAATTCAAATCCAAATTTCACATTAGAGTATTTTACCCTTGCAGACGAACAAACTTTAGTGTCAATTGATGAAAAAATAGCATCTCAAAAATATAGAGGCTTTATTGCTGTATTTATTGAAAATATCCGACTTATTGATAATCTACCTTTTTATTAAAAAACCTATTATTTTTTTAAATCATTTATTTAACTTTGCAACATGCAAATACAAGTAGTAAAATCTAAAATACACCGTGTGTCGGTGACTGGTGCCGATTTAAATTATATTGGCAGCATTACTATTGACGAAGCTTTGATGGAAGCCTCTAACATAATTGAAGGAGAAAAAGTACATATTGTCAACATAAATAACGGCGAACGTCTAGAAACATATGCTATTAAAGGCCCAAGAAATTCTGGCGAAATTACACTTAATGGTCCAGCTGCGAGAAAGGTGCACAGAGGAGATATAATTATTATTATTTCTTACGCATTACTTGATTTTGAAGAGGCCAAAACATTTAAACCGTGGTTAGTTTTTCCTAACGAAAAAGACAATTCGCTTACTTAATTTTGAAAGCTTCTATTCGCAAAATTTTAAGTTTAATTATTCCTCTCTTTCTAGGGTTAGGTATTATTTACTATCAATATACTACATTAAGTTCTGAAGAATTACAAAAAATAAAAATTTGTTTTCAAAAGGCGGATTATTTATACATCTATTTATCACTTCTTATTTCTCTTTTTGGCTATTGGTCAAGAGCTTATCGATGGAAATTTTCATTGAACCATTTAGGCTATCAAACGCATTTTAAAAATGATTTTTTAACCGTTTGTGTGTCTTACTTAGTTAATTTAACTATTCCACGTTCAGGAGAAATTTCTAGAGCTGCCTTACTTAAAAAATATGAAAACGTGCCTTTTGACAAAGGTTTTGGAACCATAGTAGCCGAAAGAATTGTAGATTTATTACTATTCTTACTATTTGTTGGATTAGCGTTTGTTCTTCAGTTTGAAAAACTTTACGCTTTTATTTGTGAAAAAATCTCTATTGAAAAAATTCTATTGTTTATAGCATTAGGCGTGTTAGCGGGAGTCGGATTTATCCTTTTATGGATTTATGCTGAGTGGAAAATCATTATCAAATTAAAAGAAAAACTTTCAGGGCTTTTAGAAGGTATGCAAAGTATTTATAAAATGAAAGACAAATGGAACTATATTTTTCATTCATTTTTTATTTGGTTTTCCTATTTAATGATGTTTTATGTAACCATTTATGCGCTACCAGAAACAGCAAGTATGAGTTTTGACGTAGTCGTTATGGGATTTGTATTTGGCAGTATTGCCGTAGGTTTTACTAATGGCGGTCTAGGTGCTTACCCACTTGCTATCGCGATGATTTTCTCATTATATGGCATTTCAAAAGACGTAGGAACGGCTTTTGGATGGCTAGTATGGACTTCACAAACGTTACTTACCATTTTTTTAGGATTATCGTCTTATTTATTACTGCCTATTTTAAATAAAAAAATAAAGTAGTAACTTGCTAATCTATTTTAAACCCAAAAAAATGAAACTTAAACTTATCTTAGTTTTTGCATTCACTACGTTATTCGCATTCAGTCAAAAAGTAGAAGAAACTATTGAATCAAAAAAATTAAATGAAAAACGTAATTTTAGTATCTTACTTCCTACATCTTATGAAAAAAATGTGGGTAAAAAATATCCCGTTCTTTATCTTTTAGATGGAGAATATTTACTAGATCCTTTTTCAGGAATTTTAAAATACGGCGCCTATTGGGACGATTTACCCGAAATGATAATCGTTGCTATCCATCAAAATTATGGAGAAACCCGTTTTAACGATAGTGAATATGATGATAATGGATTTCCAACAAAAACAGGAGCCAGCTTTTTTGAATTTATAGGGTCTGAACTTATTCCATTTGTAGAAAAAAAATACCGTACCCTTCCTTTTAGAATGATTGCGGGACACGACACAACGGCGGGATTTTTAAATTGCTATTTGTACAAAGATGAACCGATTTTTAATGCCTATATTAGCATTTCTCCTGAAATGGCGCCTGAAATGGAAGATCGCCTTGCGGACCGATTAACTTCCTTGCCAAAACGCATTTTTTATTATCATACCACATCTACTGGGGATTTAGAAGAAATTCAAGAAAACACAAAAAAAGTAGACGATGTCGTAAAAAACAATAAAAAACCTAATTTATATTACCAATACGATATATTAAACAATACTTCTCATTATTCACTTGTAGCAAAAGCTATTCCAAATGCATTATATTTTATTTTTGAAGGCTATCAACCCATTTCAAAAGCAGAATTCAATAATAAAATTTTAACCCTAGAAAGCGGCTATACAAAATATTTGATAGATAAATACACAGTCATTGAACAAAAATTTGGCATACAAGTACAACCACGACTATCTGATTTTAAAGCAATTGAAGCCGCTATTTTAAAGAATAAAGCTTATGCCGAATTAGAATCTCTTTCTGAGTATGCTACTAAACAATATCCAAAAACTATGTTGGGCACGTATGAAAAAGCCTTGTTTTATGAAAAAACGGGCGACTTAAGCAAGGCTATTAAAGAGTATCAAAAGGGATATTCTCAACAAGAAATTGGGCATTTAACAAAAAACTACTTGTTGGAACGTGCAGACGCGCTAAAACAATCCAAATAAAATGGCAAAACTTAAAACCTCTTTTTATTGCCAAAATTGTGGCACCAACTTTTCTAAATGGTTAGGACAATGCACCTCTTGTAAACAATGGAACACAATTGCCGAAGAAGTTATCCAAAAAGAAGAAAAACAAGCTTGGCGCTCGCAATCAAACACCACTCTAAAAGCACCTAAGCCTTTACGAATAAAAGAAATTAGTGCTAACGAAGAAATTCGAATGAATACTACCGACAACGAATTGAATCGTGTTTTAGGCGGTGGACTCGTACCTGGTTCTTTGACTTTATTAGGGGGTGAACCTGGAATTGGAAAAAGCACACTGTTATTACAAATATCTCTAAAATTACCTTATAAAACGCTTTATGTTTCTGGAGAAGAAAGTCAAAAACAAATAAAAATGCGTGCCGAACGAATGGCACATCAAAGTGAAAATTGCTTCATTTTAACAGAAACAAAAACACAAAATATTTTTAGACAAATAGAAGAAATAGAACCAGAAGTAGTAATCATAGATTCTATTCAAACCTTACAAACAGACTATATTGAATCTTCTGCAGGAAGTATTTCTCAAATTAGAGAATGTACTGCCGAACTCATTAAATTTGCTAAAGAAACGAATGTTCCTGTTATTTTAATAGGTCATATCACAAAAGACGGCACCATTGCAGGACCAAAAATTTTGGAGCATATGGTAGATACTGTATTGCAATTTGAAGGGGACCGCAACCACGTATACCGTATACTTCGTTCTTTAAAAAATAGATTTGGCTCTACTGCCGAATTAGGCATCTATGAAATGCAAGGCAATGGCTTGCGTGAAGTGGCAAATCCATCTGAAATACTTATATCGAATAAAGACAACTATCTTTCTGGCACAGCAATTGCTACAACTTTAGAAGGCATGCGCCCGTTACTAATTGAAATTCAGGCTTTAGTTAGTTCTGCCGTTTATGGAACACCTCAACGAAGTACTACAGGTTACAACTTAAAAAGGCTGAATATGATATTGGCCGTATTAGAGAAAAGAGCCGGATTTAGATTAGGTGCTAAAGATGTGTTTTTAAATATTACAGGAGGTATTACGGTTGATGATCCTGCGATTGACTTAGCTGTGGTGGCAGCTATATTATCATCTAATGAAGACCTTACAATTGATAAAGATTTTTGTTTTGCTGGAGAAGTAGGTTTAACGGGGGAAATAAGACCTGTAAACCGAGTGGAACAACGTATACAAGAAGCAGAAAAACTAGGTTTTTCAACCATTTTTGTTTCTAAACATAATAAAATCTCACCAAAAGATTTTAAAATTGATGTGCGTTTAGTTGCAAAAATTGAAGATTTGGTAAGTGAATTGTTTGGATAATCTATGGCGCTGGATTAGGTATTAACTCTTGAATTTTATCAATTTCTGCAATAACTTCATTTGTTAATCGGACTTCAAATGCATTGATATTTTCTTCTAATTGAACTATTGAAGTTGCGCCAATTATCGTTGATGTAACAAAAGATTGATGCTGTACAAACGCAATAGCTAATTCGGTCAAAGTTAAGTGTAGAGAGGTTGCTAACTCTTGGTATAACTTAGTGGCTTTAAAACAATTTTCATTTGTATAACGTGTAAACTGCGGAAATAATTTCATTCTAGAACCTTCTGGAAATCCATTTAAATATTTACCCGATAAAAATCCAAACCCTAAAGGTGAATACGCTAATAAACCTACTTGCTCACGCATACAAATTTCAGAAAGCCCAACCTCAAATAGTCTATTTAATAATGAATAAGGATTTTGAATCGTGGCAATTCTTGGCAATCCATGTTTTTCACTTTCATTTAAAAACTTCATCAAGCCCCACGGATTCTCATTTGAAATACCGATGTGTCTAATTTTTCCTTGCTTTATTAACGCATCAAATACGGTTAATACCTCACATATATTATCTTGCCATTGCGAATCTATTTTTTCTAAACCTCTTTTTTGAAACATATTCATGATACGCTCAGGCCAATGCAATTGGTACAAATCAATACAGTCAATTTGCAAATTTTTTAAACTCAATTCAACGGCTTCCGTTAAGCTTTTCTCAGAAAAATCTAATGGTTGTCTAATGTAATCTAAGCCTCTGTTTGGTCCTGCGATTTTTGTTGCAATAACTAAATCTTGGCGTTTGTGTTTGTTTTTTGCCAACCAAGTACCAATAAATTTTTCGGTACTTCCAAAAATTTGTGCGTTACCTCCAATAGGATACATTTCGGCAGTATCTATAAAATTTATACCTCTTTCAATGGCATAATCCAATTGGAAATGCGCTTCGGCTTCGGAATTTTGATTTCCAAAAGTCATGGTACCGAGGCATATTTCACTGACTTTTAAATTGGTATGTGGTAATGTTGTGTAGTTCATTTTTAAGTTTCAAAGATACAAAGATACAAGTAGTAGAGTATATTAAAAAAAGAAAAGTCCAAAGAAATTCTTCGAACTTTTATTTTTTTTGAAAAATATGATGTTGTCATTAAATGACAAAAATGTACATTACAACTCATTTAACAATTTAGAAATTTCGTCCAATTTAGGTGTTAAGATAATTTCTATTCGTCTATTTTTCGCTTTTCCTTCTGCTGTTTCGTTTGTCATTAATGGTGCATATTCACTTCTTCCTGCAGCCGTAATATTAGATTTGTTTACTTTTGGATTAGCCGTTAAAATAGTAACTATGGCTGTCGCACGTTTTGTTGATAAATCCCAATTGTTTTCTACACCTCCACCAATCGTTCCTGTAATTTTATCATTATCTGTATGCCCTTCAATTAAAACAGAAATTTCTGGGTTTTCAGCTAATACTTTACTTACTAAATCTACGGCTTTTTTTCCTTCAGCACCAACTGTCCAACTTCCTGATTCGAAAAGCAATTTGTTTTCCATTGAAACATATACTTTTCCGTCTTTTTCAGTTACGGTTAGACCTTTACCTTCAAACGCTTTCAACGATTTTGACAAAGCGTCTTTTAGTTTTTTCATTCCTGCCTCTTTTGCAGCAATTAAATCTTCTAACTCTTTTAATCGTTGTGCATTTGTTTCAAAATCTTTTTTGATTTTGTTAAATTTTTCCTGCTCTGAAGCTAATGCTTTTTGTTTGGCTTCTAATTCAGCTAATAATTCTCTATTTTTCTTAATATTAACTTCTAATGCTTCATTACTATCTTTTTCTAAAGCAGCATAAGAGGCTTTCAAATTATCTAAACTTTTCTTGGTAGCCGCATAATCCGCTGCTAACTTATCACGTTCTGTTTTACATTTATCAGCTTCCGCTTTTACTTTATCTAAATCAGATTGAAGATTGCTTTTATCCTTTTTCAATTCTTCATTTTCATCTGCTAAAGCGTTGCGCTCTTTTTTAAGATCTGCAAATTTATTTTCTAAATCTTGATACACTTTTTTAGTTACACAAGAGGTTGAAAGTGCCATTAAAGTGGCTACTAATACAATTTTCTTAATCATACTTTTTATTTAATAAGACGTTATTTTTTTATTTGGTTGGTTAGTACTCAATTTCGACAAAAACAGGACAATGATCGGAATGTTTTGCTTCTGGCAAAATTAAAGCTCTTTTTATTTTATCTTTTAATGGTTCGGCTGCTAAACAATAATCAATACGCCAACCTTTATTATTAACACGTGCATTTGCTCTATAACTCCACCAACTGTACTGATGGGGTTCTTTATTTAAATGACGAAATGTATCAATCATACCGCTAGTAATAAATTGATCTAGCCAAGCACGCTCTTCGGGTAGAAATCCAGAAATTTTTGCATTTCTAATAGGATCATGAATGTCAATTGCTTGATGACAAATATTATAATCACCACAAACTAATAAGTTAGGAACTTCATTTCTTAATTTTACTATATAGTTATGAAAATCGTCCATATACTTAAATTTATGATCTAATCGCTCTATATTTGTTCCCGATGGTAAATATAAGCTCATCACCGACAACTCATCAAAATCAACCCTCACATTTCTTCCTTCAAAATCCATATAATCAATTCCTGTACCAAAAACTATCTTTTTCGGAGCTATTTTTGATAAAATAGCCACCCCACTATAGCCTTTTTTCTGAGCTGGATAATAATATTGATACGGATAGCCCGCTGCTTCTATTTCTAGTTTAGGAATTTGATCTTCTGTTGCTTTAATTTCTTGCAGACAAATTACATCGGGATTGGCTTGTTGCAACCATTCTAAAAAACCTTTTGTAATTGCAGCTCTAATACCGTTTACATTATATGAAATTATCTTCATTCGGATTGGGAAATGTTCAAAATTACTAATTATATTCAAAAAATACTTTTCAAATGTAGCCCATTTTATAAAAAAATCATAGTTAATTGAAAAAAATTAAAAATTTGTGATTAATTTGTGATTAATGTACTAAATCGCTTTCAAATTGATTAGAATTAGTATCTTTGTTTCTTGCATAAATTTGTACTAAATGGGATTAGTTACTGCTAAAGAAGTAGCCAAAGTAATAAATACGGATAAATATGGTTTTTTAGGAACATTTTCAGGCTGGTTGCTAATGAAAGTGCTAAAAATATCTACACTCAATAAAATCTACGACAAACACAAACATTTGAGTGAATTAGAATTTCTAAATGCTATTTTAGATGAATTTCAAATTAAATTCGAAATTCCCGAAGAAGACTTAAAACGTTTGCCGAAAGAAGGTCCTTATATAACAGTTTCAAATCATCCTTTGGGAGGCATAGATGGTATTTTGCTTTTAAAATTAATGCTAGAACGCGAGCCTAACTTTAAAATCATTGCCAATTTCTTATTGCATCGCATAGCGCCTATGAAGCCTTATATTATGCCGGTTAATCCTTTTGAGAATCACAAGGATAGCAAATCAAGCGTAGTAGGCATCAAAGAAACATTAAGACATTTGAGCGACGGAAAACCCTTAGGAATTTTTCCTGCAGGTGAAGTATCTACCTACAAAGACGGTAAACTTATTGTAGATAAACCTTGGGAAGAAGGTGCTATAAAAATAATAAAAAAAGCCAATGTGCCCGTTGTGCCTATTTATTTTCATGCACAAAACAGTAAATTATTTTATACGCTTTCTAAAATCAATGACACCTTACGAACGGCAAAATTACCTAGTGAATTATTAACACAAAAAAAGAGAGTAATTAAAGTTAGAATTGGTAAGCCAATTTCAGTTGCAGAACAGGCAGAATATCCTGAAATATCTGATTTTTGTGAATTCTTACGCAGAAAAACCTACATGCTTTCTCATGCTTTTGAAGAAGAAAGTAAATTACAATTGCCTAAGCTTTCTATTCCAAAGCCTCCTAAGCAAATTGTAAAACCAGCAAATCATAGTGAAATTATTGAAGAAATAAATGCTTTAAAAGAAGGTGATTTCAGGTTGTTGCAAAGTAAAAATTACCAAGTTTTTTTAACGACAGCTGAAAAAATTCCGAATATTTTACATGAAATTGGCCGCCTTCGAGAAATTACTTTTAGAGAAGTGGGCGAAGGTACTAATGAAGCGATTGATTTGGACAAATATGATCAATATTACCACCATATGTTCTTATGGGACGACGAGGCTCAAATGATTGCTGGCGCTTACAGAATGGGACTTGGAGATGATATCTATAAAAAACACGGTATAGAAGGTTTTTATCTACATGAATTGTTCCGTTTTGAACCTGAGTTGCATGGTATGATGAGTCAATCTATTGAAATGGGCAGAGCATTCATTATTTCGGAATACCAACAAAAACCTATGCCTCTCTTTTTACTTTGGAAAGGAATTGTTCACACCACTTTAAGACATCCTGAACATAAATATTTAATAGGTGGCGTAAGTATTAGTAATCAATTCTCTGATTTTTCAAAATCGCTGATGATTGAATTTATGAAGTCACATTATTATGATCCTTATGTAGCACAATATGTGCATCCTAAAAAAGAATTTAAAGTAAAACTAAAAGACGCCGACAAAGATTTTGTATTCAATGAAACGGAGGCCGATTTAAATAAATTTGATAAAATCATTGACGAAGTAGAACCAGGGAGTTTACGATTACCTGTACTTATTAAAAAATACATCAAACAAAATGCACGTGTAGTGGCATTTAACGTAGATCCACTTTTTAATAACTCTGTAGATGGTTTAATGTATATTCGAATTGCCGATTTACCAGAAAGCACCGTAAAACCTGTTATGGAAGAATTTCAAGCAGAATTAGAGCGAAAAGAAAAAGGCTAATCAGTTGATTAGCCTTTTTTAGTATAAAATATTCTTTTTAGTTTGAAACATTCGTTTTAAATTTCTCAAATGCTTCTTTAGTTAATATCGGTTTTGATTTAATCTTTTTCCCTTTCAAATAATTGAGAATGTACTTTGCTCTGTCAGCTGATTCTGGATGCGTGGTAACAATATAAGTATACTTATGTATTTCATTGTCTAACGATAAATCATACATAAAATCAGCAAAAGGACGAGGGTCAATTGATGCTTTTAACATATATCTTACGCTCTCCATGTCTGCTTCTCGCTCTAAACTTCTATCATACGCAGAAGAAGTAAGGGTATTAATCACACTCGCTAGTTGAGTGCCATTTGCCCCAGTAGCTAAAGAAACCAATACTGAAAAACCAATTTCTTTAGATAGTTTTTTCATTACATGGTTTTTTTCTATATGTGCTATTTCATGACCTAAAACACCTAACAATGCTTGTTCATTTTTACTCGCTTCAATCAATCCGGTATATACTACTAAATGATTATCGGGCATTGCAAAAGCATTAACTTGACTATTTTTTACAATATGTACTTTTAAACTATCTCTCTCAATAGCATTTGCTTCACACAAAGGCTTTAGTAAAGAATCTAAGACGCGAACAGTACTATCGTCATAAATAACATCTTCTTTGCGTTCCATTTCGTTCCAAATGATGTCGCCTAATTTGTCTTCTGCAAAAATTTTATTTTTTTCAATCTCAAAATAAGAAACATAATCTAATTGTGCTAATAAAAACCAACACAAAAAGAAACTCCCATACACTACGAGTGCTTTACTTATAATTTTCATCTTTCTTCACAATTAAATTAGCAATATCACTGAAAAAAAATAATTGGGCATGAATTCCCTTTCTTGTTCTAGAAGCCAATATGATAGTTGAAATAAATTCTACAATATTAAAAAGTACTAATGCAATCATATATCCAAAATATACGTTTGTAGCTTTTTCGTCATCAAATATTATGGAAACCGTCCACCAAAACCCTGTGCTGTTTAAAAAAAACAACCCAAATTGAGATAAAAGATTTTGTGTGCAATGCCATTTCACAAATGGCGTGCTTTTTCTATTCCCTAAATAGAAAAAAATAGAGGCTAATAAATTTAAAATAGGCAAAGGCAATCCTCCAATAACAGCAACTAATGACATTAAGTAACTGTTGGATGCTCGCTCTAATTCCGATTCATTTGGCCTGTAATAAAAAGTTGTGTTTGAAATCATACTTAAATATTTTTTTTAATGTTCCAATACCAATTTAGTAACACCAACAGGATTAAAAATAAAGCTATTGGTTTTTTAGAAATATATCGTTCAGCGGCCTTATAAAAAGCATAAAAACTGGCTGATTTTTTACTGAAATCGATAACAATCCATATAGGAATTACCAACATGGCTATCCATACAATAATTCCAAACGGATTTAACAACAACGCTTGGAAAAAATCTCCTTGAAAAAGAAGCGACACGGATCTTGTTGTGCCACAAGAAGGACAAGGATATCTAGTTATTTTTTTAAAAAAACAACCTAAAGGTTTTGTGGTTGAATGATTTGTACTTGAATAAATCAGCCAGCAATATCCTAATCCAATAACAATTAACAGAAAAATATACAATTGGTTTCTCTTCATTTCTATTAATCGTTTTTAAAAAGGTTGCCAAAAGGCAACCTTTTTATTTTAGTACATCATAGCTTGATTAAAACGCTCTAAGTTTTTTTGTTTTGTAGCCCCTTGGATTAAAAACCAATCAACAATAGCCCAAATACCTAATCCACCACAAGTCAATAATTTACCTACACCCATACCTGTGTCGCCGATATAAAATCTATCAATACCATAAGCTCCAGCAAAAATTGAGATTAATAAAGCTGTTGTAGGATCTTTATATTGAACCATTTGAATCATTGGCCATTTATCATCATCAAGAGCTAATAAACGCTCTCTGATTGCGTGTAAATTATGACCTTCAAAATACTTTGTGTTTGACATCATGAACATGTCTACTTTGTTTGCATCCATTTTAATTATAGTTTAATTAGTTATTAGTTTGTTTTACGAATATAGAAAAATTATTTATAAAAATAAAAAACGTACAACTTTTCTGCATTTATTTATAGTTGTTTATAATTTTATCTACAATGGTTTGTGCTAATTTTATATGACTTTCGTTTGTCCAACCTGCAATATGAGGGGTTAAAAGCACATTAGAAGCTTGTGCTAAATATTTGAGTGGCTCAGGAGTTTCTGCTTCAAACAGCGTTTCAAAAGACAGTTTTTCATATTCTAAAACATCAAGTGCTGCTCCTAGAATCTTACCTGTTTGTAAAGCCTGAACTAAATCGGCTGTAACCACACTTTTGCCCCTTGCCGTATTGATGAACCAAAAAGGTTTTTTAAATTGATTAATAAATTCTGAATTTATCATTCTATTTGTTTCGGGCGTCCATGGTGTGTGTAAACTCAAGATGTCAGCTTTAGCCTGTAGTTCTTCTAAAGAAACTTGCGTAACATATTCATCTCCAACTTGAGGTAAAATATCATAACAAAGCACTTTTACATCAAAACCACGTAATTTTTTGGCAAACGATTTACCCATATTGCCATAACCAATAATGCCTACTGTTTTTCCTTCTAATTCAAAACCTCTATTTGCTTCTCTATTCCATTGCCCTTGTTTGACTTCTCTATCGGCTTTATTTAAGTTATTACAAAGGTTTAATAACATCCCTAATGCGTGTTCACCTACGGCATTGCTATTTCCTTCGGGCGCAGCAATAAGTTGAATGTTTTTATGTTGGGCATATTCGCAATCAATGCTTTCCAAGCCCGCTCCCACACGGGCAATAAATTGCAAATTGGTGGCTTTATCTAAAAATGTCTGATCAATTTTAAATCTACTACGAATGATAATGCCTTGATACTGATGAATTTTAGCTTCTACTTCCTCTTTTGTAGAAGTGTAATCCGCTTCATTTGTAAATCCAACTTGTTCTAACTGCTCCCAAAGTAACGGATGATTGGTGTCTAAATGAAGTATTTTTATTTCGGATAAATGTTGCATGTAATCGTTTTTACGTTGTGAATTTACGGAAAATTATTTGATGTAAAAACAAACTTAATTTGCTCCATCTCAACACATAATATTCAATTAAACTAATTTGGGTTAATGGCCTATAGTTGTGATATCATAATTGGCATACACTTCATTTATTTGGTCAAAAACAACAAATAAATCGTTATAACCATCTGTAGTAACTAATTTTTGTTTGTATTCTTTAAAACCATGAATGCCTTTGAAATAATTGGTATAATGACGACGCATTTCTACAATTCCTACACGCTCGCCTTTCCATTCCATTGACCAAATTAGATGATTTTTAGCCGCTTCAACCCTATCTGCAATTGTAGGGGGTGCTAAATGTTCTCCTGTTTGGAAAAATTGTTTAATTTCATTAAAAATCCATGGGTAACCAATAGCGGCTCGGCCAATCATCATGCCGTCTAAACCAAATTTATTTTTATATTCCAATGCTTTTTCTGGGGAATCAATGTCTCCATTGCCAAAAATTGGAATGTGAATACGTGGATTGTTTTTAATTCGAGCAATATGCGTCCAGTCTGAATGTCCTTTATACATTTGTGCTCTCGTTCTGGCATGAACAGTGAGTGCCTGAATACCTACATCTTGTAGTCTCTCGGCTACTTCATCAATATTAATTGAGGTTTCGTCCCAACCCAAGCGTGTTTTTACCGTTACGGGCAAATGGGTGGATTTTACAACTGCTTTTGTGAGTCGCACCATTAAATCTATATCTTTCAATACGCCTGCACCTGCACCTTTACACACTACTTTTTTTACAGGACATCCAAAATTAATATCTACTAAATCGGGCTGAACGGCCTCTACAATTTTTGCAGACAATGCCATCGCTTCTTCATCACCTCCAAAAATTTGAATGCCTACTGGTCGTTCATAGTCAAAAATGTCTAATTTCATTTTACTTTTCATGGCATCTCGAATTAACCCTTCTGAGGAAATAAATTCAGAATACATTAAATCAGCGCCGTGCATTTTACATAACCTACGAAAAGGCGGATCACTCACGTCTTCCATAGGAGCAAGTAGTAAAGGGTTTTCGGGTAAAATGATGTTGCCTATTTTGACCATTTAATTATTTTTTTGGCAAAAGTACTTATTTTTAGTCATTCCTAAAAAAGAATAAAAAAAGCGAACCGAAGTTCGCCTTGTCTTTTATTTTCTATCTCCGAAAATTCGTAAAATAAATAAAAACAAATTGATAAAATCTAAGTAAAGGGTTAATGCTCCTACTAACGATTCTTTAATGTCCTCGTCCGTTCCTTCGTTGCCAATAATGTTCATTTCTTTAATTTTTTGGGTATCATAAGCGATTAACCCTGTAAAAATGAAAACCCCTGCATAAGAAACAATCCAATATAACATTTTGCTTTCCATAAATATATTTGCAATGGAAGCAATTATCAATCCGATTAAGGCCATCATCAAAATTTTTCCCATTGAGGTTAAATCTGATTTTGTAAAATAGCCATACACACTCATTACGGCAAAAGTTCCTGCTGTGATAAAAAATGAAGAAGCAATAGAACTTGCTGTAAAAATTACAAAAATCAAAGAAAGCGTAACGCCATTAGCTATAGCGTATAAGAAAAATAAGGCTTTAGCTGTATTTACATTCATAGTAGGTAATGCTTTTGAAATATACCCTACTAATAAGACTTCACCAATTAATAAGCCATAAAATAAAATTTTATTGGATATTAATGCTAAAATAATTTCTTCTGTTTGTGCTACATACCATGCGGTCAATCCTGTAAGTACGAGTGCCGCAGACATCCAGCCGTACACTTTAGCAATAAAGTTTGCCTGTTCAATTTTGATTTGTTCTTCTGTAAATTGTCTTGATTCCATAGGTTATTAATTTTTGATTTTTATTTTGGTGCAATCCAAGATTTAGGATTTAAGGTTGTTGTATTTTGGTTTACTAAAAATTTTAACACTGTGGCGCCAGAAGCATTTGTTTTAATTTTACCTAATGCCTGTTTTGCGCTAACTTTTTGTCCTTTACTCACGGATACCGAACTTAAATTACTATACGCCGTGAAAAAGTCCCCATGAATAACCAAAACCGTATAGGTTCCTGTTGTTTGACTCACTTGAATATTAGTCACTTCGCCTGAAAACACAGCTCTTGCTGAGGCACCTGCATCTGTTGTGATGTCTATTCCACTGTTATGAATAGTTAAATTCTTATGAACAGGATGCGCCTGATCTCCATAACCCAACGAAATAAAACCTTTTTCCACTGGCCAAGGTAATCTTCCTTTGTTTGATTTAAAATTATCTGAAGCAATTTGTCCTTCTGGTGTTAAATCAATTTTTGTGGAAGAAACGGCAACAGGTTTTGTGGTTGTCGTTGTCGTTGTCTTTCCTGAGGCAGCCGCTGCCGCTTTTGCTTTTTCTGCATTTCTTTTATTAGCAGCCGCAATAGCATCGGCAATCATTTTTTTAATTTTTCGGTCAATATCTTTAGACTCTTTTTTAATTTTTTCAATTTCTGCGGCTAACTCTTTTTTGCCTTTCTGAATTTGTTTTGCCGTTTGTACTTTCTCTTTTTTAAGTAATTCGTGTTCTTGCTTTGCTTTCGTGTTTTCTACCAAAACCACTTCTTTTTCTTTTTTCTTTCCTTGCAAATGTTCAACAGCTCCGGCTAATTTTTGTTGTTTGATTTTTATCTCTTCGGCTTGCATTTTTCTGTATCCTGCATATTGTTTCATATACTGAATACGCTTGTAGGCTTGTAAAAAACTACTTGAAGACAAAATAAACATAATTTTACTTTGATCTGAGCGGCTTTTATATGACTTTACAATCATTTTAGCATAGTCTTCTTTCATGACCACTAGCTCTTTGTTCATTTTATTGATTTCTAATTGTGTCAAATAAATATCATCGCTTAACAAACGGGTTTGTTTAGAAATTGTATTAATGATTTTTTCACTAATTTTTATTTGCTCATCTTGTTTTGCAATTTCTTTCAAAACATTTTTTTCCTTCTTTTTTTCAGCCAAGTAACGTGCTCTTTTTTCTTCGAGTTCACGTTGTAATTGTTCTTTTCTTTTTTCTAATTTTTGTTGCTCATCTTCTTGTGCATAAGACATAAAAGAGAACAATAAAACAAAAAGTATAGGAAATATTTTTTTCATTTTTTACTAATTATTGTTTTTAAAAACCAATTATAAACATTTGTTATAAAAACTATTTTTTTGCGAATTTAATCAATTATTATTTGTTTATACCCATTTGGTACTTCATATGGGTAGGTTAAATTTTCGTTAAAGGTAATTTTTTTATATTCTAAATCTATTTTAACGGCATCTTTTTGGATAGCTTCAATTTGAATTCCTGTTGGTAAAAAAGTGGTCTCTATGTTTTGGTAGGCTGGATAAGTAACCGTTACACTTCTTTGATTAACTGGCTGACTAACCACTTGTTTTTTTAATAAAAAATTACCACTCTCAAATGAAAATGTTTTTTGAGTTTGTGCAGTATTCTTATTTTTTAGTTGGAATAAATTATCTACAATTTGCATAAGAAACACTTCCTTAGTAAGGTTATCTATAGGTCGGCCTAATAATAAATTTTGCACTTTTTTAAAATCTAAATCCGTGCCTAACCATTTAGATAATGTTGAATAATCGCCATCAAAATAGGTATTGTTTATTTTTTCATAATAACTCACACGTGTTGGCGTAATGAATGCTTTTGCTGCTGGAAAACCTAAAAATTTCAAATTAATCCAAATGATTTCATCTTTCTTAATTCTTAAATCGGCATTAATGCTTAAAGATTGCTTAGCGTCTTGATACGAGGCACTTGTGCGAATTGAAGCTGTTTCAAAAACTAATTTATTTTCATAGTGTTTTTGAATGACTTCTATAGACTTGTTATCTTCTTTAGCGGCTTGCTCTGCTACAACAAGCTGTTTTGGCTTACAAGAAAGTAAGATAAAAGCGGTTACTATATAAATTGAGATGTGTCGCATGTATTTATTTCGTGTTGATTTGGTCTAATTTTTTTTGAAAATCTTGTTTTAATTTTTGGTCTGATAACCCGTCTGCAGCAAGCATATATTGTTTATAAAAACCTGCTTCTAAATTTTTATCTTCTACTACATAATCCATGCCTAAGTCTAAAAATTCTTTCGCTTGTTTAAACTTTTTCAATTTATTAGTTGCTTTGGCAGCATAATAATAGAGATTCGCTTTTGTGGGATATAAATCAATCCATTGTGTGGCAGACTTAGCCATTTTATCAAAAGACTGATTGAAATCATAGACATTTAAAAGTAAATCCATCATTTCAGGATTTAATTGGGCTTTTTCTAGGTATTTTTCAGCTAAAAGATAATGCTCTTTTTTATAAAAAAATTTACCCAATTCTTTATACACGTCTAATCCCGAATCATTCGTAAAATAAACTAGAACTTGATCTATTTCGTTATATAAGCTCGTGTTTTGAGTGGCAAAAATTAAAAATTCATTTAATACTCTATGCTTAATTTTACTATCAATTTTAGCACTTTTACTCACTCTTTTAAATGATTCTGTAGCTAATTCTGTGTTTTTTTGAGCGATATAAAACTTTACCAAACTCACATGTGCCATATCAGATGTGGGTAATTCTATAGCTAATTTTTTGGCAATTTCAAATGCTTTATCTTCTTGATTAGCAACCGAATAGGTGTAAATTAAATCTAAATAATTTTGTTCCACTTTAGGAAAGTCAACAATAGCTTGTACTAACGTTTCTACTTGTGGCTTTGATTGACGCTGCATCGCTTGAATTTGCATTTTATACAACTCCATTGTTTTAGACAAATTGGTGGTGTTTTCTATATCGTCAATTACTTTTTTAGCTTTTTCAAACTGATTTGTATTCATGTAGAGTGAAGCCAAATCTTCTTTCATATTTATGTCAAAACCAACTAATTTTTCTACAATTGGAATGGCTTTTTCATAAGCTCTTGTTTGGTAGTACACATCATACAAGCCGTTCCAGTACCATCTTTGATTAGGCGTGATATCAATTGCTTTTTGAAAATTTTGTTCGGCATCCAAATATTTTTTTTGTGCCAAAAAATTGGTTCCTAATTGATAATAAACTTCCGCATTTTTAGGATCTTTCTCTAAACATTTTTCTAGAGAAATAATGGCTTTGTCATAGTTTTCTATACTTTTTTGTTTTAGTGCTTCATAGAAATTATTTTCCAATTCATTTATAGCCAAGTCTGCCTCCTCAGGATTAACTTGAGCAAATGAAATGGTTGTAATGAAGTAAAAAATTAAAAGTCGAATCATATTATTCTAATGTGCTATAATCGCCTAAACTAATACTTGTAAATTCGCCATCAAAATGAACATGGTTCCCAATCATGGCGTTGTCTAATTTAGCATTTTTTATATGTGAATGCGTTTGTATCAAGCTATTTTTTATTTTGCTGTTTTCTATATGAGAATGTGCTCCTAAAGAAACATTCGGCCCAACAATAGCATTAATCAAGCTTACGCCCTGTCCAATAAAACAAGGTGGAATGATTTCTGAATTTACAATTCGAACATCTTGAGCAATCAAATTTTCTTCAGCATCTTGAGCAATAAACTGTAACATTCTAGAATTAGTTTCTACAGTTACATTTTTATTTCCGCAATCCATCCATTCATCTACTTTTCCAGGTACAAATTTCATGCCCTTTTGTTTCATATTCTCCAAACCGTCGGTTAATTGATATTCACCCCCTTTTTGAATGTTATTGTCTAATAAATATTGCAATTCTTCGCGAAGTTTTTCACCTGATTTAAAGAAATAAATTCCTATGATAGCTAAATCTGAAATGAATTCTTTTGGCTTTTCTACAAAATCAACAATTTCGTTTGCTTCATTCAATTGCACTACACCAAACGCACTTGGATCATCTACTTGCTTTACCCAAATAACGCTATCTGCTGAAGTATCTAACGAAAAATCGGCTCTAAAAAGTGTATCTGCATAAGCAATTACAACTGGTCCAGACATCGATTCTTTGGCACACATAATTGCATGTGCTGTTCCTAAGGCTTCGTTTTGGTAATAAATTGTTCCTTTTGCGCCTAATTTTTCAGCAATTGCAATTAAATCTTGCTCTACTTTTACACCAAAATCTTTATGAATAATAAAAGCTATTTCCTCAATATTATGTTGGATTACTTTGGCAATATCTTCTACTAATCTATGTACTATTGGTTTTCCTGCTATAGGAATTAATGGTTTTGGAACTGTTAATGTATGTGGTCTCAAACGTGAACCACGACCTGCCATGGGTACTATTATTTTCATATAAGCCCCCTAACCCCCAAAGGGGGCAAATTCCTATTAGGGGTCAATAGGATTTTATGAATTCAACATTTTTTATAAACTATATATGCAATTTTGTCCATTCCCCCTTTGGGGGTTAGGGGGCTCTATTTCACTCCCGTACTACCAAAACCGCCAGCACCTCTAGATGTCTCTGATAGTTCGTTAACTTCTAGCCATTCTGCTCTTTCATGTTTAGCAATTACTAATTGTGCAATACGTTCACCGTTTTCAATTACAAAAGGTTCATTTGATAAATTTACTAAAATAACACCTATTTCGCCTCTGTAATCTGCATCTACTGTTCCTGGTGAATTAAGTACTGTAATTCCTTTTTTGATTGCCAAACCACTTCTTGGTCGCACTTGCGCTTCATAACCAATTGGTAATTCTATAAAAAGCCCAGTTTTTACTAATGTTCTTTCTAACGGTTTTAAGCTAATTGATTCGGTTAAATTGGCACGCAAATCCATTCCTGCCGAAGCAATAGTTTCGTAGTTTGGCAATTCGTGTTGTGAGGTATTGATAATTTTAATTTGCATTATTTTAGTTTAAACGTTTTTAAAATTACATCTTTCTCATTTTTATAAATATAAAAGGAGAAACCTAGAATGGCTAATATACCAAAAATATATGTTTTCCTAAAAATATCAATGTAAAAAGACAAACATGCCAATGTTATAGACACGCCTAAATAGGCCATTATTTTATTCATTTCAAAAGGAATTGGATATTTTTCTTTGCCTAAAAAATAAGAAAAAAGCATCATGGAACCATACGCTACAAGTGTAGCAATTGCAGAACCCATATAGCTCATTGTTGGTATCAAAAGATAATTTAAAAGTAAGGTGAGCACCGCTCCCACTACCGAAATATAAGCGCCAATTATGGTTTTATCAATTAGTTTATACCAAACCGATAAACTGGTATAAATACCCAAAAAGAAATTGGCTATTATTATTAAGGGAACTATAGACATAGCTTCCCAATATTCGGGTTGACGTACTAAAAAGAATTTAATTACATCTGCAAAAACAATAACTACTAACATAATTAACGAACCTAAGATTACAAAATACTTAGTTACAGTAGCGTACGTTTGAGGTGCGTTACTGTTTCCTGCTTGACTGAAGAAAAAAGGTTCTATTCCTAGTGTATATGCCGTTCTAAATAGCACCATAAACAAGCCTATTTTATAACACGCAGCATACGCACCCACTTCAGCCTTTGCAATAGATTCGGGCAATAATTTACTTAATAATATTTTGTCAAAGTGCTCGTTTATACCAAAAGCTAAGCCCGCAAACAATATAGGCCAACCATACCGCATCATTTGCTTCCAAAGTATAGGATTAAATAACCAATTAGACTGAATATAATTTGGTATAAAAAACAAAAAAGTACACAAACTCGCCATTAAATTAGCTAGAAATACATACCCTATTTGGTAATCATGCACATAAATACTGCTCCAAAATCCTGTAGGATTAGCTATCGCTAATTTTGGCAATATAGCCAAAAGAAAAATATTCAAGAGCATGTTAATACATACATTTGCGATTTTAATTGTCGCATATTTAATAGGACGTTGTTCTGCTCTTAATTTTGAGAAAGGAATGATTACCAAAGCGTCTAACGCAAGAATCCAAATAGCATAATTAACATATTCTTTATTTATTTCTAAATAATTTGAAATGGTTTTTTGAAACAATAAGGCGCCACATAAAAATAAAATTGAACTCCAAAAAATAGAAACTGAAGCGGTACTGATTACTTCGTCTTTTTGAGTTTCTTTGTGGTAAAATCTAAAAAAAGTAGTTTCCATTCCATAAGACAAAATCACATTAAAAAATATCATATAAGACAGTAAAATAGTAATTTCACCATACGATATTTTTGGCATCATTTGAGTATGTAAACCCACGAGTAAAAAACTAATTACACGAGGCAAAACGGTAGCTATACCATATATTATTGTTTGCTTGAATAAATTTTTATAGGCTGTCAAATCGGGATATTTTTAACAAAAATAGTTAATCTTTGGATTTATTTTATATCAAATGAGTAATTAATAGTTTTTTCATTCATTTATAAACTTTACAAAATGAAATCCTTTAGGCACATAACCTTGGTTAAAATAAAATTTATGCGCACCGAAATTAGTTGTAAATGCATCTAATACAATAGCCTTAGCTTTATTTTGTTGAGCTATTTTCTCAATTTCAGCAATTAATAGTTTACCAATTCCTTTTGATTGATGAGCGTTGTCTACGATAAAATTATCTATTTCAAGATATTTCCCTGTATAAAGTTTAGTATTAATCCAATATCCTGAAACCGCAATTAATTTTTCTTTATCATATAGAGCAACTTGGCTATATCCGTTTGAAATCATTTCAGGAAGAAACGAACAATATTTTTCATAGGTAAAAGTCGCATCATACAATTGTTTGATTACAAGGTAATTTGAAGCCAAGTCTTCAAAAGAAGTGCATCGCAATACATTCATTATACTTGATTTTTGTATCTTTCAAAGTTAAAAAAAAGTCCCGATAAATCGGGACTTAATCTATAAGAATTATAATTAACAATTTTGAAAATGATTAGCTGTTAAGAGCTTCTGCACCGCCTACAATTTCTAAAATCTCTCCAGTAATTGCGGCCTGACGCGCCTTATTATATGTTAATTTTAATTGATCTCTTAATTCTGTTGCGTTATCGGTTGCTTTATGCATAGCCGTCATACGTGCACCATGCTCTGCAGCAAATGAATCTCTTATTGCTTTATACAATTGTGTACGTAATGATTTTGGTATCAACTCCATAACGATTTCTACTTTGGATGGTTCAAAAATATAATCTGATGTTGTTGTTGACCCTTGAATAGGTGCTAATGGCAAAAATTGCTCTGTTACTACAACTTGTGTAGCTGCATTTTTAAATTGATTATACACTAATTCAATTTTATCGTATTCACCATCTATAAATAAATGAGTTAATGAGTCCGCTATATGTGCAGCATTTTCAAAAGTCAAATCATCATAAATATCACTTCTATTTGCAACAACAAAATTTGTTTTATGCAAACCATCATTAGCTTTTTTACCAATAGCAAAAATACCTACATTGTCATGACCATATTGCTCAGCAAGAAGCCTAGCTTGTTTTAAAACATTTGAATTAAGTGCTCCACACAAACCTCTATTTGAAGTAATAGCAACTACTAAAACTTTTTTAACTTCTCTTTGAGTCGTGTATTTTGAAGCTACATCTCCTTCTAAAGAAGCACTTAAACTTTGAATTAGTTCTGTTAACTTTTCAGAATAAGGACGCATAGCCGTAATAGCATCTTGAGCCTTTTTAAGCTTTGCGGCAGAAACCATTTTCATGGCAGAAGTAATCTGCATCGTTGACGATACGGATGTAATTCTATTACGTATTTCTTTTAAGTTTGCCATTTTACTTTAGTAAATAGTAATAAGTAAATAGTAATAAGCTTTTAACTAATTACTATTTACTTTACACTTGAATTAATATTTTGCAGAAATTTCTTTTGCAGCTTCTTCTAATACATTTGTGATAGCATCATCAAATTTACCAGCTTTTAAAGCATCTAAAGTATCTCTATGTTTTAAGTTTAAGAATTGTAAATAATCTTTTTCAAATTCTTTTACTTTATTTACAGGAACATTTCTTAATAAATTTTTAGTTCCAGCATAAATAATTGCGGTTTGATTTTCTACTGGAAACGGGTCATTTAAACCTTGTTTTAAGATTTCCACGTTACGTTTTCCTTTTTCAATTACATTTAAAGTAACTGCATCTAAATCAGAACCAAATTTTGCAAACGCTTCTAACTCACGGAATTGAGCTTGGTCTAATTTTAACGTACCAGATACTTTTTTCATAGATTTAATTTGTGCATTACCTCCTACACGAGATACCGAAATACCTACGTTAATTGCAGGACGAACCCCAGAGTTGAATAAATCCCCATCTAAGAAAATTTGTCCATCTGTAATCGAAATTACGTTTGTTGGAATATAAGCCGAAACGTCTCCTGCTTGTGTTTCAATAATTGGTAAAGCTGTTAATGAACCTCCTCCTTTTACGATTCCTTTGATAGACTCTGGTAAATCATTCATGTTCTTAGCAATTTCATCGTCATTAATTACTTTACAAGCTCTTTCCAATAAACGAGAGTGTAAGTAAAATACGTCTCCAGGATAAGCCTCACGACCTGGTGGTCTTCTTAATAATAACGATACTTCACGATAAGCAACTGCTTGCTTAGATAAATCATCATAAATAATTAATGCAGGACGTCCTGAATCACGGAAATATTCTCCAATAGCTGCTCCTGCCATAGGCGCATATACTTGCATTGGAGCAGGATCAGAAGCATTTGCAGCAACAATAACGGTATAAGCCATTGCGCCTTTTTCTTCTAATGTTTTTGCAATACCTGCTACTGTAGACGCTTTTTGTCCAATAGCTACATATATACAGAATACTGGTTCACCAGCATCATAAAATTCTTTTTGATTAAGAATAGTATCCAAACAAACTGATGATTTACCTGTTTGACGGTCACCAATTACTAATTCACGTTGTCCACGTCCTACAGGAATCATGGCGTCAATAGCTTTAATACCTGTTTGTAATGGTTCTGTTACCGGTTGACGGAAAATAACCCCAGGTGCTTTACGCTCTAAAGGCATTTCATATAATTCTCCACCAATAGGACCTTTACCATCAATTGGATTTCCTAATGTATCAACTACACGGCCTACCATTTGTTCACCTACTTTTAAAGAAGCAATTCTTCCTGTTCTTTTAACAGTTGAACCTTCTTTGATTCCAGTAGATGGACCTAAAAGTACTACCCCAACATTGTCTTCTTCTAAGTTAAGAACGATAGCCTCTAATCCGTTATCGAATTGTACTAACTCACCATATTGTGCATTTGACAATCCGTAAACACGAGCAATACCGTCTCCTACTTGTAATACTGTACCTACTTCTTCTAATGTAGCTCCTGATTGAAAATCAGCTAGTTGTTTTTTTAATATAGCTGAAATTTCAGCTGGTTTTATTTCTGCCATTTTTTATATAATTAGTAATGGTAAATTAATAACTAAATTCTCTTTTTAATTGTTGCAATTTGTTTGCAACTGATGCATTATATTGTTTGTCTCCCATTCTAAGAACAAAACCACCGATTATTGACGAATCTACAACATTTTTAATGGTAATCGTTCCATTAGAGAACTCTTTTAACTTATTTAAAACTTGCGCTTCAATTTCAGCAGTAATTGGAAAAGCTGTTGTAACTATCGCTGTTTCAATTCCGTTTGCTTTATCAAACTGTGCCAAATATTGTGAAGCAACTGCTGGTAAAATTTCAAATCTTTTATTAGCTAAAAGTAATTGAAACAAGCCGTTTGTTTCATTTTGAACTGATGAAAATACTTCTTTTACTACATTTAATTTTACTTCTCCCTTGATAGTAGGATTTGCAAAAAAATCTTTTAGTTCAGCATTCTCACTAGTTGCAGCAATAATAGCTTTCATATCGTTATTTACAGCCTCGGCCGTTTTATTAACGATAGCGATATCTAAAATTGCTTTTGCGTATCTAATCGCAGCTCTTGACATAACGATTGATTAATTTAATTTAACATCACCTAACAATTTCTCAACTAATTTAGTTTGAGAATCTTTGTTAGTTAATTCTTCTTTTAATAACTTTTCAGCAATTTCTAACGACAACGAAGAAACTTGATTTTTGATTTCGGCAACCGCTGCATTTTTTTCACTTTCGATTGTTGCTTTAGCTTGCTCAATCATTTTAGCGCCCTGCACTTGTGCTTCAGTTTTTGCATCAGCAATCATTTTATCTTTAATAGCCGTCGCTTCTTTTATCATTGCATCTCTTTCTGAACGTGCTTCATCTAATAATTTTTGATTATCAGATTTTAGAGCCATCATTTCTTTTCTTGCGTTTTCTGCAGCAAGCATAGCTTCTTTTATTCCTTCTTCTCTTTCATTAACTGCATCAAGAATTGGTTTCCATGCAAATTTTCTCAATAAAAGAATTAAGCCAACAAATATTAATACTTGCCAAAAGAACAATCCGAACTCAAACTGATTTATTAATTTTTCCATTATATGTGTTTTTACTTTTTTTAATGAATAAAACAATAGTTACAACCAACCGTTGCAACTATTGTTTTGAGTTTTTAATTACGCTGCAAATAATGCTGCGAAACCAATACCTTCAATTAAGGCAGCAGCAATCAACATTGCTGTTTGAATTTTTCCTGAAGCTTCTGGTTGACGTGCAATTGCGTCCATTGCTGAACCACCAATTTTACCAATACCTAATCCTGCTCCGATAACAATTAATCCTGCTCCAATAAAATTTAAACCTGTCATAATATATATATTAAATTAAACATTCTATGTATAATTAAGAAATTAGAATTTAAAACACTAATTTCTAACTCACTATTAATGATGCGCTTCTTCATGATGATGCTCTTCATTGGCAGAACCAAAATAAAGTGCAGATAACATAGTGAAAATATAAGCTTGTAAAAAGGCAACTAAAATCTCAAGTAAAGACAGTACAAATGCTAAACCGAAAGATAGTGAACTTCCTAACCAACTTTTAAAAATAAACATTAACCCGATAATACTCATTAACACAATGTGTCCTGCAAAAATATTTGCATACAAACGTATCATTAATGAGAACGGCTTAATTACTACACCTAATAATTCGATTGGCGCCAATACTATTCGCATTAATTTTGGAACCCCTGGCATCCAAAAAATGTGTCCCCAATAGTTTTTATTAGCTGTTAAATTTGTAATTAAAAAAGTTAATATAGCTAACGAGAACGTAATGGTTAAATTACCAGTAACATTAACTCCAAGCGGCGTTAAACCAAAAACATTTAGGAATAGTATAAAGAAAAATATAGTTAACAAATAACTCATATATTTCTTGTGATTTTTTTCACCAATATTAGGAATAGCAATTTCATCACGAACAAAAACTACCAATGGCTCAAATATTCTTCCAGCTCCTTTAGCAATACCTCCATTTTTCTTGTATGATTTTGCTAATGAAGAAAACAAGAAAAACATGATTAAAGCGGTAATGATAATAAATACTACACTTTTAGTTATTGAAAAATCAATTGGTCTAACATTTGTTGGATGACCTGTTTTTTCATCTTCAGTTAACGTTCCTTTAGCATCTGTTTTATATATTTTACCATCATGATGATTCAATACATAATAATTACCATTCGACTCAGCAACACTTTCTCCATGATGAAATTTTGAAGACGAAAATACTTGTAAACCATTATCCCATAAAATAATTGGTAAGGGAATATAACCAAAATGTTTTCCTTCCTTATTATCAGACCATAAATAAAAATCGTGAGAATCTAAAACGTGGTGTTTGGTGAAAGCTTTAATTTGAGACTTAATATCTGTAGGCTCTGAGTGACCTTCTTCATGTCCTTTTTCGTGAGTAGCGCCTTCTGTTTTGTGAGCTTCATGAGCGCCGTGAGCAGTAGTTTCTTCTGAAGGATTTGCAAAGTTTGTAACTGGCGCCAAAGCGAACACTAATGCAACTATAAAATGGACTGGTTTTTTAAAAATCACCATAACTTAATTGATCTTAAATTTTAAGGTTTCTAAAATTTTTTGCAAAATTACAATTTTAATTAAAATCACAAAGCGTAATCAAAGAAAACTTTTAAAATAAAATCTATTTTTTAGTGCTATTAAGCAAAATTGCTGAATACACTACATCTGCAATCATAAAAACAGCGAAAACGATAAAGTATATGAATTTTAAAAACAACTGATCTTGCAAGCTATTTGAAATTAATCTTATAATAGCATAAGCTAGTACAAACTTAATAGTTAGGGTAATCATAGCAATAAATCCAAATGCATAGGGCTTGGTTTTATAAAAATATGTGTGTAAAAACAAATAAACTAAACTGACCGCATAATTACCCATACACACTTGACTCATTTGAACAAAAGAAGTCTGATTTAAAAAACAATAACTTCCTATCCAACTGAAAAGCAACAGAACAACGAACATACATGTTAACCACAAAACGGATTTTAAAAGCTTCATTTATCTATGATTTGTTTATTTTTTTTACCTGTTCATTCACTAAATATAAGGAAATAAAAACTCCCAAGACAACACTTATATTCATTAAAAAATGTACATGAAATTTTTCATCTAATAATGAGCCTAACCACTTAAATAGAAAAATTGTAACTCCCATTTGAGATGGAATCGTAAGAAATATGAGCCATTTATTGGATTGTTTTTCGTTAGAACTCATTTTTTTAGATTTTTCTTGGGATTGGTTGAATTCGAAATTATAAATTTCTCATTTAACTACTGACTTAATAATTTTTTTGGTATTCGTTGAATGCTTCACAAGTTACGCATTTCACAGCTGGCTTCAAAAACAGCACCTGGCTCAACGGCAAGTTTGCTAGCAAAAACATCTCCTTTTATAGAAGCTGTCTTTCGAATAGCTAATAACTCTTCAACATCTAACTTCCCTTCAAAACAACCTTCAACATCAATATTTTTACAAGTAATTGTACCTTTTACTTTACTTTTTGGACCTAAAACTATTTTGCCTTCACACGTGATATTTCCTGTCAATTCTCCGTCTAATCTAAAATCAGCCGCACAGGTAATATCCCCATGCATAATCGTGTTTTCTACGATTCGATTTGTTCGTCCGAGTAAGGCATAATCTGACTTTGAATTCTTATCAAACATGTTTATTTTTTTAAAATTAAAGTCTCTAAATTTTTCTTTACATGAATCACTTTGTAGTCTTCATTTGAAATTACATATGCTTCATCTTTAATTTTATATTCTTTTTGAAGTTTTAAATAGGCATAACTTGCTTTAGCTAAATCGTCTGTTATAAAACCATGAATAACAATGCAATTTTTATCTAAATCATAAATGTCATTTGACACAAATAACTCTTTGTTACCTGAGTCATTTACAAATTTACTCAATTTTTGTAAGAGCTGTTTATGTGTTGCTTCGTTTGGATAACTCGTAACAAACACTAAATTATAAGTACGAGAGGGTTTGCCAAAATTAAATGCTTCTAACTGTGGAATTTCAGAAGCTAAAATAGTGGCTGCTCGTTTTGCTTCTTCATTTTTAGGATACTCTTTAACCACTTTTTGAAGTGCTTTTTTATAGGCTTCCACACCAAATAATCGAGCTTCAATTTTTGCATTTAGCATATCAAATTTTGCATTTAGCTCATCGCCGTCATATTTTTTAATCAACGGTTGAATAGCAACATAAGCCTCCCTGAATTGCCCTTCTTCGACTTGTTTATACAACAAATTAAATTCGGTGTCGGCATCAACTTCGGTTTGTTTGGCGTTTGTATGCGTTAACATAGCCGCATACCTACTATTTGGAAATTCTGAAATAATTTTTTCTTTGTAATACGTTGCTTTTTCAGTATTTGTTCCTGCATACAACTGGTATAAATTATAATACGTTGGCAAAATCAATTTCGCTTGCGGATTATTACGCAAAAGTGTCTCAAATGTTGATGTAGCTAGTGCCGACTCTTTTAAGCTTTCTTTAAATAATTCGCCTACTTTAAAACGCGCATCATTGGCTTCAATTTGCAAACTGTCAATTACTTTTTGATTTTTAGGTAATTTTTCCAAATAAAATGCTGTGGTATATTGTGGGTTGGATTCTTTAGCATCCAATGCTTTACCCTCATCACTCTTATCTGGTGTATCTGCTACGTCAGAAACATCTTGTGTGTCTGAACTTGTTGTTTTTTTTGCCCATTTCCAATTGTCAACCAAATCAAACGTCCCCCATTTTTTTTGAAACTCAATTTTTCCCTGTGCTACTGTAACGGCATTGTAATAATAAAACGTACTTTGAAACACATCACCTTTTACCGCAGCAATAGGTTGCGCTTGCATGGGCTGTTTTTTTGTGTCATCAATAGAGGTAAAATCGTTTTGCTTCGTATCCAACGCCAATTTTGCTGCCGTTTGTTTATCCAACTCAGCTTTTGCTTTTAAAGAATCTTTTGTCTTTAACTGGGTTATATACGTTTTAAAATATTTTGTTTTTTCTGCCTCAGACATTTTAGAAATTTGAACAATACTATCAGCAGCATTACAAATATCTAAGTATTTAACCACATCAACTAAGGTATTTCTTTTTTTATTGAGGGGCTTGTATTCTCTGTGTGTGGGTTTTAAAACGACTAAGGTAGAATCGAAATATTTTTTGGCTGAATGAAAATTTTGCTTGCTGTAATATATTGTAGCAATATTTCTATAGTTTGAAGCCGTTAAATAGGTGTTTTTAGGCTGGGTTTTATTAGACTTATTGTAAAAAAGAATGGCTTGTTTTTCATTTTTCTTTGCCTCATAAAATTTCCCTTTTTGATGGTATAATACATCTAAATGAGGTTTATTTTCTATGTCTTCAATAAATTTATCAAATTTTTTATGAAAAGCTAACGTATCACCTTTTTCAACATCAAATTGACCCGCTTGTTTGATGTGTGCATAAATGGTATACGATTTTGGTGCTTTTCTTTTTAAATCAATCACTTCTTGAAAAGCAGCAAAAGCACTATCTTTATATTGTAAATTCTCATATAATTGTCCTAAGATAAAGGCATATCTTGCTTTTTCTTCATTAACTTTAGTTTCTTTTTTAGCTACTTTAATACACGTAACAGCAGAATCTAACGCATTTATTTTGATATAGCCTTCTGCTAAAACTGCTTGAATATCTGCTAAATCTTTCCCGTTTAATCGGGTGTCTTTTAATGATTTTTTAAGGTTTTTAATAGCTAAAACCTCGTTGTCCATTTTAATGTTTATTTTTTCACGCCAAACCTTAGCTTGATACACATTGTTACTTGTTGGGTATTTGTACAGAATATAATTAAACGCTTCAAGAGCAGGCAAATATCTGTATTCATAATATCTTGCTTTGCCTAGCATTAAGTAAGCCTCATCAATTTGAGGATTTCGCTCATACCCGCCAATATTCATGGAACGTTTTTGAATGGCTTTAGTTGCTTTGTCCTCAGCGCGTTCAAAATTTGGATTTTTAGATTTTGCTGTGTTTTCGTCTGATTTTGACTCTTCAGGTTGTGGCTGCATGCGTTCTATGGGAAGAATTTCCCAAAAATCATCACTGTAATTTGCGTTGACCTCCGCCATTCCTTTATCAAGGGCCACACCACCATTATACAAAACATTATATTCAGTATTTAGTGCTTGGAAATTTCGGGTAGCGAAGTTGTTCTTCTTGGTAGAACAAGCCCACAAGAAAAAAAATGCAAAAGCAAAATAGATATATTTTAAACGAATTACTTTCAATTTTACTGTTTTTAGTACTAACTTACAAAGTTATATTTTAGTATATCAAAGCGTAAAAATAAGCTATTTTTTGATAAAAAAAAGTATTTTGATGGGTTTAACAATTTATTCAAAGAGAAATTACGCAACACTAGTAATCAATTCTAAGGCTTTGTTTACTGATTTTACATTATCAAAACTGATGAGTAAACGCAGGCCATTTTTAGTTTCTTTTTCTTTGATTTTGCAAAGCATTGGGTTTTGCTGTGCAAATTTTAGTACGGTCATAAAACGTTGCGTTTGATAAAAATCGCTTTGTTGATCGCCTAAAAAATAGCCAATCATTTTTCCTTGTTTAAAAATAAGCTTATCTATACCTAATTGGGCTGCTTTCCATTTAATTCGGACACTATTTAACAGCGCCAAAGCAGGTTTTGGCAATGCTCCAAAACGATCAATTAATCGCTGTTCATAAGCCTGTAATTCTACGTCGGTTTTAATAGTGCTTAATTCATTATACAAATTTAAACGCTCTGAAATGTTATTGATGTATTCATCTGGAAATAGCAATTCAAAATCAGTATCAATTTGAATTTCTTTGACAAATTCTTTAGTTTCTACATCCGCTTCTTCTGGATATAGCTCTTTAAACTCATTTTCTTTTAGTTCTTCAATGGCTTCGTTCATGATTTTCTGATACGTATCAAAACCGATTTCATTGATAAATCCACTTTGTTCGCCTCCTAATAAGTCACCTGCACCTCGAATTTCTAAATCTTTCATAGCAATATTAAAGCCACTTCCTAGTTCGCTAAATTGTTCTAATGCCTGAATTCTTTTTCGAGCTTCATCAGTCATGGCCGAATAAGGAGGCGTAATAAAATAACAAAAGGCTTTTTTATTACTTCTACCTACTCGACCACGCATTTGGTGTAAATCAGACAATCCGAAATTATTGGCATTATTGATAAAAATAGTATTCGCATTTGGTACATCTAAACCGCTTTCAATAATTGTTGTAGCTACTAATACATCAAACTCGCCTTCCATAAACGCCAACATTAATTCTTCTAGTTTTTTACCTTCCATTTGACCGTGACCAATACCTATTTTAGCATTTGGTACCAATCGCTGAATCATTCCGGCAACCTCTTTTATGTTTTCAATTCTATTATTGATGAAAAATACTTGACCGCCACGTTCAATTTCATAAGACACTGCATCTCTTATAGCTTCTTCATTAAATCTAATTACGTGAGTCTCTACAGGATACCTATTTGGTGGTGGTGTAGAAATAACCGATAAGTCTCTAGCAGCCATTAATGAAAATTGCAACGTTCTAGGAATAGGTGTTGCCGTTAATGTTAAAGTATCTACATTCGGTGCAATGGTTTTCAATTTATCTTTTACATTTACGCCAAATTTTTGTTCTTCATCTATAATAAGTAATCCCAAGTCTTTAAACTTAATATCTTTATTTACCAATTGATGCGTACCAATAATAATATCAACTTTTCCTTCTGCCAAGTTTTTGATCGTTTCAGATTTTTGTTTAGCGGTTTTAAAACGATTCAAATAATTAATCGTTACGGGCATGTTCTTCAAGCGTTCAGAAAACGTTCTATAATGCTGGTAAGCCAAAATCGTTGTGGGTACTAAAATAGCTACTTGCTTACCATTGTCAACCGCTTTAAAAGCTGCTCTTACGGCTACTTCTGTTTTTCCAAAACCAACATCGCCACAAACCAATCTGTCCATAGGTCTGTCGTTTTCCATGTCCATTTTAACATCTGCTGTGGCTTTTATTTGATCTGGTGTGTCTTCATAAATAAACGAACTTTCTAATTCTTTTTGCATGTACGTATCGGGTCCAAAAGCATATCCTCTTTCTAAACGTCTTTTTGCATACAATTGAATCAAATTAAACGCAATATGTTTAACTCGGGCTTTTGTTTTTTGTTTGAGTGCTTTCCATGCATTACTTCCTAATTTATAAATCTTAGGCGGCGCACCGTCTTTTCCATTATATTTTGAAATTTTATGCAATGAATGAATACTTACGTACACTATATCGTTATCTGCATAAACTAATTTTATGGCTTCTTGGGTTTTGCCTTCAACTTGAATTTTTTGTAATCCTCCAAATTTACCAATGCCATGATCTATATGCGTAACATAATCTCCAACGGCTAATGAAGTTAATTCTTTAAGTGTTATGGTTTGTTTTTTTGAATAGCCATTTTTGATTGAAAATTTGTGGTAACGTTCAAAAATTTGATGGTCTGTGTAACACGCTATTTGAAGTTCTTCGTCTATAAAACCTTGATACAATGGAAATACAACGGCTTGATATTTATTCGTTGTTTGTTCATGATTTTCTTCATCAATATCTGCAAAAATTTCTTTAAATCGATTGGCTTGATTAGCATTGGAACAAAACAAATAATTTTTAATACCATTTGCTTCGTTATTATGCAAATTATGAAGCAATAAATCAAATTGTTTATTAAATGAAGGCTGTGGTAAGGTGTGAAATGTGATAGTTTTCTCTGTTTTAAAAACAGGATTTTTATCCAATTCAATGACTGAAAAATCTAATGCTTTTTTTAAAAAAGCGGCTTCATTTACAAATAATTCTTCAGGAGTAGCGTGGTTAATTTCAGTATTTAATTTTGAAAATGTTTCTGTTGCTTTTTCAAATAATCGATTTAATTGTTGGCCAATAAATCCTGTATTTTGTAAAATTAAAACGGTTTTTTCGTTAATGTAGTCTAAAAAACTTTCTCTTTTTTCTTCCAACAGTTTATTTTCCACATTTGGAATAATGGTTATTTTACTGACTTTTTCTTTGGAGAGTTGGGTTTCCACATCAAACGTACGAATACTATCTACCTCATCACCAAAAAACTCAATACGGTACGGAACATCATTTGAAAAGGAAAAAACATCTATAATTCCACCTCTAACCGAAAACTCACCTGGTTCAGTAACAAAGTCAACACGTTTAAAACTATATTCAAATAAGGTTTCATTAATAAAATCGATTGATAATTTATCGTTTATATTAACCTTTAAGGTATTTCTTTCTAGTTCTTTTCGAGTCACCACTTTTTCAAAAATCGCTTCTGCATACGAAACAATAATGGCTGGTTTTTTTCTAGAATTAATACGATTTAGCACCTCAGCACGAAGCAATACATTTGCATTGTCTGTTTCTTCTATTTGATAAGGTCTTCTGTATGAACCTGGGTAAAACAATACATCTTGATCATTAATTAATTGCTCTAAATCATTTAAATAATAGGCCGCTTCTTCTTTATCGTTACACACGACTAAAAATGGAAGTTCTGATTTTTTAAATAAGGCATGAACTACAAAAGAAAGTGACGAACCCACTAAACCTGTCGCGTTAAACTTTCCTCTGTTAGGTAATGATGCTGCTAGTTGCGCTATTTTTGGCAACTGTTCATAGGTGTTTATTATAGTTGTTTTACTCAAAGTACTTGTTTTGAAAAAAAGTAATAAAACAGACTTGTATCTCTATACTTAGTCCTTCTTGTTTTTTACTTCTTGTTTTTCTAATTCATCAAAATTGACATTCTTAGCATTTCTAGTTGTATCTAGTGCATTAATCATTTCCTTTTCACCTAGTTCAAGTGGAATGTTATTTTTAATGACAATTTCTTCACACTGTGCGTAAAAAGCAACAATTTCTTTATTAATGGCAAGAATTAAGGTTTCTACTTTCTCTTTTGGAAGTACATCTAAAGAAAAATAGGTGTCTAATGCTTGTATTTTTGTTTGCATGGCTACTAATCTACTTCTTACCTGAGGTTTATTGAGCAAAGCGGGCAAGGACAAATGCAAGCTATCTGATTTTTTTGCTAAATTTTGAACTTTTAATTTAAAAGCACTAATCGATGCTTGAGGTTTTTGTTTTAGTTCTTGTTCAAAACTTTGCCATTCTTTCCATTTATTCAATTCCATTTGAACAGTTGGAGTAGCCACCGGTATAGTAAGTGTCCAAGCTTTATTAACCTGAGCAAAAACCAATGCATTTTTTTGTTCCATTTCGACTAAAAGTTGCTGCTCATCTTCTTGCTTACAAGCCAAAAAAAGAAGAGTTGCTAAAACAAATAGGCTACTTTTTATAGTGTGATTCATTTTTATATAATAAAAAGCAAATTTACAAATGTTCGGGATATTTTTCAGAAAATTCCGTTAAATATATTTTTGACAATTTTTACTAGCATTAGTTGAGAATTTTAAAAATATGTGTCAAAATTCCCTTTATTTATTGCTAATTATTTATATTTGTGATAGAAAAACTAAGGCTATGCAAACCAAAATATTGATTATAGGCGCTTGTGGTCAAATTGGCACCGAGCTAACTGCAAAATTAAGAAGTACTTATGGGGTAGAAAACGTAATTGCTTCAGACATTAGAAAACTAGAAAATGATGTGGTTAAGAATGGTATATTTGAAGTAGTAAACGCGTTAGACTATAATCAAATTGAACATTTAATAGAAAAATATCATATTACCGATGTCTATTTAATGGCAGCTTTACTTTCTGCAACAGCCGAAAAAAATCCTGCATTTGCATGGGATTTAAATATGAATTCTTTGTTTCACGTGCTCAATTTAGCGAAAGCAGGAAAAATTAAAAAAATATTTTGGCCATCAAGTATCGCTGTTTTTGGACCCACAACACCTCGACATAATACACCGCAATATACGATTATGGAGCCGAGTACAGTGTATGGAATTTCAAAACAAACAGGCGAACGCTGGGCAGAGTATTACCACAAACAATATGGTGTAGACATTAGAAGCATTCGCTATCCTGGTCTGATTAGTTGGAGTACAGAAGCAGGTGGCGGAACAACTGATTATGCAGTTGATATTTATCACAAAGCAATTACAGACGGAAAATTCACAAGTTTTTTAGCGGAAAATTCTGCGTTGCCGATGATGTATATGGACGATGCTATAAAAGCTACGATTCAAATCATGCAAGCTGATGCAGACGCTATAAAAATTAGATCTTCGTATAATTTAGCTGCGATGAGTTTTACACCCAAAGAATTAGCTGAAGAAATTAGCAAACATTATCCCGATTTCAAGATTACATATGAACCAGATTTTAGACAAAAAATTGCTGACAGTTGGCCTGCAAGTATTGACGATTCTGCTGCTAGAGAAGATTGGGGTTGGAAAAATGATTTTGACATTGAAAACATGACGGTTGACATGTTCAAAAACTTAAAAAAAAACGGTCTATAACTAAAAAAGGGATTATTTCCCTTTTTTTAATTTTTCAATTTCTTTATCTTCTAAAATAGATTTTGCTTTCACTATTTCATCAACATTTTCATTTGGAATAGTCATAGACAGTACATAGTGTTTTATTTTCCACTGACCATTTCCTTGATCAACTAAAACACCACTTCCTCTACAAATTTTCATATGGGTATCTAATAACTCATCAAACCAAGCCATTTTCATATCCGAAGAAAAATAGACATGTCTTTCTAAAGCTTTGAAATTCCAAGCTTTACCCTTATCAAAATAAGGCTTTGCAAACGAGATAAATTCCTGTTTATTCCAGTTTTCTGTTGCATCTGTTCCAATAAAAATTGCATCATCTGTCAAGGCATTGAAATAATCATTAAAATTAGCCTCTGCAGCTGCTTTGTGCCATGAATTTAATAGCAAATCAATTTCATACCTAGCTAATTTTTTATCCTCTTGAGTAGTTTGCTGTGATTTACATCCAAACAGAAGTACGCCTAGTACAACAGGTATTAATTTTCTCATTCTACTAATTTTTTAGATACCGTACTACTTGCAATTTTAGAGGCTAAAAACCCTAAAATTAAAATAGTAAGGATAACAATAATACAATTTTTTAATTCAAATTTTACTGGATAAGGCAATGAGGGCGAAATCATAATCCATTCGAAATGTTGTTGTAATGCTACTAAACCCATCCCTAACAACAAACCTAGTAATCCACCAAAAACAGTTATGATATTGCCTTGAAAAAGAAAAATATTTTTCAAATGTTTAAGTTCTGTACCCAAAAAATAAAGGGTTCTTAAATTATTTTTCTTTTCAATAATCATCATAATTAAAGCGCCTATAAGATTAAACAAGGCAATAATTATCACTAAAGTAAAAATTAAATACACCACCACATTTTCTGTATTTAACATTTTATACAACGCATCATTTAATTGTGCTCTATTTTTTACTTTAACTTTATTATTAAAAATGGATTGAAGTTGGGCAACAACATCAGCTTCTGAATAATTAGGCGCTATTTTAACCTCTACATACGTTACTTGATTCGGTTGAAAACGCAGTAACTCACGCGCCAAGTTTATATCACAAAAAATATACTTGTCGTCCACATCTTCGCTCACTTGAAAAATTCCCGATGCTACTAATCCTGCTTTACTAAAAGCTTCATCTGGATTTTCAATTAACCCCTTACCTGGTTTAGGCACAAACACTTCTAATCTATGATTGTAATCAAATAAGCCTAAAGCTAACCTCCTACTTATTCCAGCTCCTACAACAACCTCATTAGTTTGTGGTTCAATCCAAGAGCCTGCAAATAAGTATTTATGAAAATCATTCACGCTATTAAATCGAGTATCTACCCCTTTTAATTGAGCCACTTGTTCTTTTTGGTCATAAAAAAACAAAGCACGCTCTTCTATCACAGTGCTGTAACTCGTAATGCCTTTGTAGTTTTTTAATGCTTGAATTTGTCCAGGCGTTATAAAATAATTCTTGCCAGAGATAGGTTCAACCTTTAAATCAGAATCCGTAGCATTTGAAAAACTTAAACTAAATTCACGTAATCCACTAAAAACAGAAAGCACCACAAACAAAGCCATGGCACTTACAATAATCCCCAATGAAGCTATTACAGTAATCACGTTAATAGCTGTACTTTTACTTAGGCTAACCGCATATCGTTTTGCTATGTAAAATGGGAAGTTCAAATTATGATTTTTTTCTTTTGATTAAAAGGTCGGGGTTTTCTATAGGATTTTCATTCCCTGCTAAAGCATTATCAATCTTTTCGATATAATCTAAGCTGTCGTCCAAATAAAAAATTAACTCTGGGACGCGTCTTAGTTGTTGTCTTACGCGTTGAGCTAAATCGTGTTTGATTAAAGGAGCATTTGTTTTGATAGCTGTTAACAATTCTGCGCCTTTATCTGAAGGAAAAATACTTAAATATACCTTAGCAATGGATAAATCGGAAGTTACATTTACTTTTGAAACAGAAATAAGTAAGTTTGAAAGGGCGTTTTTTCTCACTTCGCCTTGCAAAATATCTACTAAATCTTTTTGTAATAAGGTTCCTATTTTCTTTTGTCTATTTGTTTCCATGTGGCAAAAATACAATAAGATTTTTGATTGAAGATGACCGATTTTAGATTTTTGAAATTTTGTATTCTATTTAATTTTATAATTTTACAAAAAATAACAAGATGAGAAAAATTGAACATATAGGAATTGCAGTTAAAAATTTAGACGAATCAAATACTCTTTTCGAAAAACTATTTGGACACCCCCCTTACAAAGAAGAAGAAGTAGCGAGTGAAGGTGTAAAAACTTCTTTTTTTAAGAATGGCCCTAATAAAATTGAACTCTTAGAAGCTACGAATGCCGACAGCCCAATTGCAAAATTTTTAGAGAAAAAAGGTGAAGGCATTCATCATATTGCTTTTGATGTAGAAAACATTTACACCGAAATAGAACGCTTACAAAAAGAAGGTTTTACGGTTTTAAACGAAACACCAAAAAAAGGAGCTGATAACAAATTAGTAGCCTTTTTACATCCAAAAACAACAAACGGCGTGTTGATAGAGCTATGTCAAGAAATCGCTGAATAGCAATCTTTTAGTAGAAAATATAAAAGAAGCAGTAAAAAAATTTGCAGTAAAAAGAAATAAGCAGTAATATTGCACCTCCAAATAAAGCTAAGGTTTTATTCGCTACATACAGAACGAACATCTGTGAAGCAAACCGGTCCTATAGCTCAGTTGGTTAGAGCACCTGACTCATAATCAGGTGGTCCCTGGTTCGAGCCCAGGTGGGACCACAACAAAATCAAGCCTTACAGAAATGTAGGGCTTTTTTATCTTAAAGAAGTCAACCTTACTACATACTTCCCTATTACATCAAATTCTAGATTAATTCTTGTACCTATTTGTATAGTTTTAAAATTAGTATGCTCAAAAGTATAAGGAATAATTGCCACGCTAAAGCGATTGCGTTCAGAATTTACAACTGTCAAACTCGTTCCGTTTACCGTAATAGAACCTTTTTCAATGGTAATATTCGTCAAACTGGCATCATACTGAAAGGTAAATATCCAACTTCCATTAGCCTCTTCTATTGAAGTACACACTCCGGTTTGATCTACATGTCCTTGCACAATGTGCCCATCAAGTCGGTCGCCAAGTTTCATAGCGCGTTCCAAATTAATTACATCGCCTACTTTCCAAGTCCCTAAAGTTGTTTTATTTATGGTTTCTTGTATGGCCGTTACTACGTGACTTTTTTCATCGCATTGAATTACCGTTAAGCACACGCCGTTGTGCGCTACACTTTGATCAATCTTTAATTTAGAAGCAATGGCAGACGCTACTTTTAAATGAATATTTCCGTCTTCTTTTGTAATCTCTTCAATTATTCCTAAGGTTTCTATGATTCCTGTAAACATATCACGTAAATATTTTATAAATTTGCATCAAAAATAAAAAGAAAAAATGGTAAAACATTCAGAAAATATCATTGTTGGGGTTTCTATTGGAGATATGAACGGAATTGGACCAGAAGTAATTCTAAAAACTTTTGAAGATTCTAGAATGCTAGAGGTATGCACACCTGTTATTTTTGCCAATGCAAAAATTGTTTCTTTTTTCAAAAAAACATTTAACCTTACTGCTAATATACACGGAATTGACAAATTAGACCAACTCGTACTTGGCAAAATTAATGTATTAAACGTATGGCGTGAAGGGGTAAATGTAGAATTTGGCACACTTGATGACGCTGTTGGCACGTATGCCATCAAATCGTTTCAAGCGGCTACACAAGCACTAAAAAACAATAAAATTGACGTACTCGTAACTGCGCCCATTAATAAATACAACATTCAAGCTGAGAATTACAAATTTGCAGGACATACAGATTACCTTAACGAACAATTAGAAGGTGATGCTTTAATGTTTATGATTCATGAAGATATTAAAGTAGGTTTGGTTACAGACCATGTCCCTATACAAGAAGTGAACAAACACATTACACCTGCATTGCTTGAACAAAAAATCAATACAATCAACGAAACTTTACGTAAAGATTTTAGAATCAATAAACCAAAAATTGCCGTTTTAGGTCTTAATCCGCATTGTGGTGACAATGGTGTTATTGGCAAAGAAGATGCTGAAATTATTAAACCCACGCTTGAACGTTTATTTAAAAAAGGCATTCAAGTTTTTGGTCCATTTGCGGCAGATAGTTTTTTTGGCTCAAATCAACACGCAAAATTTGACGCTGTAGTAGCCATGTATCACGACCAAGGATTAATCCCTTTTAAAACATTATCTTTTGGCGAAGGGGTTAACTATACAGGAGGCCTTACTAAAATTAGAACGTCACCAGACCATGGCACAGGCTTTGACATTGCTGGTAAAAATGTAGCACACGAAAGCTCATTTAGAGAAGCTGTATATAGTGCTATAGATATTTTTAAAAATAGAAATGAATATAATGAACTAACGCACAATCCATTAAAAATTAGCGCTAGTAAAGAATAATTAAAAAAAAGTATGTAAAAGTATTGTATTTACAATATTTTTGTATCTTTGCACACCTTAAAAGAAAAGGAAAAGCTGTTGTTATGGACAATATGAAAGAATTTTTAGTTCAATTTTCTGGATTAAAATTAGGCAAACACCAGTTTGAGTTTCTAGTAAACGATACGTTCTTTAAGCATTTTGATTTTGAAGAATTTAACCATTCTGAAATCAAAGTAAAATTACTGTTAGAGAAGAAAAGCACTATGCTTGAACTTCATTTTTCACACGCAGGAACAGTAAATGTTCCTTGTGATTTAACGAATGAAGATTTTGATTTACCTATTAAAGGAAAATTAAATCTTATAGTAAAATTTGGTGATGAGTTTAATGACGAAAATGAAAGTTTTATCATTTTGCCTCATGGTGAATTTCAAGTAAATATTGCACAATATGTGTATGAAATGATTGTATTGTCTGTTCCTACAAAAAAAACACATCCAGGCGTTAAGGATGGAACCCTACAATCTGATGCATTAGTACAATTAGAAAAGTACGCTCCAACAGAAAGAGAAATAAAAGAAACTGAAGATATAGACCCTAGATGGGAAAATTTAAAAAAACTATTAACGGATAAAAAATAGAATAAAATGGCACATCCTAAACGTAGACAGTCGAAAACGAGAAGAGATAAAAGAAGAACACACTACAAAGCGTCAGTTCCTCAAATTGCAACTTGTGCAGTAACAGGTGAAGCACACTTATACCACAGAGCTTATTGGCATGAAGGTAAAATGTATTATAGAGGTCAAGTAGTAATTGACAAAACTGAAGCTGTAGCTTAAGTAATAGAAAAATATTGAGAAACTCTCACGCTGTGAGAGTTTTTTTATTTAATAGCCAATTATCTTTACTAATATAGGTTAGTTTTGGAAATTTTTTTGTAATTTCCACCGCTTTTCGCAATGAATTCTTGCAAAGAAAATTATTTATTTATGAATAAAATTACTGCCGCAATTACAGCCATTGGTTCTTATGTCCCAGACTTTGTCTTGTCTAACCAAGTATTAGAATCTATGGTAGACACTAATGACGAATGGATTACTTCAAGAACAGGCATTAAAGAAAGAAGAATACTCAAAGAAGAAGGAAAAGGCACTTCATACCTTGCCATAAAAGCCGCTCAAAATTTATTAGAAAAAGCACAATTAGACCCCAAAGAAATCGATTTGGTGATCATGGCAACTGCAACGCCTGATATGCCTGTAGCTTCAACAGGGGTATATGTAGCAACTCAAATTGGAGCTGTTAATGCGTTTGCGTTTGACCTACACGCCGCTTGTTCTAGCTTTTTATATGGATTATCAAATGCCTCGGCCTATATTGCCTCTGGAAAATATAAAAAAGTATTATTAATTGGAGCCGACAAAATGTCTTCAATAATTGATTATACAGACCGTGCAACTTGTATCATCTTTGGAGATGGTGCAGGTGCTGTTTTATTAGAACCAAATCATGAAGGCCTAGGTGTTCAAGATGAACTGTTAAAAAGCGACGGCATCGGAAGAGAATATTTAAAAATTGAAGCGGGTGGTTCTATCTTACCCCCTAGTCAAGCAACAATAGATAACAAACAACACTATGTTTTTCAGGATGGTAAAACGGTATTTAAATATGCTGTTTCTGGAATGGCAGATGTGAGTGAAAAAATCATGGAACGAAATAACTTGTCAAAAGACGATATCAATTGGCTAGTAGCACATCAAGCTAATAGACGAATTATCGATGCCACGGCAAGTAGAATGGGATTAGAAGACGAAAAAGTATTAGTAAATATTGAAAAATATGGCAATACAACCTCTGCTACACTACCTTTAGTACTATGTGATTTTGAACATCTTTTCAAAAAAGGAGACAATATCATCTTTGCAGCTTTTGGTGGTGGCTTTACATGGGGAGCTATCTATTTAAAATGGGCTTATAATAAATAAAAATAACAAACAAACTAAACTACAAATTTCAATATTATGGATATCAGAGAAATTCAAAACCTAATTAAATTCGTAGCTAAATCAGGTGCTACAGAGGTTAAATTAGAAATGGATGATTTTAAAATTACCATTAAAACCACTTCAGAAGGAACTGAATCAACTTATGTTCAACACGTTCCTGTTGCTCAACCCGTACAACAAGTTGCTGCTCCTGTTGCTGCAAATGCGCCGGTAATTCCAGCAGCTCCAGCAGAAGAAGACAATTCAAAATATGTGGTAATTAAATCGCCAATGATTGGTACTTTATATAGAAAACCTGCACCAGACAAAGCACCTTTTGTAGAAGTTGGCAGTACAATTTCAAAAGGAGATGTAGTGTGTGTAGTAGAAGCTATGAAATTATTCAATGAAATTGAAGCTGAAATTTCAGGTAAAATCGTAAAAGTATTGGTAGATGATTCTTCACCAGTAGAATTTGACCAACCTTTGTTTTTAGTTGACCCATCATAAAAAAGTTAGAAGTTAGCCCTTCGACGTAGCTCAGGATGACAAGAATTTAGAAAGTTTCTTTCTTTATAATTGTCTAATTGACAAATTGTCTAATTATCTAATTAAAAAAACATGTTTAAAAAAATATTAATAGCAAATAGAGGTGAAATTGCACTACGTGTTATACGAACATGTAGAGAAATGGGCATTAAAACTGTTGCGGTATATTCTACTGCTGATGCAGAAAGTTTACACGTAAAATTTGCCGATGAAGCCGTTTGTATTGGTCCTGCACCAAGTAACTTATCTTACCTAAAAATGGCTAATATCATTGCTGCTGCAGAAATTACAAATGCAGACGCAATTCACCCGGGATATGGTTTCTTATCAGAAAATGCAAAGTTTTCTAAAATTTGTCAAGAACATAACATCAAATTTATTGGAGCTTCTCCTGAAATGATTGACAAAATGGGAGATAAGGCAACTGCAAAAGCAACTATGAAAGCAGCTGGCGTGCCATGTGTTCCTGGGTCTGAAGGAATTATTGCAGATTTTAAAGAAGCGCAAAAATTAGCTAAAGAAGTTGGTTATCCTGTTATGCTAAAAGCTACTGCTGGAGGTGGAGGTAAAGGAATGCGTGCGGTATGGAAACCAGAAGATTTAGAGAAAGCTTGGGAAAGTGCTCGTCAAGAAGCAGGTGCTGCCTTCGGAAACGACGGTATGTACATGGAAAAATTAATTGAAGAACCAAGACATATTGAAATTCAAGTCGTTGGGGATTCATTTGGAAAAGCTTGTCACCTCTCAGAAAGAGATTGTTCTGTACAACGTCGCCATCAAAAATTAACGGAAGAAACACCTTCCCCGTTCATGACTCCTGAATTAAGAGAAAAAATGGGTAATGCAGCCGTAAAAGCAGCAGAATATATTAAATATGAAGGCGCTGGAACAGTTGAGTTTTTGGTAGACAAACACAGAAATTTCTACTTCATGGAAATGAACACACGTATTCAAGTAGAACATCCTATTACTGAACAAGTAGTGGATTATGACTTAATTCGTGAACAAATATTAGTAGCAGCGGGTGTGCCTATTTCAGGAAAAAATTATTACCCGCAGTTACACTCTATTGAATGCCGTATTAATGCTGAAGATCCTTACAATGATTTTAGACCTTCACCAGGCAAAATAACTGTATTGCATTCGCCAGGAGGACATGGTGTTCGTTTAGATACTCACGTTTATGCTGGTTATACTATACCACCTAATTACGATTCAATGATTGCTAAATTGATTACTACTGCTCAAACAAGAGAAGAAGCAATTAGCAAAATGAAACGCGCTTTAGATGAATTCTATATAGAGGGAATCAAAACTACTATTCCTTTTCATAGACAGTTAATGGATCATCCTGATTATGTTGCAGGAAACTATACAACTAAATTTATGGAATCTTGGGTTATGGATGACCCTGCAGAATAACAAAAAATAAGCTAATCAATGATTAGCTTATTTTTTTTATGTCTTTCATTACTTTAAAGGCAATATCTATTTGATTTTCATCTACAATAATTGTAAACTCATTAGTAGTGGAAATAACCTCATTAATAATAACCCCTTCCCAAGCTAATGATTGAAATATATAATAATAAACCCCTGGTACAGAAACATTTTCTTGCGGAAGTTTAACCGTTATTGAAGATAAATTTTCTTTTTTATTTAGCACTTTTTCTGTCTTGAGCAGATTTTCTACTAATGCATGTACAGAAGAACTAACTACTATATTCGTTTCATTAACCCCTCGTGAAGAAGTATAAAACACGTCTTTTAATTTGTTGATTTCCGAAATAAGTTTAGCTTGATTATCTAATAATGAATCTGAAGTAATAAAGGTATAATCTGTTAAAGATGAACGAACAGTTATTTCCCCTATATTTTGTAAAACTTTTGAAACTTTATGACTTATTCTAAAATCTAATTCTTCAGAAATGCGTTTCAATGCCATCACAACAGCACCTTGTTTAATATCTTTCCCTAAATGAATTTCTATTTCAGGCATAATAACTCTTGCCAAAGAAGTTAAATTAATAATTCCTTCTGACAACGAACTCAATAAAAACGGTTTTGTCTTTAAATATTGTTCTACAACGGAAGCTACTGTTTTCATGTGTTTAGATTTTATTTTTGCAAATATACTAATTTTGTTACAAATATAACTTAATGTTGTAAATACTAATCGAAGTAATAAAATGCTTCTTCAATATGCTCAATAGAAAATTCGTTAGCAGTAGCATGGATAGCTATGATATCAAACCGTACTGTAACATCTAAATCCCGTGAAATAACATATTCGTTTATGGCTTTAACTAACAATTTTATTTTTTTTGGTTTCACAAAATCTTGCGGTAAACCAAAATCTAAACTTGAACGCGTTTTTACTTCCACAACCGCCAATACGCTACCTTTAAGTGCAATAATATCAACTTCTGCTTTCTGAAACGTCCAATTTGTTTCTAAGATTTCATAGCCGTTTTGCTTTAAAAAATCTACCGCGATTTCTTCCCCTTTTTTTCCTAAATCGTTATGATTTGCCATTTTATAATGTGTCAATTTCAATGTGTCGATTTGCCAATTTTATATAAATTGAAGTTTTATTTCTTTTTCATTCACTTCAAAATCTACATGTTTACCAAGAATCAAAGTTCGATTATCCGATTGATGTCCCGCAGGAAAATCAAAAGCAAATGGAATATGATATTCTTTAGCAATATCTGTAATAATTTGCACTTCATTTTGCCCAAATGGAATTTCATTATCGTGCATATCCGTCATACTTCCTACTATAATTCCTTTTACATTTTCGAAATAACCATTACGTTTTAAATTATACATCATTCGGTCAATATGATACAAATATTCGTCTAAATCTTCTATAAATAGAATTTTATCTTTTGTACTTATTGCTGATTTTGAACCTAATAAACTGTATAAAATAGAAAGATTGCCTCCAACCAATTCACCCGAAGCAGTTCCTTTAACATCATAATTTTTCGAAGGAATTATATATGAAATCGTTTCGCCAAAAAGTGCTTTTCGCAAAGTTTCTTTTACTTCTTCAGGTGCGGTTGGAACCGTAAATGGCATTATGGAATGTAAAGACGCTACACGTTCTACATTTAATTGGCTATGCAAAACGGTTACATCAGAGAAGCCCATAATCCATTTAGGATGTTGCTTGAAATTTGTAAAATCTAACGCATCTATAATCCTCACCGTTCCATATCCACCTCGAGCGCACCAAATTGCTTTTACGTTTTCATCATCTAATTGAGTTTGAAAATCTGCCGCTCTTTCGGAATCAGTACCTCCTAATTGAAAATTATCTAAGCCTATTGTGGTTCCCAATTTTACGTTTAGTCCCCAAGATTCTAATAAATCAATAGCTGGTTTTGCGTCTTCAGGAAAAAATTTACGCGCCGTACAAACAAGTGCAACGGTATCTTCAGCCTTTAAAAATGGTGGTGTAATCATATAAAATTCAATAAGAATTCAAAAATAAGGAATTTGAATAGAAAAATTCGTCTATTCCTGTCAAATGAATTATTTTTGCATTAAATTTAATGACGATATGTTTGAAAATCCAACGCAAAGCGAAACAAAAAGATATACGATTACTGCGGCACTTCCCTACACAAATGGCCCTATTCACATTGGACATTTAGCAGGTGTTTACGTGCCATCTGATATTTATGCAAGATATTTACGATTACAAGGAAAAGATGTGGCTTTCATTTGCGGAAGTGATGAGCACGGTGTGGCGATTTCAATGAAAGCTAAAAAAGAAGGCATCACGCCACAAGAAGTAATTGATAAATATGACGGAATTATTCGTCAATCGTTTTTAGATTTTGGGATTTCTTTTGATAATTATTCCCGAACTTCCTCGGAAATTCATCATAAAACAGCTTCGGAATTTTTCAAAAAACTGTACGATAACGGTGATTTCATTGAAGAAACTACCGAACAATTATACGATGCAAAAGCAGACCAATTCTTAGCAGACCGTTTCGTTACTGGAACTTGCCCAAAGTGCGACAACCCAGAAGCGTATGGCGACCAATGTGAAAAATGTGGTTCGACTTTAAATGCAACCGATTTAATCAATCCGAAATCGACTATTACTGGTGAAACGCCTATATTAAAATCGACAAAACACTGGTTTTTACCTTTAAATCGTTACGAATCGTTCTTAAGAGAATGGATTTTAGAAGGTCATAAAAACGATTGGAAACCGAATGTGTACGGACAAGTAAAATCATGGGTGGATGGTGGTTTAGAACCAAGAGCCGTAACACGTGATTTAGATTGGGGAATTGATGTGCCTGTTCCAGGTGCCGAAGGAAAAAAATTATACGTGTGGTTTGATGCGCCTATTGGTTACATTTCTGCAACCAAAGAATGGGCAGCTCGCGAAGGAAAAGATTGGGAACCTTATTGGAAAGATGCCGATACAAAATTGGTTCATTTCATTGGAAAAGACAATATCGTATTCCATTGTATTATTTTTCCAGCGATGTTAAAAGCAGAAGGAAGTTATATTTTACCAGATAATGTTCCTGCAAACGAATTTTTGAATTTAGAAGGAAATAAATTATCGACTTCTAAAAACTGGGCAGTTTGGTTACACGAATATTTACAAGATTTCCCAGAAAAACAAGATTCGTTACGTTATGCATTAACGGCAAATGCGCCAGAAACGAAAGACAACGACTTCACTTGGAAAGATTTTCAAGCGAGAAATAATAATGAATTAGCAGCGATTTTTGGAAATTTCATCAATCGTGTGGTGGTATTAACCAATAAATATTACAACGGAATTGTTCCTGCTCCAAACGAATTTTCGGAAGTTGACGAGCAAACATTAGCCGAACTAAAAGCTTATCCAGCAGTGATTTCAAGTTCAATTGAACGTTACCGTTTCAGAGAAGCATTAGTAGAATTAATGAACGTGGCCCGTTTAGGGAATAAATATTTAGCCGACGAAGAACCTTGGAAAATGATTAAGGAAAATCCGGCAAGAGTACAAACGCAAATGTATATAGCATTGCAAATTGCTTCTGCATTAGCGATACTTTCTGAACCGTTTTTACCGTTTACATCTGCTAAATTGTGCAACATTTTACAGATTAAAGTCAATAATTGGAATTTAGAATTTGAAAATTGGTCTTTAACAAAACCTGGGCATCAAATTGGTCAAGCGGAAATTTTGTTTGCCCAAATTGAAGATGCCGAAATCCAAAAACAATTAGATAAATTAGAAGCAACTAAAACAGCCAATGCTTCGATAAACTCAGCACAAGTTATGGAACCTCAAAAAGAAATCATCACTTTTGAAGATTTTGCCAAAGTAGATTTACGAATCGGGACGATTATTGAAGCCGAAAAAATGCCGAAAGCCAACAAATTATTGGTCTTAAAAGTAGATACCGGAATTGATGTAAGAACCATCGTTTCTGGAATTGCAGAGCATTTTATGCCAGAAGAAGTTATTGGAAAACGCGTAACAGTTTTAGTTAACTTAGCCCCTAGAGCTTTACGTGGTGTGGAAAGTGAAGGTATGTTATTATTAACCAATACTGCAGAAGGTAAATTGGTTTTCGTAAATCCAGATACTTCGACAACGCTCAGTACAGGTACGGAAGGTGTAATTAATGGTGCGATGATTTCTTAGTATGAACCCTAAAGTAATCGCATTTGATGCAGACGACACCCTTTGGCACAACGAACCCTATTTCGATGAGGCACAAGAACGCTTTTGTGTGTTGTTTCAAGATTATGCGTCACATCAAGAAATTTTAGGTTTAATTTTAAATCATCAAGTCAATAATTTGCCGTTGTATGGTTTTGGTATCAAAGCGTTTACATTATCGATGATTGAAACGGCTTTGGAATTGACTAATCATCAAATTTCGGGCAAAGGAATTGAGCAAATTTTAGCTATTGGAAAAAATTTATTGCAAAAACCCGTAGAATTACTTCCAAATATCACTGCTGTTTTAGAACAATTGCAAGGAAAATATAAATTGGTCGTAGCTACAAAAGGCGATTTAAAAGACCAACATCGTAAGCTTCACGATTCTGGAATAGGCGCTTTTTTTCATCATATTGAAGTGATGAGCGATAAAACCGAATTTGATTACGAAAAAATGTTAGGTCGTTTAGATTGCAAAGCAGAAGATTTTTTAATGATTGGAAATTCCTTAAAATCAGATGTTTTGCCTGTGTTAAAAATTGGCGGACACGCTATTCATATCCCTTATCACACAACTTGGGAATACGAAAAAATTGATTTTGAGATTGAACATAAAAATTTCAAATCCGTTACCCAAATTACTGAAATTTTAACCTTACTAAAATGAAACAAACAATAGACCTCGCTACTTGGAACCGTAAAGAGCACTTTGAATTTTTTTCAACTTTTGAAGAGCCGTTTTTTGGAATTACCACACCTATAGATATGACTATTGCTTATGAAAAAGCGAAAGCCATTCAAATTCCGTTTTTTGTTTATTATTTACATAAAACGATTGCTGCGGTTAATCAAGTGGAAAATTTCAGGTATCGAATAGAAGAAAACGAAGTGGTACTTTATGACGAAATAGATGCTTCTTCCACGATTATGCGTGAAGATAAAACGTTTGGCTTTTCATTTATGAAGTTTAACTCAGATATTCATGAATTTACTAAAATTGTACAAACTGAAATTAAACGCATTCAAGTAACACCTGGGCTTTTTACACGGGAATTCCCCGGAAATATTATTCATTTTTCAGCAATTCCATGGATTAACTTTACAGGTCTAACCCATTCTAGAAGTTATACGTTACCAGATAGTTGTCCAAAAGTTTCATGGGGAAAATTAATAGATGAAAATGGGCAAAAAACAATGTCTATGGCAGTAATGGCACACCATGGACTGATTGATGGATACCATATGGGGTTATTTATAGAAATTTTACAAACGGAGTTAAATAAATAAACCACTGATTGCTCAGTGGTTTATAGAACCAAAATTTTAAAGAATTACTTCCCTAACAACAACAATTCGCTTACAAGAATTTCAGTCACATAGCGTTTGTTTCCGTCTTTATCGTCATAATTTCTGTGGGTTAATTTCCCTTCTACAGCAATTTCTTTCCCTTTAGTAACATATTTTTCAATGATCTCTGCTGTTTTACCCCAAGCCGTTACACGATGCCATTCGGTTTGTTCTACTTTGTCTCCTTTTTCGTTGTAATAAAAATCATTTGTAGCAATAGTAAGCGTTGCTACTTTCTTGTTGTTAATTGTTTTAACTTCTGGTTCTTGTCCTACGTGTCCGATTAATTGTACTCTGTTTTTCATGGCGTGTAAATATTTAATGTTAATAATTATGTTACTCTTTTAGTCGCAGTCGCAGTTTTCAGTCTCAGTCATTTAATTTATGATTTACAACCGAATTTTGTTGGATTTAAAATCATATAATTAATTATTTTACCAACTTCTTCCGACTTATTTACCAAATCAACATATTGAGACTTTGATAAATAATTACATTCTAAAGCAAAATCTAACCAAACGGAAGTTTCAGAATTTTCACCATCAGAATCGGTCAGCTTACTTATAAAATGATTTATATATCTTCTTTTTCTGTAAGCTTCTGCGATATTGGCACATACACTTCTTGACAATCTTCTAACTTGATCTGTTAATGCGTATTTTTCATCTTTTGGAAATGAATCAGATATTTTTTTAATTTCCATAGCTAATGAAAAAGCTTTTTGATAGGCTAATAATTTTTTGAAATCCATTTTATTAATTTTTCTGAAAACTGTGACTGAAAACTGTGACTCATCACTCTTTCATTTCGACAGTGCAAAGATGTGGCAAAAAAAATATGCTATTCGGTAGTTAGTTATTTACTTTCGGTTGTAACTATTTGTAAGCGTTTGTAAACGGAAATTTTGTATATTTGAAAAAAAAGCAATTATGTCAAAAACCTGTTTAGAATGTGGCGATAAAATAATAGGCCGAGAAGATAAAAAGTTTTGTTCAGATGGCTGTCGTAATGCCTTTAATAACAAAATGAACAAAGATCAAAATAACATGATGCGCAACATTAATAACAAATTGCGTAAAAATTATCGTATTCTTTGCGAATTAAATCCAGAAGGCAAAACCAAAACAACTCGAAATAAAATGAGTAATAAAGGATTTGATTTTGAATTATTTACTTCCATATTAAAAACAAAAACAGGCAATACCTATTATTTCGTTTATGATTATGGCTATATGGAAATAGAAAATGAACAGTATGTATTAGTCAAAAAAGAAGCCTAAATGAAAACAATTTCGATACTCGGCTGCGGTTGGCTCGGTTTACCTTTAGCTAAATCATTGCTTTTAAAAGGTTATGAAGTAAAAGGCTCCACGACTTCTAAAAGCAAATTAGAAGTCTTTAAAAATGTTGGAATTTTACCTTTTCAAATTCAATTAGAAGCACATCAAATTATTGGAACTGTTGAAGAGTTTTTGAATGAAACGAATGTTCTACTAATTGCTATTCCACCAGGTTTGAGAAAAGTCAACTCGACTTTAGAGGAAATGACATTTGTAAATAAAGTAAAAACATTAATTCGATTTATCGAAAAATCAGGGATTCAGAAAGTTCTTTTTGTGAGTTCTACTTCAGTATTTGGAGACCGTTTTCCGATTGTAGAAATCACTGAAGAAACGATACCAAATCCAGATACGGAAAGCGGCAAACAATTAGCTATTGCCGAAACACTTTTACAATCGAATCCGCATTTTAAAACTACTGTAATTCGTTTTGGTGGATTAATAGGAGAAGACAGAAATCCGATAAATCAATTACAGCATAAAACCATTCCAAATCCAGATGCACCTATCAATTTAATTCATCAAATGGATTGTATTGGAATTATAGAAACAATACTTGCAGAAGAAAAATGGAATGAAGTTTATCAGGCATCAGGCATTAATACCCTTACTAGAAGGGCTTACTATACAGCTAAAGCTAAAGAACTAGGAATTCGAAATCCCATTTTTGAAGAAAAAATAGCAAGTAAAGGCAAGCATATTCTATCTAAAAAAATAGAAAAGGAATTAAATTACACTTTTAAGGTAATCAAATAAAAAAGCCACTTAAAAGTGGCTTTTTTACTGTTTTATTTTATAAATTATTGTCCAATAATCTTAACATTATCTACTTCCCACGTTGCAGCTGCAGTTGTTGTAGATGTATATTTAAATGCAACATAAATAGTATTCCCTGCGAAAGAAGAAATATTTATTGGTCCAGAAGCAGTCCAAACATAGTTGCCTGTACTTGGCGACAATGTTCCGTTTACTTGTGTCCATGTTGCGGTATTAGGATTTGCTGAGCCATTATAATTTGTTGAAATATAAATTTGTAATGCATTCCCAGCAAATTTAGTTGCCGTATCAAAAGTTAATGTAGCGTTTGAAATATTTGCTAAACTAATTGCTGGAGATACTAACCAATCTTCATTAGCAAGATTCCCTCCTGAATAACCCGACATTTTGGCACAAGATCCTGGGTTACCATACGTAGTATCCAATGTCCATACTTGAGCTCCTGTTACACTATACTTTGTCCAGTTAGGAAAATTAGTGGTAAATGTTTCTTCAAATAAAGGTACAACTCTAGGAGAAGTTAATTGAATATCGTGTTCTGTTCGTACCATGAATTGGTAATCAGAGCCATATTTTGTTAATACTCCTCTAATTTTACCATTACCAGAAGCTACTGATTTAGCAGCAAAATTTGCAAATTCACTAATTCTAACGATAATTGAATTTCCTGCAGCATCTTTAACAATATGATTTGTTGCGCCGCCTAAACTATTTAACGTAGCATCATAATATGTTTTTCCTAAAGACTCATCCGCAAATTGAACCGCATCTAATTCAATTAATTTATTAATATTTGCATTGTTTTTTGCAGCAGGAATTGATAAGCTATTTAAAATAACTGACTCATCAACTTTAGCGCATCCACGTTTAATAACCTCTTCATATTCTACTCCTGATAATCTTCCAATTTGAGTTGCATTATATAAATTTCCAATATCAAAAGAAGCTGTATTTGTAGTGTTAGCAAAGTATTTGTTTTTTAACTTAATATATACTTTTCTTCCTGGTTCATATTTTGTATATAAGTTATAATCATCTACAGGAATAGAAAATCCTTGAACACCATCTACAGAAACCATAGAAATCGATTTATAGAAGTTTCCTCCTTCGTCACTTGAAGTAACATATGCCTCAATGATGTCATCATTTACATATTGTTGCGCCGTAGTTGTAGCTGTCGCTTTAACTTGTTGTACTGTTTTAGTAGCCGTTAATGTGCTGCAATCTCCTGATAAATCTGGAGCATTGTAATCGTCACTATTTACACAACTAAATAAAGTGACAACTAATAGGGTACTGAATACTATTTTTAAGTTCTTCATAATAACTGATTAATTTTCATATAATTTAATATCATCTATTTGGAATGTTGTCGTTTTATTTGTCAACTTACTTCCTTCATATTTAAATGCTATTCTAACATTTGTACCTTCAAAAGCACTTAAATTTAGTACTCCACTTGGGGTAGAAACATCGTCCGCGATTGGCATGGCTGCGTTTACTTGCGTCCAAGTTGCAGTAGCTATACCTGCTTGTGTGCCATCATAATTAGTAGACACATATACTTTTAATTGAGCACCATTAGAGAATCTTGTTTTAGTTGAAAACAGTAAAGTTTCATTAGAAGTTTTTGTAAAATCTAAAGGCGCAGAAATTAACCATGTATTATCTGTTGTTCCTGCAGCAGAATAATACGAAGAAAATTCTGCATAACGATTGTTACTAAACAATTTACAACTCCATGTTCTAGTACTAGACGTGTTGTAATTTACCCAGCCAGTTAAACTAATTGGAATTTCTGTTGCACCACTTCCATAGGGATGTGTTTCAAAATTTTGAGAAAAAATCAATGCTTTAAAAGGTGCAATAGCTACATCCTCTTCCTTTGTACATGCGACTAAAGTTATAGCTGCAAAAACAAATAGTGTTAGTCTTTTAGTTATATTTTTCATTGTGACTTATATTAAAAATTAACATATACATTTAAGAAGTACGTTCTTCCGTAGCCATAAAAATATTTAGGTCCGAATGAGGGTGTACCATTAGCATAATCTGCTTGATAATCTGGGAAGGTTGCTTTTCTTGATTGCTCAAAACCACCTGTTTTGTAAATAGTATTTAATACATTATTTATAGAGGCAAAGAAACCAACAGTTGTGTTATCAATTTTCCAAGATTTTCCACCTGTAAGGTTTAACAAATTAAATGAGTTAAATTTCTCTTGTTTCAATGTATTTCTAACTACGTCAGGTGTTGCTCCCGGATACCCTAAACCATCTGCAGGATTTACTACAAAGTTTTGTGTACGTAATATATTTGAAATATCAATGTAATTTCCACCTATGTAGTTAATATTAGCACCAATCCACCAGAAATTAGGATCTCTATATTCCAAACCAAATGAAGCAGCCTGTTGTGGTAAACCGCCCACTCTATATCCTTTTAAATAAGCTTGTCCAAAGTCTGTTACCGGATTTGTATTCGTTAACGATGCTTGTGCATCATCATTTACTTTTAAATTAGGATTATTAGCATAAATATATTCTCCATACGTTGCTGCTAATGTAGCTTTAATGGTAGAAGTAATTTGATATTCCATACCTAATTCGATACCCATATTTCGTTTGTCTATTCCTGTAACTATTTCACTTACAAATGAATCTTCATTTCCTGCCCCTACAGATGCTTCATCAAATAAACCTTCCCCATAGAAAAAGGCTAAATCTGCTGCATTTTGAATTTTAGAAAAATACCCTGTAATTCTGCTTTTGAATTTTGGTGTTCTAATAATATAAGAAGCATCAACACTTGCAACGGACTCACTAGATAAATTATCTGTAATATTATTATTGATTCTTGCATTAGAAAACACATTTCTCATTCCTGGTGCTTTTGTCATATAAGCTCCATTAAAGTCTATTAAATGTTGACCTGTAATTTTATATGTTAAACCACCTTTAAAGCCAAAGTTTTCATACGTCTTTTTTGTGCTTTTTCCGAAAGAGTTGTTGGCATAAATTCCATTTCTATATAGTCCTTCTCTTTGGTATTCGCTTCTTGAAAAAGATTGTGCTAAATAAAAGTCAACTTTCTTATACGAAAATTTAAACTGTGTAAAAGCATCAATTACATTTGCGTTTAAATTGTAATTATAACCATATGTATCGCCAACTACAACTTGTCTATTTGGATTATTTAAGTCCGATTGTGTAGCGTCACCCGTATAAAAAGGATCTACATCTGAGAAATATTGACCTCCTAATAAATCAAGCATGTTTTGGAAATTATGAGACTTTAATTTTTTAAAACTCAATCCTGCATTTAATTTGATGTTATCTGACAAATCAGAGAAAATGAATGAATTAGCTGTTAATTGTTTATCATCTGTTCTATCTTCATATAAAGCATAAGAACTTCTACCTGAATAAACAGAGTTTTGATTAGCAATATACATGGCATTCCAATCTAATTGCCCGTCTGCCATAAAATTTTGCAATGCTAAATTTGCATTTGCTTGATCACCTAAATTTAAATAGTAACTTGGCAATCTTTTATAATACGTAGGATCTGGATTATTAGCTAATTGGTAGTCAATTCTTGTATTTCCTACTGAACCAAACTGATAAGCTACATTTGTAGTTAAATTAGTTTTGTCAGAAAGTTTCCAATAATGCGTTAACATTAAAATTGGCTCTTCAATATCTTTATCTCTTGAATTACGTTTTTTTCCGTTTTGCCAACCCCAATACGAATTGTATTTGAATCCTTTAATGTTGTTTACTTCTGTTGTATTCGGAGATGATTTTCCTCTGCTATTTTGAGCATAAATACTTGTGAAATTTAAACTGTGTTTATCATTAAATCTTTTCTCAATACTTGCAAAAAAGGAATTTGCCGCATAATCTGTTCCTTCAAAAAACCCTTCTTTTGCCCATCTTCTTGAAGCAGAAATGCTATAAGCCCAACCATTTTTCATTAATCCTGAATTGGCAGTAGCCATTGTTCTCCAAGAATAATTTGTGTTTGTCCCCGAAAAAGAAATTCGATTTCCTTTTCTATACAGAGAAGCTCTAGTATTAATTTCTTGCGTTCCTAAAATACCTCCAAAAGTATAATCTGAAGGAGAAGAACCCAATGTAAATTCTTGATTACGTGTAGCATCATTTAACCCACCCCAGTTACTCCACTGTGGTCTGCCATCATATATTTTATTCATTACCACGCCATTAATCATGGTAGTTCCATATGCGTTGTCTAAACCTCTCATTCTAAAACGAGCTTGTCCCCAGTTGAAAGCTGCTGCTTGTTGAAAAGCATCTCTTGAAGATTGTAATAAACCAGCAGTACTTTCCGAGCCACTATTATCATCGCCTAAGTCGTTCTCTGTAATTGTAATTAAACTCAATTGCTGTTCAGAAGTAATATCTTCTTCTAATAAAATTAATCCTAAATCTAAAATTTGCTTTTCTGCAACTTCAATAGGATAATTTTGTGCAATGTATCCATTTTGAGAAACTACTAAAATTTGTTGTCCTACGGGCACTTCTTTAATAAGAAATTCACCTAAATTATTTGTAGCAACAGATTGTTCGGTTAACTGAACCATTACTTTTACGCCACCAAGCGGATTTTGCGTTTTAGAATCAACTATTTTACCTTTAACAGTTGAATGATTTTGAGCCATTACTAAAACAGCTTGAAATAAAAATAAGAGACTTAATGCAAGTTTTTTCATACTTAATTATAAATTAATACTATAACTTGCACTTAGTTTACAAAAACTAAATGCGAACAAATGTACAATAATTTAATATAATTATTTACCTTTGGAACTGAATTTGTTAAAAAAAACTAAAAATTAGAATAAATCTAGAATTTTTAACACCAAAACGTTCAGCGTAAACCTTTTACAAGCATAAAATACTATACTATTTAAAAAAACAACACCTTTAAACCATGAAAATTAAATCTTTTTTTATTCTTTTTAGCTGCTTAATTTGTCTATCCTTTGGACAAGCACAAGAAAAAAAATTTGCAATTAACACTATTGCTTTCTATAATTTAGAAAATTTGTTTGATACCATCAACGATCCTTATAAAAACGACGAAGATTTTATTTACACCAAAGAAAATTATCTTAAAAAATTAAACAATATGGCTCGTGTCATTTCACAAATTGGAACTGGTGAAAACCCTACCAATTCGCCAGTTGTAATTGGTGTAGCCGAAATAGAAAACAGAACGGTATTAGAAGACTTGGTTAAAAACCCACAAATTGCAGATAAAAATTATGGTGTAATTCATTTTGATTCACCAGACATGAGAGGTATTGATTGTGGTTTTCTCTACCAAAAGAAACATTTTACACCCACAAGTTTTAAAAACTTCCCTTTAATTATTACGGAAGACAATACAGATAAAAAAGCTAAAGACAAAGAAAAAGAAAAAATTGACGACACAGACGACAATATTGTGGACGCCACAACTAAAAGAATTTACACGCGCGACCAAATTTTAATGACCGGTTTATTAGATGGTGAAGAAATGCATTTTATTGTAAATCACTGGCCGTCAAGAAGAGGTGGTGAAAAAAGAAGTAGTCCATTACGTGAAGCTGCTGCTGCTTTAAATAAGAAAATTATAGATTCCTTGCAGGCTATCAATCCAAATGCTAAAATTTTTACCATGGGGGATTTAAACGACGGACCTTTTAACAAAAGTATCAAAGAAGTACTTGGGGCAAAAGGAGATGAAAAAGAAGTTAAACCCTTAGGACTTTACAATCCTGCCGAAAAAATGATGAATAAAGGAATTGGAACGCTAGCTCACAGAGATGCTTGGGACTTTTTTGACCAAATCATTATTTCTGAACCGCTTTTAAGAAAAGACTACAGTTCATGGCGCTACTGGAAAATGGGTGTTTTCAACAAACCTTTCATGATACAACAAACAGGTCAGTATAAAGGGTATGCCTTAAGAAATTCTTCCATTGAACCCGGATTTTCAGACCATTTCCCTTCTTATATTTACTTAATAAAAGAAATTAAACCTTAATACTTAATTCCCGAGAAATCGGGAATTTTTTTTATCTTTATAGTCAAAATCATTACATATGGCTACCGCTAAACCCTTTAATTTGAACGAATGGTTAATGTCAAATAAACATTTGCTTAAACCTCCTGTAGCAAACAAAAATTTGTATATAGAATCTGAAGATTATATTGTAATGCTTGTTGCAGGACCCAATGCGAGAAAAGACTACCATTACAATGAAACGGAAGAATTGTTTTATCAATTAGAAGGCAATATTACCGTTTACATTCAAGAAAATGGTGAAAAAAAAGCCATGGAACTTGGACCAGGCGACATGTATTTACACCCTGCAAAAATCCCCCACTCGCCTTCAAGAAGTGCTGATTCTATAGGTCTAGTTATCGAAAGAAAAAGAGCTGGAAAAGGTTTTACAGACGGGTTACTTTGGTTTTGTGACACGTGTAACCACAACTTACACGAAGTCTATTTTGAATTAAAAGACATCGAAACTGATTTTCTTCCTCATTTCAAAGATTTCTATTCGTCTGAAGAAAAAAGAACCTGTAAAAAATGTGGCACTATCATGGAAACAAATCCAAAATATCTTTAGAAGCATTTAGATTACAACTTTCAATTTAAAAAACTAACTAAAAAAGCATACATTTGCAATACATTATTTATAACAAAATTTTAAAAAAAAGTTACAATGTCAACAATAGCCTCACAATTCGGAATTACCGAAGCACTTGAAAAATTAGGTGTAAAAGCAACAAACTTAGGAACCTCAACAGGTTCGAATTGGTTTGCAAACGGAACTACAATTTCTTCTTATTCACCTGTTGATGGTGCTTTAATTGGTACTGTTCAAACAACTACAGCAGCAGATTACGAAAAAGTTATGGAAGCGGCTACAGCAGCTTTTAAAACGTTTAAAGTAATGCCTGCGCCGAAACGCGGTGAAATTGTACGTCAATTTGGAGAAAAATTAAGATATTATAAAGAACCTCTTGGAAAATTAGTTTCTTATGAAATGGGGAAATCTTATCAAGAAGGTTTAGGCGAAGTTCAAGAAATGATTGATATCTGCGATTTTGCTGTAGGCTTATCTCGTCAATTACACGGTTTAACTATGCATTCTGAACGTTTTGGCCACAGAATGTATGAACAATACCACCCACTTGGTGTAGTAGGAATTATTTCTGCTTTTAATTTTCCTGTAGCTGTATGGTCATGGAATACAGCTTTAGCTTGGATTTGTGGAGATGTTTGTGTGTGGAAAGCATCTGAAAAAACACCATTATGTTCTATCGCTTGTCAAAATATTATCGCTGAAGTATTAAAAGAAAACAACCTGCCAGAAGGGATTTCTTGCATCATAAATGGCGATTATAAAGTAGGCGAATTGATGACACAAGATCCTCGTGTGCCTTTAGTTTCTGCAACAGGCTCAACACGAATGGGTAAAATTGTAGCGCAAACAGTTGCTGGTCGTTTAGGTAAATCATTGCTAGAATTAGGTGGCAACAATGCAATCATTGTAACGCCAGATGCAGATATAAAAATGACTGTTATAGGTGCCGTGTTTGGCGCTGTGGGAACTGCTGGTCAACGTTGTACATCGACAAGAAGATTAATTATTCACGAAAGTATTTATGATAAAGTTAAAGATGCTGTAGTTGCCGCTTACGGACAATTGCGTATTGGAAATCCACTAGACCAAAACAACCATGTGGGCCCACTTATTGACACAGATGCTGTTGCATTATATAACAAAGCATTGCAACAAGTAGTAGCCGAAGGAGGAACAATTTTAGTTGAAGGCGGTGTATTAACTGGCGCTGGTTATGAAAGTGGCTGCTATGTAAAACCTGCCATTGCAGAAGCTAAAAATTCATTTAGCATTGTACAACACGAAACGTTTGCACCCGTTTTATACCTATTAAAATATAGTGGCGATGTACATGAAGCTATTGAAATGCAAAACAATGTGGCACAAGGATTATCTTCTGCTATTATGACTAATAATTTAAGAGAAGCTGAAGCATTTTTATCGCACGCTGGTTCAGATTGTGGAATTGCAAACGTTAATATTGGTACTTCTGGTGCGGAAATTGGCGGTGCTTTCGGTGGTGAAAAAGAAACAGGTGGCGGACGTGAATCTGGCTCTGATGCTTGGAAAGTGTATATGAGGAGACAAACTAATACGATTAATTATACCACTGACTTACCTTTAGCACAAGGCATTAAGTTTGATTTGTAAAATTAAGTGATTAGTGAAAGGTAATTAGTAATTAGTTACTTTTTGGATATTGAAAAACCCTGCAAGACGATTGCAGGGTTTTTTTATGTTAAAAGAATTTTAAATTTACTTTGTATTAGAAACATCAAATTAAGGAAATGCTATTGGCAGTAATTATTTTATTGTATCATTTTTCAATTTTATATGTTCAATGTTCAATAAATTTTGACTATTATTCTTAAATTCAAATACATAGTGTGCAAAAGATTTTTCATTATAGTCTGTAATTACATTCTCGTTTTTAAGTTTTCCAATTCTAAATTTCGAGTTATGATACATATTAAAAATAACCATAGGAATAATATAAATTCTTCTGCTTTGTTCAAAATATCCATTTTTTAATTTCCCTTTAAGAACAAATGATTTTAGAAATTTATTATCAACATAAATTGTTATCTGAATTTGTTTTTCATTCAATGCTTTTAATTTAATAAAATAGGGCTTTTTTTGTTCATATACCAATTCATAAACCGACTCATACTCTTTATTTGTATAAATCTTACCCCAAAAACAATCCGTTGTAAATCCTTTAATTTCAGCATTATTCAAATAAACTCCATCAAGTAAATTAATATTTTCTTTAGTTAAGTATAATGTTTCTTTATTGTCTTCTACGGTTTTAAAAGATGAACAAGAAAAATTAATCCCACAAAGAAAAACTAAAATCACTCTCAATATGAAATTATTGATTTTTATATGATTATCTTTTTTATTTTCAATTTTCATAATTACTCCCCACTAGTTAAACCCAAAACTTTCAAACTGATATCTTATTATATAGTAAAGATACACCAAATCTTTTTCACTTATTCGTTTTTGTTTGCTTTCTTAGTCGTATTTTATTAAAAAAATAAGTCAATAAATATACAATTAATATATACGGAAAATAAAAAATGTAAGTCAAAATTACTTTTAATGGCCAACCTATTCCCATTATGCTCATTTCAAGATTTTTTACTCGTTCCATATTTTCAGGAGATACTTTTCCAAATCTTTCGGTGTAGTTCATTGCGTCGAAATCATATCCATAATGTTCCAAAAGCATTTGGTCAGAAATGTCAACCCACCACCCAAAAGTTAAAAAAATAATAGCTGTTGTCAAGACACCAATTGTCAAATAGATTATAAACTTGTAACGAATAGCAAGTCTATTAAGCCACCAAATAATAAAAAATGGGCTTATAAATAGTGCTGTCAAAAGCGTTAATGATATAATATCAAATATTGTTTCCATTAATCAGTGTTAGTATTGTTATGCGGAAACCCGATCGCGCTGAATTGTATTCCGTTCCCTCAAGCGACTTTAAAACAAAGCTACTGAAATAATTTTATCTTTTTTTATAACATCAATTTATTTATGCCTACAAGGTCAAAAAAAAAACTTGCATGAAATAGAAAAACCCCACAATTCAAATTTGCAGGGTTTTCTATTATCACATTGCCACATCGGCATATTGTCACATCGACACATTGAAAATTACTTCGTTTTCTTCACGTATTGCGTTAAGATATAAATACTTTGGTTTTCTACTCTACCTTCAATAAGGTTGGCGTCGTCCCAAACTAATTTAATGTTATGCACGGCTGCTCCACGTTTTGCAGTAAAAGTTGCGCCTTTTACATCTAAATCTTTAATCAATACTACCGAGTCACCATCTTGTAAAATGGCACCATTACTGTCTTTGTGTACAATTTTATTTTCGTCTTCCTCCTCGCCTTCACCTGTTGCTTTTGCCCATTCTAGTGCTTCTTCATCTAGGTACATCATGTCTAGTAAATCGTTATTTTTCAAGCGGGCTAGCATGCGCCAAGATAAAATTTGAACCGGTAAATGTTCGTTCCACATGCTATCAGACAAACCTCTCCAATCGTTTTCATTCATGGTTTCTGGGTTTTCAATTTGGTCTTTTAAGTGTTTTGCAATTAACACACTATTTTCAACCGTTCTTTCATTTGTTGGCGGCAATACATAAACAACCAAATCATGTTCTGTACCACTAATTTCACATACTGAACCACTACGGTCTTTTAGTTTTCTTTCTATTACACTCATTTTGAATGGATTTTACTTACTATAAAAATTTGAGACAAAGGTATAAATTGTAATAAGATGACATAAAAAAAAGCAATTAATTTCGTCCTTTTTCATCTGGATATAAATCGGGCAACAAATCGCTTTGCCAAAATGCTTTAGTGTCGACATCCATAAGCGTGAGTTTCCCTTTGAAAGCAGCACCTGTATCGATGTTCCAAACGCAGGCTTTTTGCACAGGCTTCATGGATTCAATACGTGTAGTAGGCGTGTGCCCAATAAATATTTCAGAATAGATTTTTAAACGATTTGGGTATAACAAATCTGTTTTTTCTAATTTTTCATCTAAAGCCAAAGCCGTTTCCCATAAGGTTCTATCCCAATAAAACAGCTTAGGAAAATACTCAAAAGCTACACCCTGTAAATTAGTAAACCCCGCGTGAACAAATAGTCTGTTTTTTTCGTCGAGATAATAATTTTTTAACTGTTTCAAAAAGGCAATATGGGTAGCTTTTTTTTCTTTTGAAACAGTAGAATAAGCTACAACTGTTGTTTTACCTCCATGTTTATACCACAAATTTTCGTCAATATTTTCAACATTTACTTCTAAATAGTCTAACAACAACTCATCGTGATTTCCTCTTAAGAAAACACAAGATTGTATTTGGTTTAATTCCATCAAAAAATCAATAACTTGTGGAGATTCACTCCAACCATCAACATAATCGCCTAAAAAAATCAATTGGTCTGTTGCTGTAACATTTGCTCGTTCAAGCACCTGTAAAAGGGCTCTGTATCCTCCATGTATATCGCCTATAACTAATGTGCGCATGACTGTATTGTTTTAAATCTATTGGCTACGAATGTACGAATTTAGTAAACAAGTAAAAAGATGATAAATGTTAGGATATTGTGGCTACAATTGCGTACATTTGTATTTTAATTCAATCTAAATAAGGCTGTGGAAAAATATAACGCAAGTCAATTAATCAAAGGCCAAAAAGCAGAAATAAGTGCTATTGATATCAATGAAATTCCATTGAAATTGATAGAAATGGGCTGTCTTCCTGGAAATAATATTGAATTAATACAAATTGCTCCATTAGGCGATCCTTTTTTTTTCACCATTAATGATGCAAAGGTTGCTATTAGAAAAAGTACCGCCTCTTATATTTACATTCACATAGAATCACTGCAATAAATGGGGAAAAACAGTATAAAAGTTGCGCTAATAGGTAACCCAAATGTGGGCAAAACTTCTGTATTTAACCAACTCACAGGGTTAAATCAGCAAGTGGGAAACTACCCTGGAATTACAGTAGATAAAAAAATGGGGGTTACTAAATTAAATGAAACTGTCAAAGCGCACATTATCGACTTACCCGGCACGTATAGTTTAAATGCAAGTTCTATTGATGAAAATGTAGTTATTGAATTGCTTTTAAATAAAAACGATGTAGATTTTCCAAACGTAGCTATTGTAGTTACTGAAGTAGAAAATTTAAAAAGAAACTTACTGCTTTTTACACAAATTAAAGATCTTGAAATACCTACGTTACTTGTCATTAACATGATTGACCGCATGAAATTAAAAGGTATAGAGCTTGATATTCCTAAATTAGAGCGTGAGTTAAAAACAAAAATTGCCTTAGTCAGTTCGCGAAAAAATATTGGTATTGACTATTTAAAAGAATTGATTTTAAACTATAAAAATTTATCTACTGAACCTTGTTTACATGCCAGTTCAATAGATCCTGACTATTTTAATAAACTTAGAAAAGCATTTCCAAATCAATTACTCTATAAACTTTGGTTAGTCATTACACAAGATGTGAATTTTTTAAACTTGGAACGAAATGCAATTCAAAGTTCATTTACAAAAACCCACGCCGAATTAAAAAAATTACAACAAAAAGAAACCATAAAAAGATACCAATTCATTAATGATACCTTAAAAATTGGCCAAAGAATTGACAAAACAAAAGCAACAGACATTCAAAACAAATTAGACCGTGTGCTTACCCATAAATTTTTTGGTTATGTTATTTTTCTAGGCATTCTCTTACTCATTTTTCAATCCATATTTGATTGGAGTAGCATACCTATGGAATTTATAGATAATACATTTGCCAATTTAAGCGCATATGCCAGAGAAAGCTTGCCTGCTGGAAAATTTACAGACTTAGTGTCTGATGGCATTATTCCAGGAATTGGAGGCATTGTTATTTTCATTCCTCAAATTGCGTTTTTATTTCTGTTTATTTCTGTTTTAGAAGAAAGCGGTTATATGAGTCGGGTAGTATTTTTGATGGATAAAATTATGCGAAAATTCGGATTATCAGGAAAAAGCATTGTACCACTAATTTCGGGTACAGCCTGTGCTATTCCTGCTATTATGGGCGCTAGAAATATCGAAAACTGGAAAGAACGATTAGTAACAATTCTAGTTACACCGCTCATTACTTGTTCTGCAAGGTTACCCGTTTATGCCATACTTATTGCACTCATTATTCCAGAAAAAAGAGTGTGGGGACTTAGTTTACAAGGACTTACACTGATGAGTTTGTATTTTATAGCCTTTATCATGGCTATACTTTCGGCATATATATTAAACAAAGTATTAAAATTACAATGTAAATCTTATTTTGTAGTAGAAATGCCTAGTTATAAAATACCTATGTTTAAAAACGTTGCCATAAACGTATTAGAAAAAACAAAAGCCTTTATAACTGGAGCGGGAAAAATTATTTTAGCCTTATCCATTATTTTATGGTTTTTAGGTTCTCATGGACCAAACGAAAACTTTGACAAGGCACAAGAAATTATTGAACAGGAAGTATATACAAGCGCTATTCCTATTAATCCTTCCGTAATTCCTGACAGAGTAGCCGAATACAAGCTAGAACATTCCTATATTGGCTACATGGGAAAATCGATTGAACCCGTGATAAAACCATTAGGGTATGATTGGAAAATTGGTGTTGCAATCGTGAGTTCATTTGCCGCTAGAGAGGTTTTTGTTGGCACACTAGCCACCATTTATAGTGTGGGTAGTCAAGGTAAAGACAACGCTACCATTAAACATAAAATGGCAGCGGATATAAACCCAGAAACAGGTGAAAAAATATTCAATTTTGCAACAGGAATATCCTTACTCTTATTTTATGCTTTTGCCATGCAATGTATCAGTACATTAGCTATAGTGAAAAAAGAAACTAATTCTTGGAAATGGCCTTTGGCACAATTAATAGGCATGAGTGGATTTGCTTATGTAGTTGCTTTAATTGCTTATCAATTATTAAAATAACATAATCATGATACAAGAAATTTTAGTGTATGTGACCTTGCTTTTAGCCATCGTCTTTTTGCTGAAAAAATTCTTTTTCAAAAAAAAACATACTGAAAAAAAATGCGGTGAAAATTGTGATTGTAAGTAGTCGGCATAATTTTTGAATCAAAAAAAGAAAAACTAAGTTTATGAAGCATAAAATACTCGCTATTGTTGTTTTACTTTCTTTACAAACAGCGCTATTTGCTCAAAAAATTGACAAGTCGAAAAACGAATTAAAATCAAATAATACCTCAACTAGCACTACTAGTACTACGACTAATTCCTCTAACACCTCACGTTCCGCATCAAATTCGAATAATCATTTTGGAATTGGTGGCTTTTTTTTAGAATTATTTTTTTATACGGGCTTATATACTACTATTGGCGATTATAGAACTGAAACTCATTTATACAATAATCTTTCTTCTTATCCATATGCTGATGGAGCTTCAGGTGATTATGTAAAAATAAACGATGTTTCTGAATCAAAAAACAACATGCGTTTTGACTTCGAAAACCATTTTTTGTATAGCACTAGCTCTTCTTTTGGAAATCATTTCAAAGCAAAATGGCATCCTTTTCAATTCTTTTATATACAAGGCGATTATAGAGTATTAGTAGAAAAAAATCAATTTACCAATAGCCTATCTAATTTACAGCTTTATCATTTTTCTATTGCATATGACCGTTTACGATTTAAGAAATTTAATCTAGGCTGGACAATTGGCTCAAGTTATATAGCATCAGACGTGAATAAAGCAGGTTTCTCTTATGGACTACATACGGCTTTTTTTGCCTTTAAAAACATGAGCTTCACGAGCGCTATGCAATGGAGCAAAATCAATGGAAAACCCGTAAATTCATTTGAATTTAAAGGAAAATATCATAAAAAAAATTATTTTTTTTCCATGGGATATGAAAATTTAAAAATAGCCTCTCCAAATTATAATTATTTAACCCTTGGAGGTGGATTATATTTTTAAACTACCCAAGTGCAACATCTAAACTCATCATTACGATAAAGCCTCCTATAAAGCCAAGTGTAGCTATATCTGTGTTCTTATCTTGTTGTGTTTCGGGGATTACTTCTTCTACCACTACAAATATCATGGCTCCTGCGGCAAATGCAAGAGCATAAGGCAATATAGGTGTAAAAAATGTTACTGCAACAGCACCTAATACACCTGCGATTGGCTCAACCAAAGCAGACGATTGTCCGTACATAAAACTTTTTCTTCTACTCATCCCCATTCTTCGTAAAGGCATAGAAACCGCAATTCCTTCTGGAAAATTTTGAATCCCAATCCCTATAGCTAATGTTACCGCTCCTGCAATAGAAGCTTCTGGAATTCCTGCTGCCACGCCGCCAAACAGAACACCTACTGCTAAACCTTCTGGAATATTGTGTAAGGTTATGGCTAAAACTAATAAAGTAGTTCGTTGCCAAGGAGACTTTATTCCTTCTGTTTCTTTAAAATTAATATGTAAATGGGGTAATGTTTTATCTAATGCAAATAAAAATAGTGCGCCTAATAGAAATCCAACTGCTGCTGGCATAACTTTTACAAATCCCTCTCCTTTGCTCATTTCTATCGCTGGCGAAAGTAAACTCCAATAACTTGCCGCAACCATAACACCACCTGTAAAACCTAGCATACCGTCTAATACAATTCGGTTCATGTTTTTAAAAAAGAACACAAATGAAGCGCCAGCAGCAGTTACTAACCACGTAAAAGTAGTAGCATAAAGGGCTGCTAAAACAGGGTCAATACGCTCTAAATAAGCAATTAAATCTTGATACATTTCTTCCTTTTTTGATGATACAAAGTAAAGAAATTATATTTCGTTTAAATAAAATTTAAGATTTATTTATAAAACTTCAACTATTGAGGCTTGATACATATAGCAATTATTCTTCCTTGTTTTTGAGAACCATTAATAAAGTATAGGCATTTTTAGTTACTATTTTTTTATCTGAAAAGGCTTCTGAATTCAAAATTTCTGTAACTCCTTCCGATGTAATACCCACTTTTACTTCTTCCATCTTATACGATTGATCGTTTTGAACCACAAATAAATAGTTTTTATTTTCAAAAGTGACAATTGCGTCCTCATTTATCACATAAGCATGATTATTACTTAATTCGATTTGGGCATTTACATAATTTCCTGGAATTAATTTACCTGTTGAATTAACAATTTTTGCATACACCTCAATAGCATTGTTTGAATTGTCAAAACTTTTATTCACATACTGAATTGTAGAATTATAAACAACATCAGGCTGGGCATTCGTATATACTTTTACCTTTTGACCAATAGATAAATACGCTGCATCTTTATCAAAAATATGCAATTGGGCATACATGCTTTTCGCATTCATTATCTGAAAAAGTTCATCTGTAGCTGTTACATATTTGCCAATATTTACCCCTGTTTTAGTAACCATTCCACTAATTGGAGCTTTAATACAGACTGATTTAGAAATTGTTTTTTCAGTTAAATTATTCGGATTAATAGCAATCAATTTCAATTTTTCAGACAACGCCTTTAAGGTAATTTTGTTCTTAGTATATTCACTCTCGGCTAATTGATACGTTTTATCACTACTAGCTTGTGAGGCATTTAACTCTTTCTGACGTTGGTAATCTTTAGATGAAAAAGCTAATTGTTGTTTCATACTTAAATATTCTTGTTGTAGCTGCACATAGGATTGGTCTTCAATAACTGCTAAAATTTGCCCTTGATTTACATACATGCCCGGCATAACTTTTATTTCCTTAATATAACCTCCTAACGGCATACTCACACTAGCAATAGCTTGTGGAGAAAGTGTAATCTTTCCATTAACTTTTAATGTAGTGTGAATAGCTTGCTCTTTTAAAGTACCAATAGTCAAATTGGCATTTTTAAATTGGTTTGCGGTTAATGTAATTTGGTTTTCATCAACTTTTTTTTCTGTTGTTGTTTCGTTTTTTGATTGACAACCAAAAACAAAAACAACTAACAATAAAGCATATATATTTTTCATATGTAGATATTTATTTGTTTTTAAAGGATATATTTTCGCCTTTCTTCATGGGTGTTTATATACAACCGTTTTTGTGTATGGCGATTTCATTATGTTTAATTTATAGTTTGATATAATATTTGAATAATTCCATCATTATAGGATTTTACCTTATCTAAGTAATCCAGTCTTGATTCTAAGGCTTGGTTCATAATCCATGACCATTCCATATAATTAATTTGGCCTTTTAGCATTTGATTAGTCGCTGTGGTAATCATAGATTTTGCCCCTAGCAATACGTTATCTTCATAATTCTTTAAAATTAATTCATCATTTTGTCTTTTATTTTCAAAAGTTTGCAAACTATTTTCAAGTTCCTTTTTTTGTAAAACCATTTGATTTTCTAAAATTTCACCCTGTATTTTATAGGCTTCTCTTTTTGCTTTATTAGCCCCTGTGAAAATTGGAATTCCAAGATTTAACTGAAATGATTGAAACCTGTTACTTCCTGAATACAACACTTCATCTGCGCCCATCCCTTTCATTGTCATACTATAATATCCGGCAGTAATTTCAGGTATTAGAGAGGCTTTTTCAACTTTTATAGCGGCTTCATTTGCTATTTTTTCTTTTTCAAGTCGTTGAAGCTGACTGTTTTTTAACAGAAAATCAGTTACATCTGCCGATGCTATTTTTAAATCAGAATAATCCGGTAAAAACAAATTTTTTGTTTGTAACAAATACTGTAATTGAAGCTGCAATTCAAATATTTGTTCTTGGTTTCGTCTCCTGTCGGCTGCTATTTTAGCTACCGCTAATTCGGCACCGTTTTTTTCCAAATGATTTGTTTCGCCTAATTTTAAACGAAGTTTTGCTTTACTTAAAAACTCTTTATAAATAGAGTCTGTGTGTTGTAAAACTTTTTCTCGTTCTACAACATAAATCAAATCATAATACGTTTGGGATATGCTTCTTTTTAGTTCATTTTCAGCAACTTTGTAATTGAGTATGGCCAATTCACTTTGTGCTTGAAACCAATTTTTTTTCTTTGCATTTAAAAATGGGAAGCTAATGTTTTGAGTAATTCCAATTCGATTATCGTTGTAAGCGCTATTCAATTGGCCATATTCTCCAACAATATTTAACGCAGGAATTTCATTAGCTGACTTGATTAAAACCTTAGTTGCTTCGGCTCGTTGGCTCTCATTTTTAATGGTAAGATTAGTAGCAATTCCTTGTTCTAAAGCCTGTTTAAGTGTAATTTTAGTTTGGGCAGAACCCATACAGCAAAATAATAAAACTAAGGTAGTGATCCCGTTTTTTGGAAGTTTTATGGTTGATTTTTTTTCAAAAAGCATATACAATATTGGTAAAATGAATAAAGTTAAAAAAGTAGCAATTAATAAACCACCAATTACTACTGTTGCAAGAGGTCTTTGAACTTCAGCTCCTGCACCATTGCTAACAGCCATAGGCAAAAAGCCCAATGAAGCTACAAAAGCTGTCATGAGTATAGGTCTTAATCGCTTTTTTGTTCCGTGTAAAACGATTTCTTTTACATCAGTTAGTCCGTTTCTTTTTTGTGCATTAAATTCGGCAATTAATACAATCCCATTTAAAACGGCTACACCAAAAAGCGCAATAAAACCAACGCCTGCACTGATACTGAAAGGCATCCCTCTTGCCGCTAAAAACAATATACCGCCAATAGTAGATAATGGAATGGCCGTATAAATAAGTAAAGCTTGTTTAACAGACTTGAAGGCAAAATACAACATTAAAAATATCAATAACAACGATACTGGTACGGCTATCATTAACCTATTTTTTGCCGCATTTAAATTTTCAAAGCTTCCTCCATACGTGATATAATAACCCGCTGGAAATTTGATTTTTTGTTCTACCTTAGTTTTCATCTCTTCAACTAAAGACTGTACATCTCTTTCGTGAACGTTAAAGCCTACAACTATTCTTCTTTTGGTATCTTCTCTTTGAATTTGATTTGGTCCATTGATTATCTTTACATCTGCCACAACGTGTAGTGGTATTTGAATGCCTGTAGAAGTAGGAATCAATACATTTTGAATGTCTTCTACATTTTGTTTTTGATCTGCTTGTAAACGTACAACAACATCAAACCTTCGTTCTCCTTCAAAAAGCAACCCGCTACTTTGTCCTGCAAATGAAGCATTTACTACTTTATTAATTGCCTCTACATTTAAGTGATACTGAGCAATAACTGCGCGTTTATAAGTAATAACGACCTGAGGCATACCTCCAACTGGTTCTACATATACATCTTTTGCTCCTTCAACCGTCTGTACAATTTTTCCAATTTTTGCGGCATATTTAGCTAATGTATCTAAATCTTCACCATATAGTTTACAAACAACATCTTGTCTTGCTCCTGTCATTAATTCGTTGAAGCGCATTTGTACGGGGTACTGAAAGCCTGCTGTAATTCCTGGCACTGCTTTTAATGCTGCACTCATTTTGTCGGATAGTTCATTAAACGTTTTGGCTGAAGTCCATTCACTTTTATCCTTCAAAATAACCATCATATCGCTGGCTTCCATAGGCATAGGATCTGTGGGCACTTCTCCACTTCCTATCTTCGTTACCACTTTTTCAACTTCAGGAAATTGGGTTTTTAGAATATGAGCGGCTTTCTGTGTGGCAGCAATGGTTGTGGATATGTTACTACCTGTAAGTACGCGTGTATCTACCGCAAAATCTCCTTCTTCTAATGCAGGAATAAATTCACCTCCTAATTGACTCATACTAATAAGTGCTGTAATAAATGTAAAGCCTGTAATTAGTAGTATCTTTCTTTTGTTTTGCAGTGCCTGTATTAATCTAGTTTGATACATTCGCTCTAGATACGTCATCATTCGTTCTGAAAAATGCTTTGGGTTGTAGGTTATATTTTTCAAGACAAGTGCACTCATCATCGGAATATAGGTTAATGAGAGAATAAAAGCCCCTATTAATGCAAAAGCAACTGTTTGTGCCATTGGCTTAAACATTTTTCCTTCTATACCTTGTAAAGAAAAAATAGGCAAATAGACAATCAATATAATTATTTGACCGAAAACAGCGCTATTCATCATTTTTTTAGCAGAAGATTTTACTTCATTATCTACATTTTCTTGCGTTAATGCTACGGCATTTTCTTTCTTATGATGGATAAAAATTTGATGTACGACTGCCTCCACAATAATTACGGCTCCATCTACAATAAGACCAAAATCCAACGCGCCTAAACTCATCAGATTGCCGCTAACGCCAAATATATTCATCATAATAATGGCAAAAAGCATCGCTAACGGAATTACCGACGCTACGAGTAAACCCGCTCTAAAATTTCCTAAAAAAAGAACCAAAACAAAAATAACGATAAGTGCACCTTCAAGTAAATTCTTTTCTACCGTTCCAATGGCATTATTTACCATTTTAGTGCGGTCAAGAAAAGGTTCAACAACAACACCTTCGGGCAGCGTTTTTTGAATTTGTTGAATCCGCTCCTTTACATTTTTAATTACTTCACTACTGTTAGCCCCTTTTAGCATCATTACAATTGCTCCAGAAACTTCTCCTTTATCATCATAACACATGGCGCCATATCGTGTAGCAAAACCGTCTTTTACTTCGGCAACATCTTTAATTAACAAAGGTATTTTTGACGGTGTTTCTATCGGTGTGTTCTGAATATCTTCTTTAGACGTAAATAATCCTTCGCTTCGAATAAATAAAACAGAGGCTTCTTTTTCAATATAGGCGCCCCCCGTGTTTTGGTTGTTCTTCTCTAGTGCATTAAAAACATCAGTAATTGTAATGCCATTAGCATGAAGTTTATTTGGCTGAATACTAATTTCTAGTTGTTTTAATTTACCTCCAAAACTACTCACTTCTGCAACTCCTTTAACGCCCAAAAGTTGTCTTTTTACAATCCAATCTTGAATGATGCGCAATTCTGTTTCGTTATATTGTTTTTCATAGCCTTTTTTGGCGCGAACAACATATTGATAAATTTCTCCTAAACCAGTAGAAACAGGACCTAACTCGGGTGTTCCCATGCCTTGTGGAAGCTGACTTTGCACTTGCTGCAATCGTTCTGCCACTTGCTGTCGGGCCCAATAAACATCTACATCGTCTTCAAAAACAATAGTAACCAACGAAAGGCCAAAACGTGAAAAACTCCTAATTTCTTTTAAGCCAGGAATATTAGTATTGACTTGCTCTATCGGAAAAGTAATTAATCGTTCAATATCGGTTGCACCAAAAGAAGGTGCAATGGTAATCACTTGTACTTGATTGTTTGTAATATCAGGTACAGCATCAATAGGTAATTTTTGTACATTATATATTCCAAATCCAATTAGAGCGAAAGTAAATAATGCAATGATGAGTTTATTCTTTACAGAAAACTCAATAATTTTATTTAACATAGAATTTTTGCTTAATTTATTAACAATTAAAAAGTTGACAGCACTATAGTCTGTGTATTGTTATTAAGCAATTTTTGGCGGTTGCCAAATAGATTTCAGGTAATTTGATTCTAAAACTTGACTTTTACTCACAATAATAGAACCATGCTGTTTTATACTAGGTACTATTTCAAAAAAAAAGAAGTCATTTGGTAGTGTAACAACCACATTAGGGTGATTGTCTTGCATATTTTTAAAAGGTAATTGCATGTCGTGCGTACTGTCTGCATCCATATGACTGCCGTTTAAATAATGCATTTCTAAAAAGGAAAGTAAAGACAATTCTTTATTAGTGTTTTTATGAGCTAAATAATGTTCCACTAATAAGGGCGTTTTCAACAACTGATGTACTTCAGTCATTGAAAACACATAAATGCTTACTAAGGCTATGGCTATATATTTTCTCATTTGCTACAAAGTTAAAAAATAATTAAAGTAATTAACATTAATTTTTTCTTAAATAATTTAAACCTTATTTTTACAAAAAAAACATGAAGCACTACGATATTATTTTTACAGGCGGAGGTCTAGCTGCTTTACTAACACTCTCTGAGTTAGTAAAAAATAAATCATGTGCGTCTTACACTATTTTAGTTATAGATAGTGAAACAAAAAACACAAACGACAGAACGTGGTGTTTTTGGGATTCAAATACTACTTTTAATGAAATTTCTTCTCAAAAATGGGATCAAGTTTGGTTCAAAACAGAACAACTCAACAACCTACTTCCGCTTACGCCTTATCACTATAAAATGATTCGAAGTCAGGCTTTTTATGCTTCCATACATGAAACACTTAAAAATCATCATAACATAGAATTTAGCAACGAAAAAGTGCTTGATTTTTTTGAAGAACAAAATAGATGTATGGTTAAAACAACAAAAGCCACTTACTCATGTTCTAAAATTATGAATAGTGTATTTCATTCCAATTGGGTAACTTCTCAATCGCGGTATCCTTTGGTACAACAACATTTTATAGGTTGGTTTGTAAAAACGAAAGAACCTGTTTTTACAGAAAAATGTGCCACTTTTATGGATTTTTCTGTCAAACAAAAACAGACTACACGATTCATGTACATTTTACCACAGTCAAGCACAGAAGCATTGGTAGAATATACCCTTTTTTCGAAAGATCTATTACAGAAGGAAGAATATGAAGAAGCTATTCAACAGTATTTAAAAGAATTAGGTGTAACTGACTATGAAATTCTTGAAAAAGAACACGGAAACATTCCTATGACCTCTTATCCCTTTTGGAAACATAACACAAAAAACATTATACATATTGGTTCGGCTGGCGGATGGACGAAAGCAAGCACTGGTTTTACTTTCAAAAATTCCATGAAAAAATCTAAACCTTTAGCCAAAGCCATTATGGAGGGTACAGATTTTAGAAAATTATACAAAAAAAATCGCTTTTGGTTTTATGATTTATTATTAATTGACATTTTATTTGAGACCAACCAACACGGAAAATCTATTTTTAATGCCCTTTTTGAGCGTAAAAATGCACCTTTAATTTTCAAATTTTTAGATGAAGAGACTTCTTTTTGGGAAGACTTGCAAGTGATTTGGATGTGTCCAAAAAAATTATTTATAAAAGCACTTGCAAAACGAATCGTAAAAGGATTTTAACGGCTGAGCTTATTTTGCAATTCTATTGAAGTGGTAAAATTAGTTCTATCCGTAAAAATTACACCCTCTTTATCATAACGATTAAATAGAAAATCTCGCAATTTTTCTTCTATAGAAAGAGCAGTAAGTATCATTTTTTTATTCACTACAGCAAAATCTAAACTGACTTTTTCACGCTGATAAATCCAACTGGAGGTAAATTTATGATACTTCCCTACACTCTCCGCACTAGTGTAATAAAAAGGATACGGTACAGTGGTTTCATATTCTAAATGCAGTAGATTATAATTTTTATCTACAACAAAACGTCCTTTATAAAAACCAGGTGTTTCAAACTTAACTTCAATGCTATTATCGGCTGTCCATTCCACTTCATACATATAATTTTTGCTGTTGACTAAAAAATCAAATTTTGAAACAGTTAAATTTTTTCGAATAGGAAAGCCTGAAATCCAGCCAATTGGAGATTCAGAAGCGTCATATAATTTGAACGTTTCTTTTACTTTGGTAAACCAATTATTCTTATTTTCAATACTATTTTTTTTAGTAAATTTTCCATCCAACGCATTAATTTTAATTACTTGTTCCTCGTTTCTAAAAATAATAGTATCGCTATTTTGCAAGTTCACTTGTCGCAATAAAAAGGATTGGGTTGTAGTGTCGCAATTTTTTACCAATTGCTTTTGAAGTTTTTTAAGAATGTTGTCAATTTTTGGTATTCTTTTTACAACAACTGTCTCAATTTCAACTTCTTTTTGGGAAAAGCAAAAATTAACCACCAAAACGAAAAACAAAATTCTTTTAAACATAAAATTAATTTTGACAAACTTACATAAATTTTTGATGTCTAATTAAACGCAGAAGTCCTAATCATAAAACAATAACAAATCTTTATGAATTGTAAATTCTGTAAAACTAAATTTCTTAGTACCTTTGTACTATTAATACTTAAAATTATGTATCCAGAAGAATTAGTAAAACCAATGCGTGCTGAGTTAACAGATGCAGGTTTCCAAGAATTATATGCTGCTAACGATGTAGAACAAGCCTTAGCAAAAGAAGGTACAACTCTTGTAGTTGTAAACTCAGTATGTGGTTGTGCAGCAAGAAATGCGCGTCCAGGTGCAAAAATGAGTTTAGACAACGCTAAAGTTCCTACACAGTTAGTAACCGTTTTTGCAGGAGTAGATAGAGAAGCGGTTGATAAAGCACGAGAACACATGTTCCCATTTCCTCCTTCTTCGCCTTGTATGGCTTTGTTTAAAAATGGCGAATTAGTACACATGCTCGAAAGACATCACATTGAAGGCCGTCCAGCAGAATTAATAGCTGAAAATTTAAAAGACGCTTACAACGAATTTTGTTAGTTTTCTATGCTAGCATACTATAAAAACCATCAAAATTGATGGTTTTTGTTTTTTTATAAAATATCTTTGAAAAAAATTAGAAGCATGCAAAAAATTATTTCTATCCCCATTTCCCTTTTGTATTATTTGGTTTTTGGCTTTTGGTTAGTTTTTTTTCATCCTATCCAATGGGTATGTTACAACCAATTTGGGTATGAAGCACACCGATGGAGTGTAGCAATATTGAATTGGTTTTTAGTTAGAAGTACACATATTTTAGGAACAACTTATTCTATTAAAGGTTTGGATAGTGTGCCAAAAAATGTTCCTCTAATAATCGTTTCAAATCACCAAAGTTTATATGACATTCCTCCTTATATCTGGTTTATGAGAAATTGGCACCCAAAATTTATCAGCAAAAAAGAATTAGGTAAAGGGATTCCAAGCGTGTCATTTAATTTAAAATATGGTGGTTCGGCTTTAATTGATAGAAAAGACCCCAAACAAGCCCTTCCAGAAATAAAAAAAATTGCCGAATTAGTTAATACAAAAAACTATTCCGTAGTTATTTTTCCTGAAGGAACAAGAAGTAAAACAGGACAACCCAAACCATTTGCTGTAAATGGGTTAAAAATGTTATACAAGTATGCGCCTGATGCCTATTTCCTTCCGGTTACGATAAATAATTCCTGGAAAATGACGCGTTTCGGACAATTTCCGTTAGGACTAGGAAATAACATTGAATTTCACATGCATGAAGCGCTAAAAATAGGAGACTACAGCTTTGAAGAAATTTTTGAAAAAACAGAACAAACAATAACAAAACATATAAAAAACTAAACATGTCTATAAAAAATGTACGCCTTGAAGTAATGCAACTTCTAGAAAAAAAAGTGGATTATTTCATGGAAGAATTTTTAATCCCAGTAGAAAAAATTTGGCAACCCACCGACTTACTTCCTCATTCTGGTACTGAAAATTTTTTAGATGAAGTTACCGAATTAAGAGAAATTGCAAAAGACTTACCTTATGAATTTTGGGTTGTATTAGTAGGAGATACTATTACAGAAGAAGCATTGCCCACTTATGAATCTTGGCTGATGGAAATTGAAGGTGTTAACAATTTAGGCAAAAATGGTTGGAGCAAATGGTTTCGTCATTGGACAGGAGAAGAAAATAGACATGGCGATGTGTTAAACAAATATTTATATCTTTCTGGAAGAGTGAATATGCGCGAAGTAGAACAAACGACTCATCATTTAATTAACGATGGGTTTGACATTGGCACAGGTAGAGATCCCTACAAAAACTTTGTGTATACCAGTTTTCAAGAGCTTGCAACCTATATTTCACACAATAGGGTGGCGCAAATTGCAAAAAATTATGGTGATAAAAAATTACATAAATTATGCAACCTAGTTGCTGGTGACGAAATGCGTCATCACTTAGCCTATAGTGAATTTGTTACTCAAATTTTTAAAGTAGATCCAAGCGAGATGATGCTAGCTTTTCAATATATGTTAAAGTTAAAAATTACAATGCCGGCTCATTTTTTAAGAGAATCTGGAGAAAAAATTAGTACTGCTTTTGAACATTTTTCAAATGCTGCGCAAAAATTAGGCGTGTATACGGCAGCGGATTATGTGGATATCATGCAAAAATTAATTCAGAAATGGGAAATAGATAAAATTACTGGCTTAACGGATGAAGCAGAAAAAGCAAGAGATTTTATCATGAATCTTCCAAACAGAATGAAACGAATTTCTGAAAGACTAAGTATTCCTGATGAAACATTTATTTTTAAATGGGTACAACCTGCTTTAGTAAAATAATTCAATAAAAATCCTTTCCTTTGTGAAAGGATTTTTATTATTATGACACTACTAGAAAAGACAGTACTTTTTGTAAAAAAACAATTAGAAAATGCGGAAGGCGGCCATGATTGGTTTCATATAGAACGCGTGTATAAAAACGCACTACTAATAGCTAAGGAAGAAAAATGTGATCTTGAAGTGGTACAATTAGCCGCTTTACTTCATGATATTGCTGATAGTAAATTTCATGACGGCGATGAAGCCATAGGCCCAAAAACCGCTAAAAATTTCTTGGAACAAGAAAATGTAAGCAAAGAAACGATAGCGCACGTGCTTGCTATTATTGAAAACATTTCCTTTAAAGGCGGTAATTTTGAACAAAAATTTCAATCTATCGAATTAGATATTGTTCAAGATGCAGACAGACTTGATGCAATTGGAGCCATAGGAATTGCTAGAACTTTTAATTATGGCGGATTTAAAAATAGAGCCATTTATGATCCAGAAATTAACCCAAATCTTAGCATGAGTAAAGAAGAATATAAAAATACTACTGCACCAACAATTAATCATTTTTATGAAAAATTATTGTTGTTAAAAGACAAAATGAATACGCCTACAGGTAAAAAAATAGCCGCAGAACGACATGCTTTTATGGAATTATTTTTAAACCAATTTTATAGCGAATGGAATGGGTGATTTTTTAGTTGAAAGCATGAAAGTCAAAAGTCTGAAAGATTTGTTTCAAATTTCAAGTTTTTTTGTTGATTCAAGTTGAATTTTCAAATTTTCAAATTAGCTCATTGGTACATTGACTCATTGTTGACAAAAAAAAGCAGCATTCTAGAAGAACACTGCTTTTTTATTGTTTGAAGTATTTTTTATACTACACCTTGCGCTAACATAGCATCTGCTACTTTTACGAAACCTGCAATATTTGCACCTTTCACGTAGTCCACAAATCCGTCAGCTTCTGTACCATATTTTACACAAGCTTCGTGAATATCACTCATGATTTTGTGTAATCTTTGATCTACTTCTTCTCTTGTCCAGCTTAAACGTAATGAGTTTTGTGACATTTCTAATCCTGAAGTTGCCACACCGCCTGCATTTGACGCTTTTCCTGGAGCAAATAATATTTTAGCAGCAATGAATGTTTCAACGGCTTCTGGAGTAGAAGGCATATTTGCGCCTTCTGCCACACATATACATCCATTAGCAATTAACATTTTTGCTTCTTCTCCATTTAACTCATTTTGAGTAGCACATGGTAATGCGATGTCACATTTTACTTCCCATGGGCGTTTTCCTTCAACAAATTTAGCATTTGGATATTTTGCTACATACTCGTTAATTCTTCCATATCTTACATTCTTAATTTCCATAATGTAAGCTAATTTTTCTGTAGTAATTCCGTCTGCATCATAAATATATCCAGAAGAATCTGAAGCTGTTACTACTTTTCCGCCTAATTGTGTTGCTTTTTCAATAGCATATTGCGCTACATTTCCTGAACCAGAAACGACTACTGTTTTACCTTCAAAACTTTGTCCTTTTGTAGCTAACATGTTTTGTGCAAAATACACATCACCATAACCTGTTGCTTCCGGACGAATTAATGAACCACCAAAACTAATACCTTTACCTGTTAATACCCCTGTAAATTCGTTTCTTAGTTTTTTATATTGACCAAACATGTATCCTACTTCTCTTCCACCTACACCAATATCTCCTGCAGGAACATCCGTATCCGCACCAATATGTCTTTGTAGTTCGGTCATAAATGCTTGGCAAAACTTCATGATTTCGTTGTCAGATTTTCCTTTTGGATCAAAATCAGAACCACCTTTTCCACCACCCATTGGCAACGTTGTCAATGAATTTTTAAATACTTGTTCAAAAGCCAAGAATTTTAAAATACTTAAATTTACAGAAGGATGAAAACGAATTCCTCCTTTGTAGGGTCCAATAGCAGAATTCATTTGAATTCTAAATCCTCTATTCACTTGTGTATTTCCTGCATCATCAATCCAAGCAATTCTAAACATAATTACTCTTTCTGGTTCCACCATACGCTCTAAAAGCATTTTTCCTTGGTATTTAGGATTTTTTTCAATAAAAGGAATAACTGTTTCAGCTACTTCTCTTACGGCTTGCATAAATTCTGGCTCGTTGGCATTTCTCTTAGCAACTGCTTCTAAAAATGCATTAACACTTTGACTCATAATATATTTTTTTAGTAAAATTTTCTGAGGACAAATATACATTTTATCATAAAATTTTCGAAGAATATAACAAAAATTTAATGCTTTTTTTATCAAATTCAAATTGAAGACTTAAAAATGAGTCTAAAATTTTGCAATTATGTAATTTATACGAAAACGTTTTCAGAAAAAAACAACGGCATATATATTCTAAATTTTTTGTTTTTTGGCATACTAATTGATTTATTTTACTAACTTTACACCACAAACGTTACCAAATGAAGAAAAATTACATTTGTTTAGTATTCTTTTTATGCTTCTCTTTCTTAGCTATTGCGCAAGAAAGCAGAAACAATGTGTCGCGTTCACAAGACCCAACTATTGAAGGGCTAAGTGTATATCCAAATCCAAACAATACCGGAAAAGTAACTATTATTTCTCGTCAAAATTTAGAAAAAAAAGTCGAAATTTTTGATGTATTGGGTAAAAAAGTAATCGATGTTATGCTTTATACCAGAGAATTAAACATTAGCGCACTAAACCCGGGCGTATACATTATCAAAATTAAAGAAGGCGACGCTTCTGCCACCAGAAAACTCATTGTCAATTAATTAACCTTTTTTTGTTAGTAACTTTACACGAACTTTACGCAATACTTGTGTCTTAGCAAACTATTATTTTTTATCTTTGTAAAAATTTAATAGTTATAACATGAGAAAAATTTACTTTTTACTTACTTGTCTAATTTCAGTAACTAGTTTTGGACAAATATTTTCAGAAGATTTTAATTACGCTGACAATGCGCTATTAAGCGCAAATGGCTGGACAGCTTTTAGTGGTGGAGGGACAGCTGCTGTTGATGTAGGCGCTTCTAATGGTTTAACGTATACTGGCTATTCAGGCACAACAGGATTTACTGGTGCTGTTGTTGGTAACGCTGCAAGACTTGATAACAATGGAGAAGATATAAACAAAAATTTTTCAGCTAGTGTTACTTCTGGAAGTTTATATTACACCTTTTTAGTTAATGTTGCCTCTGGAGATGCGGGTTATTTCGCAGGGTTATTGTCTTCAGGAACAACATTTAGTAATCGAGTATATGTTAAACCTTCAGCTACTACTGGAAAAATTAATTTTGGATTATCAAATACAAGTACCAGTGTGTATGCAACAACTCCTACAGATTTTGATTTAAATACAACTTATCTTATAATTGTAAAATATGATGTAACCACAACTGGAAATGCAAGTATGTGGATTAAAGCAGCAGGTATTCCTGCTACTGAAGCAGCAGCAGGCGCTCCAGAAGTTACCACTTCAGGAACTGTGCCAGCAAGTGCATCTGGGTTCTTCTTAAGACAATATGCAACGACACAAAACATAACTGTTGATGGTATAAGAATTTATTCAACATGGTTTAACGCTGCTCCTTGCAGTTTAGTTTTAAACGCTGAAACAAGATCTTGTGATGCTACAACATTATCATTAGATACATATACCACAACCATACCTTTTACTGGTGGTGGAACGGCAACATATACACTAAGTGCTACTACTGGAACAATTAGTGGAGATAACCCTTCTACATCGGCAACTGGTAATATTATTATTTCTGGTGTAACAGAAGGCACAAATAATACATTAACAATTTCTGGAGGATGTAACATCGTAAAAACCATTACGGCTCCTGAATGCAAACCAGTAAACACATTACCTTTCACTGATTCATTTCCATATACGGTTGGCAACTCTTTAAATGGAGAACAAAAATGGAGTATATTAAATACCGGAGATAACATTGTAACTGCAACAGGAAACTTAAGTTATACAGGTATCACTTCATCTGGAAATTTAATCACTTTTGGAGGTGCTGGAGCAGAATCAAAAACTTTATTTACAAACACAACTACGGGAACAATTAATGCAAGAATGTTGGTTTCTGTAACAGATATTACAGGTATTACTACTGATTTAACAGGCGCTTATTTTGCAATATTAACTGACAATGCTAGCACTCTAACGAATGCGAGACTATGGGTTAGAAAAAACGGCACACAAATTCAATATGGAATTGGTGCAGCTACTACCGATGCGGTTTGGGATACTACTTTATACAATACAGGAACAACACAGTATTTAGTTCTTGGTTATGATTTTGCTAATAATCAAGTGTTTTTATGTGTAAATCCTACAATTGGAGGAACAGCTTCTCCTACAGCGCTTTACACGCCTACTACAGCAATTAGTGGTATTGGAGGTTTTGTATTTAGACAAGATTCTGCAACATTAACTCCAACAGCGTTATCTATTGATGAATTAACAATTGATACATCATTAAACTTTACATTAGGTAACGATTCTTTCTCTCAAATTGACGGATTAAAATTATATCCAAATCCAGTTAAAGGAGGTACGTTATATGTGGAAACAGCTTTAAACAACAATGTACACGTAACTATTTATGATATCGTAGGAAAGCAAGTGCTAAATACTACTGTAACAAATAATGCAGTTAACGTTTCAGAATTAACTTCTGGCGTATATGTAGTAACGGTTACTGAAGAAGGTAAAACAACTTCTAAAAAATTAATGATTACAAATTAATCCTAGTTTTGTTGTAAAAACAAACATAATAATCTTAAAAGCATCAACACCATGTTGATGCTTTTTTTATTTTTGCATAAAATTAAACACCTTGATTACACAAGAAGATATCTTTTCTATTGCTTCAAAAAAAGAATTTGAAAAAATGACACTGAAAATTTTTCGTTACCAATACGAAAACAATTTAGTGTACCATTCTTTTTGTACTCATTTAAAAAAAACACCTGCGCATGTAAAACGCGTACTAGATATCCCTTTTTTACCGATACAATTTTTTAAAAGTCATACCATATTAAGTTCAAACGCGCCCGTACAACAGATTTTTACGAGCAGCGGCACAACAGGCATGCAACCTAGCAAACATTTAGTAACAGATGTGAGTTGGTATGAAATGAGTTATCGCTTAGGTTTTTCAAACTTTTATGGAACTATTGAAAATTATTGTGTATTAGCACTTTTGCCTTCTTATTTAGAACGAGAGGGCTCATCTTTAATTTATATGGTTGAAGATTTAATTCAAAGTAGCAACCATGAAGATTCAGGATTTTATTTGAATAATTATAATGACCTTTTACAAAAAATTGAAAAACTAAATAAAGAAGGACAAAATGTTATTCTTATTGGAGTTAGCTATGCTCTATTGGACTTAATTGAATATGCAACATTGCATTCATTCCCTCTTCATGAAATAGGAAAATCTTTAATCGTAATGGAGACAGGAGGCATGAAAGGAAAACGCAAAGAATTAATTAGAGAAGAATTACACCAAAAACTATGTGAAGGATTTGGCGTGCAGTGCATCCATTCAGAATATGGCATGACGGAACTCCTTTCACAAGCCTATTCACTAGGAAATGGTATTTTTGAATGCCCCCTGTGGATGGACGTTTTGATACGAGACACTGAAGACGCATTAAGTTATGAAGGATATGGAAAAACGGGAGGAATTAATGTGATTGATTTAGCAAACCTAAATTCGTGTTCCTTTATTGCCACACAAGACCTTGGAAAAAAATATACCAATCAAACCTTTGAGGTATTAGGCAGATTTGACAACAGCGACATTAGAGGCTGTAATTTATTAATTGAATAAACGATAGTATGCAATTTACAGACACACATACGCACTTATATTCAGAAGAATTTAATGACGATAGAGACGAAATGATTTCACGCGCTATTCGCCAAGGCGTCAGCAGACTATTTGTGCCTTCCATTGACAGTAGTTATACCTCGCACATGTATGCCTTGGAAAACCAATATCCTCAACATGTTTTTTTAATGATGGGATTGCATCCTTGCTATGTAAAAGAAAATTATCAAGAAGAATTAGCACATGTTGAAAAAGAACTCGCTGCTCGAACATTTGCAGCCATTGGCGAAATTGGCATTGATTTGTATTGGGATAAAACCTATTTAAAAGAACAACAATTGGTATTTCAACACCAAATTCAATTGGCCAAAAAATACAAGTTACCCATAAATATCCATTGCAGAGACGCTTTTGATGAAATTTTTGAAATATTGGAACAAGAAAAAGGCCCTGATTTAGTTGGAATTTTTCATTGTTTTACGGGAGATAAAAATCAGGCTTTGCGTGCTATAGCTTGTGGTATGAAATTAGGAATTGGCGGTGTAGCCACTTTTAAAAACGGCAAAATAGATCAGTTTTTACACGAAATTCCGTTAGAACATATTGTATTAGAAACAGACGCTCCCTATTTAGCCCCAGTCCCGCACAGAGGAAAAAGAAATGAAAGCAGTTATATTACTCTAATTGCCGAAAAATTAGCTACTCTATATCAACTTCCTGTAGAAGAAATTGCTCGCATCACTACAGAAAATTCAAAAGAAGTGTTCGGATTTTAGCAGAAAATAATTGCTATTTCCCTTTTTTTTTGTTTTTTTGTAATGTAGAAAATAGAGCATGTCCAAATTTGATAAAATACGTCCTTATTATGATGCTGAAGTAAATGGTGCTTTACGCGAAGCCATACAGCATCCAATGATGAAAGCGATGATGCAATTTGCTTATCCAGATGTAGAGGAATCTATTTGGAAAGAGCAACTGCTTCGTACACACTCCATTAGAGATTTTCAAATCAATTTTGCGTATCAGGCGGTTAAAAAAATCATTGAAACAACCTCTGATGGATTAACAACTTCTGGATTTGAAAAACTAGAGCCAAATACTGCTTATTTTTTTATTTCTAATCACCGTGATATTATATTAGACACTTCCTTATTAAATGTGTGTTTATTTGATCATGGTTTGGTAATGACTGCGTCGGCTATTGGAGATAATTTAGTAAAAAAGGATTTTCTACTTAAATTATCTAAATTAAATAGGAATTTTTTAGTGCAACGTAATTTACCGCCTCGTGAGTTATTACAAAGTTCAAAATTACTTGCCGAATATATGTATCATTTAATTTCTCGTGAAAATCGTTCGGTATGGATTGCGCAGCGAGAAGGAAGAACCAAAGACGGCAATGACGCTACACACCAAGGTGTTTTAAAAATGATAGCAATGGCTTCTGACGAAGCAAATACGATGGATTTTTTCAAAAAAATTAAGTTGATTCCTGTTTCTATTTCCTATGAATATGATCCCACAGACGCTTTGAAAATGCCTCAACTCATGGCAGAAGCAAACGATCAAATTTATATTAAGGAAAAAAACGAAGATTTTATTACGCTATTAAGTGGTATTATTGGACAAAAAAAACGCATTCACATTCATGTGGGCGATTGCCTTAATCATGAAATTGACACTATAAAAGCAGCGACAGATAATGCCAACAAGCAAATACAAGCCCTAGCACAAGTAATTGACGATTCTATCTTGCAATCCTACAAACTTTGGCCTACCAATTTTATTGCCTATGATTTGTTGCATGCTACCTCAATCTATAGCTCAAAATACACGGAAAAAGAAAAACAATTGTTTGAGCGTCGTTTAGAACTGCGAATCAATGCAGATGATGCTAAACAAAAAGAGAGTTTTTTAGCTATGTATGCCAATCCGGTTATCAATAAATTAAAATATACTACCATTGAACCTGTCTAAGCAAAAACCAGCCATATTGTTAATTTACACAGGCGGCACCATCGGAATGGTGAAAGATGCTGACACGGGTGCGTTGAAAGCTTTTGATTTTAACCAATTAGTAAAAGGTATTCCTGAATTAAAATTACTAGATTGTAGTATTGAAACCGTTTCATTTGAACATCCTATTGATTCTTCAACTATGCAAATTGAAGATTGGGAAAAAATGGCCGAAATAATTGCCTCCCAGTATACAAAATATGATGGATTTGTCATACTTCATGGTTCAGATACGATGTCTTACAGTGCCTCTGCGTTGAGTTTTATGCTAGAAAATCTAGAAAAACCCGTTGTATTTACAGGCTCTCAACTCCCTATAGGCGATTTACGCACCGATGCAAAAGAAAACTTAATAACAGCTATTCAAGTTGCATCGTTGCAAGAAAATGGGAAACCCATCATCAAAGAAGTGTGTTTATATTTTGAATATAAATTATATAGAGGCAACCGAACAACCAAAATTAGCGCCGAACATTTTAATGCTTTTACCTCACCTAATTTTCCAGAATTAGCAGAATCAGGGGTGCATTTAAAAGTCAATCAAGAAGCGTTGTTTGTTGGTGAAAAATCCTTACCTTTAAAAGTCAATAAATCCTTTGATGATCATGTGTTTATTTTAAAACTTTTCCCAGGTATTAATCAACACGTTGTGCGTTCTGTATTGCAAATACCTGATTTACGAGGTGTGGTATTAGAAACCTATGGCGCAGGAAATGCACCTTTACACGATTGGTTTATCAACGAATTGAAGCAGGCGATTGACAAAGGGTTATATATTGTGAATGTTACCCAATGCAGTGGAGGAAGTGTTATTATGGGAACTTATGAAACGAGTACCAAATTAAAAGAACTCGGGTTGATTTCAGGGGGAGATATTACCACAGAAGCAGCTATTACAAAATTAATGTATTTGTTGGGTCAAAATATTGAAAAACAAGAATTTAAAACCGTTTTTGAAACCTCATTAAGAGGCGAAATAAGCGAAATTAACTAGAGAGGTGGCCGAGTGGTCGAAGGCGCACGCCTGGAAAGTGTGTATGCTCCAAAAGGGCATCGAGGGTTCGAATCCCTTCCTCTCTGCAAAATAAGTATAATCATGAAGAAAATTCATTTCTTTTTACTTTTTCCTTTATTTCTATTGGCACAACAAACTCCAGTAGAAAAAACAGTTTCTGTCATAGATTCGCTATACAGAGAAGATCAATTTTATGCTTCTTTGAGTTATAATTTAGTCAAAAATACCCCTTCCGATTTTGCTCAAAATGGTTTTTCCTCTGGTATCACTTTTGGCTTTTTAAGAGATATGCCGCTAAACAAAAAAAGAACGTGGGCAATTGCTACTGGACTAGGCTATTCGTATAATAATTTAAAACAAAACATACAAATAGAATATTTTGACGCTTTAGACGCTACCTATTATTCATATATTGGAGAAAATACAAATAATAAATTAGTATTGCATTATCTAGAATTGCCTCTTGAAGTGAGATGGCGAAATTCAACACCCGAATCACATAAATTTTGGCGCATTTATACCGGTTTTAAAATAAGTTATTTAGTAGGCAGTAAGTCTTCTTTTGATACTTTTACTGAAAAATATACCTTTAAAAACAATCCCGATTTGAATAAAGTTATCGTAGGGCCCTATATTACAATGGGATACAATACCATTAATATTTACGCTTACTATGCGCTAAAACCAATATTTAAAAATGCAACCCTTGTAGACGAACCCCTAAAAATGAATTCGTTTAATCTTGGTTTTCAGTTTTATATTCTGTAAAACCAAACTAAATATTGGGGCACGATTCCAATTAGCATTCCTACAATTAATTCAAGAGGTGTGTGCGATTTTAGATATAATCTAGACGAAGCGACACAGCCCATGCAAATCATAAGAAACGCTACCGTGTACGTAGTATCAAGATTAAAATAACTAGAAAACATAAGTACAAACTGAAACAATGAAGCAATTCCTATCATGTGAAGACTTGCTTTATACCCAAATGTTGTTACCGCCAGTACTAAAAACGTACTCACAAAACCACCTATAAAAAACAAATGGAGTTCAGGGAATGTTTGTTTTACAATGCCAAAATTAACTAAGGCATAAAACAATACCAATTGTATAAAAATTGGCTTTTTTCGTTCTTGTAAACTGGCTTCGGTAAAAGAATGTATGGCTTTTGTTGTTCGTAAAATAGCATAAAACAATAGCGGTAAAACTACCATATAAACACAAATTTGTAGAAAGGTCACATAAAAAGCAAGCGTATGCGAAAAAGTACTTGTGAAAAGAAAAAAGAAAAGTGCCCCATATATAGAACTAAAAATAGGGTGAAAAACATAGGAAAAGGGTACTAAAAAATGTTTCGGCTGTAACAATTGCTATATTTTTTTTCGTAAACGTGCCACGGGAATATCTAACTGTTCTCTATACTTGGCTATGGTACGTCTGGCAATAGGATATCCTTTTTCTTTTAAAATTTGTGCCAAATCTTCATCGGGAAGTGGTTTGCTTTTATCTTCTTCAGCAATAACTGTTTCAAGAATTTTTTTAATTTCGATTGTAGATACATCTTCGCCTTGATCGTTTTTCATGGCCTCACTAAAGAATTCTTTAATCAATTTTGTGCCATACGGCGTATCTACGTATTTACTATTTGCTACACGAGAAACTGTTGAAATATCTAAGCCCACTTTATCTGCGATATCTTTCAAAATCATGGGTTTCAAACGGGCTTCTTCACCATCTAAAAAATAATCATATTGAAAATGCATGATGGCATTCATGGTAACCAATAAGGTTTCCTGACGTTGTTTAATGGCATCAATGAACCATTTTGCCGAATCCAATTTTTGCTTAATAAACTGTACCGCATCTTTCTGCGAAGCTGATTTATCTCCAGTATCTTTATACGTTTGAAGCATGTCTTGATATTCCTTTGAAACATGCAATTCAGGAGCGTTTCTAGCATTCAAATACAACTCTAATTTGCCATCTACTACTTTTATAGTAAAATCTGGGACAATATGCTCAACCGTTCTACTACTGCTGTCAAAACTTCCTCCTGGTTTTGGATTTAGCTTTTCTATTTCGTCAATGGCTTTTTTTAATTGGTCTTTTGAAATATCAAATTTTTGAAGCAATTTGTCATAATGCTTTTTGGTAAATGCTTCAAATTGTTTTTCTATAATTAGCGCTGCTAATTGAATGGAATCGGTTGGTGTTTTATGCTTCAATTGAATCAGTAAACATTCTTGCAAATCTCTTGCCCCTACACCAGAAGGTTCGAGCTGTTGTACAATTTGAAGTACGCGTTCCACTGCTTTTTCATCCGTATAAATTCCTTGAGTAAACGCCATATCATCAACGATGTCTTGAATGCTTCTTCTAATGTATCCCGAATCTTCAATACTTCCCACTAAAAATTCGGCGATTTCTCTGTCTTCATCAGACAAGATAAACGTATTGAGTTGGTTTACTAAATCTTGATGAAAACTGATTTGCGCAGCAATGGGTAAGGATTTATCTTCATCATCATCGCTATAATTATTGGTTTGGTATTTATAATCGGGTGTTTCATCATTGCTTAAATACTCGTCAATGTTAATATCGCCTGTATCGATATGGTCGTTATCATAGTCGTCATAGTTATCAGCATCCGTATTATCATACTCATCAAAAGAATCTACTTGCTCGTCCATACCGCCTTCAAGCGCTGGGTTTTCAACTAACTCTTCTTGCAAGCGTTGCTCAAAAGCTTGTAGCGGCAATTGAATTAACTTCATCAACTGTATTTGTTGAGGAGATAATTTTTGAGATAATTTAAACTGTAAACTGTGTTTTAACATTATTTTTGTTTCAAGTTTTTCTAGTCGAAAGTCGAAAGTTTTTCTAGTCGAAAGTCAAGCTTCTACCTTTATCTGGTTTTAAGTTGAATTTTAAATTTTCAAATTCTAATTTTGTTTTGTTTCAGGTTTCAAGTTGCTTAACAAAGACAACCTGAAACTTGAAACAACTATTTTTTAGAATTCTGCGTTTTGTGGTGTTCTCGGGAATGGAATTACGTCTCTAATATTTGTCATACCTGTAACAAACAATACCAAACGCTCAAAACCTAATCCGAAACCTGAGTGAACTGCCGAACCAAATCTTCTTGTGTCTAAATACCACCATAATTCTTCTTCATCTATACCTAGAGCCTTCATTTTTTCAACCAAGACGTCTAAACGTTCTTCTCTTTGTGAACCTCCTACGATTTCGCCGATGCCTGGGAATAAAATATCCATAGCACGTACAGTTTTTCCATCTTCATTTAAACGCATATAAAATGCTTTTATTTTTGCTGGATAATCAAATAAAATTACCGGACATTTAAAATGTTTTTCTACTAAGAAACGCTCGTGCTCACTTTGTAAATCGGCACCCCATTCCTCAATAAGGTATTGGAATTTTTTGTTTTTATTTGGTTTGCTATTTTTAAGAATATCAATAGCTTCGGTGTACGAAACACGTTTAAAGTTATTTTCTAAGATAAAATTTAATTTTTCAAGCAAGGTTATTTCGCTACGCTCGGCTTGTGGTTTTTGTTTTTCTTCTTGTGCTAATCTATCCTCTAAAAATTTCAAATCATCTGTACAATTATCCACGGCATAGTTAACCACATACTTAATAAAATCTTCAGCCAAATCCATGTTAGCGTCTAAATCATTAAAAGCTACTTCGGGCTCAATCATCCAAAATTCTGCTAAGTGACGTGAGGTGTTTGAATTTTCCGCTCTAAATGTCGGCCCAAACGTATACACCTGACCCAATGCCATGGCATAGGTTTCAGCTTCTAACTGACCTGAAACGGTTAAGTTGGTTTGTTTGCCAAAAAAATCTTCTTTGTAGTTTACTTTTCCCTCTTCGGTACGAGGTGTATTGTCAAAAGGCAAGGCGCTTACTTGAAACATTTCGCCTGCTCCTTCTGCATCTGAACCTGTAATAATGGGTGTGTTGACATAGAAAAAACCTTTTTGCTGAAAATAGCTATGCACCGCAAATGATAATGCCGAACGCACACGCATTACAGCAGCAAAAGTATTGGTTCGCACACGTAAATGGGCATTTTCTCTTAAAAACTCCAGCGAATGACGTTTGGGTTGCATCGGAAATTTCTCGGCATCTGAGTCGCCTAGAATTTCAATTTTTGATACTTGTATTTCTACTTTTTGCCCAGCACCTTGACTTTCTACTAGCGTCCCTTTTACACAAACAGCGGCACCTGTAGTGATGCGTTTTAAAATTTCTTCTGGTGTGTTTTCAAAATCTACGACACACTGTATATTTTGTATGGTTGAACCATCGTTCAACGCTATGAATTGGTTATTTCTAAATGTACGCACCCACCCTTTAGCGGTTACTTCCTGCAACGTTTTAGTGTTGTTTACTAAATCAACAATTTTAATGTGGCTCATTGTAAGTTTGTATATGCATTAAAATGCAAATATAGGGCTAAAATTTGAGTTTTTGAAATGTTACTTCGCACAAATCAAAGGGATTTTGTTGGTAATGAAAGTGTGGGCGTTTTTAATTATTCTTGTTTTGATAAAATAAAAATATAACTACTATATGGGTCTCTTGAATTGAATCCTTCGTGAGATTCAAAGAGTGTTTGTTCCAAATTCCAACCAAGCTTTATACAATAATTTAGAGCATCAACTTGAGAAATAAATTGAATAACTTTCCCTTCTTCATTTCGTATTAAATCTGCAACAGTATTGTCACTCATTTTATGCGACGAATTATATAGACCTTCGTTTAATCTTGCTGGACCATTACCATCAGGTGCTGTTCCGTTTGACGTACCTTTTGCCCAATAAGTTAAGATTGCGTATTTTTTCATAATTCTTTTCTGTTTTTCCTTAAGATTGTTATTTTAATGTTTTGATTCTTTAAAATGAAAGTGTTGTTAAACGATTACTGCTGTTGTAAGCAGTTTTTATTATTTAACAACATCGTCTATTATTTCAATTATTTTTTTTGAATCGTGAAAATATGTTTTTACACTACCAAATGAAACTCTAGGATATCCTCCGTGTGCGAATTCATTTCTAGCATCATTTAATGATTTTAGTGAACTATCAATTTGCGATTTGTTCGGCTCTAAATCAAGTTTATGTTTAAATTCAGTATTCCAATTTTCATCAAATCTTTTTAAACTTTTACAGATGTTTTCCTTACTTGGATTCATAGAACTGTTTGTAAAAGTTGTTTCTATGTAATTTTTTGCTTGGATAGGTAATGTGTTATGGAAGTCAGATAAAATTGCTTTGAATGTGTTTTCTATAGTTCCGCAACACTTTACTATTGCATAATTTGTTAAATATGGAACAATAGAATGTGATTGACCAAAAACATCAATAATTTTTTGAATCTCTTCCATTTCCAGACTACAATCGTCAATGCTTTGTTTTGCAACTAAATTATTCATATTATAAATCGTATAAATAGTTTAAAGCAAGATTTATTCTTCCATTAATATGTTCTGTTTGCATAGTTCCTTCAGAAATATACTTTCTAAAATTTATGTCTTTTAGTAAATTTAATCTTCTTTTTTCACTTGAAGTTGAAACATCAACACCTTGTTTAATTGCAATTGATGTAGAAATCATAATAGCATCAAAAATTGTAGGATAAAATCTTTTTCTAATTGTCGTTAAATCTGTAGATTGAACATTATAAAAAGCATTATCTCCAAAAGTATTGTAAACACTGTTAATTGTTTGCGAAAAATCATTTCTAAAATGACTTATTGCATCATCAGTATTATTAATTTTGCTACCCATAAACTCATTTAAGTACTTTTTTAACGAAATGTTTGATTTTGGATAATTTCTTATAAAATCAGTATTTAAACTGAAATATCTTAAAATGAATTCTAAATCTCTCATTCTTGGGTCTTCTAATTCACTACCAAATAAGTGTCTCCATTGTAAATTAATGTTTAACTCAAAAAGTAATGAGTTAAATTTGCCCTGATAAACACAGTTTCTAATTTCTTGTGGCATTAAAGTTCTTCCACTTGTATTAATTCTCTCAAAAATTTGATACAAACTTGTGTCACCATCAATTGGTGATTTCTGTTCAAAAATTATTGCGTGAATTGTTGTCGTTTTAATTTTCCTTTGTTCTGTATCAGATAACTCCGTAAATGCTTTATTTCTCCAACGATTATTTATTTTTTCAGGAATATTTGATAATCGAAATATTTTATTATCACCTGACCATATTCCTCTCATATAATCATAAATAGTCATTAACCTTTGGTAACCGTCAATAATTAACATCTTATTATCGTGAGTTTTTGCGAGAAATATACTCGGAATTGGGAGCCCAAGAAGAACAGAATCTATAAATCTACTTGCTTCTGGTTTACCCCAAACATATTTTCTTTGTAATTCTGGTTTTTCTAAATCACCGTCATCATACATTGAGATTAATTCTCGAAATGAATAATCTGCACCCCAAGAATTAATATTATATAAATCATCATTTACATAATCATCGTTTATTTCTTCTGTTAAATTTTCAATATTATTTTCTTCTTCAATCATAATTTATATTTTTTAAATTTCGGTTTTCATAAAATTACCGCCAACTTGTATATATGCGAAACTACTATCACCTTTTTGCATAATTGGCGAACGTTTTATTTCGCTTTTTTCTATACAATTTGAGTATCTTGATCTATTAAGATAGCTCAAAACTAATTTCTTTATTTTATAACTACTATACGAAAATTGCGATTACCTATCAAAAATTCGCATTTTTTTGATTAACTCATTTGTTTTTCAAACCTAATATTTTAGTACTAAACTTACAATACGCATAAAGATGTGGTTGTTTTGGGTGATGGCTTCTCGATACGCTTTGCTACTCGAAGTGACGGAGGGTAATGGATTAATTTGAAAATTTGAAAATTCGTTAATTTTATATCGTAATTTAAACTTTTCACTCTTTACTTTTAGATTGGCTTCTCGATACGCTTTGCTACTCGAAGTGACGAGGAATGGGTAATGGGAAAAACACTTCCAAATTTTCAAATTAATTCATTGACAAATTATTTAGCATTTTTTCTGTACTTTTACAACATGATTTTAGTTACAGGCGCTACGGGTTTAGTTGGGTTTCATTTACTTCTTGAGTTGACCAAAGAAGGTAAAGCTGTACGTGCCATTTACCGCAATGCTGCTAAAAAAGAACATGTTTATAATTTGTTTGCTACGCAAGGCTTAACGGCATCTTTTGAAAAAATAGAGTGGGTAGAAGCTGATATTTTAGACATCCCTAAACTAGAAGAAGCGTTTCAAGGAGTAACGCAGGTGTATCATTGTGCGGCACTGATTTCTTTTGACCCTAAAGACGAAAGCGCGTTGTATCAAACGAATATTATTGGCACGGCAAATGTGGTAAATTTGTGTTTGGCTCACGATGTAGAAAAATTATGCCATGTGAGTTCTATTGCTACGCTTGGCGCGGGCAACACTGCAAACTGGTGTGTTACTGAGGAGACTGAACGAAATATGGAGCTCATTCACAGTGATTACTCCATTACGAAATATGGTGCCGAACTAGAAGTTTGGCGAGGCCAACAAGAAGGTTTAAACGTAGTGGTAGTCAATCCCGGAGTTATTTTTGGTGATGGGTTTTATACTTCGGGGAGTAGTTTATTTTTTTCTAAGATAAAAAAAGGTATGTCTTTTTATACGCAAGGAACTGTAGGCATTGTTGCGGTGGAAGATGTAGTAAAAAGTATGTTGGCCGCAATGAACAGCAATAGTACTGGCGAACGTTTTATTGTGGTAGCTGAAAACTGGACCTACAAAGAACTTTTTGATACGTTAGCTACTGCGCTTCAGGTTAAAAAGCCAACTATAGAAGCAAAACCTTGGTTAACGAGTTTGCTATGGAAAGTGGATTGGTTTTTAGGAACTTTTTTTGCCAAAAAACGACTCTTGACACATGCTACAGCCTTAGCGTTATACGATAAAAGCTATTTGGATTCAGGGAAATTGCAAGCTACTTTTTCGTTTTCTTTTTTGCCAATGAAACACTACCTAACGGCATTAGCTGAAAAACATCGGTAATTCATTGTTTTGTAGTTGGAGTTTGCTCTAAACGTTCCAATACTTTTTTATACATTTTTTTGTAGTGTTTTACATCGCCTGCATAATAACGGCTGTTTTGATGATAGGTAGCGCTATCAATTTTGTATTTTTTATAAATAAAATTTTTGGCGTCAATCCCTTTTTGGTGTAATTGGTCTGGTGCATTTGCTGATGCTGCTTGAAGTACGGCTACATCATACATGATAGCAACCATGGTGTCTTCATCAAGTAAATTTTTGGGTTTTGACACAGGATTGCTTGTGCATGAAAACAATAAAATAACGCTAACTATCCAGACTGTTTTATTCATAATTGATAATTCATAATTCATAATTGATAATTCGCAATTTATTTCTCTCTATCAAAAAGCAATCTTTTACCTGCTACTACTTCTTTAACTTTTCCGTTTTGATACACTAATTTGCCATTTACAAAGGTATGCGAAATACGTGCTTTAAAATTAACTCCTTCAAATGGCGACCAACCACATTTATATAAAATATTTTCTTTTTTAACGGTCCAAGGTTGTTGCGGTTGTACCAAAACTAAATCGGCATAATAGCCTTCTCGAATGAAACCTCTTTTTTCTATTTTGAAAATTTTTGCTGGATTATGGCAAAATTTTTCTACTATTTTTTCAACCGAAATTTTCCCTTGATAATGCGCTTCAAATAATGCAACTAAAGCATGTTGCACTAATGGTCCTCCCGAAGGTGCTTTTGTGTATTTTTGATTTTTTTCTTCCAACGTATGTGGTGCATGATCTGTTGCAATGACATCAATGGTGTCATTCAACAATGCTTTCCAAAGAGCGTCTTTGTCTTTTGCTGTTTTTACCGCTGGATTCCACTTAATAAAATTACCTTTTGTTGCATAATCTTCGTCTGTAAACCACAGATGATGTATGCATACTTCGGCCGTAATTTGTTTTTCTTCTAACGGAATTTTATTGGTAAACAATTCCATTTCTTTTGCAGTTGACAAATGAAAAACATGCAAACGCGCACCTGTTTTTTTAGCTAATTCAATGGCTTTTGATGAAGATAAGTAACATGCTTCTTCGCTTCTAATTAAATGGTGTTTTGTTACAGGAATATCTTCGCCAAATTCTGCTGTATAGGCGGCTAAATTAGCTTTAATTGTACCTTCGTCTTCACAATGTACCGCAATGAGAAGCTTTGTTGACGAAAATATTTTTTCTAACGTTTCTTGATCATCAACCAACATATTTCCTGTTGACGAGCCTAAAAACAACTTCAAGCCCGCAACGTTTCTAGGGTTTGTTTTGAGAATTTCTTCCAAATTATCGTTAGTCCCGCCCATCATAAACGAATAATTTGCATAAGAAGATGTCGCAGCTATTTGATACTTGTCTTCTAATAATTCTTGCGTTACAGCATTTGGAACTGTATTAGGTTGCTCAATAAATGAAGTAATTCCACCTGCCACGGCTGCTCTACTTTCCGAAGCGATTGTCCCTTTGTGTGTTAACCCAGGTTCTCTAAAATGCACTTGGTCGTCTATCGCACCTGGCAATAAATAACTCCCTTCTGCGTCTAAAACCGTATAATTGGGTTTTGCGCTAATGCTTGTGTCAATTTGAGTAATTAGTTCATCTTCAATTAATACATCACCTTCGAAGGTTTTGCCTTCATTTACAATCTTAGCATTTTTAATTAAAAAGGTACTCATATGGGGATTTTATAAACTTTTAAAAATATTTTTTATGCGTAATAGTAACACGCCAAACACGGCTTCTCTTATAATAGCTCCACTCATTTTAGACTCGCCTAATGTGCGGTCTGTAAAAATAATAGGTACTTCTTGTATTTTAAATTTCTTGACAAAAACGCGGTATTTCATTTCAATTTGAAACGCGTAGCCTACAAATTTTATTTTATTTAAATCAATCACTTCTAGTACTTGTCTTTTGTAACAAACAAAGCCAGCCGTAGCGTCATGAATTTTCATACCTGTTATCAAACGCACATATACCGAAGCAAAATAAGAAAGCAATACTCTACTTAGGGGCCAATTGACCACATTTACACCTTGTGAATACCTTGACCCAATGGCTAAATCAGCTCCATTTTGACAAGTAGTGTATAATTTTTCTAAATCAGTTGGATTATGTGAAAAATCGGCATCCATCTCATAAATAAACGGATAATCATGTTGCAAAGCCCATTTAAAACCATGCACATAAGCCGTTCCTAAACCTGCTTTCTTTTCTCTAACTTCTAAAAAAAGTTTGTCCGTATACTGTTTTTGTAATTCTTTAACTTTTGAAGCTGTGCCATCTGGCGAATTGTCATCTACAATTAATACATGAAAGGTAGAGGGCAACTGAAACACCGCATGGATAATGCGTTCTATGTTTTCAATTTCATTATACGTGGGGATAATTACAATTCCTGCGGACATATACTTTTATTTGTGGCACAAAATTAAGCTATTTTTATTTTAAATATCTTAATAATTTTATAATTATTGGTACTACTATTTTTTGCTACATTTGCATTATGAATGTAGTACTATTAAGCGAACGAATTTTAATTAGCAAAGATTGGGCAACTGTGTTGTTTATACTAGCTTTGGTAATTATTGCCGCAAACAAAACGGTGTTTGAAGTTCGTTTTAATGAATTTATAAAAATTGGTGTTTCCGATAAATATCACAAGATTTATAAAGACACCAGTAATTTATTAAACTGGTTTACGGTTTCTATGTTTGTTATTCAACTTATTTCATTTTCATTCTTCATCTTATTACTTTTAAGCTATTTTGGGTATTCAGAACTTTCAAATTACATTACATTCATTCAAATTATTACCTTTTTATTTGTTTTTATTTTATCTAAATTCTTAATTGAAAAAATCATTGGGAACACATTAAATGCAGAAGGATTTGTAGATCAATTTAATTTGGTAAAAGTAAATTATAGAGCTTTTTTTGGATTACTATTATTACCTGTTAATATTATTTTATACTACAATCACACTCCTTTACAAGTTGCATTTTATATTATTTTGGCTGTTTTTGTCATATATAACCTCATCACGTATTATTTTTTAATTAAGACCTATCAAAAATTAATCTTAGGCAAATTATTTTATTTTATTTTGTATCTTTGCACCCTTGAAATAGCACCATATTATTTCATGTATTATTGGATAACAAAAAAATAGTATTTGTTAGATATGTCAAATTTAAAAGTGAAAACTATTTTGGTTTCACAACCAGAGCCAAAGGTGGAAAATTCCCCTTATTATGAACTACAAAACAAATTGAAGGTTAAAGTTGACTTTAGACCTTTTATTCACGTGGAAGGCGTTTCGGCAAAAGAGGTTAGGGCACAAAAAATAGATTTAAATAATTTTACTGCTATTATTTTTACAAGTAAAAATTCGGTAGACCATTTCTTTAGAGTAGCTGAAGAGATGCGCTATAAAGTACCTGAAGACTTAAAATATTTTTGTCAATCTGAAGCTATTGCTTTTTATCTTCAAAAATATGTGGTGTATAGAAAACGTAAAATTTATGTGGGGCCAAAAGAATTTGCAGATTTAACACCTTTAATTAAAAAATATAAAGACGAAAAATTCTTATTACCAAATACGGACCAATTAAATGCAGATGTTCCTCAAACATTAGACGGCCTAAAAGTAGATTGGAAACAAGGTATATTTTACAGAACCGTAATGAGTGATTTATCTGATTTAAAAGATGTTTATTATGATATTTTAGCGTTTTTTAGTCCGACAGGAATTAAATCTTTGTTTAAGAATTTTCCAGATTTTAAACAAAACGACACAAGAATTGCTGTTTTTGGAGAAACAACTAAAAAAGAAGCTTTAGATCACGGTCTTCGCATTGACATTATGGCTCCAGCTCCAGGTACACCATCAATGACAGGTGCTCTTGAAAAATATGTTGCAGAAGTAAATAAAGGAAAATAATAGTACACATACATCAAAAAGAAAAAGCCCAAAGTTTTCACTTTGGGCTTTTTTATGTAGTACATTAAATTACAATTGTGGTCCGGCTGCAACTAAAGATTTTCCTTCTTCGTTGTCTGTATATTGAACGAAATTTTTAATGAATCTTGAGGCTAAATCTGTTGCTTTCGTTTCCCATTCGGTTGCATCTGCATACGTGTCTCTTGGGTCTAAAATTGCTGAATTAACATCATGTAGCGCTGTTGGAACTTCAAAATTAAAAATTGGCACTACTTTAGTAGTTGCTTTTTCAATTGAACCATCTAAAATGGCATCAATAATAGCACGTGTATCTTTTATAGAAATACGTTTTCCTGTTCCGTTCCATCCTGTGTTAACCATGTAAGCCGTTGCGTGATGTGCTTCCATCTTCTTAACTAATTCTTCTCCATATTTTGTGGGATGCAAGGATAAAAATGCTTTTCCAAAACACGCCGAAAAAGTTGGTTCAGGTTGTGTAACCCCTCTTTCTGTTCCAGCTAATTTAGCTGTAAAACCTGAAAGGAAATAATACTTTGTTTGTTCGGGAGTTAATTTAGATACAGGAGGCATCACACCAAACGCATCTGCAGTTAAGAAAATTACTTTTGTAGCATGTCCTGCTTTTGAAACAGGTTTAACAATGTTGTGAATATGATAAATAGGATACGAAACACGTGTATTTTGTGTTACTGAACCGTCTATAAAATCTATTTTTCCATTAGCATCTACAGTAACATTTTCAAGAAGTGCATCTTTTTTAATTGCGCCATAAATATCTGGCTCATTTTCAGCACTTAAATCGATTGTTTTTGCATAACAACCTCCTTCAAAATTAAATACACCATCATTGTCCCATCCGTGCTCATCATCTCCAATTAATTCACGTTTTGGATCCGTTGACAAGGTTGTTTTCCCTGTCCCTGACAAACCAAAAAACACAGCCACATCTCCGTCTTTTCCTTTGTTAGCCGAACAATGCATAGACGCAATTCCTTGTAAAGGCAAGTAGTAATTCATCATAGAAAACAAACCTTTCTTCATTTCACCACCATACCAAGTTCCTCCAATCAATTGCATTTTTTCAGATAAATTAAAAGCTACGTATACTTCAGAATTTAATCCATGTGCTGCATATTCTTTAAAACTGGTTTTCGAGCCATTCATAACAACAAAATCTGGCTCTCCAAAGTTTGCTAATTCATCTTCAGTAGGACGAATAAACATATTGGTTACAAAATGTGCCTGCCAAGCTACTTCCATAATAAAACGGACTTTTAATCTCGTATTTTCATTGGCACCACAAAACGCATCTACCACAAACAATCGCTTTTCAGACAATTGTGTTACAGTAGTTTCTTTCAAGGCATTCCAGGTTTCTGGTGAAATGGGCTTGTTGTCGTTAGCTGCTTTATCAGAATTCCACCAAATCGTGTTTTCTGTAACAGCATCTTTTACTATATATTTATCTTTTGGAGAACGACCTGTAAATTCACCCGTCATTACATTTACCGCTCCTAATTCTGTAAGTTGCCCTTTTTCATAACCTTGAAGCGATGTGCTAAGTTCTTCATTATATAGTAAATCGTAGGAAGGATTGTAAACGATTTTTTTGACATTTTTGATTCCATATTTTTCTAACGAAATCGATTTCGTAGATTGGGCGTATGTATCCATAATTAAATGAGTTATGTTGTTGTTTTAAAAGTGCAAAATTATAAATTAATTTTCAGATTCAACTTGAAAATAGTTATTTTTTAGCTAAAAGTCTGAAAATTAGATAGCCCCAAGCACTAATGAGTAACATTCCTCCAATAGGCGTAATTGGCCCTAGAATTTTTGTTTTTATTCCTGTAATGCTTGCCGTTGTCAACAAATAAATTGAACCTGAAAAAAACAATATGCCAAAAAGAGTCAAATAAAAAGCAATTGTCTTTTCATTCGTATTAAAAAAGGATGTAGATGCAACAAAAACCAAGAATAGCGCATGATACATTTGATATTTTACACCCGTTTCAAAAGAGACTAACTGTGCTGCCGTTAGTGTTTTTTTTAAAGCATGTGCGCCAAAAGCCCCTAATACTATAGCTATTACTCCTAAAAGCAATCCAACCAATATTATCTTTTTCTCCATTTTTTCTCCATTTAATTACAAAGATACTGAACTTAAATTTCTTTTTTTGCTATTTTTATTCGAAGTGTTTTTTATAAATATAACATTTCACTATCTTCGTGTTATAATAATCACAAAACACATTTTCAAGCTAATAAAAATAGAGTAAATGAAGAATATATTAATCATAGGAGCAGGAAGATCAGCTTCTTCACTCATAAAATATCTTTTAGACAAATCTGACGCAGAAAAACTACATATTACTATAGCCGATTTGTCTGAAGAATTAGCTAAGAAAAAAGCAAATGGACATCCTAATGCCGCGATTGTTGTGTTAGATATTTTTGATGAAATAGCGAGAAGAAATGCTGTTCAACATGCAGATATTGTTGTTTCTATGTTGCCCGCTCACTTGCACATTGAAGTAGCTAAAGATTGCATTTTTTTTAAAAAACACATGGTAACAGCATCCTATATTAGTGCAGCAATGCAAGAACTAGACGCAGAGGCTAAAGCTAATAATCTAATTTTAATGAATGAAATTGGGCTTGACCCAGGTATTGATCACATGAGTGCGATGAAAGTATTAGACGAAATTAGAGCTAAAGGTGGCAACATTATTCTTTTTGAATCATTCTGTGGCGGATTAGTAGCTCCTGAGAGCGATACTAATTTATGGAATTATAAATTTTCTTGGAATCCAAGAAATGTAGTATTGGCAGGTCAAGGTGGCGCGGCAAAATTTATTCAAGAAGGAAAATATAAATACATTCCTTATTCAAAATTATTTAGAAGAACAGAGTTTTTAGAAGTAGATGGTTTTGGTAGATTTGAAGCCTATGCCAATAGAGATTCGTTGAAATATAGAAGTGTATATGGTTTAGATGAAGCCTTGACTTGTTACCGAGGAACCATACGACGAGTGGGCTACTCAAGAGCTTGGGATATTTTAGTACAACTGGGCATGACAGATGACACGTATACCATGGAAGATTCGGAACACATGACGTATAGAGAATTTACCAATTCTTTTTTACCTTATCATCCTACTGATACTGTAGAAATTAAATTGAGACATGCACAAAAAATTGACCAAGACGATATCATATGGGACAAACTAGTTGAACTAGATTTATTCCGTTCTGATAAAATAGTAGGCTTAAAAAATGCTACTCCTGCTCAAATATTAGAAAAAATATTAACGGAAAAATGGACGTTACAACCACATGACAAAGACATGATAGTCATGTATCACAAATTTGGTTACGAATTAAACGGTGAGAAAAAGCAAATCGATGCTACTATGGTTTGCATAGGTGATGACCAAATTTATACTGCCATGTCAAAAACAGTAGGACTTCCTGTAGCTATTGCAACTTTAAAAATCCTTAAGGGAGAAATTACAACTCCAGGGGTACAATTGCCTATTGGTAAAGAAGTATATGAACCTGTTTTGAAAGAACTTGAAACGTATGGCGTTATTTTCAACGAAATGGAAGTGCCTTATTTAGGCTACAACCCTTTAAATGTAGAAAATTAGTATCTTTAATAGGAGTACGCCCAAATTCAGGATTGACCTTGAGCGTACTTTTTATCTTGCTAGTCACGACTCGCACCTACATATCGCATTACATAATACAATAACGTTGCTATAGAACCAATAGCTGCTACTAAATACGTTCTTGCTGCCCATTTCAATGAATCTTCAGCTCCTGCATATTCTTCTTGCCCTAGCATGTTCTTGTTTTTTAACCATGCTAAAGCTCTATTGCTTGCATCATATTCAACTGGTAACGTAATAATTGAAAATAAAGTAGTTACAGAAAACAGCACAATTCCTATTAATAATAAATTAGGAAATGTATTTATCATCAATATTCCAGCTAATAAAACCCATTGCACCAAACTAGAAGAAATTTGTACCGCGGGCACTAATTTAGAGCGTAATTCTAACATACTGTATGCTTGTGCATGTTGAACGGCATGTCCAACTTCATGAGCGGCAACGGCAGCAGCAGCAGCATTTCGTTGACCATACACGGCTTCTGATAGATTGACTGTTTTATCCATTGGATTGTAATGATCTGTTAATCGCCCAGGTGTCGAAATTACTTTTACATCATATATACCATGATCGTGAAGCATTTTTTCAGCGATTTCGGCACCTGACATGCCATTTCGCAAATAAACCTTAGAATAATGATCGAATTTTGATTGTAATCTACTAGATACCAACCAACTAATCAACATCATTACTACACCTATTAACATAGAACCTGTATCAAACATAGTTGTCTTTTTTAAAATTATACTTAAAAAGTAGCAAATTATAGGCCATTTTAAATTTTCAACCTAAAATGACAAGTTGGCATTTATTTACAAATGGTAACAAATGCAATCAATTCTTGTGCCTCAAAATAAGTAAACGACACATTAATGACTTCATAACCTGCTGCCGATTTTTTATTAAGAAATAACTCAACTTGTTTTGCTAACTCATCTTTGGTACTTCCAAAACCCGTGCTCTTTTTCAAAATGTGAACTTCGTGTTGTTTCATTACTTTAATATTTATTTATTATACGTAAAAAATGAAAAATGTTACAAAAAAATCCCAAACTTTTAGGTTTGGGATTTTTTTAAGGTTGTGATTTTTCCTTACGTCGAAAAGACAAAATTGTGGTGAAATTACCCCACCAAATTAATAATCTTACCAGGAACGATAATCACTTTATTAGGCGTTCTGCCTTGTAATTGTGCTTGTGTGCGCTCATCTTCCATTACGATTTCTTCAATTTGAGCAGCGGTTAAATCTAATGGTAATTTAATCGTGAAACGCATTTTTCCATTGAATGAAACTGGGTATTCTTTTTCAGATTCTACCAAATACTTTTCTTCAAATTTTGGAAAAGAAACCCTTGAAATAGAACCTTCATAACCTAAAGCACTCCATAATTCTTCAGCGATATGAGGCGCGTAAGGAGAAACTAAAAGGGCTAATGGTTCTAAAATGGCTCTGTGATGGCATTTTAATTGTTGTAATTCATTCACGCAAATCATAAATTGAGAAACCGATGTGTTAAATGAGAAATTCTCAATGTCTTCGGTTACTTTTTTGATAGTTTTATGTAACGATTTATACATTTCTGCTGTTGGTTCATCGTTTACAATAACTAAACCGTTATCATCAAAATACAAACGCCATAATTTTTTCAAGAAACCGTAAACCCCTGTAATACCTGCTGTATTCCAAGGTTTTGCTTGTTCCAATGGCCCTAAAAACATTTCATACAAACGTAGCGTATCGGCACCGTATTCATTACAAATATCATCTGGATTGACTACGTTGTATTTTGATTTTGACATTTTTTCTACTTCTGAAAAGCAATGAAATTTATTATCCATTCCCATTATTGAGTTAACCTCTAATTTAGAATATCTTAAGTCTTCTGATTTTTTTATCTTTTCAAAATCAATTGTTCTTAAATTTCCATTTTCCTCAACATATATCAAATCAATATTAATTGAACTTTCACTATCAATTTTTAATAAAATATCGTCTTTAGTAATTGTTTTAAAGGAAAAGTCTCTAATTAATATATTCATTACCTTTTCTATTAAATCATTTCCTAATTGATTTAATTTGATATAATCTTCAGATTTTAATAATGCCGAATAAGTTGCAGATATATAATACTGTTTATAATTATTTACAAAATCATTAACTTCTTTTTTATATTCTTCATCATTTTTGGAAATAATATTAATCTTTAAAATATATGCTTTCGCACTCATTCCCAAAATCATTCCCTGATTAATTAGTTTTTTGAAGGGTTCTTCTGTTGGGGCGAAACCTCTATCTTTTAAGAATTTGTTCCAAAAACGAGAATACAATAAATGTCCGGTTGCGTGCTCGCTTCCACCAATGTATAAATCTACATTTTGCCAATAGTTTAATGCTTCTTCGCTTGCAAAATCGTTTTCATTTTGCGCATCCATATAACGCATCCAATACCAAGAAGAACCTGCCCAACCTGGCATCGTGTTCAATTCTAAAGGAAAAACTTTCACGTTATCTATCAACTCACAACTCACTACTTCCGACTTTTCAACGTCCCAAGCCCAAATAGTTGCGTTTCCTAATGGCGGTTGCCCGTCTTCTGTGGGTAAGTACTTTTCTACTTCTGGCAACACAATTGGCAGGTGTTTTTTGTCTATCATTTGTGGTAAACCATTCACATAATATACTGGAAAAGGCTCGCCCCAATAACGTTGACGAGAGAAAACAGCATCGCGTAAACGGTAATTTACTTTAGCATTTCCTGCACCTATTTTTTCTAAAGCTTCGATGGCTTTTTTCGTTCCGTTTTTGTAATCTAATCCGTTTAAGAAATCAGAATTTACCAATTCGAATCCGCCTTTTTCACCATAAGCCGCTTCTGAAATATCTTGGTTGAAAATATTTTTTATTTCTGGCATTCCGTGTGTTCCTTTGAAGAAATTCGCGAAAGCATAATCACGTTCATCGCCACAAGGAACCGCCATAACAGCACCTGTTCCATAACCCGCCAAGACATAATCGCCAATCCAAATTGGAATAGGTTCTTTTGTGAAAGGATGTTCGGCATATGCGCCTGTAAATACTCCTGAAATGGTTTTTACATCGGCCATTCTTTCTCTTTCTGAACGTTTTGCTGTGGCTTCTACATAAGCTTCCACCGCTGCTTTTTGTTCTGGAGTAGTAATTTGTGCCACCAATTCGTGTTCGGGTGCTAATGTCATAAATGTTACTCCGAAAATCGTATCAGGGCGAGTCGTAAACACATTGATATGGTCGAAGGTCGAAGGTCTAAAGTCTAAAGACTCAGATTGTGTTTGACTTTCCGACTTTTGACTTTTGACTTTAAACGAAACCATTGCTCCGACTGATTTACCAATCCAATTTCGTTGTGATTCTTTGATGGATTCACTCCAATCGATATCATTTAAACCTTGTAATAATCGCTCCGCATATGCAGAAATTCGCATACTCCATTGAGTCATTTTCTTACGAACAACTGGATGGCCGCCGCGTTCTGAAACGCCATTTACGATTTCGTCATTCGCTAAAACGGTCCCTAAAGCAGGACACCAGTTTACTTCGGTTTCGGCTAAATAGGTTAATCTGTATTGTAATAAGATTTTTTGTTGTTGTTCAGATGAAAAAGCGTTCCATTCGGCTGCAGAAAACGAAGTGATGTTATCATCACAAACGGCATTAACTTGTGTATTTCCGTTTTTCTCAAATTCTTGCATTAAGGCGCAAATGCTTTCTGCTTTATCCGAGTTTTTATTGTACCAAGATTCGAATAATTGTATGAAAATCCACTGTGTATGTTTGTAATAGTCTGGATTTGACGTACGAACTTCTCTGCTCCAATCGAACGAAAACCCAATTTTATCTAATTGTTCGCGGTAACGGGCAATATTTTCACGCGTAGTTTTTTCAGGATGTTGCCCTGTTTGAATCGCATATTGTTCAGCTGGTAACCCAAATGAATCATACCCTTGCGGATGCAACACATTAAAACCTTGGTGTCTTTTATAACGCGCTACAATATCTGATGCAATGTACCCTAACGGATGCCCAACGTGCAACCCCGCTCCCGATGGATATGGAAACATGTCTAATACATAGTATTTAGGTTTTTCCGATTGATTAGATGCAGCAAAAGTTTGGTTTTCTGCCCAATAGTGTTGCCATTTGGCTTCGATTTTTTCGTGGTGGTATTTCATTCGTCGCTCTTATTATTTTTTAATGCCCTCATGCTTTCGCAAGCTCAAGTCATTTGTTCTAGGTTTCAGGTTAAAAGTGATTAAGTCATATAAAACTTGAAACCTTAAACTTGAAACAAAAATTCGGTTGCGAATTTACGTTTTATATATCAAAGTTGAAAGTTTGAAAAAAAGCTATTTGTTTTCTGCTTTTATAAGGCTTTCGAACTCTTCCTTTGTTACTAGTTTAGACTTTCCTTGCGATTCGTAATAATATTCTCTTTTTTCGGTATTTGTTTTTTCGTCAAAAATAATTTTTACACCATGCATTACTTCGTTTCTATAATTCGTTTCCACGACACCTCCACCATACATTTTATAGATATATTTAATTTTTCTGCCATTTGCATCATAATGTGTTTCATTAGTTGAGGTAGGCTCATCATCTTTAAGGGTATAAAACTTATTAATTCCAACTGGGAGTTTTTTAGTGTTGTATTTATTTTCATGCAACAGTTTTCCAGCTTTATCGTAATATTTTATGCTATAAAGCCCCGTATTTGTATCTTTTTCATGAATATAAAAAACGGCTTGATTAGCATAATATGCTGTTTCTTTTACCAATTCCTCATTTTCATAAATCGCTTCTGAAGATTTTAAATTATTGTCTTTATTATAAAGAATATAACCATTTCTTTTGTTGTTTTTATATGTTGTTACACTCGTTATTTTCCCATTTTTATAATTTATAACTTGGCCATTCAAACTGTCATTTTTAAAATTTTGTTCGCGTTCAATTTCTCCTCCCGCATTGTAATTTTTCCAAGTTCCGGTTTTTAATCCTTGCTGGTCATAGTATTCTTCTTTAAGTAGTTTTTTAGCATTAGAAAATGTTTTATGCTCGCCTATTTTTTTTCCAAATCGGTATTCATATGTTGAAGTGATTTCTCCTTTTGCATTATAAAACTCTACAAATCCGTGTTTTTTACCTAGATAATATGGAATTTTCACACTTAAAGTTCCCGTATCATAATTATAGACTTTAGCATCTCCATGAATTTCTCTAGTATTAATAATGCTGTATTCGGTAACTAATTTATCATTTACAAAACGCTGTACGTTGCCTTTTTTAAAATCATTAGGTAAAATATAAAGATTTTTACCTTCATAAAATTTTAAATTTCCCACTAAATTTCCATTTACATAATTCCCTTCCAGTATTTTTTTGTCGTAATTTGGATACGTATAACGGCGAATTCCATTTTTAATATTGTCTTTGTAGTGTGTTTCAATAACTAAATGATATTGGTCATCATAAATATTACAAACACCATTTGCTTTTCCATTTTTAAAATCCATCTCTTGAAAAGTAGATCCATTTACATGATAGATTGTTTTTTTACCCTCTAAAAGACCATTTTTATACGTTGCCTCAGAATAAATTTTTGAATTTATATACACCTTAACAACAGTACCTTCTAATCTATTTTTAGTGATGTCATAACGAATATTAGTTTGCTTATTTGACTTTTTTAATGTTTCCACATCCGTTAATTTATTTGACATATCTGCTGGATCTAACTCCCATTCGCTATAAAAGAAACTAGCCATATTTCTTATATCGGGCATTCTGATTTCTATATCATATTCATTGTTTATATATGCATTTTGAGCCATTAAAACACTTGAAATTAAGAACATAGAAAAGATAAATAGTTGTTTCATAATTTAATTTTTATAATACAATGTGCCATTACTATTTGCATAGCCTTTTAAATTTCCGTATTTATCTTTTAAAGACAAAAGGGTTATTTTTGGAGAGACGGTCGCATTTAATTCTGTTGATTTTTTATATTCAGTCTTTGGATAATTCAAATAAATTTCTCCTATTTCATAATCAAAAACAGCATCAATTACTTCGATTTTCTGTGTATTAGTGTTTTGGAAAATTATTCCAAATTTGTTATTTCTCCTCAATTGGTACAATTTAGTAACATGTCCAGATGACGATTGTGGTAATTGTTTTATCTCATCATATTGAGGCATTAATAACTCCTTGCCGTTCATTTGAACAATGCCAATTTTTTTACCTATTCTCGACTGATAGGAAATGTTCCCTTGATTAGTATACATTTTTAGAGGTAATAACTCGTCGTATTGGAATGGAAAAAGCAACCCTTTTATATTAGAATAAAAACTATATTTAATATGATTGGTTTTGGCCTCTTTTTGGCCTACAATAAAAACAACCTCGGAAGAAGCATCGCTATAACTATTTAAAGTTACAAATGTTTTACAGATTGTATCAAATTCAACAGCTTGCTTACTATCAGAAGTAAATAATAGTCCTTGTTTATTTCTTTTTTTATAAATAATAAAATTTTGATAATTATCTATCGTATCATTATGTCGGGTTGTATTGTAATAGCTTTTAATTTCAATTGCTGATATAGGAATTTTCAAATCTACAGGAATACTTTTTTTTAGCTCTTTTGAATTGTATTGATTTGATTTTTCAAATACTAGTTGATTATCCACTCGTTTAAAAGAATGTGTATAATACGTTGGTGGCGTATAAGTGTTTGAGCCGTCGTGTGCTATTGGTGGAACTTCTGCTGCTTGTACATCATAAATGGGATCGCCCCTTCTATCTTCCATTACAACTACTTCATCGTAGCGATAATTGCCTGAACCGGTTCCTGAACCGGTTCCATAGGTATCAGAATAGGTATGTGACTTTTCTACAAAACGGTTGAAATAATCCCGTTCTGTTTTATATGTCAGTTTTGTTTTTATTTTTTCTTTTGGTAATTTAGAAAAATCCCAATTCTCAATAATTAACGCGTCGGTTTTAGCTTTTTTCAGAGCAAAAACAACACCTTTCATGTTATTTTGTCTTTCTAAAATACTAATAGAATAGTAATCTTCATATAGCCAACAAGCGATAGATTTTGTGTGACTATCATAAATAAAAACACTCTCTGTAAAATCTGCATTTAAAAGATGAAAAAGTGTAGAAGAAGCATTGCAGGTTTCAGAACTAATAATTTGAATTATTGGTTTTTTTAAAATGGATTTACCTTCTAGAGTTACAATGTTCGTTTGTTTTACATTGTTATTTTCTGAAACCAAGACATAAATGCCATTTATTTCATACACATTTTCATAAATTGCTTCAAATAACACACGTCCATTGCTAATTAACCCCCGTTTATCTTTGATTTTTGGAATTACTATTTCATGGTTTATAGAATAATCTTGCTGAAATTCGAGTTTGTCATATTTAGGTATAATAATTATTTCACCTTCTTGATTACACATACCCCATTTGTTGCCATCGCGATAGGGTATTGCAATTTCTTGTGCAAAGGTGAAACCTATATTTAGTAAAAAAATAAAAAAAATCAGATTGATTTTGAATTTCATGGCAGAGAATTTAATAAACAAAAATACATTTTATAATACTAAAGTTAAAACTTTGTTGTTATATTCTGTGTAAACAAAATTTCTTTAGTATTTTTACGGCATAATATTTTTATACCTATGGCATTATCATTTGAACAATATCAAAGAAGAAGGCTTATTTCTTCTTATTTTTCAGTAGTATTCAGTATCTTTTTAGTATTGTTTTTACTAGGAGCGTTAGGGCTTTTCGTTGTTAATTCGGAAAAAATATCAAACGACTTTAAAGAAAACATTCCTATGAATGTTTATTTTAAAGACGAAGCAAATGATACGGTATTAAATCAGTTTGATACCGAATTAAAAAATGCAAAGTTTGTAAAAAGATATGATTTTATCACTAAAGATGAAGCTGCTAAAAATAATGTAGATATTGTGGGTAAAGATTTTAAAGAATTTTTAGGGTTTAATCCGTTGCAAAATTCGTTTGATATTCACTTGAAAGGCGATTATGTTACTTCAGAAGAAATTAAAAAAATTGAAATGCAATTCAAAAGAAACACTTACATTTCTGATGTTATATATCCTAAAGAATTAGTGGATTTAGTAAATGAAAATGTTGAAAAAATAAGTTTTTGGATATTAATCATTAGTGGCGTTTTAACTGTTATAGCTATGTTGCTTATCAATGGTTCCATTCGATTATCAATTTATTCACATCGTTTTACCATTAAAACTATGCAAATGGTAGGCGCAACAAAATCTTTCATTAGAAAACCATTTATCATACGAAACATATTACTAGGTTTGGCAGGTTCTGTTTTAGCTATTATTTCGTTATTAGTTGCTTGGTTATATGTAGACAGTTTGTTCCCAACACTTGGCATTGCCAAAGACGTGGTGTCTTTTGTTAGTATTGCTTTAGGCGTAATACTTGTTGGTGTGCTTATTACTTTTATCAGTACATTTTTTGCCACCACTCGATTTTTAAACTTAAGAACAGACGACTTGTATTAGTAAAGAACTATTGACTAGTTACAAGGCAGTGAATTTTAAAAAATATAACATGGAAAACAACAACAAATCTGAATTTCTTTTTGGGAAAGAAAATTATAAATTTTTATTAATTGGATTAGCCGTTATTGCTTTAGGTTTTATTTTAATGAGCGGTGGTGCCAATGAAGACCCAAATGTGTTTAATGAAGATGTTTTTAATTTTAGAAGAATTCGTTTAGCACCAACAGTTGTTTTACTAGGATTTGGAATTACTATTTATTCGATTTTAGTGAAAAGTAAAAAGTAATTAGACTTATTTGTCTGGTTAATCGCTCTTCACAATTCACTAAACACTAAATAAATGGATTTACTTCAAGCTCTCATTCTTGCCATTATTGAAGGTATTACGGAATATTTACCTGTTTCGTCAACGGGACATATGATTTTTGCGAGTTCCTATTTTGGAATAGAAAAGGAAGCTTTTACAAAATTATTTCAAGTGTCTATTCAATTTGGAGCCATTTTAGCTGTAGTTGTATTGTATTGGCGTAAGTTTTTTGACTTTACTAAATTCCAATTCTTTTTAAAATTAGGATTTGCCGTCATTCCTGCCTTAATTTTAGGAAAATTATTTGACGAAAAAATTGAAACTGTACTAGAACATCCAACTCCTATTGCAATAGTTTTAATTATAGGAGGCATTATTTTATTAGTTGTAGATCGTTTTTTTACAAATCCTACTATACATAAAGAAGAAGATATTACGTTCAAAAAGGCAATTACCATCGGTTTTTGGCAATGCCTAGCCATGATGCCGGGAACAAGCCGAAGTGCTGCAAGTATTATTGGCGGTATGCAACAAGGCTTAACTAGACAAGCCGCTGCTGAATTTTCATTTTTCTTAGCCGTTCCTACCATGTTAGCTGTAACATGCTATTCGACGTTTATTAAAACGTATGAAGATACTCAAATGAAAGGGTATGAACTCATTTTAAAATCATCGGAAAACACAAAAATGTTTATCATTGGTAATGTGGTAGCTTTTATTGTTGCGGTTTTAGCCATCAAATTTTTTATAGAAATTATAAAAAAATATGGGTTTAAACCTTGGGGATGGTACAGAATTATTGCAGGGTTTCTTTTATTAGTTTATTTTAATTTTCTAAAATAATGAACACCGAATCTATTTTAGAAGGACAGATACTACTCATAGATAAGCCATTAACTTGGTCTTCTTTTCAAGCAGTCAATAAATTAAAATATGCCTTAAAACGCCAATTTGAATTGCCAAAAAAATTCAAAATTGGACATGCGGGCACTTTAGATCCTTTAGCGTCAGGTTTGTTAATCATTTGCACAGGAAAATTCACTAAAAAAATTACAGAAATTCAAGCGCAAGAAAAAGAGTATACAGGAACAATTTTTGTTGGTGCCACAACACCTTCCTACGATTTAGAAACCGAAATTGACGCCAGATTCTCAACCGAACATATTACAGAAGCGTTAATTTTTGAAATCACAAAAGAATTTATGGGAGAAATTGATCAAAAACCTCCTGTTTTTTCTGCCATCAAAAAAGATGGAAAACGCTTATATGAACATGCTCGTGCGGGAGAAGATGTTGAAATTAAAGCAAGAAAAACGACCATTTACGAATTTGAAATTACGCGCATAGCTTTACCTGAGATTGATTTTAGAATAACATGTAGTAAAGGAACCTATATTCGCTCTTTGGCTTTTGACTTTGGAAAGGCATTAGGCTCTGGAGGTCATTTAACGGCTTTGCGCCGAACGAAAATTGGCAATTACACTGTTTCTGAAGCCTTTTGTCCCATAGAATTTGTAAATCAATTACAACATGAACTATAGGTTTTTATTTTTTATTATTGTTTCGCAACTTGTTTTTAGTCAAGAAGTTAAACGGCTTAAAACAGGTGATTTACTATTTCAATCGATGAATTGTGGGCCGTTATGTGATGCTATAAACGAAGTAACTGAAGGGTATCAAGGTAAGGACTTTAGCCATATGGGGTTGATTTATATAAAAAACGATAGCACTTTTGTATTAGAAGCCTCGGGGAAAGCAGTAAAAATGACGCCTTTAGATGTATTTTCAAACTATACCGATTCGCCTATGTTTGTAGGTAGATTAAAACGAAAATACAGAAAATATATTCCAAATGCCATTGCTTTTACTCTTTTACAAATAGGCATGCCGTATGATGATGCTTATTTATATAATAATGGAAGCTATTATTGTTCGGAGTTGATTTACGATGCTTTTTTGAACGCTTATGGCGCTTCTTTTTTTGAGTTACAACCCATGACTTTTAAATCTCCTGAAACTAATTCATTTTTTCCTGTTTGGGTTGCGTATTATGCACAATTAAAAATAGAAATACCCGAAGGAAAACTAGGCTGTAACCCTGGGGGCATTTCCACTTCTGATAAGTTGACTATTATTGGAACAATTAAATAAAATTATACGTGTATTTGCTCATAGATTTTTAAAATCTCATTTTGAATAGCAATTCCTTTGTCTTGTAAGTACCATTTTTGCAATTCTATTTTAGCCGTTTCATCCACAATGCCATATGTTGCTTTATAGTCAAGGATTAACTGTTTTGCTGGTTCAGGTCTTGGACCCCAATTTGCAATAACGTTTAAAGTTTCAGCATCGAGTATGAGTAATTTAGGAATTGCTCTAGCGCCATTAGTTAAAAAATGTTGCATTACCGCATCATTATCATCTCTCAAAATAATTTTCATATCAATTAAAGAAGTTCCTTCCGCTATTTTATGCAAAACAGGAATGCAATTAGCGGCATCGCCACACCAACCTTCAGCTAAGACTACCCATAGTTGTTTTATTGTTAATTTTGAAAAAAAATCGACAACTTCTGGTAGTACTTGAATCGTTTTGTCTAATCGATGCATTCTTGCCTGATTTAACTCCGAATAATGAACCAAATCTGCATTTTGTTCATGACCCGTGGCCATTCCTTCTGTTAATAATTGTGCAATATGGGCTCTATATTCTGGATACGTAAAGCTGTGTAACAAACTTTGTTCTATTTCTTTTTTCATTATCAAAATTAATTTAACTGTTTTAAATTTAAATCAAAAATACGGTTTTCAAAAATAAACTCCCGTAATAAATGTTACCAAAATTTGTGGCAAAATAGTACACAACAATATGATTTTGAATCTGGCTAAAGAGGCACATACTTTACCATTAAAGTTTATTTTTTACATTTTTATAATTTTCTTGGATAAATAGTATATTTGCAAAGAAATTACCTTCATACTATGAAATACAAAAGAATTCTTCTCAAACTAAGCGGCGAAGCTTTAATGGGTGATCAACAATATGGTATTGATCCTAAAATGTTAGCTGCCTATGCTGCCGAAATTAAAGAAATACACAATAAAGGTGTTGAAATTGCCATTGTTATTGGTGGTGGAAATATTTTTAGAGGATTAGCGGGTGCTAGTAGTGGAATGGATCGTGTGCAAGGTGACTACATGGGCATGTTAGCTACTGTCATTAATGGAATGGCTTTACAAGGCGCTCTTGAAGACGCAGGAATGCAAACACGTCTTCAAACCGCACTTAAAATTGAATCTATTGCCGAACCTTATATTAAAAGAAGAGCTACACGTCATTTAGAAAAAGGAAGAATTGTAATATTTGGTGCCGGAACAGGAAACCCTTATTTTACTACCGATACGGCTGCTGTTTTAAGAGGAATTGAAGTGCATGCCGATGTAATTTTAAAAGGCACACGAGTAGATGGTGTTTATACAGCAGACCCAGAAAAAGACAGTAATGCTGTTAAATTTGATTACATTTCTTTTGAAGATGTACTTGCTAAAGGTCTTAATGTAATGGATACTACAGCTTTTACATTGAGTCAAGAAAACAAACTTCCAATTATTGTTTTTGACATGAACAAACCTGGAAATTTATTAAAAGTGTGTGAAGGTGCAACCATTGGAACAACAGTAACTATTTAAATAAAAATACGATTTAAAAACATAACAAGATGACTGAAGAAATTAACTTTATCATTGATAGCGCTAAAGAATCGATGAATGGTTCTATTGCGCATTTAGAAAAAGAATTTTTAAACATTAGAGCAGGAAAAGCATCTCCTCAAATGTTAGGTGGTGTTTTTGTTGATTATTATGGTTCGCAAACGCCTTTATCACAAGTAGCAAATATTAATGCTGCTGATGCTCGAACATTAACTGTAACGCCTTGGGAAAAAACCATGTTACAGCCTATTGAAAAAGCTATTATGATTGCTAATTTAGGGCTTAACCCAATGAACAATGGTGATAATATTATTATTAACATTCCAGCATTGACTGAAGAGCGCAGACGTGATTTAGTAAAACAAGCAAAGGCCGAAGCTGAAGAAGCTAAAATAGGGATTAGAAATGCCCGAAAAGACGCTAACAACGACATCAAGAAAGAAGAAAAAGAAGGAACTTCTGAAGACGTTTGTAAAAAAGCCGAAGAAGACATTCAAAAATTAACAGATAGTTATATTAAAAAAATTGATGATTTATTAGTTGGAAAAGAAGCCGAAATCATGAAAGTTTAGGTATAATTTACAAAATAACAAGGCTGGTTTTACTAGCCTTTTTGATTTATATATAACGCTACATCTCTATTGAAAACATCTCCAAATATAACTTTTACGTTGTTGCAAATTCAGAGCAAAATGGAATACTATTGTGCGTATCAAGAAAGGTGTTACAAAGAAGTAGAAGAAAAACTATACAGCTTTAAATTAACTGCCGCGGAAAAAGAACAACTTTTAATTTACCTAATTGAACATAATTTTATTAATGAAGAACGGTTTGCTAAAAGTTTTGTCAGAGGTAAGCATAACTATAAAAATTGGGGTAAAAATAGAATTATTCAAGAATTAAAATTTAGAAATATTTCTTCAAAATTGATTGAAATAGCGCTTCAAGAAATTGATTCAGAAGCGTATATTACTCGTTTTAATGCCCTTGCTGAAAAACATTGGTTAACTATAAAAGAACGCAAAGGACAAAAGAAAAATAAAAAATTTGTAGATTATTTACTTAGAAAAGGTTTTGAGCCTTATTTAATTTATGACAAACTAAAAGAGTTTGACAACTAAAAAAGCCTGAAAATATTCTCAGGCTTTTTTAATTATATGGAATAGAATTATAGTTGATACCTTAACAATAATTCATGTGTGCCATTTGCTCTCCCCAACAAGTCTTTGCTTGTAATGTATTCATAAGCATATCCTAATTTAAAGTTTTTATTTACTTTAAACAACGTCATTCCGGCAATAGCATTATCTGTTCTGTACGTTAAGGCAAAATCAGCTAACTCGCTTACGTTTACAGCTGCTGTAAAATCTGTTGACAAAGGAGCTCCATTTACATATCTAAACATAAAAGAGGGAGAAAACGTAACCTCTTCATTGATTTGATAGGTATATCCTCCACTTAAATAAATATGGGTTCTGTCTGTTGTTACTGTGCCATAACCTTCCACATTTTTAGCTCGTTCTGAACTTAACATTTTCGGCGTTGATAACGATACAAAATAATCTTTGTTTTTTAAATAGAATCCTACTCCAAAATTTGGATGCATTCTTGAAATATTTCCTAAACTTGGATCCGAAGCTATATTGTAAGTCTGCAATCCTGAAGTATTTACTTCATAGTTGTTGGCTCCCGCTTTTACGCCCATAAATAAATCTAAATCGTCATTTAATTTTACTTTATACGAAAAATCAATTGACATATAAGTTTGCGTTTCTATAAACACCTTGTCACGAATTACCGAAACACCAAAACTTAAATTGTTTTCTAATGGTGTCATAAAGGAAACAGCCTGTGTTTCAGGTGCGTCCTTAATACCTGTCCATTGTTTTCTTACTGTTGAAGTAAAAATAGTTTCTTCTTCTACACCTACAACCGCAGGATTTACCAAGTTTAAGTGTGTTTTATAGAACGCTAAGATACTTTCTTGCTGCGCCCAAAGATTACTAGTCAATAAAACTAGTAATCCCGAACTCATAAATATTATTTTTTTCATCTTCATTAGATTTATTTTATTTTCTTGAAATATATAACCAACCATCTTTATCTATTGATCCGTCACCATCCAAATCGATTTGGTAGTAATATGATCCGCCTTCTGGTAAAGTCTCCGTATTTGTTCCAAATTCACCTCCCCAATTATTTTGGTAATGTCTTGCTTTAAATACTTCTTTACCCCATCTATTAAACACTTTTACTACAGCATTTGGATGATTTTCAATATTATAAATTACCCATGTATCATTAATTCCATCGCCATTTGGTGAAATAGCATCAGAGACGTTAATTTCTATGGTATCACAACTATCTCCTTGCCCATCGTTATCTCTATCTTCTTGATAAGGGTTATACGATTTTGGACAGTTATCATACACATCATCAATACCATCATTATCATCATCTGGATCACAAATATCTCCCATCGTATCATTATCTGTATTTAATTGATCTTGATTTGCAATAAATTGACAGTTATCGTTCACGTCTAAAATTCCATCATTATCATCGTCATCATCACAATTGTCTGGTATAGCATCTAAATCATTATTTGCTGATATAGAATTATCTAAAACAACTGTTACTATTGCAGTACTTGAACTTACATTACCACTAGCATCCGTTACGGTTACCGTTACAGTATTGGTTCCGATATTAGCACATGTAAATGAACTTGGAGACACAGTTATGGTTGCTATACTACAATTATCAAATGAACCATTATTCACTTGAGTTGCTGTTACTGTTGCGGTTCCTTGAGCATTTAATGTTACAGATGCATTTTGTGTAACAACTGTTGGCAAAATAGTATCTGTCACAGTTACCGTAGCTGTTCCTGTATTTATATTTCCATTTCCATCTGTTACGGTTAAAGTAACTATATTAGTTCCAATATTTGTGCACGTAAAAGATGATGGACTAACTGTCATCGAGGCAATACTACAGTTATCTGTTGAACCATTATTAATTTGTGCTGCCGCAATTGTCGCTGTCCCTGAAGCATTTAATGCAACCGAAATGTTTTGTGTAACAACTGTTGGTAATGTGCTTTCTGTTACAGTTACCGTAGCTGTTCCTGTATTTACATTTCCATTTCCATCTGTTACGGTTAAAGTAACTGTGTTAGTTCCAATATTTGCGCACGTAAAAGATGATGGACTAACTGTCACCGAGGCAATACTACAGTTATCTGTTGAACCATTATTAATTTGTGCTGCCGTAATGGTCGCTGTCCCTGAAGCATTTAATGCAACCGAAATGTTTTGTGTAACAACTGTTGGTAATGTAATATCTTGAACTGTAATTGCTCCAGAAACTTCAGACTTAGACATTCCACAAGTACCATTAACAACTACATAATAATAATGAGGTCCAACCAAAGCATTACTTGGTACAAATGATGTACTTGTCGCGCCTGTTATTGGTGTTCCTCCTACATTGGAATTTATTGTATTCACATACCATTGGTATTCTAATTGTTGTCCATTTGCCTGAATCGTTAATGTTGGTGGTGTACCGTTTGGACAAATATTTACTACTTGTGAGCTTGGTTGAGTTATAACTGAAGGATTCACAATGTTTGGACAATTATCCACTCCATTCGGAATACCATCTCCATCCATATCTGGATCATTTGCATCATTAATACCATCACCATCCATATCAGTACCATTGTTGTTTGTACCATTTCCATCTGGGTCAACATCGGCTGCATTTGGAATGCCATCGCCATCAATATCTGGATCGTTAGCATCATTAATACCATCGCCATCAGTGTCTGGACCGTTATCAATAGTTCCATTACCATCAGGATCTGCATCGGCTGCATCATTAATACCATCGCCATCAGTGTCTGGGCCATTATTAATCGTTCCATCCCCATCAGGATCTGCATCAGCACCATTTGGTATCCCATCACCATCAATATCTGGATCATTGGCATCATTTATTCCGTCACCATCAGTATCTGGGCCATTATTAATAGTTCCATTACCATCAGGATCTGCATCAGCACCATTTGGAACTCCATCGCCATCAATATCTGGGTCATTAGCGTCATTTATTCCATCTCCATCAGTATCTGGGCCATTATTAATAGTTCCATCTCCATCTGGATCTGCATCAGCACCATTTGGAATGCCATCGCCATCAATATCTGGGTCATTCGCATCATTAATACCATCACCATCTGTATCTGGGCCATTGTCAATAACTCCGTCTCCATTCACATCACTATCTGCTCCATCTACAATTCCATCTCCATCTGTATCAACAGCACCATTATCAATAGTGCCATCACCATTTGCGTCAGCATCTGCGCCATTAGGAATGCCATCGCCATCAATATCTGGGTCATTCGCATCATTAATACCATCGCCATCAGTGTCTGGACCATTATTTATAGTTCCATTACCATCTGGGTCTGAATCAGCTCCATTAGGAATACCATCGCCATCAATATCTGGATCATTCGCATCATTAATACCATCACCATCAGTGTCTGGACCATTATTTATAGTTCCATTACCATCTGGATCTGAATCAGCTCCATTAGGAATACCATCCCCATCAATATCTGGATCATTCGCATCATTTATTCCGTCTCCATCTATATCCGTACCATTATCAATTGTTCCATTCCCGTCAACATCTGCGTCTGATCCATTAAGAATACCATCCCCATCACAATCTGCTGTTTGCCAAGTTGAACTAGCTGTACTAGAATTATATCCAATACATGGATTTGTAGGATTTGTATCTTGTCCATTAGCTGTTCCATCGCCATCAATGTCTGTATCTGTCGCATTTCCTATTCCATCGCCGTCTGTATCCGCATCAATAAATAAATTAAATGATTCTGAATCAGTACCTGCTGCATTTGTAGCTGTAACTGTAAACGAAGTTTGTGCTAACGTTACAGTTGGAGTTCCTGAGATTACTCCAGTTGCTGTATTTAAACTTAATCCTGTAGGTAATATTGGGGAAATAGAATAAGTAACCATTCCTCCTCCTGCATTTACTGTTTGGATTGCTATTGATTGATTGATTATACCTGTATAATTAGTATTGGCAAAACTAATACTTGGTGGTGCTAATGTTTGAATATTAGTATTAGTAACTGATGTTGCTGGGTTACTAAATGCATCTTGATAAATTAGCGTTACATCATATGTTGTAAATCCTAGCGCTGTACCTGAAACTACATTTGGAAGTGTGGTTGGATTAGTCCCTACCACATAACTAAAGGTAGCAGAAGTTGCATTTGTCATTGTCCAAAGAATTGGTGTACCACCACCTGTTGGTGTAAAAATTAAAGCAACAGAACCTGCTAATGGTGGTTCGGGTAATGTATAATTAAAATTTAATGTGGTAGCACCTGTTGTATTTGTAACAGGAGATGTTAAAACCGGTGCTATTGTTGTGCCTAATGTTACAGTAATTATTTCAGTATCTGAACAGCCGTTATTATTTGTATATGTAATAGTTGTAGTACCCGTTGTTAATCCCGTTACTACACCCATATTAGATACCGTTGCTACCACAGTATTTGATGAAACCCATGCATTTGAACTTGCAGCCGTAGTTGTAGCTGAAAGCGTTATTGATTCTCCTGTACCTACAGAAGTTGTTCCTGAAATTACAGGCAGCGGATTAACAACTACATTGAAACTTGAAGTCATTGCAGAAGAACAATAACCACTAATAACCACCGCTCTATAAGTTGTATTTTGAGTAAGTACTGGTGTTGTAAATGAAGTATTTGTTTCACCTGTTAAATCAGTCCAAACAGGATTGTCAAAACGTTGCCATTGAATAGTACCAACATTACCCGAAAGTGTTAATGTGGTTGTAGCACCACTACAAATAGAAGTTGTACCAGTTATTGTTCCTGCTACTGAAACAGGAGAAATAGTAATTGCTCCCGAAACATTAGAAGTCATAGGTGACGAACACGTATTGCTCACTACACAATAATAATATGTTGTACCAACTAATGTGTTAGAAGGCATATAAACAGAGTTTGTAGCTCCCGTAATCAATGTTCCTCCTGTAGTTGAAGCTGTTGTATTTTTATACCATTGGTATGTATTATTTAATCCCGTAGCCGTAACTGCAAGTGTTGCTGTTATACCATTAACACATACGTTTTGTGAGGTTGTAGAGGGTTGAACCGTTATCGCAGGTGTTACAATTGATACTGCTTTTGTAGCAATAAATGTACAACCATTAACCACATAAGTATACGATACCGTAATATCTTCATTGGCTGCAGCCGTTAACAATCCTGATGTACTAATGGTTGCATTAGCACCACTTGATAACGACCAGGTTCCGCCAGATACTTGGTGTGTATATTGTGAAGTACTATTAGCACATAAGGTTGCAGCACCTGTAATTACAAAATTAGCTGCTGTATTTCCAACAAAATTTGATGCCGTTCCTGTTTTGGCAAAATTGGTTAACGTACCGTGAAGAACATTCGTAGTTCTATCAAGAGCTGCATTAATAGTTGAATTATTACCTCCTGCAATTCCTTGATTGAAGTCATAATATGCTACTAGTCCTGTTTCATTTCCAACTAATGCATTGTACATGCCTTGTTGAATTTGAGAAAGCGAACGGGCAACATTCCAAACTCTTACTTCATCTAAAGCTCCTTTTAACCATGTATGTATACCCCCATAACCAACCGTTAAAGGGAGGGTATTAGTTTGTGGAGTTACAGTTGTACTTGTAGAAGCATCTTCGATACCGTTAATATAAATTTTGGCTGTATTTCCACTTCTTGTTGCCGAAATATGATACCAAACACCCGGTTGTAAAGCTGTTGTGCTTTCTAAACCTAAACCTGAACCAAAGCTACTCCAAATTTGAAACAATAATTTGCCATTTGTTCCTAACCATAGGCCATATGTTCTATTCGAATTATCTCCTTTCCCTATAACTCTTACATAATCTGAATGAACTTGATCAAACTTAATCCAAGTTTCAAGCGTGATGTTACCGGTAATATTTAAAGCACTTAAATTAGAAGCGGTAGAAAACGAATCATCAACCCCATCAAATTGTAATGCATTACCAAATGGTTGGCTACAGTCTACGACACTAATTACTGCGGTTGCTGTACAACCATTAGCAGCAGTGTAGGTTATGATAGTGGATCCTGCCCCAACTGCAGTTACCACTCCTGTTGATGAAACAGTTGCTGCCGCTGTATTGGAAGAAGTCCAAGGCGTTAAAGTATCTGCTGTACCTGAGCCTGTTAATTGAAGTGGTGTACCTCCTACAGTTATGCTTTGTGCACCTGAAATTGTAGGCACTGCATTGATAGTAACCGTAATTGCTGTTCGTGCACTTTCGCAATTCGTTGTGTTGTTTTTTTGACTTACATAATACATTGTTGTACCCAAAGTAGTTACACTTGGTGTAGGCGCTGTAGAGCTAGCCGTTCCTCCGGTAGCAACTGTGTACCATTGAAGCGTATGACCGGATAAAGCCGTTGCCGTTAATGCCGAAGTTGTGGCGCCTTGACATAAATTAATTGTGGTATTGGTCACAGGAGCAGCAGGAGAATTTATCGCAACTGTTTTTGTTGCTGTAAACGAACAGCCATTTAACGCGTATGTATAAGATAAGGTTATATTTTCATTTGTTGTGGCAGTAAGTAATCCTGAGGTACTTATAGTAGCAGTAGCTCCATTAGATACCGACCAAGTTCCTCCAGGAATTTGATGTGTATACTGTGCAGTAGTATTACCACAAATTGTTGCTGCACCTGTAATATCACTACTTGAAACTGAATTTCCAACAAAATTAGATGTCGTTCCAGTTCTTGTAAAATTAGTTAAGGTACCATTTAAAGTATTATTTGCTTTGTTAATAATCGAAGTAATAGATGTATTTGTTCCACCAGCAATACCTTCATTGAAGTCAAAATAGGCTAATAAACCTGCTTCTGTTCCAGCTAACTCGGCATTCATAGTAGCTTGAATTTGAGCTTGAGTACGAGTCGTTGACCAAAAACGAACCTCGTCTAATGCTCCACTAAATTGTTGATCCGATTTTCCTAACCAATAGGCATTATCTGGAAGATCTAAATTTGCCGCACAAGTTATCGATTGGATTTGGATACCATCAACGAATAAACGCATAGTTGTTCCGTCTTTTACTAAAGCTACGTGAGTCCATTTATTAGCTACCAAGGAAGTTGGACTACTAGCAGAAACTGGCGTTCCGATTAATGTTGAGCCTTCAGACCAAGACGCATGTAAAACCCCATTATTGGTTATATATATTGATGGACTTCTTTTTGTACCTGTATACCCTAAAAAGGACAACCAACTATTTCCAGGAGTTCCAGACATTATATCAGAAGCAGCGGGTCTTATCCAAGTTTCAATCGTAAAATTAGCTACGGATTGAGTAGGAAATATTCTAGAAGGAATATTCACAAAATCAGCAGTGGCTGCAGTTGAACCTACACCAAAAGCTAAAGCATTTCCAAAAGGTTGCGAGCAATCGACAACTCGAAGCATCGCTGTTTTAGAACAGCCACTAGCTGTTAAATAAGTTATGGTAGTAGTACCACCTCCTACTGCATTAACTACTCCTGAAGAAGTAATAGTAGCCACAGCAGTGTTTGATGAAGTCCAAGGTGTTGTGTTGTCTGGTGTACCAGAACCTGTTAAAGTAATTGTACTACCCCCAACCGTCATGTTTTGAATACCTGAAATGGTTGGAACTTCGTTTACATTAACTGTGATAGCCGTTCGTGGGCTTTCGCATGGGTTAGCAATAGAGGTTGATGTCAATGTAAAATCAAAATCTAATGCTGAATTTGCAACATTATTTTGATACAAGACACCTGTAGGGGTTGTATTGTTTTTTACCGACATCAAATATATTGAGACACTATTAGTACTAGTTACTTCAAAATAATATGTTTGATTCGCATTTAAAACAATATTTGAATTTACAAATGTGAATATAGGATTAAAATAACCTGATCCGGTCATAGTTGCATCTGCACTTCCCAATAATGCTCCACCAAATCCATTATAAATTTTAAGATTAATTACAGGTGAATATGCAAATATTTGACCAATAGCTAATGAATTTATTCTGCTAGTAGTACTTACTTGAAATGTTTGTCCGAAAGTGAGTCCAGAAACATAACTTGCCGTAACACCCGCACTTGTTGTTGTTGTGACTGTAGAAGAATTTTGTTTCTGACTCACATAATAAATCGTTGATCCAACAGAAGTGGTCAATGGTGTTGGGGCAGTTGTACTCGCTGTGCCACCTGTCGCAGTAGTATACCATTGTAACGAATAACCACTAATTGGAGTAGCTACTAAAGCTGTAGCTGTGGCGCCTTGACAATAGTTTATTGTAGTTGTGGAAGTTGGAGCTGATGGTGAAGTATTTACTGGAACTGTAAAATCAGAACTTGTGACACTTGAACAAAGTCCGTTTGTTACAACTACTCTGTAAACTGTATTTTGAGTTAAAATTGGTGTCGTATATGTTGTATTTGTTTCTCCTGACAAATCAGTCCAAACTGGATTATCAAAACGTTGCCATTGAATAGTTCCTGTATTTCCTGCTAATGTTAATGTTGTTGATCCTGAATCACAAATACTTGTTACAGAAGAACTAATGGTACCCGCCACAGAAGGTGCGTACACTTTTATTAATCCAGAGACATTACTTGTTACAGCTGGTGTACAAGTACCACTTACAATACAATAATAGTAAGCCTCTCCGGCTGTTGTACTAAGCGGTGTGTAACTTGCACTAGTTGCTCCTGAAATTGAAGTCCCACCAGTATTAGACGCAGTTATATTTTTATACCATTGATACGTCAAACCAGCACCTGTTGCAGTTACAGAAAGTGCCGTAGCTGTTCCATTTAAACAAATGTTTTGGGCGGTAGCGGCTGGTTGTGTTGTAATTGCAGGTAATCCTAAAACTGAAAATACTTTTGTGCTAGAATAATTACAACCGTTATCTGTGAATGAATAGGTAATAGTAGCTGATCCTTCTGCATTAGCAGTTGCTGCGCCTGTACTTGAATCAATAGAAATAATTGATGCATTTGAAGTAGACCAAGTTCCGCCAGAAACTGTATGAGTTAAGGTTGTTGTTGCATTTAAACAAATGTTTGGCGAAGTTAAAATCGCAGGACCAGCTTGAACAATATTATTTGTTGCACCAGTCATAGCATATACAGGGGAAGAAGAAGCTGGTGTCAAATGATTCCCGTTTGCTGTTGCATCTATTAAACTTGTAATGGCAGTATTATTTGCGCCCCCAACACCTTGATCAAACTTGTAATAAGCTACTAGACCGCTTTCGTTTCCAATTAATTGTGTGGCAAAATTTGAAGCAACTTCGGCATCCGTTCTTACAGTATTCCAAACCTTAACTTCGTCAATATTTCCAGCAAAAGTTCGATTAGGTGTTCCATTCCCGATACCATTATTATATCCGACTTTAAAATCATAGCTATTAAAATCAGGAACAAAAGATTGACCACGTGTAAATGTGTGTACTAAAACTCCATTAACATATATTTTAACCACTTTAGAAGTAGCATTATAACTAGCGGCAACATGTTGCCATTTGTTTAATATAACAACATTATTTGCGGTCGTTGTTAATTCCCATGACCAGTCACGCTCTATCATCACTGAGAGTGCGCCATTTGAATTTGTCATGAATTGAAAATCTCGTTTACTTACAATCCCTGCAAGATAATTCCATGCTGTTGGATAAATCCAAGCTTCAACAGTCCAATTCGTTAAATTGATTGAAGTTCCTGCTGCTTTTGTTAAATGACCTCCAGAAGTAAAATTAACAGCTCTATCAAATGGATAAGGGGCAGTTGGAACAGTAACTGTAAGAACATTACTATTTGCTACTGTACAAACGCCACTAGTAATAGCGGCTCTATAATACGTTGTTGTAGTTAATGCAGCAGTCGTATAAGTCGCAGTTGTTGCTCCAGTAATATTATTCCAAGTGCTGTTATTTAGTGATGATTGCCATTGAATGCTTCCTGTGTTTCCTGTTAAAGAAAGAGTTACCGTGTTACCAGGACAAATATTTGTCGCAGATATAGTTGCTGTTCCTGCAACAGGTGTTTCATTTATAGTAATTAGTCCAGAAAAATTGGAAGTTAATGTACCACATGTACCTGTAACTACGCAATAATAATAAAATGTAGAAGGCACTGAATTAGTCGGAGTATAGGATGCACTTGTGGCTCCAGTAATTAAAGTACTACCAGTTGTAGAAGCTATAGTATTAGAATACCATTGATACGTTAAACTTGTCCCACTTGCTGTTACAGTCAGCGCTGTCAAAGTGGCACCTTGACACACTGATTGAGATGCAGTAGAGGGATGAGCTGAAATTGCGGTAACAATACTTACCGTTCCAGATACTGCTATAGTTTGATTCGTAGCGCCTGTTGAAGTAATTGATATATTACCTGTAGTCAAAGATGCACTAGCGGCTGTCATTCTAACGTATATTGTCGTTGTTGCTACTGTACCAGAGGTAGGTGTTATTGAAAGCGTTGAAGAATATGTAGTGCCATCTAATGAATATTCTAAATTCGTATATGCTGCAACAACAAGGTTTGCGGTTAAATTTGTTCCAGAAACGGTAAATGTTTGAGCCGCAGAAACAGAACCAGAACATTTTGAAAATGCAGTCAGTGTTCCAGTTCTTACTATTGTTGGTGAATAAGTAAAATTTGATGCACTTGTTACTGTGCCGCCTGGAGTTATTACTTGTACAGTTCCTGTTGTGCCAATCGGAGCAATGGCTGTAATTGAAGTAGAACTATTAACCGTAAATGACGTAGCAGAAATACCGTTGAATTTAACATCGGTTGTACCTGTAAAATAAGTTCCTGTAATTGTAATAGAAGTGCCCCCACTTCCAGAAGTAGGAGTAAATGAAGAAATTGTCGGAATTCCTATAATGTTTTGATTCACATAATAACTTGTGTTGTAATATCCTGGAGCAACAATGTCTGGTCTCCCATCACCGTTTACATCGGTCGCTTTTAGCCCCATAGGGTTTGAAGAAGAGTAAGCATTAGTTGAATTTGCATAACTTAAAGTATTACTTGTTGTAGTGTTGTTAAAAATAGCAATATAGGGTCCTGAATTAGCATTAGACGAATAAACTTCTGGATAGGCATCTCCGTTAAAATTCGCTAAATCAAAACCATTTAAAATACCTGAAGGACTTCCAACACTAGAACTTAAACTTGTAAATACCCCTGAACCATTATTGGTAAAATAATTAATCGCACTAGTCGAAGTTTTTACAACAAAGTCAATATCTCCATCGTTATCTAGATCTCCACTAACTATATTTCCTGACGAAAAAGAGCTTGCATTTGAAGTAAATACACCAAAACCAGTATTAGATCCTAAAGAAATATAGTATCCACTAGCATATGAAAATAATATATCTAAGTATCCGTCATTATTAAAATCAGCCATGTCAAAATCTAATGGTGTTGTAGCTGTAGTAAGTGAAATAGATGTACCAAAATTAATCGTAGCTGCCCCAAGAGTACTTGTATTTAATAAATATTTGAAAGCCGCTCCAGAATAACTAAATATATCAAGCATACCGTCTTTATTTATATCAACAAAACGAACTCTGTTAGAACATGCTAATGTAAATGTCTGTTTAGTTGCAAAACTAATTGTGCCTGCCGAAGACGTATTGATAAAAATATCTATAGAACTTCCCGTTGGAACAATAAGATCCATTTTCCCATCACCGTTAATATCCTCCGAAAAAATAGCCGAAGGGGTTGTAGTTGCCGTTAATGTTACTGCAGTTGTAGAAAATGTACTTGTAGATACTGTAGTGCCTGGAGTCGTTATCGTATTCTTGTAAATATAAATACTTGAAGAACTGTTAGACATAGACGTATAATCTGGAAAACCATCATTATTATAATCTACCAAAAGATTAATTGATTTCCAATCAGCTGTTGTTTGCCAAGAAGCAGCTGTTGTAAAAGTTACTGCACCATTAAAAGTGCCTGTACCATAGTTATAATCTCCATTTCCAAAACCTCCATTATGAAAAGTAGTCGAAAAAGAACCCTTAGAGTAGGCAATTCCTGTTGCTGTATTCAATACTTTTATCTTTGAAAACCCAGTTGTACCATAAGGTACTGTTACATTTAATGAAGTTGCTGTCGCTGATGTAACTGTCGCTGACACTCCATCAAAAGAAACTATATTATTAGTTGCCGTAGTATTAAACCCTGTACCAGTAATCGTTACTGTAGATCCAACAGCTCCACTTATTGGCGAAAAAGACGTAATAGTTGGTGGTGCAGTAGCAACTTTCATAGTAAAATTAACTAAAGTACTTTCACATAAAGTTGTTGCATTTTTTACCTTTAATACAAAATCATACGTTCCAAGCGCACTATTAGTAGGAATTGGAACCGTTAAATTTCCTGAACTACCTGAAAATATTACATCAGAAACAGGAGTAAACCCACTTAATGCATTGGTTCCTGCAGAAACTGAATATAGTGTTGGGGAGTTGGTTGTTGCTGTATATGGAATAATAAAAGATGTTGCCGATTGAAAAACATTTGAAACACTTCCTATTGTTATAGTTGGTAAAGAGTTAACTACTCCTGTTACCGCTATTGTCTGAGTTGTTGCCCCTGTTGCACTTATAGAAATATTACCGGAAGGAGAGCCTGTACTTGCCGTCGTTAAACGAACATAAACAGGTGTAGAAGCTACTGAACCTGAACTTGGAGAAATATTTAGAGTTGAAGTATAGGTAATACCGTCTAAAGAATATTCATAACCTGTTAAAGCGGCAATAGTAATATTTGAAGTTAAATTTGTTCCTGAAACCGAAAATGTTTGTGCGTTTGATGCTAGCCCAGTACATTTTGAAAAGGTAGTTAAACTTGAACTAGTTGTAATTACTGGAGCGAAGTAATTATACCAAAAAGAAACTGATGACCAAGAGTACCCCGTTGGCGGAGCAACTGGAGTTGGTCCATAGGAACTAGGTGTACCATCTACAGAGGAATATGCAGAACCTGTACTTCCTAACATAATACTTGTAGCCGAGGCATTCCCATAAAAATACATCCTAAATTCTACTGTTCCTGAAATATTAGCTAAAGAATTTAAATCAACTGAAGTAAGTGAATAACTACTCCCGTTAGCTGTAATGCTTCCAAGATTACTAGCATATCCATCAACACTATATCTTAATGATGTATTTAATGAAGCACCAGCATAAGACTGAAATACTATTCGATCCAAATCAATCGAACTTGACCCAGCATTTATTGTAAATGAAATGTAGGGACTTGTACTAGTATTTAAAGTTGAAGAAGGGTTTGCAGTGAAAAAAAACCTATTATCATTTTGTGGTGTAATACCCGAGTAATTCATACTGCAACCATTAGTTATAGGATTTGAATAATCCCCATTGTATGGAAAAGAAATTGAAGAAGCATTACCTCCCATCCAATTTGCCAACACTCGTTTAGTTTGACCTTGAGAAAAACCAAAAGTTAACAATACACTAATAAACAATAATTGTTTGAGAATTTTTGAGAAAAATGTATTTTTCATCGTAATCGTTTTTATTGTGAAAATTTCGCAAATATACTTAAAAAACAAGTACAAAATACAATTTTTACACATTTTAAGGTGTATTTGTTTTTACACATTTTTAAAAACTAGAAATAAAAAAGGAGCTTTTACTAAAAATCTTATTGTTTGATTAACAAACCTAAACGCATAGAGATATGATTATACCAATTAGTTGGTCTTACTCTAACGTATTGTGCATATTCTACATTTGGAAACAATATGGTTTTTATGGTAGTTTGATCTGAATTTAAAGATGTATTTGTTAGTATAGTTCTCCAAGTACTTCCGTCTGAACTAACCTCTATTGTTCCCGCTGTTACCCATTGAGCACTATTAGCTCTGCCTTGTGTTACAATTCCTGTAATATAAACCGGTGTACTATAACTAAGAACAATATATTGATTATAATCGTTTACCCCCGCAGACCAACCTTGGTATGAATTAATCCATGGCGAATAATGAGGATAACTAGCTCCTCCATTAAAAGGGTCATTTACCCAAACACTTGAAGCTGACCAGTAAGTAGGATTTGCATTCGTAGCAGGACTATGCGTAAATGTATTAGTAGTACTTGCCGTACCCGGAGTCCACTTACTTGTAGCATCTGTAAAAACCATTTTACCGGTACCTGAAAAAACAATTTTATTAGAGTTCACTGTGGTAGCTGATGGTACTGTAACTGTATGTCCGTTATTGACCTGTAGCCCCCCATACAAATTAGGTAAATTAGAAATAGTACTTGTTGTTAAAGTACTTGTTGAATTTAAGGTAAATGCCATATCATTATTATGTACCACATAAGCTGAATACACTCCTGTATAGTCTGAACCTGCTGGAAAATCAGCACTAATTTCTACTAAATAACCACTTACACTACCTGTATTTCCATCCGCTAAATCATTCCAACAAGTAGCCCCACCCGATTTAGCCACAATACAATCCTCTCCATTTCTAGAACCGTCTGAATTATTAGGCTCTCCCGAACACCAATTGGAATATTGACTAGATACAGTTGTTCCATTTGATGCATATGATGTATATGTGGTATTGGTTACCCCAGCCACCGATGTATTCCAGAAATTAGTGTTTGCTTCTGGTCCAGCATCATAAACCCACCGCCCTTCGGTAGCAGCATCCGACATAGCTACCCAAATATTAGTATAAGAAAGATTGTTATTTATAAAATCATTTTCTGCCTGAGAGGTAATAGTGGCTAAATAAGGTGTTTTTCCTTTAAATGAAGGCTGTGCAGCTGCACCTGCTTTTGCATTTGTATATGTTACTGCACCACTTATAAATTTGTAAAAATGCTTATTTACTGGATTGTATACATAACTAGAATCGTATTGGGATACTTCAATATTAATTTTAACTGCCGTTTTTATGCTCCCGATTGAAATAGTCATTGCGGCTAAACCTGCGTTAATATAATCTCGAGTTCCATAAAAAACAATACTAGTAACATTAGTCCATGAGGAGTATCCATAATTACGCGTTAGACCTGTTGTAGTTGGAAAACTTAAGGTAGCACCGTTTTGATATTCTAAGCTTAAACTAATTAACAAATTATCTGTGTTGTTTGCCCAATTGATTACAAAATTCCCCGCATCTGTATTTGCTGTATTTGCTTCAATTGTCAATGAAGATGGTACAGAAATCATTTGTCCATTCATTACTAAACCAAAAAAATAAAAGAGTATAAACAGTTTCTGTTTCATTTACTTATTTAGTTTTTTTTTGACAATTCTTTTACTTTTTTTTGCAATTCATCTATCTGTTTCTGTTGTTCTTTTATTGCTTCAACTAATAATGCTACAACTTTATCGTACTTCACTGCTCTATACTCTTCATTATTTATTTCTTTTGTTACTACCTCAGGTACAATTTTTTCTACTTCTTGAGCAATAAATCCAAGTTCTACTTGATTGCCAAATTCCTTCTGAGGAAATGCTTTTTGATTCCAGTTAAAATAAACTCCTTGTAACGCTTTTACTTTTTCTAAGGCACCCGTTACGGGTTTTATATTGGTTTTGTAACGAGCATCAGAAGTTCCGGCTACAGAATTAGCTGTTATATCGCCATTAACATACAATTTAGTTGTAGGGTTAGCATTCCCTATACCCACATAACCATTTTCCTTTATTACTATTCCATTGGTTTCTGCTCCTCCAGGAAATATTCTAAACCGTGGACTAGTAGCATCGCCTACTTGATCTATCGTCCAATCATAAGTGCTATTCGTTATAGACTTTTTAAATGTAAGCTGACCTCCTTCATTAGCAGAATTAGAAGGATTTAAAGTGATTTCTCCGCTTACGGTGCCGTCAGACATCCCGACAGTTAGTGTTGTTGAAGGATTAAGGGTACCTATTCCAACTTTGCCCGAATTATCTATTCTCATTCGTTCTACTCCTGTAGTTCGAAATAAAACATTAGAATTCATATCGGCAACTGATGAAAAACCCGAAATATCAATTGATGCTTGAGTATTTGAATTTGTACCTCCCCCTGCAGATAAACGTAAAAAACCATCATCACCTCCATCTGCTTGTGATGCAGTTCCCGCAGAACCAACACCTCTTATTTCATAATTCCCAATCACAGTTGTATTAATTGCTGGCCGCGATACGTTATTTCCAATTCCAGAAAAAATGCGTACGCCTCCTCCAACAATATTAAGTTTTGCTGTTGGATTTGATGTTCCAATTCCTACATTTCCACCATTTGGATTTAATAGAAGATTATAATTTGTACCATATGCAGATTTTGAACGTGCCTGAATCCATGAAAAAGTAGATGAACTACTTAATCCAAAATCAAGCACATGTGAACCAGATGTCCCGCTTAAACGCAAATTTCCGTTTGAGGCTGACCCTGAAGAAGCAGGATCTGCCGTAGTAGTTTCCACTTGAAATTTGTTAATAGGAGTAGTGGTTCCAACTCCAGATTGTGCCGAAATAATCCCACAACTTAGGATTAAAAAAATGTGTCGAAAAGTTAATCTCATATAGCAATATTAAAATAATCGTTCAATAGCAATAAAGTTATTATTAAATCCGTAACCAATCATTAATGTGATACGATAAAATCTATTATTCGTTGTGTCATTCATGTAATACACTGGTGTATCCCCAACACTTCCAAAACTCCAACCAAAAATAGATGAGGATAAAGAGGTATTAAACGTTATAGCTGTATTTGATGCACCACCACTGCTACCTCCTGTCATACCATAGGTGCCAGACATATAAGTGACGATGCTCCCTGACGTGGTCGCAATACATAAACCTCTATTTCCGCTAGTTGCGACAGTTGCTTTTATATTATCTAGTGTTACAAATGATCCTGCATTAACATACCCAGCTGCTTTTACTGCCACGTTCCCTGTTGGATCAGTCAGGTTAATTTTACCAGCAACGGTCAAATTGCCTGGACTTTCAATTGACATGGCTTTTGTAGATCCAGATGTAATTGTATTGTTAGCTGTACCATTTGATAAATAAAAATCAATAGCATTTTCGGTGGTTCCTGCATTATGTCTAGTGTGAATGAATTGTGCGTATTGGCTTGTTCCTGCTGAACTACCAGCCCAACCCATTTTAATCTGTGCATTATCATTAAATGCTGCCGCAGCGTCTCCATTTTTTAATGTTAGCGAGGCTCCCGAAGAAGAATTAGACAAACTTAAAGTACTCGCATTTATTGCTCCATTTACATCCAAAGGTACAACTGGTGTACTCGTACCAATACCAACTTGTCCATTATTAGTAATTCTGATCCCTTCATTATCGCCATCATTTGAAATATAATTCCCTGAAAGCTGGATATTCTTAGTAGCGGTATGATTCCCTAAATTATCTGCAGTGGTAGAGGTAGTTATCGATGGATTTAACTTTGTGATAATAAAGGAGGCACCATAATAGAGCGTACGTGAATCGGGATTATATAAACGTAACGTTCGAGTAGCAGTACTACAATCAATATAGTCTGTCATGAAAGTTGTCCCTCCCCAATCTGTACCTCCACCATTAGCTAAACCTGCTAGATTGGCATCACCTCTCCAGGCACCCCAAGTACCACTAACATTTTCTTGTAATTGTACTGCATTATATGTTTGAGAGGATTGGTATGGCAAACCCCATTGTATTTTATAAACCCCATTAGAAAGTGCAAAAGAAGTATTAGAAGTCACCGTTAAATCACCCGCCGCTATATTATTAAAACGTGCGTCCCAAGTTGAAACAACCGTATATCCAATAGTATTCGAAGAGGATCTAAATATGGCTTGATTTTGAACGTTCCCCACAGTGGTAGATAAACTCACCCATTGTTGTCCTGTAGCGTCCCAATAGTAATAACCAGGCACTACTTGATAAGGATTAGTCCCAGCAGTAACCGTATTAAAAACCATTAAACCATTGGCAGGATTTGTTATAGGACTCGCTGAATTTGTAGCTGTTAATGCTACTCTAGGAGGTAAAAATCCTTTGTTTGAAGCGCTTACCTCTAATTTTGCTGACGCATCAGGATTTGTAGTACCAATACCAGTTTGAGCAAAGGACCAATTTGTAATGACTAGCAATAGAGAACTTAAAAATACTTTTTTCATTTACTAATACTTAATTATGTAGTTTAAAACGGTATAAGGTTGCAGAACATTAAATGCAGCACCTCCGCCAGTATTTTGCATGGCAGTATCCCAATTTCTAGTTGTACCGCCCCTATCTGTACCAAAAAACATGGATTGTGCCCCAACTGCATATCCACCAATTGAAGGATTTTCCACTGCAGAGTTAACAGAGGTTGTATGTTTGTGTGCAGGCATCTCATTTACAGTCATTGTATGAGTTTCTTCACCTCCTTTTGAACCCAATGTTGCAAATGTACCTGCATTTTTACCTACAGGAACCCGACCGGTCAAATCGGGTAAATTGAAAGTAGTACTTCCGTTGCCTGCACCATAGGTAGTCCCAATTACGGCATATAAATTAGCATAGGTTGATCTACTCACCGCAGAGCCATCACAAATTAAATAACCGCTTGGAGCAGTACTCCCTGCAAAAGCCATGATGACACCCGCTGGGGGAACAGTACCCCATGTGGCTACACCGCTTCCGTTAGTGGTTAAAACTTGTCCATTAGAACCTGAATTGATGGAGGTTGTACTGCTTGGATTTAATTTAGTTATCGTAAAAAATGCTCCGTAATACAAATTTCGATAACCATCACTATTTGTAAATCTCAAGGTGCGTGTGGATGCACTGCAATCTATTATATCGGTCATAAAAGTCGTACCTCCCCAATCCGTCCCTCCTCCATTTGCAATATTTCCAAGATTCCCATCATTCATCCAAGCATTCCAAACACCACTTGTATATTCTTGCAATTGCATAGCATTATAAGTATTTGTTTGTTGGTGAGGAAGCCCCCATTCTAATTTGTAAATTCCATTGGAAAGCGCAAAGGTAGTATTTGAACTCACAATTAGGTCTCCAGAAGAAAGGTTGTTGAAACGAGAATTCCAAGAAGAAACTGCGGCTCCTGCGGTGGTATTGGAAGTTGATCTGAACACCGCTTGTGCTTGAACATTTCCAATACTTGCTGCAATACTCACCCATTTTTGTCCGTTTCCATCCCAAAAATAATAACCCGGTTCAACAGCATACGGACTTGACCCTGCAGTTGACGTATTGAATACCATTAAACCATTGGCAGGATTTGTTATAGGACTCGCTGAATTTGTAGCTGTTAATGCTACACGTGGCGGCAAAAAACCTTTGTTAGTTGCATAGACGTCTAACTTTGCTGAAGCATCAGGATTTGTAGTACCAATACCCGTTTGAGCCGCACTAATATTTATAAATAATACTACAACTGCTAATTTAATTGTTTTTATTATCGTATCCATATCTGATTGTAGGTGTGAAATTGATATCCATTCCCAATACTTGCTGCATAATCATCTACTTCCCATCGGTAATCTTGACCTTTTATCCCCCAATGGTAATTAGCTCCCAACCAAAATGGGAAATTGGTCATAGCCAAATTCCCTTCATTTGCAAAATTACTTACAGCACTATTAGGAATATAAGCCGAATGAGAAACTAATGCAGAATAACTACTATTAATTCCTGACATACTACCTGAACCTGTTCTAAAATAGGATATAGTATTTGCATGAGTTGTTTTAAAGTGAACTATTCTACTATGACCCGATGTAGCTCCATAAAAACGAAGTTCTGTAAAACTGAAGGCGTTTAAATAAGTTGGAGAAGTATGCCCCCAAGTGGTTGTCGAACCTGATTCATCAGTGCCTAAAACGGTTGAGCCTAATAAAGGCAGATTGTTTGTTTTAACTAAAAGCGAAGGATTTGTTCCTCCACGATGCAAATAATTCAATACTAATGTCCATCCTCCACCGTCAGTAGTCATGTCACAATAACAAGATATGCTAGGTAAAACTCCTATTCCATCTGGATCAATGGTATATTGCCCTGAAGGCGACATGGGATAATACGTAATTATTTCTTTGCAATTTTTTAAACTTGTAATTACTGGTCCAGGTTGCCATTTGCCTGTACCATTTAAAACCAATTTGCCTGTACCTGAAAAATCAATTCGATTGCTGTAGAATACTTTGCTATCTCCTACATTTATTGTATGTCCGTCCTGTATGGTTACTCCATTTGCAACTTGAGTTGGTATTGTCCAAGCAGAAGTCAAATTAAAATTTATAGGACCAATAGTCGTTGTAGCCGTCTGTGAAAATAAAGAAGGTATTGACAGAAATAACATGCATATGCACATACAATTTAGCATTTTACTTCTCATTTATTGTTTTTTTTATTGCGGTTCTACTTTGTGAGTTCATTCCAGGGTTAATCCTAATTTCTCTACTAAGGGAACTTGTTAGAATTTCACCAAAAATCTTTAAATAATTTGTATTTAAACATTGGGGTTTAATCTTACTAAAACGTATTGATACTCCTTGTGAGTAAACATCATCATCACTATGATTGGTACTTTTTAACTGAGAGAAGGAAATGTTCAGCTTTGCATAAAGTTTTAGGCTAGATGGATTTGTTATCTCGCTATACGTTTGGGCAGCGCTAACGAAACCTAAGAAGACCACTAATAAATATATCTTTCTCATATTATCGAATATAAATTTCTACTCTGGCACTTCTATTAATTCCTGTAGTGTTTGCACAACAAGCAATGAAATCGCCTGCAGAATAATTTCCATACGCCATACCTATACCCGTATACACATCATTTGAAGCCTGATTCCCATTAGGATACAAGCCTCCTCCGTTTTCGTTCCACCCAAAACCCCATCTATTAGTTCCCATTGCATTCAAATTATAATTAAATCCATAGAAGCGTACATCAACCTGAGATGAAAAAGCTGTCCCTTTTCCTGCAAAATTACTAGCGTCACCAAAAAATAAATTACTTGCTGAACTAAAAAAATTGATAGGAGTTATTCGAATACCATTATTAAAATTATTTTGAAGCCAACACCAAACGTTATAGGTCCCATTCAAATTTAGGCTACCTCCTGTTGTACTTGAACCATAATTCCAAGAAATATCTGGCCATAATGCCATAATATCTTTAGCGTAATAATAATTCATGGTATTAAACTTAGCATCTGCATTACCACGATCCAAATAACTTGTATTTAAAGTATTAGCAGTTGTCCAATACGAACTAGAATAATTAAATGTTGTTCCAGTAGTTGCTTTCATAGCCATCATCCAACCACCTCCATCAGTTGCTGGGTTCAATAAACAATAGACTTGGGTAGGTCCTACATAGGGCAAATTAATCCAATAAACACCATCGTTGTAATTACCAAAAGCCGTTTGAATATACTTCGCACTAGGTGCTGCTTGTGCTGCAGAACTGCCATCCATATAAGGAGTTGTAATTATCTCTTGTACATTTTGTGTCCAGCTTTGGTAGTAGGTTGAGACAGGAAGTACACTTGAGTAGTAACTTGGTACGCTATTTTGAAAAGGGGATTTCCAATACAAACGTAACCCAAACCCTCCTGATCCTTGTTGCATGCGCACTTCAAAGGCATAAGCTTTTCCAGCGGTTAAGTTAATGGCACCAGTATGAGTTCCTAAAGAGGGTAGTGCTTGAGCTGAATATGTAGAAATGACAGGAGTCCCTTCAATAGTTAAATCACTAGAATCATCCGATTCTAAAGTAAACGTATAATTTCCTGACTCAAGAGGAATAAAAGTACCCTGTATTTTGAAAGCAAAATAATTACCCCCATTAGGTAAATTAATCCCAATAGTGCTTAATTCAGACGCGTTTTGCCAATCTAAAATTTTAGCTGAGTTGGTTTTTCCAGTCTGATATACCGTGGTATTAGAATTAGTGGAATTGAAAATGTTATCCATCTCGGATCTAGTTGTCGGTGTCACTGGATATTGAGATGGAGATCCATTGCCAGCATGGGTATTCATTACCCAGTAATCAAATTGCACACGGGGCTGTTTCTGTACCGGCTGATAAGGCGTCAAAATTTGTGCTTGAACACCTATATAACAAAACAATACTATATGGATAAGCATTTTTTTCATACCCAATACTAATTTGACATATCGCCTGACGAAATGTATTTGTTATTTTCTATACAAACCAAACTCATAATAGCATACGAACCTGCTGTTTTGGTGAAATTATATCTGTTTAATATATTTACTCCAGAAGGTGACAAACTCACCTGCCCAGCTCCTTTTTGTATGATCATACAATTGAATCCTACTGATAAAGAAGGAACGGTAACAGTAATAGCACTTCCATTTGAAAAAGTGAGTACTTTGCCATTATCCGCATTCGTTAAAGTATAGGTCGTTCCTGTTTGATCGTTCATCGCTGAACTAAAATTAGATAACGTGCTTGTGGTTCCATTTCCCGTTATGCTACTGACCGTTGTAGTGCCAATTATCGCAATCCAAGTCGATCCGTTCCAATAATAATAACCTGGAGCTACATTATTTGGAACTGTTCCTGATATTGCTGTATTATAAACTAGCAAACCTGTGGCAGGTGAAGTTATAGGTCCTGCAGTGTTTGTTGCAGTCAAAGCTACTCTAGGTGGTAAAAATCCTTTATCAGTAGCATAAACCTCTAACTTTGCTGAAGCGTTTGGTGTAGTAGTACCAATACCGGTTTGGGCACTTCCTTTATAGAATACCAAACACAATACTATTATTACTATCCATTTTTTCATACTGTCCTTTATTAGAATAATGATCTGAATGCGATCCATTGTGTCCCATCAGAAATAACGCGAATCCAGTTATTAGAAGCTTCTATTCCTAATGTAGCAGATGTAGCTGTATTATTTGCTGCGTCTACAACAATTTTTTGTGAGCTTGTTGTTGCTATCGTAACCACATTAGAACTAATGTTTTTAATAGTAAATTCTTTTCCTGTGTTACCAACTGCGGTAGGTAAAGTAAAAGTAATACCCGATCCTGAGGATGCAATTACATAATTATCACTTATAGTTAATGTATAACTTGCCGTTTTAGATGTGATTGTAGAAACCCCTGATGACCATGTTGGTACACCACTTGATAAAGTTAATACTTGTCCATCAGTTCCTTTTGCTAAACGTGTTCCTGTACCACTTGTCCCTCCATAGATAATATCTCCAGAGGTTGTCATTGGCGACAGAGCATCAAAAGCTGCTGTTTTAGTGGTTTGACCTGTGCCCCCATTAGCAATCGCAATGGTCGTCCCATTCCAAGTACCTGTTGTTATTGTGCCCACGCTAGTTAAACTTGAACTTACCACATTAGATGCTAAGGTCGTTCCTGTCAAAGTTCCTGCTGCTGCTGCAATTGTAATATCAGCACTACCATCAAATGCTACGCCGTTGATGTTTTTTGTAGTGGCAAGTTTTGTAGCCGTTGCTGCATTTCCTCCAATATTTAAATTCGCCACAGGTGTAGTTGATGTTACTACCAAGGGTGCTGTTCCTATAGCAACAGTTGAAGTTAATTGACTTCCTGTAACACCTCCTGAAGCTGTAATATTTCCATTATTAGCTAAAGTTATTTTTGTTGTAGTTCCTGCACTTCCGTTACCATTATTAATTTTTACCCCTCCAGTGAAACGAAATGTTGCGGCTCCATCATTATTATCTACAATATCCCCATCGTCTGATAATATAATTCCTTGACCTGTTGTACCTGCAGCATTAACCGTTAAATTTTGATTCACAATAGTTGAACTCCCCGAAAAGGTTTTTACTCCAGCTATAGTTTGATCAGTTGTTAAGTCCACAAAATTTTTAGTAGAAGAACCAGTTCCCCCATTAGCTTCCGGTAAAATTCCTGTAATTCCAGTTGTTAACGGTAAACCAGTAGCATTAGTTAATACTAGATTCGAGGGAGTTCCTAAGTTTGGCGTTACTAAAGTTGGCGATGTGGCACGAACAACATTACCTGTTCCAGTAGTTGCAATTTCTTCAATTGTTCCAGCACCTGTACTAACGCGCCCTAAAACTTTGTCTGTAGCACTTACGTTTTGTATTTTAGCATAAGTCACGTTAGCATCTGTAATTTTAGTAGTTGTAATAGCATCATTTGCAATTTTAGCTGTAGTTACATTTGCGTCTTTTATCTTCGCTGTTTCAACTGCATCATTAGCAATGTCAGTTACAGCAATTGTCCCATCTAATATTTTTAAAGAAGTTACTTTACCAGTACCAATAGCCGTAACGCCTGCATTTGTCATCGTTACATCTCCTGTTGGGGTTACCTCTGTTGCTTCATTTGAAGCATTTCCTACATATATCTTGCCGTCTGCTAAAGTTGTAATGTCTGATGCTTTTGTATCTACATAATTCTTCGTCGCAGCATCTTGTGCCGATGTAGGATCTGTTACATTTGTTAATTTATTCGAACCTAAATCAACAGCTGCTGCTGCTGCTGCAAATCCACTTAAGGGAATATTAGACTTGTCTAATTTAGCATCTGTTACATTGGCATCTGCAATTTTTGCTGTCGTAACCGCATTATCCGTTAACTTAGCTGTAGTTACATTTGCGTCTTTTATCTTCGCTGTTTCAACTGCATCGTCTGCTAAATCTCCCACTACAATTGTTCCGTCTGTAATTTTTGCTGAAGTCACTGCATCATTAGCAAGTTTTGCTGTTGTAATTGCTCCCGCAGCTACCGATGGGGAAGCGGCAGAACCTGTTAAGTCTCCCGATAATTGAACTTTACCTTTTACGGTTGGTGTCGCATCGGGTGTAGCGTTTGTCGAAATAGAAGTGTCTACATAATTCTTCGTCGCAGCATCTTGTGCCGATGTAGGATCTGTTACATTTGTTAATTTATTCGAACCTAAATCAACAGCTGCTGCTGCTGCTGCAAATCCACTTAAGGGAATATTAGACTTGTCTAATTTAGCATCTGTTACATTGGCATCTGCAATTTTTGCTGTCGTAACCGCATTATCCGCTAACTTAGCTGTAGTTACATTAGCATTCTTTATCTTCGCTGTTTCAACTGCATCGTCTGCTAAGTCTCCCACTACAATTGTTCCGTCTGTAATTTTTGCTGAAGTCACTGCATCATTAGCAAGCTTTGCTGTTGTAATTGCCCCCGCAGCTACCGATGGGGAAGCGGCAGAACCTGTTAAGTCTCCCGATAATTGAACTTTACCTTTTACGGTTGGTGTCGCATCGGGTGTAGCGTTTGTCGAAATAGAAGTATCTACATAATTCTTCGTCGCAGCATCTTGTGCCGATGTAGGATCTGTTACATTTGTTAATTTATTTGAACCTAAATCAACAGCTGCTGCTGCTGCTGCAAATCCACTTAAGGGAATATTAGACTTATCTAATTTAGCATCTGTTACATTGGCATCTGTAATTTTTGCTGTCGTAACCGCATTATCCGCTAACTTAGCTGTAGTTACATTTGCGTCTTTTATCTTCGCTGTTTCAACTGCATCGTCTGCTAAATCTCCCACTACAATTGTTCCGTCTGTAATTTTTGCTGAAGTCACTGCATCATTAGCAAGCTTGGCTGTTGTAATTGCCCCCGCAGCTACCGATGGGGAAGCGGCAGAACCTGTTAAGTCTCCCGATAATTGAACTTTACCTTTTACGGTTGGTGTCGCATCGGGTGTAGCGTTTGTCGAAATAGAAGTGTCTACATAATTCTTCGTCGCAGCATCTTGTGCCGATGTAGGATCTGTTACATTTGTTAATTTATTCGAACCTAAATCAACAGCTGCTGCTGCTGCTGCAAATCCACTTAAGGGAATATTAGACTTGTCTAATTTAGCATCTGTTACATTGGCATCTGTAATTTTTGCTGTAGTAACCGCATTATCCGCCAACTTAGCTGTAGTTACATTAGCATTCTTTATCTTCGCTGTTTCAACTGCATCGTCTGCTAAGTCTCCCACTACAATTGTTCCGTCTGTAATTTTTGCTGAAGTCACTGCATCATTAGCAAGCTTGGCTGTTGTAATTGCCCCCGCAGCTACCGATGGGGAAGCGGCAGAACCTGTTAAGTCTCCCGATAATTGAACTTTACCTTTTACGGTTGGTGTCGCATCTACAACGCCTGCTGCTATTTGAGAATCAACATAATCTTTTGTTGCTTTTACAGATGGATATTTCACATCAGAAGCGCCGTCTATTGTAACATCAATAGATTTATTAGCTATATCTTCTTTTGTGTTCAATGCTGTTTGTGTAGCCGTTGAAATAGGCTTGTTTAAATCTGATGTATTGTCAACATTACCTAAACCAACAGCAGTTTTATCCAACGTTTGCCATGTCTTGTCTCCTCTATAATATTGAGCAGTAGTACCAGCGGTAATCGTATTCTCTTTAGTTGCCAATCCTGGAACTGTTGGCGAAGCAGCCGTTCCTCCTAAATCTCCCGATAATTGTATCTTACCTTTAGTAGTAGAAGTAGCGTCTGGAATAGTTGCTGCTGCTACTTGTGTATCTACATAGGTTTTTACTGCGTTTTGTGTCGGGAATAAAACATCACTCGTACCTAAGGTTGTAGTAGTCGATTTATTTGCCGTATTCTCTTTTGTATCCAATGCTGTTTGTGTAGCCGTTGAAATAGGCTTGTTTAAATCTGATGTATTGTCAACATTACCTAAACCAACAGCAGTCTTATCCAACGTTTGCCATGTCTTGTCTCCTCTATAATATTGAGCAGTAGTACCAGCGGTAATCGTATTCTCTTTAGTTGCCAATCCTGGAACTGTTGGCGAAGCAGCCGTTCCTCCTAAATCTCCCGATAATTGTATCTTACCTTTAGTAGTAGAAGTAGCGTCTGGAATAGTTGCTGCTGCTACTTGTGTATCTACATAGGTTTTTACTGCGTTTTGTGTCGGGAATAAAACATCACTCGTACCTAAGGTTGTAGTAGTCGATTTATTTGCCGTATTCTCTTTTGTATCCAATGCTGTTTGTGTAGCCGTTGAAATAGGCTTGTTTAAATCTGATGTATTGTCAACATTACCTAAACCAACAGCAGTCTTATCCAACGTTTGCCATGTCTTGTCTCCTCTATAATATTGAGCAGTAGTACCAGCGGTAATCGTATTCTCTTTAGTTGCCAATCCTGGAACTGTTGGCGAAGCAGCCGTTCCTCCTAAATCTCCCGATAATTGTATCTTACCTTTAGTAGTAGAAGTAGCATCTGGAATAGTTGCTGCTGCTACTTGTGTATCTACATAGGTTTTTACTGCGTTTTGTGTCGGGAATAAAACATCACTCGTACCTAAGGTTGTAGTAGTCGATTTATTTGCCGTATTCTCTTTTGTATCCAATGCTGTTTGTGTAGCCGTTGAAATAGGCTTGTTTAAATCTGATGTATTGTCAACATTACCTAAACCAACAGCAGTCTTATCCAACGTTTGCCATGTCTTGTCTCCTCTATAATATTGAGCAGTAGTACCAGCGGTAATCGTATTCTCTTTAGTTGCCAATCCTGGAACTGTTGGCGAAGCAGCCGTTCCTCCTAAATCTCCCGATAATTGTATCTTACCTTTAGTAGTAGAAGTAGCGTCTGGAATAGTTGCTGATGCTACTTGTGTATCTACATAAGTTTTTACTGCGTTTTGTGTCGGGAATAAAACATCACTCGTACCTAAGGTTGTAGTAGTCGATTTATTTGCCGTATTCTCTTTTGTATCCAATGCTGTTTGTGTAGCCGTTGAAATAGGCTTGTTTAAATCTGATGTATTGTCAACATTACCTAAACCTAAATTAATTTTAGCATCTGTCGCATTTGTGGCTCCGGTCCCTCCATTTTGGACAGCAACTACTCCTGAAACATTATTTGCTGTAACAGAAGCAAAAGCAAATGGGACAGACGAAAGCGGATTATTGCTTAATAACATAAATTGTTGACAAGATCCACTAGCATCTAGCTCTACTTTCAATGATTTATTCGTTGTATTCCAAACAACTGCATTAAATGAACTGGCATAGCCTCCCGTTTGATTTCCAGAACCAATTACTAAGTTAACCATTCCATAAGCGTCTGTGGTTGTTTGAATTGTCTCTTGATATTCTACCTGCGATAAATTATCTAACAAAGCAAATTGTAAACAAACAGGCTTATTTGCCATTGGGCTGTTTTGAATATTTACTCCTGGAACATTTTGTCCACTAGGATAATAAATTACTGCTTGATATGTAATTCCACTTGTTTGTGCATAAAAAAATGATGTGGAAAATACTAAAAAGTAAAATAATTTTCTCATAAATGTTTATCTTTTATCAAATCGAAATAACCTCCAAATAAAATTTGGAATGTATTGAATGAAACTTTTTCTGGTGTAGGGTTAAGTGAAATACTTTTTGTGAAGTTGCATCCTAGACTTAGAAACCCTGATTTCGATATATAATATTTAGCATTAATACCAACTACTGGTTGTAAAATTATACCTGAAAAATCTTTATTTTTAGTTAAATTATAAGTCGAATTGTTTAATTGTTGTTTTCCATAAAGGATGGTGGATAAGTTTAAACCTGCTTGTGCGCTAATGAAAAAATAAAACGAATCATAAAAACGGTAATCAACAACATTTTGAATTCCAATATATGACGTTTTCCAGTCTAAATTATTTAAATCAGATTCTCCTGTGGCATTGTAATCATTTAAGGTAATACTTCCTAAATAAGAAAAATCTTTAAATTTTTTTAATGGCATAGCATAACCTAGTTCGTAGGTACTTCCGGTTCCGTTAATTTTTATTTTATCTGTGAAAGGTGTTGTGTTTTTATAAGAAAACGAAGTAAAATTTTTTCCCATTTTAAAAAAAACTCCCTGAGCGTAAATTGCACTAGAAATTAAAAAAATAAGTGCAAGGCATACTTTTTTCATCATTATAATTATTTTGAGGAACTGTTAATTACACAAACATGCTATACCTATTATTTTATCTTAATAAATAGAATAGCAAACAAAAAATTAAACTCGTTTGTTTCCAATGATTAACAAGCTAATTTTTAACCAGGCAAATGTATAGTAAAATTATTAATAATACACATAAAATACACATTTTTTTGTACGTTTTTTAGCCCAACAATATTAATTACACATTTGCATTTTGATTGTTTAAGATTTTGTTAACGGCTGCTAACAATGGTATTTCTGTGCTAATTTCAAGTTTTGTTCTAATCTGAGTTCGAACATACTCAATGGTCTTCTCGCTTTTTGAAAGTAAAATCGCGATTTCTTTGCTTGTAAAATTATTAATAATTAAAGCAAGAACCTGAACCTCTTTCTCATTTAATTGAGGAAAATAAATTTGAAGATTTTGGATTTTTATTAATGAATTTTCAGTAGCAGAGGCTATAACGGCCAAGTCCGTATAATTAGCAAAAAAAGCATCAATACTTACTTTTGCTTTTTTAAATTCTAGTCTTTGATTTGATTCTAAAATGTTATTCTCTAAATCCTTTAAAAATGCTTCTATCTGCTTTTTAAGCACTGCAATTTTTTTGCTGTTCTTCACAACATCTTTCAGTTTATAGTCTTGAAATTCTAACTGTTTTTGAAGCTCTTTTTGTTTAATTTGTGTTTGCTCTAGTGAAGATTTAGCAATTTGCAGTTCAATCTCTTTTAGGTTTCGTGCTTTTTTTACATTTTTATAAAGCAAAACAGATAGGCCTATAGCAGACAAAATAGAAACAATAAAAATATAAATCATATATTTTTGAGTCTGTAAGCGTTCAGAGGCTAATTCATTTTCCGCTTTTAACAATTTATTTTCTGCTTTAAATTCATCTTGCTGAGCAATTAACTCATAATCTTGAAGCAATAAATTATTATTTACTTGTCTTAATTTATTTTCAACCTCATGGCCTTTTACTAAAAATGTTGAATATTTTTCATAATCTCCTTTAGTTTTGTAATAACTTGCTTGAACTTCATAAAACAAAATGGTTTGATACCAATCTGCATCTTGCTTTACTTGATTAAAATATAAATTTAACTTATCAATGGGTTCAATTAAATTTCCATAAACACACAGTGAAGCTTTATTTAACAACAATTTTGTATATAGAGATTTTTGAGTATATCCGTTTAAATATAATTTTAAAATTGGTAGAACACGTTGTTTATCGTTAAATTTAACATAATATTCTAACTGCACTTCTTCGAATACATTTTGATATAAATAATTCTGCTTTAACAAAGTTGCCGCTTTTTCAATTTTAGTATAAAATTCTGAAGCATTGTTTTGAAGGGCAGCTAGTTTAGCTGTATTGAGAAAATATAAAAATGTAATTACAGGCGAAAAATTTTTATCAACTTTTTCAAACTGTAGAGCTGCATAATCATATTGTTCTAATTGCATGTATGCTACGCCTAAATTAATGTAATTTTTCCAATGACTATCATCCTTTACACCTAGTTTGTCCATTGTTTTTCTTGCCTGTAAAAAATAAGAGATAGCTGTTTTTATGTAACCAACTCCCATATAATAAGCGCCAATATTTGTTTGTAAACCAGGCGCTTTTTGTTTGTTTAACTTGTTTAATCTATCTGTCTTATTATATGCTGAAAGCCAATGCTTAATAGCTTCACTATATCTCATTTCACTGTAATATAAATTACCTAATTGAAATTCACAGTTAAAAACATCGTTAACATTCTTTGCTTTTTTAGCTTCTTCAAGTAAAATTATATATTGTCTAATCGCTTGTTTTGGATTTGTAATTTTTGCTGCAGCGTTGATTTTTTGCTCTATATCAGTATGGGATACAATAGCTTTTTCGTGCTTATTCGTGCATTGGGAAAGTAACAACGAAAGAAACAACATTAGTAAGATTTTCATGTTCACTCAAATTAACTTTACAAATATAATGAAACTTGATTATATCTATTTTGCATCCCTACAATTAAGAAAAAGAAAGTATTTGCGCACCACATTTACTATATTTGCAAAAAAAAGACATGCTAGAAGATAAAAATCAAAAAAGAACGTCATTAAGTGAGCTAGGTGAATTTGGACTTATTAATCATTTAACAAAACATTTTCAAATTAATCAAAAAAGCACCTTAAAAGCAATTGGGGATGATGCTGCTGTTTTGGATTTTTCAAAAAATAAAGTTCTTATTTCCACAGATTTACTTATTGAAGGTGTTCATTTTGATTTAAGCTACATGCCTTTAAAGCATCTAGGGTATAAAGCTGTTGTAGCTAATATCTCTGATATATGCGCAATGAACGGTGTCCCAACTCAAATTACAATTTCTATTGCTGTTTCGAATAGATTTCCATTAGAAGCTCTTGAAGAACTTTTCGAGGGATTCACTTTAGCTGCAAATCGTTATCAAGTAGATGTCATTGGCGGAGATACAACATCTTCACAAAAGGGTTTGATTATTAGTATAACTGCAATTGGGGAAGCTAAATTTGAAGATATTGTTTACAGAAATGGAGCTAATGAAACTGATTTACTTGTTGTTTCGGGTGATTTAGGGGCTGCTTATATGGGCTTACAAGTATTAGAAAGAGAAAAACAAGTGTTTCAAGTTAATCCTAACAACCAGCCTGTTTTAGACGACTACACCTACTTAATAGAACGTCAATTAAAACCAGAAGCTCGAAATGATATTAAAGAATTACTTGAAAAATTAGAAATTAAACCTACATCAATGATTGATATTTCTGACGGCTTGTCATCAGAAATTTTACATTTGTGTAAGCAAAGTAACGTGGGTTGCCACTTATATGAAGAAAAAATTCCAATTGATCCTCAATTAATCAATGTTTGTGAAGAATTTAATATTGATAGCACTACTATTGCGTTAAATGGTGGAGAAGATTATGAATTACTTTTCACAATAAAAATGACCGATTTTGAAAAAATTAAACACAACCCTAATTTTACCGTTATTGGTCATATGGTAGCCGAAAGTGAAGGAGCCCATTTAATAACAAGAGCAAATACACAAATTACTTTAAAGGCCAGAGGATGGAATGCAATAGAAAGTTAAATTATTGTGAACCTTGTTTAGATTAAACTATTTATCCTATTTTTATACAAATTATTTAAAATTTAATCTATGAAACATTATTTTTTAGTTATTCCTTTTTTATGCTGCTTTTTTACTTTTGCTCAAGAAAAAGAAAACAAATCATTAGACACCAAAAAGCATGAAATAAAAGTAGGGGCAATTAAATTATTAGCCGGACCTATTTTAGAGGGAACTTATGAATATATCTATTCCAAAGACTTTACTTTTGGTTCCTCTGTTCTCATTGATTTTCAACAAAACAATGATTGGTATGAAAATTTCTCAATAACTCCTTTTGCTCGTTTTTATTTTCAAGAAACACAAGAATATGGCGCAAAAGGTTTCTTTGTTGAAGGGTTTGGTAAATTTGCATCTGGAGATAACTATGTGGTAAGTACTAATTTTTCCAATAACACCTATGAAAGTAAAAAATTTACAGTAGGCGTTTTAGGCCTATCTGTTGGTAAAAAATGGGTAAATCATTCCGGTTTTGTTCTAGAAACACTTTTTGGAGTAGGCAGAACATTAGGTAATAATACGTATGCACCTGATGCATTTTTAAGAGGTGATTTAAGTATAGGATATCGTTTTTAAATAAATAAAAAAACCAAATTTCTAAACTGAAATTTGGTTTTTTTTATTTATACTAAGTTCTTTCAATTACATTTTCAACAACCAGTTTCGCATAGAAACTTCGTCTGAAATCAATTGTCTCAAATCAGAAATCGATACACGCTGTTGTTGCATAGTATCTCTATGACGAATAGTTACCGTTTTATCCTCTAAAGATTGATGGTCAACTGTAATACAAAATGGTGTTCCTAACGCATCTTGTCGTCTGTAACGTCTTCCAACTGCGTCTTTTTCATCATAAGCTACGTTGAAATCCCATTTCAAATCTTCTACGATTTGTTTTGCCAATTCTGGTAAACCGTCTTTTTTAACTAACGGTAAAACAGCTGCTTTGGTTGGTGCTAATACCGAAGGTAGACGTAAAACTATTCGTGTTGAACCGTCTTCAAGGGTTTCTTCTTGTAATGATTTTGAAAAAACAGCTAAAAACATTCTGTCTAGTCCCACTGAAGTTTCTACAACGTAAGGAACGTAGTTTTTGTTTTCTTCAGTGTCAAAGTATTGTAATTTTTTACCAGAATATTGTTCATGTGCTTTCAAGTCAAAATCGGTACGAGAATGTATACCTTCTAGTTCTTTAAATCCAAACGGAAAATTGAACTCAATATCAGCCGCGGCATTTGCATAATGGGCTAATTTTTCATGATCATGAAAACGATAATTTGAAGCGCCTAAACCTAATGATAAATGCCATTTTAAGCGTGTCTCTTTCCAGTATTCATACCATTTCATTTCTTCGCCTGGCTTAACAAAAAACTGCATTTCCATTTGTTCAAATTCACGCATGCGGAAAATAAACTGGCGCGCTACAATCTCATTACGAAAAGCTTTTCCGGTTTGAGCAATTCCGAATGGAATTTTCATGCGGCCTGTTTTTTGTACATTTAAAAAATTAACAAAAATACCTTGTGCGGTTTCTGGTCTTAAATACAAATCCATTGCTGAATCGGCCGAAGCACCTAATTTTGTGCCAAACATTAAATTGAATTGACGCACTTCTGTCCAATTTCTTGAACCTGATTCTGGACAAGCGATTTCTAATTCTTCAATAAGCGCTTTTACATCTGCTAAATCACCTGAATCTAATCCTTTTGCCATGCGCTCCAGAATGGTCTTTTTTTTAGCTAAATATTCTACTACTCGTTGATTTGTTGCAATGAATTGTGCTTCATCAAATGTCTCGCCAAAACGCTCGCGGGCTTTGTCAATTTCTTTTTGTGCTTTTTGATAAATTTTTTCGCAATAATCTTCTATCAACACATCGGCACGATATCTTTTTTTGGAGTCTTTATTATCAATTAACGGATCATTAAAAGCATCTACATGACCAGAAGCTTTCCATGTTGTTGGATGCATAAAAATTGCAGCATCAATACCTACAATATTTTCATGCATTTGAACCATGGCTTTCCACCAGTATTCACGTATATTTTTTTTTAATTCTACCCCGTTTTGCGCGTAATCATACACTGCGCTTAAACCATCGTAAATTTCGCTTGACGGAAAAATAAATCCGTATTCTTTTGCGTGCGAAATTACATTTTTAAATAAATCTTCTTGTTTTGCCATGTTGCAAAAATAACGATAGGAAAGGAAATATTAAAAGAATTTCGAGATTAATTATAATTGAAGATAGTTGTTCCAATTTTATCTACACCTGAATAGATGTTAATGATGTATCTTCCTTTAAAAATTTTACTTTTTTCAAGGTCTACATACGAACAAACATCTGTGGTTTGTTGCCCATAGAAGAATTTGACTTTTTTACTGTAATTTAAGATCACATTATTGTATTCAAATTTCAATTTTTCTACTGAAATTATCTGATTTTTTGGATTAACAATTTGAACAAAAATCTCTTTATCACCTTTATCCACAAGGTCATTTTTATCTATTGTAAAACAAACTCTTATTTGTTCAATGTCTTTTTTATCAGAACTAAGCGTATTATCTTTTAAAAACTTAACCCCTCTTGCTTGAATATTTGAAACTACTAAATGGCTAGAGATGGGTGTTTTAACAAAATCGGTAGGGTTTGTTTTTTTTGCAGTTACCTTAAATTTTTCTAGCAATCTTAAGCGTTCTGTTAATTTTCCTATTGAATCTTTAATTGTTTCTATTTGGCAGCTAACTTGTTTCAAATTTGTAGGGTTAACATATTGTATTTGAGAAGCCTCCTTTTTACTATTTTGCTCACTAATTTGCGACAAACTTTCATCCACAGAGTTATACATCACTAATACAGAGTCATACTTTTTAAGCATTTCTGTTAATTGTGTTTGTGTAAGATAACTTTCTTGTTTTAAACTGCTTTGTAATTCATCTGCTCTTTTATTATCTTTATAATTTTTAAATAATAAAAGGAACAACAATAACAATAAAATCAATATAACAAGTCGATAAGAATTGTTTTTCTTTTGTGGCATGAAACAAAATTTTCATCTAAAGTATACTATTATCTTTATTTATGTTTAATTTTTTCGATAAAATACAAGAAAATCTGTTAAAACTTATCTATCCAGATGTTTGCAACGGGTGCAATAAGCTATTAGTAAAAGGAGAAGCTATCATTTGTACTTCATGTTTACATGAATTACCTTATACTTTTCATCACGAAACGCAAATAAATGAAATAGATAGAAAGTTTTATGGCATACTGCCTTTTTCATTTTGTATATCGATGTTGTATTTTCACAAATCGGGGATTGTTCAAAACCTCATTCATAATCTCAAATATAAAAACAAGCAAGAAATTGGAACTTTTTTAGGGGCATTATATGCTGAAGAATTAAAAGATTTTGAAAGAATAAAAAACGTCACACATCTTATCCCTGTTCCACTTCATAAAAAACGCCTCCATGAACGGGGGTATAATCAAATTGATGCCTTTTGTGAAAGTTTGGCAGTAGCATTAGACATCCCTTTAGAAAAAAACGTGTTATATAGGAATACCTATTCTAAGTCACAGACTAAAAAATCAAAAACAGAAAGAGCGGCTATAAAACAAAGTTTATTTGCTGTTCGAATACCTTATGAGTTTTCTGCTCCTCATTTTTTGCTAGTTGATGATGTAATTACAAGTGGAGCAACTATAGAAGCGTGCGCAAAAGAATTATTAAAAATTCCTAATGCTACTGTAAGTATCCTAACAATTGCCTATGCACAATCATAATTTTTTTTTAAATCATTATGTTTGCTCTAATTATAATTGTTACTTTGCGTTTTTAATTAAGATTATAGGTAATAACAAATGAAATTACACTCTTTTATAGTAACGCTTCTTTTTTCAGCACTTTTAGTAGGTTGTGCTAAAAGAGGCTATATAACAGGTGGTCCAAAAGATACTATTGCGCCTGAAATTGTAAAAAGTAATCCGAAGAATTACCAAACTAATTTTACTGGAAAAACCATTCGAATTGATTTTAGTGAATACATAAAAATCAAGGACATTAACAAGCAACTTATTATTTCGCCTCCTATGGCTAAAAAGCCAAACATCACACCTCAAGGAAGTGCTAGTAAATATATTGCCATTGAAATTTTAGATTCTTTAAAACCAAATACAACTTATAGCTTTAATTTTGGACAAAGTATTACTGACTATAATGAAGGAAACCCTTACTCACAATTTAAATATGTTTTTTCTACAGGAAACTACGTAGATTCTTTAAAAGTAATAGGAAAAGTTGAAGACGCTTTTGAAGAAAACACGGAAGATTTTGTAAATGTAATGTTATATGAAGCAACTACATTTAAAGATTCTACAATTTATAAAGATGTGCCCGTTTATGTAACCAATACGTTAGAAAAAAACACTTCCTTTTCACTTGAAAATATAAAAGAAGGGACCTATTATATTGCAGCGCTAAAAGACAAAAACAACGATTTTAAATTCCAAGCAAAATCAGAAAAAATTGCTTTTTTAAAAGAACCTATCAAACTGCCTAGTAAAGAACAATATACGCTAAAATTGTTTAAAGAAAAACAGCCATTAAAAACATTTAAACCTACACAAGAATCAAATAATAAACTATTTTTAGGCTTTGAAGGAGATCCTAAAAACCTAAAAATATCTTATAAGAAAAATGGCGTTGTAGAACCTTTACTACATACTCGACATCCTGGAGAAAATAAAGACACCCTTCAACTATTTATCCCAAAAAACATAAAAGATTCGATTGCTGTTTTGATAGAAAGAGAGTCATATAGCAAAACTTATAATGTAAAAATTAATAATCTGAAAGAAGCTGATTCTTTATTAATTACATTAAAGGACGCAACACATAATACCTATAAAGACTTGCCAAAATTAAAAACATCTACACCCATAAAAAAAATTAACGAATCGCTTATTCATTTAATTCGAAAAGATTCTAGCAAAGTAACTTTTTCAACAAAGATAAATACCTACAATCAGGAAGTAGAATTAATTTTTGATAAAGAAGAAAATGAAAACTATACGCTTAAGCTATTTCCAAATGCAATTGAAGACATTTATGAATCTAAAAATGATTCCTTAAAATTTACTTTTGCTTCGGGGCAATTAAGTGATTATGGCAATTTAAATCTTCGTTTAAAGAATTGTAAAAAATTTCCGTTTGTTGTAGAACTATTAGCAGACGACAAAACCGTTGTAGGCACAGCCTATTGTGAAAAGGAAACCTCTGTGTTCTTTGAGTCCATAAAACCAAGTCTCTATACTGTTAGGATTTATTATGATGAAAACAAGAATAAAGAATGGGATACAGGAAATTTATTAGAAAAAAGACAACCTGAACCACTCTTTTATATGCCTGGAAAAATTGACGTAAGAGCTAATTGGGATGTTGACCAAGAATTTGAATTAACTAATTAACATGTCTACAAATTAAGTGTAAATTCATCTTTATCATCCAGAAAATTTAGCTTGGAACGAATTTCTTGAAGTTTTTCTTTGTCTAAATTAACAATTTTGCACATCTCTTTTTCATAAGGCTCAATAAGGTAATTTCCTAATGGATCAATAACCTGAGAATGTCCTGGATAAAATAAGTTATTTTGATCTTCTCCTACTCTATTTACGCCAACAACATAAGAAAGATTTTCAACTGCCCTAGCCTTTAAAAGTATATCCCAAGCTTGAATTCTAACATCGGGCCAACTGGCTACATATATCAACAAATCGAATTTTTCTACATTTCTAGAAAAAACTGGAAATCGTAAATCATAACAGATTAAAGGGCATATTTTCCACCCTAAATAATCAATACTTATTTTTTCATTTCCTTTACCATATACTTTATCTTCTCCTGCAAGCGCAAACAAGTGTCGTTTATTATAAAACTTATACTCTCCATTGGGATAAACAAAAATGAGTCGATTAAAATAAGTGTCTTGTTCCTTAATTATTAAACTTCCGGTTATTGCTGCTTGTCGCTCTTGAGCAATTTTTTTCATCCATTTCATGACTTCACCATCCATTGTTTCAGAACAATTCGCTGGATTCATAGTGAACCCTGTAGTGAACATTTCAGGCAATACAATCAATTCTACCTGCTCTGTAATTGCTTGAATTTGTTTTGAAAAATGTACTAGGTTTGCTTGGACATTTTCCCAAACTAATTCAGACTGAAGTAATGCAATTTTCATATGTAAATATTTATTGTTTTTTTAAGGTTATATGGTATCGCTTTATTTTCATTTGTGTTTATCTCACAATTTTGTTGTTTTCATTTGTGTTCGATGATTTTAAATTGCTTGCGCAAACTTTTTGTTAATGGCGATTTTATAGGCTAAAAATTTATAATTAAAAATACTAAAAAAAAAATACTTTTTCACACATTAACATATATGAAACAAAAAAACGCATTCGATTGAATGCGTTTTTATACAAATATTGTATGTAATTACTTTAAACTTGCTTTTAAATATTCTCTATTCATACGAGCAATATTTTCAAGAGAAATCCCCTTTGGACATTCAATTTCACAAGCTCCAGTATTGGTACAATTTCCAAAACCTTCTTCATCCATTTGACGTACCATGTTTAATACACGGTTAGTTGCTTCTACTTTTCCTTGAGGCAACAATGCATACTGAGAAACTTTAGCTCCAACAAACAACATGGCTGAACCGTTTTTACAAGTTGCTACACACGCACCACATCCAATACATGCTGCTGCTTCAAAGGCTTTATCTGCATCTGCTTTAGGAATTGGTGTTGCATTTGCATCGATAGTATTTCCAGAAGTATTCACAGAAACAAATCCTCCTGCTTGTTGAATTCTATCAAAAGCTGATCTGTCAACTACTAAATCCTTAATTACCGGGAATGCTTTACTTCTAAACGGCTCTACATAAATTGTGTCTCCATCTTTAAACGAACGCATGTGTAATTGACAAGTTGTAACTGCAGAATCCGGACCATGAGCTCTACCATTAATAAACATAGAACACATTCCGCAAATTCCTTCACGACAATCATGATCAAATGCAATTGGTTCTTTCTTTTCATTAATCAATTGTTCGTTCAATTGATCCATCATTTCTAAAAAAGAACTATCTGTAGAAACATTATTTAAGGTATAATCTTCTAATTTTCCTTTAGTCTGTCCGCTTTTTTGACGCCAAACTTTTAATTTAATATTAATATTTTTAGATGCCATAACTTTTATTTTTAGTGATGTTTAAAAATTTCATTTTTTAACATCTTCAATTACTATTTATAATTTCTTGCAGCTATTTTAATGAACTCGTATTTCAATTCTTCTTTGTGAAGTTCTGAATTACTTGCGTCACTTCCTTGGTACTCCCATGCCGCTACATATGAAAAGTTTTCATCATCGCGTAATGTTTCTCCTTCTGCATCCTGATATTCTTCACGGAAATGACCTCCACAAGATTCTTTTCGTAATAAAGCATCTTTTGCCATTAATTGACCAAGTTCTAGAAAATCTGCTACACGAAGTGCTTTTTCTAATTCTGGATTTAATTCGTTTGCTGAACCTGGTACATACACATCATTGTAAAATGCTTCTCTTAATTCGGCAATTTCATTTATTGCTTCATTCAAGCCTTGTTCATTTCTTGCCATACCAACTTTATTCCACATAATTAAACCTAATTTTTTGTGGAAATAATCAACAGATTTTGTCCCGTTATTATTAAGGAATCTATCAATAGTTTGACGAACATTATTTTCTGCGTCCACAAATTCTGGTAAATCAGTAGAAATTTTTCCTGTTCTAATTTCGTCTGCTAAATAATTCGAAACGGTGTATGGTAATACAAAATAACCGTCTGCTAAGCCTTGCATTAATGCAGAAGCACCTAATCTATTTGCTCCGTGATCAGAAAAGTTTGCCTCTCCTGCAACAAAGCAACCTGGAATAGTTGACATTAAGTTATAATCAACCCAAACACCTCCCATAGTATAATGTACTGCTGGATATATTTTCATTGGTGTTTCATATGGATTTTCCGCTGTAATTTTTTCATACATTTGGAATAAGTTTCCATATTTTTCTTCTACCCATTTTTTACCTAAAGCGATTACTTCTGCTTCAGATGGGTTATGATTTCCTTGGGCATAAGCTGCTTGTTTTCCTTTATTTTTAATTTCAGTAGAGAAATCTAAATATACGCCTTCATTTGTGTCATTTGCTTCAATTCCATACCCAGCATCACATCGCTCTTTTGCTGCTCGTGAAGCTACGTCTCTTGGAACTAAATTACCAAAAGCAGGATAACGTCTTTCTAAGAAATAATCTCTATCTTCTTCTGTAATTTGGGTTGGTTTTAATTTACCTGCTCTAATTGCTTCTGCATCTTCAATATTTTTTGGCACCCAAATACGACCTGAATTACGCAATGACTCTGACATCAATGTTAACTTAGATTGATTGGTTCCATGAACAGGTATACATGTTGGGTGAATTTGCACAAAACAAGGATTTGCAAAATAAGCGCCTTGCTTGTGTACTTTCCAAGCCGCGGTAACATTACTTCCCATTGCATTAGTAGATAAGAAATAAACATTTCCATACCCTCCACTTGCAATAATTACGGCATGAGCCGAATGTCTTTCAAGTTCGCCTGTAATTAAATTACGTGCAATAATACCACGTGCTTTTCCATCAACTTTAACAATATCTAACATTTCGTGGCGGTTGTACATTTTTACACGTCCAAGCCCAATTTGTCTTGATAAAGCAGAATAAGCACCTAATAACAATTGCTGACCTGTTTGACCTGCAGCATAAAATGTACGTTGTACTTGTGTTCCACCAAATGAACGGTTATCTAATAAACCACCATATTCACGAGCAAAAGGAACACCTTGAGCTACACATTGATCTATGATATTACCTGAAACTTCTGCTAACCGGTGAACGTTTGCCTCACGAGCACGATAATCTCCTCCTTTAATGGTGTCATAGAATAATCTGTAGATACTATCTCCGTCGTTTTGATAATTCTTTGCTGCATTGATTCCTCCTTGAGCGGCAATTGAATGTGCTCTACGAGGAGAATCTTGGAAACAAAATGCTTTTACGTTGTACCCCATCTCTCCAAGAGATGCAGCTGCTGAAGCACCAGCTAAACCTGTACCTACAACGATAACGTCAATTTTTGGTCTATTATTTGGCGCAACCAATTTAAGATGGTCTTTATGGTCTGTCCATTTTTGAGAAATATGACCTTGAGGTATTTTAGAATCTAATGCCATATGTTTTTATTTTAGTATAAAGTGAATATAAACTGGAATAACAGCGAATAATAAAGGTACTAAAACCGAAAACGCTTTTCCAAATAATTTAATAGCGGGTGTAAATTTATTATTTACGCCTAATGACTGGAAGGCACTTTGAAAACCATGCCATAAATGGAATCCTAAAACAAGCATAGCAAATACATAAAAAATTGTAAATACTAATCCTTCATTTGGGATAACACTAAACAGCTTTCCTTTACTTTTAAAGAAGTCAACCGTAATTTTATGTAAATCTTTGTACCCTTCTGCAATCTTAATTTTTTCTTTTTTAAGTTTATTACCATCATTAACGTCTTTAAACTCTCTTTGTAAATAAACTACATTTCCTTCAATAAAATAATATTTACCATCAATAGCAGATTCTGGAATAAATTTACCTAAAAAAGCATCGTTACCAGCCAATCCATTATTTGTTGAAACAATAAAATTAACTTTTTGCCCCATGTTTTCTGCTGAAATCATTTGTAACGGCATTTTTTTATCAAAATGCATTTTTGCCCAGAAGTTAACCATATGTGTAGCTAAGAAAACCAAGATTAATGTTCCTAACACAGCCATGTTTCGAGAAGAAAAATTACTGCTTGCAGCATCATCCTTTTTAGCATAAGCTACTGGTCTAGCTTTTTTGTTTTGAATTGTTAATAAGATTCCATCAATTGCATGAAACAGAATTGAAAGATACGTTAGATAAGAAAGTACTTTTACTGCAGGGTTTGAGGTCATGAATAAAGCATACTTATTAAATTGCAATGCAGCTTCTGTACTTCTACCTGCTAGTAATTGTAGGTTACCCAATAAGTGTCCTACCAAAAACAAGCATAAGAACAATCCTGTTAGTGCCATCCAATATTTTTTTGCGATAGATGACTTTAAAAATGCCGATTTTGCCATAATTATAGTTGTTGTTAATTTGAAATATATAAAACCAAGCAAAAATAAAGGTTATAAGTAGAACTTACAACCTTTTAGATATAATTTATAATGATTTTAAATGAGTTTAACTTTTGTTGAATATCAATAGTTTAAGAACTAATTTGATAAAAATTTCAAACAAAAGTTAATTTTTTTCTTTTATTACTAAGATTTGGGATTCTTTTTTTCCATTAGCTTCAAGTTCAATTGTATATTTTCCAATTGGTAAATAATATTTTTTATTATCTGCTTGGTTAATTTTAATTTTAGTGTTCTTTTTTTCAATGCTGGTCTTCATTTTTTCATCAATACTTAAATCAAAATCTAATTTAACCATTCCTTTTTCAGCTTTGCCTTGATGGGTAAAAACAACGATTCCCTCTTTATTTTTTATTGTTAAAATAGGATTTGTAAATTCTTTTACATAATACCAAATTTCAACGTTTGGTGTGTTTTCTTTACCCCAAGAATAGTTTTTATTTCCCCAGTTTTTTGAAAAAACTATTTCTTCCGTTTTAAATAATTTATTGTTTTCATCTATTTGCTGTAGATTTGAAATATTCAATTTATATAAAGAACGTCCGTGAGTAGCTACAATTAAATCTTTTTCTCTTTTTTGTATCACTAAGTCATGAACAGCAACATTTGGTATTTCTGAAGAAAAATCTTGCCAGATTTTTCCCTTATCTATCGAAATAAAAAGACCGTTATCTGTTCCCAAGTAAAGTATATTTTCATTTTCCGTATCTTCTAAAATTACATTGGCTGCATTTTCATTAAATTTTTCCGTCAATGAATTCCATGTAAGGCCTAAATCTTCAGAAACAAATACATAAGTAGTAAAATCGTCGTTTCTATATCCGTTTAATGTTGCATATACACGATTTTTATTGAAATTAGAAAAACGCACTCGAGAAACCCATAAATTTTGTGGCAAATTAGACGAAACTTTTGTCCAATTTTCTCCGCTATCTTTAGTTATATAAATATTTCCGTCATCCGTCCCAACAATAATTTGTCCAAATTTAAATGTACTTTCCGCTAAAGAGGTAATTGTCCCAAAAGGAACATTTCCTTCTACTTTCCCCTTGGTTAAATCTGGTGATATTTTTTGCCATTTTTTGCCTTGATTCATGGAACGAAAAACATATTGGCCACCCAAATATACAACATCCTGATTATGAGAAGACAACAAAATAGGTGTTTGCCAGTTGAATCGATAAGGTTCTTCTTTCTTTTCTGCTCGAGGGGTAATATAATCTCTTTCTGCAGTATTTCTATTAATTTTTGTGTAATTACCAAATTGAGAGCCTGTGTATACCAATTGATTTGTTCGTGTATCAATTTGAACCTGCATCCCATCTCCTCCGCTTAAAAATTCATACGGATACTTTCCGTTTTGTACCCATTCTACATTGTGTACATAATTATTTGGGCCTGCCCAAACTCCATTGTCTTGTAACCCGCCATATACTTCATAGTTTTCTTTATCGTCCACGTTAACTGCGTAAAATTGCCCAACCGCTTGATTGTTACATTTTATCCAATGTTCTCCGTTATCGTAAGTAATATTTATTCCACCATCATTTCCATTAATTATGTGGTTAGGTTTTTTTGGATTTATCCAACATACATGATGATCTGAATGAACGTTGTCTTTGCTTAATGACGCGAAGGTTTTTCCGCCATCGTTAGAAAACAAAAGAGGAACGGCCGAAATATAAAGTCTATTCTCATCCGATTCATCTACCGTAATATCTGCAAAATAATAGCCGTAAGAATAAAAAGCATCATTAATAAATTTATCATGTGTTTTTGTCCACGCTTTTCCTTTATCAACGGTTTTATAAATTTCAGCACCAATAACTTCAGCTTCAAACAAGGCGGCATTAGCGTCTTTTGGCATTTTACCTGTAGCATTTGGTCTTACGTTTTGATTATCAACAATAGCATAAGTTATATTTTCACTAAAAGAAGTTAAACCAATTCTTCCTATCCCTTTATTACTTGGGAACCCTGAATTTTCTTCAATTTTTACCCAAGTTGTGCCTGAATTTTCACTTTTATAAATTCCAGAATTACTTCCATTTCCTTTAAAATTATACGCCTTTCGTTCCCGTTCCCAAGCTGCGGCAAACATTATTTTAGGGTTGCTAGGAGCAAAACTAATATCAATAATTCCTGTTTCATCATTAATAAACAAGGTTTTTTTCCATGTTTTTCCTCCATCTGTAGTTTTAAATACTCCCCGCTCATCATTTTTCGAATACAGATGACCTAAAACGCCCACAACAATTTCGTTATTATCCTTCGGATTTATCCAAATTTTAGAAATATGATGACTATCTGTTAAACCAATATTTGTCCATGTTTTACCTTTATTTGTAGATTTCAAAACACCAATTCCCGCATAAGATGAACGAGAAGAATTCACTTCACCTGTTCCAACCAAAATTAAACCCGATTCCCAATCAACCGCTACACAACCAATATTTTGCGTTGGAGCACTGTCCATAACGGGTTCGAAACTAGTACCATTATTTGAGGTGTACCATAAACCACCTGAAGCATACGCCACATAAAATTCTGTTGGATTATTTGCATTGACAGCTACGTCAACCACTCGGCCACTCATAATTGTTGGGCCAATATTTTGAAATTTCAATGCTTGAAAATTACTTTCTTGTGATACGGAAAGGAATGAATTTAAAATAAAGAATAGAACAAATAGCTTTTTCATTTTATATTATTTGATTTCTTCAAAATTAAAAGAATAATTTGACAACTTTTCGTTTGAAAGTTATTATTTTTGAAGTCTGTATTTAATAACACTTGTTTTAATGAAATATTTACCAATTAGTCGAGAACTTTTTATTAAAAATCGTAAAAACTTTATGGCTCAAATGAAGCCGAATGGCGTGGCAATTTTTAATTCGAACGATATCTATCCTGTATCTGCTGATAGCACACTGCCTTTTGCACAACATCGTGATATTTTTTATTTGAGCGGTGTAGATCAAGAAGAAAGCATCTTATTATTATTCCCTAATGCGCCCTATGAACATTTAAAAGAAATCTTATTTTTAAGAGAAACTAATGAGCATATTGCTGTTTGGGAAGGTGAAAAACTAACGAAAGAAAGAGCTTTTGAAGTAGCAGGCATTAAATCGGTATATTGGTTACAAGATTTCAAAAAAATTCTTAAAGAAGTAATGATGTATGCTGATACGATGTACATCAATACGAACGAGCATTATCGTTCATCAGTAGAAACCGAAACTCGTGAAGACCGATTTATTAAATGGTGGAAGGCAGAATATCCTGCACATAAAGTAGAAAAATCGAACCCTATTTTGCAACGTCTTCGCTCGGTAAAAGACCAAATTGAATTAGATTTAATTCAGAACGCATGTAACATAACTGAAAAAGGGATTAGACGTATTTTGAATTTTGTAAAACCTGGGGTGACAGAATATGAAATAGAAGCCGAATTTGCTCATGAATTTATAAGAAATCGTTCTAAAGGTTTTGCTTATACGCCTATTATTGCTTCTGGAAATAATGCCAATGTATTACATTATATAGAAAACAATCAAGAATGTAAAGCTGGCGATTTGCTTTTACTAGACGTAGGTGCCGAATACGCAAACTACTCAAGTGATTTAACCCGAACAATTCCTGTTTCTGGTAAATACACAGACAGGCAACGTGCCGTTTACAACGCAGTATTAAACGTTAAAAATGAAGCTACCAAACTATTGGTTCCGGGTACTTTATGGAAAGAATACCATGTGGAAGTAGGCAAAATTATGACGTCAGAATTATTAGGCTTAGGACTTATTGATAAAGCAGATGTACAAAATGAGAATCCTGAATGGCCTGCTTATAAAAAATATTTTATGCACGGTACTTCTCACCATTTAGGACTGGACACACATGATTATGGATTGCTTCATGAACCTATGCAAGCAAATATGGTATTTACTGTAGAACCTGGCATTTATATCCCTGAAGAAGGTTTTGGCATTCGATTAGAGGACGATGTGGTTATCCAACAAACAGGTGAGCCATTCAATCTAATGGCAACTATTCCTATTGAGGCAGATGAAATTGAATCAATTATGAATGCTTAACTAGAGAAAAGATAATAAAAGAAAAAAAACGGTTTGCGAAAGTGAGCCGTTTTTTTTATGTTCAAACTTGTCATTCCGACACAGGAAGAATCACATAACGCATGCAGATAATATGATTTATTCATCTATTCGCTTTCGCTCGAGTCTCCTTAGGTCGAAATGACAAAATGTTTAAAAATATTATTCTTGCGTACTTCGTGAAAAAATTTTGGTTCCAAGGTTTCGAAATTTACGTTTAACCTTTACCTTTGTATATATGAAAACCACAACCTTCAAAAACACGAAAATAGCCTATACCGACAAAGGAAAAGGAACGGCAGTGGTCTTGTTACATGGCTTTCTAGAAAATAGCACCATGTGGAATTACTTAGCGCCTGTGTTAGAAATAAAATATCGTGTAGTTTGTATCGATTTATTAGGTCATGGACAAACCGACAATCTAGGTTATATGCATACCATGGAAGACATGGCCGATGCTGTTCATTTTGTACTGCACGAATTAAAAATTAGAAAATCAGTATTCATTGGACATTCTATGGGGGGCTATGTAGCCTTAGCATTTGCAGAACTATTCCCCGAAATGATGAAAGGGTTGCTGTTGCTAAATTCCACCTCAAGAGCAGATAGCGATGAACGTATAGCAAATAGAACGCGCGCTATTAAGGCTGTTAAGCAAAACTATGTTGCGGCTGTAAGAATGTCAATTGCTAATTTGTTTAGTGAAGAAAACAGAGAAAAGCTAACTAACGAAATTGAGTGGGTAAGAAACGAAGCACTAAAAACTCCTTTACAAGGAATAATTGCTGCTCAAGAAGGAATGAAAACAAGAAAAGATAGAGAAGTTATTTTGCATTTTGCCCCTTACCCTATTACGCTTGTGCTTGGAAAAAAAGACCCTGTACTTGCGTATGCTGAAAACATCGAACAAATTAAAGATACAGCTGTTAAATTAATTACATTAAACGATGGACATATGAGTCATATTGAAAACAAAAAAGAAGTTGAACAATTGGTACTCAGTTTTTTAAAAGAACTATAATTTATTTTTCTTTGAAAGACAATTCTTTATTCAATATTTCATTAATCAAATACACTAACTCTTCTTTAAAATTATCAAGTATTTCATTTGAAATTTGAGTTTCAGCAACAACGCCTCTTCCTTTGCCAAAACCAAAAGGCATAAATCCAGCTTTCATATTTTTAAAAGAAATAATTCCAACTTCTAATAAACATCCTTCTACTAACGGATTGTTTGAATACATTAAAGCATAACACAATAATTGAATAATTTTATCATGTGCTAAATCTAATGTCAATCCTTCAAAAGTGTTAATTTTTAATGAATTGGCAGCAACTTTTCCTGTTTTGTAGTCAATAATTCTAACGGTTTTGTTTCTTAATTCTATTCTATCTACTTTTCCGGCAATTTTTACAGAAAATGGCAAACTTGGGTGTTCAATTATAGTTTCATGTGGCTGTTCTAAAGACAAAATAAATAACTCATCACCGTTTTCAATATGGCTTTTTTCTTGTTGTAAAAAATTATACACATTGCGTTTCGCAACTTCAAAAGCTATCAAGTTTTTTCCTTTTTTTATATCTCCTTCTTTATAAACTTCACTAAATTTTTCTAACGTTATGGTTTCAATATTCTGAATCATTATATCGACGTCTGAAGTATGAACTTGTTTATTTGTTCCTTCAAAAGGGTGGTACATTTTTTCTAAAACTTCATGAATAATTGTTCCTAATGTATTTACAGCTATACTTTCTTCAACCTCATCTGCTTCTTTAATACCTAATATTCGTTGGTAATAAAACTGAATAGGGTTTCGAAGATAATTTGTTAACGAAGAAGGAGAAAAACCTTTATCTGTAGCAATTTCTTTTAGCCTTTCAAGAATAGCATTCGTTTTAATAATTTCCATAGGCGCACTTACCTTATCTGGCAAATATGCATTATAATAGGTTGTTTTTAAATGATGCAGCGGTTGTTTTTCAATTTCTAACTGAGTCAAAAATCTACTCTTTTCTCCAGCGTCTAAACCTTCGGAATAGGTGTTGTAAAGCAAATAAATATTTTTTGCCCTTTGTAATAATCTATAAAAATGGTACGTAAAAATAGCATCTTTTTCTTTATAAGTTGGTAAGCCTTTTTCAATTTTCACATCATACGGAATAAATGATTGTGTTGCTTTACCTGCTGGTAATTTCCCTTCATTTAATGATGTTATTATTACGTTTTCAAAGTCTAGCGTTCTGCTTTCAAGAATTCCCATAATTTGTAAGCCGATTAAAGGTTCTCCTTCAAAAGAAACTTCGGCTTGATCAATAACTTGTTTGTACAATGAAAAAAGTGCTTCTAAAGACTCTATTCGTTGGTATTTTTGATAATAATTAGTTATCTTTTGAATGATTGTATATACCGAAAAAACAAATGCTCGCGTTATTTTATCTTGTTCGTTTGCAGAAGACAAACTTTCTTTTAAACGAAGTAACAATTGCTGTAACTTAGCTAAAATTTCTCCCGTTGAATTCGTCCAATTCAAAAAAAGAAGTTGAAAAATATCTTGTTGAGCATCTCCATTAAAGCGTTTAAACCAATCCTCTAATTTAGTTGCTGTTATGAAAGTACTGTTTGAAGCATGTATAGCTTGAATAATTTTAGTTCCATTAATTATAGGTGTTAGTAATGGATTATTAAGTATTTCTAACAATTCTTTGTAATAAAAAACACTTTGCTTTGCATTACGCGCTTGTGCATTACAATGCAACTTAAATAATTTGTGAATTAAAATTTGAACGGGGTTATTTTTACTAGAATACCCCATAGTGATGTTTAAATTTGCAACTTCTTTTGGAAGCGCATGCAGTATTGGAATAACTAATTTTTCTTCACCCAATACGATAGCTGTTTGGTCAAGATTAGGTGACTCTTTGAGAATGTTTTCAACAATAGAACCTACAATTTTTGCTTGGCCAATAGATTTTGGCGTGCCAATTATTTCAATATTTTTTTCTTTTGAAAATTCATCTACAATCCAATTAAAAGGTTTTTTTGAATAAACTTGCCATGTCTTTTGAATTTTTCTAATGAAATAACCTGCATCATGAAAATCATCTTCAAGAAACGTTTTGTCAATATCCCAATAAATTGTAGCGTGATTTGATTCTATAAGTTTTTGAATAAGTATTTCTTCTGCTTTATTTAGTGCGTTAAACCCCGCAAAAATATATTTTTCAGTTTCTATATTGGCTATAAAAGCGGTACAATTTTGAACCGCTTTTTTATAAATTAAACCTGAATAACCGAGATTTTTTTCTTCTAAATGCGATTGTAATGCTTGGTAATAATCTGGCAATTTTTTCCAAAAAATCAGTTGATTTTCAATTAACGTTGTTTGTTTTTCTAAATTTGGGGTCCAATGTTTTATTCGTTCTATTTCATATAAATACTCAAACAAATCATTTGGATCTAACAAATACCGGTCAATTTCATTAAAGTCTTGAAGAAGTGTTTTAGCCCAATTTGAAAATGATTCAAAATCTTGGGCAGAAGTCTGTTCTACTAAATCTAAATATACATTATAAAACTCAAATAATAACTCAATAGCATCTATAGTTCTTAAACCTGCTATTGACTCAATTAAGTTTTCAATACTTATTATTTGTGGGGCAAAGAAAGTAGCGTTTGTATGCTTTTTTAATTCCTTTAATAAAAAAAGTTTAGCCCTTTTGTTGGGCAAAACTACAATACTATTTTGTAACTCCTCTAAAGGTAGCGTTACTAGTTGAGCTGCTATTGTACCAAGAAATGTTTTATTCATGGTATAAATATAAAAAAAACGTCCCGAAAATTCGGGACGTTTTAAAATTTATTTGTTATATAATTATTTTACTAATTTTACTTCTACACGTCTGTTTTGTGCTTTACCAGCTTTAGTTTTATTAGAAGCAACTGGTTTAGCTTCTCCAAATCCTTCAGATGATAATCTATCAGCTGCGATACCATTTTCAATTAAGAAAGATTTAACTGCAGCAGCTCTATCTTTAGATAATTGTAAGTTCATTGCGTCTTTACCATCAGAATCTGTATGACCTTCTAAAGCAAACTTAGCAGATGGATATTCTTTTAAGATAGCCACCATAGCTTGTAATACAGATATAGTTTGTTTTTGGAATGATGCTTTACCGCTATCAAATAAGATAGTTTTAGCATAATCATTTAATTTTTTCATTGTATCTTCAGATACTTCTGGACAACCATTGTTAGCAACAGTTCCAGCAACAGTAGGACATTTATCGTCTTTATCTAAAACTTTGTCACCATCTGTATCTGGCCATGGACAACCGCCATTAGCTTTATCTCCTTTAACTGAAGGACATTTGTCATTTTTATCAGCAACACCATCACCATCTGTATCAGGACATCCTCCTAAAACTTTGATACCAGCATCATCTGGACAAGCATCGCTACCATCAGCAACACCATCACCATCTCTATCAGGACAACCATTCATTTCTGGAGTTCCAGCTTCAGTAGGACAAGTGTCTTCTGAATCTTGAATACCGTCTAAATCTGTATCAGGACAACCTTTGAAAGCCTCTAAACCAGCAACTGTTGGGCAAGAATCTTCTTTGTCAATAACACCATCATTATCAGTGTCTTTAGCACCAAATTTGAATTTTATACCTGCTTGGTGAAATACGTGAGTAGGAATATCAGCATTAGCAACTCTTGTATCATCAAATGAATGTTTGTAAGTTGAAGAGAATGATAGACCAACATTTTTAGCGAACCAAAAAGTTAAACCTAAACCTCCATTTAAAGTTCCTGCAGAAGCATCACCTAAAAATGTATACCCTCCACCAATGTGAGCAGATGGTTCAATTACTTTAGATTTTAACATATTCATAAAACTATAACTTATAGTTCCATCAATAGCATAGTAATTTAAGTTCCCTGGATTAACCACTTCATAAGAGTTTCCAGTATTTGGCACTTTGTTTACCCATCTAGTAATTTTGTTAAAAGATCCTGTTAAACCAAAAGTAAATCCATCTCCAGAATACTTAGAAACTGAAAAGTAAGATACAGAAGGAACAATGTTCCAATTGTCTTTAACATTAAAGAATTCTGAAAATTGTTGTTTAAGAGGGTCTGAAGCGCTAACTTTAGTGTCAACTGCATTAACACCAAATGATACCGCCCATGGGTTTGTGCTGTCTTGAGCATTAGTAGCTAAACCTGCTAATAATAAAACTCCAGCAAAAAGTTTGTTAAGATGTTTCATACTTTTATTAATTTAATTAAAATGCATGTTAAATAATTGCCACAAAAGTAAGACGTTTTTTGTAATCCGCAAAACAATTGTGTATTTTTTCCTTATTTTAAAAGATATTTGCGCGATTTAGGTTAAATAACTCCTAATTTTTTACCTACAATAGTAAACGCTTCAATTGCTTTGTCTAAATGTATTTGTGTGTGTGCTGCTGAAAGTTGCACTCTAATTCTTGCTTTTCCTTTAGGAACAACTGGAAAAAAGAAACCAATTACATAAATACCCAAGTGCAATAATTCATCTGCCATTTCTTGAGATAATTTGGCATCATATAGCATAACAGGTACAATTGCAGAATCTCCATCAATTATATCAAACCCTGCATTCTTCATACCTGATTTAAAATAATTGGTATTCCACTCTAATTGGTCACGTAATTTTGTGTCTTTTTTTAACAATTCAAACACTTTTAAAGATGCGCCCACTATGGCTGGAGACAATGAATTTGAAAATAAATAAGGTCTAGACCTTTGTCTTAAAATTTCAATAATTTCTTTTTTTGCTGTTGTATAGCCTCCCATTGCACCTCCCAATGCTTTACCTAATGTTCCTGTAATTATATCTACACGCCCCATCACGCCTTTTGCTTCTAAGGTTCCTTTTCCTGTTTTACCAATAAATCCAGCGGCATGACATTCATCTACCATAACAAGGGCATCATATTTGTCTGCTAAATCACAAATTTTATCTAAAGGAGCGACCAAGCCATCCATTGAGAAAATACCATCAGTTACAATCAACTTAAAACGATGGCCTGCTTGTGTGGCTTGTATTAATTGTTGTTCTAAATCTTCCATGTTATTATTCTCATAGCGGTAGCGCGCCGCTTTACACAACCTTACGCCATCAATAATTGAAGCATGATTTAAACTATCGGAAATAATACAATCTTCCTCTCCTAATAAGGGTTCGAAAACGCCGCCGTTAGCATCAAAAGCTGCTGCATATAAAATAGTATCCTCAGTACCATAAAAATCAGCAATTTCTTTTTCTAATTGTTTATGAATATCTTGTGTTCCACATATAAATCGAACAGAAGACATACCAAAACCATGAGAATCTAAAGCGTCTTTTGCTGCTTGAACCACTTCTGGATGTGAAGAAAGGCCTAAATAATTATTTGCACAAAAATTTAATACCGTTTTACCGTTAACAGTTATTTCTGCACCTTGTGGAGACGTAATAATACGTTCTTTTTTATACAGCCCATTTTCTTCAATGGTAGTTAACTCGTTTTGTAAATGTTGTTTGATTTTCCCGTACATAGTATTCTTTTATTTTCACTACAAATGTATTATTTTTATATCTTCATCAATATAAACCAATATTTTTTTTGCGACTTTAACATTCATTTTTTCTATAATTCGTGCATAATTATTGAGTTGTCTTTCGTGTTTTTCTTGGTAATCTCCTGTTTTATAATCTAAAATAAACGCTTGATTTTCATGAATAACTACTCGGTCTGGTTTTACATTTGGTTCTCCATTTGAAACAATTGTTCGTTCGTTAAGTACCAAATAATTTTCATTGAAAAACTCTAACAAATCGGGGTGGTTTACTATTTTTAACACCTTTTCTTCAACAATTTCTTTTTGTGAATCAAGCAATACGCCTTCTTCAACAGCTTTATGTATTGCAACTTCTATGGCTGTCTTTGACGTAATATTTGCCATAATTTCATGTAAAATATTTCCAAAAGCAATAGCCTCTTGTTGATGTGTCCCCCACATTAACGCTTCCTTTTTTGCGATTTTAACAGAACTAAAATCTAAATGCTCCGCGACGTTTTGAATTGTTTGTTGATTTTGTAAAAATGGTTCGGGTGTTGAAATTCGTGTAGGATTTCCAAATACATATAAGTATTGTTGTGGATTAAATAGGCTTTTTTGTGTTAAATAACTCGTAAAAAATGAAGATAGCGCATTTTGATTTACTAATTCCCCTTCTTTGTTTACTTTAAAACTAGATATAATGTGCAATTGTTCTTTAGCTCTTGTTAAAGCGACATATAAAACGTTTATTATGTCTAATAGCTCCTCTTGTGTTTTTATGTCATACACTTCTTTAGTCTGTGTATTAATTTGTTCCAACTTTTTATTTTTCTGTACTAAAGATTGTGACAACCCTATGTCTGTTTCATCTAATGGAATCCATACTTTAGGATCAATGGGTCTTAAGTTATCATCTGCGAAAGGATAAATAACTACTGGAAATTCCAGTCCTTTCGATTTATGAATAGTCATTATACGTACAGCCTCAACACCATCAGGAGAAGGAATACTTTGTTTAAACCCTGTTCGTTCCCAATATTCTAAAAAATCGGTAATACTAGATTGATATTTCATATCTCTTTCAAGTACTAAGTCCAAGAAATACTGCACGTATGAACTAGTTGCTTTATGGGTCAAAAAAACAGCAATAATTGTTTCAACCGCTTCATAAAGCGATTTTTTTCGTGCCGCTTCAAATGAAAAGCTATATCCTTTATGAGCTAAAAACACCTCTAAATCTAACTCGTTTAACTCTTTAGCCTCAATTAAAAATTGATGTATTTCTTCTTTTTTAACTGTATTGGAAGCCACAAAATATAACCAATTAATTCGTGCTTCTTGATCAAAAGAGCTATTCAAGAAAGCTAAAAAATTAATGATAAATTTTACTTCTGAAGCATTTTGAATTAAAAGGGTTTCAGATGAAAGAATAGGAATGTTTTTTTCTGTCAAATAATTAGCTAATAATATTCCATGTTTTATTTTTCTTGTCAACAAAACGATGTCTTGATACGTAAACCCTTCTTTAACAACTTTTTCAATTGTTTCAAGCGTTTTGCTTAAGTATTTTTTATCCTTTTCGGTTAGGGCATCGTCTTCAAAATCCTCTTCAAATAAATCATTATCTTCTAAAAACTGAATGGAAACTATGCCTCCCTTTTTAGTAGTTGTTTTTTGTGTAGCTGTGGTGGTATATAAATTTTTATAGGTTTCGTTTGAAAATTCATTGGCAATATTTTCAAAAAAGTCGTTATTAAAACGGATGACTTCATCATAACTCCTATAATTAGTTTCTAAATTTTTTACTTCTTTAACATCATTAGAGAACGGATTTGCTGCGGTGCTTAGCTCTATAAATTGTTCGGCTTTCCCGCCTCTCCACCTGTAAATAGATTGTTTAGGGTCGCCCACAATCATTAACGAACCTCTTGTGCCATCTAATTCTTCACTTGCTAATGCATTATCAATAAGCGGAATGAAGTTTTGCCATTGCATTTCTGATGTGTCTTGAAACTCATCAATAAAATAATGTCTATACCTTTCACCAAGTCGTTCATAAATAAAAGGGGCGGGTTGGTCTTTAATTTGATTATGAATAATGGCATTAAAGTCAGAAATAGACAATACATTTTGTTCAGTTTGCAGTTTTTTATACTCTTGATAAACGGTATTAATTAAAGATAAAGGAACAAGATTTGATGCTACTAATTCATATAAATCAATTTTATAACTTAATGTATATATAATTTTTAATTTTTCTTTCCAAGAAGAACTAAGTGATTCTATGACTTCTTGTTTATTGGACTTTTTTGGTACTTCTATAGCTTTAGTATACACATAATCGTAGTCATCTATTTTTCTTCCATTTTTATTTAAAGCAATTACATGGTTATAGAATGTTTTTCTTGAAAAATCATCAGACGTTAATTGATTGGTTGCAAAATCCTCAAGAATACTTCCAGTAATTTCTTTAATTTTTTGTTTATGACTTTCTGTTTTTTCTTTAATCTTTGAAGTAATTTTACTAAAATCTTCAATTGATTTTTCTTGTAGTTGATTAAAATTAAAAAAATGTTCTTCGACTAACAATAATTTACAAACAGCATATAAATCAAGGGTTACATCCCAATTCTTATCATCATCTGCTTTACTTTTTGCAAAAGAAACTAATACATTTGTTAAATCTTCCTGGTCACCGGCTTTTGCAATTACGGTATCAATTGCATTCCTGAGCAATGTGTCTGTTTCTAAAGTAACATCAAAATTGGCAGGAAGATTTAAATCATGGGTAAATGTTCGTATAATTCTATGTGTAAATTTATCTATTGTAGAAATATCAAAAGCTGCATAATTGTGAATAATTGTTTTTACAATTTTTTTTGTTTTCTCCTTAATTTCTGGCAAACTAATTCCTGTTTCCGTAGAAATTTCCTTCATAAACGAATCCGTTTGATCTGAAACGACCTCTTTGCTAAAGGCAATTAAGCTTTCTACAATTCTAGATTTCATTTCCTCTACCGCCTTATTAGTAAAGGTTATGGCTAAAATACGACGATATTTATCATTTGAAGGTGCGGTTAAGAGTATTTTTATATACTCTTTAGTAAGGGTATAGGTTTTTCCAGAACCCGCCGAAGCGTTATAAACTTTAAAACTCATCTATTTTTTATAAAAAACTTATCTAAACAATTAACTCTTTCTATTTTTATTTCCAAAGTTAAATTTATAAATTTGAAAAAAATAATTAATCCTTAAAATAATATATTATGGCTTTTGAATTACCACAATTACCGTATGCTTATGATACGTTAGAACCACATGTTGATGCAAGAACAATGGAAATTCACCATACTAAGCACCACAATGCTTATACTACAAATTTAAATGCAGCTATTCAAGGCACCGATTTAGAAGGTAAAACCATTGAAAACATTTTAATTAATTTAGACATGAACAACACTGCTGTGCGAAATAATGGGGGTGGATTTTACAACCACAACCTTTTTTGGACTGTTATGTCTCCGGACGGAGGGGGATTGCCAACAGGTGATTTACTAGAAGCTATTGAAAGAGATTTTGGTTCGTTTGAAGTGTTTAAATCAGAATTTGCAAAAGCTGCTGCTACGCGATTTGGCTCAGGATGGGCTTGGTTGTGTGTGCATAAAGGTGGAAAACTTGAAGTATGCAGCACTGCAAATCAAGATTGTCCTTTAATGCCAGGTATTGCTTGTGAAGGAACGCCAATTTTAGGTTTAGACGTTTGGGAACATGCGTATTATCTAAATTATCAAAACAGGAGACCGGATTATATTGAAGCTTTCTTTAACGTAATTAATTGGACAGAAGTTGCTCGAAGATTTGCAGTTGAAAAATAATAACTAAAATAGTAAAAAAGTCGCTAATTAGCGACTTTTTTATTTTTATAACACATCCAAAGAATAATACCTATTTTTGTAGTCTTAATTATTCCCAATATAGTATTGATGCGGTTTCTTATTAGCTATTTTCTGTTGTTTCCTCTTGTGTTTTTTGCTCAAGAAGACTACCCTTCTAAAAAAACAGCCATAGAAACATTAGTTAAAAAAGGAAAAGAACAACAGGCAATTCAAAAGAAAAAACTTCGAAATTTTACGTATTCTTTTTACGAAAAATCGATAATATCTGCACATCCTGATTCAATTAATGGTACAATTGACACTCTTTTCAAAAACAAAAAACACACCAAATTTACCATAGATTCTTCGGGTTTTAAATTTAAAAACTTACTAACGAAGCAACATTTATATCTGCTTGAAAAAGTATCAAATGTTTCTGTTAAAAACACAAACAAAAAAGAAGAAATTTTAGGATTAAAAATGGCAGGATTAAAACAACCCATTTATGAATTAATGGGACAAGAGTTTATCCCTTTTGAATGGAGCAAAAAGCATTTAAAATTTTTAACTTTTACCATTAAAAACCCTTTGTACTTTAGTAAAAATAAGTCCTATTTATTGACTATTGATCCTAATTTTACCTCCAGTATTAAGCTTAATTTTTCAAGTTTAAAAGAACAAAAAAACAACACCGTTTCGGGGTACTTTCTTTTGGACAAAGAAACTTTTGGAATTCAAAAATCTGTTTTTATAATTAAAGGAATTATAAACATTAGAGCAACGACAACCTATTTTTGTGAAAAAACACAAAAAATTTGGTTACCTAAAACACAAAAATTAGAAGTAAATAAAGGCGTTAACAAATATAATATAGCTATTTTAGGGGAAACCATTCGCTTTGAAAACAACAAAAATGGCAACAGCGAAAAATATGATTATACACAAGATTTATTTTTTACGCTTTCGAGAAAATATTTAGACTATACTTTTTTGCCTTCAACAACTACACAACGATATGCAATTCAAATAGCAAAAAATGCCGTTACAAATAATGCTTCCTTTTTACGATTTTTTGAAACAGACACTATAGATTCACGTGTTTTAAACACCTATAAATCATTAGACAGTTTAGTGACCAATGAACGTATTGAACAAAAAATTTATTTTGGGAAAAAATTAATAAACGGGCAAATTCCTATTGGAATATTTGATATTCGAGCTCGTGAATTATTAAAATATAATAATTATGAAGGATTTAGAATGGGTTTAGGATTGTCAACAAATGAAAAATTATTTCACTCTTTTAAACTATTTGGTTATGGTGCTTATGGAACAAAAGACGGTGTTTTTAAGAGTCAAATTGGAGGTTCTTTTCGAGTCTCTAAAAATTCAGACTCTTGGCTAACTAGTTCTTTTACAGATGATTTAACCGAATTTGCAGATATTACATTTTTGGTTGATTCCAAAAAATATAAACTATACGATCCACGCCCTTTTAATATTTCCACGTTTTACAATTATCAAAATTATACGTTTTCTTATGAAACAAAGGCAATACCCACACTTGAAACCGTATTGTCTCTAACAAAATCAAGGGTTAATCCTCTCTTTGAGTATACGTTTATAGCAAATGGAAAACCTTATAAATTATATAATTTGACCTTATTTAACGCTAGTTTTGAATGGTCTCCAAAAAGTAGATTTTTACAAAGCCCGCAACAAATCATAGAAGTGGAAAAAAATTATCCTAAAGTAATTGTACAGCTTACGAAATCGATTCCAAACATATTAGAAAACGAATTAAATTTTACCAAAATAGATTTACGTATCCAACAAGAAACAAAATTTATTTCGGGTCAAAAAACCACTTTTTTATGGCAAGGCGGAATGAGTTTTGGAAACACGCCTCTCTCACATTTATATAGTGTGGCGCCTAATAATTTAGATAAAATTAGATTAATTCAGCGTGTTATATTTGCGAGTAAAACCGCGTTTGAAACGATGTATTTTAATGAATTTTTTTCAGACAAATATGCCTTTTTTCAATTGAAACATTATTTCAACAAACTTATGCTAGCTAAAAATTGCAAACCCACACTAGTATTAGGAAGCAAAGTGGCTTTTGGGAGCTTGTCAAATCCTGAATTGCACCAAGGTCTTGTGTTTAAAACAATGGAAAAAGGTTTTTTTGAAAGCGGGTTAGAATTACAAAATATATTTAAAGGTTTTGGCCTTTCTGCTTATTACCGCTACGGCCCTTACCAACTTGCACGATTTGAAGACAACTTGGCTGTGAAAATTTCTTTTACGCTGAATTTAGGGCTGTAGTCTGTTTTTCTACTTCATATTCTAACAAATATTCTTACCTTTGCCTCTTAATTTTTTTTAGCATGTCAAAGTGGTCAAACACTAGCTTTTGGAATTTTGTTGCACGCCAACTTTTAAGAAACCGTATTTGGGTAATTGTACTAATTGTTGCTTTTACAGTTTTTATGGCTTCCCAATGGAAATACATTCGTTTTACACAAACAGAAGCGAATCTACTTCCAGATGATCACAAAGACAATATAGCTTATGCTAACTTTTTAAAAACTTTTGGCGAAGAAGGTAATGTAATTGTACTGGCCGTTAATAAAGAAGCTGTTTTTACAATTAAAAATTTTAAAGAATGGAACAACATGATGACTTCCATTCAAAAAAACAAAGAAGTTGAACTGGTTGTCTCCTTCAAAGAACTGAAACAATTAGTAAAAAATGACAGCACACAGTCTTTTGAACTTAACCCTTTTATTGATTTTTCAAAAGTAGGCCAAATTAGTTATTTGAATACTAAAAAAGAGACTTTGTTTAAAGAATTGCCTTTCTATGAAAGTTTATTGTTTAACAAAAAGACAGGCACAATACGAAGTGTCATTTATTTAAAAAAGAATATTGTTAACAAACCTGCTCGAAAAGAATTTGTATTAAAAAAATTACTTCCCGCTATTGAAACTTTTAAAGCAAAAACACGTGTTGATTTACATGTTTCGGGAATGCCTTATATTAGAACGCTTAATGCACAAGCTATTATTAGTGAAATAAGTTTGTTTATTGGGGCTACTTTATTCATAACCTCTTTAATTTTTTATTTCTTTTTTAGGTCATTTCGCACTACTTTAATGGCTATTTTTGTTGTACTGATTGGGGTAATGTGGTCGTTTGGATTATTAGGATTGTTGCGCTATGAAATAACCGTTCTTACTGCTTTAGTGCCTTCATTAATTGTAATTATTGGTATTCCAAACTGTATTTTTCTAACCAATAAATACCATCAAGAAGCTAGAGCTCATGGAAACAAAGCAAAAGCGCTTCAACGTGTATTAACCAAAGTGGGAACCGCTACGTTTATTACTAATGTGACAACAGCTGTGGGTTTTGCTACATTCATTATTACAAACAATGATTTACTTAAAGAATTTGGTATTGTTACATCCATAAATATTATGGCTTTGTTTGTACTTAGTTTATTTGTAATACCTATTTTCTTCAGTTACATGCCGATTCCAAAAGAAAAGCATTTGGAGCATTTAGAACGAAATTATTTAGTAGGTTTCAGAGATTGGATTATTAGACAAGTAAAGTACCATAATGTTAAGGTGTATTCTGTAGCTATTATTGTTCTAATTGCAGGAATTATAGGGGTGTATGAAATGAAGATTTCAGGCAGTGTATTAGAAGATATGCCAAAAGGAACTGCTTTTTTTGAAGACATTCGCTTTTTTGAAAAAGAATTCAATGGTGTATTACCAGTAGAGATTATGATTGACACCAAACATAAAAAAGGTGTAATGAAAATGAGTACATTGAAAAAAATGGACGAATTGCAACAAGCTATTGAAGAAATTCCTGAACTTTCAAAACCTGTTTCTGTAGTTAATTTAGTCAAATATGCTAAACAAGCCTACTATAATGGAAATCCTGATTTTTATGCGTTGCCCAATTCACAAGAACAGGCTTTTATTTTGCCTTACTTAAAAAATGCATCAAAAAATACGGCAGATAATCCCTTAAAAACCTATGTAGATAAAACAGGTCGATATGGTAGAATTTCAACTTTTATGAAAGAAGTAGGAACAGACGAAATGAAAAAAATAGAAGAAAAATTAAATGAAAAAATAACTAAATTATTTCCCGAAGAACGTTATACGGTTTCCATTACAGGAAAAGCATTATTGTTTCAAAAAGGAACAAGTTATCTTTTAGACAATCTGATAGAATCTTTAATTTTTGCTGTACTATTAACCGCTGGTTTAATTTTCTTTTTATTCCGTTCGTTTAAAATGATTTTAGTTGCCTTGATACCTAATTTACTTCCTTTACTTTCAACTGCAGGATTAATGGGTTATTTAGGCATTCCTATAAAACCATCAACCATATTAGTTTTTGGAATCGCCTTTGGATTATCTGTTGATGATACTATTCGATTCCTCGCACAATACCGTCAAGAATTAAAACTAAACAATTGGAAAATAAAGAAATCCATTTTTAAAACACTAGAAGAAGAAGGTCCAAGTATGTTTTATACTTCTATTGTATTGTTATTTGGTTTTTCAGTGTTTACCTTATCCGATTTTGGCGGAACAATAGCTTTAGGCGGGTTGGTTTCTATTACACTTTTATTTGGCATGTTGACTAATTTAATTTTATTGCCTAGTTTAGTGCTCTCGTTAAATAAAACCTTGGCAAACCAACAAGAACTAAAAGAACCTACTCTCGACATTATTGTTGATGATGCTGAGATTGAAAAAGAGATTGAAAAAGAACCTATATAAGTTTTGTGAATAAATACGAAATAAAATGAAAAATTTAGTCGAAGAATTACAATGGCGTGGTTTAGTACACGATATTATGCCAGGAACAGAAGAGCAATTACTAAAAGAACCTACTTCTGTATATATTGGTTTTGATCCAACGTCAGATTCTTTACACATCGGTAGTTTAGTACCGATTATATTATTAATGCACTTACGAAATTTTGGCCACAAACCTTATGCTTTAGTAGGTGGTGCAACTGGTATGATTGGTGATCCTTCAGGAAAATCTAATGAGCGTAATTTGTTAGACGAAACAACGTTAAACCATAACGTGGAAGGTATAAAACGTGTACTTTCTAAATTTTTAGATTTTAATGCTACAGATGCACAAGCTCCTGTACTTGTAAACAATTATGATTGGATGAAAGACTTTTCTTTTATTCAATTTGCTAGAGATATTGGTAAACGTATCACCGTTAATTATATGATGAGTAAAGACTCTGTAAAGAAACGATTGTCTGGTGAAACAGGAGATGGTATGAGCTTCACAGAATTTACCTATCAATTAATTCAAGGCTATGATTTTTACCATTTATATAAAACGCACAACTGTTTGTTACAAATGGGCGGTAGCGACCAATGGGGAAACATAACAACCGGAACAGAATTAATTAGACGCATGAGCGTAGATACCGACAAAGAAGGCAAAGCTTTTGCCATGACTTGTCCGTTAATTACTAAAGCAGACGGTTCAAAATTTGGAAAATCTGAAAAAGGGAATATTTGGTTAGATGCGGATAAAACATCGGCTTACGAGTTTTATCAATTTTGGTTAAACACTACAGATGTTGATGCTGAAAAATATATTAAAATTTTTACTTTTTTACCAAAAGAAGAAATAGAATCCCTTATTCTTGCCCATCAAGAAGCGCCACATTTACGCATAGTACAGAAAAAACTTGCAGAAGAATTGACCATCATGATTCATGGTAAAGAAGAATTAGAAAATGCTATTAAAGCTTCATCTATTTTGTTTGGAAATGCTACCACAGAAGATTTAAAATCGTTAAACGAGCAAACATTTTTGGCTGTTTTTGATGGCGTAGACCAAGCTATTGTAGCAAAAAAAGAGATTGAAGCGGGTTATGGAATTATTGAAGCTTTTGCGAGTAATGGTTTTTTAGCTTCAAATAGTGAAGTACGAAGAGCATTAAAAGAAAATGCCATTTCTGTGAACAAACAAAAAGTTACAGAATCGTACACAATTAGCACAGCCGATTTACTTAATGATAAATTTGTATTGTTACAAAAAGGGAAAAAGAATTATTACCTTTTGAAAATAGAATAAAAAAAGATTTTATATTTATTTTAAGAAAGGCTGTTTTGTAAAAGACGGCCTTTTTTATAAAAAGAAAAGTATTTAAAAATAAAAAGGTGAAACCTTAGTTTCACCCTTTTGCCCCAAATCTACCATAAAACTTAACCTACTAATTTTCTGGTAGTACTAAAGTATAACTATTTTTAGATTGCTTGTACAAAAAATTGTTGTACTACTTAAAAAATCGTTAAACTGCATGTTTTTAATTAAAATTACGCTGTTTTATTCCTTTTTTAATACGCTCTAGCATCATTTCCTTCATAAAAATTAATAAAGGCAGTGTTTACCACTCTATTTCCGCCTGATGTAGGATAATCTCCTGTAAAATACCAATCTCCTAGGTTTTTTGGACACGCTTTATGCAAATCTTCAACCTTTTGAAAAATAATTTTAATTTTTGCTTTTATATCTTGTGATGTAAGCATTTCTGCCATTTTATCTGAAATTTGTTCGTCTGTAAATGGGGCATAAATTTCTTTTACATAATTTACAATTTCGGTGTCTTTTAGGCCTTGTTGTGCCTTTGCTTTTTGATACACTTCATCTACAATATGATATTGATTTGTGTCTTTTAAAAGTTCTAATGTAGCTCTAAAAGCTATAAAACCTTCTAATGTACTCATATCAATACCATAACAATCTGGATATCTAATTTGAGGTGCCGAAGAAACAATTACTATTTTTTTAGGGTTTAAACGATCTAAAATTTTAATAATACTTTTCTTTAATGTAGTGCCTCTAACAATACTATCATCTATAATAACTAAATTATCTGTTGGTTTTACTACACCATACGTTACATCATAAACATGTGAAACTAAATCATCTCTACTACTATCTTCAGTTATAAATGTTCGCAATTTTACATCCTTAATGGCAATTTTCTCTGTGCGTACTTTTTCACCTAAAATAGCATTTAATCCTGCTTCGTCTAATGTGTTTCTTCTCTCAATAATAGTTTTTACTTTTTGCTCATCTAGAAATTTTTGAGCTGCTTCGGCCATACCGTAAAAAGAAGTTTCGGCTGTGTTTGGTATATACGAAAACACCGAATTTAAAATGTCGTTATTTATTTCTTTTAACACATTTGGAAAAACATATTTACCTAACAATTTTCGTTCTTGATAAATTTCAGCATCGCTTCCTCTAGAAAAATAAATACGTTCAAATGAACACGCTTTTTTTACTCCCGATTCTCTAATTGTTTCAAAAGAAACCGTTCCGTTTTTCTTAACAATAATAGCATCACCTGCTTCTAATTCTTCCACTTTTTCAAAAGGTACATTAAAGACCGTTTGAATAACTGGTCGCTCCGAAGCCACAACAACAATTTCGTCATCATGATAATAGTATGCTGGTCTTATACCTGCCGGATCTCTTACCACAAAAGCATCTCCATGACCTAGTAACCCAGCCATTGCATAACCGCCATCCCAGTTTTTAGAAGCTCTTTTAAGTATTCGAGCAATATTTAATCGTTCGGCTATTACTGGAGAAGCCTCTTGTTTTGTAAGACCTTCGTTTTTACAATCTAGATATAAATTGGTTACCTCATCATCTAAAAAATGACCTATTTTTTCCATAACAGTAACTGTATCTGCCATTTCTTTAGGATGTTGTCCAACCTCAACTAAATCTTGAAATAGTTCTTTAACATTTGTCATGTTGAAATTTCCAGCCACAATTAAGTTTCTATGCATCCAATTATTTTGACGTAAAAATGGGTGTACACTTTCAATACTATTTTTACCAAAAGTTCCGTATCTCACATGCCCTAAAAAAAGCTCCCCAACATAAGGTATATTTGCTTTTTGTAACGCTACATTATCTTGATACGTAGGATTATTTACTAATTCCTCGTTGATGCGTTGGTTAATTTGGTCAAAAACATCTTGAATAGGTTGAGACTGATTAGAACGAATGCGACTTATGTATCGTTCTCCTGGTTCTACATCAAGTTTTATACTTGCAAAACCTGCTCCATCTTGACCTCTATTATGTTGTTTCTCCATGAGGAGATACATTTTTTGTATGCCATAAAAAGCAGTACCATATTTTTGTTTGTAATACTCTAATGGTTTAAGTAGTCGAAGTAAAGCAATTCCACATTCGTGTTTAATAGCGTCGCTCATTGTTGTTGTGTTTAATTTGAATTTGGGTCAAATTTGGTTTAGTTGCTGTAGTTATTTCTTTGTGTAAAGGTATAAAAAAAGCCCCGAAAAATCGAGGCATATTTTTCTATTCTAATTCTATTTCGAATTGTGTTAATGATTTAAATTGTTGTAATCTACTCAACACTTCTTCTTTTTGCAATTGCTCCATTCTTTGTGTTCCAAATTTTTCTACACAAAAAGATGCTAAATTAGATCCATAAATAATTGCGTTTTTCATGTTTGAAAAAGACGTATCGCCAGTTTGAGCAATGTAGCCCGAAAAACCACCTGCAAAAGTATCTCCCGCTCCTGTTGGATCAAAAACTTCTTCTAACGGTAACGCTGGTGCAAAAAACACTTCTTTGTTATGGAACAATAATGCACCGTGTTCTCCTTTTTTAATCACAACATATTTAGGTCCCATAGTATGAATTTTAGCTGCTGCTTTTACTAATGAATATTCGCCCGATAATTGTCGTGCTTCTTCATCATTAATTGTAATTACATCTACACGTTTCATCACGTCAAGTAATTCGGGTAATGCACAATCCATCCAAAAATTCATCGTGTCTAATACCACTAACTTTGGTTTTTGCGTCATTTGATTCAAAACGCTAGATTGTACCAAAGGATGTAAATTGCCCAACATAACTATTTCAGCATCTTTGTAAGCTTGTGGAACAACAGGATTAAAATCTGCCAGCACATTTAACTCAGTAGCTAGTGTATCACGAGAATTCATGTCATTGTGGTAGCGTCCGCTCCAAAAAAACGTTTTTCCGCCTTTAACCACTTCTATTCCTTCTATATTGATGTTTTTTTGTTGTAATAAATCTAAATATTCTTGTGGAAAATCTTCTCCTACCACAGATACAATCGCCGAATCTACATTAAAAAATGAGGCAGAAAGCCCTATAAATGTTCCTGCGCCTCCTAAAATTTTATCTGTTTTTCCAAAAGGTGTTTCAATAGCATCAAAAGCTACTGTTCCAACAATTAATAATTTGCTCATTTAGTTTAATTTGAAATAAGCGACAAAGATACATTTTAGGCAGTAAAGTTCAAAATGGATTTATAAGGAAGTTAAAAAGAACGCTGTTTTATTTTTTATATTCTTTCTTAATTCTGTCAAGATCTCTTTTTGTGTCTTGCTCTTTTAGAGATTCTCTTTTATCGTAGTTTTTCTTTCCTTTACAAAGCGCAATATCTAATTTTGCCAAGCCTTTATCATTAGTAAACAAACGCAAGGGTATAATTGCTAAACCTTTATTTTGAATGCTTTTGTTTAAACTTTTAAGTTCTTTTTTGTTTAAAAGTAATTTGCGTTCACTTTTAGTTTTGTGATTATAATGTGTGCCAAAAGCATATTCTTCTATATGGGAATTAATCACAAACAATTCTGTTCCATGAAATTCACAAAAACTCTCTGCAATTCCGGCTTTTCCTAAACGAATAGATTTAATTTCGGTGCCTGTTAATACAATTCCAGCCGAATAGGTTTCGAGAATTTCGTAATCAAATTTAGCACGCTTATTAAGTATGTTTACTGTTTTTTGCATCGAGGCAAAGGTATGAACAAAATTAGGAAGATTGCAAATGAAGAAAATTAGTTATAGCAATTTTTCTTCTTCTCTTTCATAAAATGCGTCTACCGCTAATTTTTCTTGTTGAGAAGCCATGACGGCAAGCTGGTCGCAACGCTCATTTTGAGGGTGATTGTTGTGCCCTTTAATCCATTGAAATTTAACTTGATGTTTGCGATACACCTTAAGAAAACGCATCCATAAATCAGAGTTCTTTTTCCCCGAAAAATATTTTTTTTCCCAGGAAAAAACCCATCCTTTTTCTACCGCATCAACTACATATTTAGAATCAGAAACAACCAAAACCTGTGTATTAGGTTTTCTTAATTTTTCTAAACCAACGATTACGGCTAACAATTCCATTCTGTTATTTGTGGTGCGTCTAAATCCTTCATAATACTCTTTTTTATAAGACGAACCTGCTAGCTCTAACAAAACTCCATATCCTCCAGGCCCAGGATTTCCCTTTGCGGCGCCATCTGTATATAAATAAACTTGGTTTTGCATGATTAGCGGTTTGAAAAATTATTTTTACGTAACAAATCTTCGATTATAGATGGAAAATGTTTCATTTCAAGCTCATGTACTTTTTGAGCAATTTCTTCTGCATAAGTACAATTTTCAATGTTAGCTTGGGACTGAAATATAAATTCTCCTTCGTCAAAATGTTCGTTCACATAATGAATAGTTATTCCTGTCTCTTTTTCCTTATTTGCTAAAACTGCCTGATGAACATGCATACCATACATGCCTTTTCCTCCATAATTTGGCAATAATGCTGGATGAATATTAATCACTTTATTTGGAAATTGGTCAATAATATGGGAAGGAAATTTTAGTAAAAAACCTGCTAATATTATTAAATCAGGATCTGTTTTTTTTAATTCATTTAAAACGTCGTCATTTTGCAATGCAGTTTTGGAAAAGACAAAACACGGAACAGAAAATTTTTTAGCTCGTTCTATTACGTTTGCTTGCTCATTATTTGAAAAAACGCCAACTACTTTAACTTCAGCAGAATGATTAAAATAATTCATGATGTTTTCAGCATTCGTTCCATTTCCAGAAGCAAAAAGTACGATTTTTTTCATTTTTATGATGCTTTTTCTCTAATTAGTAGCTTTGAAATCATAGAAAAACTATAAAATTCTACTGTTTTTCATTACGCAAAAGAAAAAAAATAAATTTAAAAATACGCCGAAAAACAAGAAAATTTAAGGTGCTACCAGATTTTTTATAAATTCGTTTGGAGATTTACGTCTAAAAAATGTTGTATTAAAATAAAGTTTTTTATTTTTGCCAACAAATTAAAACTAAAATTACAAGATTATGTCAGACATTGCATCAAGAGTAAAAGCGATTATCGTGGACAAATTAGGTGTTGACGAAAACGAAGTTGTAGCAGAAGCAAGCTTCACTAACGATTTAGGTGCTGATTCATTAGACACTGTGGAACTTATCATGGAATTCGAAAAAGAATTTGATATTCAAATTCCAGACGATCAAGCTGAAAACATTTCTACTGTAGGTCAAGCAATTTCTTACATCGAAGAAGCTAAGAAATAATAACACAATCATCCGTGAGAATCTTTCTCATGGATGTTGTTATTTTGTTTCTGTTTTTAAAAATCTTTTTTATAGATTTGTAAAAACAATTGATTGTATTACAATCATATTAAATAAGACATTATGTAATACCCATTGTTTCTTTTAACTATTCTTAAAAGCACTATGGGTTTTTTTTATATAACTTAAAACTTTTTTTATGCAGTTAAAACGTGTAGTAGTAACAGGACTTGGAGCATTAACTCCTATTGGCAATAACATTGAGGAGTATTGGCAAGGTTTAATTAGCGGAAAAAGTGGCGCTGCGCCAATAACATATTATGATACGGAAAAGCATAAAACTAAATTTGCTTGTGAGGTAAAAAACTTTAATATCGAAGAATATATCGATAGAAAAGAAGCTAGAAGATTAGATAAATTTGCACAATATGCTATTGTTGCCAGTGATGAAGCAATAAAAGATTCTAATTTAGATTTAGAAAAAATTAATAAATATAAAGTTGGTGTGATTTGGGGTGCTGGTATTGGCGGTTTAGAGACTTTTCAAGACGAAGTGCTTTATTATGCAAAAGGAGATGGAACACCAAAATTTAACCCTTTCTTTATTCCAAAAATGATTGCTGATATTGCACCTGCTCATATTTCTATGAGAAATGGGTTTATGGGGCCAAACTATACTACGGTTTCAGCATGCGCTTCTTCGGCAAACGCCTTAATAGATGCATTTAATTACATTCGTTTAGGCATGTGTGATGTTGTAGTTTCTGGCGGATCAGAAGCGGCAGTTACTATTGCTGGAATGGGTGGTTTTAATTCAATGCATGCGTTATCGACAAGAAATGATTCTCCTGAAACCGCTTCAAGACCTTTTGATGCGACCAGAGACGGATTTGTTTTAGGCGAAGGCGCAGGAGCTCTTGTACTTGAAGAATATGAACATGCAAAAGCACGTGGCGCAAAAATATATTGTGAGATTGGCGGAGGCGGAATGTCTTCTGATGCGTATCATTTAACCGCACCACATCCTGAAGGAATAGGCGTTATTGCTGTAATGAAAAATTGTTTAGATGACGCTGGTATGAAACCAGAAGATGTAGACCATATTAATACGCACGGAACTTCTACGCCTCTAGGTGATGTAGCCGAACTAAAAGCAATAAATGCTGTTTTTGGTAAACATGCAAAAACAATTAACATAAATTCGACTAAATCAATGACAGGTCACCTGTTAGGTGCGGCAGGAGCAATTGAATCTATTGCTTCCATTTTAGCGATGAAACACGGAATAATTCCTCCAACAATTAACCATACAACATTTGACGAAAATATTGATGCTTCATTAAATTTAACCCTTAATGTGGCTCAAAAACGCAATATTAAAGTGGCTATGAGTAACACTTTTGGTTTTGGCGGACATAATGCTTGTGTTTTATTCAAAAAATTAGAGGAATAATACATGCGAAAAATCATTAAAAAAATATTTAAAAAGTCCCCTTCTTCTAATCAAGATGGGGTTTTTTTTGATAAAATTAGTGCTATTCTTGGGTTTACTCCTCTAAACTTAAACTATTATGAACAAGCATTTACACATAGATCTACAAATAAAACAGATGCACAAGGAAACCAAATTAACTATGAACGTTTAGAGTTTTTAGGCGATGCCATGCTAGGTAGTGTTATTGCGGCTCACTTGTACAAAGAAGTCCCTACAGGAGACGAAGGCTATTTAACAAAAATGCGTTCTAAAATAGTGAGTAGAGAGCATTTAAATGAATTGGGCAGAGACTTTAATTTAATTCAATTTGTAGAAAGCAAAGTAAGTCCACAACATTTTGGCGAAAACATACATGGAAATATTTTTGAGGCGTTTATTGGAGCTATATTTTTAGACAGAGGGTATGGGTATTGTGAACAATTTATTGCACAAAAAATTATTAAACGATATGTTGATATTTCAAAATTAGAAGGCAAAGTAATTAGCTATAAAAGCTTAATTATTGAATGGTGTCAGAAAGAAAAAATAAACTTCCGATATGACATTTATGAAGACAATGGAAATGAAGGGGGAAAGTTTTTTGGGGTAAAATTATATTTTGACGAACAAGTGGTGGGCAAGGCTAGAGCAACATCCAAGAAAAAAGCCGAAGAAAAAGCATCACAAAGAGCTTACTTTGCTTTTCAAGAAAAAATTTCAAGAAAAAACAATTAAATTTATTAACTAAAACGTTTGAATTTTGTTTTTTGCAATTTAGTCGTTAAATTTTTACATTTCTAAGATTTATATATTATATCTTTACGATTATTTCATATAAATGGCAAACTTAAAACTTACAATTGATGATTTTTACTCAAGTGATTTTGAGTTAATTGCCATTCATACCTCTCTAGAGGACTATAAACTAGCTTTTCATATTAATAAAACTTTAGAACTTTCCTTGTCAAAAAGTCAAAAAGAAATTTCTATAAAATCAAATGAGGGAATAGGGGTTTTTTCTTGGTTCTGTTATGATGACAGTAAACATGATTTAGAATGGAATTTATTAGCAAATAAAACAGCTGTTGCTTCAGAACAACTAAATATTGGTTTGTTCAATGAAACAGCTTTTGCTTTACAAATGCACTTAATTCCTGAATTAAAAAAAGCCGATTATTTGTTGAAAATTGAAAATTTAGATTATCGGTTTGATACTAAAAAAGTGATACGTAAAATAAGTGAAATAAACCAGATTTCTACAACATATATTGTAGATGCAGAAAATATAAAATCAATTAACAATTTAATTTTTTAAAAAATGCATACGAGTAAAAAAACAAAAATTGTTGCCACATTAGGCCCTGCATGTAGCTCTAAAGAAGTGATAAAAGACATGATAAATGCAGGTGTAAATGTTTTCAGAATCAATTTTTCTCATGCTGATTATTCAGATGTAAAAGAGCGAATAGATATCATTAGAGGATTAAACGATGAATTTGGATATACAACTTCCATATTAGCTGACTTACAAGGACCAAAACTTAGAGTGGGTGTAATGAAAGAAGACGTTGTTGTATCAAAAGACGACATCATTACTTTTACTACTGCAGAAGACGTTTTAGGTACTGCAGAAAGAGTTTATATGAATTACAAAGAATTTCCAAAAGATGTAAATCCAGGTGAACGTATCTTATTAGACGATGGAAAACTAATATTTGAAGTTGTTGCTACAGATAAAAAAACAGAAGTTGTTGCAAAAGTAATTCAAGGTGGTCCCTTAAAATCTAAAAAAGGAGTTAACCTTCCTAATACAAAAGTTTCTTTACCTGCTTTAACCAAAAAAGACATTCAAGATGCCATTTTTGCAATTGAAAATGATGTAGATTGGATTGCATTATCATTTGTAAGAACACCAAAAGACTTACAAGATTTAAAAGACCTTATTGCTAAACATTCAGATCATAAAATTCCGATTGTAGCTAAAATAGAAAAACCAGAAGCAGTTGAAAATATTGATAAAATTGTCATAAACTGTGACGGATTAATGGTAGCTAGAGGTGATTTAGGGGTAGAAGTGCCTGCGCAAGAAGTGCCTCTAATTCAAAAAAAATTAATTCTAAAAGCAAAAACCGCTCGTATTCCTGTAATTGTAGCTACACAGATGATGGAAACTATGATTACAAGCTTAACGCCTACACGTGCTGAAGTTAATGACGTAGCAAACTCTGTGATGGATGGAGCAGATGCTGTAATGCTTTCAGGAGAAACTTCAGTAGGAAATTATCCTGTTCAAGTTATTGAAACCATGTCAAGTATTATTCAAAGTGTAGAAGACTCTTCTTTAATTCAAGTTCCTCATAATGCGCCAAACATTAGAAATTCAAGATTTATTACAAAATCTGTATGTTTTCATGCGGCATTAATGGCCGATGATATTAATGCTAGAGCAATCACAACATTAACAAACAGTGGATATACTGCTTTTCAAATTTCTGCTTGGAGACCAAAATCTCATATTTTAGTGTTTACATCAAACAAAAGAATTGTAACCCAACTAAATTTATTATGGGGCGTAAGGGCTTTTTACTATGATAAATTTGTAAGCACTGACGATACCATTGAAGAAATTAATCAGATTTGTAAAGAGAAAAAATACGTTAAAAAAGGCGACATGGTTATCAACCTTGCAGCGATGCCAATTGCAAACAAAGGAATGGTAAATACACTTCGTGTTTCTGAAATGGAATAATAAATTTTATACTATACATAAAAAAGGAGGCAAAATTTGCCTCCTTTTTTTATCTCTTCAAAGTAAAGTGTGATTTAAAAATAACCTTTTGATTGTCGTCTGTAAAATATTCTACAGTAAACCAATAATCTGTAGACGGTAAATTTTTACCATTATATGTGCCGTCCCAACTTTGTTTTGCTGGAGAAAATTGTTTAATTAATTTACCATATCTATCAAAAATAGCAATAGTAGCATTTGGTTGATATTTCAAATCCCAAATGTTCCAAAAATCATTATAACTATCTCCATTTGGAGTGAAAAACAAGGGATAATTAATAATGTGTATTGGTCCAATTTTTACACTATTGCATCCCGCTAAATCATCTCTAATCCAAACATAATACGTTCCTGATTCTAAATTCGAAAAAATAGTATTTGATTGAAAAGCACCTAGTGATCCATCTGGGTATTGTAGCTGAAAACTATATTGTCCATAGCCTCCCGTAACATTTACTTGAATATAAGCTTCTTCTTCAAAAGCAGAACTTACTGTAAATGAAGCAATAGCAGCGCTGGAGGCCGTTACAGTAACCGTTGTGTCGTGATAATTACAATCTGTACCGCTCTCGGGGGTTAGTTTAATAAATTTAACATCATATATGCCCGCTTGATTAGCTGTAAAACTTGGTCCTGTACTAATTAAAGCTCCATTAAGATACCAATTTACGGTAAAAAGAGCGTTGTTCAATCCCGTATCTACTGTATAATTTTGTAGCGTTTCATTTGTATATGGATTTACACAAATAAAACCATCTTGTAAATCAATTTCTAGTAAAGGGTGTATAGTAAATGTAATTGGTTTTTCGTCATAACAATTTACATTATTAATTGCGGTTGCATACATGTATATAATATAATTACCAGGAGTAGAAAATGTATAATCTGAAGGATTAATTAACCCGTTTCCTCCTGATTGCGTATAATAACCAACGGTAAAGTTTCCAGTAGGTAAAGGTGGTAGTGTATAACTGCCACAATATTCATTAAAGGTAACAAGCATTGGTAATGATGGTGTTTGAGAAACATGAACAACAAAACTATCTTCTTGTGTACAAATAACTCTATCGCCATTTTTTGCATATACATAAATAGTAATGTCGGTATTAGGAGAATTAAAAACAAATCCATTAGGAACAGGGTTAACTCCGCCCGGATTAAAATAATACCCTATTGAATAGTTCACAGGTGTGGGGGGCAAATGTGACAAAGCGGGCAACATATAATTCTGTGATTCACAAACAAAAACATCTGGGTAATTAGGAAGATTTATCCCTCCAAAAGTAACCGTAAAGGGCTTATTTATCTCACAACCCGTCGCTGGAACAATATTGTATAAATAAAATGTTTTGGTCTCTGAAAAAACATCTGTTGATTGCACAGCGCTTCCTCCTCCATTTGGACCGCCTGGCAAAGTATAAATGGTTCCATTAGTAGGTGTTGGGATTGAATAAGGAACACAAACGACTCTGTCTAACACGCCGTCTGTTAATGGATAGGGATTTAAATTTATAGTAAAAGCAGATTGATTAGCACATCCATTCGCGTCTGGAGACTTATAAATATAATATGTGCCAGGATTTAAATGTGTGCCCGTTAAATCAATTATTTGTCCCGCAAAAAGTTGGGTTTGCCCAACGACTGATGGTCCCCCAGGTAAGGTAAAATATACTCCATTTGTTAATGGCGGTAAAATAAATTGCCCACAAAATGTGCCGCTTGTAATCGTATCAACTAAAGGTAGTTCGTGGATAATAATATCGTATTTTAGATTGTTTGTACAATTAGGCAAAGTAGTGGTAGTAGCAAAATAATAAATCGCTTGAGAATTTGTTATAGGCATACTAGGATTTACTGCAATGCCGCCTCCCAATGGCTGTGTAAAATAACCTCCAAAAGTAATGGGGGGCAATATATATTGGCCACAAGCATGAATAGTAGTGTAGAGAGAAGTGTCTACAATTTTTACTTCGAACGAATTTTCCTTTGAACAAAAACCATTTGTTGCATACACATAAACCGTTTGTGAAGATGTAATGAATTGTCCTGCAAAAAGAGGTGTTCCCGTTCCTCCAGTGCCTGAAAAATAAGAACCATTCACTAACGCTGGTAATTGATAAGAATCACAAGTAATAACATCTGCAGGGTCATCTACTAAAGGAATAGGGCGAACATTTATAGTAAACAATTCATCTCTACAAAAAGAACCGTCTAATTCAGCGTAATAATAAAGATCGTGCGTTTGATTTGTTTGTGTTGTGTTCACATATTCTGTACCTGGGGCAATTAATGTTCCTCCGCCTGAAGGCCCACCTGAAGCCGTATAAAAAGCACCAATATTGAATGGTGGAAAAGGAACTGTAAACGTACCACAATTGTTTAAAGCTAATTGATATTCATCTATCAAGAATAATGTAAAAGTAGTCTCATTTGTACATCCAGAAGTATCAGGTCCTGAATAAATATAATACGTTCCTCCATTAGTTAATACATCGCCAGGATTATAATGGATCCCTGTGCCCCCTGTGCCCGAATAATATTCTCCATGTTCTATAACTGGTAAGGTAAAAGAACTACATTCAATAGGGTCAGGAAAATCAGAAACTAGTGGTAACGGATTTACTGTAAAATTGACCGAAGTTGTATCAAAACAATTTGGATTTAAATTGTCATGCATTCTAATATAAACGGTTGCAGTTGTAGTTCCTGCTGAAATTGTCAAAACGGTAATTGGATTCATTCCGGTAGTCGCTTCTGCTTGAGTAGCATAATACGATACGGTGTAATTTGTTTGAAGTAATCCGTTTAAAACTTCTAAATCTAAAGCATTAAGTGTATAGTTTATAGTGGTCGAATTATCGCATAAATTAACTGTAGCAGGCTGAGTGGCAGTGGCAACATTATTTACAAGTAATAAAAAAGAATAAACAGCGTCACAGAAGTTACCCGTTTGAACGTTTTTTATTTTAAGATAAACGATTTCCCCTCCAATACTTGAAAAAGCATTAGGTGTGCCAATAGGAGTATTAGCTGCAACATCAGCTAAAGAAGCGTAATAAAAAACATCATACGTCGCAGGATCTATTCCTAATTGTGTCTCATTATTTACAGTTAAATCATAACTATAAACGGCAGCGCCCGTATTGCATGTTTGTAAATTCATGGGATTTGAAACTGCCAAATCAGAAAAGACTATAGTGTCTGTAATAATGCATGAGCCCTTTGTAGCTTCTACAGTATACGTGCCTGATTGTGTTACTTGATAAGAAGAATTGGTAGCGCCATTAATTTGGGTGCCATTTAAATACCAAGTATAAGAAAATGAGGTGTCTAAATTAGTATTTAAGGTAAACGTATCTCCATTACAAATAATTCTATCTGATCCCAAATTTAATGTTGTTGTAAAACTACCTGCTTTTAAAAATACTGCTGAGTCATATCCCGAATCATTATAATCTCCAATAACAAGTCTAATTTTATAAGGCGTATTAGGAATTACGTTTGAAGATGCATTCATTACTACTGTATGCCCTCTCATATTAATAGTTGAAGCTACTACATTCGTTGGGTTATATACGCTAAAAAAAGTTGAATTTGAAGAGGCACATGCAGCATTGTAAGCGGCATCTCTAATGTCTTTTACCGTCACAGGTGTTGAGGTGCCAGGGATAACGGCTAAATTTGTTGAAACGCCAGTGCTTAAATTCGTTAATACAAATGCAAAAACATCACTAAAACCACATTGGTATTGGCCATACTCATTTGAGGCAAATAAAAAATCAAAGCTAAACGTACTTGAAAGGGGTATGAAATCAAATTCTAAAAACCCCACGTCTGTTATAGAAGCCGTTTGTCCAACAGAATTACTTAAATTTTGTAAATACGCATCGTTATTTGTATTGATTTGACTACTTAAATTAGAGCCACTATAAAGTCCCTGTGTGTGAGTTGCAATGCCGTTTCTTATAAGTATACCTTGATTAATAGGAAAACTAGAGCCGTTGTTTGTAAAAAAAGCAACCGATTGAGGAGAAGAAGTGCTAATATTTGAAACCTCAACACAAGAATTACCTAGTAATAAACTCACTAATTGTGACGAAGAATAAGATACGTCATCAACACTAACTGTTTGAGAATAAACAGAAAAAGAACAAAGAAAAAAACCTATCCATAACTTTTTCATCCCATTCATTACATCTAACTATTTTTCTGTATAAATGTAATAAATTTATTATGTTAAATTTAGGTTTTGTAAATAAAAATTAGTTTTATTTTATTTTTAACTTTTTTTAACACCTGTTTAGTCATTCAGTTTTAATACCGCCATAAATGCTTCTTGCGGGATTTCAACATTACCTACTTGTCGCATGCGTTTTTTTCCTTTCTTTTGCTTTTCTAATAATTTTCTCTTACGCGAAATATCTCCACCATAACATTTAGCTGTTACATCTTTTCGTAAAGCTTTTATAGTTTCTCGTGCTATAATTTTTGCTCCAATCGAAGCTTGAATAGGTATTTCAAATTGCTGACGAGGAATTAATTCTTTTAATTTTTCACACATTTTTTTACCTATGGTAAAGGCATTGTCAGCATGAATTAAGGCAGATAAAGCGTCTAATTGATTTGCATTCAGCAAAATATCCATTTTAACTAAATTAGATTCACGCATGCCTATTGGGTGATAATCAAAAGAAGCATATCCTTTAGAAACCGTTTTTAAGCGGTCATAAAAATCAAATACAATTTCTGCCAAAGGCATGTCAAAATTTAACTCCACGCGCTCTGTAGTTAAATATGTTTGATTTGTAATCAATCCTCTTTTTTCAATACACAAACTCATTACGTTACCCACAAAATCAGATTTCGTAATAATAGTTGCTTTGATATAGGGTTCTTCTACGCGGTCTAACTTACTTGGTTCTGGTAAATCACTTGGGTTGTTTACTACAATAGCTTTTTCAGGTTCTTTTTTAGTATAAGCCAAATAGGAAACGTTCGGAACAGTAGTGATAACAGTCATGTTAAACTCACGTTCTAAACGTTCTTGAATAATTTCCATATGTAACATTCCTAAGAAACCACAACGGAAACCAAAACCTAAGGCAGCCGAACTTTCTGCTGTAAAAACCAATGAAGCATCATTCAATTGAAGTTTCTCCATAGATGCTCTTAACTCTTCATAATCTTCTGTATCTACAGGATAAATACCAGCAAACACCATTGGTTTTACATCTTCAAAACCAGAAACCATATTTTGAGTAGGTTCTTTAGCGTCAGTAATGGTATCTCCCACCTTTACTTCTTTCGCTTCTTTAATGCCTGATATTAAATAGCCAACATCGCCTGTTGATACTTTTTCCTTGGGTACTTGATTCAGTTTTAACGTTCCTACCTCATCAGCAAAATATTCTTTCCCGGTAGCCATGAACTTAATTTTTTGACCCTTCTTGATTTCACCATTAACTACACGAAAAATAACTTCAATTCCTCTAAATGGATTATAAACAGAATCAAATATTAAAGCTTGTAATGGTTCTTCTTTATTTCCTTTAGGAGCAGGAATTTTTTCAATAATAGCAGCTAAAATATTTTCTACACCAAAACCTGTTTTTCCAGAAGCATGAATAATATCTTCAAGTTTGCACCCTAGTAAATCAATAATATCATCACTCACCTCTTCAGGATTAGCAGAAGGCAAATCTACTTTATTTAATACAGGGATAATTTCTAAATCATTTTCTAATGCTAAGTATAAATTTGAAATAGTTTGCGCTTGAATACTTTGGGCGGCATCAACAATTAACAAAGCACCTTCGCAAGCAGCAATAGAACGAGATACTTCATATGAAAAATCCACATGACCAGGAGTGTCAATTAAATTTAGAATATACTGCTCACCTTTGTAAGTATACTCCATTTGAATGGCGTGACTTTTTATGGTAATACCACGTTCACGCTCTAAATCCATGTTGTCAAGCAATTGGGCTTTCTCTTCACGAGCAGTTACCGTTTGAGTTGCTCCAAGTAATCTGTCAGCAAGCGTACTTTTTCCGTGATCAATGTGTGCAATTATGCAAAAATTTCTAATGTGTTTCATTATTCAAATCGAATATCAAGTTCAAATGTTACCAGCAGCTTATAGAAGCTATTAATCTGCAAATATAGACGATTTACCCGATTTAAGGAAATTATATTTTATACAAAACCACAATATAAATAGTTACATTTCGTTTACAATAAAAAAACAACTTTTATGAAAAAACTCGTTTTCCTTATTCTTTTAGCTACGCAATTCACATTCGCCCAAAAAACCATTCAAGTGAATGGACTAGGTAAAACCTCTGCTTTTCCAAATGCAGCGACCTTAACCATACAGCTTGAACACATAAAGCCCACACTTAGAGAGGCTGTAACCGAAAATCAAAAAACAACTGAAGCAGTAAAAAATTGCATAAAAAAATACGTTAAAGACACAACTGACATAAAAGTAAGTCTCATTGCCACAAATAAATCTTACAAATGGGACAACAAAACAAGTAAAGAAGTATTTGTAGGGTTTGAATCTTCTCAAAAAATTATTTTTACCTTGTTAGATTTAACCAAAATGCAAGATGTAACGGAAGAACTTTTAAAAACAAAATTCAATAAAATTCAAACTGTTTCTTATTTTAACACTAATTCGGAAGATTTATTAAAACAAGCACAAGACCTTGCAGTTAAAGACGCTATAGACATTACAAAAAGACTGGCAACAAGTGCGAACATCAAAACAGGCAGCATCAAACGGATGAGCACAAATAGCAGTGCTCATGAAGAAAAATATTCTACTGAACACAATGAATTTGAAACCTATGGAAAAGCAATGGGCGGAAGGGGTGTTAGTTCAAGCGGCCAACTTATTGAATATATTGTTAGGGTATCATTAGAAACAGAAATTAATGACTAAAACTCAAATTTCAATTGTACCACCACTTGCTTTTTTTGATTGGTATTTAAATTAGACAAAGAAATGCCTAACAAGCGTACAGAATTTTTTAATTTTTCTTGATATAATAATTCCTTAGCCGTATCAAAGATTAAACTTTGATCGGCAATAAAATAAGCGAGTGTTTTACTTCTTGTCTGCTGTGTAAAATCAGAATATTTTATTTTCAGTGTAATTGTTTTAGCTGCAATTTTATATTTCTTTATCCGTCTGTCTAATTCATGGGCAATGTTTTCCAAACGGCTTTCCATATAAATTTCTGAAGATAAATTTTCATTAAAGGTTCGCTCAGCACCTATCGATTTAATCGTTCTGTTTGGTTTTACTTGACTGTAACTAATCCCTCTCGATAAATTATAATAGGACTGCCCACTATTGCCAAAATGTTGTTCCAAATAGTCAAGTGTTTTGCTTTTTAAATCTTTACCCGTGTAAATGCCCAGTTGGTACATTTTTTCAGCCGTAACTTTTCCTATTCCATAAAATTTTTTAACATCAAGCTGTTCAACAAACGTTTCAACCTCATCAGGAGAAACCGTTTTTTGTCCATTGGGTTTATGGTAATCGCTAGCTATTTTTGCAATGAATTTATTAACTGAAATCCCTGCTGAAGCAGTTAATCCGGTTTTTTCAAAAATTCTATTTCTAATTTCTTGGGCAAGTAAAGAAGCACTAGGATTGCCTTTTTTATTCTCGGTAACATCTAAATAGGCCTCGTCAAGCGAAAGCGGCTCAACTAAATCGGTATAGTCTAAAAAAATTTCTCTAATTTGTTTTGAAACCTCTTTATACCTGTCAAAACGGGGTTTTACAAAAATTAATGTCGGACATAAACGAGCAGCTTGCACGCCACTCATGGCGCTTCTTACGCCAAATTTTCGTGCTTCATAACTGGCAGCGCTTACTACACCTCGCACTTCGCTTCCACCTACCGCAATGGGTTTTCCTTTTAATTCTGGAAAATCATGTTGCTCCACAGAAGCATAAAAAGCATCCATGTCAATATGTATTATTTTTCGTTGTAAAACTTCCATAAGTTGCACAAATTACAGAAATTTTTAGGTATAAAAACAGCTGTTTATTCTAATTTTTTCCGTTATTTTGATTTTTTAGATTTAAAAAAGATGCAAGAAATTGAACGAAAATTTTTAGTTACTTCTTTAGCGGGTATTTCAGAAGCATATGCTGAAGCCAAAATAGCGCAAGGGTATTTAAATCGTAATCCTGAACGCACGGTTAGAGTTCGAATAAAAAACGATAAAGGCTATTTAACCATAAAAGGAAAAAGTGACGCCACGGGCACTACTCGCTTTGAATGGGAAAAAGAAATTCAATTACATGAAGCCGAGGCCTTACTTTTGCTTTGCGAAAAAGGAGTTATTGAAAAAACACGTTATGCCATTCAAAAAGGAACACATGTGTTTGAACTGGATGTGTTTGAAGGGGCAAATAAAGGTTTGGTTGTTGCAGAAATAGAACTTACAACTGCCGACGAAAATTTTGAAAAACCAAGTTGGCTTGGAGAAGAAGTAACCCATGATGAGCGTTACTACAATGCCTATTTAAGTGAAAAGCCTTTTACGGAATGGTAAAAGGCTTTTTATTATTTCTTAACTAATTCAATATCCACTTCAATGTGGCCGCCATATGACGCTGGCTTTATCATGTCAAAAGCTTTTTTTGTTAAGTCAATGTGTCGATTCTTGTGAAAAGGTCCTCTATCAGTAACCGTAACATAAACAACCTTTTTTGTTTTTACTCCTGTTACTTTTAACTTGGTTCCAAAAGGCAATTTTCGATGCGCACAAGTAAGCCCTTTATTACTAAACCTAACACCACTTGCCGTACGTCTTCCATTAAATCGATTAGCATAATAAGATGCGTGAGCGCCTTTATGGTACATCTCTAGTTTTTCAACTGCTTTTAAGGTGTCTTTTTTAATCGTATCTACAACTATTTTCACTCCAGATTTTTGAGCATCAGTCGTTGTTTTTACTTTATCCTTTTGTTGAAAGAACACAAAAAGTAATGGAAGTATATATACTAATTTTTTCATTTTAAACTGTTTAGGCATTTTGCGCACAAAAACGAACGTAAAAGAAATTTAATTTAAGACGCTGGAAACCATAAATTCCATGGAATTCTTGATAAGATCAGCACTAAACCTATAGCATATAAATAAGCAATTTTCTTGAATTTTCCGTTACTGCTTTCTTCTTTTTTATGTTTTGACCAACCTATTGTAATCAGTACTAGTGCAATAATATTGATTAACGGGTGCTCCATAGCTGTTAATCTTAATGCAGGATTTGACATTTGTCCTAAAGCTGCTTTACCAACAGGAGAATTAAACCAAAGCGCTAATCCAACAACCAATTGAATATGACTAAAAATTAACGCTACTAAAGCTAAACTTCTGTCTTTTTTTGTAAAATTTCTTTTTGCTGAAATACCCATAAAGGCATTAATTGTGGAAACCAATAACAATGCTAAAACCGCATAAGCTATTGTAGAATGAAACATTTGTAACATAGTTTAATTTTTAAGGGTTATGAACAAATATAGTAAAATATATTTATATGATCTGTTTGAAACAACTGTTAAAAACGATAAATGGTGTCTGGTGTAACACAAAAATCAAGTTTAACATCCAATAAATCAACCGATTCAACGGATTGTTCTGGTGTAAAAAAAGACAAGCCTATTTTTATACAATCGGGCCGGCAAGAAGCTAAAAATTTGTCATAAAATCCTTTTCCATAACCTACTCTATTTCCTTTTCCATCATATGCTAATAAAGGGACGAACACCACGTCTATCTTATAACTTGGGACTTCAATACCATCAACAGGCTCTGGAATTTGATAATGATTCTCTTTAATTTTAGTAGCATCGGTCAATAAAAAATGTGTCATTTCTCTAGTTTCAAAATCGGCTTTAGACACCACTATATTTTTATCTTTTCCTGCTAATATTTGCAATATATATTCTGTATTAACTTCTTTTTGCGAAACAATGGGTAAAAAAATATGGTAGGTGGTTTTATCCCAACAGTCAAGTTGTAATACTTGATTAGCAATTGCTAAACTCTTTTCCTCTACTTGGTCTGTAGGCAATTCTTGTCGCAACAATTTATACTTTTGTCTCACTTCTTTTTTAATCATTTTTAAGACTCCTTTTTGCGAATGTACTAAAATTATACCTAAACTAAATGAAGAACCTTTTTAAAAATAGTTAGCCACGTTTAGATTTAAATTCTATAAATTTGTAAAAGAAATAACTCTTTTTCATGACGCTTAATCCCGTAGAACTTCAAATTCAAACTTTACCCGACAGTCCGGGTGTATACCAATACTATGACAAAGAAGGTAAGATTTTATATGTAGGAAAAGCTAAAAACCTTAAAAAGAGAGTGCAATCTTATTTTACAAAACAGCATGATAACTACAAAACAGCAGTACTAGTAAAAAAAATTGTGCACATTAAACACATCGTGGTTCCTACCGAAACGGATGCGCTTTTATTAGAAAATAATTTAATCAAAAAATTACAACCTCGCTATAACGTATTATTAAAGGACGACAAAACCTATCCTTGGATTTGCATTAAAAAAGAACCATTTCCACGCGTTTTTTCGACAAGAAAAATGATTAAAGACGGTTCGGAATATTTTGGCCCTTATACAAATTTCAAAACTGTAAATACGCTTCTAGAATTAATTAAAGAACTTTACCCCCTCAGAACATGCAACTATGATTTATCAAAAAACAACGTTGATAGTCATAAATACAAAGTATGTTTAGAATACCATATAGGCAACTGCAAAGGACCTTGTGAAGGTTATGAATCATTAGACAAATATCAAAATCAAATTCAAGCGATTCGTGAAATTTTAAAAGGAAATTTTAAAGAAAGTCTTAAGGATTTTAAAAATGTAATGACACAATTAGCTGTCAATATGCAGTTTGAAGAAGCGCAAAAAATAAAAGAAAAAATAGAAATTTTAGAAAATTACCAAGCCAAATCAACTATCTTAAATCCAAAAATTACAAACGTTGACGTGTTTTCCATTGTATCAGATGAAAGCATGGCATATGTTAATTTTCTTCAAATTTCACACGGGGCCATCATCAGGTCACATACCTTAGAATTAAAGAAAAAACTTGATGAAACTGACCAAGAACTATTGCCTTTAGCGGTTATTGAATTGCGCGAACGTTTTCAGTTAACTTCAAGAGAAATAGTAGTCCCTTTTGAAATTGATTTAGGAGAAAATATAAAAATTAATGTACCTAAATTAGGGGATAAAAAAGCCGTTTTAGATTTATCTGAGCGCAATGCAAAATATTTTCGATTAGACCAATTAAAACAAATTAAAATTGTTGATCCAGACCGGCACACTAATCGCATAATGGCTCAAATGAAGAAAGATTTAAGACTTTCTGTAGAGCCAAGACACATTGAGTGTTTTGATAACTCAAACATACAAGGAACAAACCCTGTTTCGGCTTGCGTAGTTTTTAAAGACGGTAAACCAAGCAAAAAAGACTACCGCCATTTTAATATAAAAACAGTAGAAGGACCAAATGATTTTGCGTCTATGGAAGAAGTGGTTTACAGAAGATACAAGCGTCTTCTAGAAGAAAACGAGCCTTTGCCTCAGCTTATTATTATTGATGGAGGTAAAGGGCAATTGTCTGCTGCGCTAAAAAGTTTAGAACAATTAGAACTTCGAGGAAAAATAGCCATTATAGGTATTGCTAAACGCCTTGAAGAGTTGTTTTATCCCGAAGATCCTGTTCCGTTGTATTTAGACAAAAAATCAGAAACACTGAAAACTATTCAACATTTACGTAATGAAGCGCATCGATTTGGCATTACACATCATCGCGATAAAAGAAGTAAAGCCGCACTTCAAACAAGTATTGAAACCATACCTGGTATTGGAGAAAAAACAATGATTACCCTTTTAAAACAATTTAAAAGTGTAAAAAGAATTAAAGAAGCAACAGAAAAACAAATTTCTGAAGTTGTAGGTGTTTCAAAAGCCAAAAAAATTTCCGACTTTTACAAAAATGAATAATATATGCTAAAGCAAAAAGAGAATAGAGGAAACAAAAAAAAGGTTCACTGTTGTGAATGCTATCTTTATGTATGTCTTTTTATTTTTTCCTTTTTCCTTTTTCCTTTAAGCGGAAACGCACAAGAAACTTTAAAAAAACCAAAAATTGGATTAGTGCTTTCTGGTGGTGGAGCAAAAGGACTGGCTCACATTGGTGTTTTAAAAGTAATTGATTCATTAGGTATAAAAATTGATTATATCGGCGGTACAAGTATGGGAGCTATTATAGGTGGTTTATATGCATCAGGGTACAACGCAAAACAACTCGATTCTATTTTCACTACTATAGATATTGATGCGCTTATTCAAGATTATATTCCTAGAAGTTCAAAATCATTTTTCGAAAAAAGAAATGACGAAACCTACGCGTTTACACTTCCTTTTAATAAATTAAAACTAGGAACGCCTAGCGCCTTATCCAAAGGAATGTATAACTACAACTTATTATCACAACTTACCTATCACGTAAGAAATATTAGTGATTTTAGTAAACTACCTACTCCTTTTTTTTGTATGGCAACAAACATTGAAAATGGTGAAGAAGTTATTTTAGACAAAGGCGTGTTAGCCCAAGCGCTTGTAGCTAGCGGGGCTATTCCTTCTCTTTTTAATCCTATAGAAATTGATAATAAATTATTAATTGACGGAGGGGTTAAAAACAATTATCCCATAGAAAATTTAAAAGCTGCAGGAGCAGATTATATTATTGGAGTTGATGTACAAGATGAGTTAAAAACAAGAAAAGATTTAAATGGAGTAACCACTATTTTATTGCAAATTTCAAATTTTAGTACACTTGATAAAATGCAAGATAAATTAAAGCTGACAGATATTTATATTAAACCCAATATTAATGGATTTTCGGTTTTATCTTTCGATGATGGAAAAAAAATTATAACTATAGGAGAGACTGAAGCTAAAAAACAGATTCAAAAATTGATTTTACTTCAAAACAAAGAATATAAAAAACCTGACTTAGTTAATGAAAACAAAGTCCTTTCAATAAAGGAAATTAACTTTAATGAAACTAAAAACTACACTCGTGCTTATTTACTGGGTAAATTAAAACTTCGCTCTAACTCTAAAATTAACTATTCAGAATTTCAAAAAGGAATTCAAAACTTAACCGCTACCCAAAATTTTAGCTCCATTAAATACCATTTTGATGCCGAAAACCTAAACTTTGAACTTAAAGAAAATCCGGTCAATACGTTTTTAAAATTCGGATTACATTATGACGATTTTTTTAAAAGTGGGGCGTTAATAAATATAACACAAAAGAAAATTATTTCTAAAAATGACGTTTTTTCAGTCGATTTAATATTAGGCGACAATTTTAGATATGATTTAAATTACCTTATCGATAATGGATTTTATTGGAGCGTAGGTTTCAATTCAAGTTTTGTAACTTTTAACAAAAACATCTCAAGTGATTTTGGGATTAGCCAATTATTTAATAGTCCCGACTTACGGACTATTAATTTAGATTATAGTAGTTTAAGTAATCAATTTTTTATTCAAACAATTTTTTCAAAAAAATTCACCATAAGTTTAGGAACAGAATGGCAGCATTTAAAAATGAAAACACAAAATTTTTCAATAAATAATGGTATTATTGAGAATAGTGATTATTTATCTTTCTTTGGAAACATTACACACGACAGTTTTAATAAAAAATATTTTCCCACTAAAGGCTGGTACGTAAAAAGCAACTTTAAAACCTTTGTTTACTCGTCTGATTATTCTGGAAATTTTGATCGCTTCTCCATAGGTAAATTTGATTTTGGTATTGCATTTTCTCCCTTAAAAAAGCTATCTTTTTTAGTGCAAGCTGAAGGAGGAAGCAAAATAGGCACCAACAGTTCTCCTTATTTTGATTTTGTATTTGGCGGGTATGGTTTTCGAGAGGTAAATAATATAAAATCTTTTTATGGTTACAACTATTTAAGCATTTTAGGAAATAGTTATGTAAAAACTTCTGCAACGGTTGATCATGAATTTTACAGAAAAAATCATGTCAATTTTTCCTATAACGCAGCAAATATTGGAAATTTTATTTTTAATGCTACCCAAGATTGGATTAACCGTCCTTCCTATTCTGGTTTTGCCTTTGGCTATGGTTATGAGTCATTTATTGGCCCCATTGAGATTAAATACAGTTGGTCCCCAGAAACAGGAAACAATAATTTATGGTTTAATTTAGGTTTTGTTTTTTAAACCCTTTTTTAAAATCTTTATTTTTTATTAAAAAATCATATATTTGAAAACTAAAAAACTAAAATTATGTCAATTTGGAGAGTAAAACCTGTTTCAGCATTTGAAGCAGACATGAAAAAAAGCGGTTTAAATCGCGTTCTTACACGATGGGGACTTACCTCATTAGGAATTGGAGCAATTATTGGAGGTGGAATTTTTACATTGACGGGTATTGCTGCTCACGATTATGCAGGGCCAGCATTAGCTTTGTCTTTTGTAATTGCCGGTATTGGATGTTTATTTGCTTCTCTTTGTTATGCAGAATTTGCCTCTGTACTTCCCGTAGAAGGATCGGCATATGCCTATGCTTATGGTACTATTGGAGAAGTTTTTGCTTGGTTCATAGGTTGGAATTTAATTCTAGAATACATGATGGGAGCCACAACCGTAGCGGTAGCTTGGAGTGGATATTTCACCAAATTATTAGGTCTTTTTCACGTAAGACTTCCCCTCAGTTTATTATCTGATAAGGCAACAGCCGTAGAAAAATTAAATCATGCAAAAGCAGTAGATGCAGTAAAAGAGTACCTTGCTACTCATACAAATGCTACGTTTGAACAAATAAAAAGTGCATTTGCAAACGCAGAATTTGCTGGTGCTTTTAAAAGTTTGACTTCCCTTAAAGATTTTCAAAACTTTGCTACGGGCGAAGGAGTGGCTAAATTTGCAGAACATTATTCTTCTATAGACTTATCTGGATTGGTTTTTAACCTTCCTGCATTTTTAATTACTTGGTTAATTACTGCTATCCTAGTTAAAGGGATTAAAGAAGCTGCAAAAACAAACAATATCATTGTAATCATAAAAATTGCAGTCGTGTTATTTGTTATCATTGTAGGAGCTTTTTATATCGATACGACTAATTGGGTGCCTTTCATTCCTGAAGAAACCACAACAATAGTTGATGGAGTAGAAAAAATTAATTTTGGATTTGGCGGTGTACTTACTGCTGCAACGATTGTATTCTTTGCTTATATTGGATTTGACGCCGTTTCCACTCAAGCGGGCGAAGCTATTAATCCTAAAAAAGATGTACCTTTTGCAATTATTGCTTCCTTAATTATTTGTACCGTACTATATATATTAGTTTCTTTAGTATTAACCGGAATGGTTCGTTTTGACCAATTAGATAAAGCTGCGCCAGTGGCCTCTGCATTTAGTGGTGTTGGTTTAAAATGGGCAACTTTACTTATTACAGTAGCTGCAACTGCAGGCTTAATGTCGGTAATGTTAGTAATGATGTTAGGACAAACACGTATATTTTTAGGAATGTCTAAAGACGGACTACTTCCTTCGTTTTTTAAAGATTTACACCCTAAATTTTTAACTCCACATAAAAGCACCATTCTAATAGGGTTAATAATCTCTATTGTAGCAGCGTTAACACCTATTGAAAAAGTTTCTGAAATGTGTTCTATGGGAACCTTACTTGCGTTTGCAATGGTGTGTATGGCAGTTATGGTTCTTAGAGTAAAAAAACCAGAATTAGAAAGACCTTATAAAACTCCTGCCGTATATGTTGTGGGAACTTTAGGTGTTTGTTTTAATATATTTTTAATGACTCAGGTTAGAACTGAAACTTGGTATACTTTTTTAATATGGGGTTCGTTTGGTATTATAGTATATTTATTATATAGTAAACGCCACTCAAATCTTGAAAAAGAATCATAAAAAATTAAGCCACTTTTTAGTGGCTTTTTTATTTTTTTTCCGATATTTGTTACACTAAAATAAATCTATGCCTCTTATTTATAAAGATTTATTAGCCTACTTAAAATTCCTCATCAAGAGAAATCCTGAATGAGATGCCTTTTGTTGATTATTGAGTAAAGTTTTTAGAATAGCTTTAAACTTTTAGACTTTAACCTTTTAAACAAAAAAACCATGCCTATTTATCATAAATTAGGAACAATTCCTCATAAACGCCATATTCAATTTAGAAAAGAAAATGGCGACTTATATTATGAACAATTGTTTGGTACTATTGGTTTTGACGGAATGTCAACCAACATGTATCACGAACATAGACCTACACAAGTCAAAGAAATAAAAAAACAATATGATGTAGCTCCAAAAATTGCGAAAGCAAACAATATTCAGTCTTACAGACTAAGAGGGTTTCAAGTAGCGCCACAAGACGATTTTTTAGAAAGTAGAAAAATAGTGTTGACTAATGCTGATTGCCATATTGTATTGGCCGCACCAAAAAAATCAACAACAGATTATTTTTATAAAAACACAGATTCTGACGAAGTGATTTTCATCCATAAAGGAACGGGAAAATTAAGAACCATGCTAGGAAATCTAGATTTTAAATATGGTGACTATTTGGTTATTCCACGTGGAATGATTTATAAAATAGACTTCGACACAGAAGACAACCGCCTATTCATAGTAGAATCCAGAAGACCTGTTTACACGCCTAAACAATATAGAAATTGGTTTGGTCAATTACTAGAACATTCGCCTTTTTGCGAAAGAGACATTCGTCGTCCTGAAGAATTAGAAACACATAATGAAAAAGGAGATTTCTTAATAAAAATCAAAAAGAAAGATGAAATTTTTGATATGATCTATGCCACACATCCATTTGATGTTGTTGGATATGATGGTTATAATTATCCTTATGCCTTTTCTATTCATGACTTTGAACCAATTACAGGAAGAATTCATCTGCCACCTCCTATTCATCAGACATTTGAAACCGATGCGTTTGTAATTTGCTCTTTTGTGCCAAGGTTGTATGACTATCATCCACAATCTATTCCTGCACCATACAATCATAGTAATATTGATGCCGATGAGGTGTTGTATTATGTAGATGGTGATTTCATGAGCAGAAACGACATTGAAGCGGGTCATATTTCATTACATCCAGCAGGCATTCCGCACGGTCCACACCCAGGAGCTGTTGAAAGAAGTATTGGAAAAACTGAAACGCAAGAATTGGCAGTTATGGTTGACACATTTAAACCTTTAATGGTTACAGAAGAGGCTATGAAAATAGCAGATGAAAAATATTATCAATCTTGGTTAGATTAAAATCTAAATCATCAAAAAATTAAAAAAATGTCACAAGAAATAAAATCAGTCGAATACGGCTTAGAAAAAATATTTGAAGGAGCACAAGACTTTTTACCTTTATTAGGAACAGACTATGTGGAACTATATGTGGGCAACGCAAAACAAGCGGCTCATTTTTACAAAACCGCTTTTGGTTTTCAATCTTTAGCCTATGCAGGATTAGAAACAGGAGTGAAAGACTGCGCATCATATGTATTGAAACAAGACAAAATTCGTTTAGTTTTAACAACCGCATTAAACAGCAATTCACCTATTGGAGAACATGTAAAAAAACATGGTGACGGAGTAAAAGTGATTGCGCTTTGGGTTGAAGATGCAAAAAATGCTTTTAAAGAAACAACGAAACGCGGTGCAAAACCTTACTTTGAACCAACTGTAGAAAAAGACGAGAACGGAGAAGTTATTCGTGCGGGTATCTATGGTGCCTATGGAGAAACCGTTTTTATTTTTGTAGAACGTAAAAATTATAACGGCGTATTTTTACCAGGTTATAACGAATGGAAATCAGAGTATAACCCTGAACCAGTTGGTTTAAAATATATTGATCACATGGTTGGAAACACAGGATGGAACAGAATGAATGAAGCTGTAAAATGGTTTGAAGACGTGATGGGATTTGTTAATTTCTTATCTTTTGATGACAAACAAATTACTACCGAATATTCTGCTTTGATGTCTAAAGTAATGAGTAACGGGAATGGTAGAATAAAATTTCCAATTAATGAACCTGCTAACGGTAAAAAAAGATCACAAATTGAAGAATACTTAGATTTTTATGAAGATGAAGGGGTACAGCATATTGCAGTTGCTACTGATGATATTATTTCTACTGTTGCAAAAATGCGTGAAAGAGGAATTGAATTTTTAAGCACTCCTCCTCAAGCCTATTATGATGCAATTCCTGAACGATTAAAAGACCACATGTCTAAGTTTAAAGAAGACATTACTGAACTTCAAAAATTAGGAATTATGATTGATGCGGATGATGAAGGATATTTATTGCAAATTTTTACCAAACCCGTAGAAGACAGACCAACGTTGTTCTTTGAAATTATACAACGAATGGGGGCAAAAGGATTTGGTGCCGGTAACTTCAAAGCACTGTTCGAATCTATTGAACGCGAACAAGAATTGAGAGGAACATTATAATTTATGAACAGAAAAAAGGCTAAAATTTAATTTTTTAGCCTTTTTTTGTTATATTTAAAACAACCTCTATTGTTAAGTTTACAAAAATTCTTAATTATTTTTTTGTATTATTAAATTTTAAGCAATTATTTCAATTATTTTTCTGTTAAAAGTGTTAAAGTTGAATTTTTGTTGAATTTTTCACAACATTGAACCTAATTTTGCATTCGCAATCTGAGAGGTAGTAGACTCATATTGTTATAAGTTTTTCATAATTTATAGTTTTTTGGTTGGTTAATAGCATAAAAACTCAGTCATTTATTTTGACTGAGTTTTTTTGTTTTTGTACTTTTGGAACAATAATTGTTTATACGTGTTTATAATCAATAAACAACTAAAAAATGAAAAGAATTTTTTCGCTTTCCATCCTATTTATTCTAATAAATTCTTTCAACACAGAAGAAATTGACTCCTATTCAATAGGTGAATTTCTTAAATTTCGCATACATTATGGTTTGGTAAATGCTGGTCATGCAACATTAGAAGTAAAAGATGCGACTTTAGCTGGCAAAAAAATGCATCATGTTATAGGAAAGGGTTATACAACAGGAATGACAAAATTTTTTTTCAAAGTAGACGATAATTATGAAAGTTATTTTGACAAAGAAACCAACAAACCTTATGTTTTTATTAGAAAAATTAACGAAGGAGGCTATACTAAAAATCAGCAAGGGTATTTTAACCAAGCAAATAACACCGTTTTGGTAAAAGACTATAAAAACAATACTGAAAAAACATTTAAAGTCCCGGAAGAAGTTCAAGACATCATTTCTTCTTTTTATCACTTAAGAAATCATCCAAAAGTAGACGAACTAAAAATTGACGAATCTATTTCCATTGATATGTTTTTTGACGATGAAACCTTTAAATTTAAACTAAAATTTATTGGTAAAGAAAATATAAACACTAAATTTGGAGACATCAATTGTATGGTTTTTAAACCTTTCGTTCAAGCGGGAAGAGTTTTTAAAGAAGAAGAAAGTTTAACCGTTTGGATATCAGACGACAATAATAAAATTCCTGTTCGAATAAAAGCAAGCTTGGCTGTAGGTTCATTAAAAGCAGATTTAGAAGAATATAAAGGACTGAAGCATCCTATAAAATTTAAATAACACAGCATGTTAACACCTGAGATAAAAGAAAAAATTGATCTTTTAGATGAAAAATTCAAAAATATCAATCAAAAAACAGCCACGCATTTAGAAGGATTGCTTTGGGCAAAACCCATTACATATTGGGATTATATTCAAACAGACGCCTTACTAAACCTTCAAATACAAAGAACCACATTGCCTGACGAAATGGTGTTTGTAATGTACCATCAAGTCAATGAATTGTTGTTCAAAATGATTCTTTGGGAAATTGAACAAGTGTGCCATGCCACCACATTGACTAGGGCTTTCTTTACAGAAAAAATGCGACGTATTTCTAGATATTTTGACATGCTTACTACTTCTTTTGACATTATGGGAGACGGAATGGAGGTAGAACAATACATGAAATTTAGAAACACTTTAACTCCTGCAAGTGGCTTTCAAAGCGCACAATACCGTTTAATAGAATTTTCATCTACAGACTTAATCAATCTTATTGACAATAGATTTAGAGCAACCATTGACAGAAATACACCTTACGAACATGCATTTGAACATTTGTATTGGCAAGCTGCTGGAAAAGATTATCAAACAGGCGAAAAAAGTTATTTAATTCTCGAATTTGAACGCAAATACAAAGCCGAATTTTTACGACATATGGAAACGTATAATACTATAAATATTTGGAAAAAGTTCAAGCAACTTCCCGAAGAAGATCAAAAAAACCCTGAATTAGTTGCTGCCATGAGACACTATGACAAAACCGTAAATATTACATGGGTAATGGGCCATTTTAATGCGGCTAAAAAATATATTGAAAGCGGACATGGTACGGGTGAAGCAACTGGCGGAAGTGATTGGAAAAAATACATGCTTCCAAAATACCAAAAAAGAATATTTTTCCCTGAATTATGGACTAAAGAAGAATTAGACAACTGGGGCGAATAAAAACAAGGAGGGACAACTATTGAACTATATAATTTACATTTTTCTAGCTTTATTAAGCGTTTCTTGCAATCAAAAAAGTGAAACTAACACAACTAAAAAAATTAAAAAAGAGCCCATAATTAAAGATTTCGGCTTTACTTTTAATGATTTTTCAGTGGTTACCGATACCTTGCACGCAGGAGATACGTTTAGCACCATTTTAGAAAACTACAGCTTACCTGACAGCTTAAAAATTCATGATGTTACTGAAAAAATTAAAGACACATTTAATTTAAAAAACATTCGGGCGGGTAAAGCTATTTTCACTTTTTCCGATAAAAAAAATAAAAAAGCACTCAAAGCTTTAGTCTATGTGCAAGACAAAACAAATTATTTAGTAGTCGATTTAAGAGACAGTATTGTTGTTCAACTGAAACAAAAACCAACCATTACAAAACGAAGAACGGTGGCGGCAGCTCTTGACGGCTCATTGTCAGAAACATTAGAAAGAAATAAGGTAAGTGCTACTTTAGCTAATCAATTAGCGCTAATCTATGCCTACACGATTGACTTCTTTAAAATTCAAAAAGGAGATAAATTTGCCGTAACCATTCAGGAAAAATATTTTCAAAATGGAGAATATTTAGGTGTAGATAAAATTGAAGCCTGTTACTTTGAATATAAAGGCAAAAAAATCTATGCGTTTCCATACAAATTAGACGAAAAATATAAAAAATTTGACTACTACGACGACGAAGGAAAAGGACTAAAAAACATGTTTTTAAAAGCGCCTTTAGACTATTTTAGACTAACTTCTCGTTTTACCCGTATGCGATTTCACCCCGTTCAGCTCAGATGGAAAGCACACAACGGTACAGATTATGCTGCCCCACACGGTACACCTATAAAAACTACCGCTACAGGTGTTGTTGAAAAAACAGGCTACACTGCAGGTAATGGTAATTTTGTAAAAGTTAAACATAACGGCATGTATGCAACACAGTATTTACATATGTCCAGAATTTTAGTGAAACAAGGACAACGTGTTTCGCAAGGACAAATTATTGGACGTGTAGGAAGTACGGGATTAGCCACTGGACCTCACGTGTGTTATCGCTTTTGGAAAAATGGCGTACAAGTAGATCCACTTCGACTAAAATTACCAAATACCGAACCCATGTCTAAAAAACAAAAGGGAGCTTATTTAACCTATATTAAACCACTAAAAAAAGAACTAGACGATATTTCCTCAAAAACCTTTAAAGAATAAACTATGGCTTTAGCAAAAATTAATCCCACAGAAACGACCGCTTGGAAGAAATTAAACGATCATTATGCCGAACAAAAAAAACAATCAATAAAAGAATTATTTCAAAACGACAGCAATCGTGCGGCTAAATTTTCAATTGAATGGGAAGATTTTTTTGTCGATTATTCAAAAAACAATTGGACGCAAGAAACGATTAACTTATTACTTCAACTAGCAGAAGAAGTAGAACTAAAGAACGCCATATCAAGTTATTTTTCTGGAGAAAAAATAAATGAAACAGAAAATAGAGCTGTACTACACACGGCTTTACGAAGTTTTTCTAATGAGTCGTTCATTGTTGATGGAACAAATATTACAGAAGACATTCAGCATACTAAAAACAAAATGAAAGTATTTGTAAATGAAGTGCTTTCTGGAGCAAGAAAAGGCTATACAAACCAATCTTTTACTACGGTCGTGAATATTGGTATTGGCGGTTCTGACTTAGGTCCAGCCATGATTGTAGAAGCGTTACAATTTTACAAGTCTTCTTTACAAACCCATTTTATTTCTAATGTAGATGGAGATCATGTACAAGAAATTCTAAAAAAAATAAATCCTGAGACAACACTATTTGTAGTTGCTTCAAAAACATTTACTACCCAAGAAACGTTGACAAATGCAGAAACCGTAAGAAAATGGTTTTTACAACACGCAAATCAAGAAGATGTGGCTAAACACTTTGTTGCTGTTTCTACAAATCTAGAAAAAGTTACCGAATTCGGAATTGCCCCTGACAACATTTTTCCAATGTGGGACTGGGTTGGCGGAAGATTTTCACTATGGAGTGCCGTTGGACTTTCAATAGCACTCGCTGTAGGATTTGACAATTTTGACAAACTATTGCTAGGCGCAACTAAAATGGACTCCCATTTTAAAGAAACCTCGTTTGACAAAAATATTCCTGTACTATTAGCTTTATTAAGCATTTGGCACAATAATTTTTTTGGTGCCGAAACAGAAGCATTGATTCCTTATACCCAATATTTACAAAAACTAGCACCTTACTTGCAACAAGGTATTATGGAAAGTAATGGAAAATCAATAGCAAGAAATGGTCAGCCTGTAAATTATCAAACAGGAACAATAGTTTGGGGAGAACCTGGTACCAATTCCCAACATGCGTTTTTCCAATTAATTCATCAAGGAACAAAATTAATTCCCACTGATTTTATAGGCTTCATACATCCTTTATATGGTGAACAAGACCATCATAATAAATTGATGTCTAACTTCTTTGCACAAACCGAAGCCTTACTAATGGGTAAGACAAAAGAACAAGTTATTGCCGAATTTAAAGCACAAGGCAAAACAGAGGAACAAGTTAAAGAATTAATTCCTTTTAAAGTGTTTGAAGGAAACAAACCTACCAATACCTTATTAATTGATAAATTAACACCTGAAACCTTAGGTGCATTAGTGGCGCTTTATGAGCATAAAATTTTTGTGCAAGGTGTTATTTGGAACATTTATAGTTATGATCAATGGGGCGTTGAACTTGGAAAACAATTAGCTAATTCCGTGTTAAAAGACATCGAATCGGAAGAAATTAGCGCCCATGACAGTTCTACTAAACAGCTAATTAAACGGTTTAAAACGAAATAGATACCAATAAAATCAAGCCTTCCCGCTTGATTTTTTTTTGTTAATATTAAGTTAACATTTATTAAAAAAATTATACTACTTTTGCTGAAAATTTTTAAACTAACAACATGAAAAAAATTAACTTTTTGTTTTTCGCATTGGTAATGATGTTTTCATCAATGGCAATTGCACAAACAACTGTAACTGGTACAGTAGTTGATGATGCTAACAAACCTTTAGCTAGCGCTACAGTAAAAGTAAAAGGAAGTTCAATTTCTGTATTGACTTCAGAGAATGGAAGTTTTAAAATTACTTCTAAAGAAAGTAAAGGAACTCTTGTAGTTTCATTTATCGGTTTTGATGCAAAAGAATATGCATTCTCAGGTAGTCAAGACTTAGGATCTATTTCCCTACAATCTAACACGTCTTCTATTGAAGAGGTAGTAGTAAAAACAACAACAATTGACGTAGCTAAAAACAGAAAAACGCCAGTGGCTGTTTCTACAATTAAAGCTTCTGTTATTGCTGAAAAATTAGGTAACCAAGAGTTTCCTGAAATCTTAAACAACACCCCTTCTGCGTATGCAACTAAATCAGGTGGTGGTTTTGGTGATTCAAGAGTAAACATTCGTGGATTTAACCAAAACAACATTGCGGTATTAATTAACGGGGTACCTGTTAATGACATGGAAAACAGTTCTGTTTACTGGAGTAACTGGGCTGGTTTATCTGATGTAACGAGCGCTATGCAAGTACAAAGAGGTTTAGGTTCTTCTAAATTAGCTATTTCTTCTGTGGGAGGTACTATTAACGTAGTAACTAAATCTGCAGACCAAAAACAAGGCGGAAATATTGGTGTTACAATTGGTAACAACGATTATTTAAAAGCTCAATATTCTTACAACACAGGTAAAATGAAAAATGGTTTATCTGCTTCTGTTTTATTTTCAAGCACTACTGGTAACGGATACGTGGATGGAACTAAATTTGAAGGGTACAACTATTTTGTTGGTTTAGGATATGAAATCAATAAAAAACATGATTTACAATTCATCATTACAGGTGCGCCACAATGGCACAACCAAAGATCTGCTGCGCCAACAATTGCACAATACATTCAATATGGTGTAAATGGTGAACCAAATATTAAATACAACTCTGATTGGGGTAGATTAAACGGGGAAGAATACAGTTTCAGAACGAATTTCTACCACAAACCAGTAATGTCGTTAAACTGGGATTGGAAAATCTCTGACAAAATGAAATTATCTACAGTATTTTACGGTTCTTGGGGCCGTGGTGGTGGATCTAACGGTACAGGCGCTATCAGAGGTAACCAATACAACAATGCTAACTTAAGACTTCCTGATGGAACAATTAACGTTGATTTTATCCAAGCATGGAACCAAGGTCAAGCAGTAACAAATGGTACTTTTGCACCAGCTCCTAGAGCTACAATTGGTGGGTATTATGAAAATAGTTCATCTACATCTAATACGGCTACAAATGGTATTTCTAAAATATCATCTATCAACTCACACAACTGGTACGGAGGTATCATGAACTTAAACACGAAGTTAACAGATAAATTTACGTTAGACTTTGGTGTGGACATGAGAACGTACAGAGGTATTCACTACCAAGTATTAAACGATTTATTAGGTTCTACATTCTATAGAAATGGATCAGGTGTTTCTACTGGAGACATCAATAATCCTAATGAAATTGTTACATGGACTTACAATACAACTCCAAACGGAAATCCATTCTTTAATACAAATTACCAAAAAGCTATCAATTACAACAATGATGGTTTAGTAAGATGGTTTGGTGCCTTTACACAATTAGAGTATGCAACTGAAAAATTAACTGCTTTTGTTCAAGGAGCGGTTTCTCAACAAGGATTTAAGAAAAATGATTATTTCTTGTATTTAACATCTAATCCTTTATCTTCTACAAGCTACAAAAACATTATGGGTGGAAACATCAAAGGGGGTGTTAACTACAACATCAACGAACAACACAATGTATTTGTAAACACTGGATATTACTCAAAACAACCATTCTTTAATGCGGTATATCCAAATAACAAATCGTTAGTTAACGAAAACTTAACCAATGAAAAGATTTTTGGTTTAGAAGCAGGGTACGGATTTAAATCTGCTACTTTCAATGCTAATGTAAATATTTACCACACGACTTGGAAAGATAGATACCAAAGAAGTACTGATGCGGCTCCAACTAACCAAGGGGGTTATTTCGACTTTGCTGGAATCCAAGAAGTACACGACGGGGTAGAGTTAGAGTTTACGTACAAACCATTGAAAAAATTAGACATCAACGGTATGTTCTCTTACGGTAACTGGTATTACAAAAACGATATTACAGCTAACAGATATGATGTTAATAACGCACAAATCGGTACGGGATCAACTTTATATTTAGACGGTGTAAAAGTAGGTGATGCTGCACAAACCACTGCTGCCTTAGGAGCTGCGTATAAAGTAACTAATGGGTTAAAAATAGATGCTAATTACAGATATGCAGATAGATTGTATGCAGCTATTTCTCCTGCTAACTTTACAACTGCTAACAACAAAGGTTCATTACAATTACCTTCATTCGGTTTGTTAGATGCTGGGGTGTCTTATAAAATGGAGTTAGGTAAAAACAAATCTGAGTCATTAAACTTCAGATTTAACATGAACAACGTATTAGACAAAGTGTATATTGCTGAGTCTAAAACAAACATCTTTGCTGATGATAACGTAAGTTCAACAAACCCTTCTTTAGGAACTTATGCTTCTAACAATAGATTATACAATGGTGTAGCTAACGCTAACCAAGTATTCTTCGGATTTGGTAGAACTTGGAACTTAAGCGTTGCTTACAAATTCTAATACAAGCATAAAACATATAGTTAAAAGCGGCTCAATGAGCCGCTTTTTTTATGACTTAAAATCTAAACGTTATAGCGTTTTACAAAAAATAAGTACATTTACAAAAAAAACGACACATGGTATTAAGTAGATTTTGGTTGGTCATTTTTATTTCATCTATCTTTTTTGTGGTAGTGGGTTTGTTTTCTTCACAATATTATTCCATAGATTATGTACTAAATGGCAAACAAGGCGAACCGCTTTTAATCAATGAAAAGTATATAAAAGAAGTACCACAATTTATTCAAGATAGTTTACAAAAAAAAGAAGACAAAACCTATGTTGTTAATCGCAACACAAAAGATGCTGATACCACCTATGTGTACTCCAATCAAACGGTAAAAGTTTACAGCGGCACACAAAAAGCAGACGGTTTATTGCCTATGACAAAAACCAGTTTGTTTGATTTAATTTTGCCTTTAATTGCCTATTTGTCGTTTTTCTGTGGCATTATGGAACTGCTTATCATTTCCGGAGCGTCTGAACGTTTAGCAACAAAACTAAGTCCACTGTTTGCTAAAGTTTTTCCTTCTATCCCTAAAAATCACGAGTCCATTTCGTACATGACGTTGAACTTTTCAGCCAACTTCTTAGGGTTAGATTCTGCTGCAACGCCTTTTGGTCTAAAAGCCATGCAAAGCTTACAAGAATTAAACCCTGATAAAGAAAAAGCCAGCGATGCGCAAATCATGTTCATGTGTTTGCATGCGGCTGGTTTAACGTTGATTCCTACTTCAATAATTGGTTACCGTGCTGCTGAAAACGCTGCCAATCCCGCCGATGTCATGTTGCCATGCATCATTACTTCGTTTGTAGGAACCATTGCTGCCTTTTTATTAGTAGGAATCAAACAAAAAATCAACTTCAAAAGCGCTTCGTTACTAGCGGTTTTAATGGGTGTTATTGGCGCTATCGTAGGGTTGTTATTTTATGTGAACAGTTTAGATTTAATCGGGAAAAATTACTTTACTTCTAACCTTTCCGGACTACTATTAATTCTCATTATAGGTTTCACACTTATCTTTTCCTTTATACAAGAAAAAAAATTCGTGGAACACAAAACTACTATTTTCGACACGTTTGTAACAGGAGCTAACAACGGATTAAAAACAGGCGTAACCATTTTTCCTTATGTGATGGGAATGTTAGTCGCTATTTCCTTGTTTAGAAACAGTGGTTTGTTTGAAATGATAGGCAATGGAATTTCCTTTGCTTTCTCTCACTTAGGTGTAGCCAAAGAAATCACAGATTCACTTCCCGTTGCCATGTTGCGTCCATTTAGTTCAGGTGGTTCGCGTGGCTTTATGATTGATGCGATGAAACAATTTGGCCCAGATTCTTTAACGGGAAGATTGAGCTGTATTTTCCAATGCAGTGCCGAAACAACTTTCTATGTCATTGCAGTTTATTTTGGAAGTATTAATGTGAAAAACACACGCTATACATTAGGAATGATGCTTTTAGTAGATTTAATCTGTGTAATTACGGCGATTTTTGTAGCAAGTTGGTTTTTTTAACTAGTTGATTTCCTGAAAGGTTTTGGAAACCTTGTAGGTGTTTAAATAAAGATGAATTTTTTTGAAGATATAATTATCAATTTAGGACAAGAAGGCATGTACTTCTTTTTTAAAAGACTTGGTATGCTGGCCAAATGGATTTGTTATTCAGGAAAAAAACCATTCACTGAAATTAAGAATGAAAATTGGAATACTAGATTAGGCTTCGCATTGTTTTTAATTATAGTTGGAATAATAATTTATATTGTAAATTAATTCCTCAAAGAATTGAAAAGCTTGCAAGTATCAAAAAAGCAAGTACAAGGTCTAAAAAACACTTTGCAAGTACACACAAAACAATTCTGCAAGGTTTCCAAAACCTTGTAGGTATAAAAAAGCACCCCATGAAATTAGAAGTTTTAGAAAAAGACAAAGTATACCACATTTACAACCGAGGCATAAATAGTGAAACTATTTTTAATTCAGTCGAAAACAAACAATATTTTTTAAAACTTTACTCAAAATATTTAGAAAATAAAGCCGATACTTTTGCTTATTGTTTAATGGATAATCACTTTCATTTTATTATTCGAATTGTAAATGAAAAAGAAATTACTCAAGCTCTTTCGAATCTTTTCAATTCATATGTAAAAGCATTCAATAAACAAAACAACAGAACAGGAAGTTTATTTGAAAAACACTTTAAAAGAATACAAATTATAAATGAAACGTATTTATTAAATTTGATTCAATACGTTCATTTAAATCCTAAGCATCATTTAGATTTGGATTATAAATGTTTTCAGTTTTCATCATATCAATCTATAATTTCAGATAAACCAACTAAGTTGTTAAGAGAAGAAGTAATTCAATTATTCGATTCTAAAGATAATTTTATTTATTGTCATGATTTTAAAAATGAAATTTTGTCTGAAAAACATTTGTTTGAATAAAAAACCTATTTCCTCCTGCAAGGTTTCCAAAATCTTGTAGGTATCAAAAAACACCATGAAACTATAAGTGTAGAAACAAACAAACCTACAAGGTCAAAAAAAGACTTTGCTGGTTTGAAGCTTATCTTCAAAACAAACCTACAAGGTTTTGGAAACCTTGCAGGTTATTTGTAACTTTACCTTTCAAAACACACACATAATGGACTTTTTATATCAAGATCCGTATCCAATTCTAAAAGACGATACGGAATACAAAAAATTGACTTCAGATTTTGTAAAAATTGAGCAACTTGGCGACAGAGAAATCTTAGTGGTTGACCCAAAAGGATTAGAACTATTAGCGCAAGAAGCCATGGACGACGTTTCGTTTATGTTGCGTTCATCCCATTTGCAAAAATTAAGAAACATTATCGAAGACCCAGAAGCAACAGACAATGATCGTTTTGTAGCCTACAACTTATTACAAAATGCAGCTGTGGCAATTGAAAGGCAATTACCTTCTTGTCAAGACACCGGAACAGCTATTGTAGTGGCTAAAAAAGGAGAAAATGTGTATACGGGAGTTGATGATGGCGAATGGTTATCAAAAGGGATTTTCAATACATACCAAAATAAAAATCTTCGTTACTCGCAAATTGTTCCGATTTCGATGTTTGAAGAGAAAAATTCAGGTTCCAATTTACCCGCACAAATTGATATTTATGCGAAAAAAGGAAATTCGTATGAATTTTTATTTTTAACAAAAGGTGGGGGTTCGGCGAACAAAACGTTTTTATATCAAAAGACCAAATCGTTGTTAAATGAAAAATCGTTAGACGAATTTGTTCGTGAGCGCATTATGGATTTAGGAACAGCGGCTTGTCCTCCGTACCATTTGGCTATCGTTATCGGTGGAACTTCTGCGGAAGCGAATTTAGCAGCTGTGAAAAAAGCATCCGCTGGATATTATGACAACCTTCCCACTACTGGAAATATGTCGGGTCAGGCATTTCGTGATTTAGAATGGGAAAAAAGAATACAAATCATTTGTCAAGAAAGTCAAATAGGAGCACAATTTGGCGGAAAATATTTAACACATGATGTACGTGTCATTCGTTTACCTCGTCACGCAGCTTCTTGCCCGGTGGGAATGGGCGTTTCTTGTTCGGCAGATAGAAATATCAAAGGAAAAATCACGAAAGATGGAATTTTCTTAGAACAATTAGAAACCAATCCAGGTCAGTTTTTACCTGCAACGGCACCTCATTTAGAGCCAGCAGTTGAAATTGATTTGAATAGACCGATGCCAGAGATTTTAGCAGAGTTATCTAAATACCCAATCAAAACCCGTTTGAAATTAAACGGAACGTTAATTGTAGCTCGTGATATTGCGCATGCAAAAATCAAAGAATTATTAGACGCTGGAAAACCAATGCCAGCGTATTTCAAAAATCATCCAGTATATTACGCAGGTCCAGCAAAAACTCCAGACGGTATGCCTTCAGGAAGTTTTGGGCCAACTACCGCAGGAAGAATGGACGTGTATGTAGACGAATTCCAAGCAGCTGGTGGAAGCATGATCATGTTAGCCAAAGGAAACCGAAGCAAAGACGTAATGAATGCATGTAAGAAATATGGAGGCTTCTACTTAGGTTCTATTGGAGGTCCTGCTGCCATTTTAGCGAAAGAAAATATCTTATCGGTAGAAGTGGTTGATTTTGAAGAATTAGGCATGGAAGCCGTTCGTAAAATAACCGTGAAAGATTTCCCAGCGTTTATTATTACAGATGATAAAGGGAACGATTTCTTCTCGGCATTGAGTCATTAAGAATAAAGAGAAAAGAAGCAAGAAAAAAGAAAACCTGTAAGTGATAAACTCGCAGGTTTTTTATTTTATGGATACCTCCAAGGTGAAAAAAAGACCTTGCAAGATGTTAAACTAGTTATGAACTCCACAAACAAAACCTACTCCACAAACAACACCAATCCCTTCAAATAATGCCCTTCTGGGTGGTAAATATTCGTTGGATGGTCGGGTCCTTGCTCTAATTTGTGTAATACTCTGATGTTTCTGCCGGTTTCTATGGCAGCTGCGGCAACGGTGTTGTAAAACAACACATCGTCAATCACTTGTGAGCACGAAAATGTAAATAAAATTCCGTTAGGTGCTAAGGCTTTTAATCCTGCTATATTTAAACGTTTGTAGGCTTGTGTTGCGGTATGCTTGCTTTTGATGCTTTTCGCGAAAGCGGGCGGATCTAATACAATCACGTCGTATTGCTGCGTGTGTTCTTTCATAAAGTTGAACACGTCGTCAGCTACTGCTTTATGATTAGCGTTTGGAAAATTCAATTCCATATTACTTGCTGCTAAATCTACTGCCTTTTGAGAAATATCAACTGAAGTAACTAATTCAGCTCCAGCATTCATGGCATAAATGGAAAATCCGCCTGTGTAACAAAACGTATTTAATACTTTTTTGCCTTTTGAGAATTCGCCTAATAATTTTCGATTTTCACGTTGGTCCAAGAAGAAACCTGTTTTTTGACCTTCTACCCAATTTACCGAAAACAAAATGTTGTTCTCTTTGGCAACGGTTTCGGCTTTGGTTCCGAACAAGAAATAATCGGTTCCGGTATTCGGTAACGTTCCTGAACTTTTACAATAAATAGTTTCGCAATACGCCGAAAAATTAGCTTGTATGGCTTTAGCGATTTGTTCCATTTGAAGAAAAATACCAGTAGAATGGGCTTGAATAACCCAGTTTTTATCGTAATAATCAATTATTAACCCCGGAACACCATCGCCTTCTCCGTGGATTACTCGGAACGCATTTGTAACTTCTAAATTCAATAATTTTAAACGTAATTTCCAAGCCGATTGTAGTTTGTCTGCCCAAAAGCTATCAGAAAAAGTTTCCGTAGCAAACGTCAAAATTCGGACCACAATACTTCCTTTATCGCTGAAATAACCAGTGCCTAAATGATTGTTTTGCGAATCGACTACATCTACCATTTCGCCGTCGTTTATTTCACGACTCACGCCATACACCGCACCGCTGAAAATCCATGGGTGGCGACGTTGTATCGATTTTTCTTTACCTGATTTTAGAATTACTTTTGCTCTCATTTTATTTTTAAGACGGGTATTGTTTTTATTGTCATTTCGAACAAAGTGAGAAATCTCATAATCTTTAACGATATGTGATTTCTCCTCGCAAAGCGCATCGAAATGACATTAGATTGAAAATGAAAAGATTTGATTAATTATATACTCATTTCCGGAATGTTTCCTTCAATGATTAAGTCAGCTTCTGTGGCTTTAATGATGTCTTCTACTGAAACGCCTGGTGCACGTTCTAATAATTTAAATCCTTTAGGTGTTACTTCTAAAACAGCTAATTCGGTAACTACTTTTTTCACACAGCCTACACCAGTTAAAGGTAGTGTGCATTGCTTTAAGATTTTTGATTCGCCTGCTTTATTTACGTGCGTCATAGCAACGATAATATTTTCAGCCGAAGCTACTAAATCCATAGCACCACCCATTCCTTTTACCATTTTTCCTGGAATTTTCCAGTTGGCAATATCGCCCTTTTCAGAAACTTCCATCGCACCTAAAATCGTTAAATCTACTTTTTGTGCGCGAATCATTCCGAAACTAAAAGCAGAATCAAAGAAACTTGCTCCTGGCAATGTAGTAATCGTTTGTTTTCCTGCGTTGATAATGTCGGCATCTTCTTCTCCTTCAAAAGGAAACGGACCCATGCCTAAAACCCCATTTTCTGATTGAAATTCGACCGAAATATCCGTTCGAACATAATTCGCAACAAGCGTCGGTATTCCAATTCCTAAATTTACGTAATACCCGTCTTTTACTTCTTTAGCGATTCGCTTAGCTATATCTTCTTTTGATAACATAATTTTTTCTTTTACTGAGCACTAAAAACTGAATACTGATTACTTTTGTCTAACTGTTCTTTGCTCAATTCTTTTTTCAAATTTTTCCCCTTGAAAAATACGATTTACCATAATTCCTGGGATATGAATTTCATTTGGATCTAATGTTCCAGCTGGGACTAATTCTTCTACCTCAGCAATTGTAATTTTAGCGGCTCCAGCCATTGGTGCATTAAAGTTACGAGCGGTTCCTTTGAAAACAAGATTTCCTGCTTCGTCGCCTTTCCAAGCTTTTACGATAGAAAAATCGGCTTTGTAGGCCAACTCCATTACGTGCATTTTTCCGTTGAATTCGCGTGTTTCTTTCCCTTCGGCAACTTCTGTTCCAAAACCTGCTGGTGTAAAAAACGCAGGAATTCCGGCTTGTGCAGCGCGGCATTTTTCAGCTAACGTTCCTTGTGGTGTTAATTCTACATCTAATTCGCCTGAAAGCATTTGACGTTCAAATTCGGCATTTTCACCTACATAAGAAGAAATCATTTTCTTAATTTGACGCTTTTGTAGCAATAATCCCAATCCGAAATCATCTACGCCTGCATTGTTTGAAATACAGGTTAAATTGGTAACATTTTTGGCTACTAATTCGGCTATACTATTTTCTGGAATACCACAAAGACCAAAACCGCCTAACATAATAGTCATGCCATCTTGAATGCCTTCTAAAGCTTCTTTTACGTTGTTTACTTTTCTTGAAATCATATTTTTAATCTAATCCTAATTCATTTGCGTCGGGTTGTGCGTCAATTGGTGCGCCTGTAGAGTCTACTGCTGTAGAATCATTTGAAACAGGGCTTGATTTACAATCTACTTGTATAGAAAGATTTTCTGGTCGTTCAAAAGGTTGATTGGAAACTTTTAAACTTGTATCTGCATAACATTTTCTCATAAAAATTCCATAAATAGGTAAGGCCATCGTGGCTCCTTGCCCCATATGAGTTTCTTTAAAATGTGCTGATCGATCTTCGTTTCCTACCCATACCCCAGCGGCTAAATTTGGTACCATACCAATAAACCATCCGTCTGAGTTGTTTTGTGATGTTCCTGTTTTTCCTGCTACTGGTCCTCTAATATTATAAGGCACACCTGTTAAGAAATTTGATGGCGAAGAAGCTGCCCAACGTAAACGCGAACCTGTTCCAGACTCGGTAACGCCTTCCATTAATTTTATTACAGAATAAGCCACGTCTTTGTTTACTACATCGTGAGATTCTGGAGTTGCTTGATAAATTACTACACCATTCTTATCTTCAATACGCGTAATTAATTGTGGTTTAATATACACCCCTTCATTTGCAAAAGTACTAAATGCTGCTACCATTTCTGAAACCGTAATTTCTACAGCGCCTAGTGCAATTGCTGGTCTATTTGGTACATTTGCCGTAACACCTAATTTTTTAACCATATCTACAACTGCCGGAGCGCCCACTTCGTGAATTAAACGAGCTGAAACAGTATTTATTGAATTAGCTAATGCTTTTTTAAGTGTAACTAAGCCTCTGTATTTTCCATCTGAGTTTTTTGGTGTCCAATCTTTTTCGTTATTGTCGCCTTTTAAAATTGTATATGGCGCATCTAACACCATATCGCAAGGTGATTTGCCTAATCGGTCAATACAGGTTGCATACACAAATGGTTTAAACGTAGATCCTACTTGTCTTGCTCCCTGGCCCACATGGTCGTATTGGAAATATTTATAATTGATGCCTCCTACCCAAGCTTTTACATGACCTGTTTGTGGTTCCATAGCCATCATACCTGCTTGTAAAAAATGCTTGTAATACAAGATGGAATCTTTTGGTTTCATGATGGTGTCTCTTTCGCCTTTCCAAGTAAAAACTTTCATCTTGGTAGGCACATCAAATGATTTGACAATTTCAGATTCTTCTTTACCGTTAATGCTCATCACACGCCATCTTTCAGAATTTTTCATGGCTTGTTTAATGATTTTATCTGTCTCTTGTGGCGTAATGTCTAAAAACGGAGCGTTTGGATTGTCTTTTTGTCTTCTAAAAAATTCTTTTTGCAAATTAGCCAAATGTTCGCTCACGGCTTCTTCTGCATATTGTTGCATACGAGAATCAATAGTCGTGTAAATTTTTAAACCATCTGTATAAATATCATATTCATCACCATCGTCATTTGGGTTGTTTTTTACCCATTCTTTTAATTCTTCACGAATGTATTCTCTGAAGTACGTTGCCATTCCTTCTGAATGACTTTCGGGCTTAAAATTAATTTTAACTGGTCGTTTTTTTAATACTTCGGCAATTTCTTGCGTAATGAATTTATTTTTTACCATTTGATCAAAAACGGTATTTCTTCGGTTTAAAACTTTAGCGCGTCTTTTTTCTTTAGTAGGGTTAAACAATGCAGGGTTTTTTAACATGCCTACAAACAAGGCACTTTCTTCAATGGTTAAGTTTTTTGGTTCTTTGTTCATGTAAATTTTAGCAGCCGAACGAATCCCAACAGCTCCATTTATAAAATCTACTCTGTTTAAGTATAATGCGATAATTTCTTGTTTGGTGTATTGTCTTTCTAGTTTGGTAGAAATAATCCATTCTTTACATTTTTGAATGATTCTAAAAAGTCTAAATTTAGACCCCTCACCGTGAAATAAGTTTTTAGCTAACTGCTGTGTAATTGTACTTGCACCTCCGCCTCTTCCTAAACTCGCTACTGCTCTAAGTGTGCCTCTTGCATCAATTCCTGAGTGTTCATAAAAACGTTCATCTTCTGTTGCAACCAGTGCTTTTACTAAATGTTGGGGTAAATCTTCATATTTTACAGGGGTTCTGTTCTCCTTATAGAACTTTCCTATTGTTTTTCCATCAGAAGAAATTATTTCTGTAGCAATATTTGTATCTGGATTTTCTAATTCGTCGAAAGAAGGCATTTTACCAAAAAAGCCCCAAGATGCTAGTAAGAAAAACAAAAATACTCCTCCAAAAGAATAGAAGAATAGTTTCCAAAACCTTCTCACGTAATCTGAATAATCTACTTTGTTATTTTTAGTAGCCATATCTTATTTTGTTTTTTCAATTCTAAATCCAACTTCTGTAATCCCTTCTAAATCCTCTAATCCGCTTACTTTTCCTGTTTGTCTTAATGCGTGTTCTAAGGTAACGGTATAGGTGCCCATTTTTGAAAAACTAAAATTTTCTTTATACCACAACTTACTCTCTTTAATATCAGAAAACCCAACCCCTAAAAGTGAACCATCCGGATTAGTCATTTGGTATTCCAACGTATCTACCAATATTTTTCCGTTAGGTTGATTGAGTTTTGCGATGACAAATAGATTATTGTACGGATAATCGTTATTGTTTCTAATGTTAATAAAGAAATTATATTTTGAAACCGTATCTTTTTGTTCAAACGTGAAACTTGCCTTATCGTTCTTTTTCCATGTGCCATCAAATTCTCTATATTCATCGAATATTTGTTGTTTGTCACAAGAAAACAACACAAAAACAATGCCTAAAAAAGCTATTTTGGAAAACATTTTATTCATTTCTATCTTTACTAGGTTTTCTTCTTTTTTTGTTTTTGTTTTTCTTTTTAGGTTGGTCAAAACGTGTTAGGCTATCTTGTCCTACCACATTTTGGAAATTTTGCTCTGGATTAGTTGTTGTGGTTTCAAAAACATAATCTTCTAGTTGTGCAATTTTTTTACCCTGTTTGTTTAAGGCTACAATTTCCATAGCTTGTTCAGCTTTTATAACGTGCCAATTGGCAGGGCTAGACGCGTAAGAAAACCATGTCAACCCCTTAAAAATATCTAATTTTTGACAATAAGCATCCCCGTTTTCTGTTTGAAGTTTTGTTTCCATATCTGGAAATCCTTTCAACGCATCTAAATAAGTGTCTAGTTCATAATTTAAACAGCATTTTAGTTTGCCACATTGTCCTGCTAATTTTTGCGGATTCAAGGATAATTGTTGGTATCTTGCTGCTGAAGTATTTACACTTCTAAAATCTGTTAACCAAGACGAACAGCACAATTCTCTCCCACAAGAGCCAATTCCTCCTAAACGTGCTGCTTCCTGACGGAAACCGACTTGTTTCATTTCGATACGAATTTTAAATTCGGCAGCATAGTCTTTAATCAATTGACGAAAATCAACTCGGTCGTTTGCGGTGTAGTAAAAAGTAGCTTTAGAACCGTCTCCTTGAAATTCAATATCTGAAATCTTCATTTCAAGGTTTAAAGCAATAGCTAATTCTCTCGCTCTTACTTGAATTGCTTCTTCTTTGTTTCTTACATCATGCCAAATGTCAATGTCTTTTTGAGTGGCTTTACGGTAAATTTTTGGTAACTCTCCTTTAAAATCAACCTTCTTTTTGGTCATTTGTACGCGGACTAATTCACCAGTTAGAGAAACTATACCAACATCATGTCCAGACGAAGCTTCAGTAGCAACGACATCGCCAATTACAAGTTGTAATTTTTCGTTGTTTCTAAAAAACTCTTTTCTTCCGTTTTTAAATCGAATTTCTACACAATTGAAAGGTTCTTGACCTCCTGGAAGTGTCATATTAGTTAACCAATCGAAAACCGTTAATTTATTGCAGCTATCGGTGCCGCAAGTCCCATTATTTTTACATCCTTTTGGTGAGCCCGACCCACCAGTAGAACAGCTTGTACATCCCATAATTATATATATTGATCATCTTGTGTTAAACAAGACTACTTGTTCCTAATTCTATTTAGAGGGTAAAGATAGTATTTTTCAATGAAATTAAATAACGAAAAAAAGCTGTTTATGGTATTTGTAAACTAAAAAACCCATTGAAATTTCAATAGGTTTTTTAGTTATTTAGACTTTGGTAATCAAAAAATTGTTCTCTGTATACGTGTATTTAAGACAAAATTTTAAAAAGTTTATCTGATAAACGGACTCTAAATGGTAAAATTATAGTGATTTTATCGCCTGCTTTTGCAACGTTACTTTCTGTTCCATTTACGAACATTTTTTCTACAATTAATTGTTCGTTTCCTGTTGTTGGTCCTGAAACTAAAATTGTATCTCCTAAGTTTAATTCGTTATTTTCAATTTCAAAAACTCCTACTTTAGCTTTTACAAAGTAATGTTGTGCTTTTCCTAAGATTACCTTTTTATTTTTAATTTTTTGACGAATGTCGGTTGTTGCTTTGGCCAAAGGTTTATCTGAAAGTTCACCAGAGTGTTTAAACTTCAATTTTTCAGATTTCCCTTTTCGGAATACTTTGTTGCCAACTTGCTTGCCTCTACGAAGTTTTACTTGTTCGGCTAAAGGTAAATGGGTGATTTCTTGACATTCAGTTGAGCAACAATTTTCCATAGCTGCTTTACATTCGTCACATTGAATAAATAATAAATGACACCCGTCATTTAAACAATTCGTGTGATTGTCGCACGGTTTCCCACATTGATGACATTGCGCAACAATATCGTCTGTAATTCTTTCTCCCAATCTATGGTCAAATACAAAGTTTTTTCCGATGAATTTACTTTCTAATCCTTCTTCTTTAATTTGTTTGGCATAGTTGATGATTCCGCCTTCTAATTGAAAAACATTTTTAAACCCTTGGTGTTTAAAATACGCGGAAGCTTTTTCACATCTAATTCCTCCGGTGCAGTACATGACAAGATTTTTATCTTCTTTGAAATCTTTTAATTGCTCATTAATAATGGGCAACGATTCTCTAAAAGTTTCCACATCAGGCGTAATAGCTCCTGTGAAATGACCTACTTCACTTTCGTAATGATTTCTAAAATCCACTACAATTGTATTAGGGTCATCTAAAATTTCATTGAATTCCTTTGCTTTCAAATGCACGCCAATGTTTGTTACATCAAAGGTTTCATCATTTAGTCCATCGGCTACAATTTTATGACGCACTTTAATGGTTAATTTTAGGAAAGAATGATCATCGTGTTCCACCGCTACATTCAAACGAATGCCACGCATGAAATCATAGGCTTCTAAAGTTTCGCGAAAAGCTTCAAAGTTTTCGGCAGGAACACTCATTTGGGCGTTAATTCCTTCGTGGGCAACATAAATTCGGCCTAGTGCATCAAGTACATTCCAAGCTAAGAATAAATCATCGCGAAATTTTTGTGGGTTTTCAATTTTGGCATACGCATAGAAAGACAAGGTTAAACGTTGTTTCCCGGCTAAATCAATTAGCTCTTTTCTTTCTTCTGCGCTTAAGGTGTTATACAGTTGCATGCTATAAACGTTTAAGTGAGAAAATATATTAAAAATTGATTGCTTTTTTACAAGCTTTTTTGCTCTAAATGGAAGAACAAGGTCGCAAAGGTAAAAAAATACTTTAAAAAAGAATAAAACAGATGCTAAAACAAGATAACATTTTTTGTTTCAAATAAAAAAATAAGTATTTTTACAAAATATTAATTATTTATTAAAGCCAATTATTATGAGTTCAGAGAAAGATGCAAAATTAAAAGCCTTACAATTAACGTTAGACAAACTAGATAAAACTTATGGCAAAGGTGCTGTAATGAAACTTGGCGATAGTGCTGTTGAAGAAGTAGAAGTCATTTCATCAGGTTCATTAGGATTAGACCTTGCTTTAGGGGTAGGCGGTTATCCTAAAGGAAGAATCGTAGAAATCTATGGTCCAGAATCTTCGGGTAAAACAACGTTAACCTTACACGCCATTGCTGAAGCTCAGAAAGCAGGAGGAATTGCAGCGTTTATTGATGCAGAACATGCTTTTGATCGTTTTTATGCAGAAAAATTAGGTGTTGATATTGATAACTTAATTATTTCACAACCAGATAACGGAGAACAGGCATTAGAAATTACAGAAAGTTTGATTCGTTCTGGTGCTGTAGATATTGTTGTAATTGATTCTGTAGCTGCTTTAACGCCTAAAAGCGAAATAGAAGGCGACATGGGGGATAGCAAAATGGGCTTACACGCTCGTTTAATGTCTCAAGCGCTTAGAAAACTGACTGGTACCATTCACAAAACTAATTGTACCGTGTTTTTTATCAATCAATTAAGAGACAAGATAGGGGTTATGTTTGGTAATCCAGAAACAACAACTGGAGGAAATGCGTTGAAATTTTATGCTTCAGTTAGGGTAGATATTAGAAAATCTTCTCAAATTAAAGACGGAGATCATGTAATTGGTAACCGTGCAAAAGTGAAAATTGTTAAAAATAAAGTAGCTCCACCATTTAGAACGGCAGAATTTGATATTATGTATGGAGAAGGTGTTTCTAAAGTAGGAGAGGTCTTAGATTTAGCTGTTGATTTTGAAATTATCAAAAAAAGTGGTTCGTGGTTTAGTTATGGCGAGACAAAACTAGGTCAAGGGCGAGACGCGGTAAAACTTTTAATAAAAGATAATCCAGAATTAATGGATGAGCTTGAAGTAAAAATTAAAGAAACACTAAAAGAACAAAACGTTTAAAAAAAATCACGCTATATGCGTGATTTTTTTTATATTCGTAGCACAATTAGAAAATTTTTAATTATGAAAAAAATTGCCTTTTTATTATTAATTGTTTTGACATCAATATCTTGTACCAAAGAACCTGATGGTCCGCGTGTACATCTCGAATTAATGCCTATAAGCAATGTTTCTATTCCAGATACACTATATGCTTTCGAAAATAACGAAATAGACGTTCAATACAATCGCCCTTCTACTTGCTATGGTTTTGATGGTTTTTATTATGAAAAATTAGATTTAACAAGAACTATTGCTGTCCAAAATTATGTAATTGAAGACCAGCCTTGCACTACGTTAACAAATGAAACTAGAGAAGAAACGTTAATTTTTCATCCAACTCAAATAGGAAATTACACTTTTAAGTTTTGGCAGGGTAAAGATACTAATGGAAACGATATTTTTTTACAGCTTGTAAGGCCTGTGGTAATGCAATAATTCTAAACTAATTTACATAAATCATTTAGAATACAATTTCTAACCATTTCTTTGAGTGTGTTTTTAGCTGCTAAATTCATGCCTTCTGTTGGAATTTCTTTATGAATTTTAACCCTCATTTTACCTGGACTTCCACTAAAGAAAGTATAGGAAAATCGTTTTTTATTATCAAAAAAAGTCATTGGTACTATTGCAATTTGATGTTCAATTGCAATTCGGAATGCGCCATCTTTAAATTCATCTAGAACAATACTTTCATCGGGAACGCCTCCTTCGGGAAAAATACAAATGCTTAACCCTTGATTAATTCTCTTTTGGGCTCGTTCAAAAACGGCATATCTGCTTTTACTATTTCCTCTATCTACCAATATACAAACGCGTTTATAAATAAATCCAAACAGAGGAATGTTCTCTAATTCCTTTTTCCCTACAAAAACAAACGGATGATTCTTTACTGCAACAAGCATAAGCATAACATCGGTTATAGAGGTGTGATTGGCCACAAAAATATAACTTTTATTTTTTTCTAAATGTAATTGTCCTTCAAAAGTATAAGCAAAGCCCATACCTATTAGAATAAACTTTGCCCAAATGCGAGCTATTTTAAAAAAATAAGGATATGTTTTTTCCGTACTTATGGTAATTAAAATTAAAGGAAAAAATACAATTATTGGTAATAAAACCAACACATAAAACCATATTCGATAGAAAAGCCAAAACGGATATTTTAGTAGTTGCATGTGCTCAAATTTGAAAAACAAATATACTATTTCTATCCTAACATTTAGTTTTTATATAGTAGTAGTAGAAATAAGGTTCTTTAGGTAAACATTTTAATCATTTCACATAAAAAGTTACCTTTGTAAAAAATTTATAAAAATGTCGAGAATTTTAACAGGCGTACAAAGTACAGGCACACCTCATTTAGGAAATTTATTAGGTGCAATTATTCCTGCTATTCAAATGGCTAATCATGCAGAAAATGAATCTTTTTTATTTATTGCAGATTTGCATTCTGTAACACAAATTAAAGATGGGAAAACACTTCGGGAAAACACCTATAGTGTTGCTGCTACTTGGCTTGCTTGTGGATTAGACATTTCTAAAGTTGTCTTTTACCGTCAGTCTGATGTACCACAAACTGCAGAACTGTCTTGGTATTTGAGTTGTTTTTTTCCTTTTCAACGGTTAACATTAGCGCACTCTTTTAAAGACAAAGCCGACAGGTTAGAAGATGTGAATGCGGGTCTTTTTAGTTACCCAATGCTTATGGCGGCAGATATTTTATTGTATGATGCAACAATTGTGCCCGTAGGCAAAGACCAATTGCAACATTTAGAAATTACACGTGATGTGGCTTCTAAATTTAATCATCAAATGGGAGAAACTTTTGTGCTACCTGAAGCAAAAATCGAAAAAGATAGCATGATTGTGCCAGGAACTGATGGACAAAAAATGAGTAAGTCGAGAAATAATTATATCAATATTTTTACAGACGATAAATCATTGCGTAAACAAATTATGTCTATTGAAACCGACAGCACGCCCTTAGAAGACCCTAAAAACCCAGATACTTGCAACGTGTTTGCTTTATATAAATTACTGGCAACAGAAAACCAAATTACATCCATGAGAGCTAATTATGAAGCGGGAAATTATGGTTATGGCCATGCAAAACAAGCTTTATTTGAATTACTTGTAGAAAAGTTTGCAAACGAAAGAGCACGCTATAATCACTATATTTCTCATTTAGAAGAAGTAGATAAACTACTTATTGAAGGTGCTCAAAAAGCCCAACATGTTGCTAACGAAGTGTTGCATAGAGTTCGTACAAAATTAGGGTTTTTATAAACCTTTTATAATAAAGCCAACGAATGTTGGCTTTATTTATACATCTTAAATAGCTTCAAAAAATTTACCTGGTAAGGGACGAATTACGCCTTTCAATTCCATATTTACTAAAATTGCAGCTATTTTATAAATAGGAAAATCACAATTTAACGCAATACTATCCAATAGTTCTTTTCCATTTTTAAGTAAATATTCATATATTTTTGTTTCCTCTTCATTAAGAGAAACAAATAATTGTTTTTGAACAGGTTTTAACTCTTGTTTTTCGTTTTGCCAGTTTAATAAATAAATTAAATCGGCTGCGCTAGTAAGCAAATGTGCGCGTTGGGTTTTAATTAAATTGTTACACCCTTGACTTAATTTGTCTGTAGACCTTCCAGGAACGGCAAAAACATCTCTATTGTATTCATTGGCTAATTGTGCTGTTATTAAAGACCCTCCTTTTTCTGCGCTTTCGACAACCAAAGTGGCTTCAGACATGCCTGCTACTATACGGTTTCGTTTTACAAAATTTTCTCTATCGGGATTAGACGTGCTCCAAAACTCAGTTAAAAAACCGCCATTTTGTTCCATTTTTGAGCAATATTTTTTATGCGACTTAGGATAAATTTGATTTAACCCGTGCGCTAAAACACCTATTGTTTGGAGTCCATAGTTGATAGCTGCCTGATGTGCAACGATATCAACACCATAAGCAAAACCGCTTACAATTACAGGGTTGAATGGAGCTAAATCTTCAATAATATTTTTAGTCATTTCTGTACCATAAGTTGTAATTTGACGCGTACCTACAATGCTGATTATTTTTCTTTTTGTAACATCAACATTTCCTGCTTGAAATAAAAGAATAGGTGCATCAAAGCAGTGTTTTAATCTTTCGGGATAAAGATTGTTGTGATAATAAATCGGTGTAATGTCTTCGTTTTGAATAAATTGAAGTTCTTTTTCAGCTAATGAAAAACAGGCTTTTTGTTGGAGGTTCTTAAAAAGAATTTCGCCTAACCCATCAATGGCTATAATCTCTTTTTTTTTGGTTTTAAATACCGCTTCGGCAGAACCAAAATGATGAATTAATTTTTTTGCAACAACATCTCCAATGCCGTCAACTCTAAGTAATGCGAGCGTATAAAATAAATCGTTATGTAACATGGCGTATAAATAATACTACAAAATTATACATTTTGAATTTTTAACCAAAACTATTTTTAAGAATTAAACCTAATTGTTAATAAATTTTGTTAATAAATTTTTGTTTTTAGCGTTGTTTATTTAATTTTGCTCAACTATGAAAACAGAAAAATACATAGCCGCATTATTATATAGACACCAGTGCGTAACCGTGCCTGGTTTTGGGGCTTTTTTAAGTGAATGGCAATCTGCGCAAATTAGTGAAGGCCAAAATTCATTTACGCCGCCAAGAAAGCTTGTTTCTTTCAATGCAAATATAAAAACAAATGATGGTTTGTTAGCAAATCACATTGCTTTATCGGAAAACATAAGCTATGACGCTGCTTTATCAAAAATTACTATACAAGTTGATTTTTGGCAAGAAAAACTAAAAAATAAAGAAAATATTTCTTTAGAAAATATAGGTGATGTTTTTGTAAATAGTGAAAATAATTTGGTGTTTAAGCCAAATCATGCTGTCAATTATTTAACAGATTCTTTTGGATTGGCTAGTTTTAATTCGCCAGAAATTCAAAGAGAACATCAACCTGTTGAACAAAAAGTAATCGTAGACGAAACGCCAGTTATTTCATTAGTTGATAATGAGAAAGAAGAAGTGACAATTGTTGCACACAAACCAAATACAAATTGGTTAAAATATGCTGCTGCAGTTGCTCTTTTTGCCACAGCAGGAACATATGGATACAAAATGTATTATGATTATACAATTGACCAACAAACCCAATTGGTTCAAAAAAATGTTCAAGAAAAAGTGAACCAAACCATACAACAAGCGACTTTTATTATTCCTAGCCCTTCTACAGGCGTTGATTTAACTATAGAAGAAGCTGTAAAACCTTATCATATTATAGCTGGTGCATTTAGAAATGAAGCCAATGCAAAAAAAGTTGTTGCTGAATTAAGGGCTAAAGGTTATGATGCTCACACGCTTCCTTTAAATAGATTTGGCTTAATTCCTGTTGCTTTTGGTAGTTTTAGGAAACTAGAAGAAGCTCAAAAATTAAAAATAGAAATCAAACAAGACGAACATACAGAAGCCTGGTTGCTTATAGATTAATCCCTTTTTTGGGATTTTTTTATGTGTTGTTTATAAATGTGTTATTATCTTTGCAAAAAAAAGAATGCAAGCAAAATTTCCTTCAGAATCAGTAACCACGTTAACCGATTTAGTATTACCCGGAGAAACCAATCCATTGAATAATTTATTTGGTGGAGAATTGTTGGCTCGTATGGATAGAGCGGCAAGTATTACCGCTAGAAGACATTCTCGTAGAATTTGTGTTACCGCTTCTGTTAATCACGTAGCGTTCAACAGAGCCATTCCTTTGGGAAGTGTGGTTACAGTAGAATCTAAAGTATCGAGAACCTTCAACACTTCCATGGAAATTTTTATTGATGTTTGGATTGAAGACAGAGAATCAGGAATTAAAAATAAAGCGAACGAAGCTATTTATACATTTGTTGCTGTGGATGAAACCGGAAGGCCTATTCCAGTGCCGCCAATCATTCCTGAAACCGATTTAGAAAAACAACGCTATGATGCAGCATTACGAAGAAAACAATTAAGCTTAGTCTTAGCTGGAAAAATGAAACCCAACGAAGCAACGGAATTAAAAGCGTTGTTTACAGAATAAAAAACAAAATGGATTTTTACAAACTCACCATTCAAGAAATAAAAAGAGAAACGCCAAACGCAGTTACTATACAGTTTAATGTGCCAGAAACATTAGAAAAAAACTTTTCTTTTTTAGCAGGACAATACGTAACCTTAAAGGTAACGCTTAACGGGAAAGAACTACGAAGAGCGTATTCTATCTGTGCCGCTCCTAAAGAAAATAAAATACAAATTGGTATTAAAGCTGTAAATAAAGGTGTGTTTTCTACATTTGCTAACGAAACATTGAAAGTAGGAGATTTAGTAGAGGTAAGTGTTCCTGAGGGTAAATTTAATTTTACACCATATCCTGAAGCTCAGAAAAATTATGCTGCTTTTGCTGCTGGTAGTGGAATTACCCCCGTTTTTTCTATACTAAAAACAATTTTACTTGAAGAGCCTAAAAGTACCATTGTGTTAACATATGGAAACAAAACACCTGAAGAAACCATTTTTCATGATGAATTAATTGAACTACAGCAACATTATTTAGGTCGTTTTTTTGTTCATTTTGTGTACAGTCAAGCAAATGTTGCAGATACTTTTTTTGGAAGAATTGATAAATCTGTTGTAAATGCAGTATTAAAAAACAAACACACCGAAACCTCTTTTGACGCATTTTACTTGTGTGGGCCAGAAGCAATGATTAACACTGTTTCGGGTGTGTTAAAAGAAAACAATGTGTCTGAAAAAGACATTAAATTTGAACTATTTGGAACGGCTCCTTCACCAGAAAACCAGCCTGCTACAGAAGGACATACGTCTGTAACTATACTAGTTGATGGAGAAGAAACAACTTTTGAAATGAGCCAAAAACAAACGGTACTAGAAGCGGCTTTAAAACATGGTCTAGACGTACCTTATTCTTGTCAAGGAGGTATTTGTAGCAGTTGTATTTGTAAAATTACAGATGGAAATGCTACGATGAAGAAAAATCAAATTCTTACAGATGACGAAATTGCAGAGGGATTAACATTGTCTTGCCAAGCGGTACCAACGTCAACAACACTTAAAATAGATTTTGATAATGTATAATAGATTTCTTTTCACCTTCTTTCTGTCGCTTTTTTTGCTGTCTTGTAATTTTAGTACAAGTCAAAATTTTAACAGCTCTCAAACTAAAATTTTATTTGATGAGTTTAACAGAGAATCACAAACTCCTTTTAGTTATAAAACTCTAGAAAATTTTTTAAAAGACATTAAAATAGAAGATTTAAAAAAAGGTAAACCGTTTGAAAAAGAAGTTCTATTTGAAAGTTTCGATTGTGAATTTAGGGATTTAATGAAAATTTCTTGCGATAAAACTTTCAAAACCTTTATTTTAAATGTCAATGAAACTTCATTTGTAAAAGACTTAGATTGGTGTCCTGAACATTCATATATTGGGTCTTTTAAAATTAGAGAAGATAAAATTGTAAATGCTGAATTTAAACTAATTGATGGTTAATACAAAAACTAGTTCAGTTCCTTTTCTAATTTTTTTATTACTTTTTCAGGCAAAATCGTTCGCATTACCTCATCATAACCCTTTACTTGTTTGTTTCCATAAACAGAGGTTGGCAATAACGGATAGTTACTTCTATCTGAGGTTAAACAAAAATCGTCCGGTTGGTTAAAGGGTTTAAATCCTGCAAAAGGATGTGTGGCGCCCCAAAGGGTAATCACTTTTACGCCCAACATCGCTGCAATATGCGCATTTCCTGAATCCATAGAAAGCATAACATCTAAATTAGAAATTAATTGTATTTCTTCTTTAAATGCTACTTTTCCTGCAACAACAATTACATTATCATGTCTATTTTGCAATTGATTTAATTTGTTAATTTCGGTTGTTCCTCCTCCAAACAAGAAGATTTTATGCTTTTTATTTTCGGCTAAATCATCAATTACCTCTTGCATTAAATCTAATGGATAGACCTTGCTTTCATATTGAGCAAAAGGCGCTATTCCAATCCAATTTTCTTCTTTTTTTCCAGTTATTTTTAGTATTTCTTCAGACAAAACTGCTTTTTCTGGAAATGTTGGAGAATTTAAATTTAGTTGAAAACCTAATTTTTCAAACACTTCAACATGTCTTTCAACCATTGACTTCACTGGCGCAAAAACTTTTTTAGTTAAACGGGTTAATGCTTTCTTTTCGGCTCTGCCTTTGTCTGTCGCTGCCACTTTTTTACCACTTAATGCAAATAGGGTGCGTACTACTTTCGAGCGAAGCACATTGTGTAAATCGGCAACCGCATCACAATTTAATTTTCGTAAATCGAAGAACAATCGAAATAAACCTAAAAAACCTTTATGTCGTTCTTTCAAATCCACGCCAAAGAAATTCACATTTGGAATTCCTTCAAAAAAAGGTTGAAAAAAGGGACGGGATACGACGGTGACTTTTGCTTCGGGATATTGTAAAACTAAGGCTCTCAACACAGGAACCGTCATAGCGACATCGCCCATGGCTGAAAGCCTTATTAGCAATATATGTTTTGGTTTAGCTATCAAATGAGAACTACTTTTTATTTTGATACAACACCGGATTTAGCTCCTCGTCGTTGTACATTTTCATTTGTTTGTACACTTTCATGTATTTGTCACCCGATTCAATATCTTCAATTAGTTGACTGATTGAAGTAAACATATCGCTTTTTTGATCTAGTAATACATTCAATTTTTCTTGACATTTAGCTCGGTGTTCAGCCGTTGCTTCAATTCGAGTTGCCTCTTCATTCATGTGATAAATTTTCAATGCCAAAATTGACAAACGGTCAATTGCCCATGCCGGACTCTCTGTGTTGATTTTAGCATTTGGTTTTACTTGAACATTTTTGTATTTGTCTAAAAAATAACTGTCTATATATTCTACCATATCTGTACGCACTTGATTTGAAGCGTCTATTTTTCGTTTCAAATCTAAGGCTACCACCGGATCAATATTTGGATCTCTAACAATATCTTCATAATGCCATTGCACCGTATCTACCCAATTTTTAGCAAATAATAAATGTTCGATAGAGCCTTTTTCATAAGGATTTAAAACAGGTTGATATACGTCGTCAAGTATATGATAGGTTTTTATACTTTCTTCAAAAATAGGAAATGCAAATTCGGCAAACATAGTATTTGTTTTTAAGTAATTACAAAAGTACTATTTTTTTGTACTTTTATCCTGAAAATAAAAATAAATCCCATGCACATTCATTATATTTCAGAGGAAAACAGCGTTTTAAATCATTTTTTAGCCCAAATTAGAGACGTTTCTGTACAGCAAGACCGTATGCGTTTTAGAAAAAACATGGAACGTATAGGTGAAATAATGGCTTATGAATTAAGCAAGACGCTACATTATACTGCTTGTGCAATCAGCACGCCTTTAGGTACAAAGGAAACCTCAAAAATTACATCTCCAATAGTGTTGTGTTCTATTTTAAGAGCAGGACTATCGCTACATCACGGATTTATGAGTTATTTTGATGAGGCTGAAAATGGATTTGTGTCTGCGTACAGACACCACTACAACAATGATGATAAATTTGATATATTAGTAGAATACCAGGCCGCACCTTCATTTAAAGATAAAAATTTAATTCTGGTTGATCCCATGTTAGCAACAGGGCAATCTATAGTAGTTGTTTTAGAAAAACTTCTAAAGGAGCAACAGCCAAAAGAAATTCATATTGTAGTAGTAATAGCTGCACCAGAAGGTATAAAATATTTACAAGAAAACCTTCCTTCAAATTGTCATTTGTGGGTGGCTTCCTTGGACGACAAATTAAATGAAAAAAATTACATTATTCCGGGTTTAGGTGATGCTGGTGATTTGGCCTATGGAGAAAAACTATAATTGTAATACAAAAACAACAGCGCTTATTAAAACTAAAAGATATAAAGAAATTTCTTTGAGCACATAACGTTCCATTTTTTCAAACATATTAGCCCCTAAAATTGCCAAGGGTGCAAAAGAAAACACCAATAAATCATTTGTTTTATGTGCAGACAAAACGTAAACAACTATACTCAATAGAAAAGCAAAATATATTTGTTTAAAAGACGTTTGCATGTTTAAGGGCTTGTTTTGGTAGTCAATAATTTGAGATACAAAAAACAAAAAAGAAATAGAAACATATACTCCTAACGACATTCGCTCCATTGTAGTTTTTACACCCGAGAAGTTGAAATCCAGTTGCATCATTTCTTGAAAATTTAACTCATACTTTCCTGAGAAAAACAAACTAAAAAAAACATACAAAACCCATACACAAAAACAAGACACAAATGGAATTAACCAATTTTTATAGTCTTTACCGGTATGTAAAACAATAGATATAAAAACTAATAAGATAAATATTATACTCCAAAAATGAAATAGAGTGGCTAAAAATATCCAAAAAGAGGCGTCAAAAATCTTTTCTTTTGGTGCGTTTAGTGTTTTCAACGAAACCAATCTTCGAAGCGCTAATAATATGAAAAGATTGGCTACAATTAATTTTGTTTTTACAAAAATAGCCGGAAATAAAAGCACTAAAAGTAAATATAATAAAACAGCATAATTATCTTTTTTTGTTAATGCATTTCTTAATGAAATAAAATTAACCAATAAAAAAGAAGCTACTAAAACTAAAAAAACAAGTGCATTTTGCCCCATCCCGCTCAAAGAAGAAAATACATTTCCGAGAGCTAATTGGTAAAGAAAAAATGCAATACAGAAAAATATTCCCGTAATTATATAATTAAATGGACGTGTTTTACTAAAAAGACTTGCTAACATAAAGATATTTTATATTTTTGTAGTGTAAATTTAATTAAAAAAAAATGAAAGCATTTTTTGAAGGAATACAATTCTTATTTGAAGAAATATTTTTCTTACCTATGAACCTATTTAGAGAATGGGAATTAACTAACTGGTGGGGTGCCAACTTAATCAACTGGATTTTCATTTGCATTTGTTGTTATTGGACATGGTATTGGGTAAAACAATTACAAATTTTCAAACAAAATAACGAAGACGATCAAGATACAACTGCTCATTCGTTTTTAAAATAAGTACATAGGCTTTGATTTATAAATCAAAGCCTATATCTTTTCTATAATACATCTTATCAAAATTGATTTTTTCAATATTTTGATAAGATTTTTTTGTGGCTTCATGTAAGTCGTCTCCAAAAGAAGTAACAGCCAACACACGACCTCCATTACTTACTATTTGTCCGTTTTTAATGGTTGTTCCCGCGTGAAATACAATAGAATCATGTACGCTTTCTGTTCCGTTGATAACCGCTCCTTTTTCATATGCTTCAGGGTATCCGCCTGCTACAAGCATAACAGTAGCGGCGGTTCTTGTGTCTAGTTCGATATTAATGGAAGCTAAACTTTCTGAAGCTACCGCCTGAAATAAGGCAACCATATCGCTTTTTATTCTTGGCAAAACTACTTCTGTTTCTGGGTCGCCCATTCTAACATTATATTCAATAACAAAAGGATCATTCCCTACTTTTATTAAGCCAATAAAAATGAATCCTTTGTATTCAATAGCGTCATTTTGTAATCCATTTATGGTTGGAATTACAATTCGATCCTCAATTTTTTGCATAAATTCTTTAGTAGCAAAGGGCACTGGCGAAATAGCGCCCATACCTCCTGTATTTAAGCCTTTATCACCTTCTCCTATTCGTTTGTAGTCCTTTGCTGTGGGTAAAATGGTGTACGTTTTTCCGTCTGTTAAAACAAAACAACTCAATTCTATCCCATCTAAAAATTCTTCTATTACTACTTTTGTACTTGCTGCCCCAAATTTAGCATCTACTAACATGCTTTTTAATTCTGCTTTTGCGGCTTCTATTTCATTAAGTATCACTACTCCTTTTCCTGCTGCTAATCCATCTGCCTTTAACACATATGGGGGTTGTAGCGCTTCCAAAAACATATAGCCTTCCTCAACATTTTCAGCGGTAAAGCTCATATATTTTGCTGTTGGGATGTTATTTTTTACCAAAAATTGTTTGGCAAACTCTTTACTTCCTTCAAGCTGAGCGCCTACTTTAGAAGGGCCAATTACAGGAATACTTTGTAAAGAAGGTTCTTTTTTAAAAAAGTCATAAATACCATTAACCAATGGATCTTCGGGCCCTACAACAACCATTTCAATGGTGTTTTCTAATACAAATTGCTTAATGGTAGGAAAATCGTTTGGGTCAATAGCTACATTTTGAGCAATTTGTGCTGTTCCTGCATTTCCTGGAGCTACAAAAAGTTTTGTGCATAATGGGCTTTGGGTAAGTTTCCAAGCAAAAGCGTGTTCTCTTCCGCCCGAACCTAATACTAAAATATTCATGCTGTGTGTTGTTTTTAGGTGAACTAATAAAGTTCTTTTGGCAAAAATACTTCCTTTTCTTCCGAAAAAAAAATTCATTTACATGAATAAAGATTATTTTTAGTATGCTTTTTCTTCACCTTTAAAAATATTGACAATCGTTTGAATAATAATTTTTATATCCATCCACATTGACCAATTTTCGATATAGAATACATCAAATTTAATACGATTAACCATATCGTCTTCGGTTTCAATTTCGCCTCTAAACCCTTTGACTTGAGCTAAACCGGTAACGCCAGGTTTTACATGGTGTCTAATCATGTATTTTTTTATTTTTCTTCCATACGTTTTGTTTTGTGCCCATAAATGGGGTCTAGGGCCAACAACTGACATGTCTCCAACTAGCACATTAAAAAATTGTGGAAGCTCATCAATACTAGTCTTTCGTATAAATTTTCCTATTCGAGTTACCCTTGGGTCATTTCTAGATGCTTCAATTTCTGTAGTTTGATTAATTTGCATCGATCGAAATTTATAACAAATAAATTCTTCTTCATTTAAACCTGGTCTACTTTGTTTAAAAAATATTGGTCCTTTAGATTCAATTTTTATAAGCAAGCCTAACAAAGGTGTTAACCATGATAGTAAAAAAACAATTACTAATAACGAAAAAAACAGGTCGAATAAACGTTTGAAATACTCGACATATATACTATCTAATGGTGATTTTTGAAGTGATAAAACAGGAAACAATTCATAATAATCTATTTTCATGTTTTTTGAAAAAATCACTTTTGAGTCTGGAATAAACTTAATAACAATATTGTTATCATCGGCAAACTCAACTAATTCCTTGTGTTTTTCACTTGATAATTCGTTAATAGAGCAATAAATTTCGTCGATTTTTTCAGCAATAACAAACTCTTTCAACAATTCTGTTTTGCCAATTATTTCGGCTCCAGTTTTTTTATCGGAAAAATAACCTTTAAAGCGATAACCATAATCTGCTCGATTTTGAAAAACGGTTCGCAGATCTATTGCTTCAAGTGTATAGCCTATAATAACGACATTTCTAAAATTATTTCCTGTAACTAGTCTGTATTTTTTAAAATAATAAAAAGCAATTGTTTTTAATACAATAACAAAAATAAAAACAACAGATAAATAAAGCGCTGTAGCCTTTCCGCTAAAAATGGCTTTTTTATAAAATGGAAAAAAAGCAATTATTAAAAGATAAAATAAAATACACTGCTTTGCTATTTTAGAAATAATTTCAACTGGCATCGTAAAGCGATACACCTCATAAAATCTTGTAAAAACAGAAAGAACTGACCATGAAATTGCAAGATAGATTTCAAAAGTGGTAAAATTTAAGTCTAAACCTTGAAAAAAGAATTTAGACAAAAACACCACTATAAAAAGATCCATTAAAAAACTTAATGGTCTAATATATTTTGAATATCTACCTTTATGCATATTAATAAATGTATTTAGAAAAATCTTTATGTTCTTCTTTTGCTAGTTCTTCTGGAGATAAAGATTTGAAATAATCATAGGTTATTTTCATACCTTCTGCTCGGCCCACCTTTGGTTCCCAGCCTAATATTTGCTTGGCTTTTGTAATATCCGGCTGGCGCTGCAACGGATCGTTAACAGGTAAAGGTTCATACACTATTTTTTGTGTGGTTCCTGTTAACTTTATGATTTCCTCAGCAAAATCTTTAATTGTTATTTCGTCTGGATTACCTATGTTTACAGGTAAATGGTAATCGGCATGCAACAATCTAAAAATGCCTTCTACTTGATCATCAACATAACAAAACGAACGTGTTTGATTTCCGTCTCCAAAAACCGTTAAATCTTCACCTCTTAATGCTTGACCTATAAAAGCAGGAATAACGCGCCCGTCGTTTAAGCGCATTCTTGGTCCGTACGTGTTAAAAATTCTAACTATTCTTGTTTCTACCCCATGAAATGTATGGTAAGCCATAGTTATTGACTCTTGGAATCTTTTAGCTTCGTCATACACTCCTCTTGGACCTATTGTGTTAACGTTTCCATAGTATTCTTCTGTTTGAGGATGTACCAAAGGATCTCCATACACTTCAGAAGTGGAAGCAATCAGAATTCTTGCCTTTTTTACACGCGCTAACCCCAATAAATTGTGAGTGCCTAATGAGCCTACCTTCAACGTTTGAATAGGTATTTTTAAATAGTCGATAGGACTTGCAGGTGACGCAAAATGTAAGATGTAATCTAATTCGCCTGGAATATGAACAAATTTTGTAATATCATGATGATAGAATTCAAAATTTTTTTCCTTAAATAAATGTTCAATATTTTTTAAATCTCCGGTAATAAGATTGTCCATGCCGATAACAAAAAAGCCTTCCGCGAGAAATCTGTCACATAGATGAGAGCCTAAAAAACCTGCTGCACCTGTTATTAAAATTTTTTTCATGTATTTTTACTCAATAAATGAGGTATTAGTATTAACTTTCCTTTAACGTTTTTACAGGTGTTTTTATTGTGATGAGCAAACAAAAAATAAAAGTAAAAAATGCTACACCTCTTTGTCTCCACAAAAAGGATTCTGTCAAAAATACACTTATCATCAGAATTGTAAAAGAAATCTGTAAAAAATTTTCTTTTACAAAGGACTTATATAGCATAATTCCCAATAGTGATAATAAAAGAACAAAGCCTATTAGACCTAATTCTGCAAAGTTTTGTACATATTGATTGTGAAAGTTTTTATTTTGATAGCCGTCTTCTTTTCCTGTTCCTTGATACAAATTATAGGCAATCGCTTTTTCTTCTAATTTTTTAAACGACGCATTGAGCCCAAAACCAGTAAAAAAAACAGGCTCCTCTTTAATTAATTCTAAAAAAACTCTGATTTGATATACCCGAAAAGCGGTGCCAGGAAAATAATCGTTTGGTGTAAAACTTTTATTATTCCAAGCTTCATAAATACTAACAAAATGAACTCCTTGAGGCGCTTGATTAATTACATCGTGACTTAGGCTTTTATTTGTGTTTGATTGGAATTCTACATCAAAACGTTGTTTAATTTTGCCATAAAACATACTTGTTAGTATAATAATTACAAAGATTATGCTGTTGCGTAACCGCATTTTATTCGCTGTCTTTGAAAAATAAAATATATAGAATAATGTAAGCAATACCGTAATTAGTAAAATGTTTTTTGAAGAAAGTAAAACTAAAAACAAAAACAAAACGCCTAAAGCAATTAGTGTAGTTTTGGATTTTTTTGGCTGATACAAAAACCAAAAAAAAGCAACTGCAATAAAAACAGAAACATGTATAGCGTTTAATAATTTGGGCACCAACCCTGAATCAACATTGTTTTCACCATGATAATAAAAAAAACTTGATTCTTGTAATAATACATATCGTAGAACCGCTCTTAGGAGAAAAAACAAGGCATAAAAAACCATAAAATGACTATAATATTTAAGCCAAATAGTAACTTTGCTAGCTAAAACTTCTTTTGAATAACACATAAAATTTAGCGGAACGATTAACAAAACTATTTCTTTTGGAATAGCTTTACGAGTAGCGATGGGGTCAATACTCCAAAAGAAGGAACCTGCCATCCATAAAAAAAGTAAAATAGGAATAAGTAAATAACCGTTTATATAAACTGTGTTTTTTCTTAGGCTTAAAACAGAAAAAATAGCCCACAAAACCAATGCAATATTATTAAATGCGAGTGGAAGCGGAATGGTAATAAAAAAAAGAAACCCAAAAAAATAATTACCTTGAAAACTATTTTCTATTTTTAAATCGTTCCAAAGTTTGTTCAAATAATTGTAAATAAGCTGCATTAATTTTAGTCCAATTAAATTCGTGTACTATAGCATTATAGTTATTTGTTATAAACTGCAAGTTATCACTTTTTTTGGTATTAGCTAAGATTTTTTTTACTTCTAGAGCCGAAGAGAAATAAAGCGCATTTTCTTGCAAGACTCCTTTATTAAAATCATTATTGTGTGCAGCTATTAGGGCTTTAGAAGCCATCGCCTCAAGTAAAGAAGGATTCGTTCCGCCTACAGAGTGTCCATGAAAATATAACTTTGAAAAATAGCGCAAATTATTCAATGTAGTAATATCGTAAATAGCTCCTACAAAACGAATATTTGAATAGGCTTTAAATTTATTTTTCAAATAGACACCATACTTTGTTTGATGATTTCCTATTACTAAAATCGGTGTGGGGTCGCTATCGTGTTGTAGCGCCACACCATCTAAAACCATATCCAAATTGTTTTCAGGCTCAAATCTTGCCATAATCATGTTATAACGCTCTTTTTCTAAATGATAGTGTTGCAAAATTGTTTCGTCTGGCTTATAAAAAGGAAGGGCTCCATAAGCAATATAGGTAGAGGTTTTTTTATAATTTTTTTCAAGTAATTTTTGAATACCAATAGAATCAGATACTAAAACATCACTTGTTTTTGCGGCTAACCATTCAGCAAATTTTAAAAACTGCTTTACGGGCCAGGAATATTTTGATCTTTTCCATTCCAACCCGTCCATATTTGTGATAATCAAAGACTTTTTGGGCAACAAAAAAAACCAAATAGAACTACTTGTATAGCCTAATTGCAAAATGATATCAAAATTTCTTTTTCGGCTATCTTTAATACAATTGTAATCGTATATAAATTGACCAAAAGTGCCCAGTTTATATTCTGGATCGTATTGATGAAGAATGTGTACACCATGAAAACTTGATTCTTGAAACTTATGATTATGAGAATTATAACAATACACTTCGTGTCCTTGCTCAGCTAAGTAGACCGAAAAATATTCGGCAAACTGCTCAAAGCCTCCGTAATAATTTGGAATTCCCCTCGTTCCAAGTATGGCTATTTTCATGTTTGTGTTTTGGCCAAATGTAAGTATTTTTAAATTATTATTTTCAATTTCTTTAAGAAGTAATTGCTATTTTTTTGTACATTTACAATGCAAAACAAATGCTTATATCATGATTAATTTTGATTATTTAGAACAAAATCTGGATGCATTACGTGTTCAATATTTAACCGCACAACCCTTCCCTTATTTAATAATTGATGGTTTTTGCGACGAAGAAAAACTTCAAAAAGCGTATGCAAATGTTCCTGAATTGAATAACAAAAGTAGAGATTATGGTTTTGCAGGAAATAAATTTGAAAAATCAAATTATAAAGAAATTTGTCCTGAATTTTTAGAATTATACAACGACTTATCGTCTGAAAGATTTAATACCATTTTAGCTTATATTACTGCTAAAAAAACATTTGTAGATCCAAAAAATTTTGGAGGTGGATTGCATCAAGGTAAAAAGAATAGCTTTTTAGACATGCATTTAGATTTTAACTATCATCCTTTAAACAAAAACTGGTATAGAGAACTGAATTTATTGCTTTATCTAAATAAAGATTGGAAACCTGAATATGGTGGCCATTTAAAAATAAAAGACTTGCGAACAAATGAAGAAGCTGCTTTAGAAGTGCCTTTTAACCGCATGATTATTCAACAATGTGCCCCTTATTCCTTACACGGATATGACATGACTAGTTTTCCTGAGGGAAAATATAGAACTTCTATAGCCACGTATGCCTATCAAGTTCATGAAATGATTATTGAAAAGCCCAGAACCACCGATTGGTTTCCGAAAGAAGACGCTTCTCTTTTGAAAAAAGCTTTTGCTAAAAACTACAATTTCTTAGTTAAAACAAAAAACAAGTTTTTTGGGAGCGCTACTGCTAAAAATCAATAGTCTCCTTTATTGCATCTAAATAACGGGCGGCGGCAATTGGCCAATTATAATTTGTTTTTACAAAATTTGCTTTTTTAATCAGGGAATGTTCTTGTTCTGGATTGTTAATTGCCTCGCAGATTTTTTCTTGAAATAAGGTTTCGTTTTTTAAAGAAACTAGATTTTCTCCTAAAAAAATAAAATCTGACATTGCGGTTTCATTAGCGCAAATAGTTGGAATTTTTGCCGCGACAGTTTCCAGAGGTGGTATTCCAAAACCTTCGGCCGACGAAGGATATACACTCAGTTTTGCCCCCCTAATAAACAATAAAAGTTCTTTAAATGGGACATTATTTAAAGTGTTTATTTTCTGTTTTATTTCTAACGGAAGTGTGTTGTAGTAGTTCAAATAGGCAGCGTGTATGTTTGTATTGTCTCCAATGAAAACCAGTTCACATTTTTTATACAGCTCTTTTTCAACAAACGTTTTTAAAAGCATTAAATGGTTTTTTCTCGGCTCCCATCTGCTAATAAAGAGTATATAATCTTTAATATGATATGTGTTTGCTATTTCATTTTGAATGCGTTCTTTATTATAGGGTTCAAAGAAAACGTCTTGAACACCGTTAGGGTGAACAATAACGCCTTTGACATTTAAATGCACTTCAATTCGGTTTTTAGAATACTCCGAAACCGTAAATATACTATCAGATAATTTTGCACTGTACTTGTATGTTAAAAAGCTTTGCCACTTATTTAATGTTGAAAAGTATTCGGGAAAATCTTCAAACAACACATCATGAATAGTTAAAATATACTTGCAAAATTTAATTGGCGGCACCCGATATTGAAAATGAGCATACTCTATTTTGTTTCGTTTAATCAAATAAGGCAGTAAAAGCAAAAGTCTTATAACCGCGTTTTTAGATTTATATTTTACATAAGTAACATTTTTGTGTGTGCCGAAAATGGTTTCCAAGTTAGTTATATCATAAGCCGCTAAAAAAAAATGAAGGTGTTTATGTTGAAGCAATTCAAGATATAAGCCCCTAATATAGGTTTGGGTACCTTGAAATTCTTTGTCAAAAACATGACAGTCGACAAATATATTTGTTGGTTTATTCATGTTATTGGTTTTCGTTTTCTTCATTTTTTAGTAGTAACTCATAGTAACAAATCAAAAATCCATAAAAAACAGACTTGTTGTCTAGCTTTAAATACAATCCCATAAAAACCCAATTTGACAACACTAAAAACAAAGCGCTTCCCACAAAAAGATAGTTGTAATATTTTAAATTTTGGGCTGTATTGTTTGTTTTTGAAAAATAATACACAAAAAGAATAAGCAACAAAACGCCTAGCAATCCAGATTTAAGAAAAATAGTAAAAAACCCATTGTGTAGTGCTGGAGCTTGTCTAATGTAGGTTCCTTCGTTTGTATACATTTTTTGACCATAATCAACAGTTGATCCCAACCCTTTTCCCATTACTATGGCTCTAGGTCCTTCTTGTGTAACTTGTTGGTATGTAATTATATTTTCGTAGGATCTAAAATTATCATTAAACTCTTTCCAATCGTTTTTGTTGATTTTAGTTTTAAATGCTTCTATTGGGGCGTTTTTAACTTTATATAAAAACGCTTCAAAACCTTTTCCATTTCGATGAGGATTTAAATAATACACATAGGCATATAAAGAGACTAATGAAATTAGAAACAACACCGTTCTTTGTAAGCCTCGTTTTGTAATTCTTAAATGACCTTTTAAAGCAATAAATAGAATTCCAAACTGAAGCATATTTGTTCTGGATAAATACAACAAACTGGAAATAATTAATATGCCGCTAAACAAAACAACTCTTTTCTTTGAAATGGTTAAATTAAAACGGCCTTTAAACAAGACTAATAGTAAGGCATAAATTTCGAAATCATTAAAATAACCTCCATACTCTCTTAACTGATTCACGTTTTTTATAGAAAACACATAATAACAAAAAAACAAGATAAAAATATGAATCAATGCGGTTAAGACGCCTATATTTATTACCGTATAAATAGTTTCTTTGCCTACAATTTTGGTTATATTATATCCAATTAATAAGCCAAAAGCTGGTTTAATTAAATAAGCAAAGTCGCGTAAAAAATGATGTGTGTTTATCTCATAGAAAAAAGAACTACAAAAAGCAATAAACAGCGTGGCTAATACTAATATTTGTAACGTTAAAAACTTTGATGAAATTTTACTTTGATACGTTAACAAAACAATAATTCCCCATAAAGCAATCGTAATTTCAAAAATGTTGAGCAACAAAATTAAAACAGAAGCGTAGAGTAGAAATTTATGATATACTTTGGTTTGTATCATTTTGTGAATCTTATTCTTTTGAAGGTGTAAGGGCCTTTTTTACCAACACTAAATAACTAGTAATTAACACCATTTCTGTAGTTAATAATGACCATATTACGCCTTTTAATAGTAAAAAATGCGAGAACAGCAGTAAACTAATTGTGCCAAATATAGTTATAAAAATGGTGGTAATAATATATACTCGGTTTTTGTTTAAACTAAAAATTAACTGTTCTAGCGCTAAATTACCCCCAATAAAAATAGGAATAATCAATGCAAATAAAAGGGGTTTACACGTAGCTACAAAATTAGGGTTTGAGTTGAAAAACAAAAACAGAGGTTCATAATTTACATAAATAAGTGTTATACCAAACAACACAAACAATAAACTTAATCCGTTTATTTTTTTCCATAACGAAAAACCTGAAACGAACGATTCTTTTATTTTTGAACATATCACACTATATGAAAATCGAAAAACAATTTGAAAAAACGTTCTAAATAGCATAATTAATTGCTCTATAATTTTGTATTGCCCCGCAATAGTAGCCCCTAAAAATAAATCTACAACAAGTATGGGCGAATACTGTCTAAAAGCAAAAAACAACTGTGAAACACAAAACGGAAAATCGGTTCGAATGAGATGTATGGCTTTTTTTGTGCTAAAGTCTCTTATTTTAATGCTGTATTTTTGCTGTATTTTAATACCATAAAAAACACTAGGGATAAGCGTGCCTAAGCCATAAAAAAGCAGAACTAAATAATAATCTTGAGTAGAGGCTACAAAGTAAAAAACACCAAAAAGATAAATGAGTTTAGAGATACTGTTTAAAACTGTTTGACTTAAAAAATCTTCTTCACCTTGAAAAACCCATGTAGGATTAAAGGCTTGAGTAAAAACAATGAATAATGCGCTACCAACCACTAAGGGCTGAGTATATAAATAAGGAATTAAAAAAGTTACAGCTGTTGCAACGAGAAAAAGCCCTATAAAAAGAAAAAATTTAGCATAAAAATGGGTGGTAATGTATTCTTTTTGTGTGCCTTTTTCTAACTTGTTTTGACTAATATCGCGCACACCGTTGATGTAAGAAGAAAAATCAATAACAACAATTAAAATAAAAGCTATAGAAAAGCCAACGCCTACTTTTCCTAAACCTTTTTCACCACAAACCGAAACCACATGAGGAATAATAAGCAATGGGCTTACCACATTAAACAATTGCCCAATGCCATAAATAAAAAATTTACGTAGTGTAGCACTACTGTATGTATTCTGAATGTGTTTTAAAAGCATTACTATTTGATTCTCTTCAAATATAGCTATTTGTGATGTTTAGTAAACAAAAAAACCATAAATTTCTTTATGGTTTTTTTGTGTTTATTTATATAGTTTTTCCAAATCTATCTTTAAATCCGGTAACGGATAAAAAGAAGGCCCTACATAATTATCTTTTTTAGCGGTAGGCGTAACCAAACATTTTTGCATGTCTAATTTTGCAGTTAATTCATTAATTCTAAAATATTTAAAAAACCCTGAATTATATGCTTCTATCTTTTTACCTAAATAATTAATCTTGAATGATTTTATTTCTATGACTTTTTGCTCTTTATTAATACCAAAATCTATTCTTAAATTTGAAGGCAAAACATCTTCTGGTAATTCAAAAACAATGTTTTGAGGTGTTTTTTTACCTTTAAATTCTAACCAAATAGAATTTTCTTCGTTAAATTTTTCAGAGCCATCTTCGTTGTAATACACGTGAAATGTGTCGTTTTCCAAAACAACCGCATTTAAAACAATAGAAACGTTGTTTTTTGGTTTTTTAATATCTTCTTGGTTTTCGTTTTTTTGATCATTTTTACAAGAGAAAAAGACACTACAAATCAAAACCAGCAAATAGCAATAAATTTTTTTCATTTTTTATTTTTTTTTCAAAATTAATAATTGTTTTTAAAAACCTTATCTGTTATTTTAAATTTTTCTTTATTTTTTGATTTATTATATAAATATATACCTGTTTTATAGTTCCCTTTTGGGATTTCTGTTAATAAAAAAAGCGTCTCAAAACCAGATGAATCATAATTAATTTTGTTGTTTTTAGAGATTGTTACGTCTTTTCTCGTTCTTTCTTCTGTAGGTAAAACATAAAAACCTCTCTCGTTATAAATAATTATTTCAGTTTTTATATCTTCTGATGGAATGTCTTTTTCAATTGCCCACCCATATATGTGTAATGTGTTATTATTAATTTCAAACACATCAATATTTGATTCAATTGTAATATCATTTAATTTTTTCAACCTATTAAAAGCGTCATAAGATAATTGTTTTTTATTGCTCTTTAGTTCAAAATGCTTTGCCCATGATTGAAATCCATCAAAATTTGAATCAACATAAAAATATTTATTCATAAATAATTTAATGTTTTCTTCGGGCTGAAATTGTTTTCCGTGTCCTTCTATATACCAAAATGATTTAATTTTAGTAGTGTCTTTAATCATTTCTTGGATTACATCTTCAAATTTTTTTTCTTTTAGATCAACATTATTGGAGCGAAAATAATAATCAAACCAATATTTTTGAGTTGTAAATATACAATCTTTGTTAGTATTGTTTTTTAAAATATGATTTGATGCTTCTCGAAATTGGGATTTATTTGTTGTATTATAATAATTTTTAGCATAAAAAATATTTGTAAATGTTAATGTTGCCAAACTAAAAAGAACAATTGTTTTTGCAATTTGATTTTTTATACAACTTATTCCCCAGGCGATTACCAAAATAACTACAGGTATTATGCTGGTAAAATATCTTGATAAGATTAATGAAACATCACCATAAGAACGTATTATTAAAAACAACATGAAAACAAATATCCAAGTAAATAAAATCAAAATTGAAAAATTTACTTTCTTTACTAAAGCTTCTTTGGTAAATGAACTTTTATAATTAAAAATAGTTGCTAAAAAATATATCAATATTGGGGTAATAATAAAAATTGTTAACTCATAATTTCCTAAAAACTCTTTAAACATTAAATTAAAAGAATCACTATTTGGTCTTTCAACCCAAAAATTATTCATCTGCAATAATTTTAACAACATATCTATATTTGGTAAAAACATTATTGCGGCAATAATTAAAACAATTATAAATTTTTTGATATTCTTAAATAAAAATATTTCTTTATTTATAGAAAAATATATAATGATTAAAATCGCCTGAGATAATAAATTTATTAGTGAAAAGAAATTAATGTTTAATAATATACCCGCTGAAAGACCATAATAAATTGTGTTTTTAGAATCTTTTTTTTCTATGAAAAAAATCAATCTATAATATGAAAAAATAATAGCAGCTAAATATAAAGTATAGGGTCTTGCGTCTTGTGAAATGTATATTTGATATTCATTTATAGCCAAAAGAAGCGCAGCAATTAATCCAGTTTGGTAATCAACTAGTTTTTTAGCGATTTTATAAATTAAAAATACCGCCAATAAGCCCCCAATTACAGATAAAAATCTTGCAACAAATGATGTATAACCAAAAAAGAAATACATAATTTTTAATAATAGAAAATAAAGATACGGGAAGCCTTCTCTTAAAATCATCTCCTCATGAAACTGTTTAAATGTTAAATCAGGAGAAGAAATATTCATTGTATAAATTTCATCCATCCATAAACTTTGAAAATCTAAATGATAAATTCTTAAAAAGAAAGCAATAGCTAATATTAAAAACAGCCATTTGTTTTCAACTATTTTTTTTAAAAAACGTTTCATTAATCTAAAATTATTTTATCCAACACTTCTTTTTCGTTTAATTCATAAAACAAAGGCAAACGTACTAAGCAATCTGAGAAGTGGTCTGTATTTGCCAACGCTCTACCATCATGTTTTCCGTTATAAAAAGGGCTCGTGTGTAAACTTATGTAGTGAAAAACGGCCATAATATTATGGGTTTTCAATTGCTCAATAAGCGCCGTACGTTGGTTTAAATCTTTACAAACCAAATAAAACATATGTGCATTATTAGTTGCATAATCGGGTAACCATGGCAAATCGATATTGTTTTGTGAAGCCCAACTTTGTAATGTGTTGTAATAGGTGTTCCAAATTTCTTTTCTTCGGGCCTGTATGGTGTCTAAGTTTTCTAATTGCGCCCATAAAAAAGCGGCAATAATTTCTGAAGGTAAAAAAGAGCTTCCTACATCAACCCAACCATATTTGTCAACCTCGCCTCTAAAAAAAGCAGAGCGGTTTGTGCCTTTTTCCCAAATTATTTCGGCTCTATTGCTAAATTTTTCATCATTTATAGCTAATAAACCTCCTTCTCCTGAAATAATGTTTTTTGTTTCGTGGAAAGAAAAAGCAGCTAAATGACCTATGCTTCCAAGTGCTTTTTTTTCACCTGTTTTAGAAACATAATAATTATCAATCGCTTGAGCAGCATCTTCAATCACGTATAAATTATATTTAGTGGCTAGTTGCATAATTTCATCCATATCACAAGCTACACCCGCATAATGTACAGGAACAATTGCCTTTGTTTTTGGGGTAATTAACGCCTCTAGTTTAGAAGCATCCATATTTGGATGATTCGGCAAGCTATCTGCAAAGATGATTTTTGCGCCTCTTAACACAAACGCATTTGCGGTAGAGACAAATGTATAAGACGGCATAATTACTTCGTCTCCTTCTTTCAAATCAATTAAAATAGCAGCCATTTCTAACGCATCGGTACACGATGTTGTTAAAAGCGCTTTTTTAATGCGGTATCTGTCTTCAAAAAAAGCCTGGCATAGCTTTGTGTACTTGCCGTTCCCCGAAATTTTTCCCGATTTTACAGCGTCTTCTATATAGCTTGTTTCTTTTCCTGTTAAATAAGGTTTATTAAATGGTATCATTTGATTTAATTTTTTAATTCATAATACATTGCCCATGCACGATAGCCTTTATATTGCTTTTTAACGGTGAAATGTTTGTTTAAAAATTCGGTAGTTGGTTTGTTTACCGAATCAAAGCGTTTATAAGCATCTATGTACCAAAAAGAAGTCATCTTTTTTGGATACTTTTTTAACTGTAAATGAATTTTGTTTAAAGATAAATTTTTTAATTTAATTTTAGTTTGGTCGGGTCTAAAATAAAATTTATACCAATATTCTTGATTACTATAGGTAGGTACGTTTTGTGTATTATTTGTTTTAACAAAAGTTGCTGCTTCTCTATATTGTGCATGCGTAATAGTTGTATATTGTTTTTTAACAACAAAAAGATGGGCTAACATAAAAAACACCAGCACAAACGCAGCTGTTCCTTTTCCTACAGTGCCTTTTATTGATGCAATGGCAATGGCTACACAAATAAAAATAACAGGTAGCAAACTCACAAAATATCGAGTTAATAAATACGAAATAGGTCCGTATGATTTTACTACTAAATAAGAAAACAAGACAAAAAACCAAGTGAACAAAACCAAGAAACCAAAAAATAGTTTGTTATTTATAACCTCATCATACGTCCATTTTTTTGGCTCTTTATTCTTAAAAAGTAGAAGAAAATAATATATAATAAAAGGAGTAATTAACGCAAGAAGTATTTCTGAATTTCCAAAAAAGTTCTTGAAAATTTTAGCCAACGAATCGTCTTGTGGTGCTGGTGTCCAAAACTTCTTATAGTTTAATAATACTTTTAATTTTTGGTAATTTACAATAAACGCTCCGAAAATTATAAAGACCGCTACAGCTCCTTTTTGAATAAACGCAATCCTTTTATTTTTAGGTAAAAGAAACAATAAACACAACAAAATTAAGCCTTGTGAAACGACATTTATAGGAGCAAAAAAATTAAAATTTACTAAAAAACCTGTTGTTAAAGCGTATAATAAAATGTGTTTCCATGTTAGTTTTTTGATGTAAATAAGCAGTGTGTAAAATGACAAACAGACAAATAAAAAATAAAGAGAATACGCCCTTGCATCTTGAGAAATATAAATATGATAATTACTAACTGCAACAAATAAAGAGGCAAACAAACCTACTTGTTTAGTGTGAATTTTTTTGCCCAGCAAATAAACCGCATATACCCCTAAAATTCCAGCAAGTACAGAAACCATTCGGGCAACAAGACTAGAGTAGCCAAATACAACATAAAACCCTTTTACAATAATAAAATATAAAAAAGGGAAGCTTTCTCTAGTAACAATTTCTTTATGAAATTGACTCCATGTTAAATCGGGATTGGTTACCGCAATCGTATACAATTCGTCCAACCACATAGACTGAAAATCTACATGATAGACGCGAAGCACTGCGGCTAGTATCATAATTAATATAAGCCATTTGTTTTGTGCTATTTTAGTAACTAACGTGTTCATGAAATTAATCTTTCCAATAATGAGTAATTGTGGTTTGTTCTATAATTTTATAGCCTTGTTTAGTATAAAAATTACAAGCTTGAGTATTAGTCATTTGTGTGGGGATAACTAATGATTTGCCTTTTTTTTCAACTAAAAAATATTCCAAAGCACGTATGAGTTTACCGCCAATTCCTTTTCCTTGAGCCTCTGGATTTACTGCAATCAACCCTACACTAGCGGTGTCTTTCACTAATTTAAAAGTCACTAGGCCTAAAATAAGATTGTTTTCTCTGTAAACCAAAATATCGTCGGCAAATTGTTTGTTTAAAGAATTATCAATCCATAGACGATACAATTCTTTAAATTTTGATTCGGTAAATTTTGTGTCCAACAGAAACCGACTTTGTTTGCCGCTCTCATAGGCTAATTCGTAAAGATCTTCGATGGTATATGAACAATCAAAAATAGAACAAATAGCCGAGCTAGGCGCTTCAAGCTGTTGTAATTCCTTGCTAAATTTAATTTTTTCCTCTGAAAAAGTTTTTGTAAAACTCGGTATATTACATGTTGCTGCCTCTTTTGAAAGCACATACAACAAATCAAAACCAGACACATCTATATGTGTTGAAAAAGAACCTAGGGTTAATTCTCCAACATTCAAATTAAAAAAAGCTGAATCCCATTCTAGTTTTTTAAGCATACAATTTCATCAATAATATATACAGGTCTGTTCTTTGTTTGATCAAATATTTTTCCAATGTAAATTCCTGTTACACCAATAGTTGTAATTATAATGCCCGACAAAAACCAAATAGAAACTATAATTGATGTATACCCTAATACGGCAATTTCGTTATTCATGGCTTGGTATAAATAATACACTCCTATGCCAAAAGAAAGTGCAGAAATTAACATGCCAAATTTGACAAATAATTTTAAGGGTTTGTTTGAAAACGAAATTATAGTATTAAAGGCTAAGCTAATTAATTTTGAAAAACTATAGGTTGAATTTCCTTCCTCTCTTTGTGCGTGTTCCACAGCTATTGATGTAGCATTATAGCCAACATGATTAATAAAAAGCGGGAAAAATTTAATACTATCACCCAGCTGTAAAACAGATTGAATGGCTTTTTTATGATAAATACCAAAATTTGCAATTTCATTATCATAAACCGTATCCGTAAAAAAACCGTATATTTTAGAAAACACTTTAGAAGACATTTTTTTAAAAAAGCCATCTTCTCTAACGGTTCTTCTGGCTTGGACTACTTCAAAACCTTCAAGCGCTTTTTCATACAGCTTAGTTATTTCTTTTGGTTGGTCCTGTAAATCACAATCCATTACCACTATCCATTCTCCTTTTACCTGACTTAATCCCGCCATAATAGTAGGGTGTTGACCAAAATTTCTACTTAAGCGGATGCACTTTACTTCCGTGTTTTCTTGAGCTATTTTTTTCATAACCTCCCAAGAATTATCCTTGCTTCTGTCGTCAACTAAAATAATTTCATAAGAAACGCCCATTTTTGTAAGGGTGTTTTTTAGTTCCAAAACTAACTTTTCTACTATTTTATCTGCTCTATAAACAGGGCTTACAATGGATATAGTTGGGTTCATCTTTTTATTTTTTTATATGTTTTTGCCAGTTTGAAATAGTAATTTCAAAAACAGTCTTTATTTTTGATTTGTCTAACACACTATAAGCGGGTCTTTTTGCAGGTGTTGGGTAGGCCGAAGAAGGTATAGGATTTACGTTTACCGATAGTTGATATTGTTTAAATATTTCCACTGCAAACTCATACCAACTACACTGCCCTTCATTACTAAAATTATAGATTCCAAAAAGGTGTTGGGTGTTAGGTGTTAGGATTTGGGTGTTTATAATTTTTAATAAACATTCTGCTAAATCAACAGCATTGGTTGGTGTTCCAATTTGGTCATTTACCACAGAAATACTGTCTTTTTCTTGGGCTAAACGCAACATGGTTTTCATAAAATTAGCGCCAAATTGTGAATATACCCAAGATGTTCTAATAATGAAATATTTTTCCAAAATAGCCTGAATGGCTTGTTCGCCTTCAAGTTTTGTTTGACCATATACGCCTTGCGGATTAGGCGCGTCTGTTTCTCTATAACCCTTACTGCCACTTGTAGCTACTATACCATCAAAAACAAAATCAGTAGAAATATGAAGTAAAACCGTGTTGTTTTGTTTACAGCTCTCTGCTAAGTTTTTTGCCCCAATAACATTTACCAATCTTGCTTTTTCTACATCAGTTTCTGCTTTATCAACTGCGGTATAAGCTGCGGTGTTTATACAAAAATCTGGTTTATATTTAGTAAAAGCGGCCTCACAAGAAACTGATGACGTAATGTCTAATTCGGATGACGAACAAAACACAAAATCGATTGACGGATATTGATCTGCAATCGATTGTATAGCTTGTCCTAATTGTCCATTTGCTCCTGTTACTATTACTACCATACTTTTTTGGCTGTTGCTAAGTTGGGTAAAATTTTATCTTTTTCAGATATGAGTAATTGATCTGTGGGAAAATTCCAGTGAATATTTACCGTTTCGTCGTTAAACATTAAACCTCCTTCTGACTCTTTATTATAAAAATTATCACATTTATAAAAAAAAGTTGCGGTTTCGCTCAACACCAAAAATCCGTGAGCAAAGCCCCTTGGAATAAAAAATTGCTTTTGGTTTTCTGAGGAAAGTAATACGGCTTCATACTGCCCAAATGTTTCTGAATCTGGTCTCAAATCAACTGCAACGTCTAAAACTTCGCCTTGTAAAACACGAACTAATTTTGCTTGAGCGTGTTCCCCACATTGATAATGCAATCCTCTCAATACTCCTTTTGAAGAAAAAGATTGATTGTCTTGTACAAAAACGACTTCTTGGCCTATTCCTTGTTGAAATGTTTTTTGATTAAAACTTTCCATGAAATAACCTCTTACGTCTTGTATAATATTTGGTTCAAGGACAAAACACCCTTTTAGTTTGGTTTCTAAAAATTTCATTTGCTCAATTTGAAAAATCAATATTAATAATGAAATTAAATTTCTTAATTATTATTAATTATTTAATTCTAAAATTTAAATACTTTATATTAAACTCATCAAATGCTTTCCGTACCCGCTTTTTAGTAAAGGTTCGGCAAGTTTTTTCAATTGGTCAGCATTGATAAATCCCATTTTATAGGCCGCTTCTTCAATGGCTCCAATTTTTAATCCTTGACGTTCTTCAATAACTTGAACAAACTGCCCCGCTTGCATTAACGACTGAAATGTTCCAGTATCTAACCAAGCTGTTCCTCTGTCTAAAATGCTTACTTTTAGTTTTCCTTGTTCTAAATAGGCTTTATTAACATCTGTTATTTCTAATTCTCCTCGATGACTTGGTGCAATGTTTGCGGCTATATCAATTACGGAATTATCATAAAAATAAATTCCTGGCACAGCGTAATTTGATTTAGGTTGTGTTGGTTTTTCTTCAATAGAAAGCACTTTTCCTGTCGCATCAAACTCAACTACACCATATCTTTCTGGGTCATGCACATGATAAGCATATACAATACCCCCATCAGGATCGTTGTTTGCTTGCAATAATTCTGCTAACCCTGTTCCGTAGAAAATATTATCGCCTAATACTAAAGCGGCTTTGTCGTTTCCTATAAAATCTTTACCAATAATAAATGCTTCCGCTAAACCATTTGGATGCTCTTGTACGGCATATTCAAAACGACAGCCTAAACTACTTCCATCACCTAATAAATGTTGAAACAAAGGTAAATCATGTGGTGTAGAAATGATTAAAATTTCATTAATTCCAGCCCACATTAAAGTAGATAACGGATAATAAATCATGGGTTTGTCATAAATAGGCATCAATTGCTTACTTACTGCTAATGTTAATGGGTGTAAACGAGTGCCTGATCCTCCGGCTAATATAATTCCTTTCATAAATTTGTTTGTTTTGTTTAAAGTTTAACGTTTCAGGTTGATTTAACTTGAAACAAAAATAACTTTAAGCCTGAAACTTTTTTAAATACCATTCAATTGTTTTCTTTATGCCTGATTCGAAATTTTCATCGGCTTTCCAACCTAATTCCGTTTCAATTTTTGTGGCATCAATGGCATAACGCAAATCATGGCCCGGTCTGTCGGTTACAAATGTTATTTGATCTTGATATTTTCCAGTGGCTTTTGGTTTTAATTCATTTAAAATAGCACAAACTGTATCTACAATATATAAGTTGTTGCGTTCATTTCTACCGCCAATGTTATACGTTTCGCCAGCTACACCTTTTTTGAAGGCCAACTCGATTCCTTTACAATGGTCTAATACATACAACCAATCGCGCACATTTTTTCCATCACCATAAATAGGAATATTTTCTCCTTGAAGTGCTTTTCGTATAATGGTTGGAATTAATTTTTCATCATGTTGTTTAGGTCCATAATTATTTGAACAATTTGTAGTAACTACATTCATACCGTATGTATGGAAATAACTTCTTACAATTAAATCCGACCCTGCTTTTGACGCCGAATACGGACTATTTGGCGCATAAGGCGTTGTTTCTTCAAACAAACCCGTTTCTCCTAATGTTCCATAAACCTCATCCGTAGAAACATGGTGAAAACGCGCGTTTTTGAATTCTTCGTGGTATTGATTTGGTGCAGCCATCCATAATTTTCTAGCTGTATCTAATAAATTAAATGTGCCCAACACGTTTGTTTTTATAAATGCCTCTGGACCAGAAATTGAATTATCTACATGGCTTTCTGCTGCGAAGTGAATAACGTCGTGAAATTGGTACGTATCAAATAATTCTTTAATAAAATTACTGTCGCAAATATCGCCTTTAACAAAAGTATATCTTGGATGCGTTTCTACTTCTTTTACATTATCTAAATTACCAGCATAAGTAAGCGCATCAAGATTTACTAAATGATAATCAGGATTATTTTCAACAAAATAAGGAACAAAATTTGATCCTATAAAACCAGCTCCCCCGGTTACTAAAATGTGTTTCATTATGCTTGTTTTCTTAATTTTTGAATTTGATACTGTTTTTGAAATCTATAACCCACTACATATAAAAGTAATAAAACTAAAGGAACAATAAATTTCATTTTATTGGCTAACCCTTCTGAATCCATACTATTTAAAGTAACTTCTTGATCTTTGATGATTTTTGTTGATTCTAATAGCTGGATTTGATGAATGTTGTTTTCGTTTAATAATTCGTCTTTTTTAGCAATTACATCCGCAATACCTCCGTTTTCAGAAATCATAACCCCTCCTGAAATGGGATTCTTAGCATAAGAGGCAAGTAGTTGATCTATTTGATTAATCAATATGTCGTTTGCTTTTATTTTTTCAAGTAAATTTCGATTATAAATAGCTTTTAACCTGGTATAATATTCCGATTGTTGTAAATAATTCAAAATTGGTTCTACTAATTCCTTTTTAGAAAACGCTCGGGTTGTTACTATGGTAATGTTGTGTTGAGGATAATTTTTACTTGTTACCTTATCATTAATAATTTTTTGAATATCACCGTCTTCGGCCATTAATTTTAGCAGTTCAAAATTTTTGTTGTTTATATCTGAACTATTGATGTAGCTATATATACCGTTAATAGGTGTGATATCAATATCGCTGATTTTTTTTACATTTTTAATTCCTAAACCAGCAAAAAAAACCGTGTCTTTTTCCTTAAGTTTGGCTTGTAGATGAGTTACTCTTTTATACAAATAATCGTTTGTGCCAAAATTAGGAATAACTTGAATTTCAGTTGTATATACCTTTGTTTTATCAAGATAGTACCCCAAGGCAAACCCAAAAACAACTAACAACCCAAAAATTATTATTTTCTTTTTGATGAAGAAAATAAAATCAAATATAGTTGCAATAATGCCTTGATAAAAATTTGAAATTCCTTTTCCAATTTGGCCTAAATCAATTTCTTGGTCTTGCGTTTTTTGCGTCATTTGTTAGTTTTTTACTTTGAAAATTTGTTCTAAAATTTTTATGGTAATTAAATACGTTGGTTTAACTCCTGTGGTTCCAAGCCCCCCAGATGCTAATGTGCTTCCTGTTTCTAATGGGTTATCAGAAGCATAATAAGCATAACGCACTTTTACGTTTGTGTTGATGCTTTTTCTAATCATTGATGCAGATTGAATTGCTTTTTGGTAATAAGCCCCTTCCATTTCTAATCCAATAGCACCCCACGTAGATTCATGAAAGAATTTTAACAAGTCTTTGTTTTGTAAAGACGTACCTAAAACTGTGATCATAGGGCCGGCGTAAACTGGAATACCATTACCCTCAAACATTGCTGCCGTTAATTCATTATTAAAAAAATAGTTGTCTGCCGTGCCTTCATTAACATGTGCATTTGGAATCATAATATCTCCTTTTCCTCCTTCTAAAATTCCTGCTTTACCCATAATAGAAACCGACTCAACGTTAAGTAGGTGTTTTTCTTTTTTTGCTTTATATGGTTTTAATAACTCGTCGATTGTTTCGTAAGCTTGTTCGCCAAATGCATAATCCATTACAATTAACACGGGTTTATCTTTTGTTGAAGCATTTGAAAAAGCTGTTTTTTTCCAATCAAACTTAGCGCTATCAAAAATTTGTACATCAATGTTGGTTCCTGATGTATCTGGTAACGCTATCATGCCTTGTTGGAAAGCCACGTCTTCTACTTTTTTTCTTAAATCTTTGTTGTTTGAAGCGCTCAAGTCTTCATAAATTTGATAAGGATCTTTTCCCTTATACTTTGCCCCTAAAACCACTGGAGCAAATATAGAATTCATCACACTGTGCATATTAGCACTAATAATATGAATAGGTCGCTCTAGTAAATTATTTTTATCTAAGGTTTCTTTGATGTTATTTGCCCAAATTTCACCATAAATATGATGTCCTAATCGTTCTCTTAAAATTGGACTAAACGTAATTGTTCTTTTATTGTTATCTACAATCTCTTCAATAGCAAGTTTTCCTAACCAATACACAATCTGTAAAAAACGATCTGGAGCTTCTTTAGTAGCAAAACCATCATAAATATCTTGAACCTCTGCAAATGTTCTTCCTAAAACATTTGAAGCATGAGACATGGCTTTTTCTCTTTCTATTTGAGTTAATTTTTTAGTATATAAAGCAAATTGTTCTAGTTTTTGCCAATCTCTAGACACCAACCCTTCATCATCAATTAAAACCCTGTCTTTAATTTTATGAGATTCGATAAAAATAAACGTCAAATGTGTTAAAATATCATAAATATCTGAACGTCCTCTAGTGATTTCAATGTTCATTTGCTCATCGTCAATACGGTAGCAATTTCTTCTTCTTTTTGGAGGAACAATGGCTGTAAAATGAGAATTAGCATACCCTTCATCTGAAGTTAAACTAATGTATCTACATTGTTCAATACCGATTGGTAGGCGTTCAATTACATACAATAATCCGTTTAACTCTACTTTTTCTTCTGCAATAGACCCATATATTTCTGGTCTTAATGATAATAATGCTTCCCGTAATGTTTCTCCAGAAATTCCCATTGGTTTATAAAAACCTCTGTTAAACAAGTGTCGCATGGTAATGTACAGTCTTTCGATAGCTGCCGAAGACTCTTGCGCTCTTGAGCGCGAAATGTTCTTAATGTCTTTCATTAAATTTTCTTTTATCTAACCAACAAAGGTACGGATTTTATTTTTTAGTTAAAAAATCCGCAATCTTTCTATCGTTTGAAAGCCTTGGCAATTTATTTTGTCCCCCTAATTTTCCAATCGATTTCATGTATTCTTGGAATCCGTTTGTAGGGATTTTTGTCACAACGGCTGTTCGCAAAACATTTCCTTTAATTAAATCGTCATAATAGACGTTTTGTTGGCGCATTGCATTGTCTAATTGTATAGCAAAAGCTTCTAAATCTACTAAGTTTTCGGAAACATCCGCATCAAACTCTATTAACCATTCATGATAAGGCAAGCCTTCTGTTGGTGTAATTTGTGGTGCAACTGTGAATTCATTTATCCGAATACCGGTGCTGGCTGTTGTGATTCGCATGGCTTCTTCTACTTCTTTCCCAATTACATGTTCGCCAAAAGCTGAAATGTAATGTTTAATTCGGCCGGTAACAATTATTTTATATGGTTTTATTGATGTAAACGCAATTGTGTCGCCAATATTGTATGCCCATAAGCCTGCGTTTGTAGATATAATGAGCGCATAGTTTACGCCTACTTCCACTTCTCCTATTGTATATCGTTTTGGTCCCGAACCTTCAAAATCAGAAAAAAATTCATCGGCTTTTATAAATTCGTAAAAAATACCTGCATTCAATAATAACAACATGCTTTTTTCTTGTTGGCTATCTTGATAGGCAAAAAAACCTTCGGAGGCGGGAAAAAGCTCTATTGAATCGACTTTTCGCCCAATTAAATTTTCAAATTTTGCACGATAGGGCTCATAATTTACACCGCCATAAATGAACAATTTGAAATTTTTAAATAATTGACCTACGGGTTGTTGTGCTTTATCTTTGAGTTTTTCAAAATACATTTGTACCCAAGAAGGAATGCCTGAAATAACCGTCATATCTTGCTGAAACGTTTCTTCCACAATGGCATCAACTTTAGTCTCCCAATCGTCTATACAGTTTGTTTCCCAGCTGGGTAATCTGTTCTTTTGTAGATACTTAGGCACAAAATGCGCTACAATGCCTGATAAACGCCCAAAATGTATCCCTTTTTTTTCTTCAAGTTCTGGACTGCCTTGCAAAAAAATCATTTTTCCATTTACAAAATCTGCTTTTCCTGTTTCATGAATGTAACTTAAAATAGCATCTCGGGCGGCTTCGATATGATAAGGCATAGATTCCTTGGTTAAAGGAATATATTTAGCGCCAGACGTAGTTCCTGAGGTTTTAGCAAAATAAATAGGTTTGCCCGGCCATAAAACATCTTCTTTTCCATTTACCACCTCATCAATATAATTTTTAAGCCCTTCATAGTCACGAACGGGTACTTGTTTGCAAAAATCTTCATGATTTTGAATGGTATTAAAATTATGCGCTTTTCCAAACGCTGTATCCTTGGCTTGTGCAAGTAATGACTTAAAAATAAGGTCTTGGGTTGCTAGTGGATTAGTAATCCATGCTTGATTTTTTTTATGAATGTATGCAGCAAATATTTTTGCTGCCATTGATTTGATAGACATGTTTACTGAAAATTAATATATTGTATTGGGTCTACAGGCCCGCTATTTTTCCAAAGTTCAAATTGAAGGCTAACTTTGTTTTGTATGGTAGAAACAAAACCTGTTTCTGCTATTACTTCTCCTGTTTTAACGAAAGCTCCTTGTGATTTTGTAACAGACGCAATGTTTTTATAAATAGATAAAAAATCATCTTTATGTTTAATTATTACTACATATCCTTTTCCAATGGTCCATTCTGAAAAAACGATTGTACCAGACGCTACCGCTAAAACAGGTGTGTTTCGTGGCGCTGCAATTTCTATATAATTATCTTTAACTGTATTTCTAAACGGTTTTGTAATTATTCCTTTTACTGGAGCAAAAAACACTTGATTTACTTTAGGAGAAACTTTTTCAAAAACATTATACTTATCATCTTTCTCTACTTCTTTTCTAAGCTCTTGCTCTTTTTCAGAAAGCACTACGGAAATTTCTTTATTCTTTATAATTGCAGCCTGAATAGAATCTTTATTTAATTTTGCAAACTCTAAATTTCCATTTAAAACCGCTTTAACTGCATTTATATACTGATTGTTTTGTTGGGCAACACGCAATAAAGAATCAGATTGCATGGTTAGTTTTGTTGCTTGTTTTTTTAACTCTGTAGAGGCATAGCCGGGTATATATTCCCGAAGAGGTGTAAAGGCAATGATAATAGTGGTTAAAAAAATAATTAAAATAGCACTTGAAGCGGTCACAACAAACACATTCATAAGGGTTAATTTTAAAGAAAAGGATTCGGCTAACGTATCTTCATTATAAACAATGAAACGGCGTTTACTTAAAAGTCTTCTTTTTAATGTTTGAAACTGTAATCGTTTTTCAGACATGCTTTTTTGATTTATACAAATATAAAATTAATTCATGTATTTAAACATTTGAAAACGAATTAGCCCATGAAAAATAGGTTAAATTTATGTTTCATATCTATTTTTAGCTTACATTTGCATATTAATTCTTAAAAATTCAAGAAGATGAATTCATTATATATTACATTAGGCGCTATAGGTACTACTGAATGGATTATGATTATCGCTGTTGTTTTATTGCTTTTTGGTGGTAAAAAAATTCCTGAATTAATGAAAGGTTTAGGAAGCGGTATCAATGAATTTAAAAAAGCATCTAAAGGAGAAAATACTCCTCCGCAAAGTAAAAAAGAAGAGGAAACTAAAGAGTAATTTTTTTAATTTCCAATAAAAAAATTCCAAATTCCAAGTAAAATTAGAATTTGGAATTTTTATTTTAAAACGCCATCGTCAACTGAATACGCTTTCGTGCTTCGTCCACCTCCACTACTTTAACCTGAACGTGTTGGTGCATTTTAACCACCTCGTTTACATCAGAAACAAAGCCTTCTTTAAGCTGAGAAATGTGAACCAAGCCACTTTCTTTAATTCCTACGTCAACAAAGCAACCAAAAGCAGTAATGTTGTTTACAATTCCAGGTAAAATCATGCCGCTTCTTAAATCAGAAATAGAACGGACATTAGGGTCAAACTCGAAAATTTTAGCTGCTTTTCTTGGGTCTAATCCTGGTTTTTCTAACTCTTTTAAAATGTCTTTTAAGGTTAAAATTCCAATTTCTGAAGTAATGTATTTTTCAGGAGAAATTTGGGTGGTTTTTTCTTTATTCGCTATTAGTTCATCTGTTTTTACACCCAAATCTTTAGCCATTTTTTCTACTATTGTATACGCTTCTGGATGCACAGCTGAATTATCCAACGGATTTTTTCCGTCTTTAATTCTGATAAATGCCGCTGCTTGTTGATATGCTTTTTCGCCTAAACGAGGCACTTTTTTCAATTGTTTTCTGTCTTCAAAAGGACCATTCTCAGAACGATAGGCCACGATGTTTTCAGCCATTTTTTCTCCAATTCCAGAAACATAACTCAACAATGATTTACTCGCGGTATTAATGTTAATTCCAACAGAATTTACACAACTTATTACTGTGCTGTCTAATGCAGCTTGCAATTTGGTTTGGTCTACATCATGTTGATATTGTCCTACGCCAATTGATTTAGGATCTATTTTTACCAATTCGGCCAAGGGATCTGAAAGTCGTCTTCCTATAGAAACCGAACCACGAACGGTAACATCATAATTTGGAAATTCATCACGAGCAATTTTACTCGCCGAATACACTGATGCGCCCGCTTCTGAAACCACAAAAACCTGTACCGGCTTATCAAAAGCAATTTTTTTAATAAAAAATTCCGTTTCGCGAGATGCTGTTCCGTTTCCAATAGAAATGGCTTCAATGTTATATGCATTTACCATTGAACGTATTTTTTTCATCGCCATAGCGGTATCATTTTGAGGTGCGTGAGGATAAATAGTTTCGTTATGTAACAAATCGCCTTTTTCATCCAAACAAACCACTTTACAACCCGTTCGATACCCTGGATCGATGGCTAAAATACGTTTTTCGCCTAAAGGTGGCGCCAATAACAACTGACGTAAATTTTCTGCAAATACATCAATGGCTTTACTATCGGCTTTAACCTTGGCTTCTTGCAACGTTTCGTTTGAAATAGCCGGTTCTAACAAGCGTTTATAACTGTCTTTAATAGCTAATTCTAAATGTTCGGTTGCATCCGAATGTTTATTTTTGATGGTGTTTTCTTCGATAAAATCTAAGGCTTCTTCTTTTTCAACTGCAACATTTAACTTCACGAAACCTTCTGCTTCGGCTCGCAACATGGCTAATAATCGGTGGGAAGGTGCTTTAGAAATAGGTTCTTCCCAATCAAAATATTGCGAAAATTTTTGGGCGGCTTCCTCGTCTTTTTTTGTCTTGACTACTTTTGTGGTAATCAATGCTTTACGTTGGAACAAGCGACGTAAATTTTTACGAATAAATATGTTTTCATTTATCCATTCCGCAATAATATCGCGTGCGCCTTGTAACGCTTCGTCTTCGTTTTTAACGTTTGTATTTAAATAATTTGATGCCAAAAACTCAAGATCATCATTTTTTTGAGACATTATTATTTTTGCTAAAGGCTCTAATCCGTTTTCACGAGCTACATCGGCTTTGGTTTTTTTCTTCTTTTTATAAGGTAAATACAAATCTTCCAATTCTTGCAAATCAAAACTGTTTTCAATTTTAGTTTTCAATTCTGGCGAAAGTGCGTTTTGTTCTTCAATAGATTTTAAAATGCTTTCTTTTCGCTTAACGATTTCTTCAAATTGTTTGTTTAATTTTGAAATGGCTTCTATTTGCACCTCGTCTAAATTTTCGGTTTGGTCTTTACGGTAACGCGAAATAAACGGAATCGTGCAATCTTCTGAAAGTAATTTTATGGTTGCTTCAATGCTTTTAGAAGCAATATTGGTTTGATTTTGTATAAATTGGATATGGTTCATTGTGAAATCTAAATTGGCACTAAATACTATCTTTGTAAAAAATTTAATATCATTGGAACCAATATTATTCTATTTGTTAATTATTAATTTAGTTACTCTTTTTATTTGGGGTTATGATAAACAAATGGCTAAAACAAATGGTCAACGAATTTCGGAAATACAGTTATTGTTATTAATTTTCTTAGGCGGTTTCTTAGGTGGTATTTTAGGAATATTGCTATTTAAACATAAAATTTCAAAACGTTTTTTTCTTATCAAATTTTTTGCTGTTGGTTTATTACAGTTAATTTTTTTACGTTTTGTTCTACGAATTTTATGGAACTAAACAGCATATACTATCTAATCCTGAACAATAAAATCTTTTGGGTCTTCTTTCTTAAATTCAGGTTGAATATTGATATGATTAATTCCAAAACTTGTAAACAACACTAATTCTATTTGATGTAACAACACATTAAATTCACTCATTTTAATGTCTTGGGAACAATCTAAATGCGCTTCTAAATGCAATTCTTCTTCATTTAAATGCCAAACATGGATATGATGTAATTTTCCTATTCCTGGTATTTTGTGAACTTCTCTTACAATCTCTTTTATGTCAATGTTTTCGGGAGTGAAAAGCATTAACATTTTTGTAGATTTTAACAACAAATCAACACCTACTGCAACTAAATAAATTGCTATTAATAGTGTCATAGCGCTGTCTACCCAAAACCAACCATAAAATTTCATTAACAACCCACCAACCAAAACCGCTACTGATGCCATCATATCTGTTAAAAGATGTAAATAAGCTGATTTCATGTTTAAATTATGATCAGCATCTTTTCTTAGAAAAATTACAGATAATCCATTGACTAGTATTCCTAATAAAGCTAACCAAATTACTAATTCTGAAGCAATAGAGTGTGGATGAAAAAAACGCTCAATAGCACCATAAATTAAAATAAAAGCCACTATAATTAAAGTAGCTGCGTTTGTAAAAGCGGCGATTAATTCTGCACGCTTGTATCCAAAGGTGTGTTCTATAGATGCTTTCTTTCTAGATAATTTGTGAGCAACTAAACTAAATACTAAAGAAATAACGTCTGAAAAATTATGTAGTGCGTCTGAAATTAAAGCTAAACTTCCTGAAACCAGTCCACCTATAATTTGGGCAATAGTAATTAGAAGATTTAAAAAAATTGAAAAAATCAAATTTGATGCTTTTACTTCATTTTTTTTTATATGAATATGTCCCATAATTTATTTAGAAGCTATTTTTTTTACTCTATTTGCATGTCTTCCTCCTTCAAATGGTGTTGTTAAAAATATTTCTATCATTTCTACAGCTTGTTGAACAGATGTATAACGCGCTGGGATACTTATTACATTTGCGTCATTATGTTGACGTGCTAAAACTGCTATTTCTTTAATCCAACATAAAGCAGCTCTTACTTCTTGATGTTTATTTACTGTCATAGCAATTCCATTTCCTGAACCACATATTACAATACCAAAATTTGCTTTTTTACTTTCTACATCATAAGCAACAGGGTGTCCAAAATCTGGATAATCTACACTATCAAAAGTATCTGTACCATGATTAATAATAGTATGCCCTTTTTCTTCTAAAAAAGAAACAATTGCTTTTTTGTATTCTGGACCTGCGTGGTCGTTTCCAATTGAAATTATCATATTTTTGTGTTGTTTGTTTTTACAAATGTACTAATTTGTACCTAAAGGTTTACTAGAAAAATAGCAAGAATATTAATTTTGACTTCCTTTATTTTTAAAATTTAATCACTGCTTTATTTTCAACTAATTATTTAAAAATCAACTAATTATTTATGTTTTTTTTTATTTATTTAGTAATTGTTAATAGTTTTATTCAAAGTGTTGATTTTTAGTTAATTAAAAATTAACAACTTTTGTTAATAAAATTATATAGAAAAAAATAAGTTTTTATAATCTGTTTACTTTTTTTTCTAATCAAAAACTAAACTTTAAAAATCAAATTTATTTCTTAAAAGTTATTGATAAAAAATTTACATAAAAACTACTCTTATTAACATTTATACTGTTGTTTATTTTTTTACAAAAAAGAAGTAAAATGATTTTTTAACATCTGTTAATAAAATAAAAATGTATTAAAAAAATGTATTAAAAAACAATGAGTTATATAGTAACAAAATTGTTAATTATATTGTATAAAAATGTATAACTCAAAATTACTATGATTTTTAAAATAGTTATACCACATATTAACACCCTATAATAACCATCATTAATTTAAATTTAAATAAAATATTTTTGTTGTTGTTTTTAATAATTGTTGAAAACTTTAAAATATAAACGTTATAATTTCATTAAATAATCATACTTGTTTATTTATTCTAATTTCTTCTTTGTACTTTTAAACTTTATTTGAAAAGATTATGAGTAAGAAGATTAAAAATGTAAACAAAAAAGGAAAGGATTTTTCAGCTTTAATATATAAAATACTTTCAAACGAACCTTTAAAAAGTTTTAATTACAAACAAATTGCTGCTATTTTAGAAGTTACAGATACTAAAAATAGAAATGAAATTATTAAAGAACTTAAGTATTTGACTGCAAAAGAAAAAATTCAAGAAGTAGAACGAGGAAAATACAAAGTACTTACACACTCTGATTATTATGAAGGGTATGTAGATATGACGTCTCGTAAAACTGGCTATTTTGTTTGTGATGAATTAGAGCATGATGTTTTTATACC